>NZ_JAUZVZ010000037.1 GCF_030717845.1 Alkalimonas collagenimarina
AGGTGTTCCCCTAATACCTTTACTTGTTCCAGTATTATTGGTGATGCGTGTGATCTGCCAGTATTGTCAATTTGCAGTAGCTCGTAGCATGATATTGATCGATCATCAATTTCACCGCAACTGACAAGTAAAATTGCAATAGCAACGATGACATAATTTTTCATTTTAAATCTCCTTGGAATCGCGAGTACTATGATCATATGAGCGTAGATATATGGTGAGTAGAATTGCGTGACCTAAAATAGGTCACGCTAATGTTAATTCATTCGATTTTGGCTAAGTTCTTAGTCTTCACGAATGTGGTTATTGAGTAACCTATACCGTAGAGAGTGGCAATTATTCCCCAGCCAGCAGCTGCTTCAACATCGCTGTCGGCGAAGACGGATGCTAAAATCAGACACAATGGAAAGAACACCATCCCGATGATTGACAAGATTTTGATTACTTTCATTTTTTACTCCTACAAATTATTGCTATCAGCGTGAGGTGATGCTCACACGATAGTGTTTTTTTATCCGTGATTATTCTAATTAAAATTTACTATAAAGTTCTTTTTGACCTTTATAGTGGTCTTAATGTAGTTTAAAGAGCGTGGCCAGTCTAGCCCTGTTCAGTAAGAATCCCTTTACTCAGATTAATGAGCAGGGGTTGTTGTGGTCGATAATGAATTACCAGATATTTCAACTGCGTTTGGAAGAGCAATTAAGCTCCGCCGAGTTGAGGTTGGGTTTAGTCAGGAAGAGTTGGCTGATAAAGCTGATCTGGCCCGCTCGTTTGTCTCTGGAATTGAACGAGGAGTTGCCAAAGCTTCGATTCTTTCGGTTTGGAAGGTAGCCACAGCTTTAAAGTGCAAACCCTCAGAGCTTTGGCTGACCGCAGAACGCTTAATTGCCAATGAGCCGAAACAAACCTAAATTTCCAGTTCAATAAAATCTTTATCAATGTCCTCTTGGGTGATGCCAATGTAGCGAAGGGTCACCCCTTCAGAGCTATGCCGAAGCATCTTCATAACTCGGGCTATATCTTTGGTTGCTTTGTACAAGTGGTAGCCCCGAGTCTTGCGCATTGAGTGCGTACCAAGCTGGATCCCAACCTGAGTGCCAATATCGGCAAAGGCACGAGAGATAAAGCGCCTGGATAGTGGCAGCGGTGGCAAATTCATTGCCCGCTGGTTGCGGTACGATTGAAACAGGTATGTATGGGTTGGCTGTTCCTGCCGAATGCGGTGGATGATATCAATCGCTTTTTGATTCAGCTTAATACTGGCAGCCTTTTTGGTTTTGCTTTCAATCAGCAACAGGCGATCTTCGCAGACATCCGAAAAACGGATGGATAACAGATCGGATATGCGAAGAGCGAGGTTTAAGCCAATATTCCAGACATCGGCCACTTGCTGGCTGTAATTACGCTCAAGTAGGTGACTGATCAGTTTCACCTTATCCAGGCTTTTGACTGCGTGAACTTCTGCCATCGTCAACTTCCTTTTTTAAATTAAAACACCGTTTTGGGCACTTCAACCAAGTGCGTCGATGTAACTTATTGATTTATAGCGATACCCAAGTTCCCAAAAGAGCAATTTGGGAACTTGGGTTTTATGCCGTGTAGTTAGTAGGTGGATATGTGTTTTTGCTTAGAGCAAACCACGCTCTGCAAACGAAACTGGGGTCTCACCTACGATGATGTGGTCCAGCACTTTCACATCGACAAGCGCTAACGCTTCTTTTAACCGTTGTGTGATGCGCCGATCTGCGGCCGAAGGCTCTGACACGCCCGAAGGGTGGTTATGTGCAAAAATAACCGCAGCTGCATTTTTCTCCAAAACCAGCTTTACCACTTCCCTGGGATAGACCGGAGCGGCATCAATTGTTCCGTAGAACAGTTCTCTGAACTCAATTAACCGATGCTGGTTATCAAGTAGCATCACCGCGAATACTTCACGATCATGCTGGTTCATTTTGTAAGTGAGAAAGTCTTTGGTGGCTTGGGGGTTAGTAAACATATCTTTTCGCGCGTACTTCTTGGCTATCAGTGATGCCGCCTTATCCAAAACGGTTAGTGCAGCGACAGACCAGTTGACGACTTCAGAAGGGGTTGGTTTAGGTGCCATGGTTTATCTCCTTTCAGGCTGTGTATGGTTAGTTCCTGAAAGTGATATAGGTCTGAAGTTTTTTCGATTTAGCTAGGCAAGGTTTACGGCTATTGCAGCCGATTTTCGGTGAACTTAGCGGTTAGAAAATACAGCGCTTGCATATGGTCTGAGTAATTACGAGGACCAAACCATGAAACTCATCAAATTAAAAGCCGTCATGGAGTGCACTGGCCTGGCGCGTTCAACCGTTTATAAATTTATTGCTGAAGAGCGCTTTCCAAAGCCAGTGAAACTGGGTGCCCGGATGGTGGCATGGGTGGAGGAGGAAATACAGAAGTGGATACTGGAACGAATTAGTGAGCGTGATTTGTAGACCGCATTGCATGCCATTATGCTGGTAGTGAATACAGCAAGGTTAATACTTGCGGTGTTGTGTGCATTTCGTGTTTAATGTTACTCTTTTGATAAAAGTTTCGCTGAAATGGAGTTCACAAATGAGCTGGATGCACACAGGCAAAGTTCAGGCTTTTAATCATAGTGGTTTAGATAAAAGTCTAGCACAGGAACACGGTATCCGTTTACCGTCGCAGTATCTAAACAATCACTGGCAATTGACGCATCAGGCACTGTTGATGCTTGCCAGCCTGAATGATTACGATCAGCAGCAGGTGATGAAAGAAATTGACTATGTCACCCGTTCCCCCAATTCTACTTATTCGACAAAGCACAGCCTGAACCCGTTTCGCCGTATCTATCGCACGCGTTATCCATTTCGCAGCTATCATTACTTGTTGGAGTACAAAACAAACGGAGCCGGCCAGGTTGTTATTGATGACATTTACTTCGACAGAAATGTGCTGGGTACCAAAAACAATATCGCCAATGAGAGAACCACACTGTACAACGTTAGCCGTGAAAGCAATGCCAACTATAATGGCCCAACACCCAGCGATGGTATTAAAACGCTTACCGGTGCCTGGATAGCCCGAGAAGCTGTGCCTCATGTACAGACTGAGCATGCCGCAGTTAATGGCATGCAAAATGAGCTTAATAAAGCTGCCTGGTTAATGGGCGTACATGCACAGGCTGCTTATAGCGCAGATGGTATTGCAGGCTACACGCTATTTCATAACCCAAGCGATGGCTGGAAGTTAGACCTTGCCGAATGCATGTTTGATAAGCTAAGTAGAACCAAATCGCACAATGCCCAGCATCTGGCGGCGATACTGTCGCATGCTCAAAAAAGTGGTAAAGCCATAAAGTGGGTAGCACACAGCCAGGGCGCTATTATCTTTAATGCGGCGTTACTGCATTATCGGGCAAACTATGGCGGCAGGTTAACGACCCAGCAGTTGGCTCTGCATGGTAGTGGCGCAAATGTCGAAAAGTTATCGCAACTGGCCGCTGGGCTGGGGATGAAAATAGTAGCTGTTAGGAATAACCCGTTTGATTTAGTACCTAACCTAGCCGGCGGTAATGATTTATCGGCCAGTAGCTTATGCCGTAGCATAAAGTTTTGTGGCCTTGTGTTTGGCAAAGATTCTGAACCTGGTGTTAGCCCACATACGTTACCGTATCTGGGTATTGAAACTTACAAAGAGCAATTACGAATGTTTGGCAACCATAAAAAGGCGGCGCAGGTGCAGCGTTACATCAACAAACATGTTGGTAAGATCTGATGCAGTTACTCAAAAATTGGTGGCAGGGCTTTGCCGGCGGTCCGGATTTTAACAAACTGCATAAACTCACGCTCAGGCTGGAGGAATACCGGCTGGAGTTGATGCTGCCTTGCTCAAACATTGTCTCACAAGAGCAACCGAAACAGATTAATTTTCCATTCCGGGCACAAGGCTGGTTTGAAGCAAATGCTGAGCAAGACTGGCATCATTATGGTGTTCATGTTCATACCGAAGGCTGGTGTTATCTGGCACCTGTCATAAGGTTCGACGGCGGCGAGTATGGTGTGCTTTGGTTACAACTGAAAATCAAAAAAGTACCTGATGCCGTTAATGCATTAAACAGAAATGAGTTAGCGCAGCATGTAACCGATGAATACGATGCTCACTACAACTCAGAGGTTATTGGCCCGGAAGGCAACGGCCAGGGCTTGGGATGGAATACGCAACAAAGAAAGAAACTGGAAGCAGAAGCGGAAGAAGCCGCATCACGCGGGGCTACTGGCCGAAAAGACAGGCTGGAAGAGCATGTTCGCTTGCAAATTCAGAGTTTCGGTTTCCTACCGTTAAAGCCAGCACAAGTTGTCTCAATGCATGGGTTTGATTGGGTGTTTTATCAGGAGCAAAAGGGCGAGAGCATTACCCGAACAGATCACTACTGCTTGCCGCTGGATAAGCGTTACTATCTGGCACTGAGCTTTAAACATCAGGTTGATGTCTCAAGCGAAAAGTCCTGGCAACGGCATGCCGAGAAAGCCCAGCTTAATATCGTTAAAAGTCTACGGCTGCATGTTGGACCTGAGTTGGACACTGCAATGATTCAAGACAAGCAAAGCAGTGGGTTAAATTTAAGTTAGTACAAACTCTTGCTCAGAACGCATGCCGTTTAACTTCTTCCAGGTTTGCCACCATGATCTGCTGTGCTTCCGGGCGCGCATCTATTTTTGCCAGATCCAGATTTAAGGCCTGCACTGCATAAAGCACTAGGGCAGAGCGTACCGAGATAACCCGCATATATTGTAATCTTCAGCAATAATGGCTTTTTGATAGGCGCTTAATCTGGAGTCCGGCACTAATACGATATCGACTTTGTTGTTCCAGCGCTCATTCTGCTCTTTTGTCATTTCGGCATCACCCTTGATGCCGTTTATGCCGCGAAAGCGGCTAAGCACAAAATCCCGAAAATCACGGTTTTTCTCGCAATAGGCGCGAACATGCCAGCGCAGTGGCGTGCAGACCAGTGTATGCGGCGCAATAATGCGGCTTTCTTCATCCGGTGAGGTCAGCGATACATTCCTGTGCCCTATAACGACATCGAATTACAAATAGCATGCTCGACACTGCGCCCAGCTCGCCAGAATTGTGGCCAGAAGTTAAAGCCCTGCTCAAGCAAGATATATGTGTGATGTGGCACGCTAAATTTCACCTTCGCCTGATGCTGCAAACGATGCAGCGTTTCAGTTGGAGGTACCCGACCGTTTAGGTACAGAAGGCTTTTTCTGTGCTATGCGTGATTACCACCTGTAGCAAGGCAGCGATGAGCACAGCGCAAAACAGATCCTTCCGCTAAGGCAAGCCCTAAAGCGCGAAAAGCTAATGGCGCTGCAACAGCCCAGCTCCTTGGTCAATTGCATGGGTATTGTAGCAGTCACCAATAGCATCAAATGGCAGCAAAAAGCAATTTTTGGGCTATGAGATTGAGATACTCCGAAGAGGAAGGTCTTCTGAGAATAATTTGGCGTCAATCTATGTTTGATGCTTTTTATTTGACTTAAACAGACATTCTAGGTACATCTTGTAACCAAGATGGTTGTTACCATTAATCAAATATGCATTCATAGAGTGGCGTTGAGTTTTTTAATTCAAAGCACTTCTATTGGGTTTTTGCTAAGGATTAGCTGTATGAGTACTAATGTGTCGTCTTTTCAGCTTAACGTTCTACTTCCTGAGGTTGGCCAACTGGTTGAAGTTCGTCGACGTCAGTGGATTGTATGCCAAATTCATACCTCCTCAAATTTAGAGCGTTCTAGTGGCGGTGCTAGGAGTCTTGTTCAACTTGAATCAATAGAAGAGGATGCGCTTGGCGACACAATTGAAGTTATTTGGGAAATTGAACCTGGTGCGTCAGTCATCGAAAAAATGGGTTTGCCTAATATAACTGGGCAAGATGTCTCTAACTATTTGGATGCATTTCTGGATGCCGTTCGCTGGGGTGCGGCCACTAACGCTGACCGGGGTTTTTTACAAGCCCCTTTTCGCAGCGGGATCAGTATTGAAGACTTTCAGCTTGACCCTCTTGTGCGAGCTATTGATATGGCTCGCGTTAACTTGTTGATTGCGGACGACGTCGGTCTCGGTAAGACAATTGAAGCTGGTTTGGTCATTCAGGAGATGCTACTGCGGCATCGTGCCCGTTCCGTGTTAGTCGTTTGTCCTGCCTCGCTGCAAGAGAAATGGCGCATGGAAATGCAGGAGAAGTTTGGACTTGAGTTTGTAATAATTAACACGGATTACATAAAGCAGCTAAGACGAGAACGTGGGATTCATTCAAACCCATGGACATCACATCCCAGATTAATAACATCAATGGATTGGGTGAAAAGTGGTGAAGGCCTGCGTGCAATGCGAGATATATTGCCGCCTTATTCAACATATCCGAGAAAATTTGATCTCTTAGTTGTTGATGAGGCCCATAACGTTGCGCCGTCTACAAGCACAAATTACGTTATTGAGAGTCAGCGAACTCGTTTTATAAGATTCATCAGCAAACATTTTCAACACAAGCTGTTTTTAACCGCAACACCTCATAATGGTTACACTCAGTCATTCACGGGGCTCTTAGAGTTACTAGATGACCAGCGTTTTGCCAGAAACATCCTACCTGATGAAAAACAACTAAACCAAGTGATGGTGCGCCGGTTAAAAACTGATTTAGTTGATAACAAAGGCAGGCCACTTTATGCCAAAAGAAAATTGGAAGCGCTAAATGTTCAATACACTGAACAAGAACGTGCAGTCCACGCACGCTTAGAAAAATATTGTAAAAGTAGAGAGCAGCAGGATGACCTAACCCCAAAAGATTTAGGTACAACTTTTATCAATCTGTTACTTAAAAAACGCTTATTTTCATCGCCGGCGGCATTTGCTAGTACGCTAGAAAAACACCACCAGTCTGTGACTAATGGGGGACGTGAAAGGCCTACAAGCCAATTCGACGAACGGATTTTGCGAAAGGCAATATTAAAAGTTGAAGAGGATTACGCGAATGATGCAGATATTGAGATATCTCAAGAAGAGGCTATTGAAGAAGCCAGCATTCGCGTGCCCCCGCTTAATGAAGAACAGAAAGCACTTTTAATTGAGCTGCGCAATTGGGCGCAAAGCGCAAGTAATAAAATAGATTCAAAAGCGCAGGCAGTATTGGATTGGATCAAAAGCAATCTGAAAAACGGTGAAAGATGGAATGACCGTAGAGTCATTTTGTTTACCGAATATCGGACTACTCATCAATGGATTCATCAAATATTGGCAAGTCACGGCTATGCAGGTGAGCGTTTAGCTGTTTTGCATGGTGGTATGGCGCAGGACGAACGGGAAAAAGTCAAAGCGGCATTTCAGACTTCACCGAAAGACTCTTTGGTGAGAATTCTATTGGCGACTGACGCCGCTTCTGAAGGTATTGATTTACAGAATTATTGTAATTTCCTTATCCACCTAGAAATCCCATACAACCCTAATGTCATGGAGCAACGCAACGGTCGAATCGACCGGCATGGACAACGTCAAAAAGAAGTTCTGATTTGGCATCCCGTCGATGGCGGTGCCCATGGTAAGAAAAGTGTTGGTGGGCATGGTGAGGACATCATCCGGGCATTGAGTAAACTGGAAACTATGCGTGCTGATATGGGGAGTGTGAATCCAATCATTGCGCCACAATTGGCAGGTCTGATCGATGGATCGAGAAGAGAGCTTGACATTCGATTGGCGGAGTCAAGGATGGCGAAAGCTCGTCGTTTTGTTCGAGCTGAACGTGATCTCAAGGAGCGAATCACTAAGTTACATGAGCGTCTGATAAACACGCAGCAAGACTTTCATTTAGCGCCTGAGTATATTCTCCAGGCAGTTAAAGTCGGATTGTCGCTGGCAGACAGACCACAGCTGGAAGCGATTGAGTGGCCTGACACCCCCAAAGGTACTGTTTTTAAAATGCCGGCATTATCGGGTTCATGGGCCCGTTGCCTCGAAGGGGTGCGTCATCCTCACACACAGCAAACTCGTCCCGTTACTTTCGATCATACCGTTGCGACAGGGCGTGACGACTTGGTACTTGTACACCTTAATCATCGTTTGGTTCAGATGTGTTTGCGATTACTGCGTGCCGAGGTTTGGGCCCAGGACGATGTGAAGAAGCTGCATCGCGTAACAGTGCGCTCAGTGCCGGACGCCCTTATTGATGGGCCTGCCGTTGCCGTAATCTCTCGATTGGTAGTGACTGGTGGCAATCATCATCGCCTCCATGAGGAACTTACGGTAGCCGGGGGGTATCTGGGCGAAAAATCATTCCGCCGAGAAGAGGGCGTCACCAAAGTCCAACAGTGGCTGGATCAAGCCACGCCAATTAAAGCAGCTGACTCCTTATTCGATGCCATCCGTGTCCGTTTCGACCGTGCGCAGAGCTCCATCCTACAGGCGGTCGATGCTCGATCGAAAGATCGCTTGAAGTTTCTCTCGAACACTCTACGGTCACGCAAGCAAAAGGAAGTGGATGATATCAAGGCGGTATTAGATGAACTAGAAAAAGCTATCCAGACCGAACTTAATAAAGATCAACAACCCTCACAGCTTTCCCTATTCTCCGAGGATGAGCGAACTCAGCTCAGGCGAGATACTGCTGCACTGGAGGCGCGTCTTGCCCGCATTCCGGCCGAGCGTCAGCAGGAGGCTGAAGCCATCGAAGCCCGTTATGCCAAACTCAATGATCGTACATTCCCGGTTGCTGTGATTTTTCTGATGCCTTCATCTGCCGTTCAGGGAGGTGCAGCATGAGTGCTCCCAGCGTGCATGATGATTGGTTGTCGTTGATAGAGATCTCCGGCCCATTCCTCGCGGTTCCCACTCTGAAAGAAGCCTTTCCTCAGGGGTTAGAGGAACTGGATGCCAACAAACGTATACGTCTGCGGCAAGCCTACGAGGAGTGGCGCGAAGCACTGGAACTGGAGGATGCGCACTTCGGCGAGTTACACGTAGCTTGGGTAGACGAAGTGTTGTCTCGCGGCCTCGAACTTGATGAAGACGGAAAAGGTGACGTCCTAAAGCGTGGCGATTGGTGCGCCGCCAACCTCAAAGCTGGCTTGCCTGAATATGGTTTGACGCTGTCGCCCAATCTTGCAGTAGTCAATGAGCAAGGCGCCAACAAGCCACTTCTGCTGATCCAAATCTATGCGCAGGATATCGATCTTGATGCCACCCTGAAGCAAAACAGCTGGTCCGCCACACCTGCCGATCGTATGGTGCAGTTGTGCCGTTCCTTGGGTTGTCGACTCGGGCTGGTGACCAACGGCGAGCGTTGGATGCTGGTGGATGCCCCGGTGGGTGCCGTCACCAGCTTTGCCAGTTGGTATGCCCGTATATGGAGTCAGGAGCCCATTACCTTGCAGGCGTTTGTGCATCTGCTCGGCATTCGTCGTTTCTTTGTCGATGAATCCGAACAATTGCCCGCGTTGTTCGATCGCTCCCTGAAGTTCCAGGACGAAGTGACCGATGCCCTTGGTGAGCAGGTTCGCCGTGCCGTTGAAGTCTTGATTCAAACCCTCGACAAAGCCGACCAGGATCGCAATCGAGGGCTACTGCATGATGTCAAAGAACCCGAGCTGTATGAGGCGGCTCTGACGGTGATGATGCGTTTGGTGTTCCTGCTCTCCGCTGAGGAGCGGGGCCTGCTCTTGATGGGCGACGAGCGCTACGAGGCAAACTATGCGCTTTCAACATTACGCATGCAGTTACGTAAAGAGTCAGAAGAGATCCTTGAAAGACGCTGGGATGCTTGGTCGCGGTTGCTTGCGATTTTCCGCGCGGTATTTGGCGGTATTGAGCATGAAAACCTTCGGCTACCTGCATTGGGCGGTTCACTATTTGATCCTGACCGTTTTCCTTTCCTTGAAGGTCGGGCCAAAGGCTCCAGCTGGCGCATTGATACCGCCAAGCCACTGCCCATAGATAATCGCACAGTCCTGCTTTTGCTGGAAGCCATCCAGCAACTTCAGGGGCGCACGCTGTCTTATCGCGCACTGGATGTCGAACAGATCGGCTACGTATACGAGGGGCTGCTTGAGCGCACCGTTAAACGCACCGATGATGTTACGCTGGAGCTGGAACCAACCAAGAGTGCCAAAACACCATGGGTCAAGCTGGCCGAACTGGATTCGGCTCGCTTGGATGGCGCTGCGCGATTAGCTAAGTTGTTGCAAGAACGTTCCGGCAGTTCTGCCAGTAGGGTGCGCAATGATCTAGTCAAGCCCGTTGACGACACTTTAGCCGATCGCCTGCTGACTGCCTGCTTGGGCGATACCAAATTGCGTGATCGCGTCAAACCCTATGCCCATCTGCTGCGCACCGATCCATGGGGTTATCCGCTGGTCTATACCGCTGGCGCTTTTATTGTCACTACTGGTTCCGATCGGCGTGAAACCGGTACCCATTACACGCCGAAGTCGCTGACCGAAGCGATCGTCGTCGAGACGCTCACACCGGTGGTCTATGTCGGTCCTGCAGAGCGAACGCCACGCGATCAATGGGTACTGAAATCCCCCGCTGAACTTCTCAACCTCAAGATCTGCGACCCAGCCATGGGCTCGGGTGCATTTCTGGTGCAAGCTTGCCGCTGGCTGTCGGATCGACTCGTTGAATCATGGTCACAGGTTGAAGCTTTGGGCAAAACCGTGAGCGTGGATGGTGAGGTTTTGGAGACTGGAATTGTCACAGAATTTCTGCCGCAAGACAGCGAAGCCCGCAAGATACTCGCGCGCCGCCTCATCGCCGAGCGTTGCCTGTACGGTGTCGACTTGAATCCACTTGCTGTGGAATTAGCCAAGCTTTCGATTTGGCTTATAACCTTAGCAAAGGGGCGTCCGTTTGGCTTTCTCGATCACAACTTGCGTTATGGAGATAGTTTGCTGGGAGTCACCGAATTGGACCAGATGCACTACCTTGATATGAAAGTTGGAAAAAGCAGCGAAAAAAAGCTTTTTACTCAAGAAGTCGATATGGCAGTGAAAAGCGCTATTCAATTGCGAAAGGAGCTACGAACGAGGTCTGTACGCGATGTTCGAGACCTTGAAGCAATGGAGCATTTGAATCAGCAAGCTCGTTCTAGGATAGAGTTAGTAGAGGTCCTTGCAGATGCATTGGTAGGCGAGACGCTAAAATCAGGTGGCAAAAAGACTGATGTTACGATGCTAGCTATTGAAGCAGGACAAGCATTGTCCGGGTGTGCAGCTTCATTAGAACAATTAAAGCGAAGGGGTAAGGATGGTCTCAGAGTTGATTTTCCTAACAGAAAGACAAATCGAAAACCATTTCATTGGTGTTTGGAGTTTCCTGAAGTTTTCGTTGATAAGCGAATAGGCTTTGATGCGGTAGTGGGAAATCCCCCATTCGTTTATGGGAAAAACATAAGTTCTAACTTAGGTAGGAAATACAATCAGACAATTTGTGAGCAAAATTCAGGTGCTTCTAATAATACTGATTTATCTGCTCATTTTATTTCAAAAGCCCGGATTGTCACTGCGCCTAATGGGGTGATTGGTTTTATTTCAACCAGTTCAATTTGTGAGGGGGAAACTAGACGATATGGTTTAGATCTTGCTGCAAATGACATGTGCATCTACCGCGCAGCTACAAAAAAACCCTGGCCTGGGTCTGCAAATGTTTATTACGTTATGGTCTGGCTCTTTAATGGAGTTTGGTATGGCGATTATATATTAGATTCCAAATCAGTTGTTAATATCAGCCCCAGCCTCACGGTTGCAAGAACGGATTGGTCAGTTAAGGCACTAAGGGCCAATGAAGGTGTGGCTTCTAGAGGGGTGATACCTAACGGTAAGGGGTTCTTGTTATCGGAGAAAGATGCAAAGAACATATTGCGAAACAGGGAATATAGTGATGTTATAAAACCATATTTGGTTGGTAGCGATATAAATTCATCTCCTCAGTTAAAAGCAAGTCGCTACATAATCAACTTTTGGGACTGGCCTATTTCTAAGGCACAAAAATACCCGCTAGCCTTTCAGATCGTTCAAGATAAAGTAAAGCCTGTTCGTGATGAGCTACAAGAATCGAAACAAAAAGTAAAAGATATCTGGTGGTTGTATGAAGCCTCAGGAAAGGAAATGTATGCTCTGATTGGAGGCTCATTGTTCGAAAAGTCCGCTAATAAAAACACTCCAAAGTTGGAAAAGGTTATTGCAATTGCCAGAACCAGTAAAACCGGGGCATTTGCGTTGGTTGACGCTGATCAAGTATTCGCTGAGTTGACTGTTTTAGCGTCTGGTGACTTGGCGTTGCTAGGTGTTTTGCAGAGTTCAATTCACATGATCTTTGCGTGGGATAAAGCAGGAAAAATGAAAGAGGATCTTAGATATAGCCCGTCTCTATGTTTCTTGCCATTTCCGCTTCCAGAGCCTTTTGTTGAAGAAGGCTTTACAGCCAAGGTTAAAGAGTTTAATGATATTCGAAGTTACTATCTAAAGGATAAAGGGATAGGATTGACAAATTTTTACAAAAGGTTTCATGATAAGGATAATACGGACAATACAGTTTTAGAATTAAGGGAGCTACATAAGCTTCTTGATGAATTGGTTTTGGGTCAGTATGGGTGGCAGATTGATCTTGGGCATGGTTTTCATAGTGTTACTTATTTGCCCGAAGGAAAAAATACGCGATTTACGATAAGCGAAGAGGCAAGAGAAGAATTATTGTATCGGTTGGCAATGCTAAACAAAGCAAGGCATGAAGTTGAAAGTATTAATCCTGAATCGAAAAAGTCTACTAAATCAGTCCGAAACGGATTGGCTAAAGAAGCAGTGATGCAGGATGGTTTGTTTGATGAGGGGGCTCTGTGACAGCATTTTCCGCAGACCGACCGAGTTTAAACCCCCGAGACGATCTATTTGGGCATGCTCCGTTTGCCGAAAGCCTTGCCAACAGTATTTGTACCTACCCGGGTAATGATGGTTTGGTGTTGGCTCTCTATGGCCCTTGGGGGGCGGGAAAGTCTACAGTTCTTAGCTATGTGCGGCACTTTCTTGAACAGCGCCCGGAAACTGAACAACCCGTAATCGTGACTTTCAATCCGTGGTGGTTCTCTGGCCAGGAAAACCTCGCTCGCGCTTTTCTTGGTCAACTACAGGCTGTGTTGCCCGCCAAAAGCGAGAAGTTCAAAAAACTTGGAAAACTGCTGGGTGATTTTGCCGAGGGCGTTGGTGGTCTAATTGACTTGAGTGGCATGACCAGTGGCGTGGGAAGTAAGATCGGAAAACTGATCGGAATGGTTACTAAGAGTAAACCTAAAGATGTTCCTGCTCTCAAGTCTAAAATCAGCACTATCTTGAGGGAGGCTGGGAAGCGAATTTTGGTTGTAGTCGATGATATTGATCGTCTTACTCCAGAAGAGACCCGGCAGCTATTCACTGTCATTAAGGCATTGGGTGATTTTCCCAATGTAGTCTACCTGCTAGCCTTCGATCGTGAAGTCGCCGCGCAGGCGATTGAGCAACAAAGTGGTATGCCTGGCGAGCGGTATCTAGAGAAGATCATTCAGGTACCGTTCGAGTTGCCCCCGGTTGACCGAGTGGCTCTGCGGGCAGCTCTTTTTAAACGCCTCGACGAGATTCTCGGTGATAGGTCAGATGACCTTTTTGATCAGTCCTATTGGACGAATGTCTTCTATGATGGCCTTGATCCACTAATTCAGGTGCCGCGTGATGTCGTCCGTTTAACGAATACATTGTCAGTAACCTATCCGGCGGTACGTGGAGAGGTCAATCCTGTGGACTTCATTGCACTTGAGGCACTTCGCGTTTTCCTACCAGGACTTTATGACGTCATTCGCACAAACCAGGACCAGTTTTCTGGCCATAGTCGTGATGGTAGGTATGACGGTGATCAAAAAGCCAAAGCAGCCTTTCATGAACAATGGGTGCAAGCACTGCCCGAGCAACTTCGATCCAGCACGAGAGATTTACTTGGACGCATTTTTCCGAAAATTGGGCAAATGGGCTACGGGGCCGACTGGTTGGCGCAATGGCGGAGGGGTTTGCGCGTCTGCCACCCCGACGTTTTCTCCACTTACTTTCGAATGACAGTTCCTCCCGGTGCTGTCCGCCGCAGTGAAATGCAGGCGCTTTTAAGTTTGGCAGAAGAGCCTGCCGCATTGGGCGATGCGATGGTTCAAGGCACGCGCGAGAAACGCCCTGATGGCCTATCAAAAGCACGAGCATTACTTGAACGGCTGATGGATCATGTGGAAGAGGACATCCCCGATGCTCACATCCCAGTGTTCATCAATGTGCTCCTTGATATCGGCGATTTGCTTTTGCTCGACAGCGATGAACGCGGCTCCTTCGATTTTGGCAACGAATCACGTGTCACACGTGTAGTTTATCACCTTCTGAAACGGGTCGACCGGGTGCAGCGGTATGACCTGCTCAAGACTGCGATAGCCCAAGGCTGCTCGCTCGGAGTCCAGCGCTATTTGATTGCGGCACTCTCCGATGAGGTTAAAAAGTATGCCGAGAATGGTGAAGAGGCGCTCGTCGACACAGCCACACTTGATGACCTGAAATCCTGCTGGGTTAACGGTTTGAAAACCAAACTTGGTCAGAGCGAATTGCTGGCGCATTCGCAACTGGCTCGCTTATTGGCCGCATGGCGCCTCTGGGGCGACCCTGCCGAAGCCAAAGCATGGTGTGAAGTGGTAACGTCATCAAATGATGGTCTGCTGATATTTCTGCCAAAATTTTGCTCATACACACGCTTACAGGTAGTGGGTGATTGGGCCGTGCGTCTTCAACCACGCTTGAATCCGGCGTGGCTGGAGAGGTACTTGGATACGGAGGCTTGTGCGCAGCGTTTGATAGGCCTGCAGAAGTCGGGCGCGGTTCCAGACATGGCACGCGAAGCGGTAGATCAATTTTTGATAGAATTCGAGATGCTCAAGGCGGGCATAAATCCTGACGGTGTTGACGCATTTGATGAATGAGGGGGACCCCTTTGATGGTCAATATAAGCCTAGAAATTGCGAAAATTTTTGTCGGGAAATTTTGAAAAGGAGCAGTGAAGAGTGAAAGAGTATCAACTGAATGTAGATCCACGCATATTGGAACTGCTCGGACCGAATCTTTATACAAATATTTACTACGTGTTGGCGGAGCTGATTGCCAATGCGTATGACGCGGATGCAAAGAACGTTTACATCATCGCCAACAAGGATGATATCCGGGTCGAAGATGATGGTCATGGAATGTCCTATGATAAGGGTGATATCTCTAACTACTTGAATGTGGCGGGTGTTTCACGAGTCAAAGAAGTAGACTCGTTCTCCAAATCTGGTGCACGACGCAAGATGGGTCGCAAAGGCGTTGGAAAACTGGCTGCGCTTTCCGTTTCCGAGAATGTCGATATTTTAACTGTGGCAGATAGTGAAAAGTCCGGTTTTATTCTTTCTCGCCATCCAGATGAAGGTAGTAAGCTTAGAGCCATTCCCGACTCAGATGTTACCTTCGATTATGTAGAAGATCATGGCTCCGCAATTGTGATGCGAAACCCTCAGTACAGACTTGATAAGACTCTTTCCGTAGTAAAACGCAATATCCTGAAACTATTTCCTCTGATAAATAGCGAGTTTCGTATCCATGTGATTAGGGGTAATGAGGCCGAGACTATTGATGACTTTGATCGAAACGTTATGACGGAACTGGGTACGTTGATTTCTCTTGGAGATGAGTACTCTTCGTTAGTAGACCTTGTACCTGATGTTTATCCGCAAAGACGAAAGGACCTAGTCACTGCAAGGGATGAGAAGGCCATCCCCTTGGTCATGAAGGACATTGATGGGGTTGAGCATGAATATACTCTAAAGGTGGCAGGCTGGATAGGGACTTACAAATCAACTCGCGGCCGAAAGGCGGTAATGTCAGACTTTCCAGATAATTTTATCTCGTTGTTCGCAAATAAAAAGATTGGAGAATTCAATATACTACCCGTAGTTGGACAGAATAAGTTGAATGAGGTTTATGTTGTAGGACAGTTGCACGTTGACCTGTTTGAACTTACCGAGCTCCCCGATATGGCATTGAGCAACCGTCAGGGATACAAATCTGACGATCCTCGATATGTCGCAGTTTTGGATTATGTGAGAAAGGAGCTCTTGGCAGAGATTCTCAGAAAGCGAGAAGTTTTTACCGATATAGGAAAAGCAAAAAAGAAGCTGCAGAAACAAGATGAGCAGAAGAGCAATGAAGACAAACTCCGGCGCGATGTGGATGCTTTTCGAAGAAAAGCGAGCGGAGAAGCAGCTGACAATCTGATGAATCTTGGTTCTGGCCTATCGCGAGAAGCTATTGAAGGGGCCATCACAAAATCGATAAACGACAACAGTCCAGACTTAGGGTTGAAGTCGCTTATCGACTCTCAGAAGAAAAAGATACTTATTAGTCAGACTTATCCAGATAAGCCTTTTGCAGATATTATCTATCAGATGCTTCTTCATAATAATGTTCCAGCCGATGACATCCTGTATACCAATTGTGATGATGAAATTTGTCGCGTACCAGAGGGAAGAGGCGTTTACGATTACTTGAGAGAGTTCTTTGTGGAGAGTTATTCTACTCAGAAGATATTCGTACTCTTCGTTACTAGTGAGAATACCAAGGTTTCATGGGGTGCCATAACGGAAGTGGGGGCATCCTGGATCACACAGGTTGATCATAAGATATTCAATGTTCACCCTTTCAGACCTGAGCATCCTTTGAATGATGAGGTGCAATGGCAAAGCACAAATCGGGAGGAACCAACCAAGGGTGAACTTTGGATGATTCCTCTGAACGCTGACGTGTTCTGCCAGAAGATTGAAGCTGTTTGTCTTACACTTGGCTACGAAAAGAAAAGCAGAGAAAACAACAAAGCGTACCTCGGTACGCTGATTCCTATTCGAAGCGACTGAGGGAGGCGGACATGGCAATTAACACTAACTCCAATGCATGGATCGCCATTGATCATGGACTGTTTGCCGATCGTACCCTGGCACCCTATACGTTGTTGCTGAAAGGCGGGCGTTCGTCGTATCAAGCCATCGTCGATAATGATTGGGTGTTGATTCTGAGCACAGCGAGCAACTTAACGCGGGTTGGGCGGATACTGCGGATTCGTTCAGATCAGGAAACTACCACGATCTACTTTGACCGCATGCTGTTGGTCGATCCGGAGGTTTCGATTGGCCTTACAGCACTTACGCCACCATCAACCGGCAGCGTTGGCCGAGTCCAATGGACGGACTTTCTGGAGGCACTCCCTAGGGCATTACACAAGACCATCGCCGAAGTGCCGATCATAGAGGATCAGGCTTATATTCGTGAGTTGCTGCAATTGGCAGTAATGGATGATTTGCTTGGTCCAGCTGGCGGCCCCAAGGAACGTATTGTTGATATGGGTGTGCGCGACCGCTACTTGGTTGGCAAGCTGTCCCCGCGTGAAGCTGCTCAAGGCGGTATTGAGGGACTGGAAGGAGCATTAGCCAATGAAGATGCTGAAGAGCCCATTGAGACCAAGGCCCCTGGACGGCATGAGCCTGGTGCAGAGTTTGGAACTGCCACCGGACGCGTAGAGCCAGAGTCGGATTCTGGTGATGAAATTGATGCGGCTAGTAACCAGTCGCTAGTTCCCAGCAGCCTTGGCATGACGTTTTGTGTAGATGGGAATGCCGATAAAATTGAAATTGAAGCGCGCTGGGGTCGCTACGAGCGCGTTCCCAACAATGATCACGAATTACTTAAATCCAATGGGCAGAAGGCTAAAGTGTGGCAGCGTATTCCCTGTGGCGGTAAGATCGTGTTGCCGCTGACCGAAGGCGTAATACCGCATCAGGCCCCTGACAAAGAGTTTCCTGAGGTGCGTGTGCAAGGCTCCGTGCGAGCTAAGAATGTCAATGGCGATCGGTTGGTTACCCTGTTCTTGGTGAATGCGCAAGAAGAGCCTGACACCAACCGTGATATGGCGTGGGTATTCCAGCCAGAGCTTATCGTACGCTCGGAGAAAGCAGCCGCCAAGCGCGCTATTTTCCGCCGCCGGCCAGTACTTGACGCAGACGGTATGGACCACGAGCGCGAAGCGCTGGAGATGATCTACCGTAATCGCGTGGAATTCGCCGTGGGTCATGGTGTTGCCGTCCATGCCGAAACCGCAGACGATGTGACGCTGGCGACCGAAGTGCGTACCACGGTGATGCCACAGTACGAAGTGCAGGTCACCGAAACTCCAGGCCTTGATCCAAGCGATCGCCCAGCGATGCGTGAGATGGTTAGCAGTGGCCTGCTTGATATGCAGCGCCTAGCGACATTGGACCTTGACCCGTTGGTCGACGCCTTGAGTATGTTGACCAAGGATTATGCCGCGTGGATTGATGAACAGCGCGCTCGGGTAGGTTCCGAAATCACTGGCTACGACACCCAATCGCAACAAGCGATGGACCGTTGCCAGGAGATTCATGCGCGCCTGCAGGAAGGTATAGATGCATTAAAGGAAAATGAAAAAGCGCTGGCGGCATTCCGGTTTGCCAACCAAGCCATGGCGACGCAACGCGTGCGCAGCCAATATGCGCTGGCCATGCGCCGGGGTGAGGATGTCACCATTGATAAATTCGATGTGCTGAAAAACCGCAGCTGGCGTCCGTTCCAGTTGGCGTTTCTACTGCTCTCAATACCGTCGCTGGCCGACCCGAGCCACCCAGATAGAGTTCAGCCCATTGAAGCCTATGCGGACTTACTTTGGTTCCCAACAGGCGGTGGTAAAACCGAGGCCTATTTGGGTGTTGCAGCCTTCACGATGGCAATTCGACGCATGCAGGGCAATCTGGGTGGCTACGACAGCTCACGCGGCTTGGCTGTGGTCATGCGTTATACGCTGCGTCTGTTGACGCTGCAGCAGTTCCAGCGCGCCACAGCGTTGATTTGCGCCATGGAAGTATTGCGCCGAGAGGCGCTGGACAGGGGCGACAAATCCCTTGGCACGGAACCTTTCACCATTGGTCTATGGGTTGGCAACAAGGTGACGCCGGGTACTACTGAAGACAGCCATCGAGCGATTGAAGATGTACGCAACCCTGGCAAATACAATGCAGGCGCGGCATCACCCGCGCAGCTCACTAGTTGCCCATGGTGCGGCTCAGAAGTAGCCCCTGGGAGAGATGTCGAAATCGACAAAGGTCGTGGACGAACGTTTGTCTATTGTGGCGACAAAAAAGGTCGATGCGACTTTTCTAAAGGTAAATCCAGCAAGCAGTCGCATCCCGGAATTCCTGTACTGGTGGTGGATGAAGAAATGTATCACCGTCCCCCCACCATGATGATTGCCACGGTGGACAAGTTCGCCATGATGGCGTGGCGTGGACAGGTGCGTACGCTGTTTGGTCGTGCGGGTCAGGAATGCGAGCGCCACGGCCTGCTTTGGAAAGGTGCCGATTGCAATGGCAATCACCAAGCTGGCAAGGGGCTTCCTTCCTCAAAGGTAAGGGCCATTCATCCGATACGCCCACCCGACTTAATTATTCAGGATGAGTTTCACCTTATTAGTGGTCCGCTGGGCACCATGGTTGGTTTGTATGAGAGCGCTGTGGACGAGCTGTGTGGTTGGTCGCTTGATGGTAAAACGGTCAAGCCGAAGATCATCGCCTCCACGGCGACGGTGCGCAAAGCCAAGGAGCAAGTGAATAACGTCTTCATGCGCCGTGTTTCGGTCTTTCCGCCGCATGGTCTGGATGTAGAAGACAACTTCTTCTCCGTGCAGCGCCCGATCGAAGACAAGCCGGGACGGCGCTACCTCGGCGTGTGTTCGCCCGGTAGTTCCCGCCCCGCGATGCTAATCCGCGTCTACACGGCATTTCTGACAGCCGCACAAGAACTATTCGATCACTTTGGTGAGCCTGCCGATCCGTACATGACCATGGTCGGATACTTCAACTCCCTGCGTGAGTTGGGAGGCATGAAACGCTTGGCAGAGGACGATGTGCAAACACGTTCCTACCGTGTTCAAATGAGCATGGTGGAGCGGCCGGCGCTGGCACAGCGCAGTGTCAGCAACATTCGTGAGCTGACCTCGCGGGTCTCCAGCCAGGATATCCCGAAGTATCTCGATAACTTAGAGGTTAAATTTAAATCAGAGTTTGACACTGCCGCCGGAAAATATGTAACCAAGTGGCAAGATGGGGACACGCGTGCCATTGATGTAGTGCTGGCAACCAACATGCTGTCAGTGGGTGTCGACGTGAATCGACTCGGACTAATGGCCGTGAATGGACAACCTAAAGGTACTGCCGAATATATTCAGGCCACTAGCCGCGTTGGACGCTCTTTCCCAGGCTTGGTCTGCACGGTGCTCACATGGGCAAGACCGCGCGACCTGTCTCATTACGAAACCTTCGAACACTATCACGCCACGTTTTACAAACACGTCGAGGCGCAATCGGTAACGCCGTTCTCACCACGCGCGATGGACCGAGGTTTGACAGGAGCGATGCTGAGTTTGATGCGCCTTGAAAGCGATGTATTTAGCCCAAACGAAGGTGCTAGCCAACTTAGCATGTCCAACCAGGCCGAAATGATGGATGCCATCAAAGTATTGGCGACTCGTGCAGGTAATGTCGCTGAAGACAACTCACGCAAACAGTTGGCCGAGACAGAATTGAAAGAACGCGCCGACGAATGGGCGAAAGAAGTCAGTAAGGGTGGACGGATCTTGGCTTATGAAAAACGTGGGCCTGAGAAAGACAAGACCGTTGCCCTGATTAAGTCGCCAGGAATTCAAGCATGGGACAACTGGACGGTACCGATGTCGATGCGGGAAGTGGAGCCTGGCGTGCGCCTGATTATGAACACGAGCCATATCACGGACGACCACGATTGGAAGCCTCGTCCCGCAACAGAGGATGAGGAATAAACATGATCATCAATAATAAAACGCCCGTCGGCGAAGTGCGCCCAAGTCAATTATTGTGGACTTATGGTCCAGGTGCTTTAATCGACCTGCCTAGCCTTTCTGTTGTGACGCTTGGCATTGATAGGTGGGAGAAGGATCGTTGCCAGCCGATTCAGGAAGCTCGGCTGCTTGCTGCTGTGCGGAGGGTATTGGGAACGCAAGTCGAAAACCTGCGTATGCCACCTTTTCAAAAAAGCGAGCTCGTCGATGTTTGGTCGGCAGAGGCTAATATCGGCGTACCTGTAAGGCCATTTCCGCGCTGGATGCGCTGCGTTAAATGTGGCCTGCTATCGCCCTTTGATGCCGGTTTGTTCGAAATTAAGGAAAACCGCTTCAGACCCGAACGAACTCGCTTTGTTCACAAAGGTTGCCATGGCTCTAAAGGGGATCAACCTGCTAAAGATGCCGACGCCGTTCCTGCTCGTTTCCTGCTAGCTTGCCGCGATGGTCACCTCGACGATTTCCCTTGGCACTACTTCGTTCATGGTGGCAACAGTTCGTGCAAGGGGACGTTGCGCTTTTTCGAGAGCGGCGCGTCATTGCAAACCGAAAACCTCTGGGTGAAGTGTGATGCCTGTGGGGCATCCAGAAGTATGGCGCACGCCTTTGGTAAAGCCGGAAAAGAGAATCTGCCAGGTTGTCGAGGACGGCATCCACACTTAGATCACTTCGACAACGAATGTGATGAGGAAGCTCGCGCGGTTCTATTGGGAGCCACCAATAGTTGGTTCCCAATCACTCTCTCGGCTCTTGCGATTCCGCAGACGAAGGACCCACTGAGTCAACTGATCCAGGATGGCTGGGATTTTTTCGAGGATTTGGATTCCGAAGCCGAAGTGTCGGTGACAGTGAAGACCTTGAAAAAAACCGGTGCGCTGCCAGGAATCGACAAGTACGCTGCCTCCGCAATCTGGTCGGCTGTAGAAGCGTATCGTTCTGGTGGTGGTCAGGAAGTTGCGGGTGAAGCCGATATCAAAGGGCCTGAGTGGCGCGTGTTGACAGAAGCAAATCCGCCCGCAGATTACCCGCACTTCATGAGCAAAAAAGTTGGTACGCCAGCAGGATTCAACGACCATATCAGTCGGGTTCTACTGCTAGAGCGATTACGTGAGGTGAATGCTTTATTAGGCTTCACTCGTGTAGAAGCTCCTGAGGAATCTGGCGACCCCGATGAGCGTCCGCAGATGGCTAGCCTGTCCCGCAGCAAGCCAGATTGGGTGCCCGCCAACCAGGTTCATGGCGAAGGTATCTTTATCCAGTTTGATGAAGCCGCGCTCGTTGAGTGGGAAGCTCTAGATGGTGTGAAGAAGGTCGACCAGATGCTCCGTGGTGGACATAGGGGATGGCGCAATTCACGCCATCTCGACCCTAGCGAAGGCTACCCAGGTATTCGATACGCCATGCTTCATACATTGTCACACCTCTTGATACGTGAATTGGCGCTTGAATGTGGTTATAACGCTGCGAGTATTCGTGAACGGATCTATGCTGACACATCAGGAGATAGCCCTCAGTCAGGGATCCTAATTTATACAGCTGCTGCTGATTCGGATGGAACACTTGGCGGTTTAGTTGAGCTTGGGAAGCCAGAAAATCTGGGACGGCTTCTTGGACAAGCATTAAGCAGGGCAAAAGTATGTTCTTCAGATCCATTGTGCTCAGAGCACAGTCCAGAAAAAGACCGTTCGTTGCATGTTGCTGCATGTCACGCGTGTAGTTTTGTCGCAGAAACCTCATGCGAACGAGGGAATAGGTATCTTGATCGATCATTACTAATAAATACAATAGATCGAGCCAATGCAGCTTTTTTTGGTAGCGTCTAGCATGGAGAAGCTCTTAGACTCAATTGTAAAGCTCGTTGCTATGATTTCAAATGAAAAAGTACAGAGTGTAGCAAGTAGACTCCAAAAAGCCGGATCGGATAAAAGCGCCTTTGCCTTTACAGAAGTCTTACAAACTCCTGCGGCACTGGGAGTTGCCAAGCAAGTAATTTCAGCCTGGCATGATACAACTATCAATGCGAGTGAGCTTGCTTACATGTTGTTAACTGCAAGTCATGTGAATGAAATTGGGATTAATAATCAAAGAACCGAGCTTGTTTGGACTGGTCCGGTGACCCCTTTTGTATCAGCTCGCCGAACTGAACAGGCTCTTATTGAGGTTATCTCCAGTGCTGAAAAAACTCTGTTTTTAAC
>NZ_JAUZVZ010000038.1 GCF_030717845.1 Alkalimonas collagenimarina
GTATATCACACCAACTTTGAAGTAAATATTAAAAGGGCCAACCACAAAGGAGTTGAGGTCACTTAAAAAGCTCTGATGCTTGGAAAGCGTCACTAGCAAACGTTGGCCTTAATAACTTCCTCAAGTGAATCAATTTTGTAGGCTATTCAATCCGTCAAGAAAATTGACGCTAACACCGATAGTGCAATTTTCCAATGAAGCAATGGTATGATTCCGAAAAATGAAAAAAACGCTACCGTCATTGCTCGATCACCCTACACATAAAGCCCAAATTTAGCGCGGAAAGCCGCGCCGCGAAGCGGTGTCAACTTGAATGAATTATTAGGCCTCACGTCCAGTAAGTATTGGTCATGATGTCGTGAATGAATGCAGTTATAAGGATTGCAACTGCAGTCGCAATACACCACAGTGTAATGCGGAACAGAGGTGCATAGCGTCGCCGACCAGCCAGCCATGAATCGACCGACAAAAAGGCCGCAAGCAGGATGGATGAGATAGCTACTACAATTAGGACAGTTACAGAGATCGAAGCTATCGATGAGAAGCTGAGACCCGTCGAAGCCAAAGAGAACGCCGGAATCAGAAGCGAAGCAAGAATCACGCTAGTGATGGTGGCGATGTCAGAAAAAATCGCCAATCTTTTGACTGAGTCGCCATCTATGAACTCTTTAACGATGGTTCGCATAACCCTCCCAAGAGGTCTAACGCCCGGCTCACGCGCCGGTTTGGAGCCGCGTAGCGGCGGGAAATAGATCGCCTTGCAGCCGATTGTTAGGAACAATATGCATCCAGAAGCAAGCCTATTCCGAGTATGGATAACGTACCGAAAAACGTCAGGTAACCAGAAGTAAGAACTCTTCCTAGGTGTCGATGCTTACCACGTGCTGGCTCAAGGACTTCGAAAACTAACTCGGTAAATGGTTTGATTGTGGGCTCCACGTCTGCAAAAGTAGCGTCATAAACTTCTTTTGACCTATGCCGTTTCTCAAATGCAGACACTTTCAAGCTTCTGAGTTCAGCAAGGTACCAGAGGGACAAGCACCCAAGGAACACAGGAATCATAAGTAGAACAAGAAACAACATAAACTGACCAGGAATCACATTATTTGGATAGAACAGCTTCATGATTGAAGCAACGGCTACAATGAATGTTGATGACAACGTTATTAGCAGCTTGGCCAGGTCTTCTCTCTTGTCCCAAGACTTCTCATAAATGGATTCAAAAGCAGATACATTATTTTGCAAGGTAACCTGAACTACGTTTTCTGGATTTTCAGCGCCCATGTTTTCTCCCAAACCTATAGTGATCCTAACATTATATTCATAAGCCAGCTCGAAAACTCACTTTAATATATTCGGCACAAAGCAATGTAAATCATTGTTAATATTTAATTTAAAAAACCAAGTTCCGATTATGGATCCGAAAATCGAAAAGATCGGACAGCTACCTTGAAAAACTCCGGTTCCGTCGCTTTCTATATTACTAAGTCACTAAAATAAAAGACCATTTAATAGAAGGCAAGCTTTAATGTGTACATAATGCCCTTGCATTTTTACACCATTGTCAACGAAATTAAAATTTTATTAGATGGAAACACAGTTTTAAGCGAAGCCGGAAAACTTATACGATTTGTTGGTCGCGGTTTTATCGAGCAATGATGCCTTCGTGATGACACGCTCTGAAATAAGAAAAGATACTTGGAAATAAAATGAAAGTACTAATATGCAGATAAGCTATTGAAAAATATGGTGCCTAGGGTCGGACTCGAACCGACACGTTGTTTCCAACGGTGGATTTTGAATCCACTGCGTCTACCAATTTCGCCACCCAGGCATGGGGGATGTTGATTTGCCCTTGCATTATACGAATCCATTGCACAGGTGCAAGCGAAATTATGACAGTTTCAATCAGCTGCTGCTTTTTGCAGCAGCAATTGAACACCGCAGAGAATCCTTTATACTCATCGTCTGTTAAATATCTTGCTATCGATACCTATGAAATCCTTTTTTCAACTGCTGATATTATTTACTATTTTTCTTTTCCCCAGCCTACTATCCGCCACTACGCTTAGCGTGGCTGAACGTCTTGAGCTAAATCAGCAGCATGTTGCCGATATGCTGGCGCACCCGGAGGTGCTTGTCACCGCCTCTGGCTTGGGTTATCAGGAGATCACGGCTGGTACTGGCGCTCGGCCATCGGAGTTAAGCTCGGTACAGGTTTATTACCATGGCCGTTTGCTGACCGGGCAGACCTTTGATAAACAGCTGGCGCCGGATGAGCCACTGGAGTTTATTCTGCATCAGGTCATCTCAGGCTGGCAGGAAGGCTTGCAGTTGATGCGCGAAGGTGGTACCGCCCGTTTGCATATCCCACCTGAGTTGGCTTATGGCGCTCATGGGGTGCCCGGAGTGCCCGGAGTGCCGCCTTTTAGTTTTCTGGTATTTGATATTGAGCTGATCCGGGTCAGTGGCTTTCGTCGTGATTAATCATTCATGGCCACTGACCAAAGCACTCTTCGCCCTGCACTACCGCAGGTCAATTTGCCTTGTGGCTGTGCAATCCTACCCCTTATAATAGCCGATACCGTTCATCCTTTCGTCATACCCTGATCGCCTTGTTGCCATACAACGTCTGCATAATGCGCTCTGGTGAACCCGGCATGAAATTACAGATAAAGTGGCATGCATTCTGCTGCATTGGTGCAACAGGTTTGATGCTCAACTTCCCTTTTCCTTTTCCTGTAAGGAGCATAACGATGACCCGTTTTCATAAACGCAATCACCCGCTGCGCGATGCGCTGGACCAAGAACTACGGCAACGAACCTTCCCAGCGTTAACCGCTCCCTGTCGCTTGTGTCAGTTTGTACTGACCGTCAGCCCCAGCAGCCGAAGCGAAGAGTTTCAGGTGATGCAAGCCTTAGCGTCTCAACAAGGCAGTCCTTTAAAAGAAACCGACAACGACATCAATCTGCCGCTGTTTGGCGGTACCTTACGCTGGGAAAAGCACGGAGAGTTTTCCAGCTATACCCTGATCAAACCGGGGATCGGCAAAACATGGTTTGATGATCCGTTGGATTTTTTACCCGCTAGCAATTGGTTTGATCCTATTCCGGGTCAGGTGTTTCGGGTGATCCAGCTCAGCATTGTTTCTACTGACGATATGGCTTCGGATGGTGACTGTGCCGCTCTGTTTAACCCGGATCACTGCATCAGCAGTTTCCTGGCGGATAAAAAAGCCCGTATCTGGACTGATTTTCAAAAGCATGCGGAGGGGGCAGGTCGTATGTTGATGCAGGACAATGGCCTGAGCCCTGCCGGCCTTGGACGCTTAGTACAGCAGTTGTTTGATCTGGGCAATTACCGGAAATTATCCTTGCTCGGTTGGCCACAAGTCCGTAAGGCCATGAGCCAGCTGAATGAGCTGGAACAACAGTTGTCGTACCTGACGCAACGGGTTGAACAAGAGCGCGGCAACGATGAGTCATTGCTGGATGAAATTACCAGCATGGCCGCACAAACAGAGCATTTAATTGCGGAAAACAGCTCCCGCTTGCAAGCAAACAGTGCCTATTACCAGCTGGCGCTGGATCGGATTAAAAGCCTGAACGAAACGCCCATCGACGGCATGATGTCCTTGCAGGACTTTACCGAACGTCGATTGACGCCGGCAGTTCGCACCAGCGAGTCGGTGGTATTTCGGCAAAATGCTTTATCCAACCGTCTTGGACGCTCGACCGAACTACTTCGTACCCGCATCAGCTTAAAGTTAGAAGAGCATAATCAACGGTTACTGGCCTCGATGGATAAACGAGCGCAATTACAGCTCAAATTACAAACCATGGTGGAAAGCCTGTCGGTAGTCGCCATTAGTTACTACGCTTTACAGCTGAGTAAACATGGCTTTGAAGCATTGCTGTTCTGGTGGCCTGAACTGAATGTTGGACTGTGGCAGAGCTTGAGTGTACCTGTGGTGATTACCAGCGTGATCTTATTATTGCTATGGTTTCGCCGCCGCTTGCATATCAATAAACCAGCAGAAAGCTCTGATAAGCCTTTATAGATCCTGACGAAAGGGCTGAACGTAACCGCAGGGGTGCTTCGCAAGATTTTATCGCTGTGCTACACTCGCGGCATTCATTGATCTGGGTGATGTTCATGTACGCTTCAGCTCCACGGGCGGGATTTGCTCGTCGTTTATCCGCTATTATTTATGATGTACTGGTGTTGTGCGCCGTGATAATGGCAGCTGCTGGTCTGGCTTTTATGCTGGTGCATGGCCTGGATATTCTGCAACTCATCGATTTAACTCAATACGAAGATACCGCAGACTTTTTCAGTCAGAGCTTGCAGCGCTGGCTATATTTCGCTTATCTGCTTTCCGCTGCCGTAGGGTTTTATGCCTACTTCTGGGTTCGGGCTGGCCAGACACTGGGCATGCGAGCCTGGCGTTTACTGCTGCTGCAACAAAATGGCCAGAAAATTACGCTGCAACAGGCCGTATTACGTGCATTATTGGCCTTTGCAGGCCTTGGGAATTTCTGGTTATTTATTCGCTGGGGCAAAGGGTTGGCATTGCAGGACCAACTGACCAACACCCAAATGGTGCTGATCAGCAAAGAGCAAAGCAAACAGCTGAATCTTTATAAAACAGCACGTTAAACTTTTTTACGCATTAAATAAATCGCCAGCACAATAAACAACAGGCTGGGTAATACGGCACCCAACAGCGGTGGCATTTGGTAGACAATGGCAATGGGGCCAAAGACTTCATTGCTCATGTAAAACGCAAAACCAGTCACCACGCCCATCAAGCCCCGGGCTGCCATGGTAACACTGCGTAAGGGGCCAAAAATAAAGGACAGTGCCATCAGTAGCATGGCGATAATCGTGAGCGGCTGAGTGACTTTGCGCCAAAATGCCAGCTCGTAACGGCTGGTATCTTGCTGATTGGCTCGTAAGTAATCAAGATAATCGTGCAAGCCCCTTAGCGACAACATTTCCGGTTTTATCGCCACCACGCCAAGCTTATCGGGCGTGAGAGTGGAGCGCCAGCGCTGCTCCTCCCAAGTGTGGCGCTCGATGCGATCTCCATGAAAATGCAACCGGCTAACATCGCGCAGCTTCCAAACATCCTGTTGAAACCCAGCCGAGTCCGCATAAATAATAGCTTCAAGTCGTAAATCGTCACTAAACTCATAAATCGCCACACCGGCTAAGTCACCACTGTCTTTAACTTCTTTGATATTGACAAAATCATCGCCATCTTTGGCCCAAATGCCTTGTTGTGCCGCGAAAAGGTTGCCCCCTGAAATGGCCTTAATCCGCAGTTCTCGCGCTGTACGATCAGTCACCGGCGCGCCCCACTCGGCCAAAGCCATCACCAGCAGCATCATCACCACAGCGGTTTTCATCACCGCATTGATAATATTCAACCGAGACAGTCCGGCCGCCTGCATCACCACCAGCTCGCTATTGCTGGCCAGTAAGCCCAAACCAACCAAGCCACCAATCAAGGCTGCCATCGGGAAAAAGAGCACCAGATCGCCTGGCATGCTGTACAGACTAAACAATACCGCATGCAGGCTGTCGTAATCGCCACGACCAATAGCGCGCAGCTGATCCAGAAAACGAAATAGACCTGACAGGATCATCAGCACCACCAACGTCAGTGCCGTTGCCATCGCGATACTTTTGCCGATGTATAGGTCAAGAATACGGATCATGCGGCACCTCCGGCTTTCAGCCGACGCTGCAAGCGGCGCATCACCGGATGTTGCTGCAGCAGCAATCCCAACCCCATCAGTAATGCACTCAGGTGGATCCACCACATGCCAAGCCAACCGGGTAGCTGGCCATTTTCCAGTGCCGATCGGGTAACTATCAACAGCATGTAATAACCCAGATACAAGCCAAGTGCAGGTAGTAAGCGGCCAAACTTACCTTGTCGTGGGTTGACCCGGCTCAATGGCACCGCAATCATGGCCAGCAATACAATGGACAATGGGATCGCCATCCGCCAGTGCCACTCAGCGATAGCTTCCGGATCGTGTTGTTGCTGCAATAATTCAACGGTTGATAAGCTGCTCAGCTTGCGGCGACGATGCTCTACTTCCTGCTCACGAATTTGCAATTGATAGCGGCCGAACTCGATCACTTCAAAAGGCGGCTGTTGGATCTGACCGGAATAACGCCGGCCTTTTTCCAGTACCAAGCGTTGCGCACCCGACGGATCGTCCAGCACAGCGCCACTTTGGGCATAAACAATAGAATGATGCAGCTTGCCATCTTTCATTTCGCTCTGCGCAACAAACACTTTGGACAGTTCACCACTGCCGCGACCGATGTCATGTACAAACAATACGGCTCGCTCATTGGATGTTTGCTGAAAACGGCCAGGTACCAGTGAATACAAACCAACATCGCTTTCGACTCGTTCCATCACTTGGTATTCACGTTCCATCGACCATGGGCTCAACGCCATACTGACCCAGGCAGCTCCAAGTGCCAACAGCACAGACCAGCCAAGAACATAACCAGTAATTTTGCGCTCACTGACGCCAGTGGCGTGAAGAATGGTCATTTCGCTGTCGGCATAAATACGCCCTAGCGCAACAAAAATACCCAAAAAAGCACTCAGAGGCAGGATGATCAGCGCCAACTGAGGCAGCTTTAACCCCACCATCGTCAGCACCAACTGCGCGGGGAGATCCCCTTCGGAGGCATCGGCCAGAATGCGTACAAAACGCTGGCTCATGATGATAGTCATCAGGATCACGAAAACCGCCAACTGTGCTTTTACCACCTCAGCGATCAGATAACGAAAAATAATCAAAAAATGCCCCCTGAAAACCGGTCTTTTTGCTGAAACCTCGGCCGTTTTTGAGTAAACTTGCTGTTTATAACAATTATTATCGACGAAAGCGCCGCAAAATCCGAGCTTTTTTCCAAGTTCCTTTGCATTTATTAGTCGCGGTAGCCTGTGTCGACCTCATTAGAACCAGGAGTTAGCATGGAGTTCAGTGTCAAAAGTGGCAGCCCGGAAAAACAGCGCAGTGCTTGCATCGTAGTCGGTGTGTACGAACCTCGCCGTTTATCCGCCGTAGCTGAGCAGCTGGATAAAATAAGCGAAGGCTACATCAGCAACTTATTACGACGCGGTGATCTGGAAGGTAAGCCAGGCCAGATGCTATTGCTGCACCATGTTCCTAATGTCTTAAGCGAGCGGGTTCTGCTGGTCGGTTGTGGCAAAGAGCGCGAGCTGGACGAGCGCCAGTATCGCCAAATCATCGCCAAAACCATCAGCACCCTGAATGAGACCGGCTCGATGGAAGCCGTTTGCTTCTTGTCCGAACTGCATGTCAAAGGGCGCGATACCTATTGGAAAGTCCGCCATGCGGTAGAAACGACCCAGGACTCCCTCTATGTGTTTGATCAGCTGAAAAGCAAAAAAGACGAGACACGTCGCCCGCTGCGTAAAATGGTGTTTAATGTGCCTACCCGCCGTGACCTGACCATTGGTGAAAAAGCGGTAGAGCATGGCCTGGCTGTCGCCGCTGGTGCCAAACTGTGTAAAGACGTCGGCAATATGCCGCCCAATATCTGTACGCCGGCCTATTTGGCCGAGCAAGGGCAGCAATTGGCAAGCAACAACAGCAAGGTCAAGGTCGAGGTGTTAGGGCCACAGGAATTATCCGAACTCGGCATGAACGCTTATCTGGCGGTCGGTAAAGGCTCCGTCAATGAACCACGAATGACCGTGATCCATTATCAAGGCGCTGCAGATAACAGCGCGCCGGTGGTGTTGGTAGGTAAAGGCTTAACCTTCGATTCAGGCGGCATCAGTCTTAAGCCTGGCGATGGTATGGATGAAATGAAATACGACATGGGTGGTGCTGCTGCCGTTCTGGGTGCGATGAAATCGCTGGTCGATTTGCAGTTGCCGCTCAATGTTATCGCTGTGCTGGCAGCTGCTGAAAACATGCCGGATGCCAATGCGTACCGGCCGGGTGATATCCTCACCACCATGTCAGGCCAAACGGTGGAAGTACTGAATACCGATGCGGAAGGTCGCTTGGTGTTGTGTGATGCCCTGACCTATGTCGAACGCTTTGATCCCGATGTGGTGATTGATGTTGCCACTCTGACCGGCGCCTGCATCGTTGCCCTTGGTAAGCATGCGACAGGCATGCTGAGTAATCATAACCCACTGGCCCACGAGCTGCTTAATGCCTCCGATAGCAGTGGTGATCGAGCCTGGCGCTTGCCGCTATGGGATGATTACCAGGAGCAATTGGAAAGCCCTTTTGCTGACTTTACCAACTTAGGTGGCCGTGCAGCAGGTACGATCACGGCAGCTTGTTTCTTATCGCGCTTTACCCGTAAGTACCATTGGGCGCATCTGGATATTGCCGGTACGGCCTGGCGCAGTGGTGGCAAAGATAAAGGCTCAACCGGTCGTCCGGTGCCAATGCTGACCCAATTTATGCTGCATCGCTGCGGTCAGGATCAGGATTAACGTGCACATTAGTTTTTACTTGCTGCCCGAGCCGGAAACGAACGTGGCTGAACCAAAGCCATCCGCCATTCCGGCGCATTGGCAGCTTGCCTGTCAGCTGTGTGCCGAGCATTATCGCCAGCAACAAAGGGTGCTGATGCTGACAGACGACGAAGCCACCGCTTTGCAATTGGATGAGTGGTTATGGCAGTTTGAGCCAGATCGCTTTATCCCACATAATTTGCCTGGCGAAGGCCCAAGCCGTGGTGCGCCCGTTGAGATCAACTGGCAAGCCTCACGTCAGGCCCGCTCGGTGTTGATTAACCTAAGCCGCACTGTGCCTGAGTTTGCTCAGCGCTATGCGCACGTCATTGAGTTTGTTCCGGCTGACACCGACTTAAAAGCGGCAGCACGGACCCGATATAAACACTATCGCCAGTTAGGCTTCACACCACAAATGCTGAACGCCGACTGAGCCACAGGGTACACCTACACCATGGAAAAAACCTTTAATCCAAGCGAAATAGAGCAGGCAATGTATCAAGCCTGGGAAAGCAAAGGCTACTTTACAGCCGGTGCGGACGATAGCAAAGACAACTACTGCATCATGATCCCACCACCAAATGTCACCGGCAGCCTGCACATGGGACATGCCTTTCAGCACACCATTATGGATGCATTGACCCGCTATCAGCGTATGCAAGGCAAGAATACCTTATGGCAGGTTGGCTCTGATCATGCCGGTATTGCTACCCAAATGGTGGTAGAGCGTAAATTGGCCGCTGAAGGCCAGCCCGATCGCCATGCTTTGGGCCGCGATGCTTTTATTGATAAAATCTGGCAGTGGAAAGCCGAGTCCGGCGGGACTATTAGCGACCAGATGCGTCGCCTTGGTAACTCAGTCGACTGGCAGCGTGAACGTTTTACCATGGATGAAGGGCTCTCCAATGCCGTGCAAGAGGTGTTTGTCCGGCTGTATCAAGACGACTTAATTTACCGTGGCAAACGTCTGGTTAACTGGGATCCAAAGCTGCATACCGCCATTTCTGATCTGGAAGTAGAAAACAAAGATCAAAATGGTCATTTCTGGCATTTGCGCTATCCGCTGGCTGATGGCGTCACCACTGCCGAGGGCAAGAGCTACCTTGTCGTGGCTACTACCCGACCAGAAACCATGCTGGGCGATTCTGCCGTGGCCGTCAACGCCAAAGATCCGCGTTATCAGGCCTTGATTGGCAAAGAAGTGCTGCTGCCATTAGTGAATCGTCGCATTCCGATCATCGCCGATGATCATGCCGATATGGAAAAAGGCAGTGGCTGCGTAAAAATCACCCCGGCACACGATTTTAACGATTACGAGGTGGGTAAACGCCATCAGCTACCGATGATCAACGTGATGACACTGGACGCTACCATTCGTAGTGATGGTGAGTGCTTCCACAGCAATGGCGAAGTCAACTCTGAGCAGCAAGCGTCTATCCCGAGCGAGTATCAAGGCTTGGATCGTTTCGCCGCCCGCAAAGCCATTGTCGCCGCGTTCGATACTGCTGGCTTGCTCGATAAAGTGGAAGCACACACCAATACCCTGCCCTATGGCGATCGTAGCGGCGTGGTGATAGAGCCTTTACTGACCGATCAGTGGTACGTCCGTACCGCCCCACTGGCAAAAACGGCCATTGAAGCCGTTGAAAACGGTGACATTGAGTTTGTGCCAAAGCAGTACGAGAACATGTACTTCAGCTGGATGCGCGATATTCAGGACTGGTGCATTTCCCGTCAGTTGTGGTGGGGCCATCGTATTCCCGCTTGGTACGACGATCATGGCAACGTCTATGTTGGCCGCAACGAACAGGAAGTTCGCAGTAAGCATGGTATTAATGACAGCGTGGCGCTGCGTCAGGATGAAGACGTACTGGACACCTGGTTTAGCTCTGGTCTGTGGACCTTCTCAACGCTGGGTTGGCCGGAGCAAACGCCCGAGCTGGCTCGTTTTCACCCGACCAATGTGTTGGTGACTGGCTTTGATATCATCTTCTTCTGGGTGGCTCGCATGATCATGATGACCATGCATCTGTTAAAAGATGAGCACGGCAAGCCTCAGATACCGTTTAAAACCGTCTATGTTACCGGGTTAATTCGCGATGAGAACGGCGACAAGATGTCAAAGTCCAAAGGCAATGTCATCGATCCACTTGATCTGATTGATGGCATTGAGCTGGATGCCCTGCTGGCCAAACGCACCAGCAATATGATGCAGCCAAAATTAGCCGAAAAAATTGCCAAGCAAACCAAGACCCAGTTCCCGGAAGGGATCAATGCCTGTGGTACCGATGCGCTGCGCTTTACTCTGGCAGCACTGGCCTCGACGGGCCGAGATATCAACTGGGACATGAAACGACTGGAAGGCTACCGTAATTTTTGCAACAAGCTATGGAATGCCAGCCGCTATGTGCTGATGAATACCGAGCAGCAGGATTGTGGCCAACAAGGTGGTGACATGACCCTGTCGCTGGCGGATCACTGGATCCTGACGCAGTATCAGCACACGGTCAAAACCGTACGGCAAGCCATGGATAACTACCGCTTCGATATGGCCGCCAATGCATTGTATGAGTTTACCTGGAATCAGTTCTGCGATTGGTACTTGGAATTAACCAAGCCAGGGCTGCAACAGGGCGATGCTGCCGCGCAACGAGGTACCCGCCATACCCTGGTGACGGTGTTGGAAAGCTTATTGCGCTTAATGCACCCGATCATGCCGTTTATGACAGAAACCATCTGGCAGCAAGTGGCTCCTCTGGCAGGCGTGCAAGGCGACAGCATCATGCTGCAGCCCTACCCGGAGTATCAGGCGGATGAAACCAATGAAACAGCGTTGCAGGATTTAGAATGGCTAAAACAAGTCATTCTGGCGGTACGGACCATTCGCGGCGAGATGAATATCTCCCCCGGCAAGCCACTTGATATATTGCTGCGCAACATCAGCAGCGATGAACTTCGCCGCTTAGAGCAAAATCGTAACTTCCTGCAAGTGATGGCAAAGCTCGATAGCATTACGGTGCTAAGCAGCAACGATAAAGCTCCGGCCTGTGCCGCGCAGCAAGTCGGCGCCATGGACGTGCTGATCCCGATGGCTGGCCTCATCGACAAAGACGCCGAACTGGCTCGTATTACGAAGCAAATGGAAAAAGCCAAGCAAGAACTGGCCCGGGTCGATGGCAAGCTGAGTAATGAAAAGTTTGTCAGCAACGCACCAGAAGCTGTGCTGGAAAAAGAAAAAGCCAAACAAGCTGAGCTGAAACTAAGCCTCAGTAAATTACAAACGCAGCACGAGGAAATTGCTGCGCTGTAAGTATGGCTTTAGCACATTCATCAACGGCAGCCACGGCTGCCGTTTTTTTGTCTGCAATTGTCATCGCAATGTCATAGACTGGCGCTAGCATTCATGGTTTTTCAGTGCAGATCAGACTGCACCGCCACATTTAGAAAACAGGTATTTAGTGATGACCAAGCCCACCGACCATCAACAATTCGATCTATCTGGCGAAGAGCCATTGGCCAATTTTTCTGGCAACCCAGAGTTTTCCGAAGTCATGGCAAGCCGGCTGAACCGGCGAAAGTTTTTACAAGGCAGTGTCGCTCTGGCGGTATCTGGTTTTCTCGGACAAGGCTTGTTGGGCTGCTCCTCCCAAGCGTCCAGCACTGCCATGATGAAAAAACCGGCTGGATTGCTGGGCTTTGATGCCATCACTATCAACCGCTTTGATTCCATCACTGTGCCTGCAGGGTACCGTACTCAGGTATTTTTGCCCTGGGGGACCCCACTAACAGCGGATGCACCTGACTATCGTGCCGATGCCAGCCATACAGCGGATGAACAAGCCAAACAAGTGGGCATGCATCACGATGGCATGCACTTTTTCCCCATCGATGTAAAACAAGGCGGCCAGAGCTCGAATGAGGGCTTGCTGGTGATGAACCATGAGTACGTTGATCCCAATGTGCTTCACCCTTTTGGTGGCAAAGGCCTGCCAAGAGTTGCAGAAGAAGTGCATAAAGAGCTGGCCGCTCATGGCGTTTCAGTTGCTCATATCAAAAAGCAAAGCAACGGTGAATGGCAACTGGTACGTGACAGCCACTTGAATCGACGCATTACTGGTAGCACGCCAATGGAGCTAACCGGGCCGGTTCGTGGCCATGATAAAGTGGTGACCAGGTACAGCCCGGATGGCACCCGCACCCGCGGCACCCTGAATAACTGCTCGCATGGCGTTACGCCCTGGGGCACCTACCTGACCTGTGAAGAAAACTGGGCCTTGCTGTTTGTGAACCATGACCAAAATATGCCCCGCGAGCACAGGCGCTACAGCATTGCCGATGAGCATAGTATTCTGCATTGGGAAACGGCCGGCCGCAGCGATGATCAGATTAGCCGCTTTAATGCCACACCAGCTGGAACAGCGGCAGTAGAAGACTATCGTAACGAGCCAAACAATTTTGGCTGGATTGTCGAGATAGACCCTTTTAACCCTGACCATACCCCGGTCAAGCATACAGCCATGGGCCGCTTTGCCCATGAAGGGATCATTTTTGCCAAAGCCGAAGCGGGTAAACCACTGGTCGCCTACTCGGGTGACGATGCCCGGTTTGAATATATCTACAAATTCGTTTCTGCCGGTTTGTATGACCCAGCGACGGCCGGTCCGCATCTGTTGGATGAAGGCACCTTGTATGTCGCGCGCTTTAACGACGATGGCAGTGGCGAATGGCTACCACTGGATTTTCACAACGACGCGTTTCAGGCCAAAGCTCAAGCCGCAGGCGTAGTGTTTAGCGATCAGGCTGATGTGCTGATCAACACGCGTCTGGCAGCCGATCTGCTGGGTGCCACCAAAATGGACCGGCCAGAATGGGGTGCAGTACATCCTGAAACTAACGAAGTGTACTTCACCTTAACCAACAATAGTCGCCGACACACCACGGATGCAGCCAACCCCAGAGCAAATAACCACAGCGGTCATATCATTCGCTGGCGGGAAGCTGACCAACATGCATTTAACTGGGATATTTTCTTATTATCCGGTGATGCCTATACCTACACCCCTCACCATAATGCAATGTTGTCGGAACAAAATCATCATGCCTCACCGGATGGACTCTGGTTCGATCCGAATGGCCTGCTGTGGATCCAGACCGATATGTCAGGCTCCCAGATGCGCTCAGGTCCATTTGGTAACAACCAAATGCTGGTCGCTGATGTGAGTAATCACAACATTAAACGCTTTCTGGTTGGCCCGGTCGACTGCGAAGTCACCGGTGTGGTGATGACACCGGATTGTAAGACTATGTTTGTCAATATACAGCACCCCGGTGAAGGCTCAGGCCCATTCAGTTTCAGCAGTACCTGGCCGGATCGGGGAACCAAGCGCCCCCGCTCTGCCACCGTGGTGATCACCAAAGACGATGGCGGTATCATCGGCAGTTAAAGCCGTTGAAAACAGGCTAGTTATTGGGTAACAACAGCACCGGCAGCGACAAGAATTTTTCACTTGTCAGCCGGTGTTTTTTTGCTATGATTGCGGCGTAAAATTGGCCTTCGACAACCATAGTGAGAGACGCCCTATGTCCATGGAAACCACTGCAGAAGCAATCGAAGAGGTTGTTGATCCTTTGGCTGCTGCCCTTGAGGCGGCTGTTGTTGAGCCAAGCGCCATTAGTCTGATCCCACCCATTGTGGTGCTCATTATTGCCATCTGGCTAAAGCGTCCTATTTTTGCACTCTTGATGGGGGCAATAGCCGGTTTGTTGCTGATTTCCCCACGCGACACCTTGTTTACCTTTGCTGAAACCACCGAGCGAGTGATGTTGGACGAGACCATTGGCTGGTTAATTCTGGTGGTCGGTGGCTTTGGTGCCTTAATTGCCCTGCTGGTGCATACCGGTGGCGCTTTTGCCTTTGGCCGGGTCGCCCAGCAATACGCTAAGGGCCGTAAGCCTTCGCTCTTAATGACTTACTTTCTCGGCATGCTGATCTTTATCGACGATTACCTTAATGCGCTGACCGTCGGTGAAACCATGAAACGCATCACCGATAAATTCAAAGTCTCGCGCGAAATGCTGGCCTATGTGGTCGACTCTACCGCAGCACCAATGTGCGTCATCGTACCCATTTCTACCTGGGCGGTGTTCTTCGGTGGTTTATTGGTGGCTAATGGCGTAGCACCGGATACCGATCCGAATGGCATTAGAACCTACATCTCGGCTATCCCCTACATGCTGTATGCCTGGTTGGCAATGCTGATGGTACCCTTGGTCATTCTGGGCGTGGTGCCGCTACTTGGCCCGATGAAAAAAGCTGAATTAGCCGCTCGTGGTGGTGCTGTTCAACAGGATGCACCGCAGCAGGATACCCATACCGGTGATGACTTCGCCATGCAGGCAATGGAAGAAGAGTTTGATCATGCCGATCGCAAACACGGCAAGCTGATCAACTTTATCCTGCCCATGGTGATGCTGGTTGGCTTTACCATTTGGTTTGAAGCCGAAATTTGGCCTGCTTTAATCCTGACCTTTGTTCTGACGCTACCGTTTTATATGGCCCAGCGCTTGATGCCGTTTAACGAAATGATGGATCAGATGATGCACGGCTTTAAGACCATGCTGCCTGCCATTTGCACCGTGATCGCTGCATTTACCTTTAAAGATGTCTGTGATCAGTTAGGCTTGCCGTTGTATGTCATTGACAATCTGGCCCCATACATGAATGCTCAGATGCTGCCTGCCCTGGTATTTGTCGCCATGGCGCTACTGGCCTTTGCGACGGGCTCGTCCTGGGGTATTTTTGCCGTGTCGATCCCCATTGTGATGCCGATTGCCCTCGCGGTGGATGCCAACATTCCTTTGGTGATTGGTGCCCTGTTATCTGCCAGCTCTTTTGGTAGCCAGGCCTGTTTTTACAGCGACTCGACGGTACTGGCGGCTCAAGGCTCCGGCTGTGACCTGATGAGCCATGCGCTGACGCAATTCCCCTACGCGTTGATCGCAGCCATACTGGCATTCTTTGGCTTTATTGCGCTCGGCATGGTTTGATTTGCAACGCATCCAGCCTGAACTATCCCGGTAACCAATGACTGGTGGTGGACACATCGCCAGTCACTCGTTAACACAGATGAGCCTAACGCAAAAACATGGCCAATGGTCGGACAATTCCATCTCTCGGTTGGCATCCCCTCACAGCTCGGGTAAAGTAGCGCCACTTTCTGCCCTCATGGAATAAAGCGCTTTGAAATTCCTCTGCTTTTTAGCATTTGCCACTGCAGTTAGTCTGCTACTGGCAGCACCTTCATCTCAGGCTGCACCCGGCCCGCTGCTGCACATTCCATTGATCACTGATGGGCCTGAGATGGTGCTGGACGGCAACCTTGATGAGCCACAGTGGCAACAAGCCATGCAAGTCCCCATTCACTACCTGACGGCTCCTATCGATGAAGGCAAAGCGGATGTGTTTACCATGGGCTATCTATTTGAAGATGGTACGACCCTGTATGTTGCTTTTGAAGCGCATGACCCGAACCCAAAACAGATTAGAGCGGCCTATCGCAATCGTGATCAGATCTGGGGCGATGATGTCATCGGTTTAAAGCTCGATACCTATGGCAATCAGCAACTTGCCTATCAGTTTTTTGTCAATCCGCTCGGCAGTCAGGCCGATTCGATTGAAAATGCAGTCACCGGCAGTGAATCCTCTGCCTGGGATGGTCACTGGGAAGCATTTGGCCGCATCACCGAGCAAGGGTATCGGGTTGAAATGGCGATACCATTGCATATCCTGAACATGCCGACCACACAAGGTCTGAAACAGATGGCTTTTGAGTTGGTCCGTTTTTTACCGCGTGATCAGCAACTGCGTATTTCCAGCGCGCCCATTAAACGCAGTAATCGCTGTATGGTGTGCCAGATGACACCAATTACCGGTTTTGCTTCTGCAGAGCACAGCCGCTCATTAGTCGTCGCACCTGCGTTGGTAGCTGGCATAGAGCAACAGCGTGCGCGCGGCCATGATGCCGACTGGCGCAGCCAAAACAACACCAATGTCAGCTTGGATGTCAAATGGGGCATTAGCCCGGATATGACCCTAAACGCAACGCTGAATCCAGATTTCTCACAGGTCGAAGCCGATGCCGTCGAGCTGAGTATTAACAACCCGTTCAGCTTGTTCTTTGCTGAAAAGCGGCCCTTTTTTACTGAAAATGCCGATTATTTTTCGACTCCATGGAATCTGGTGCATACCCGTAATATTGCCGAGCCGAATGCAGGTGCCAAATTCACCGGCCGTATGGCACAGCATACCTTTGGTTTATTTAGCACCGATGATCAACAAACCACTGTGCTGATCCCTGGCAATTTGGGTTCTCGCATTGCGCAGTTACCAGATTCCAGCCACAACCATGCCTTGAGTTACAGTTATGCCGCCAATGCAGACCTGACCTTTGGCTCGTTAATCACTCAGCGCAGTGCCAACGATTATCGCAATACGGTGGTATCAGCAGATAGCAACTGGCGGATCAGCCCGCACGATACATTGACGGTGCAATGGGTCGCAACCGAGACAGAGTATCCGGAACTATTAGCCTCTCAACTTAGCGACGAGGCAGCCCTTAGAGTGCAAGCAGACCAACCGATACGCGGCCAGGGCTACCGGCTGAATTATCTGCATCAGCAACGGAACTGGCATGCCTATGCACGTTACCAAAGCCGCAATGAAGATTTCCGCGCCGATCTCGGTTTTATGCCAGAAACCGATTGGCAAGAACTGGCCATTGGCGGTGATTACACTTGGTTTTTCAACAATCCACAGCGTTTTCACCGCTTTCGCATACTCAATCATGTGTTCATGACCGAAAATGCTGCGGGCGAGTTTTTGTCGAAAGAAATTGAAAGCTATGCCGTACTCTCTGGCCAGATGAACAGCACTCTGGAGCTAGGTAGCTTCTTTCGCCAGCGCGTAGGCAATCGTCAGGATCAAACCATACTAACCATTGCTGGCAACACCGAGCGTTTCGATGAATACGGCCTGAACTTTTTTGGCGAAATACGGCCTCGCCGCGATTTGTCCATGTACCTATTCTGGCAAGAGGCCGAGGTGTTGGACCTGACCAATGAGCGGTTATCCGATCAGCAACGGATCATCGTCAATGTCAGTTATTCAGCCAATCAACACCTTGATATCCGCTGGCGCCATACCCACACCGATATGCGCTACCAAGCCGCGCAAGTCTTTACTGCCGACCTGACCGACCTTCGCTTGACCTGGCAGTTTAACAATCGCAGTTTTTTACGATTGGCGCTGATTTATACCCAGATCGACCACAATCTGGCGAACTATCAAGATGCTTGGCAGAGCGTTTTTTCTGGCAGACAACGTAACTTAACCAGCCAGGTACTGTATTCGTATCAGTTGAACCCACAGACGGTGTTTTTTGTTGGCTACGGTGATAACGCCACCGCCGACGATCAGCACCATGATCTAAAACGCGATCAGCGTAGCGCTTTTCTTAAGTTTAGTTATGCTTGGTTGTTGTAACCATAGCTGTAGATAAAATACTAATTATCATCAGATTGTCACTGTATTAAACGGTGATTTTCTGGTTTTATGGTAAGCTTATTATCTAATCTTCATGCGGTTGGTCGTTTAAGGAGTGAACCATGTTTACCATTTTGGCACGCATACTCAAAGTGCTTAATTCCGAAGCGTCTCCCTGGCAAATAGGCTGGGCAGTAGCGTTAGGGGTCATTGCTGGCATTTTGCCCTTTGGCTTGCTTACCCTGATAATTTTGCTGGTGGTGTGCTTATTCACCATCAACTTATCTAGCTTCTTATTGGTCTGGGCCTTTAGCAAAGCTTTGTTATGGCTGTTGGCGGATCGGTTAGAGCAAATGGGCTGGAGTTGGGGTCAGCAAGATTGGTTGCTCAGCTTGCTCAGCAACAGCGAAACCCTGCAGTTACTTCATTTGCACCACAGCCTGACTTTGGGTGCCTTTTTACTCAGTGTCATTATTCTGTTTCCCATCGCCTGGCTGACCACTCGTTTGGTGCTGAAATACCGCCATGTATTAATGCCTCATTTGAATAAATGGAAAGTTGTGCAGCTGCTCAAAGCCAGCAAGCTGGCACAAGTCTATCAACGCATGCAATAAAGGAGTGCTGACATGATCCGTAAATCTGGTTGGTTGATTTTTCTCTGTCTGTTGGCAGCTATTTTTTTGTTGGTGTATGTGTTTGCAGGCACCGCCACTCGTATTGGCTTGGTGTATGGTCTGGAAAAATCTGCCGGTGCTGAAGTAAATATCAATAAAGTCTCCATTGGTCTCTTCCCGCTGTCGTTGACCATTCAAGACCTGCAGGTCACCGATGCGAAACAACCTGAGTACAATGTGGTCAGCTTTAGTCGGGCAAATGCTGAACTAGAGTTGTGGCCTGCCCTACTCGGCTACTATGTCATCAGTGATTTGACGGTAGAGCAACTGGCTTATGGCAGTGAGCGCCAAAAGCCCGGCAAAGTCTATCGTGGAGAGCTGGCAGAGCCGGGTGAAGGTGATTTCGATTTAGCCAGTTTCTTCGCGGTAGAGCTACCTGATGCCGATGAATTACTGGCACGGGCGAACTTAACCGCAGTCGCCAAAGGCGAACAACTGAAACAATTAGCGCAAACCGAGCAACAACAAGTACGCCAATTGCGTGACCAGTTGCCCAGCAGTGAACGTCTACGTGAACTCGAGCAGCAAATCAAAGCCATTACCGATGGCGATATCCGTGATGCGGCCGACCTGGCTGCCAAAACCGAGCAATTAAGGCAGCTGAAAGATGAGCTGCAAAAAGACAAGCAGCAACTCGAGCTGGTAAAGCAGCAACTGCAACAAAGTCGCGATAACTTGCAAACAGCGGCAACGGATTTTCGCAATGCCACTCAGGCCGACTGGCAGCAGCTGCAGTCTTACGCCAATCTGGCCGATGGTGGCTTGGCAGGTATCAGTCAACTGTTGTTAGGCGACCTTTGGGCCGAGCGGTTGCAGCAACTGTACACCCTGTACCAAATGGTAGCACCTTATCTACCTGAAGGGTCACGATTGGAAGAACAACCTGAACCGATGGAACTGCCCGGTCGCATTCTGCCGTTAAAACAGCAACCGTATCCAAACTTCTGGATCAAAAATGCCAACTTGAGCCTGTTGATTGGTGGAGGCACCGCTGATGTACAGATCCAGGATATCACCGCCCAGCACGACATCATTGATGCTGCCACCCGCTTCACTCTAAATGTACAACAGCTGCCGTTGCTGCAACAATTTAGCTTGGATGGAAACTTCGCCATTTTTGAGCAACTGCAAAGTGAAGTGAACTGGCAATTAAGTGGTCTGCAACTGGCCGAACAGATGTTTGGTGAAGGAGCGACTCGCTTTGGCCTGCAGCAAGCCCTACTCAATTCAAGTGGCGGCTTAAACTTGCAAGGCACCAGCCTGAGCCAGCAAGCCTCAGTCATACTGCAAGGCCCGAGCTTTAGCAGTGGTGATAATCGCTATGTGCAGCAACTGACTCAGTTGTTGAACCAACAAGCCGAAATTCCATTCCAACTTAACGCCACCGGTACCGTCAGCCGGCCGAGCGTCAGTGTCAGCTCACCGCTTGATCGGATTGTCGCCAATGCCATCATGGGCGAAGCACAAGCCAAATTTGCCAGTTATGAGCAAGACTTACGCAGTAAATTCAATGCCCGCCTACCCAATACGGCAGATGATGAGCAATCGTTGTTGAGTTTATTGGATCGGGAACAAGCCAGTACCGAGGCCATGGGCGAACAGATTGAATCCTTGCTGGATGCCCAACTGGGCGATCTGCGTGATAGAGCGCTGGATAGACTGCGGGGACGCATAGGGGGCTAAACAGACACACCCCGATAGCTGATAAAGGTCAGTTATCGGGGTTTAGCATAAAGTAAATTTCACGATAGCCAACTATGATTTGTTGAACAGCACGTCTGCTTTGAGCGTGATGCGGACATTAACGCCACAAACAGCGGGGAGCATAGCGAATCCGCCGCTTTGTTTTGTTATAAATTTTTCTCATTTTCCTTGCTGTGCCAAACTCTCAAAATATAAACAATACCACTGGTGATTAAATACCGGACTGTGTAATCACCAATATATAGATCTCGGATTTTTTCAGGATCAGGCGCTTTTATGACCGGCAAGCCAATTTCAGGGAATTGCTTTAGTTTGAAAATTCCTTCTTGAAGATCAATTGCGATTCTTCGTGCGGCGTAAGGATTCTTAACCTCAACAAACTCGACAACCCGTTGAAGGTCTTTCATCGACTCTGGGGAATATTCAACCTCTATCATTTCGGTGGCTCTTTGCGCTCACCAGTGCCCCAGCTGTTTAGCCAGGCATTCACATCTGCTTCAGCAATGGATTTACCTGCTTTAATAGACTCTAGAGCCTCCAGAGTGTCTGCCCACCGAGACTCCTCTACGGACTGCCTTGCCAAAAATTCTTTAATTGCTTGATTTATAATATAATTCTTACTTCTATCTAGCTTGCTAGCTAAAAATTCAAGTGGCTTATCTATGTCATCTGCTAGCCGAATACTTGTAATACCCATTGAAACGCCCTCCTGTACTAGTTTGTAATACATTTTAGTACATGCGAGCACTCAAGGCTAGAGTGATTTATAACACATTGCTAATGGGCTGCCGCAGCGCAGCGAAGGCAGTCCCGTGGAGACCATGCTTTTTATGGCCGGAACGAAATTAAGTAACTTGTTAGGCATTTTTGGGTACGTAACTACGCAGAAAAAGCCGTTAACCCTTTTACTTACGCCGTAAACAGTTGGAATAATGATTAAGCAATCTACTACAAAAAGAGTGGCTAATGCTATTAGCAATGCATCTGATGAAAAGTACAGAATTAAGAAACTCGCCGAAATCCAGATCAGTGTCAGCAATAAAGAATATATAAAAATTTTTGGTGAATCTTGATTCATAGCCCTCTCGATGAAAGAGTTAGGAGCAGGCATTGCGGTTGCTATTGAGTCTCGAGCCATAAAATCGCTTCATCTTCAGTGGCGAACGATCTAAACTGCCGGCCTCTGCGTGCCTCGCCAACATACTCGCGAAAGCTCTCGCTAAAAACTTCGACTTCGCCAAAGACCCCGGCTATGTAGAAGCGGTAGTTAACTAACTTCTGGATGAACTCACCAGCAAAGCACGTTTGAAGTTCGAAGAACTCGGGTGGCAACTGCTCCGCGCGCAAAAGAATTTTATTGGAGTTGTACCCATAGCCTGAAGACACGAAGTCCAGTGCGTCTTGCAGAGAGGAGACTGCGCCAATTGGTTCGAGGATGGCGGTTTTTGTGTCTGAAAGTAAGCGAGTTTTCATAGTGGTTCTCTGGCACC
>NZ_JAUZVZ010000039.1 GCF_030717845.1 Alkalimonas collagenimarina
ACGGTACCGCCTTCGGCTGAATTTCTTGGGGTGATCCGGCAAGGGGAATGGATTATGACCCGGGAAAACCCAACATTCAGGTTAAAAGACAGCGTGCTTATTTTGTGCAAAATGAACGATGTGCAAGCCATCAGTACCGTGCTTGCCAGCACCGCCAAGGTTGGTGGTTTAACCCAAAGTGATTTCTTTGGCGATTTCGTGTTGAATGCTCAAATTACGCTGGATGAATTGGACTCCTTCTATACCATTGCTTTACCTGAGCACGACAGCCACATTACCTTAGCCGATTACATCACCGATAGATTCCACCGGCGCGTAGTGGTTGGCGATCAGGTTAGTTTAGATAGGCTGGTGTTGACCGTGCGGCAAATCAACGACAATGGCGATATCAAACTGGTCGGTATCAAGCCAAAAGAGTCCTAGGGCGTGTCAGATAATGGATATGGTTTATTGGTGTTAAATCGATTGCAATGAAGAAAAATCAATAGAATACAATATAATATCGAATTCTCCGCTATTTTTATCTGCCAACATCACGCTAATATGGCTTACATCAGCAAAGTTCAGTGGTGGTAAGTTTCTAACCCGACGGCCCCGAAATTGACCAACAAAAGAGTTTGGTTGAAAATCGTAAGACGGCTGATCCACGCTGGTTTGAAAATTCGCCACATAAGCAACACCACCAGGAATAAACGGTGTTTTCAATCGAAGCTGATAGGCTCGGCCATCAGCGGCAAGATGTAAGGTAATGCGATTATAATCAAATACTGGCAGTGCTTCAGCCAATCGAAATTGTGCAGAGGCAAAGCCGCCATTATTCGCAAGTGATAACTCTCCATAAAAGCGCAAGCCAACAGGTTCAGCCACAGGCTCAACAAAGCCACGAGAACGACCACCCATAACGGTGTCATGCACCATTTGTACATTGGTAAAGTGGTCCGGGTTCGAAAACTGAAGTTCCATAGTACCTAGCGTCTGTCCAATAGCAGGTTGATTTACGATCATCGCATGCGAGTTTATGCTGGTGAAAAGGCTGAACTACCGTTTAGGTCACTGATTTTCGATAATTTCACCTAAGCACTTAATTTATATATATAAATTAGTTGATTTTACTATTTTCAGCTAGCGTTACCGCTACTGTTATTGCCGAGTAGAATTTCATTAGAATTACGAAGCCCTTAGGCCTACTATCATGAATTTTATAAGAGAACACTTCTGGATTTTGGCCATAACTTTCCGTATAATGTATTAATTTCTTCGGAATTTTTAGAGCTTAGATCACGTAATTCATTGCTCATGACAAGTGCTGGGCCTTCCCATTTAGTTTGAGTGTGATAGTAATATAAGCCACGTGCTATATGTGATAACACGCTATCAAAACGTTTTAGGTCGATTGAATACGCGGCGGTATGTTCTACTTTTCCATCTGGATGTTTCAGCATTACACGTTGATAATTATCTAAAACGTTCGAATACGTGTCAGGACGCCTTTCAATTGCCCGCATAATCTTCGTGTTAAACAGTTGCTCCTTTATGTCGTTTCCATGAAAGCACGTAGATAGACAAAATACTAAATATTCATCGTCTCTACTTTTATTATTATTGTGTTCCTGACAAGATGGCACTGTTATTAGTTCTTTGCGTAGACTGAATTCCCCAAGCAAATCTTTTTGTTTGGGAAATAAGGCTTTTGGTGGTATATGCTCTTTCGTTGTCGCCAAAGCGTCGCACATGTAACATGTATTGGTTCCCATTAACTACTCGACTTTTCTATCTTTACCAGATGAGGCACGTTTTTTTCGCTCAACTTGGACATATACTGTATCGGTGGTGGCACTACTAGCATGGCCTAGATCTTCTGACAGATCCTTGAGCGGTCTATCACGCTCAATTTCCATGCTTGCACCCGTATGGCGCAAATAGTGTGTTGTAGCTTCATTTAGTTTTTGAGCCTGGTCTAGACCTTGTTCTCTTTTCATTTTTTCATATGCTGCATCAAATAGTTGTTGAATGAGCCTACTTATCTGGCGACTTGTTAGCCCGCCACGACCTCTTATTTTCTCTACCAATACGGTTTGCTCTCCCTTTGATGGCAGCAGCGATAGGCCGCGCCACTCGCGATAGCGTTTTAAGTAACTCAAATAACCCAGCGGTACGGTAATATCGCGTATTTTCTTACCTTTACCGTATACTTTAAACCACCAATTATTATCTTCATCCGTCCAAAAATGACTCATTACGGGTGTCCAATCTTGTCGTTCTGAAAGCTCAGATAGCCGAAGAAACAAGGTTTTCATTGTAGATATAATGAATAAATTTCGTTCAAAAAGGGAGTTTGTATCGGCTAATTCGACCGCGGTATCGAGCAGATATTGCCACTGATGCTCTGTTAGCCGGCTGATAGTTTTTACCTGGCTATCTTTTATCATGTGCTTGCAATCACGCTTCGCTAATGGAATGGGATTGCCAAAGCAAATTTCCTCATCAATCAGGTGTCGGTAAAATGAACTAAGCGCAACAAACGTAGATTCTAGGGTTTGTAGAGAAGGTTTGTATTTTTTTGGATCAAGTACACGGTCTTTATCATATTTTGGCGGTGTTTGCCTAAATGGTGTCCATTTAAGGTTTGAAGCAAAATAACCGTTGTTTAAACTAAATCTGTCATGTAGCTGAGTGCTTATCCATTTAACCGGCGGCGCGACACAAAAGTCAATATACCGCAAAATATCAGCTTTGCGTAAATCGTCGACAGGTTGTTTATCAACCATAAATACCCAGAGCAAAAACTTTTCGATGTCGTTTCGAAAACGCACATAGGTATGCTCAGATTTGTTGCGGCCGATATACAGCAGGTAACCCTTTGCCCAGTTCCAATGCTGCTTCATCCATGCAGGTTGATTATCTAGATAGGCAGACAGCTGCGGATAGTCATTAAGACTGAGCTCAATCAGTTCAGCATAGGTTGGAAACAATGGTGTGGGTTTAGTCGTGGCCAAAACGTTTAGGTTTGTCGATTAACATAGTAACAATATAACTTACCCTTTACCCTATGTCTAATACTGAAGAGTATTAGACATAGAAGATTATTTCTGTGCGTTGTCGACAAACTAACTATCGAATGGATTCAGACCTTTCTCTCTGAATTGCTGGAGTATAAACTTTTCGGCTTCGTCGACAATGTTATTTATATCAGAATTATCTATTTCAAACACGAAATCTTTTACATGATCGGCGTTTTTAAATCGCCCACTATATGCTGCGTTTTTGCCATAAGAAAGCTCGCCTTGGAAAAGGTAAAGCGATACCAATACCTTGTCAGAAAAATTTACTTTACAAGAGAATATAACAGAATCAAAAAGCTTAATTTCTTTTTCATTAAAGTGTCGTGTTCTTTCATCGCCAAACTCCATTGTGACGGGCTCTGCAAATTCAAACTTATCTTTACTATATAAATAGAGTTTTTCCTGCTTATCCCTGAGTTCCCTGCTTGATATCATGGCATCGTTTAAATTCAAACGCGACGCCCTGTTATATAGTGCATCAACTGCACCTTTAAAATATTCAAACTCTTCAGGAAATATTGGCTCTTTGTAAGATAATTTCATTGGTGCCATTTTCTCCTCTTTATCAGCCGAGTTGATCGCTATATAAAACTCATTGGTCTTGTTGCTTTCTAGCATAAGTTCATTTAAGAGAGAAAATTCTTTTATAGATGTTATTACTTCGACTTGAAAAATATCAGTAAAATTAAAACTCGGATTCATACAGAGTTCTCCTGATATATTCACAGTCTCAAGGACCAGATCAAAAAGTGGCGTTTTGATGCGATGCTTACTTAATTCTTCAGGGATAAATGATGGCGTTGAGAATAACCTACCCGGAAAGTGGTATTGTTTTCCGTGTGGTTCAAGCGATATGCTTACCGTGACGATAGGTTGCAAGTCCTCTTTTGGCCCAATCTTTAGTGGCATTTCGGTTGCATCTTGAGAAGACACTTGGTTCTCACTATCTGCTATGCCCATTGTCGTTGAGTAAATCTGACTAACCCCTTGAAAGCTAACATCAAAACCGATCAATGCGTCAACAAATCGCTTAATATTCGTTTCACCACCTTTGATGTTTAAGGTCACTCCAAATAGACCTGTCTCCTTTTCGAAGCTATTTAAATATGACACCTTTTGGGCAATATACTCTTTAAAATCTTTCCCGACATACTTATTTATAGCCTCACGAAGACTAGGGCCTGTCATTGATATTAGGTGTTGGTTACCAAACTTAACGGTATATTTATTCTTATTTAGCCGAAATTTTTTGTTTTTAAGTTGCCTTTCTCGTAATGTTACGAGTATCTCTCTGCTAAGAGACTTATCAATTTCTCTCAAGTATCCCCTACTCGGTAATATACCATCATCACCATACTCAAAATACATGACAAATGAAGCACCGCTGAACTGAATTAGGTTCAGTAGGTTAGAAAATGTTAAAGAAACAGACATCTTAAAAGTCTGAGACGCTTTTACTTGAATACGGCCTACGAAATATGAATGGTTTGAAAAACAGAAATCGTCACCTCGAAAGTTTTCAATTTCTATATCCCAACCGCCTTTATCATCGTCAGATGAGTTGGCTATAAAACCGGTATCCTTACACAATAACAAGAACGTATTTTCGCCCATTTTTCCTAAATCATCTGATATTCTCTTTGTGCTCATGTCGATTTATAAGCCTTGACTCTAAACAGCAGTTTCAATAAATTTCAACCGAAAATATCAAATTTTAGGTGTTTTTTACAATGTTAGATTGTTAACACCTAACTTTATTAACGCTAATGCGGATTTCGCGGGGATGGGCACAAAACCCCTTTTAGGTTCGTTTTGCGCGTTGTTGTCATAATTTAGTGTGAATATCCTGTATAGCCTTTTTTATTTAAGCGATAAGGCAACAAATACTCTTCAAATTACCCTAAATAGGTGCGTATTTCAATCGCGTTAGCTTACCAGCGTGTTTTGCTTACTCGTCATCAATAATCATTGTTGACGAAGTAATATATCTTGATAAACTAAATGATAATAGTTATCATTGGTATTCATAAAGTAATATCCACATATATAAGGAAAATTTGTGTTAAAACCTTTATCACTCTCACTAGTCAGTCTATGCTTCATATCTACAAGTGCCCATAGCGCTTCTGTTACTAACAAATCAATGACTAATAGCTCAGAGAAAGACATCGTTTCCGCTAAGCCTCAACACATAGAGCACATTGAAATCAAAGGGGATGCAACTATTAACGATGCTTTTCCATATAATCTAAACACCATATCTGATAGCAAAATATTGGCTGGCAAAAAAGTATCAATAGTCGATTTAAGCTTGCAACCCACGTTTGTGGAGCCAAACTTACGCCAAGTATTTTCCCGACTACCGGGGCTCTTTGTTTCAGACCAAACAATTCCAAGCATCTATAACGTAAACTATCGCGGATTAGGCAATCCCCATGAATCTGAATTTGTCGCGTTTTACCAAAACGGTATCCCATTGGCTTCCGACATGTTTGGATATGCAACTATTTATTACATCCCGCCTGCTCAGCGTATTGAACGTATAGAATTTGTTCGCGGTGGTGCAGGTTTGTTGTATGGCCCACAAATAGGACCTACGATTAACTTTTTAACTTCACGAGCAAATGCTGACTTGCCTGACAGTGCATTGACTGAACACTCCTTTGGAAATAACGGCTTTTACAGCACCTATAATGAGGTAAGACTTTCTCAAGGTGATTTAGGATTCATGGCAAGCGTTGACCATAGGACTTCTAGTGGTCAACGAAGCAATGAAGACTTTGAAGTAAACTCAGCCTATCTTGGTGTTTCTTATAAGGGGCTCGATGACGTGCGTCTAGGATTCGATCTTGATATTTACCAATCCGATTCTGGAGAGGCGGGGCGCCTTTCCTCTTCTGAATTTAATCAAAATCGATATTTAGTAAAAACGCCCTTTAACCGCATCGAAATCGATCGTGTGCTCGCAACGTTAACGTATGACCAACAAATTAGCGACGATGCGACGTTAAATGGGAAATTTTGGTATTCATTTCAAGACCGTTTCAGTCGTCGTTCATCTGCCTTTTATGAGGCTGGATCAGAGCCAAACACAACTAACATTGATCAACAAGAATTTACCACATTTGGTCTTGATGCTCGTTTCGCGCAAGCGTGGGGAGTTGATCACATCTTCACATTAGGCACGACACTATACAGGGATGACAGTCCTCGTACCCGCTATATTAGCAATGACATTCGTTCAAATACACAACGACCAGAAGACTTGCTGTTTGAGCAAGACCGGAAACTAACTTACAGTGCAATTTTTATCGAAAACTTATTTCGATTCGGTGATGTGAGTATATCCCCTACTTTACGGTACGAGAATATTAATTATGATTTATTCGAGCCGCTCAAGCGTGAAAGCCTTCAAAGAGATCCTATTGATATTGATAAAACGAATCAGGAGTTATTATACGGATTAGGTGCAAGCTACAGGTTAAGTGACAAAGCAGAGCTTTACGCAAATCTTTCTGAGTCATACCGCCCTCAAAGATTTGATGATTTAGCAAATCCCAATGCAGAACTGTCTGACATAAATAGACCTGAGATTTCTCGCGCTGAGAATTTTGAGGTTGGATTAAGAGTATCCCCAACCACGGGTTTTAATCTTGATATTAGTCTTTTCCAAATTGACTTTAGCGACAAGATTGAGCAATTACAGTTAACCGTTGTCGATGTCCAACGAGTGAATACTGGTGATTCAAAACACCAAGGTCTTGAATTTACAGCCGAATACAACGTGTTTCATGCATCAGGTAATGACAATGAACTTTTACTCTTTGCCAATGGTTCATTACTTGACGCAAAAATTACTCAGAGCCAGTCGAGCAGCTTAGTTGGTAACAGACCAAGCTTCGCCCCTGAGTACTTAATAAGAACTGGCTTCATTTATCAGCACCGGGCACTCAATGTGTCACTGACTGCCACGTTTGTAGATGACCAATTCTGGCAAGACTCAAACCTAGCGCGTGGCGAAGGGGCAGCACAAATAAATGCGATAGTTCCTAGTTACGAGGTGCTAGACTTAAGTGCAGATTATGAAATCAATGCGTCTTGGAGTATACAGGCTGGTATAAACAACTTACTTAACAATAATTATTATAGCAAAGTAAGAAATGATGGGATTGAGCCGGCAGCTGAGCGAAGCGCATACATTGGATTTAGAGTTAATCTGTAAATGTTAGGTAAACAATAGTATAGAAAGTCACGGTAGACTTACAGGTCTATCGTGAACGCTCGTTAATTACATTTTGTTCAAGTCTCAATAACTTTACAAGCTTCATCTGAGTGGTGGCGATTCACTATTATTTAACTTAAAATATCACTTTACAAGCAAAGCAGCGGTCAGTAAAAGACCCTGTTTACTCCTCCATCAAACCCGATACTGCAATTAGTTCAGCAGTGACAAAGGCATCTTTGGGAATAAAATCAAACTCAGAATAAAAGAATGCTCGTCCAAATCTGTTCCGAGACCAACGGCTTGTACCCACAAACTTTCTGTACCTCACTTGCTTAGTTTCAACTATCGTTCCTTCTTCAGAAGTGATGCTGATTAAGATATATCCTTCAGGTAGTCCATATGAACTGTAAGAACTCAACGTGCCTTGCACGGACCAACTTTCTCCTTTGGGATAAACCGAAACTGAAGAAAGCCTCCATTTTTGATTCTTTTGTTGTACGATTTCTGTTTTAAATGAGCTACATGATATCGTCATGATCGTGACAAGTATGAGAAACACTATTTTCAGATAACAAATAAAAATTTTATTCATGTCTATCTTCATTTGAATTAATGTCAGCCTGCTGATGCACATCGCACGCAGCAGGCCAACTGAGGTCAAGATGACACTCTTGCCATATCTTTTAACTTCCCTTTTGAAAACCAGGCAAAAAGCACAGGCAGTACAAAGAGCGTCAAAAATGTCGCGGTTACTAAGCCGCCTACAATAACACTTGCTAACGGTTTTTGGATTTCAGCACCCACGCCGTTAGACATTAACATTGGAATTAGCCCTAGCGCAGATGTAATCGCCGTCATCAACACTGGCCGAAGTCTTGATGTAGCACCATCGAATACAGCGTCAGATACTGATAATCCGTCTGCAATGCGCTGATTGATGCTTTCTACCATCACCACCCCATTTAGGACCGCCACTCCAAATAAGGTAATAAAACCTACGGAGCTCGGTACAGAAAGATATTGCCCTGATAACCAAAGTGAAAATACTCCGCCTATCACAGCTAGAGGCACATTCACGAGGATCAGCATTGCCTGACCAAACGAAGCAAAAGCAAAGTACAGTAGTAATGCAATTAAGCCCAACGAAAGCGGCACAACTAGTGATAATCGTTTCTGCGCCCGTTGTTGATTCTCAAATTGCCCGCCAATATCCACTGAATAGCCAGTAGGCAGTGCTAGCTGCTCATCAATAGATTGACGAATATCTGCCACCACGCTACCCATGTCTCGACCTTGAACATTTGCCTGGATAACAACTCGCCTCTGTACGTCATCACGTCTGACTTGCGGTGGACCAGAAGCAATCGTCACTTCTGCAACATCTCCTAAACGAACCCATGCACCTGACGGAGTTTGTAAGCGCAAGTCGGCTATCGTTTGACTGTTATTTCGAAATTGTTCAGCAAGCCTGACATAAATATCATAGCGCTCATTACCATTGATGATTTGGCCAGCGCTGGCTCCACCTAAACCTTCGCTTACGAGCTCCATTACATCACCCACGGCCAACCCATAGCGCGACAGAGCGCGGCGATTCGGTGTCACAATCAGTTGAGATTCACCGGCAATTTGCTCCATAGCAACATCTCTTGCACCTTCAACTTCTTTTACTAAAGCTTCAATGGCTTGGCCTTTTTCAGCCAAGATGTCAAGATCAGGTCCAAATAATTTAATGGCAAGTTGAGCTCTTACACCCGATAACAACTCGTCCACTCTTGTCGCGATAGGTTGAGAAAAATTGAAGAGCAAACCCGGATGTTGCTCCATTTTTTCTTCCATTAACGCTTGCAGTTCATAGCGGTTACTTGCACTTGTCCATTCAGGCACTGGCTTTAACCCGATATAAATTTCGATATTGTTTACAGGCTCAGGATCGCCTCCTATTTCGGCGCGACCGATACGCGACAATGTATAGGTGACTTCTGGAAACCCCATTAATATATTCTCAAGCTTAGGGGAGACCTCTAGGGCAGTATCTAAACTAGATGAAGGCGCTAAAGTAACACGCAAGTTAATGGTGCCCTCTTCCAGTTCTGGTACAAACTCTGTGCCAAGCCGAGGAAGCACTACACCAGCAGCGACTACCATAATTGCAGCAATTCCAATCACTACTTTTTTATGCAAAATTGCCCACGATAGCCCTTTGCGATACCCCGCGTCTAAAGGTTTCAACACAACGCTTTCTCGTGGTTTCACGCCTTTTTTAAATAGATACGTCGCCAATGCCGGTACAATAATCAGTGCAACTAATACCGCCGAAAGCATGGCCAACATAATACTAATAGCCATTGGTTGAAATAATTTTGCTTCAACGCCTTCAAAGCTAAACAAAGGCATGAATACCACAAGGATTATGGCTGTTGCGAAGAAGATAGGCCGGGCTACCTCCTTGCCCGCTTCTTGTAATCGCAAAGCGATACCGTGCGTATCATGGGACGAGTCTAATGGATCATCATCTTCAACATGTTCACCCAATTGTCTCTTGTGATCATGCTCAGCATCAGGGTGAGTCAAGTGTTTAAACATGTTTTCAACCATTACCACTGAGCCATCTACTAGCATGCCGATTGCCACTGCAATGCCCCCAAGCGACATAAGGTTGGCAGAAAGTCCAAACCACGACATGACCATTAAGGCAATACCAATAGAAATAGGGATCGAAATCAGGACTAAAAACGTGGCTCGTAGATTCATCAAAAATAAAGCTAGAATAACCATAATAAATACGAACGCTAACATTAGCGCATTTACAACCGTATCCACGGCTTGAGTAATTAAGTCAGCTTGATCGTAGAATACTTCAAAACTCACGCCATCAGGCAATGCTTGGTTAATTCGCTGAATACGAGCATTGACGCCATCAATTGTGGCTTTCGTGTTAGCTCCCATGCGCTTAAGTACAATGCCTGAGACGACTTCACCTAAGTTTTGAATGTTACCGTCGGCGTCTTTTCTGGTCATGGTGGCAGCACCCTGACGAATTTCGCTACCTAACTCAACGTTCGCCACATCGGATACAGTAATCGTTGTTCCGTCTACGGTTTTTAAAGGTACCTGACGTAATTGCTCTAACCCTTCCTCGCCATGATCTAACCAGCCAGTGCCTCTTATCACAAGTTGCTCCTGCCCTCGGTTCATATACCACCCCCCCACATTGGTATTATTCCGCTCAAGTGCTTCCATCACTATATCTTGAGTCAAGCCATATCCAAGTAATTGAGATGGATTGAGGTTAACTTGGTATTGGCGTACTTCCCCACCAAAAGAGAGCACATCCGTTACGCCATCGGCAGGAAGCAGCAGCAATTTCACCACCCAATCATTTAAACTACGCAACGCCATAGCGTCTAGGCCTGAATCGGGCTCAGCCAACAATAGATACTGATACACTTGCCCCAATCCTGATGTGTTGGGTCCCATTTCTGGCGTACCGACGCCCTCGGGAATTAACTCTTTAGCCGCTTGCAGACGCTCGAATACCAATTGACGTGCAAAATAGATATCTGTGTCCTCGCTAAACACAACGGTCACACCTGAAAGACCTGTTTTGGAAATAGAGCGCACTTCCATCACATCCGGTAAGGCATACATCACCGCTTCTATTGGATAAGTAATTAACTGCTCTACTTCTTCGGCAGCTAACCCCGGTGCTTCTGTATTGACAGATACTTGCACGTTGGTGACATCTGGAAATGCATCCAAATTCAGTTTTGGAATAACAAAAACCGCGCTGACTATTAACGTTGTCAGAGCAATCACCACTAACAAACGATTAGTAACAGCCCAATCAATTAATTTATTAAACATAAAGACTCCTCCTAATTAGTGGTTGTGTGGGTCAAAACCGCCTTTAGCGATTTGTGAAGCGACAAAAAAAGCACCTTCGCTTACTACGCGAGAACCCGGCTCTACACCGGTTATTTCCCGCAAGCCACCAAGCGCTCTTCCAAGTTCAACTTCGACGGGTAAAAACTCGCCGGGATGATCTTCTACAAATACCATCCAGTCTCCATCGGGCCCTCGCATTAGCGCACTTTCTGAAACAGCCATTACCGGCATTTTTGTCAGAAAACGGAAATACACCTCGGCAAATTGACCAGGATGCAAACGATGTTCAGGGTTGCTCACTAATAGCCGAACCGTTCTCGTTCGAGTAATTGGGTCAATGGTATGTGCCTCTTGTGTAACCGTTGCATCAACTGTGAAGTCTCCCACTTTGATTTGTGCCGGAGAACCTGCACCTAACCGCAGGTTAATATTCGATGGTAGATGCGCTTCTACCCAAAGTTCACTTTCATCTGCCAACGAGATCAACGGCTCTCCCGCATCAATACGCTGACCTTGTTCAAACGAGTCACTGAGTACCGCGCCATCAATTTCAGCACGTAAGCTATATTCTCCTAATGCTATTGATTGCTGTGAGGTGAGCGTTTTCAAATCTGCATCGGATAAACCATATGAGATTAATACTGCACTAGCCGCTTCAAAATTAGCTTTTGCATCAATGTAGCGCTGCTCTCCAACAGTTTTTCGACCAAGTCCTTTTACTCTTTCCCATTCTGGATATGTTGTTCGGTAATTGGCTTGTGCTTGCGCAACGGTTTCGCTAAAAAGCGTGACAAGCACTTGGCCTTTATTTACCCTGTCTCCCAATGCCACATGACGACGCGTGACAACGGATGCCACTCTGGGTGATACTCTATAGCTGCTATAGCCGTTTGAAAATATTTCACCCGGTGCATACAAAGTATAATTGACAATTTTGGGGCTTAGTGTGCTTACTTTAATGTTGGCTAATGCCATTTGATTGGAGTCTAACGATGCAGAAGCAGTTTCATCATGCTCTTCATCATCTTTATCCTCGTTTTCACCTTTATCATGAGCATGTTCGCTTTCGTGATCATCATGTTCATCGGCACCCTCGCCTCCATGCTCATCAAGCTTTTGACCATCTTGTAGTTCATGTTCTTCATGACCATCATCAGTATGTTCGTCATGTTTATCTTTTATGCTTTTATCGATGCTTGTTACCGTTTCATTGTGAGCATGCTGTTGATCAGACTTTTGTGCGAAACTTGGTGCAGCGCCGACAAATGTGGCGATGAAAACTGCTAATACTGTTTTATTCATTTTGTTAATCCTGTTACTCAATTGAGAAATCGTGTTGAACTGGGGGCAAGTCGATAAGACGACCTGATTGCAGCATGAGATTTTTTAATGCTATGCGCGTTTGCTTTTCGAGCTCTATGCCAGACAGTAAACTTTCTGCGCGTTGATTCAGTGCAATAAGGTAGTTAGTCGTTGATAAATCGCCACTGCGCCACTGCTTCTCTAACAAATCACCACTACTCTCGATGCGACCCTTTACCAATGATTGCCATTGCGTAAACTGTAGGTTGTAGCTTTGCCACGCGCCAAACGCTCCTTTTAAATCGAAACGAAGTTTCCGATACTGCGCTCTAAAACGTGCTTCAGTTTCTAACGCCATGCGTTCTGCGGCGCGAGTTTCTGCACTGTAATCGTTGCGAATGTTTAACGGTATGGAAAAGGTCAGCCCAACGGTGTTTTCTCGCGCTTCCTGCCCTGCATTAATACCAAAAGTAGGATTTGCTTTTGCACTACGTCTAGTGACTTCTGCTTCTTCTTTTTGCGTGAGCCATTGCGCATAAGCGCTTGCTACTTTTGGGTGTTTTAGTAATTCTTCATCAGACGGATATGTAGCATTAGAAGGCCAAAAGTCGTCGGGTATAATCCCTCGCTCTGGCTCCCAATCAGGAAGTAACTCCCGCACCATTGCTTCGGCCATTTGAAGTTGAGCCTCTGCTCCCGCCACTTGAGCAAATTGTTTCGATAACGACAAAAAGGTAAGCTCTGCATCGATACTCCCTAGATCACCAGCCGCTTGACGTATTTCGACCAATTCAAGTAACGAATTAAGTTGCTGTTGTTGTGATTTTGCAATTACAGCGGCACTTCTTGCTGCACGCCAATTGATTAATGCATCAATAGCATCAGCTGATTTGTTTAAAACGACTTCTTGGTATTGAGCTTGTGCAGCAGTGCGCATAAAACCCGCTTTTTGTCGCCTTGCGCCTTGCCTGTCCCAAAGGTCGATTGTCTGTTCAACACCCACGCTGTAGTCATTGTTATCGCCATTACGCGTATAGTCAGTTGACAATTCAGGGTTATAAAGGGCTCGTTCAGAAGCATCAGCGAGCGCACCTGTGCTTAACAATTGTTCTTTGGCCGCGACAATATCGGGATGTTTGTTTATCTGTGAAGAGAACCAACTTTCCCAGTTCTGATTTTGCGCATGAGCAAAAATCGGTACAAACAATAAGCAAGTGCACAGCAGTTTGGTGCCATTAAATGTAAGTAAGCTAAGCCGTCTCAATGATGTGGCTTTTGTTGTTTGAATACGCTTAAAAGGCGCAGATAGCAGTGGCGACCTGACATGCAGGTCACGCCCAATAAAATGAGTAAGATTCATAATAATCCTAAAATTAAATAATAACGGACGTCGCGTTTAAGGTTATCGCGACTAGCTTTAAACAGAATTTAGGATTTTTGCTTAGGTGGGCGCAGTAAGCGGTTGATAGGTGCGTCTATAAGAGCATCTAGATAGTTAAAGTTGTGGTTTGACACCACGTGATGGTGTTTATTGATACTGTCATGACCGACCCACTGAACATGTGTACCATGGCAATGACCACAGTGATGACAGTCGGCTGGATTATGCTGCCCCTGTACTTGGTCGGTACTTGCATCTTGCGTACTTGTTGATGACAAACTCTTATCATGCTCAGCATGATTGTGTTCATGTTGAAAATGTTGAGTGTCTATTGCATCAAAATCTAACGAATTGGCCACAGCAGAAAACGACTGAAAGAGTATCAGCGAGATCATGATGTAACATATACGTTTTAAATTTTTCATAACAAGTAGCATACCAAACCTATTTCATTTCGTCACGACATTGTTCATCGGCAAATTCTAGCTCAACTGTAGTATGTTCAAAATGATACTTGGCTAATGAGCTTTGTATGCTCTCTTTTAATGACTGAATGTGTTCAACACTAACTTCTCCTTTTAAGACAAGGTGGACAGTCATAACATTGCGCTCTCCGTCTAACGACCAAATATGAAAATGATGGAGGTCGCTTACCTTATCGTTTGCAAGCAAGTCGTTTCGGATTGTTGACATTTGCTCTTCATCTGGCGTTGCCTGTAAAAATAGCATCAGGGTTTCTTTTAGGTTACGAAACACATTGAAGAGGATGAACAAAGTGAAGCCAATGGATAAGATGGGATCTAAAATCGCCCAAGGCTTGAACATTAAGACGATGGATACGATAAATACTGCCACCCAACCGAGAACATCTTCTAACAAGTGCCAATTAAGCACTCGTTCGTTTAATGACGTTCCTTCGCTTAGTTTATAAGCGGCAAAACCGTTTACTGCCATACCAAAAATAGATAAGGCTAACATTCCCTCTACTTGGGGCATTTCAGGCTCTGCTAAACGAGGGATTGCTTCAAACAAGATCCAAATAGAGCCTATGGTCAATACAACTCCGTTGATTAACGCCCCCAATAGTGAAAACCGCTTATAGCCATAGGAAAAAGTGCGATTGGCATCTTTATCGCTAAGTTTATTTAAGCCCCAAGAAGTACCAATCGACAAACTGTCGCCCAAATCATGCACCGCGTCAGCCATGATAGCGGTGCTGTTGGTTAGCCAACCACCAATAAATTCGATGATGGTGAACACCACATTTAGAAGGAACGCCCAGCCAATGCGCTTTGATGCATCGTCTGAATTGCCATCTGAGTGCGTATGGCTATGTGAATGATTATGACTGTGCATGTTTAATTTCCAATAATGCATTTACCTTATTATGTTTGTATGGATTCACTTAGCATATAAAACCCCGTTCTTTATCTTGTCTTATATCTATTGAATAGTGACTTTTTTGCATTACTCTCGATGTGTAGATACAGCTTCAAGCGCAATCTCCCTCTCACTTTTAAGACCGAATAATTTTTTGAGTATAATGGTTGCTGGACAAAAGCCCGTAAAGCTTTGTTGGAACAAATTTACGCCGACAAAAACAGTGAACCATACGAAATATGGGTGTAGCCAAATAGTTAGAATAACAGACAACAAAACCATAAAACCTGCAAATGCAGTGAGTGCTCTCTCTGAAGACATGACAACTCCTTAATAAAAATACCGAAAACGAACAAAAAAATTTGAGGCATCCTCGAACTGTCCCCAAAAAGTAAAAGGTTGTTTACCATAAAAAATGTTTAAACCACCTGATAATCGCCATAAATCAACAGGGCTATATTCTGCACTAACTTTTAAATAACCATCCTTATCTGTGGTTGAATAAAAGTTAAAGGCATTTAATACCAATGCTTGCTGCATACCTTTATAACGCAATCTTTGCGTAAACCATACTCGATGTTGTTTAGGCTCAAATTTAGGCGTCAGTGAATTTTGAATCAACGCTTGATGATCGAGGATGCTTTCGGTGTATAGTTGGAGGCTTCCTTCGAGGTTTCCAACAATTTCCTGTTCATATCCGAGTAACCATCGAGCTTGCCCATTAGGTACTAACGGGTTATCGCCATTTTTATCATCAACCGAATCGTAATAAGCAAATTCGGCATTAAATATACCATTTCCCAACGTAGTGCGAAAGCTTGCTCCGTAGACGTTCAATGATGAAAATGTAGGTCTATAGTCTTGTGTAAGACTATTAGGGCTTTTATGAAATCCACTGTAAAAATACCCCGCGTACTCTGATGTGCCTACCGATTTATATAGCCTCAACGCATACTCAGGCGATTGGGGTCTCAGGGGAGGAGTGACATCAAAACCTAATGCTACCTGAGTGGCTGCAGTGGGGAGAAAAAATGAAAAATAGTCGCCATTGATGTATACGTCAGGTTCAAATTCAGGTGTCAAAACTACATCTAGATTAAACACATCAAAATACGCCGATACCTTTGCAGACAATGATGGAGACTTTAAATATTCAACCTCTCGTCCCGCAAAAAATGATTGAAAGTCTTTCGGAAAAAGATCGTTTAAAAAAACATTATCTCCAGTTCCCCACGTCAAAACTTGTTGACCAACCTTCGCATCAAATCTGTTTCCCCATGCACCCAAAAAACCAAGGCGAGCCTCCCATGTA
>NZ_JAUZVZ010000004.1 GCF_030717845.1 Alkalimonas collagenimarina
AATGAGCGGTTTTTTCTGGCAGTTGCTGTAGTTCTAAAAATCGCTAAAGAAATCAGCTGGATCAAGCCCTGGTCGTGTAGCGACCTGAACAGCCGGCGTCCCCAGATACAAGAACCCGACAATTTCATCATCTTCTCCAAGATCAAGCGACTGTTTGACAAAATCCATTTCAGCATACATACCAGTGCGCCAAATGCCGCCAAAGCCCTGTGCAAATGCAGCCTGTTGCATCGCCATCACCGCACAAGCAGCAGACTGTATCTGCTCATGCAGTGGGATTTTTACCTGTTCATTGCATTTGGCGATACAAATAATCACCATAGGCGCCCGACTGGGTAGCTGCCTGGCTCGCTCAAGCAAATCATTGGAAATGGTTGGATCATCTTCCACTGCAGCTTCTGCGAAAATATCCCCCAAACGACCTAAGGCCTGTTTGCCTTGCGCAATGACAAATCGCCACGGCCGAAGCGCACCGTGATCGGGTGCTCGTAATGCCGCTTGCTTGATCAATTCAAGCGCGTCACCTGCAGGTGCAGGCTCCGTTAAACGAGGGCATGATTGTCGTGTCGTTAAAAGCGTGATCGCATCCATTGGTCGAACCTTCTCACATCTGGAAAAACTGCCATTTATACGTCATACCATTCAGTGAAGCTCTGCACGAAAGCAAACGTGGCTGAACGATATCTATTCATCAGGTCATAATAAGATCACAACCATGAAGAGCAAGGCTAGCAGAAGATGATGAAGCTGCCTACTGATTCTGTATCATTCTGATGTCATTTGCATAACGACTGCTCGTATCGCTCAGTCTGCCATCATTTGTGCTGGGCTCTTTGATAAAGCAACTGATAGCGCTCACCAGCCTGTTGCCAACTAAAGTTTTGTGCCATACCCCGTTGTTGCATCGCCCGGTAGATCTTTGGTTGGCTATAAAGCTGATCTGCCTGCATCAGCGCCTGCAGTAAGTCCTCTTGCGTCGGTTGATGAAAATGGATACCAGTACTATTTTTTTCTGGATAGGCTTGAACGGTATCTTTTAAACCTCCAGTTGCTCGTACTATCGGAATAGTGCCATAACGCAAACTATAGATCTGATTCAGGCCGCAAGGTTCAAACAAGGATGGCATGAGGAAAAAGTCACCTGCCGCTTCAATTTGGTGCGACAACGGCTCATCAAAGCCCATCACAAAGCAGCATTGCTCACTATAGCGAGCAGCCAAAGCAAACAACGCATTGGTGTATCGACTCTCTCCGGTGCCCATTAATAGCACTTGTGCAGATGTCTGAGCCAACCATTGCTCCAAAGCTGGGATCAGGTAATCAAACCCTTTCTGGCTGGTGATCCGACTAACGGCTACAAACAAGGGCACATCCGTCAGTGGCAAATTGTACTGTTGTCGTAACCAGTCTTTACATGTCTCTTTCCCTGCCAAAACGGGCCAATCGTAATGTGCCACAAGGTGTTGATCATGGTTAGGGTGCCATAGCTGGTAGTCACAACCATTCAAAATACCCACAAAGTCAGCAGCCCTTTGTTGATACAAGTCCGCTAAACCATTGGCCGCAGGTTCAGATAATAACTCTTCACGATAACCTTCACTTACCGTATTTATTTTATCAGCTGCCTGAATACCTTGCTGCAATAAGTTGAGTGGGGCATTGTCTGTAGCAAGACCCAACCGATGGTACCAATCACGCGAGACAATTTCTTGATAGGCGCCATTGTGAATAGTAAAGACAAAACGGGTCTGATGAAAATAATCATCTTTGGCTCTTGCCTGGCGCAAGTAGACAGCCGCCAAACTGGTTTGCCAGTCATGACCATGAATAATATCCGGCTGGAACTGATGTTGCCGACACCATTCAATGGCCGCTTTGCAAAAAACGGCAAAGCGTAGCGGATTATCGACGTATCCATGCTCGCCATCGTCGTAAGGTCTGGCTCGTTGGAAAAACTGATCATGCTCCACCAAACCAACATTTACGCCATCTTGTGTCATATGCCGAACGGCACAGCCAAAGTGTTCAGAGCCAAGTTCAAAATAAACCGACTCCCAGTGTGTGCTGGGTAAAGCATACAAAGTTGCATATTTAGGCAGCAGAACTTGTACTTCATGGCCGGCCTCAATCAATGCCTTGGTGATACCACGACAGGCATCAGCAAGCCCCCCGGTCTTTATTAATCCTTCGTACTCACTGCACAACATCAATATTCGCATTAATCAAAACCTATCCGGGAGCCTTTAGGGATAACCACTACCCCATCTTCCGACACATGAAACCGCTGTCGGTCTAAAGTAAGATCTTCACCAATGACGGTATTCGGTGCAATTTTAACATCCTTATCGATTATGGCACGACGAATTCGGCACCCCCGTCCAATATCGTTGTTGCCCATCAAGACACACTTCTCAATGTAGGCGTGGCTGTGAACATGCACGTTATAACCAAGAATAGAGTGGTATACAATCGAACCACTAATGATGCAGCCAGAAGCGACCATGGAGCTGATGGCTTGCCCTGTACGGTTGGTCTCGTCATGTACAAACTTGGCAGGAGGCATTGGTGGTGTATAGCTGCGTAGCGGCCAGTACCGATTGTAAATATCAAATGGTGGGATGACTGAGATCAGGTCCATGTTGGCTTCATAATAAGAATCAATGGTACCAACATCGCGCCAATAACCACGCGAAATATCCTGTTCACCACGAATAACGTTGGTTGAAAAATCATACACATATACTTTCCCTTCAGGGTAAAGTTTAGGAATGATATTTTTACCAAAATCATGGCTAGAGCCTTCATCGCTGGCGTCCTCCTCCAAAGCACTCACCAGACACTTCGACTCAAAAATATAATTACCCATTGAGGCAAGTACCTGATCCGGCCGGCCGGGAATCGTTTTCGGGTTGCTGGTTGGCTTTTCTTCAAAACCTATCATTTTGCCATTTTCATCGACTTCAATCACACCAAAATGATGAGCATCAGCTACCGGTACAGGAATCGCCGCAACGGTCATGCTGGCATCATGCTGGCGATGAAAATCCAGCATTTGCCGGACGTCCATTTTATAAATGTGATCACCACCAAATATACAAACATGCTCAGGATCAAGCCCGTGAATTAAGTGCAAGTTCTGATAGATAGCATCTGCAGTTCCCAAATACCAATGCTTACCCGTTTGCATTTGTGCAGGGATTGGATCAATAAAGCGATTGGTTAAGCCTGACACCCGCCAGGCACGCCCCAAATGCTTCATTAAAGAATGTGATTTAAATTGCGTAATCACGAAAATCTGCAGAAAATCAGAGTTGACGAAGTTATTGAGTACAAAATCAATAATGCGATAATTACCACCAAACGGTACAGCTGGCTTCGCTCGAATACCTGTTAAGGGTGCTAAACGCGTCCCCTCCCCGCCAGCCAGAACCATGGTTAAAACACCTGACATACGAACTCCCTGTGATAGTTAAATGTGATTCGATCAGCAATGCTTCGTTGTTTTATTCACTTCACATAGTGCAATACTGATGCGTGCAATGCTGATGCCATAAGCATCGGATCAGAGCAATATGTGACGAATATGCATTTTTATTGGGCAGTGTATGACTCGATGATGGCAATTGTATGACTGCTGCACCAAGACAGTATGTAAGCAGCACCATAATAGTGCGCCACCATTATGTGAACACATGCTTTGAGGCTAGCAAAGTATCTGACAATCAACAAGAAGGATTTAACATAAACATGGAGCTAGCTGAAACAACAGCCAGCTCCATGATAAAAAGGCAGCTGGAAATTATATACGTGCAGCGAGCTCAGCCCCTTGACGAATGGCTCGTTTAGCATCTAACTCAGCAGCAACATCAGCGCCACCTATCAGATGTGTTGGAATCGCAGCTTCTTCTAAACCTTGTTGTAAAGCTCGAAGAGGGATCTGCCCCGCACAGACAATGATATTATCCACTTGCAAACAACGCTCTTCACCTGCCATCTCAATCCACAAGCCATGATCGTCAATTTTAAGATAATTCACTCCTGCAATGCTCTCTACCCCTTTATTCTTTAAAGATGCCCGATGCGTCCAGCCGGTAGTTTTCCCTAAACCAGCGCCAACCTTTGACGATTTGCGCTGCAACAAATATATTTTCCGCTGCGCAGGCTCTGGTCGTTGTTCAGGGAGCAAAGCGCCACGAGCTTGATAGGTTTTATCTACGCCCCACTCTTTTAGCCAAGCTTCGGGTTGCAGTGTAAGTGAATTCGTTTCCGTCAAATATTCCGCAACATCAAAACCAATACCACCGGCACCGATAATGGCAACATTTTTACCAACCGCTTTATGATCGCGTAATACATCCAAATAGCTCAATACCATCGGATGCTCTATCCCAGCAATATCCACCGGTCGTGGTTGAATTCCGGTTGCCAAGATCACCTCATCAAAGCCTGCAGCCTGAAGTGACTCGACACTTTGCTCGCTGTTTAACTGCAGATTGATGTGGTGCAATTCAATCATCCGGCCAAAGTAGCGCAAGGTTTCATAGAACTCTTCTTTGCCCGGGATCTGTTTAGCATAGTTGAACTGACCACCGATCTGATGAGACTTATCAAACAAGGTGACATGGTGACCTCGTTGAGCAGCATACACACTAAAAGCAAGACCTGCCGGTCCAGCACCAATAACGGCTAGTTTTTTAGCTTGAGGCGCAGGCAGGAAATTCAGCTCAGTTTCATAACAGGCGCGTGGATTAACCAGACAACTTGCCCGCTTTTTCTGGAAGACATGATCCAAGCACGCTTGGTTGCAAGCAATACAGGTATTAATTTCGTCTGCTTTGTCGGCAGCAGCCTTGTTGACAAAATCTGCATCCGCTAAAAAAGGTCTGGCCATACACACCATATCGGCTTGGCCATTAGCGATAATATCTTCGCCAACTTGTGGGGTGTTGATCCGATTCGTCGCCATAATAGGAATAGTAATTTCTTGCTTCACGCGCTCAGTGATCCAGCTAAAAGCAGCACGAGGAACCCGGGTCGTGATGGTTGGGATCCGAGCTTCATGCCAGCCGATGCCGGTATTGATGATGCTCACCCCTGCTGCTTCAACTTCTTTGGCTAAAGCAACCACCTCGTCATAACTATTGCCATCTTCGACTAAATCCAGCATCGATAGCCGATAGATGATGATGAAATCATCGCCGCAGCGCTCGCGCACAGCGCGAATGGTTTCCAGAGGAAAGCGAATGCGATTACTAAACTCGCCGCCCCACTCATCTTTACGCTGGTTGGTTCGCTGACAAATAAACTGATTAATCAGGTAGCCTTCAGATCCCATAATTTCAACACCATCATAACCTGCCTTTTTAGCAAGCAATGCTGATTGAGCAAAATCTTTGATGGTGGAGCGGATCTGTCGCTTAGACATGGCAGATGGCGTAAAGGGTGTGATTGGTGATTTTATTTTGCTTGGGGCAACATTAAACGGATGATAACCATAACGACCTGCATGCAATAGCTGTAAACAAATTTTACTGTCGTACTCATGAACAGCAGCGGTGACTTCTCGATGCTTGTTTAGTTGCCAACTAAAGCTCAACTGACTACCAAATGGCACCAGATTGCCTCTGAAATTTGGGCTAATTCCACCGGTGATCATTAATCCAACACCACCCCGTGCTCGTTCTGCATAAAAGGCGGCCAGCTTGGAAAAACCATTTTTTTCTTCTTCTAACCCCGTATGCATTGAACCCATCACCACGCGGTTTTTTAATTGCGTAAAGCCCAAATCCAATGATTGTAATAAATGTTGATAGGCCACATCACCCTCTCTGGTCATACCTGTTACAATGTATACGAGGTTAGCTTGTTTGCTTTTAAGACGCAACATATACATTTGGTTACAAATTGCATTTATCTTTCACGGAGAAATTAGCTAGCATAGGATAACCCTGATTTAAATTCGTTTACGTTGTTTAGGAAAACCTATGTCTGCAGATAACCCTGGTATTATCAGCCGCTTTTTTGGTGGCATCTGGCGCGGTTACAAAGTGTTCCGTTCCATTTTTTGGAATGTTCTGTTTATTCTACTCATCATTTTCCTCATTGTTGCTTTTACGAGTGACAAAGGGGGTGTTGAGGTGCCAAACCGTTCTGCCCTGGTGCTGAACTTAAATGGTGTCTTAGTTGAAGAGCAACGCTTTGTCGATCCTTTTACCACTATTATCAATGACAGTGTTGGCGGTCAACAAGAGCCAGCTGAAATTTTGGTGACTGATGTCGTTAAAGTGATTCAGCATGCCGCAACTGATCAGCGTATACAAAGTATTGTATTGGATGTATCAGGCCTGCGTGGTGGCTCACTGGACAAATTGCACGCCATTGGTCAAGCACTCGATGAGTTTAAAGCTCAAGATAAGCCCATCTATACCCGCGGTGCTTTTTATTCGCAAAATCAATACTATCTTGCTAGTTACGCCAATGAAATCCACTTAGACCCTATGGGTGCCGTGATCTTGGAAGGTTATGGCACTTTCCCCATGTTTTATAAAAGTGCGTTGGAAAAGCTGAAAATTAATACGCATGTATTTCGGGTCGGTACCTACAAATCTGCTGTTGAACCTTTCTTGCGTGATGACATGTCGGAAGAGGTAAAAGAAGTCAATCTAGTCTGGTTGCAAGATTTATGGTCCAGCTACAAGGCCTCCGTTGGTGAACGTCGTGGCTTTTCAGTCGACACCTTTATTGAAACCTATGATGCGTTTTATCAGCAACTGGTCGACGCTGAAGGTGATATGGCCCAAATTGCATTAAATACGGGCATGGTCGATGCGTTAACCACGCAAAATGAATTCCGGCAGATGATGATTGAGCATGTTGGCCAGAATGAGCAGCACACGTACAATCATGTTAGTTTCGATGATTATCGCAGTCTGATTATTCCTAAAACACAATTTGATAACCCACTTACGGATAAAGTCGCTGTCGTAGTCGCTCGGGGCATGATCATTGATGGATCCGCGAAAGCAGGTACCATCGGTGGGGACAGCACAGCAGCTATGCTACGTAGAGCTCGCCATGATGATAAAGTGAAAGCGGTAGTCCTGCGCATTGATAGTGGTGGTGGCAGTGCTTTCGCCTCCGAAATTATTGGCCGTGAAATCACAGCTTTACGTGAAGCGGGTAAACCTGTAATTGCCTCTATGGGTGCTGTTGCAGCCTCTGGCGGTTATTGGATTGCAGCTCCTGCTAATGAGATATGGGCGTCTCCAACTACCATTACAGGATCTATTGGTATTTTCGGACTCTTTCACACCTTAGAAGATAGCTTTAATGCACTTGGCCTTAACGTTGATGGCGTTGGCACTACGGAGCTGGCAGGCTTATCTGGTGGCTTACCTTTGTTTAAAGGGTTGGCAGCGCGTGAAAAAGATATCTTCCAGTTGATGATTGAGCGCGGTTACACTGAGTTTTTAACCATGGTCGCTAACAATCGCGATATGACCATTGCTGAAGTTGATGAGGTTGCTCAAGGCCGTGTTTTCACCGGCGAGCGCGCTCTTGAGTATGGTTTGGTCGATCAACTCGGTGGCTATGATGATGCCATTGCTGCAGCGGCTGACTTGGCTGGTTTAACCAATTACGATGTTAAAGTGATCGGTCATCAACTGTCGAGCTTTGAGCAAATGATTGTAGATATATTCGGCGGTGCGGCTAACAGCGGTTGGCTGCCACAAGGCATGATAAGCCCTGAGCGTGCTGCACTGAATCGTGTCACCAAGCAATTACGCCACGACTTTGTTACCTTGAGTCAGTTTAATGACCCTCAAGGAATGTATGCATTTTGTTTAGTCTGTATGATTGACTAACCGCAACGCCTGACAACATTGTTTATCTACTATAGAATGCCCAGCTCTGCTGGGTATTTTTTTGGAGTGAGTGATGAGTCAAAAGCGGATCTATGTTGCCTACACAGGCGGAACCATTGGTATGCGACAATCGAATCAAGGCTTTATTCCAGCATCTGGCTTCTTAACAAAAACCGTGCAAAGCATGCCTGAGTTTTACCGTGCAGAAATGCCTGAGTTCACCATTCATGAATACCCTGAGCTGATCGATTCTTCCGATATGACTCCGGCACATTGGCTGCAAATTGCTCAAGATATACAAGCAAATTACCAAGATTACGATGGATTTGTGGTGTTACATGGCACCGATACCATGGCCTATACCGCTTCAGCATTATCTTTTCTATTAGAAAATCTGTCCAAGCCAGTCATAGTCACCGGCTCACAGATCCCATTGGCACAATTGCGAAGCGACGGTCAGGTTAATTTGCTGAATGCGCTGTATCTGGCTGCTGAGTATCCCATTCATGAGGTCAGCTTATTTTTTAATAACCAACTGTTTCGTGGCAATCGCTCAACCAAAGCCGATGCCGATGGCTTTAATGCCTTTGCTTCACCTAACTTTCCACCTCTACTGGAAGCTGGAATTCAAATCCGTCTACAAGCTGGCGCGCTTAGCGAAACCACTCGTGATCGTAGCCAGTTAGACGTAGCTCAGGTGGTGCCACAACCCATCAGTGTGATCACCTTGTATCCGGGGATCAGCGCAGATGTTATTAGCAATATGGTGGAAGCCCCCGTTAAAGCGCTAATTATTAAGTCGTATGGTGTTGGTAATGCACCACAGCAACCTGCTTTGTTAGCTGCACTCAAAGCGGCCACCGATCGCGGCGTAATTATCGTTAATTGCACGCAGTGCTTTCGGGGCAGAGTCAATATGGATGGCTATGCGACGGGTAATGCACTGAAAGCTTGTGGTGTGATTAGTGGTTACGACATGACTCTGGAGGCCACGCTAACTAAACTGCATTATTTGCTTAGCCAATCGCTAAGCGATGAAGTGGTGCGACAAAAAATGCAGCGAGACCTGCGCGGTGAGCTCAGCCATTGATAGCAAGCTGAGCTCAGCAGCATGATCACTTTATAAAAACAGCTTCAAGTCGAACAAGCAAAGCACGGTCAGCATCGGATAAGGGGCCATGTTGCAACCAACGAAGCAACAAGCTTTCCGGTGTTACATCTGCAGATTGATTGTGCTTTTCTGTCAGCAACTGAAGCTTGACTTGCGACAATTCAGTGGCATTAGCCGCTTCCACATTTTGTCCTGCCATGAGCTCAATGGCTGTGGTCAATTGGTGTCGATCCATAACATCCAATGTTGACGTCTTTGACTGCAACAGCGCCTCTCGCCAGCTGGCTACATCGATGGCTGATGCATCTGGCTCGGAACTAGCGAGCTGCTGAAACAACAGTTGGTAACTGTGGTTTTTCTGTTGTTGGCTCATGTTCTCTTGCTGCTGTTCAATGTCAGCAATCAACTGATTTTTTGTTTTTTGTAAACTCTTAAAGTCTCGTAAGTCCAAGGACTGTAATTGCTGGCGCAACGGATGCAACTGCTCTGCACTTTCTGCCTGCTCAAGAGCCTGCCCATACTGGTTAAGCTCAGACTCCAACGCTAGCTGCTGCTTTTCTTTGTCTTGCAATTGTTGCTGATGTTGCACCTTACGCTGGGCGAAAAAGTCATCACACAAAGCTCTGAACTGTTGCCATAATAAAGTATCCTTTGCTTTGCCAGCAAAAGGGATGGTTTTCCATTGTTGCTGGCATTGCTTCAAAATGCTTGCCGTCTGGCTGCTATCTTCCAGCAATATCGCTTCTTGTGCTTGTGCAATGAGTTGCTGCTTATGTTTGACGAAGGTTTGTTGTTGCTCCTTCACCTTATGCTTTAATGCTTGATTAAGTTGTTGGTAGTCGGCCTGCAATGCTGGCTGCTGCTCTTTTGGCGCTGGGCCAATCGATCGCCACTGCTGTTGCAATTGATATAGTTTCCGCTCCAGCTGGGCAGCATCAGCATGTTGTTCATTCGCCTGCTCGGCTAATTGTTGCATTTGCTGCACTAAGCGCTGCTTTTGTTGTGCATTTTGCTCCCGCTCCAGCTGTTTTGCCGCATAATGAAGCCGACAAGGTGCAAAGGCTTGTTCACAAGCCTGATCAAAGGCTTGATAAAGCGCATCATCCGTATCTTTGGCTTGGCCAAGTGTTCCCCAGTCAGCACGAGCCTTTTTAACCAATTTTGCGCGTTGTTCAACGTTATCCATTGGCTCTGATGCCAATTGTTGCATCTGCTGAACGAGTTGCTGCTTTCGTGGGCTGGCAATGTAATCCTGCCAATCTGACAACTCATTGAGTTGTTGCTCAGCATCATTATATAAGCGTGCAAGTTTCTGTCGTTCATCTGAGCTGAGCTGCTGATAATCAGACTGAATACCTTTAAATAAACCAAACAATACCTTGAATTTTCCAGCTTGATGTAAGCGTTTGAATTCTGCTAACTTACTGCGACACGTTTTGAACTGACGCTGTTGTTGCTGAGAAAACTCTGCCAACACACCTTCCCAGTGTTGTTGTAGTTTATGGTAGTGCTCAGTGATAGAAGATGGCAATGGAACAGATAATCCTTTAAGGTTTTGCTGCCATTGCTGTTGCCACTGTCGCCATTGTGGTGCTAACTCTTCATACTGAGCCATATCGGTGGGTAAAGATTGTGCAGCCCACTGCTCCAGCCATTGCTCAGCCTGAGTAAAGCACAGTGCAATCCGCGGCAAATCAATTAATTGCTGAGATATATCGGCCAATTGAGACTGCAGTTGCTGACGATCATCTGAGCTGACATCTGTTTGCTCAAGCTGTGTCTCTATCGCCACAAAATGCTGCTGCAACGCTGTTGCCTGATGCAGATCGGCTTGTTGCAAATGTTGTGCGACATCGATACGCAAGGCGGCAATAGCTTGAGCAATACCTTTGGCATGAGTACGCTGTTGTTGAAGCTTCTGTTGCTGCGCTTCTGCCCGTTTTTGTTGCTGCCATTGTGCCGAAAAAAATTGCTCAACCGAATGTTCAACCTCAAGATATTTAGTAGCCAAACTTTGTGACTCAGCGCCCAAACGAGGTAATTCAATCGCTAACTGCTGCCACTCTTGCTGATACGCGTGAAACCGTTGCTGGCTGTCTGCAGGATTACGGGACTTTAAAGCATTCAATTTTGCAATGAGTAAACGCGCTTGTTTTTCGATGCGAGCAGGCTGCTCCCGCTCAAATTGGCGTTGTTCTAAGATGGCCTGTGCCATCGAGGCAAGCACTGTATCTTGGCTTCTACTCAGCTGCTCCAGCTCCTTATCGCTATCAATAAGTTCCAGCAGCTGCTTTTTATCATCAATCGGAAGCGCACTATCCTGTAACGCATTCATGATCAAATTAGGCTTTTGCAAACGCAGAACCAGCTGCAGTTTAGTGCTGGTATCTTGCTCAGCCAGCGCGATTTGTTCAAGAATATGGCTGCGCTGGCATTGGGCAATAAACTGCTGCTTAAGCGCGGTTGATATATCATTGTTAATGACCATATCTATCACTTGCCGCTCAGCATGCAGCCTCAGCTTATCTGCTGCATCATGCTTGGCTGCTTGCCACCAGAGCGAAAAATCATTCAATCGCTGCAATGCCGCAAATCGAACAGGCTCACTGCCATCATTAAATGCCAGCTCATGCATAATGGTTTTATAGTCAGCTTGTTGTGGCTCGAACTCAGCAATGGATTCAACTCGCTTTTCCGCGTCAGGGTGCTGCCACTTGGGACGCAATAGTCGTTTAAAGATCATCATGTTGAAAGGTCGCAATTGCTGATTGTGGTTGCAAGGAAGCTTTCATTTCCGCTTTGGTTTTAGTGACCATCTGGCCATCAGCTCCAATAGTAAAAGGCTCATCAGAGCGCAAAACCCGGGCTTGGTAAGCCATCACCAACTGCATACTCTGCGCACGTTGTTGCTCAGTCATTGAGGTGCCGTCTGCCCAACGGCCAGTCGCTACCGCATCGGCCAATTTATGATAGGTTTCAGACGACATCGCCGTCACTAAGGATTCAAAGTCCATGTTTACTCTTTCGCTTAACCATTAGAATACGTATCCGGTTGACCACATACCAGATAAAACCAACACCTATTGCCAGAATAGCTGCATAATACTTCCAACCATGAGCCGGTAATTGCCAATAAAAATAAAAACCAGCCAGAAATAGAACCATGGCAATAATCGATTGTGTCATCAGACTCTGACTACGCTGTAACCGACGGTCTCGCTCCATAGCAGCCATTTTTACCGGATCTAACTCCGCAATGGCAACACCACATTTGCTGCATGTCGGCGCTTTGTCAGAAACTTTATGCCCACAAGCTGGACAGGCAATAATTGCCATACAGATCTCCTTACATCACATCGGCTGGATTTTCTCCAGCCGAATGACCACTTATCGTAATGAGCCAGCTACAGCCAATATGGCTGTCAGGCTATCCCGACCAAATTTCATCGAGCGAACATCACTCCAGCCATACAATTCGTCTGGTAGTTTATCGTTGTCTTTAAATGGCATTTCTAACGTGAATGCCAAACAGTTAAACTGCTCCGCCACCCAATTAGATGCGACCGTCAGGTTGGCTTTGCCTGGGGCATCCACTTCGTAGCCATGTTCATTTTGAAACTCTGGGCTTGCCGTTAACAGAGCAGCACGAAAACTTTGCTCCAACGCACTCATGCGCTCATCAAAACAAGGCACCCCTTCACTACCGGCCAGGAAGTTGTATGGAATATTTTCATCACCATGCACATCAAGGTACATATCGACCCCAACCTGCATCATTTTCTCTCGCACCAAATAGACCTCAGGGCTTTTTTCCATGGATGGTGTTTGCCACTCACGGTTTAAATTCACACCAATGGCGTTGGTACGTAAATGACCACGCACAGAGCCATCCGGGTTCATATTGGGTACTACATAAAACACAGCTTCATCCAATAAGCTTCTGGCAACAGCATCTTCATCATCCAGCAAACGATCAAGCAAACCTTCGACGAACCATTCTGCCATCGTTTCGCCAGGATGCTGACGTGCTGTGATCCAAATGTTACGCTTACCTTCAGCTGGCTCACCAATCACCAGCAAACTCATGTCCCGGCCATCCAGTGTATCGCCTAACTCAACGAGCTGGCAACGGTCATGTAAATGTGCCTGCTGCAGTAAATCCAGGTGCTGTTCGTAGCTGTAAGGCGCAAAATAGGCGAAGTAAATCGATTCAGCTTCCGGGTAATGTGTAATCACCAACTCTTTTCCATTGTACTCGGTATCGACCCGAAACCAGTTTTCCCGATCGTAGGAAGCAACTGCTTGATAATCTTTCCAGCCATCCGGATACGCCGAGCCATTCACATTGGTAATTTTAATGGTATGCGCTTCAATATGCGGTGTGTTCAGCCGAAAATGAAACCATTGGTAAAAATCGGATTGGTTATCTTTACGGATAGCCAAACGAATATCGGCTGGATCAGTCGCGCTGATCACTTCAATATTGCCGCTATCAAATTGAGACGTAATTTTCATAGTGGATTCCGTGGTTGTTCAGAGAAATAGAATGTTTTGCTTATCTGTTATGGTGATATTATTATTGATTCTGATAGCACCATGCGCTTGCTGTTAGATTATCACAAAGCTGTACCGCTGAAAATGTTCAGCGCTCTCTGAGTTCTAAGTCTTACTGGCTCTTCCAACTTATAATGCAAAATACTAACGCTCCAAATTCTGACTCATGTAAACACAGATGCCCCCATCAATTTAGTGGGGGCATCTTAAATAAAGGTACTGTCGGATCGTGATCTTACTTACAGAAAGTCAAAAAGAATCTCCAGCACTTCCCTTTTTTCATTCTCAGTTCCAGAGTTCCATCTTGATGCTAAATCATCAATATGAATTATCTCATGAGAGCTAAGAGTAGACATATCGATGTTTAAAAGTTGATCAAGTGGCAATACCAAGCTAAGAAAATACTTATGATCCTCATCAAACCTGAAGTCTTCAAAGTTATTAATCAATAAATCAGCTGCTTGCTCTGACCATGTAGAAGCCTTTAATACCCAGCGACGACCATTGGTCATACCATTTGGTAAAACGCTTGCTAGAATTAACTCAGCTTCACGAACTCCACTGTTTACAAGACTAATATACTTTGACTCAAGTTCAGGCCAAGTCATAGGCTCATAATCACGACAGTGTTCGAAATCCTCTTTTAAACGGTGATCATCTACATCCCCCGCAAAAGCATGCATCTCAGTAATGAACTCAGCTTCAGTTTCATAACTCTGTACTAATCGACATTTCTCATTTTTGAAAATGCTCTTTTTATGGGTTTGAATCCATAACTCTCTTTCAGAGGCTTGGTTATTAGCATCAATCGCTTCAATTTTATTGGATGCAGCATTCTGAACAACTAAAGTTTCGGTTTGCTCAGCATTATTCCCACCATGCTTTCCTTCATCATTGGCGATGTGTTTTTCGCTCAATTCCGACTTGACACCCAGAGGTGTTAAGTCGTCTGCTGAATTAATGAAGAAAGCAGCCAATATCAATAAAACTGAGAGTCCAATTGCCGCAAGTAATATTTTCATGGAATGGCACATCCAGGGCATGTAGGGTATCCAGGGTCAGGATTATAAGTTGCAAGTTGATAGGTTTGAGTACGAGTGGCAGCCAAGTTACCATCGCTAACTATTACTCTTACAGATACACTGTTACCAAAAAGGTGGTCAGAAGCGCTCACAGACCTGCCAGATCGAAATACGCTATTACCATTCGCCCCCGTAAACTCCCAATTATATTGAAGAAAGTCGTTTGTCGTATGGGTATCTGAAGCCTCAACAGTATAAGTGCTAGAGCTCTTACGTACGCGAGCAATTGTTGGACGAGTGTTTCTTTGTGTAATTACAGTATATTCCTGAGCTGCATAACAAGATTCCCCTTCAATCTTTGAGCTTGGCAAGCTAGCTCTAAAATCTATTGGGTGAAAACTTCCATTAAAAGAACCACTAAATCCAAATGAGTAGGATCTTGATCCTCTAGTCATAGTGCTGATAATATGATGGTCAGGTCCAGCTGTGCTCACCTTAAACGTTAATGGTCCAAAAGTACTTTCACCATTTCTTCGGCCATTAATCAACATCCTAGATTCAAATGACTCGACATACTCGTAAATACTCCAGTCGTAAAATACATTTTTGTTCCCACGGCGTATATCCCATTGCGAATACCATTTATCAAACCTGTTGGTACCTCTACGACTCTGATCTTTCTGATACAACTCATAAGGTGTGTTTTCTGATACCGTGTATTCTTCCGTGTATCCTGCTACACCGCCAATAAATTGTGGGGGATGAGCACCTAGTATGCTCATTGGTACATTTGTACGAGGCCCACAAGCTACGAAAGTTGAAATCTCATCATTAAACGAAAATAGCGGAGTCACCCCTATGATTTCTGCATCATTCCTGTATTTACCACTTACCTTTCTTTTAGCATACTTACAACCATGCTCAGTAATAGTGTTAATAATCCGGTTAAACTCAAAATAAGTAGATGGTGACCTCCAATCAATTGTATTTCCCATTGACTCACAGCTATAATCTACATCCGAACCAAAGACTTTAGATAAAGGATTCAACCCCACCAGAACTAATACTGTAACAGCTAGATGCATATACTTCATTTATATCTCCCTTAATTTTTTAACATGCGTAATCATGGTAACATATAAAAGCGAAATAATGCAAAATTAGTAACAAAGAGAATCATTTATATCTGGGTGTTGAGATCAAAAATCAGGGTGGTTCTTTTGAGGTCATAAGGTTATCATTAGACAGAGCCATATTTGCAACTGAGATATTTTTAAGTTAGATCATCCTTATAATGTAATATTTTTAAAAAAAGAAGCTGTGGTTACTGCTAAACACCAGCCTAGTGAAAAGGCTGGTGTTTATAGAAGTTCGTATTCAGTCTTTTAGCTTTTGGCCTCTGCTATGTCGCAACAGTAAAAGTAATATTAGACTTAAAGTCGACCAAAGCGAACCTGCTGCGCTCTTACGACTATATTCCTGCTCATTTTCAGCACCACAATCACTAGGCGTACCATTAGCTATGGGTTTTAACTTAACCGCACGCGCTTGAAATTCAGTGCGTGGATTTCCATCATCATCGGTTAATACTTCACCAAAAGAGTTACGAAGTGGCACTTCGGTCACCGCTGTGGCCAAGATCTCATTGCTATTGTTGATACTAGTTGCATCAACCAGGGTAAAAGCGCTATCGCAATCTAGATAACTGTTCAAATCAACAAAACTATTATCCTGGATGTTAAATTTAAATGCGCGCTGTCTTTTAACTGAAGAAATCACCATCTCAGTTCTACCTACGATCATGCCCTGATCGTTGATCGAATTGGGCACTGTATTTGCGCTGATAAAAAAATCTTCCGGGAATACGATCTCATTGTTATGCATGTCAAAATAAAACATCTTGCTGCGCGGCTGACTTGAAATTATTTTTGTAGCAAACCCGGCAATAATGTTGTTATTGTTGATTGCATTAGCAGAGCTTGATAACCACTCTCTATTATCTTCTGGAAAGATTGCCTGTACGGCTCCATCCATAAAAATAGATGCCCTATTGCTTGAGTACATATCTTGGCGAGTGATGCGCTGATTCGTCCACCGGTCAAAGGATTCAGTGCTAATAATATCACTGGAGTCTGAGTAGGTAGAGACGCCCACAATGATGCCATTATTATTCACATCATAAGCCAAACTACTGTACTGTATAGTTGGTAACTCTGTTTCAGGGTGCGGCTCATTGCTCCCTTTATCACCTAGAAAACCTAGGATCTGAGGTTCTGCAAGGCTCAAATCATCGTTAACTTGCCATACCATAGCGCGGTTTATATAGCCACTATTGATACTATGGAAGTAGTGCAGACAGTTCTCTATCGGAGCTGAAAAGCCCTGGCAATTTTCATCCACGGCGGCTGCAAAATTCTCGTTGATATCAACACTGCCGATCCCAATAATTAGACCTTCGTCGTTGATCGCCTGAGCGGTACTTAAACCGCCACCGTAGTCAGAATAAACCGGTGTTAAAGTTAAACGCTGATCATCCACACGTACCACCCCCAAACGTTGAGCGCCAGATGGTTGCCATATCGAATGTTCCGTTGGCTCTGGCACATCATCGCCCTCTTCTACACTTTCGGGATCTGTCGTGCGGGTAAATTCTATATATTCAAAAGAGGGGGTGGTGAATCCAACCTGCATATTCAGGTTGTTTTGTCCTAATACAAGCTCATCACTGCCAATCTCAGTATCGGATGCCCGAAAACGAAGTAAACTTACACCTTGACCTTGCTCAATAAAAGCAGCTGTAGTGCTTACAGGCTGAAACTCATATCTACTAACAAGGTTACCAATCTGTGCTGCTAAAGCCTGATTTCTATTACGGTATTGCTCTGGCCAACCCAGCAAAAAAGAATACAAAACTCCATGGGTGGTTGCAGTCAACTCACCATTTTTTAACTCAGAGAGTTGCTCTTCTGTCAAAATGCTTTCAAATATTTCGTTATCAAAATCAATTTTACTGACATCGATATCGATATCGATATCGACAGAATAAAGCTGGCGACCATTAAGCACCGAAACACCTTGATCATTCACCGACGTAGCATAGGTTGCACGAGCATCGACAACCTCGCCTAAATCAACTACTTGATATACAGCAGCAGATGCAGAAAACACACTCAGAAACGGCACCATGGCCAGGCTGATGGGCGATAATTTCATTCAAAAACCCCTATAAAACTTTTGTTTGTTATGCTTCTAAAACTTCCCAACGCGCGTAGGCTTGCGCCAGCTTCGACTCGGTTTCTGCCAGTTGGTTCAATACCGGTTGGGTCTTGTCTGTTGGTTGTGCAAAAAAATCTGCATCATTGACCTGTTGCTGTAAAGCGGCAAGTTGCTGATCCAAGGTTTCAATCAGTGCTGGCAATTGCTCTAGCTCTCGCTGCTCTTTATACGACAACTTACGAGGCGTTGCAGTATCTGCACTTGATCCAGTTGCCGTTTTTTCTACCGCCGCTGATTTACTGTTCTCTGCAGGCGATTTTGTATCCTTTATCTGGTGCTGTTGCTGCCAGCGCAAGACATCATCATAACCACCAGTGATATCAACAATGGTACCATGACCTGCAAACAACAAACTACTGGTGACGGTATTATTGACAAACTCACGGTCATGGCTGACCAGAATAACGGTACCTTGATATTGTTGTAAAATATCTTCCAGTAACTCCAACGTTTCTACATCTAAATCGTTGGTTGGTTCATCCAGAATCAATAAATTGCTCGGCCGGGCAAATAAGCGTGCAAGCAACAGTCGATTTTTTTCACCGCCCGATAAAGCCCGGACTGGGGTACGGCTGCGTGCGGGTGGAAACAAGAAATCTTGTAAATAGCTCAGTACATGACGACTCTGCCCATTTTGCATCACTTCTTGCTTACCATCAGCCACATTATCCTGTACGGTGGCATCCAGATCGAGTGCTTGCCGGTGCTGGTCAAAATAAGCCACTTCCAGATTGGTACCACGCTTGATCTCACCTTGCTCTGGCGCCAAGTCACCAAGTAGCAGTTTAATTAATGTTGATTTACCAACGCCATTAGGGCCAATCAACGCCAAGCGATCCCCACGCATCACCAACAGATCCAGCTGTTGTACTAATGGCTCACTGCCAAAACTATGACTCAATTGCTTGGTTTCAAACACCAGTTTGCCGGAGCGATCCGCTTGCTCAATAGCAAACTCAACTTTACCCATGGTCTCTAGCCGGGCGGCTCGTTCTTTGCGAAGTGCTTTTAATGCGCGAACCCGCCCTTCATTACGCGTTCGGCGTGCTTTAATGCCCTGACGGATCCACACTTCTTCTTCCGCCAAGCGCTTGTCAAACAATGCATTATGCTGCTGTTCGTCTTCGAGCATCTTTTGCTTACGATCGAGGTATTGCTGGTAATTACCGGGGTGAGAGGTCAGTTGTCCACGATCTAAATCGATAATCCGCGTTGCTAATGCCCGAATAAAAGCCCTATCGTGCGAAATAAAAATAATCGCACCTTTAAATTCTTTTAAAAACTGCTCCAACCACTGAATAGCGGCTATGTCCAAATGGTTGGTTGGCTCGTCCAGTAATAAAATGTCAGGCTTCGCGACTAAGGCCCTGGCGAGTGCGGCTTTACGCAACCAACCACCAGATAACGAGGCCAAATCAGCATCCGGGTCCATGGAGAATTGTTGACACAATGCGGACACACGAGCCTCAAGTGCCCAGCCATCGCGGGTATCCAGCTCGGCTTGCAGTTGTTCAAATAAACGCATCTGGCTGGCATCATCTGCATCCAGCTGCTCAGACAGTGTATAAAACTGTTGCAGCTTATCAGCCAGATCGCCTGCGCCATCACGGATAAAGTCTGCTATTTTAGTTTGCATCTTTGCCGGTGGGTCTTGTTCCAATCGGCTTAAGATCACACCATTGGGTATAACTACCTGACCATCATCAAGACTTTGTTGGCCAGTAAGCACCTTGAGGAAGGTAGACTTGCCTGCGCCGTTGCGGCCAACCAAACACACACGCTCGCCACTGAACAAACTAAAATCAACCCGATCCATCACTGGATGGGTACCAAATGCCAGACTAGCTTGCTGAAATCGTAATACTTCCACTACTTAAGATCCTTTATTACACAGTGTTGCAACCACGCCTGCAATTGCTCTTGCCCAAACGGCCAATCAAGTGTTGCTTTTGAATTGATACAAGCGATCACTGGGATAAGCAACCGATACTGTTCAAATACATCAGGATGATCAACAATATCGATAACCTGAAAACGCCCTGCCATGCCCGCTTGCAGCAGCATTTGCTCCGCTTTTTCACACAGGTGACAGCCCCAGGTACTATACAACACAAACTCAGGAGTCATCGCGTTAGCTCAAAACACACGTGAATATGAGGGTTGCGTTTAAAATCTTCGGGCAAGGTAGCTGCTGATATGTCTTTTACCTGCCAACCAGTCGCTTGCAACGCTTCACTGTCAATTTTAAAACGCCGTTTGTTGTTGGAAAAAATGACCACTCCACCATCAGCCAAGCGGTATTTCAGCATATCCAACAATTTGACGTGATCACGTTGCACATCCCAGCTGTCCTGCATACGTTTAGAATTAGAAAACGTTGGAGGATCGACGAAAATCAGATCGTACTTGCCTTCACAACGAGCCAACCATTGCAAACAGTCGGCTTGTTCAAAATGATAGTGATGACCATGCAAGCCATTCAGCATAAAATTACGCTTGGCCCAGTCCAGATAGGTATTTGACATATCCACAGTTGTCACTGAGCTGGCACCACCAAGTGCCGCATGCACCGAAGCAGTACCAGTATATGCAAACAGATTCAGTACATCTTTGCCTTTGGCCAGCTGCTTAATGCGCTGTCTGGTCAAACGGTGATCGAGAAATAAGCCAGTATCGAGGTAGTCTCGCAAATTCACCCACAACCGGGCACCATACTCAGTCACTTCTTTGTACTGGCCTGCTTTTTCCAGCGCCTGATACTGTCGACTGCCTTTTTGACGCTCACGAACTTTCAGCACCATTTTATCAGGATCGATGTTAAGCACTTGTGGCACTTGATTGACTACATCAAATAAACGCTTCTGGGCGATAGCTTCATCCACACTGGCTGGCGGAGCATATTCATGCACCACCACCTCACCATCGTACCAATCGACCGCTACATTGTACTCAGGAATATCGGCATCGTAGAGTCGGTAGCAGCTGAGGCCCTCTTTCTTGACCCATTTCTGCAGTTGTTTACGATTCTTTAGTAAGCGATTACCGAAGGAGCTACTTTCACTGAAAAACAATGACGGTGCATCGGAGCGACTTTGTACTTGTTTTTCTGTCAGGTCGAATAGACTAAATTCACAATCCAATGGGCCATTACTGAATTGATAGCTTTTGCTGCGTGACAGTTTTAAAGCACGCAACAAGTCTTTATTCGAAGTAATAATGCCGAGTCGCCAACCTTGATAATGTTGTTTCAGTCCAACAGAAAAGTTGCTGTACAGTGGGATCAACTCAGGTAAATCCCCTAACCGTTCGCCATAAGGAGGGTTCGTGACAATCACGCCCGTGGTTTGCGTAACAGCAGCACTGAGCTTGGTTGCATCCGCTTGCTGGAAATCGATCAACTCATCAACGCCAGCATTACGAGCGTTATGTCGTGCTTTTTGCAGCACGGAGGCGTTTTTATCCAGCCCATAAAACTGAATACCGGTTAACTCCTGACGCTCCGCTTTAGCAGCCGTGATCAGTTCTTGCCATAACGCAGCCCGGTGACCCGGCCAGCCTTCAAAAGCAAAATGCTCACGTTGCAACCCAGGTGCCTGATGCGTTGCCATCAGTGCAGCTTCGATAAGTAAGGTACCACTACCGCAAAATGGGTCTAACAGTACCTGGCCTGGCGTCCAACCAGAACGCAACAACAAAGCGGCAGCTAAGTGTTCTTTCAGGGGGGCTTCGCCTTGTCCAAACCGGTAGCCGCGTTGATGCAGCGATGGACCTGAAAAGTCCTGTAAGAAATGAAAGGCTTTATTGCTGATCCGCACCTGAAAGCGAACATCTGGCTGTTGCCGATCAACGTTAGGTCGCTCGCCCTCAGCAGCACGAAACTGATCGACAATCGCATCTTTTACTCGCAAAGCACCATATTGGGTATTATCGATGGAGGGATGCTTACCGACACAATCGATAGCGATAGACTGACGAACCGACATGAGTTCAGTCCACGTTAGTTGATTAGCCACGGCGTAGAGATCGCTGTCATTATTCACCATCTCGGTATGCAGCAAACGCAAGATCCGTGTTGCTAACCGCGACCATAAACACAGTTGATAGGCAGTACGCAAATCGGCTTTAAAACGAACAACACCCATAGTGACTTTCACCACTTCGCCTTGATGTTGACGAATTTCCTCCGCCAACAATTCCTCGACGCCTTTCGATGTTAAAGCCCAAAATTCCAGCATATCCAGCAAGCCCTCAATAAAAATGGCCGTCAGTATAACAGATGCAGACAACGATGTTGCGAGCAGTTTGTTGTTCTTTGTCAGAGAAAAGAACACTTTTTATCTAAACTGCTGAATAAAGCGGCAAACAGTTGCCAACAAGTGATTTGTCGCTTGCGCACTTTATAAAACCCCCATATAATCCGCCCCGCAATGACGGACGCGGGATGGAGCAGCCTGGTAGCTCGTCGGGCTCATAACCCGAAGGTCGTCGGTTCAAATCCGGCTCCCGCAACCAAATTGATTGTGAACATGGATATAGTGAATCGCCCTCGGGCTCCTCTCTATATCCACGGGGCGAAGGTCTAAATCCGGCTCCCGCAACCAATTGTGACTTGTTTATACCAAAGGTCATTAATTAGCGTCTTGCAAATCAACCAATTATCTCTACTGCTCGGGGATAATTCACGGACGCGGGATGGAGCAGCCTGGTAGCTCGTCGGGCTCATAACCCGAAGGTCGTCGGTTCAAATCCGGCTCCCGCAACCAACATTAAGCCGACTATTTTCAGTCGGTTTTTTTGTATCTGAGATTCGAGAACCCTACGAACGTCGGTTCGCTCTTCATAAGCTCCGCGGGGGCTCCCCCAACCAACATTAAGCCGACTATCTTCAGTCGGTTTTTTTGTGGCTGAGATTCGGGAACCCTACGAACGTCGGTTCGCTCTTCATAAGCTCCGCGGGGGCTCCCGCAACCAACATCAAAGATAATTAACCAGCATTTAATGGCCAAAAGATAGGAATTAATGCCATGGTGATCAAGAACAACAAAAAGCTTAAGGGCCCCCCTGCTTTTAAATAGTCTATGAATCGGTAACCACCAGGACCCATCACTAAGGTATTAGCTGGGTGCGATACCGGACTGGTCAGGCTGGTTGCAGCAACAGCTACCACCATCATCACAGCCTGACCGTTGATCCCAAGCGCAGAGCTCAGCATTAAGCCTATCGGTGCCATAATTAGCACCAGCGCAACAATAGGAATGACCAGCGTACCTAAGGCTGTGATCCAATACAGGCAAGCCAGAACAACTAGTGGGCCGTATTGGCCTACCCCAGCTAACACGCCTTCTGCCAACCAGGCAGCAGTACCGGAGTGCTGCATTGCCAACCCCAGCGGCAACATGCCGGCAATAAGAAAAATAGAACGCCAATCGATAGCAGCGTAGGCTTGCTCCATTGTTAAACAGCGGGAGACAACCATCAGAGTAGCAGCGAGTATCGCTGCCAAATAAATCGGCAACACACCGCTTATGGTCAGTAGTACCATCAAGCCCATTAAGCCAGCCGCTAATGGCGCCTTGCTGGCATTAACTGGTTTCACTTGGATAGGGTTCATGACAATCAGGTCTTCACTCTGGTTTAGCATAGCAAGCTGAGGTTTTGGCCCAACAATCAGTAATGCATCACCGGGCTGAAGCAACAGGCTGCCCAGTCCAGAGCGATAAGCACGGCCCTCGCGCCAGATGGCGGCTACTTCTACCTTAAAGCGTTTATCTAACTGCAGATCGCTGACACTTTTGCCCAGGTATTTACTTCGGGGGTGAAGGGTCGCTTCAATTAATGCCAACTTCCCTTTGTTTAGTAAATCCAGATAGGGCGACATATCATCGAGCCGTTCCAACTGCTTAAAACCACGCAGAATATCCAGATCTTCCTCACGCCCTTGGATCAACAGTAAATCTCCAGCTTGAAGTCTATCATCAGAGTGAAACTGTTGAATAATTTCCCCCTGCCGAAACACGCCCAGCAACCTGAAATCAAATGCATCACCCAACCGGTTGTCGGCAAAACTACTATCAACCAAAGGACTATCGACCGGTAGCTTCAATACAAACAAACGCTCTTCCAGATGGTACTGTTTTTTTACCTCATCACTACTCAGTGAGAACACTGACAGAAAATCGGGCTGTTGTTCAACGGTAGCAAGCGTACTTTGGCTCCCTTGAACCAATATTTTATCACCTTGTACCAAAGTAATATGATTCAGCTTATTGCTGTATGTCTGGCCACCATGTTTCACGGCCAATACATTAAGCTGATAGCGCTCCCGAAATTGATGATGAACAATCGTTTCCCCAATTAATGGACTATCGGCAGCAAGTTCTAATTCAGCAAAAGCACTCGAAGCTAATAGCTTTTCATGCAATATCGGGGCTTCACGCACGATATCCAAAGAGTTCCAGCTTCGCAGACGTTCAAAACGGTTAAACTTACCCTGAGCTAATATAACATCGCCTGCCTGCAAAACCGTGTGGCGTGATGGTAGAGTAAAAGTTTCTTTTCCTCGGGTAAGAGCGACAATCATCAGGCCAACGGTATTGATTAGCCCTGAATCTTCTAAAGTACGCCCGGCTAGTAACGAAGAGTTCGGTAAACGAAGCGCAAAAATCCGCTCCTGCAGGCCATATTGATCGCTCAGACTCCGGCTGCCTTGCAAACCAATTCGTTCTGGATCCGTAGAGGGCAATAGATGGCGACCAAAAAAAGCCATAAAAAGTGTGCCCATGATTAACAGTGGCAAGCCAATTAAAGCAAAATCAAAAAACTGAAACCCAGGCTGACTTTTACCTTCGAGCGCCAAACTGACCAATAAGTTAGGTGGTGTGCCAATTAAGGTCAGTAAACCTCCGAGCATGGCACCAAAGGCCATAGGCATCAACACCTTGGCCGGTGGAATGCCACAGCGTCGTGCTGCGTCTACCGTGACAGGTAACAATAAAGCAACCACACCTATATTGCTCATAAAAGCTGACAATAAGCCGGATACCAGCATAATCACGATGATCATCTGGCTTTCGCTGCTGCCGGATAGACGTATGACCTGACGACCAATACCATCGGCAATACCGGCCCGAGTCAGGCCTTCACTCATGATAAACATAGCCCAGACGGTTAGCACTGCAGGGTTGCTAAAGCCGCTGACCGCTTCACTCGGTGATACCAACCCCAGTAACGCCAAGGCGCAGAGCATCAACAAAGCGACCACATCCATCCGTAACCACTCGGTCACAAAGAGTATCAGGGCGCTTAGTAGTAATAATAAAACCAACACAATGTCTAGAGTCATAGAGGCTTCTTTGCCTTAGTACGGTTGAGTTGTTACAAGTTACATAGTAGATGATATATCACTATTTCCAATGTTATAGCAAAGTCTGAGGCACCGCGTCAGGACTAAAAGTATCGTGTTGGGCAAAGTCTGATTGGTACTGTGGAGAGGAACCATCAAGGTAATTTAAGGTGGGTGATTGCTACCAGAGGTAAGATGACCGGTGTGGGATCATCCGGGAGGGCAGCAGCAATCACCCAAAACGACTTGATCTAGCCGCGCAGCAGGATTCTGCGCGGCGTTACTGGATAGCTTTATCAGAACACTGCACGCACGCTCAGTGCATAACGACGATCTGTGGTGAAGCTCAACGCATCCGTTCTTTCGCCTTCCTGGTTCATCTGATACTGAGTCTTGGTTTCAGCCTTTAGCAAGTTACTGCCTTCAATACCGATTTTCCAATTATCATTAATGCTGTAATACAAGCTAGCATCCATCATGCCCGACGCCTTGGCAAAGGCAGGTACGTACTCTTCAGATTCACGCAGGGTCAACAGGTACTCGGAGCGCCATGTATAAGCCAAACGAAATGACACATCATTGTATTCGTACATACCAACGATGTTCATGTTTTGGTCTGAATACCCTTGCAATGGCAGGCCACTGAAAACACGGAACGTATTACGGTTATCAGAGATGCGATTACCAGCCTCATCAAAGCCCAAAGTTCCTTGTGAAATCTCATTCGGGTCTTCCAGACCACTTTGATCGATATAGGTAAAGTTAAACTGTAAACCTAAACCACTCCACGCGCCTGGCAACATGTCATAGAATTGCGAGTAAGAAAACTCAACCCCACGAATGCTACCAGAACCTGTGTTTGCTGGGCCATAAGCCGAAACGTTGTAAGTCTCTCCACTGTACTCAATATCAAGTTCAAACGACCGATTACGGATGATGTTATCCAAGCGTTTGTGGAATACTCCTACCGCTAAAAAACCAGCCGGCGCAAAGTACCATTCGGTTGTCAGATCGATATTAATAGACTCTTCCGGCTCCAGATAAGGATTGCCAGCTAATCCGGTCACGGCTATATCATCAAGACCAACCACAGGGTTTGTCTCTTCATCATAATCAGCCCCCGGAGTTTGCAGACGGCGGGTATAGTCTAAATCTAACAAGCTGATATTGCGTGCATCGACCAAGCTTGGGTAGTACAACCCTTTGGAGGCGGCAAAACGCACCACTACCTCATCGGTAACCCCAAAGTTCAAGTTCAGGCTTGGTAAAATGGTGCTGTAATCCGTCCCTTTAACCGTACTCAGTTGCGACTCACCAGACGCAAGATCGAAGTAGCGCTGATACTCAGGCTGTTGCATTACATTGTATAGTGAAGTCCCCGGATCACCGCGATTGCTCGCTAATGGCTGGACAAAGGCACCGGTCGATTCCAATTTATAATTGACATAGCGCAAACCGATGTTCCCTTTCACAGGAATTGCAGCGTCAATCACATCAAAATCACCGCGCACATAAAGCTCGGTTCGTTTTTCATTGGAAGAACTAATGTTATGCGCAGCAAATGGCCCTTCAACACGGCCCGGTTTATCGGTATAAGGGACGTAAACACCGGTACAAACTCCATCGTTAGCCGCGCTGCTTGTAGCATTATGCCACCCATCACGACAGCCTTGACGCAGCGATTCAGCGTAGTTTCGCACCAGATCCATTCTTGGGAATAAAAAGTTATTCACATCGCCCAAAAGAACCTTGCCATTGTAGTAATCTGAAAAATCAACACGCTCAAACAATTCAGGTCGATTCACCGCAGCCGCCGCATTACGATCATTCATATCCCAAGGCGTCCCGATAGCAGACCAACCTTCATAAGCAGTATCACGAACCGTTAAATCTTTGTCGGTAAAGTAAAACCCTGTCTTAATGCCTGTGAAAACACCATCAAGCTCATAAGTAAGGTCGAACTTAATGCTATTGGCCTTGGCGGTATTGTGCTCTTCTTGTTCCATACCGCTGCCTAAAAACACATTTGGCACCGGGCCATTCCAATCTTCATTGGGGGAAAACCCCGCAGTCAAGATGTTATCGCTTAGAAATTCGACCGTAGGCCGCGAACCACGCATATCAAGGAAATATGGTGATACCACATGCACATGATTGCCACGCGTCTGACCTGACATACTGTAGTTATGCACCACTTTGTCCGAATCAATTCGCTGAAAATCAAATGCCAGTGTTAAACGATCGGTTGGCCGATAAACCACGTTAAGTGAGGTATCTTCAACGGTATTTTCGTTGTAGTTCCAACGGCTGCGATAAAAGAATGGTGTTTCAGGGCTCACTCCAAGAGCAACCCCTGAAGTGACAAAGCCATTGTCTGTGGTCAAAGGATAACCATCGGCTGCATCGTCCCGCCAATTTTGCGATGATCCCATAAAGCTTCTGAAACCTTGAGCTGCCTGACCAATTTGACGTTCATTCCACTCTAAAGAGGCTCTGGAATTAATGTGTTCTAAGGTTGCAACCAGCGTATCGTCGGTATTAGCCCACTGCAACGAAGTAGTGAAACCAGTGCGTTTACGATCATTGTCTGCCGTACTCATATGGATAGCAACGGGCACATGCCAAATGCTACCAGCCGGCTGCCCCGGAAGTGCCGGGCCATCGACCGGTGAGTCAGGGTCAACTCCCGTAATACCGCCCCACTCATCTAAAGTAGGTATGAATGCATCACCACGTGAATGAAAGTTGCCTAAACCGATACCATCACCACGTGTTTTAAATTCTGAATGAGAGCCTGAAATCAAAAAACCAAATCGACCGGCATTGGTCTCCCAGCTATCTGAGAACAGCGCTGAAAAAGAAGGGGTCACTTCTTTACGAAAATCACCATAATTGGCTTTAGCATTAAAAGAGAACAAGCGATCTTGAGAGTCAAATGGCTTGCGAGTGATCAAGTTGACGGTGCCAGCAATACCACCTGAAATCAGATCTGCGGTCTGGTTTTTAACCACCTCTACGGCACCTAATAACTCGGCGGGGAAATCCTCATAGCTCAGTCCCCCCCATGGATTTGCACTAAAGGCTCCACGGCCGTTCACTTCGGAGCGAACACGATCTAAACCACGGACCAAGACGCCAGTACCTTCATCGGCATAATGTTTAGGGTCATCGGAGGAAGCAAAGCGTTCAATGGTAACTCCCGGAACCCTTTGTAAGGCTTCGGTCACCGATCTGTCAGGTAAGGCACCAATGTCGGATGCGGTTATTAAGTCTTTGACAGTATCGGCAAAACGCTTCTGATTCTGCGCACTAAGGATACTATCGCGCATGCCCCTAACCTCAAGAACTTCTACTGGTTCATCATTACTTTCCAAAATGACATCGCTGTCATTATCAGCTAAAGCAAAGGCTGGGTTAATGCCAATAATCGCTGCAGCAACCGCTAACGTTAACTTGTTACTATTAAATTTTGTTCCAGGCATGGCGTTACTCTCTTCTCTTTATATTATAGTTGTATACATCGAGTACAGACCGGCGCTGGTCTTTTCGATGTTATGTACTGATAGCGTTGATCAGCCAAGCTCGGCCACTGCTTCACCCCAAGCTCATTGTTACTTTGTACCAACCGGAGCAAAAAGTAAACAGTTATTTTGCCAAATAAGTGATATTCTGCTTTTGTTTATTTGTTTTTGCTTGACTTACAAATCATTAGAATGTTACCAAGTAACAATTAAAGGTGACTAAAACGACAGTAAGGTTTAGCTATGTTTCGATCTGTTGTACAGAGCAGTTTTATTCTCTTGTGTTTGTGTTGTGCTCCGGCAGCGCTATCTACCAGTAGCCCCGACCATCGACTCATGCCCTACCCTCAACAACTGGAGTTTCATCAGCAAGCGGCCTTTAGTGTCTCTGATCACATTGCGATAGAGCTACCTAAAGAAGATGCTCTGCTATCGGCGGCCATCAAACGATTTCTTCAGCGGCTCCACCGCCAAACCGATATTCAACTAGAGCAGGATCAACAGGCAACCGTTAAGTTCGAGCTGAAACTGGCCAACGCAAAAACGACATATAGCCCTAAACTACATGATGATGAATCCTATCAGCTCACAATCAGTGAAGAACGAATCGTTTTAAAGGCAGAAAATTATGCAGGCGTATTTCATGGTTTGGAAACCTTACTCCAACTCGCGGAGCACGATGAAGGCATGATCAGCTTCCCAGCCGTCACTATCAACGATTTTCCGCGCTTTCCGTGGCGGGGCTTACTGTTGGATCCTGCCCGTCATTTTTTACCCGTCGACACCATCAAGCGACAAATTGATGGCATGGCTGCGATGAAGTTAAATGTGTTGCACTGGCACCTGACCGATGATCAAGGCTGGCGTATTGAGTCTAAGCGCTTTCCACAGCTGCACCAAGTGGGTGGGCAAGATGGCTATTACCGCCAGCAAGATATACGCGATATTGTGCAGTATGCTAAGGAGCGCGGCATACGAGTGGTTCCTGAAATTGATCTTCCCGGGCATACCACCGCACTAGGTGCCGCTTACCCGGAGTTGATGGCCATGCCGGGGCCAGATAAGCCTGAAATTCATTGGGGAGTTCACCCTGCGGCATTGGATCCATCAAATGAACAGGTCTATGTTTTTATTGAGCAGCTACTGGAGGAGGTTACTGAATTATTTCCAGATCGCTATATTCATATTGGTGGCGATGAAGTCTTACCTGACCATTGGCATGCCAATCAATCTATTCAACAGTTTATGCGACAACATCAACTCGATGATCATGTCGCTTTACATGATTATTTTAACCAGCGACTCCTGGCAATTATTACCGGGTTCGATCGCATGATGATCGGCTGGGATGAAGTTCTGACGCCTGAGCTACCTGACTCCGTGCTGGTACAGTCGTGGCGTGGCATGGACTCAATGGCACAAGCCGCTCAACAAGGGCATGGGGCAATTTTATCAACCGGGTTTTATCTTGATCAGCCCCAAGCTGCATCGTATCACTATCGAGTCGATCCTCTGCCACAGGCCTCACCACCACTCCCTGATGATCTGCTGGCATGGTCCAGCTGGACATTAGCCGCAGAAAGAAAGCGCGGATCGCCCATCGAAGCTGAGTTGTTTCTGCTGTACCTTCCAGATCATACCATTAAAGGCTATATAGACTTTGCAGGCCGAAGTCGTATCCCGCTGAATCAACTCGAACTGGAGGCCAATCGACTTCGTTTCCACGTAGATAGTTGGATGGGACCTATAGCCGCAGAATTATTGCTAGGTAAAGAACTAACCGGACAGCTGATCGTCGGAAATGCGCCATACGCCGCATCAGGCCAACAACAATTTTTCTATGAGCAAAATAAAGCGGTGCCCAAAGGGGTATCCCGGCCAGAGCTGTCCAATACACAGCAACAGCATATTCTTGGTGGCGAAATTGCCCTCTGGGGGGAAATGGTCACTCAAGACTTGATTGATCGCCGTTTATGGCCACAAGCGGCAGTAGTCGCCGAACGCTTATGGTCAGCCGCAACCATGACTGATGAAGATTTTATGTACCAACGGCTGGAGCACATCGAGCAATGGCTTGCTTACTCGGTGGATATGCAGCACTTTGCCCAACAGCAAAAAGGCTTCGCTAGTCTGGTGAAGGAACAGGGCATCAGCGCGTTACAGCAATTTGTTCTCGCGTTGGAACCCGCGCACTACTACCATCGTTTGCATGAAAAATCAGTGCTTGATCAGTATCATAATCAGGCTCCCCTGGATCGGTTAGTCGATTTCTTACCCGCTGAGCAGCATGAGTTTCGTCGTTTAGAACAATTGACACAACAATGGTTAAACTCACCACAGCAAACGGATATTAGTCCACTAAAAAGACAGTTCGCGACATGGCAGCAAGCGCCAGAGCAACTCACGCCTTGGCTAAAACAGAATGCAGCAGCACAAGAGCTTCCACCACTTATTTCAAAGGTGAGTGAGCTTGCCACCATCGGTTTACGGCTAGTAGATAGCAGCCAACCGCTGACACTGCAGGAGCGCCAGCAGCTCACGGCAACAGTACAGCAAACAGATGGCATTCATGCTGAATTGGTCATTGCTCTACAGCGCCTCATCACTCAGTTGCTGCAAGGAATACCCGTCAGTTCAGTATGGGTTGATGGCGGCTTCACCTCCGGTATTGAAGGCCCGGCCTTCGGCCCAGATGGCTTCTTGTATCTGGTTAACTACCAGCAGGATGGCACCATAGGTCGCGTTAGTCCAGATGGCGCGGCAGAGCTATTTATCACACTACCGGAAGGGCGTATTGGCAACGGTATTCAGTTTCGCAAAGATGGTCTCATGATGATCGCCGACTACACCGGACACGCTATCCTAAGCTACGATGTCACCACAAAATCGCTTGATGTCTATGCACACAACTCCGCCATGCATCAACCCAATGATCTCACCATTAGTCGAAGTGGAGTTATTTTTGCCAGTGACCCTGACTGGTCTCATAGCAATGGCCAGTTATGGCGAATAGATCATGATGGCAGCACACACTTGATCGAATCCAACATCGGCACCAGCAATGGCATTGAAATAATGCCCGATCAACAAAGGCTGCTGGTCAATGAAAGTGTACAGCGGCGGATTTGGCAATACCCTATCAACAGCAAATACAACCTGGGAGAAAGAGCACTAATTGCCGCCTTTTCCAGCGAAGGATTGGATGGTATGCGTGCCAGTACCCGGGGCGACATAGCAGTAACGCGTTACGGGAAAGGTACCGTGTTACTGCTTGATCACTATGGCCAAATTCAGTATGAAATCCCCCTGCAGCATCAAGCACCAACCAACGTGGCTTTTCAGTATAAGAATCAACAACCAATCGCCCTCGTCATCACTATGCAAGATTGCGGCTGTATTGAGCGCGTTGAGCTACCGAACCACCAGCCTTAACAAGGCTGATTGTGTTACTAGTAGAGTTTGGATGTTAACTCGCCACCTGCTCAGTCTGATGAGGGTTATCGACAATAGGCCAAATTGGACGCTTTAGCTTCTTGTATTGATTTAAACATGGGTTGCTTGGATACGGCGCTTCAGCATCGATATAGATAATAGCGCTGGCTACCTTAGAAAACCCCTGATAAAAATGATTGGTCGATTTGACAACGAGCCCATGCCGTAGTGCCGGGTCAATCCCCATAACCTGAAACAAACTTGGGTCAAACGACTGGCAGCGGTTGCTATTAAGGATCACATCAATGCCGTCAAAGTGGATCCATGCACAAGCTCCCATGGGGACATCACTACCACCAAAACGTTGAAAAGCAGTTTCTTTTAACGCCTTCACCACGACGACTTTATCAACCGGGTCACCTGCCGTGGCACAGCTTTTGCCGCCAAATCGTAATGGGATCTCAGCCCCTTCACCAGCAGCAAAGCACAATTGTACCGCCATAGGGTCCCAGATTGTGCCAAAAGCAACCTGAGTTACTTTGCTACGAATCACCTCATGCAACAATAAAGTACCATCGCCCGCAACCCCACCCCCAGGATTATCCCAAACATCAGCTAGCACCACAGGGCCTTTCCTGCTAGCGCATAACTCGGCCACCCCCTGCTGTACCGACAGCATCTCCGGCATGGTTTTGCCGCGAAATGAAAATAACTCCTCACCCAACTGCCGAGCTAACCGCTCTCCCAGCTCAGCATGGTTATCGGTGATCACTAAAATCTGACAGCCCATTTCCGGAACGTCACCCGCCATAAAGCCATGAATAACAGAAATAGACAATACATCAGGCAATAACTCCAATTGTCTGACTTTATGAATAAAGGATTTCATCGGCTCAGTGCTCGTCGGCAATACCGCGATCATTTTGCAGTCAAAATGACTAATGCATGGCTTCACCTTTTGCTGCACAGCGGCAATAGCTATATCAACCAACTCACGAGCTCGATCCATAAAATCAATGTGGGGGAATTCCTTAAATGCGATCAGTACATTAGCAGCTGCCATGCGCTTTTGGGTCAAGTGGCTGTGTGGGTCCAGCTCAGCAGCAATGACTACCTTGTCACCAACTATCTGACGGATACGGTGAAGTAAATCACCTTCACAGTCATCATAGCCCTGTGCAACCATCGCACCATGCAAGCCAAGGATCACTGCATCAACCGGCAGTGCCTGCTGCAACTGCTGTAATAATTCATCTCGCAAATATTCATAGGTCTGGCGATTCAACAGCCCACCCGGCTCCGCCCAGCTGCAACTTCCTTCTATCAACTCGAAGTCATATTGCACAGCCTTTTCACGGCAAGCAATTAAAGGAGCACTGCATAAAGTTGGTGTATCCGGGTGCTCACCAGGCTTGGCATAAAAGCTGGATCGGAAACTATTCATATCGGTAAACATGGGGGAAAAGGTATTGGTTTCAGTGGCTAAAGAAGCCGTAAAAATCCGCATCATGAATCAAGTTCTCCACGCCCTTCAGCCTTGCTGTCAGGCTGATTGGGTATTGATAGATTGGTGGCTGAATGAGGGGGGCCAGAGGGTGATGCCACCAAGTGCTTAACTGAGTGCATAAGTTGTTGACGCTCAGTTTTAATTCGCCTTAATGCCGTAAGGGTAGATACGGCCTCTGCTTTGGTGATCAGGCTGACCAGTACCCCCATAGCAATGGCGACGGATAAAGCCGGTATGCTCGGGTTACCCCAATACACCAACCAAGCTGGGGTGAGCAAAATAACCAGCGAAGTTAACATCGCACTGAGCAATGCAGCCAGCGCGCCACAGGCATTGAAACGCGGCCAAAACCGGCCTAATAACGCCGTAGCACAAAGTCCGGACATCACAGTAGCGATTAAGCTGGTGATGTAATGAATTAAATCATCAGATAACAACGCCATACTCAAAGCCAGAGCGGCTATGGCCACTAAGGCACAGCGTGCCAACAAAATAATTCTGTTCTGGCTTAAGCCAGTAGGATGCAGCTGTTGAACCAGATCACGTATAAAAATCGTGACCGCAGCCATTGCATCAGAACTGGCCGATGTCAGCGTTGCCGATACGCCTGCTATCAAGACCACCAACGCTAGCAATGCCGGCAGCGCCGTCACCGCCATGGTCGCAAAAGCAAACTGGTGATTGGCAAGTTCAGGCTCTGAAATTCGAGCAGCAATACCAATAATGGCGGGTAAGGCGGCAAATGCCAGATACAGCAAACCAGCGATAACAAATGACCGCCGTACCGTGGACACGCTTTTTCCTGAGTAGATGCGCTGGCGGAATGAAGGCGTAGCCATCACACCAATCGCAATGACCGCGGCCAATGAAAGCGCAGGGATTACACCAATGTGAGTTAATGCTTGCCAGCCCTGGTGTTCCGCTGGTACTTGCTCCATCAGCATCACGGCACCTCCAGATTGCTGCATAATGACCATTGCCATCATCACAAAACCAGCAAAAAGCACGATTGCCATCAAAGAATCCGTCCAGACCACTGCGGTGTAGCCACCAATGACGATATAGGTAGTAAATGCCACAGCAATCATGATTTTAGCTGAGTCTAAATCCATACCGGTTGCCCAACTGAGATACAAAGCCCCGCCAATAAGATGCGCGCCTAACCAACCTAGTGATGCTATAAAGATAAGCACTGCGCTGGTAAAGCGAATGATTGAATTCGCGCCAACATAAAATGACAGCTCTTCGCTCATGGTCATAAAGCCATATCGTCGTACTGGGGCAAATAGCCAAGCCGTCAATAAGATCCCCGCTGCGCCACCGACACCATACAACATACCAGCCCAGCTGTTGGTGTAAGCGTATCCGACGGCCCCCATGCTGGTGCCGGTTCCAATCATGGTGGCTACCGTGGTACCCAAGGTTAAAGGCGCAGAAACAGAGCGACCAGCCAACAAAAAATCATCGCCGCTTTTCTGGCGCTTTGCCAGCCAGCTGCTTAAGACAATAAGCGCCAACAAATAAACACCAAATGCGCTGAAAAACAGAGTTGTCGTCATACCCTCCCCCTGAGTCCAGGCCACCACAGCACTGAAAATGACATCGCTGTCATTTGTGTTCAATCCGATCAGCGCTGTAGCACGTTAAATCAACCTCAACTTTGCAATCCACCACTAAATCAGCAACAGCGCAAATTCGAGCTGGCGGAGCTGAAGCAAAAAACTCGGCGAAGACTCGGTTAAACGAGGCAAAATAACGAGCATCGGTCAGATACACTTTTACATGCACAATATCTTCTAGAGCAAAATGCGCTTCCTGCATGATATCAATGCAGTTCTGCAAAGCCAGCCTTGACTGCTCAACAATTCCGCCTTCCACGATTTCACCATCGCGCATCGGGGTTTGGCCCGAGACATACAGCCAACCACCTGCCGCAACGGCCTTCGAAAATGGCAACTGCTGACCACCGGTTCCGGTGTTACTACTCACCCCATATCGCTGAATACTCATCATTATTCTCCGCTTAATCCCCTAACGGTTGACGCTCATCACCACCTCGGTGGCTATCGAGCGATAATTTAACGCGCCGTAATTTATCTCGAGAGCGTCGCTTATTCATTTTTGCTACTTCGGTGGCTAACACATCAATAATTGCCAGCATGGCATAACGTGAGGCTGATGGTTTAAAGATATAGTCCGTTTCAGGAGCTAATACCGGTAGTAGTAAGTCAGCATGCTCTGCCAGTGGCGAATCAGGCTTGGTAATGGCAATCACTCTGGCATCGTATTGCCTGGCAATCGCTGCTGCATCAATGATTTCAGGCGTATGTCCAGTCAGTGAAATCACCACCACCACATCATTAGGCTCCACAGAAGCGGCAACCATCCGGCACAATAAACCGTCTTGATAGCTGCTAATGGGCAAGCCAAACCGGAAAAGACGGTTTTGCAGCTCCAGAGAACCGATGGAAGACCCTCCCCCCATGCCAAGACAAAGCGTCATTCTTGATTGAGTTAACCAACTAACCGCCAGGTTAACATCGGCTTCTTTTAACAGTTTTCGGCTACTATCTAAGGTGTTTTTTATCGCTTCATAGACGCCATGAATACCATCAAGATCGGGCGTTTCTTCGATAAACCGTTGCCCAACCGCCAGAGACTGTGCGAGCTTCACCTTAAGTTGGCGAACATCCCTGCAATCGACACTGCGTGCAAAGCGTGTCACCGTCGCCTGACTCACACCAGCATTCTTTGCTAATTGCGCAATATTCGATTCTGTCGCCATTTTTACGTTATTTAAGATCAGCTGTGCGACACGCTGCTCCGACTCACTCATCTCAACAAACCGCTCTGAAATGCGTGATAAAATATCAATCTCAAAAGTCATAAATGAAGCTCTTTATAGAAGCAATATATAAAAACCAATAATTACTGGAAACTATGGATGATACTTTGTACCATGATGAGATAAAAGTAAACAGCAAATTCAGATTTTGCTATCCACCAGTCGAGTAGAGTGCTGGTGTAGCCATGCTGATGTAACCAAGGCTTTCTTAATTATGATGAAACATAAAGCAGCCCATACCCTCCGCTCGCCACTCAATACAAATATTTTTGAGGACGTGGTCGCTTTGCCGGCAGCTATTCTTAAACGATCTGCTGTAGATAATAATATCGAGTGGATGCAGCGATTTGCTGACCAATCATCGGTTTGTTTAGCCCCGCATGGGAAAACGACTATGGCCCCTGCTCTATTCAAACGCCAGCTTAAAGCAGGCGCTTGGGGTATCACAGTGGCAACTGCTTATCAGGCACAAATTGCAGCCCAGGCAGGGGCACGGCGTATCATTATCGCGAATCAATTACTGGGGCAAGCCAATATGGCTTTGGTCGCTGAGTTATTGGCCCAAGGATTGGATATTTATTGCTGCGTTGATAGTGTGACTAATGCCGAAACACTGGCGACCTTCTTTTTACAGCAACAGCTTGAATTAGCGTGCCTGGTAGAAATTGGCATTAGTGATGGCCGCTGTGGTGTGCGGGATCAAAAGCAAGCCAGACAGTTGGCCGAATCCATCCATGCACTAGAAGGTATACAACTGGCTGGGGTTGAGTTTTACGAGGGAGTGGCTAAAGATAAAGCATCGGTTGAGTCTTGGGTTCAACAAGCCGGGGGCTTTTGTCTTCAACTGCATGCTGATGGCTTATTGCAACACCATACGGCTCTGCTGACTGGTGCCGGCTCCGTCTGGTACGATGTAGTCGCTGAAAGCTTTGCACGATTAGCACTGCCAGACTTCATAACACCTGTGATTCGTCCAGGCTGCTACATCACACACGATCATCAATTATATCATCAAGCGCAGCAGCAGATTAAACAACGAAGTGCCCTCGCAATACAGCTTAACGGGGATTTAATCCCTGCACTGGAGCTGGTTGCTTTTATACAATCCATCCCAGAGAAAGGCAAAGCCGTTCTGGGGCTTGGCAAACGCGATGTCGCTTTCGATGCAGGACTGCCGCAAGTGATAGCCTTGTACCGTCATGGAAAAAAGCGAAACGTCGACTTACAGCACTGTGAAACCACCAAGGTCATGGATCAGCATGCATTTTGGCACTATAGCTCCGCGGTACAACCACAAGTGGGTGACATGGTTGTGCTAGGAAGCTCTCATCCCTGCTTGACCTTCGATAAATGGCGATGTATATGGTTGGTGGATGATGACTACCATCTACTCGAAACTATAGAGACATTTTTTTAGTCTCAGTATTAAAGTACTGGAGCCATTAGGTAAGCAGCTCGGGAAAGAGCCCGGAAAAATAGCGATTTACTTTCAATTTCTTCGATGGTCATGATACGAGAGCCATCGAAGTCGTCTTGAAAGATCTGTTCCAGTTGCTGATTTGGCTCTTCACCGCCTATCAGGGCCGTGATCTCAAAATTTAACCGGAATGAACGATTGTCCAGATTCACCGTGCCGACACTGCTTAGATGATGATCAATCAGAAAACTCTTAGCATGCAGTACCCCATCCTGATAACGGTGTATTTCAATGCCAAGCTCAATGAGTGGAGCGACAAATGCATAGGCGGCGAGATAGACCAAATAGTTATCGGTGCGCTCAGGGATCAGGATCCGCACATCTACGCCGCGTAGTGCAGCAAGCTTAAGAGCAGACAGTACGCCTTCATCAGGCACAAAGTATGGGCTGGAAATCCAAAAACGCTCGGCTGCGCTGTTGATCACATGCTGCATCATCAAACTGGCAGTTTCATGGCGATCAGCGGGCCCGGAAGGGAGAATCAAAATAGGCAAGTCTCCCTTTTCAGATACCACCGGCTCCCAGTTTAATTCAGGGATCACCTCACTGGCCCAATGCCAATCCTCAACAAAGGACAACTGCACACTCATGACCGCAGGACCACTGATTTTTAAATGGGTATCGCGCCAATTTCCATAGCGTAGACTTTGCCCTAAATACTCATCACCGATATTGGCACCACCAAGCCAAGCATGCTTACCATCTGTGATCACCAGTTTACGATGGTTTCGGAAATTCAACTGGAAACGATTACCCGGCCCCTTGGTGGAGTGGAAAGGCCGAACCTTAACCCCTGCCTGTTCCAGTTGACGCAGATAATGACGCCCCAACCGATAACTACCAATCTCATCGTACAACAGATAGACCGGCACCCCTTGTTGCGCTTTATCAATCAGCGCTTGCTGAAACTGCTGGCCAATTTCATCATTACGAATAATGTAATACTGCGCTAAAACATAATCTTCAGCCTCGCGGATGCCCGCAAATATACTGTCAAACTTTTGTTGGCCATCCACCAGATACTCAATGTGATTGCCCGTCAAAAATGGCATTTTTGCCAAAGACTCGACCGCCTGCATATTGCCGCGAATGCGACTATTATGAAGTTGAAAACGATCAACGGTAGACATTTTGAGCTGATGTTTTAGCCAAAGATCAGAATCAGTTTCTCGACGGGAAATGATATAACCTTGGAATTTTGGTCGGCCAAAAATCCAGTACACGGGTACAGAAACATAGGGAAAGGTATTGAGTGAAATGATCCAGGCAATACTGCCTTGAGAGGTACGCGATGACATCAACGCATCTAAAGAAGATAAAGCACCAAGAATATGAAACATCAGTAAAATAGCAACTGCAAAACGTCGTCGTTTACTCAGCACAGGAACACCTGGAATAGCAGGTAAAGGCTTACCCGCTAATTGACGGATCAGAGCTGAGATTTTTTTAAACATAGTAACGAATGCTGTATCCTACCTATTTGGCAACAAAGCGATACTATAGCAGTTAAACATTTGGGACAACAAAATAAGCAGAAAGAGCTCAGGCTGACTTACGCAGCAATGGTTGTATAGGACGTAAACGTGAATTGAGTATGCGCAAGACGGTTCCAGCAGCAATGACTTTACCGGTTAAACTACTTACCTCCTCCAGCAACAGGCACTCTGCACAATCAGCATCGGTTTGCAGAATTAAAACCTTCACCAACTGCTGACCAACCAGTTCCGCTATTTGCAAGGGTTGCACACTTTTACTGTTAGCAATGTCGGCAAAATACCAGCTTTTGTGTCCTTGTGGACGCATAAAATTTAATGCCGCTAATCCTGTCAGGGTAAAGTACAACTGCTGTTCATTAGTTAGTCCAGTCTCCGCTAAAGCTTCAAGCATCAGCCAATAGTGCTCAGCATCTTGCATGGTAAAAGCCTGAGCAGATTGCGGCAGCTGCAGCAAGTGAGAAGAAAATGGAACAGGGAATGCTAACTCAGTATTGATATCCAGCACCAATTGATTCCGCTCAGTGCAATGGTACCAGCTCCAGCGTTCAGTGGGTGACAACATAGGATATCCCTAAGTAATTAGAATGATTGATCATTTGGTACAAGTATAACAAGTTATGATCAAAGTGAAATTCGAATTTCATCTAACAAAAAAGGATCCTGTCAGGATCCTTATAAGCAACTATGGATCCGATTAGATCGCTTGAATGATCTCTTTAAGTAAGCCCGGCCCTCGGTAGATAAAGCCCGTGTAGCATTGGACTAAATTTGCACCGGCATCTATTTTTGCTTTTGCCGAAGCCCCATCTACAATGCCGCCCACGCCGATCAAAGGAAAGTCTGCACCCAGAGCCTGACGAAGCTGCTGTAATACTTCAGTACTTTTTTGCTGGACAGGTAAGCCACTCAGTCCACCCGACTCTTCTGCATATTTTTGCCCTTGAACCAAGCTGCGATCTAAAGTGGTATTGGTAGCAATAGCCCCATCCATTTTGTTCCGTAGCAACGCCTGAGCGACCTGCTGAACTTCAGAACCGTCCATATCCGGTGCAATTTTAACAAAAATAGGTACATACTTATCAAATTGAGCCTGCAAATCCAGCTGCTCATGGCGTACCGTCTGCAATAAATCATCGAGCGCATCACCATACTGCAACTCACGTAGTCCGGGCGTATTCGGTGAAGATATATTGACAGTAATATAGCCTGCATGCGCATATACTTTTCGCATGCAATGCACATAATCGTCTTTGCCTTGTTCGTTTGGCGTGTCTTTATTCTTACCAATATTGATACCCAGCACCCCTTGATAACTGGATTTTTTAACATTATCTACCAAATAATCCACGCCTTTATTGTTAAAGCCCATGCGATTTATGATGGCCTGAGACTGCGGTAAACGAAAGATCCGTGGTTTATCATTACCTGCTTGAGGCCTTGGGGTCACAGTGCCTACTTCAATAAAGCCAAATCCCATCTGACCAAACGCATCGATGCAATCCGCATTTTTATCCAAGCCGGCTGCCAGACCAATCGGGTTATCAAACTGAATGCCGGCTACCGTCACGGGCTTGGCTTCTAATTGCTGACGCCAGGCTATGGCAAACGGAGTATGCGCTAATCGTTTCAATGAACCTAAGGCAAGGTTGTGTGAGCGCTCAGCATCACAGGCAAACATCAGGGAACGGGCAAGTGGATAAAACATCTGCAAAGACTCCAATCAGCTACAAAAACCCCGGCTCAAGGCCGGGGTTGTATTTTAACTGCTCTTGCAGTTATTTGACAGGCTCACAGTGATGACTAAGTAACATCAATTCACGCAAAGCGACTGAGAACTTAGCAAACTCATGGCTTTTGGTCGTTTTAAATTCAGCCAGCATCATTCTCCAGCGTTCAAGAAGCGCATCGTGCTCATCCAGCCAATTTTGGATCACTGACTCTGCATCACAAGCACCACCACAGCTACGCACCACCACAGCCGCTAAGGCGCGTTGCTGCCAGTCCAGCTCTTCGCGGTAACTGGCACGTGCCAATGCTTGCCAATGATTCGCCACCGGTTGCTGGGTAATTTGTTCCAGGAACCAGTGCAGATCCAAACGATCGCCTAGTTTAAAGTAAATTTCCGAAACCAATGGCAGACTGGTTTGCTCTGCATCGGCAACCTGAGCAATATCCATCACTGAGAACACGGTGCTCAGATAAGCAAGGAACTGCGCAGTTTCGGCTGGGATCCCCTGCTCCTGATAACTTTTCTTGTTGCGATCCAGCTGAGCCATTTCCTTTTCTGCCATGTAGTTGGCCAGATTAGCCGAAAGCTCTTTAAACGACGGCTTGAAGAAGTCGAGCGTTTGCTGAATATCCAGTGCTTTATTGCGATGGCGAAGGAACCAACGAGTGGCTCGGCGTAAGATGCGACGTAACTGGAATTGCAACTTGGTTTGTAAGCTGGCAGGAATCTTATTATCCAGTTGCTGCAAAATCTCCCAGTGATGCGGAATATCGAGCAAATCACGCGCCATGGCATAACACAACATCAACTCACCGATAGAGCTCCCAGTCTCTTCACTCATGCGCTGAGCAAAGTTTGGCCCCATTTCGTTCACCAGTATATTGGCCAACTTGGTCGCAATGATTTCCCCTTTCAGCGGATGCTGCTCCATTTGTTTACTGTATTTTTTCTGCAGTAAATCCGGGAACGCTTTAAATAGCAGCTGCTTAAAGTATGGGTTATCGTATATTTCCGGTAACACCAACTGTTCTTTCAACACCATCTTGCCATAAGCAGTTAGAATAGAAAGCTCAGGTCGTGTTAAGCCCATGCCTTTTGCCATACGATCAGATAGTTCATCATCTGAAGGCAAAAACTCCAGCTCACGGTTCAACTTGCCTTCTTTTTCCAGCGTATGAATAAAACGCGTGTATTCTTTCAGTTGATCCGCACCCAATAAACCTGAAATGGAAATACTTTCGGTTTGTTGGTAACAGTCTTCAATCACTAAGCTCGCCACATCATCGGTCATATCGACCAGCAGTTTATTGCGCTGCTTCAAGGTTAAATCACCGGCAGCAACCAGTGTATTGAGCAAAATCTTAATATTAACTTCGTTATCAGAACAATCGACGCCGCCAACATTATCGATAAAGTCAGTATTAATGCGACCGCCTTGTGCAGCATACTCAATTCGTCCGCGTTGAGTGGCACCTAAATTGCCACCCTCACCAAAGATTTTAGCGCGGAACTCATTGCCATTTAATCGCAATGCTTCAGTGCCTCGATCGCCGACTTCCGCATGGCTCTCGCCGCTTGCTTTCATGTAAGTACCGATACCACCATTCCAAATCAGATCCACTGGCATGGCAAGACAGGCACGGATCAACTCGGTTGGTGTCATTGTAGCTTTGCTGGTACCCAGCATTTTTTTCATTTGCGGCGTGAGCTTAATCGATTTCGCACTGCGTAAGAAAATACCACCGCCTTCAGAAAGTAAGGACTGATCGTAATCTTCCCAGGTTGAGGATGGCAGATTGAACATCCGTTCGCGCTCTTTGTAAGAACTTGCTGAGTCCGGTGTAGGATCAATAAAGATATGCATGTGGTTAAAGGCAGCTTGCAAGCGAATATGTTTCGATAGCAACATGCCATTTCCAAACACATCACCGGCCATATCGCCGATAGCGACACAGGTAAAATCAGTCGTCTGACAATCCACACCTATTTCCCGGAAGTGACGTTTCACCGACTCCCAGGCACCACGTGCGGTAATACCCATGCCTTTGTGATCGTAACCATTCGAGCCACCAGAGGCAAAAGCATCGCCCATCCAGAAACCATACTCTTCAGAAATACCATTGGAAATATCTGAGAAAGTAGCCGTACCTTTGTCGGCAGCAACCACCAGATAGGCATCGTCTTCATCCAAACGCACCACATCTTTTGGCGGTACAATCTCGCCTTTAATGATGTTATCGGTAACATCCAACAAACCACGAATAAAGGTACGGTAACAATTTTTGCCTTCGTTGATAAAGGCTTCCCGCCCACCGGTTTCGGGCAGTTTTTTACAAACAAAGCCCCCTTTGGCACCAACGGGGACAATCACGGTATTTTTCACCTGTTGCGCTTTCACCAGGCCTAGTACTTCGGTGCGGAAATCTTCGCGACGATCCGACCAGCGTAAGCCACCACGTGCTACTTTACCAAAGCGTAAATGTACGCCTTCTACCCGCGGCGAATAGACAAAAATTTCATAGGCTGGCACTGGCAACGGAATATCTGGGATCAAATCAGGTTTGATCTTCATCGAGATATACGGCTTTTCAACGCCTTGCTGATCAGGCTGGAAGTAGTTGGTACGAAGAATGGCATTCACCACTTCGACAAAGCGACGAATAATACGATCATCATCCAGATTGGCTACATGCTCCAACTGCTCTGAAATCTCTTGCTCCAATTTCTCTATAGCTTTGGCACTGACTTTTTCTGTTGGTGAAAACTTGCCATTAAAGAGCTGAACAATCAGTCGAGCAAGTTGTGGGTACCGGCTGAAGGTACTCTCAATATAGCTCTGGCTGAACGTACCGCCAATCTGGCGTTTGTACTTCGCAATGGCCCTTAGCAGTGCAGCTTCGCGCCCCGTTAAGCCTGCCGCTAAGATTAAGCGGTTAAAGCCATCATCTTCCAACTCACCAGCCCATACCTTAGCAAAAGAGCTTTGAAAGCCCTGCTGTGCTTGTTCAAAATCGTGCGTTAATTCACAATTTAATTCCATGGTGAAATTTAGGATCCAGCTGACACTTCCTGCAGGGCAACGCACTGAGTAAGGCGTTTCACCAATCACACGCAAGCCGAAGTTTTCCAGCATCGGCAACACGTCGGATAAATGAATCGGCTTGTCTTTATGGAACAGGTTTAAACGTACAGCCTTACTGTTCGTTTTTTCTTCTTGCGGCTGATAAAACAGCATCTCAAGCGTATGATCTTCATTAAGTGCTTCAATTTTACCGATATCAACCAGAGCATCGTTTGGCAGCATTTCTTCTTTATAGCCGCGCGGGAAGGCATTGACATATTTTCGAGCCAACTCTCGCCCTTTCGCTTCGCCATAAACACCAACCAAAGCAGATTCGAGTTTATCTTCCCAGGTACGGGCGGCTTCTATCAGATTGCGTTCAATTTCTTTCACATTTAGCTCGACATGATTATCGTTAATTCGAATGATGTAGTGAGTTCTCGCCAATACCGACTCAGAAAAGAAGGTGGTAAACTCAACCGGTTCGTCAGTACGAAGAGATTGCTGGAAAATAAGCTGGGTATCTTTTCGTAACTGCGTGTTGTATCGCTCTCGTGGTACATACACCATGGCAGAAACGAAGCGACCAAAGGTATCTTTACGCATGAAAACCCGGGTCATATCTCGCTCTTGCATCTGCAACACACCCATAGCTACATCCAGCAAGTCATCTGCCGTTGCCTGAATCAGCTCGTCTCGTGGGTAGGTTTCAAGAATATTAAGCAGTGCTTTATAAGCATGGGTACCAACGGTAAATTCAGATAACTCCATCACCTGAGCAAGCTTAGATTTTAGCAATGGAATATCACCAGCACTATTGTTGTACAGGGTGGCCGAGTACAAGCCAATAAAGCGATGCTCACCAATCACCTCGCCCTTGTCATTAAATTGTTTTACACCAACGTAATCGATGTACGCCGGCCGATGCACCCGGGACTTATGATTGGTTTTTGTCAGGATCAATAACGATTGATCCAGTGCCTGATGACGAGCATGCTCAGGCAGCTCAGATAACATCAGGTCTTTGGAGTCTGCGCGACGCATTAAACCCAGTGCGCTGTCCTGCACACCTTCAATACGATAATCGCCCTTAACAGGCTTAATCTTATATTCGCGATAACCAAGAAAAGTAAAGTTGTCTTTTACCAGCCAATTCAGGAAATCAATATGATCCTTGCGCTGATTGGTTTTGTCTTTATCGCTCGACTTCGGTAAGTGCTGGATCACTGTTTTTAGTTTTTCGCGCACTTGTTGCCAATCTTGCACCGATAACGAAACATCTTCCATCACGGAATGCAGCTCTTGAGTCAATTGCTCTACAGCTGCTTTGTCTGTTTGGCGATCAATCTCAATATGAAAGACGGTTTGTTTGGTATCTGCCGCACTTTTTGCGCCTAACTTATCAAAGTCAGTAATGGCACCTTGCTCAGAGCGCTTCGCTTGTAATGGCATATGGACAAAGAAATGGGCAGAGATATTTTGACGCGTGAGAGCCATGCGGACAGAATCAACCAGAAAAGGCATATCATGCACCACTATCTCGACAATGGTGTGTTTAGACTCCCAACCATGACGGCTAATTTCTGGATTAAACACTCGAATTTCAGCACCGTCTTGATGCTTGTTATTAAATGTTTTCCACAAACTTAAAGCGGCGCCATACAAATCACTATCGTTGCGTCCGATGAGATCCTCGCTGGCAATACTGCCATACAAGATAGTAGCGAACTTCGCCACCAGTTCAGGTTGCTCTTTCACTTTTTGTTGAATTAATTTTTTTACGTTTTGTAGTAGTACAGAAGGTTGACCGTCTATCAGTGCCATTTTCATATCCTTTATTTACGTCATGACGCTAAGGGCATGATTCAACTTACACGAACTTACGTGTTAGCTGCGAAGTGTAGCCAGTATTGTAGCGGTTTTCGAGCTTTATTTCAGCGTTTCCCACTGGTGCAACCAGTGGTTTCAATTAGTTATGACAACTTATGCATTTCGTCTAAATAGAAAATGGCCTTTCGGCCATTTTCGTGTTTAGTCATGCAAAAAGTTTTTTAGCAACTTCGTCATTTATTCTTAGGCCAGAAGAAGGCAGCTAAGGCAGGAAGCACCAAAATAGCGCCCAGCATATTCACCAAGAACATAAAGGTCAGTAATATCCCCATATCCACTTGAAATTTAAGTGCTGAGAAGACCCATGTACTCACCCCAATCGCTAAGGTAACCCCGGTAAAGAGCACCGCACTACCACGCTCTTTTAATGCTTCGTAATAGGCCTGACGCATCGGAACTCGATCTTTAAGCATCTGGCTCATGCTTGAGACGATATAAATACCATAATCAACACCAATACCTACACCCAATGCAATCACCGGCAAGGTTGATACCGTCAAACCGATCTGCAACAAGGTCATTAATGCCATCGCCATCATAGAGACCACATACAAAGGGATAACCACAGCCGCGGTAGCTCGACCAGAACGGAAGCTTAACAGACATAATATGATGACCGCACCATAGACATACCACATCATTGGACGCTGTGCAGCGGAAACCGCTTCATTGGTTGCAGCCATAACCCCCGCCGGACCTGATGCCAGCATAAATCGAGTATCATCATCACCCAGCTCAAGCGCTAACTTTTTAGCTTCAGCGACCACCCGGCTTAATGTTTCAGCTTTGTGATCTTCAAGGAATAACATGATAGGCATGACAGAGCAGTCACGGTTCAATAAGCCACTGCTGGTTTCAACCTGAGCGGAAGCCTGCACCAGACTTTGTGTATTGCGTGGCAATACCCGCCATTTGACATTGCCTTCGTTGTAACCTGCATTAATGCTTTTCGCGACCGATGCAAGTGACACACCTGATTGCACACCAGGTACATTGACCATTTGCCATTGAAAGTCATCAATACGCTGCATGATGTCATGATGAGTACAAGCATTCGGTACCGTTTCAACCATGATGTTGATGTAATCAACGGTTATAGCAAAGCGATCCGTGATTAAAAAGGTATCCTGGTTGTAGCGTGAATGCTCATGCAACGCTGGAGCACCAGCATGCAAATCACCTATTTTCAGCTGCTGGCTTTGAATACTGGCAGCTATAAATAACAAGGTAGTGATCACCAACACAACAGCAGCAACAGGTTTCGTTGCAACCGCTGACAAATGATGCCATACCCGATCCGCAGTTGGGCTACCTAAAGCGGCACGTTGTTGATATTTTTTGCTAAATCGGACATACGACATCAACACCGGCAGTAAAATTAAGTTGGTTAAAATAATCACTGCCACCCCTAAACTGGCGGTAATCGCTAACTCACGAATAACACCAATTTCGATGGTCAGTAAGGTCAGGAAGCCAACAGTATCTGACAGCAACGCGACACCACCAGGTACCAAGAGCTTGCGGAAGCTCGATTGTGCAGCTGTCTTTGCATCCATTCCTGATGCAACTCGTTTGCCGGTGGAGTTAATCATCTGGACGCCATGACTTACGCCAATAGCGAACACAAGGAATGGCACGAGTATGGACATTGGATCAATACCAAAACCTATCACTGACAACAAACCCATTTGCCAAATGACAGCAATCAAGGAACACGCAATCGGCAACATCGTCAGCATTAACGAGCCAGAAAAGAAAAATACCATTACAGCAGTGATAGCAATGGCAATAGCAAAGAAGGTCAATACGCCTTTGGCACCTTCAGCAACATCACCTACCATCTTGGCAAAGCCAATGATATGAATACTAATGTCATCAGTTTCAAACTGGTTGCGGATTTCTTGTTCGAGGGTAGAAGCAAATTGTATGGTATCGACACGTTCGTTAGTGGAAGGATCAATTTCAAGAAGCTGCGCATTGATCATGGCGCAGCTGTAGTCATCAGCCACCATACGACCAACAATGCCCGCCTTTTCAACATTTTCTTTTACGCGAGCCAAGCCACGCTGATCTGGCACAAAGTCAGCAGGGATCACTGGCCCACCGGCAAAGCCATCCTCAACCACTTCGACAAAACGAGTACTCGGGCTAAAGAGTGAACGAACCTGAACCCGGTTTACGCCCGGAATGTAGTAGAGCTGATCATGAGTACGCCGCAGAGAATCAAAGAAATTGGCATTAAAAATATCGCCACTAGCATCGCACATGGAGACCAAAATATTGTTGGCCCCACCAAAATCTTGTTCATGCTTTACATAGGTATGCATGTACTCGTGCTGTAAAGGTATATTTTTACTAAAACCAGCATCCAACTGGATTTGAGTAGCTTTAAACAATAAATACAACGTGCCCAGTACAAAAAGTACTAACACAGCAGCCCGGTGACGAAACAGAGCATACTCTACTTTATTGATAATACGATTTAAACTCATACGTTATTCAGGCTTCTTCAAGTCTAGGATTTGGATACCCAGTTCAGTGACCAGGATCATGTTATCTTGATAAGGAACAGCATTAACGATAGGCCGCCCTTCAGCAGCAGTCATGGCACTAAATGATAGACCACCATCTGCGCTGGTTGCCCACAAGCCAGCGTTTCCCGATAGAAAGACAACATCATCAACCGTAATGATACTGTTAATGGTCGCTTGCGAGCTCAGGACGATTTCCTGCCAAGAGTCGCCTTCATCTTCGGTTAAAAAGATATGACCTCTTAGGCCAACAGCCAGCCAATGTTCAGAGCTAAGCATGGCTATATCAAATAAAGACCCATGGTAAAAGGCATCTTGCATTTCCCAATGCATACCAAAATCTTCACTGATGGCAAAAAAGCCCGCCTCTCCAACCATTAAAAGTAGATCATCATCTCGATACAGGCGATTAAAGTGAGGAAATATTGCACTTAACTCCAGAGCGTACAATTCAGGATCGTCATCTTTAAGCTCTAACAAATAATCTTGTTCATCTTCATCAAGCAACTCAATGTGAGACTCACTCTGCCAGCTTTGACCACCATCCTGAGTCCGAAATAGTAAACCGTAAGCACCTATCGCAAGTCCGTGGTAAGTATCTTTAAATACAATATCCAGCAGCGGCTTATCTAACTCTGGAGCAAACTGTTGCAACTGCCAACTTTCGCCGCCATCCGCACTATGCACGATGCTGGCATCATGACCGACGGCCCAGCCATATCGATCATCAATAAAATACACGGCAGTTAAATTCGAGCGAACAGGAACGTCTGCTTGCTGCCAGACAACACCATCATCACTCCAAATAATATGACCTCGCTCCCCTACTGCAACCAACCGATTATTTTCCAGCACCACAATATCTGTTAACAACGATTGAGCTGCTAATACCGCTTTCACAGCAGGCTGAGGCTGTGGTGAAGCGTATCCTTTAGCCATTGGAAATAGTGCAATCAGGCATACCACAAAGGAACGGAAGTGACAGGCAAATTTCATGAAATATCATCTCGATAGTAATGGAAAACGGCTGAACCAGTCAGCCGTTTTGCTTCGGGCTACTGCAGTTTAACGAACGCCTTCACGGCGCAATGCTGCAGGAGTAAAGTCATTATCATTTAGTGTAACAGAGAAATCGTACATCCGATCTTCGTTATCAAGGCCAAGGGCTATGTAACGACGAGAATTCAGATCATGATAGACTTCTAATGTACTCCAGTGCGTGGGCACTTCGTAGTAATTCAAACCATGAGCAAAAGCGACCCGGTACAAATCGCCACGGTTGTCATACAAATCAGCAACATGGATCTGCCAGCTATCTTCATCAATGTAGAAAACGCGCTTGCCATAAACATGGCGCATACCATCTTTTAGCGTCGCTTCCACAACCCAGACCCGATGACGCTCATAGCGTGTGTGCTCAGGATTAATATGACCCGGCATCAGAATATCGCTGTAGCTCAAATCATTGCTATGCAACTTATAGCTGTTGTACGGAATGTACATTTCTTTTTTGCCTTTCAGCTCCCAATTATAACGATCGGGTGAGCCGTTAAACATATCGAAATCATCGGTAGTACGTAAACCATCCGATGCGGTACCTGGTGCATCATACGCTACATTTGGTGCACGACGCACCCGGCGCTGTCCTGTATTGTAGGTCCACGCTTGACGTGGGGTTTGAATTTGGTCCATGGTTTCATGGACCAGCAAGGCCGTACCGGCAAGGCGAGCTGGTGACGTGACACTTTGCTTAAAACGAAACAAAATGTTTTCTGCCATCAGGGTTTCAGGCGTCGCATCTGGATGCGAATACTTAAACATGATTTGTTCATCAAAGCCGATAAAGGTAAATGCACCACTCGCTGTTGGTGCTGCTTGACCACCATTTCGAGTAGCAGCAACGCCACGATAACGCACGATATGATTCCAAATCGCCTCTAAACCATTGCTTGGGATCGGAAATGGAATGCCAATAGCCGCATTGGCCAAGCCGTTACCATTTTCGACCAACTCAGCTTCAGTAGCAATTTGCTTGGTCGCATCATAGAAGTACTGAGGAAAAGACGCCGAACGGCGAGTTGGGTACACCGGCATACGAAATGTATCAGGATACAAATCAAATAGCGCCAGTTGGCCGGGGCTTAATGCATCTTTGTGTTCTTCAATATTGCTTTTATCAATAACAAACAAGACATCATCATCAGCAAATGGATCCGGGTGGTGATCGCCCGGAGTATAGCCTTCAGGTACAGTGAGAATACCGCCAGTCCACTCGGGGATTGTGCCATCGGCATTACCCGCACGTTCTGCACCAACAGGTGTTAAATCAGCATTCAGACGAGCAGCTTGCTCTGGTGTAATTTTCGCCAAAGCACTGCAGCTAACGATCATGGCCACAGCTGAGGCCAGGAGGGTGAGTTTTTTCATAATCGTTCTCGTCCCTTAAATTGAGTATTTAATATTAAAAGAAACAAAATCACGGTCTGACAGGTTGTTGGTCGTACCCACACCACCCCAGAACCAGTTATAAGACAACTCGCCAGACCAACGGTTCAGATAGTCAAAACCAATGGTATAACCCAGCGATTTTCTGCCTTCAACAAACATGAACAAAGGATCGGGTGTAATGCCATTCACATCATGGGCAAAATTAAGCCGTTGTACCATGTTGACGCCAGAAAACACGTTGTTGTATTGAGCTTGGGCAAAGATCCGATAGCCCCATGCGGATGCTGTCGGGAAAGGATTCGGCTCAGGGCCATCAGATAAAGCGATATGTAGCCCTTCAGATGGTCCGTTATCACCAATCAAGGGAGCACCACTGCGATCGGTATTAGGGCCATTCAAGCGCAACACGCTTTGGTCTGGCATGCTATGAATTTTCACTGCACCGACTTCAGCAAGCATGGTGAAGTTATCGCTGCCCAGAGCAGGACCAAACAAGTGAGTAAAAGTCATTTGTGCTTGAGTGCTATCTCGCAGGATGAATCCCTGAGCATTCGCTCCGGGTTGCACCTTATTGCCGTCTTCACGACCCAATTGAGAAATACCTGCCAGCTCAGGACGCAACCCGGCATTAGCCAGTTGCTCAGGCATGCCAGCATATAGAATCTCAACATCATCGATTTGCAACGGTTCATCTCTACGATGTGCTATTTCACCAGCGACGGAGGTAGTACCGACCGTAGTATTAAAGCTAAAACCATACAATTGGATGTCTTCAGGGTATTCAAGTAAACCATGAGAGAACGCTTGTAACGAAGTAATATTGTGCTTATCTAGCTGACCAGCATTTTGTGCCAGAAAACCAATATCTGCACCGAGAGCAGCTTGTCTGAAATCAGACGCCTTACCGGAAATAACCGGCACACGACTATGATAATTCATGTAATAAACGGCAAACTCGGTATCATTCAACTGCGGCGCAAAGTATTCAAACTTCACCCCATACTGACCACCATTTTTAGGTTTAAGCTCACCTGCAGAACCATAAGGACGCAGTGCGACCTTGGTCGGATAGGCAAGATAGAGCTGAGCCGCTGTAGCCGGGTCAACCGCCCCGGTAGCGACCAGAGTACCGAGTTGATTTAGGTTTTGTAGCAGGAAGTCCAAATCAATATCCGGGTTACCAGCAAAACCTAACTGAATATTCTGAGTATGCCCACCTTGACCGGCAAAATCGTTGGTCGAAAAGTAAGTACCAGGTGATGGCAGGTAACTATTTTCCCAATCGTACTGATAAAAGAACTCGGTCGATAAATTGTCAGTCAGACCAACGGCAACCGTCAACATCCCTACTGGAATAAAGGCTTCTTTTAAATCAGCTCCGGGAGAGCGAAGAATACCGACATCAACCGGCGTAATATTAATACCATGTGGAATAAAGGTACTTTCACCCCAACTCAATACTTGCTGGCCAAGACGAATGGTCAATGGGTTCATACCATCGTTAAAGCTGAAATTACCGTATACGTAGGCATCGAGCAAACGAAAATCACGACAACTCAACTCGCGTGATCGTTTATCGTTACAAGGATCAACTTGTTGGCCAGACAGTGGGTTGGTGTATGCGTAATTGCTTGAGCGTTGGGCAAAATCATAAAAATACATGAAGCGAGTGAACAAACCAATGTTGTCTTTTCGAATAGACAAGTCATGGGTTCCTTTTAACATGCTACTGAACATGTCACCACGATCATAATTCAAGTTGCCTGCATCACCATTGCTGGAGTAGGCACCTGGTTGTTGCCAGATATCTGCAGCTGGATAGATGACATTGGTCGCTGCATTGTAACCGGTCCAGTCAAAACGAGGATGATTAACTTTACTGATTTGATCCCAATCTCGATCCTGGGCACGCCAACTTGCTCCATAGGAGAAGGTGGAATCAAATTGAATGTCTACATCACCTACCTGAAAGCTGGCGGCTTGTGCAGCACTGGCTGTTAACGCCAAAAGTGCGGAAGCCACCCCTAGCGCAATAGGCTTTTTAATAAAACGATTTGGCCTTTTATTCATTTGCAGTCTCCCCCCTGTCTATGCAGGTCATTGTTATTGTTTTACTCACTGGTCACTCCTCGGAGTTCAGCGCAGATAACTAAAATAATTACATCATTTTTAATGCTTCGCAAGGCTTCTCAACGCGTAAATCTGTTGATTTCTAGTTGTTTTTTGTATCTCTACACAAAATAGATAACAGAAAGCTTCCTCTTAGTTTAATCAGCATTTGAAAAAAACCAAACTTAATCACTAAGATGATGAAATTTATACTGAATACATCCCAAAGAATTAGGTGTTGTTTTAATCTGTCGTTTTAAGTATTCACTCTAACTATTTTTAACTAATCTGACCAGTTTACCATTGCTATCTAAAGTCAATGTAAAGAAGCCATGAATACCATCTCGTTGAATAAAGCGATGGAAGTGTTTTGCGGATATCTGGATCCGCTCCCCTGACACGGCAGTCACCACCAGTTTACGAAAGTGCCCTTGGTAATACTGCAGGCACTCATCTTTCGATAGGTGCATAACAAAATGATACTGGCGCATGCGACAATTTATCCAGACTCGAGAGCCTTGCTGACTTTTTCATACAGATCATCACTAATACTTGGTTGCTCAGCAAGCATTTGCAATGCATGTTTTATCAAGGACTGACGTCTTGGCTCATAGCGACGCCAAGAAAGTAATGGCGTGACTAAGCGAGCCGCTACTTGCGCATTGATTCCATCGAGCTTAATAAGCGTCTCCGTCAGGAGCTGATAACCTGCTCCATCCATCCGATGAAACTGCCCAGCATTTTGCATGGCAAACGCATGAAATACAGCCCGTACACGATTCGGATTTTGCCAACTGAAGCGAGGGTGTTGAACAAGTGTTTCCATCGTGTCTAGCACGGCTTTTGTTGGCAGCGATGCTTTTAAACTAAACCATTTATCCAATACCAACACATCGTGCTGCCATTGCTGCTCAAACTGCTGCATCAAGGGTTCAAACAGAGGATGCAGACTTTGTTGGGTACACTTTAATACCGCTAACCGATCGGTCATACCAACTGCTGAATGATACTGCGCTTCCAATAAGGCTCGACTCGCTTCATGGTGCCAACTCAAGTACTGCAAACATTGATTCTTCAAAGCACGTTTTGATGCATTTACTTCAGTATACGAACTAGCATCGGTATGATGTTGTTGGTAGCAAGTAAGCAACTTAGTGTAAAGTGCAGCAGAGATTTGTTGCTTAAAACTACTGATGGCAGTAAGAATATCGTCTACAGGGATCTGAGCGAAGGTTTCTGAAAAACTGGCGTAGTCAGGGACCTTCAATAACTCTGCAGTGAGCGCCAAATCATCGCTCGGTTGTTGCAACCACTCTCCTAGCAGATCGAGTAACGCAGCTGGCAGCGTAAAGCTATCTGGTCCAGCGATGTAAAGGCGTAGTTGCAGTTGCCAATAAGCTTGCAGCGCATCCCAGCGGGCAAAGCCATTGCTCGCTTCGCGGGCAATACGTAGTAGCTCGTCCTGATGATAATCATGACGTAACTTCACCGGCGCAGAGAAGTCTTCTAACAACACCGGCAGATCATCGGCATCAGCCTGATCAAACAGCAATTCCTGCCTGGCTTGTGTCATCATAAAAACCGACGAGGCTTGCGTTCGTTTTTTACTTAGTAATTGATAACGAATAGGTAAGAGGAGCGGTACCTTTTTGGCTTGATCTGCTGTTGCCGCGGTCTGTTGTTGGAGTGTGACGCGAAGTTGCCGGGTCGAGGCATCATAGGCACGTGTCATGCTAAGTTCAGGGGTACCCGATTGCTGATACCAACAACGAAAATGGCTTAAATCAGTCTCGGTAGCATCCTGCATAGCTTGCACAAAATCATCGCACGTCACCGCTTGCCCATCATGACGCTGAAAATACAAACGCATACCAGCCTGAAAGCCATCTTCACCCAACATGGTATGCAGCATCCGGATCACTTCAGCCCCTTTATCGTATACAGTAACGGTATAAAAATTATTCATTTCCATTACTTTCTCAGGGCGAATTGGATGGGCCATTGGGCTGGCATCCTCTGCGAATTGTGCGGTTCTTATCACCTGCACAGCCTGAATACGATTCACCGTAGGCGAGCCCATATCACGGCTAAACTCCTGATCACGAAATACCGTCAGGCCTTCCTTTAAACTCAACTGAAACCAATCACGACAAGTGACCCTATTTCCGGTCCAATTATGAAAGTACTCATGCCCAATGATCGATTCAATATTAAAGTAATCAGTGTCGGTAGCAGTTTCATCATTGGCCAGTACATACTTACTGTTAAATACGTTTAACCCTTTATTCTCCATGGCTCCCATATTGAAGAAGTCAACAGCGACCACCATATAAATATCAAGATCATACTCAAGACCAAAACGCTGCTCATCCCAGCGCATGGCACGCTTTAACGATTCAAGAGCAAAGCTTGCCCGATGCCCATTGCCTTTTTCAACATAAAAAACCAATGACACACTTTTGCCACTAACGGTGGTAAACGAATCAGACAACTGATCAAAATCACCGGCGACCAAAGCAAATAGATAACTGGGTTTCGGAAAGGGATCGTGCCAAATCACTTGCCGTTTACCATCTGAATTAATGAAGGATTCGATCTGGTTGCCATTCGCCAGCAGGTAAGGAAGTTGTTCTGCATCCGCGATGATGGTGGTGGTAAAGACAGCGAGCACATCAGGGCGATCGAGGTAATAGGTTATACGACGAAACCCTTCAGCTTCGCATTGTGTGCAGTAACTACCATTCGCAAAGTATAAACCTTCCAGCGCTGTATTATCCTGTGGACTAATTTCTGTGACGATCTGTAGCAAGAACTCGTCTTCAGCCACCTGCAAACGAAGCTTATCATCCGATACCTTAAAATCCTGCTCGGTGACTCGCTGCCCATTGCAATGCAACGAAATTAAATTGAGCTGCTGGCCATCCAGAACCAGCTCAGTTGCGGCCGGGTTTAATCGCTTAAACCGGGTCAGCGCCGTGACCCGGGTCTGATGCGTATCCAGCTCAAACGTAAGTTTAGTGGTCAGAATGGTAAAATCCGGTGAGGTGTAATCCGTCAGGCGTTTCACCTGACGATTGCTAGCTTCCAAAGACATAGAGGCTCCATTGAAAAGTCACTGTTCACTGTGTGTCTGGCTTGAGTAAAGTATATACCGAAGTCATTCTAATCGACGATTATCTAAAATAAATTCGGTCTGTTTACAACCACAAAAGGTAAGTAGAGGAAAGGCTGAGTAAGTGCACCCAGCCCCTTTTAGTTATGGACGTACATGCAACTCTTGCTGCACACTTTCAGGCGGCGTCAGCTTTAATATTTTGATGCCACAATAGGCATAAATGACCGCCAAAACTGGGTTAATCAAGTTAAAGAAAGCGTAGACGAAATAATCCAGCGGATTTACATTTAGCACACCATGCATATAAGCACCGCAGGTGTTCCACGGGATCAAAGGGCTAGTAATAGTACCGCCATCTTCTAGCGTTCTGGACAAGTTTACCGGAGCTAAACCACGGCGCTCATACTCCTCCTTGTACATCCGCCCTGGCATGACGATAGCCATGTATTGATCTGCCGTCAAAATATTGGTCGCAATACAGGTCGCAATGGTACTGGTGATCAACGAGCCGGTGCTATGGGCTGCTTTTAAAATCGATTGCACAAACTTACGCAACAAACCAATTTTCTCAATAACGGCCCCAAACATCATGGCAGCAAAAATCAGCCAGACAGTATTTAACATGCTAGACATACCACCACCGCTAAGCAAACTATTTAACTCATCAGAGCCGGTATCCAAGGCAAAACCATCAAACAAGGTCGCCCAAATCAACTTAAAGCTACCTAGCGCATGACTCAAATCGCCATCGACCAAATTGCGTAGCAGCTCTTGTTGGAAAAGAACCGCCCAAATACCACCTAACAAGGCACCAATAAACACAGTAGGAAATGCCGGGATCTTTTTAATCGCCATTGCCAATAAAACAAATAATGGAATTAAGGTCCAAAAACTAATAGCAAAGTGTTCCTGTAGGGTAGAACTGATCAGATTAATGTGGGCATCATCAGCACTCGGCGAACTATTTAAGCCAATTAAGGTAAACAAGATAATAGCAATAATAATGCTCGGAACCGTAGTCCATAGCATGTGCCTAATATGGGCAAATAACTCAGCGCCAGCAACCGCAGGTGCCAGATTTGTGGTTTCGCTAAGCGGTGAAATCTTATCGCCAAAATAAGCACCAGAAATGATAGCGCCAGCCGTAATGGCTGGAGACAATCCAAGCCCTGCGGCTACCCCAATCAAGGCAACACCAATAGTTGCAGCAGTAGTCCAGGAGCTGCCAATACTCATCGCAACAATGCCACACAAAATACAACTAGCTGCATAAAACCAGCTTGGGCTTAATAACTGCATGCCATAGTAAATTAAGGTGGGCACAGTACCAGCTAATAACCAAGTCCCTATCAAGGCCCCAACCGCCAATAAGATCAGTACGGCGCCTAACGATAGCGCAATGCCTTTGGTCATGGCTTTTTCAATATCCGCCCAACGATAACCGTTTTTAATACCAATCAATACAGCCACAGCAGAAGCGATAAATAAGGCGATTTGATTCGGACCATAGGATGAATCATCGCCAAACAAGTATACCGATGAAGACAGCAAAGATATCAGCACTACAATAGGTAACAGTGCATCGAGAAAGCTAGGATCTTTTATTTTATTATTCATTATAATTCCTAAGGATTAACGAAGCGAACGACCCCATCCAATACACCAATCAAGTGCAGGAAAACCACCGCCACAGCGATAGGCGTAAACCAGCGAATGGCAAAACGCCAAATGCCATACGCTAAGGCTGATGTGTTGAGTTCCTCTACAGTTACCTTGCGCTTCATGGTCCAGCCAACAAAAATAGCAACAGCAAGGCCGCCAAGTGGCAACATAATGGCCGACGTCAAGTAGTCAACCACTTCAAAATAACTACTCAGCGTTTTCCCAAAGATCGTAATAGTGAATGTTGCCCAACCAGCACCTGAGAACGAAAAGACCGTCAGCAAGCCAACCAACCATAGTGAACCACCAGTAGTAACTGTCGCCATCAAACGGCTCAGCCCTTTTCTCTCAACCAGCCAGGCTACAGTTGACTCAATCATCGCAATCGCTGACGTAAACGCAGCAAACACCAACATCACGAAAAATAAAGTGCCAAATAGGGTACCGAATGGCATCGAGCCAAAGGCTATAGGTAAGGTAACAAAAATTAGCCCTGGCCCTTCTGATGGCGTTAAGCCGTATTGGAACACCAACGGATAAATAGCCAAACCAGCGACGATAGCTACGCACGTATCCACCAGTGCAATCAACATGGATGTTTTAGCAATGGATACATTAGCAGGCAAATAAGCACCATAGATAATCATGGCACCAGAAGCCAAACTTAGCGTAAAAAAGGCATGTCCCAGAGCCAATAACACACCATTAATGGTTAATTTGGAAAAATCTGGTTTAAACATAAACTCAGCAGCTTCACCAAAAGCACCATTCATGCCGGAGTAAATTGCCATAATAGCCAATAAGACAAACAGCGACGGCATTAGGAAGTTGACGGCTTTTTCCAGCCCTTTATGAACCCCTTTTGCCACGACAAAGACAGTGACGAACAGAATAACAGCAGACCACGTCATTAATAGCCAGGGATCGGCAAGGTGAGCACCAAATTGCGCACCAATAGCATCCGCCGAAACATCACTAAAATCACCACGAGCGGTTTTAAAGACATAAGCCAAAGCCCAACCAGCAACGACGGCATAAAAAGATAGGATCAGGTAACTGGCAACCAAACCACTCCAGCCAGCAATTTGCCAACGAGTACTGGCATTTGCTTCCTGAGCAAGTGTTTTCACCGACAAACCAGGACTCTGACGTCCACGACGGCCAATCAGTACTTCGGACATCATGACGGGAATACCAATCAATACAATGCAAAGCAGATAGACCAGAACAAAGGCTCCTCCCCCGTTCTCTCCCATGATGTAAGGAAATTTCCAGATGTTTCCCAGGCCAACAGCAGCTCCGGTCGCAGCAAGAATAAACGCATAACGACTGGACCACTGGCCATGAATTGACTCACGTGCTCCCAACATAGACCAACCTTATCATTATTATTTTTTATCGTTATTATCATACAAAACTGGCGGCTAAGGCCGCCAGTAAAATACGCTTTTTTATTGTTTAGCGTATCGTCCTACCTGCAAGTAATCTAAGGTGATTAATGCAGTTTCTTCCAACAGAGGATCCAAATCATTCAGCACATCAGGAGCATCATCCGCATCTTCTATCGGCTCTTTGCCAAGTAAAGCCAAGCGACTATTGATGCGTTCCAATTGGCGCTGTTGGCGCTCCTCACGTTCTTGTAAACGGACAGACTTCACCAATGAAACCGACTTTTCTTCACGTTGCTGTTGAAACTCAGCGATATCAGCCAGCAAATACTGGAACTCAGGATTATTAGCAATCCGCTGCTGATGCTGCTGATGCAACCGCTCTAGATAGGGTTCCATCACAGCAAGACGTTGATAGGATGCTGCGGGGATCGAATCCCATGGCAGGGCATTTTCTTCCTGACTTTCGCCCCAGTCTTCAGGGTCAATTGCGGATGGAAAAGTAATATCCGGGATCACACCACGATGCTGCGTACTGCCACCATCGATACGATAAAACTTGGCAATGGTGTATTGCACACTGCCTAAATCATTATCAAACATATCATAAATACGGCCCAAGCCACGATGCTGCTGAACGGTTCCTTTACCGAAGGTTTGCTCACCAACCACTAGCGCACGTCCGTAATCTTGCATTGCGGCAGCAAATATTTCCGAAGCCGATGCACTAAAGCGGTCGACCAAGACCGTCAAGGGGCCATCGTAGTAGCTTACGCCGTCTCTGTCCTGACTGACAGAAATACGACCAGAGCCTTCTCGGATTTGCACCACAGGTCCACGCTCAATAAAGAGTCCAGTCAGCAACGTTGCTTCTTGCAACGACCCACCACCATTACCACGCAAGTCAATAATTATGGCTTCAACCTCTGCCTCTTTCATTTTAACCAGCTCTTTTTTTACGTCATCCGCCAGATTGTTGTAAAAACCAGGAATAGTGATCACACCGATGCGTTTATCCAATGTCGTTAATAGCGGTTCAAATACCTCAGCCTTCGCTGCACGATCTTCCAACCTGATTTTATCCCGTACAATAGAGACAACATCGGTAGGCCCAGCAATGACTGAACTACCACTCATCACCTGCAAACGAACGGTGCTGCCTTTTGGACCTTTGATTAGCTCAACCACGTCATCTAAGCGCCAGCCAATCACGTCAACAAATTCTTCATCATCCTGAGCTACACCAACAATACGATCTTTCGGTTTCAACTCTTGTGTTAAATCGGCTGGTCCCCCCGGGACAAGACTTTGTATCACCGTATAGTCATCTTCGGCCCGCAGCACCGCACCTATCCCTTCCAGAGATAAATTCATTTCTTGCTGAAAACGATCGGCATTACGAGGAGATAAGTAAGAAGTATGGGCTTCAATGCTGCGAGCATAAGCATTCATGATCAACTGAAACACATCTTCGTTGTTGGTCTGCAGTAAGCGTTTTTGTGCGCTGCTGTAACGACGCTCAAGTAATTCTTTTGCTTCCTCAACGGTTTTACCCGTTAACTTAAGATTCAATGCATCAAATTTCACCCGTTGCTGCCATAACTGATCCAGTTCTTCTTCACTCTGCGCCCAGTCGGCATCTTCACGGTCATAGAAATACAATTCATCTTCGTCAAAGTCGAAGTCTTGTTCCAGTACTCGTAGCGCATAACCAAAACGATCATAACGGCGCTGCATACTTTGATTAAACATATCAAAGGCAAAAGATAAATTGCCTTTGTTCAGAGCATCAGCAAACTTAGTGCGGTTCACATCAAAAGCGTCAACATCACTTTGCAGCAAAATCGTACGGTTAAAATCTAAGCTTTTCAGTAGTCGCTCATACACCCGATTTGAAAAAGCCTCATCAAGCTGAACCGGCGCATAATGTTGGCGTGCAAATAAAGCAGAGATCCGTTTACTTGCTGTGGCATGCTGAGACTCCTGTGCAAGCACCGGCAAACTCTTGTCTTCATCGGCACGCTCATCAGCGATCAATGGCAACGAGCAAAGCATTAACACAAAAAAGAAAGCAAAAGATAATCTCATAATTCTCTCAATTAGTAATCCGGCCCGCGTCTAGCCAGACGTTCAGGACTGAAATAAGCTGTCCCGGCTGGTTTTAATCACCATACCAGAGTTTAACTGGACAGTGACCTCATTGCGGGCAACTTCTATAATAGTAGCAAACATGGGTGCTTGCCCTAATCGAACTTGCACTTTACCACCAACGGCAAAGCCATCATCAGCCAAAGGAGTTAACGCTTGCTGCTTCGGCCCATTACTTTTTACCTTAGCAGGGCGCGTTTGGTTTACTTTTGGTTTAGCCGCTTGGTCGTTAGAGCGCCCAGAAGGCTTTTTGTTCACTGGCTTTTTAGTAGAAGCAGGGCTTGCAGCAGCCGCTTTTTTCTCAGCATGAGCGGCTCGGGCCCGCTCTTTACGCAGTTCTGCTGCTTTGGCTTTGCTCTCAGCTAAGGTTTCAGCAGCATGATCAGCTTGTTGTTGATCAATTTTCTCAACCTCAACACCATTGACATCTACCCGGGCAGCATCAACTTTAATCGATTCAAGATAGCGCCAGCTGGATGTATAGACTCGTAAAGCTTGGCGCAACTGAGTTTTGCTGAAAACACTGTCTTCAGTCACAGTAGCAGCAAGATCCTGAAAAATACCAATTTTCAATGGTTTTGCCGGGCCTTGAACCGAAAAACAGTTGGGATAATGCTCAGCTAGCAAAGCAATGACATCTTTCACGCTGGAAGGTTTTTTAGTTACTGCTTGTTCGTTTAATTCACTATTGGGGGTTGTCATGCAAAATTACTCTTCATTATCCTCATCAAACTGATCAGCAGGATCTGGTTCTGCTGCCAGTTGATTCTCTATATAGGCGATGGCCCAATCAATCAGCTCATCTTCGCTTGCTTCAAGTATAAGACTATCATTTGCCAGTTGCTGCCATAGCAAACTGAGCAGAGACTCCACGTCACTGGTTGGTGTATCGTCTGGGAACAGTGGCCAGACGGCATGATAGATGGCATTGAGCTGATCAGCAACCTGTTCTTCCTCCCCCTCCCAATCACCCACATCATGAGGAGAAAATAAATAATCACGAACCTCTAGTAAGGCTTTCATAATAAGGTTTGCTCAAATAGTTGAACCAACCGTTCCAACTGCAGCTGATCGTCTGCATCAAAGCGATTCAAAACCGGGCTATCGATATCCAGTACCGCAATGATATTCCGGCCTTGATGCACCGGAATAACAATTTCAGACTCGCTGGCAGCATCACAAGCGATATGCCCCGGAAAGGCATGCACATCAGCAATTCGCTGGGTCTTTCCAGTTGATACCGCAGTGCCACAGACACCTTTACCAACAGGAATACGAACACAAGCTACCTGCCCCTGAAAGGGACCTAGTACCAGCTCACCTGAGCGCATAATATAAAATCCAGCCCAGTTAAGTTGTGGTAAAGTGTTAAAAATTAATGCACTCAGATTGGCCATATTGGCAATCATATCGGTTTCATTGTCTAACAATGCAGCCGCTTGCTGCTGCAATTGTTGATAGAGCTCAGTTTGCGCTGTAATCATGATCTCAATACTACGACCTGTTAAAGGCCTAACATTACTCGGTTTAAAGGCAAAATTAAACCTTTTATTAGCACTATTCACTGTCTTAAGCCCTTTACTGGCTTTGTTTCGCTCTAAAAATCACCAATCCCCTCATTATGCTGCAGCCAAAGCATTGGGTTGGCCGGATAATAGCAGCTGGCTTGCATGGGTTGATGTTCAAAAAAACGTGTATCCTTGTGCGGCAGTTTCATAAAGCCACCGACTCCCTCACCACTGATTTGCGGTACTTTGCGCAGTATATTTGCTAACAAGGTACTAAATTCAGCTTCAGCGGTCACATCCAGTAAACGGTAGTAGCTGTGGATCTTCATGTACAAGGGGGTGACCTCAAAAATCAAACAACCGGTGTGCCGGATCTGATTTAACCGAGCAATATCGTCCATAATACTATCTGGCAAGATCAGCTGTTCATCTGGATCTTTGCCATCTTCAAAATACGAGTGCTGTTTACTCGAAGCATCGCTACTAAGCACTGGTGCAATGCGATACGGTATTTCAGCCTCTTTCGGTGGTATAAACGGCTCAGAGATATGTTCCCGGCTGATATGGATGGTGTTGCGGGCATTGAATAAGCATGCCTTGAAGATCCCCACCCGACCAATGGCCTGCGCCAGCTGCACTACATTATTCACTGCTACGGCAAATGAACGTGTTAGGCTGTCGTCGTAAAGATTTAAGCTGGAGTCGATGTACACCCCTTTTGGCTGCCAGTGAATAGCCAGCCCCCCCACTACCGGATAACGAGCCAAACGGCTAACGGCTGCAATGAAGGCTTTTTCCGTATCCCCCATACCATCCAGATAGTTTTTATAGTAGCGCTCTAGCTGCGCATCATCGATGTAACTAATACCATCTTCAATACTGTGTTCACGCAGAAACGATTTGCGCGATGAATACACTACGGTATCCAGGTCATGCCGCACCGGACTGACCCACACCGGTAATAAGGCGTTGTCATCCAAAAGCGATAGCTCTGGTAACACCAAGCGCTGTAAACGTGGCATATGCTGCAAAAAATAATCGCCGGCTTGCTGTCGTAACACCGTATCGTCTGCCAGTAAGCTATCCAACATGGTGGCAAATTCCTGAGGTAAACCAAGGCTACGAGCTGGGATTGCTTTGTAGCCAAAGCGACACGACTGACCAGAGGCCAACGCATACAAGGTACTAGCGACCCCTTGTTCATCAAAGCGTGGGTTGGATAATTGGCCTGAGCGCTGTTCAGGACCAATAAAGTAGACATCACCCAATCGGCCATTGGAGTGTTGTAAATCGGCCGACATCAACCCCATGACATCGTTGCTGATAAACTGCCCCTGTTCATCGGTCTGAGCGAATACCGACGATCCCCAATCGACCAGGCTTATCTGCTCTGCCTCTGCATCAAACACCAGGTTAGAGGGCTTAATATCACCATGCACAATAGGAGCCCGCACGCCATCTTTACGATGTTGCCGTAGCACTTTAAGGAGCTCAGCCAGTTGCGCTGCCAGCTTTACCAGCAAGCGCGCTGATAAGCGGCCATGCTTTAAGCTGTATTGCTCCAGATCCATACCCCTGGCACGCCCCATCATCAGGATGCCTTGTTTTTTAATCAACTGATAGGTGATATAACGCGGTATCGCTGGGTGTTGCACTTGCGACAACATAAAGGCTTCATCGGCCAGCCTCTCCTGAATATGAACTGGCAGGGTAATGCGCGAAAACTTAAAAACGCATTGCTCACCCTGCAAGCTGACGCCTGCAAAAGCAAAACCATAAGCGCCCTTACCTATCAATTCTATCTGCTGATAGCCCAGCTTTTCCAACTCAGAGATACATAAAGCCACCCATTCTCTTAACTTGCGGGCATCATTGGCATTCAGCAGGTAAAACGACTGCTCTTCTGGAATGTAAAAGTTTCTAAGTTGGTGTTTGTACATCATAGCTTACTCTGCTAAGCCCGAACACAGCCGAAACTGGCCTAATGGTGCAGCGTATCAATAAACCGAGTCACCTTGATTTGCTTGAAGCGTATTTACATCTTTTGTCGCCACAGTACTATATACGAAATACACTAGCTTACCTGTACCTGTAATTACACTTTTATTGCCGTAGTTTAAGCAGCTTGCTAAGTGGCGTGGGAGCTTCACCACGTATTTCAGCTTGTGTGTACAGCTCACATAATCGGCTTAACTCTATTTCATACATATATTTGCACTCCTCATAGTCATCATTATCTGTAGTATCTGACTGAGAGAGCAATTCATAGTATCGTATTGCATCTTCTAAAGCTTGGATGCAAACGGCTATCGTGCGAATATCAAGACTTTGCATAAGATACCTTGATGTTGATGTTTGCATTAAGCGCTAACTTATCTAACGCTTGCAAAAACTTACTGACCGGCATATCAAAATTTGGAGAAATTGAGTAATGCCAAGACTCTTTTTTTGGGATGTAATGATCTTTTGTGATCACTAGCTCCTTAGGAACAATGGTACCTGCAGGGATGACCACATATTCCCAATTTTTATGCCCGAATAAACCATCAATATCAGATAAAGAAGTACCGCGACTTTCTTCTGACTTTACATGAGTGATTCCATTCTTGACGAAAGTAGTGACATCTGCAAGCCTGACTCGGCCATTTGGAAGTATTCTTTCTTCTAAATCAGGGTATAATGGGTTTATTACCTTCTCACTCTCCGCCCGATTAACCGCTCTCCATAAAGTTAAATCTATATCAGAACGATAAATTTTCTCTAAATCGCCTCTAGAGATAATTATTTCTTCTAATGTAATCATATAACACCTTCATAATTGATGTATGCCTTGAAGTATCTGGCAAGCCTAATGGATTCAGGTTGACACCATCACATCCAATACAAACTTAACACTACATATTTAAACACCAATAATCAACATTATACAAACAAAAATAACCAATAAAAATACAACTAAAATACCTGGAGTTAATCATCTATAACGGAATATAAAAGACATGAGAATATGTGCAGTAAATATAACGAAAAACCCATGCCGAAGCATGGGTTTTAAATGTTGTTGCCAAGGATGAAGCTACCTCTACTTCATTGCCACTAGCATGGAAGCTGGCTGCTCCAGGTACTGTTTCCATAGATTGCAGAAACGGGCGATGGTACCGCCATCGATGACGCGGTGATCACCAGACCAGCTAATTTGCATCAGTTGGCGGGCTTCTACCTCACCCTTAGCATTAAAGCGCGGCAAGACTTGTACTTTGCCCAGCGCGACAATGGCCACTTCTGGCTTGTTGATGATAGGCGTAGCAACTGTTCCACCAATAGCACCAATGTTGGAGATGCTAATAGTCCCGCCTTTCAGCTGATCAGGGCTAACCCGCCCTGCTCTGGCCTTATCGGTGAGTTCAGTCAGCTCTTTAGCAATATCGACAATCGACTTTTGCTCGCAGTGCTTAATGTTCGGCACCAATAAGCCTACTTTCGAATCCACAGCAACACCGATGTTGTGCGACGCTTTGTAAGTCAGTTCGCTGCAATCAGCGTTGGGCTGGCTGTTTAAGATCGGGAACTCGCGGATAGCCATTGATAGTGCTTTCATAAAGAAAGGCATCATGGTCAGCTTTACCCCTTGCTCACGATACTGATCTTTCAGCTGATTACGCAACGCAGTCAGCTCAGTCAGGTCAATTTCATCGCAGTAAGTAAAGTGCGGAATGCTGCTGACCGAATCCATCATCTGCCGTGCCATCGCGGCTTTTACGCCTTTAATCGGCTCGACTCTATCGTCTGCAGATGCCTGAATACGTGAAGGCTGAGCAGCAGTGCTAGTTGTTGTTGAGCGGCTATCACTGGAAGCTTTCGTACTAGTATGGCCATCGGCAAAAGCGCGTACATCATCTTTAAATACCCGCCCTTTATCACCAGAACCGGATACTTTACTAATATCCACATCCAGCTCACGAGCCAAACGGCGCACTGCAGGGCTGGCGACGGCTTTACCCGGCCGCGCGGCTACAGTATTGCTGTCGGCTTTGCCCGATAAACTGCTGGCATTTACTGCTGGTGCTGACTGCTTGCTGTTGCTTTCGCCTGCGCCAGCAGGAGCCGTGCCTGCGATTTGCATAGCAAACAGTGGCTGATGTACCTTAGCAATGTCGCCTTTGCCATAATACAGCTTACTGACCTGACCAGAGTATTTAGCCGGAATTTGAACCAGCGCTTTATCGGTCATCACATCACAAACTGGCTGATCTTCTTCAATCATATCGCCTTCAGCGACTAACCAGTCGACGATTTCGCATTCAACAATACCTTCACCAATATCCGGCAGAATAAAGTCTTCATGCTGTGTCGCTGCTGAGCCCTCTGCTGAAGAGTCAGCGGCAAGAGCTGTCACTTGGTTAGCAGCGCTGCTGTCTTTCTCAGCTGACTGGCCGTCATCTACCAGCTCCATTTCAAATAAGGGTTTATGCACAATGGCGATATCCCCTTTTTGATAATACAGCTTACTAACCACGCCATCGTGAACGGCAGGAATTTGTACCAAGGCTTTATCGGTCATGACATCGCAGACAGGCTGGTCTTCTTTGATGGTATCGCCTTCAGCGACCAGCCATTCGACCACTTCACATTCCACAATGCCTTCGCCAATGTCTGGCAGAATAAAATCTGTTTTCATACTGCCCTCTTAAAAGTTGATGGAGCGCACAATGGCTTCATAGGTTTTCAGATGATCGGCGATGTATTCTTTTTCTAGCGCCAATGGGTAAGGGACATCCAGACCACAAACGCGCTCTATTGGGCTTTCCAGATGCAAGAAACAGCGCTGTTGAATAGTCGCCGCGACTTCACCTGCAAAACCACCGGTTAACGGCGCTTCGTGATTAATGACTAAGCGACCCGTTTTTAATACGGATTGCGCCACAGTTTCAACATCCCACGGCAAAATACTGCGTAAATCGATAATTTCGCAGGAAATACCATCTTTCTCCGCCATATCCGCCGCTTTTTGCACGATTTCCATCTGTGCGCCCCACGCCAGCAACGTCAAATCAGTACCTTCCTGAACCACTTCGGCTTTACCAATCGGTAACTCGTAATACTCCTCTGGCACTTCGCCAACCGAGGCTCGATACAAACGCTTAGGCTCAAAGAATATGACTGGATCAGGGCTGTTAATCGAGGCCAGTAATAAGCCTTTCGCTTGATAAGGATCGCGTGGCACTACGACCTTTAAACCCGGTGTGTGGGCAAAATAAGCTTCAGGTGACTGGCTGTGGTAATGGCCACCGGCAATACCACCGCCGTAAGGGGTACGAAATACCAGACCACCTACATTGAATTCATCGCCAGAACGATAGCGAAACTTAGCGCTTTCATTGACGATTTGGTCAAAGGCCGGGAAAATGTAATCGGCAAACTGAATTTCCGCCACAGGCTTCATACCTTGTGCTGCCATACCATTGGCAAAGCCAGCAATGCCCTGCTCGGTCAGCGGCGTATTAAAGCAACGTGCTTTGCCATACTTTTCCTGCAACTTACTGGTCGCACGAAACACACCACCAAAGTGGCCAACATCTTCGCCAAAACACACCACGCCATCGTCTTTTTCCATGGCCAGATCAAGCGCATTATTAATGGCTTGCAACATATTCATCTTTGCCATCAGTCAATTCTCCCCGCAGTCACCGGATAGGCATCCGGGTACTTCTTAATATGCGCTTTCAATTCTTTTAGTTGTTGCTGCAATAACTCAGTTGGCTCGGCATAGACATCGGAAATCATGTGTTCAATCCCCGGTTTGGCTACTTTTTCTGCCACTTTCAGCGCATCAAGGATTTCTTGACGTAAAGCCGTGGTTTGTTCCGTATCAGAAGCATCATCCAGCCAGCCTTGGTTAATAAGCCATAACCGAAAACGGCTGATAGGATCATTTTTACGCCATAGCTCTTCTTCTTCTTTCGAGCGATAACCACTTGGGTCATCTGAGGAAGAATGAGCACCTAATCGATAGGCCATTGACTCAATTAAGATCGGCTCTTTTTCGGCCAGTGCTTGCTCACGTGCCATCTTGGTCGCTTGGTACACAGCCAAGATATCTGCACCATCCACCCGAATGGCTTTGATACCGTATCCGACACCACGACAAGCAATACCATCACCAAGAAATTGCTCGTTAGCGGGCGTAGAAATCGCATAGCCGTTGTTACGGCAGAAGAACAAAACCGGTGCTTTGTGCACAGCAGCCATATTCAAACCAGCGTGGAAATCACCTTCGGAGGCGGCGCCTTCACCAAAATAACACAGTGTCAGGTTGTCTTTGCCACGCAGCTTCTGCGCATAGGCATAGCCACTGGCTTGAGGGATTTGCGTACCCAGTGGTGACGATACTGTCATGTAATGCAATGCCTTGCTGCCATAATGCACTGGCATCTGTCGGCCCTTACCCAAGTCTTTCTCATTGGAAAACAGCTGATTCATAAACTGTTCCAAGGTAAAGCCCCGGTAGCGTAAAGCGCCTTGCTCACGATACTGTGCCATGATCATATCTTCATCATCCAGCGCACCGGCACTGCCAATAATGGCAGCTTCTTCGCCGAGGCATTGCATATAAAAACTAATACGTCCCTGACGCTGTGCCGCCAGCATCCGCTCGTCCAGCACCCGGGTGAAAACCATGGTATCGTACATTTTTAGTGCGGTGGCTTTGTCTAGCTCAGGCGCAGTCGCCCCATCGTACAGGGTGCCGTCATCTTTTAGAACACGCAGGGTAGGAATGCTTAACGCGTGGCCACTGATGAATTCTGCAGAATGCACCGACGTATTGGTGGCGTTGTTTGGGTTGGTCATAGGGTTTCTCTTGGTTGTTACTTGTGGCTGGTTGACGTAAGCGGCAACCAGACCTCAAGGTTGAACATGCAAAGCTGGCCAAAGTATAGTCACTCTAGACCGCTCTTCCCCATTTTGTCCGGCTTCTATGAGCTGGATCAGCTATTATTATTGTTATGAGTAGTTATTCTCGGTGCCAACTTTACCTTTACGTAAACTGCATTGCAACACTAGTCACTGCCTTTTCAGCGCTGAAAACTGTACAGCTGTCAGTTTTGGTGTACTGAGACCTGAGTTCGCGTAGGGCCGTTTAATTGCGCCCCTGTAAACAAAACATATTAAAAAAGGCGCAATCATGCGCCCCTACAATTTGATTTGGATTTTGGGCGCAATCATGCGCCCCTACAGTTTGATATTGGTGTTAGTTCGAAGTGGCTATTCCAACTGACCTTTTACGGAACGTGGAACCACCATCAACATGGCACGCTGGCCTATGGCTACCTTAGCATTTGGGAAGATCAGCGCCTCGCCTTCCTTTTCTACCCGATATTCCGTATCGCCATCGGTAGCCAATAAAGTGCCCACCGGATAGGTCGTGAAATTTTCGACATCATTTGCAAAGTGCAGTTTAAAATCCTGCGTTTGCTTATTGATAGAGCGGTACACTTCGTACAAATGAAAATCGCTTTCCACAAAGGGTTTTACCGCCAGGGCTTCATCGGCGACCAAAGCGCGTAGACTTTGCCTTACTTCAGTGAAGCGGCTCATATTATTTTCACCAAAAGGACGCACCTTGCCCAGCTCAACCGTAAAAGCATCAGCACCATGCTGGTGTGACGCATAATAACTAAAAGTAGAGGCCGCAGTTTGCATCAACAATACCGTACTTACGCCGCAAGCCAATAAAAACTCAAATTGATTTTGCTGCCATTTACGCTCATGCAGGTATGGATACACGGCAAATTTTTCAAAGCGGGAACCACGGATAGCAGTATGCAAGTCATACAAGTAACGTTTACGCGTCCCTACTGGTGCCTGCTGATAGAAACGAGTGACGTATTTCTCCAGAGCAAGAGCTCGTTTACGCTCTGCATTGATTAATCCCGCTCCTTTGCTGTGATGCCCAGAAAACAACCGGTTCAGGTTCTCCTCTACCTCCCGTTTACCAGCATTAATCGCCCATGGATTGCCGAACAACACCAAGGTTCGCTGCTTTAGCACAAGTTTTTGCTGCAACACATCGCTGACCAACTCAGCACAAAGCTCTATTGGCGCTGTTTCATTGCCATGTACACCACAAGACAACACAATATCTTTGTCTTGCACACCCTCTGGCGTAAAGCAGATCACGCCGGTATCCCAAATTTGTACCTCAGTACCATTCTCTAACTGAAACTGGCTTGGTGCTAACCCGTTTGGGTTTTGTCGTGTCAGACTGAGAAAATCATGGTTAGGTACCCACTGCTGCGGCATGCCAGCTACTCCTTAATCGAAAAAAATCTAAGCGGAAGGATTGACGGCCTCACGGCCACTAAAGAAATGAACCTGATTCCGACCTTGTTTCTTAGCATGATACATCGCGGCATCAGCGTCGGCTAACAGTTGTTTTAAATCATAACCTGAGCTATCGCTCGAAGTCACACCAAAACTTGCAGTTAATAAGAACTCATGGCCACTGGCAGAGGTATCAATGTCTTCAATGGCATCACGGCATATTTCTGCCAGCATCAATGCTTTATCGGCATGGCAGCCAGGCAACAAAATGGCAAACTCTTCACCGCCCAAACGGCCAAACACATCATCTAAACGCATAAAGTTACGGCAGCTATTAACCACCTGCTGTAACACCCAATCTCCTACAGCATGGCCAAACTGATCGTTAATCTGCTTGAAGTGATCAAGGTCGAACATTACCACACCCATCGTTATATTTTTTTGCTTGCATGTGCTGAGTGATTGTTCCGCCAGTTGATTGAAATGATAGCGGTTGCTGATCCCGGTTAGGGCATCAAACTCAGCTAAGTGCTTAAAGCGATGTCGCCCTGTCAGGCCGCGGTATGCCAAAACACCGGCTGCTAAAAATAACACCAAAAAAAGACCGATCAACAAACGGGCATTTTGCGCTTCTTTGCTAAGCACCTCTTGCTGTAAATGCAAAAGCAGATTGTCTTTATTCAACAACTCAATCTGCCTGTTTTTAGCAGTGACTTGCGCTCTCGCCAGATGAAATGCCTGCTCTCTGGCCGAAGCATCATCTCGGAAATCAGACTGTCTTCGACTGAACTCTTTATATGCGGCAAGTGCAAGTTGATAATTATTCTCGGCCTCAGCTAATAAATACTTTACCTGATAAATTAACTGGCTTGCTTGATTCGTTTCATCAATATTGATTAAAGCTTCTGCTTTTTGAATCAGTTCATGAGCAGTGCTAAATTCGCCCAGAGAAATATAAGCGTTTGCAGCAAGAGCTTTGGTGAATGCAATAAGAGCTGAGTAGCGAGTAGATTGGTAGTTTTCGTACTGTTCTTGGTAAAAGCTTACCGATTCCTCATAACGCTCCGTTTCAATCAGCATTTCATGGAATTTGTTCAATATTAGCAAGCTGTAAAGGTTTTCACCGAAATCAGCGCAATACTCTGCTGCTTGCCAGGCTTTCTCTTCAAGTTCACGCCATAACTTTTTACCAGCTAATACTTCAACATTTAGATAGCTGGCATGACACAGCGCTTTTCCTGACTCTGCTTGTTGCTGTAAAGTATCAATGTAAAACGTAGCATCATCAAATTTTGATAACTGAATCAGTGTTAAGGCAATAACTGCAGAAGCTTGCTCTATTGTTTTCGGGGCGTGCGTGTCATTGAGTTGAGTGGTCAGCTCATTCAAATAATGAAAAGCTTCTAAATACTGTTGCGATAGCACCAATACATTGGTTGCCATTGCCGTTGCTCTTAAACGCAGGTTTTCCTCAGTTGTAGGTGATATTAGAGGCTTTACGGTGAGATAAGCCTCTGTTAAATCGCCTGTTAAACCGTGACGATACGCCTCAAGCAACCTAAAGTAATTCTGCTCATCGCGTGTCGCGATTGCCAACTCAGATTCAAGTAACGGCAACTGTTCCGTAAATTGAGCTCCATGAGTCGCTCGTAAATCATCAAGCTGCTCAAGCTTCAACCACAAGGTTTGCTCACTTGAGTGAACCAGTTGCACAGTGCACAGTGTCAATAGCAAACAGAATTGCATCAACCTTAAAAACATGGCTCGAATAACCATCAATTACTCATCAAGCAACACGATTAACTGTTGCTATGTATGACTTTTCTTCAATAGGCTCTTGCTCTGGTTGAGGTTCATCTTCTGGCTGTTCTTCAGGTACTTTTTCAGGTTCTTCTTCAGGTGCAAATATGGCACACACAACATTGTTTCTCACACCAATCAGAGACTCTAGTTTAGCTACATCAGCCTTCTGTAAAGCCAAATATAACTCACTATCAGCTGCAATTTCAGTTTGCATTAAGCTTTTAGCAATAAAGCTATAACTAGCATCATTACCAAGTTTTTCTAATAATCTAATCACGTCATGCATCAAATGCTCCTTTGTATTTTTATATATTTGTAGCAATGAGTTCAAGGATATAAACAGTTTCATTATCGCTAAAGCAACTTCAATAGCAACCACTAAATGCAGTAAGAGCACAGTAACACTATCTTTTAGACATCCTAATCGCCAACTTAATTACTTTCATAATGCACTTTCTGGTAATAAATTCGGTAAAGGTAAAATATCAATTCAGGTTGTAAATCATTCAAATCGAACTGTACTCATAGATGCGCTTGTCCAGTCGACTTGGCGTAAAGCCAACCATTCGTGCCACTTTGAGCGCGGCTTTGTTCTGCTCTGAGATATCAACCCAGACCCGTTTCATGCCAATAGTCTGTGTCAGGTGAGCGAGACAGGCTTTTGTTACTTCCGGCGCATAGCCCTTACCTTGCCCTGTTTTAGTTAGCATTAGGCCATATTCAACACTCTGTTGCTGCCAATCCAGTGAACTGATCCCTACAACGCCCAATGCGACACCTTTGTTTTTGCTCTCGACCACTAAAAATAATCGCCGAAGTGGTCGCTGCTCTGCGCAGCGCAAAGCAAACTGAAAGCTCCGCTCAGCTGCTGTTTCTGTAAGCGGCTCGGTGATAAAGCGCATGATCTCATCCGTGCTGTACAAACTCAGATAAAGTGTTTGATCTTTGTTTGATAACAGCCGACATCGTAGCTGACTGGTTTCAAACACAAAATCACTTGCCGTAGCAATAAAAGCCTGTTCTGACATACCAGCCTCTGTTAATTTTGCTCTGTCAGCATCTTTAGCTTAGCCAGCATGGCATGATTCGGCTCCATGTCACGACAAGGTGGTATTACCAATGTCGTTTTTAAATCCATCGTTGCTTGCGGCAAAGCATGCAAAGGTAACCGCTCTATTCGCGCTTTTTGAATAGGCAAACAAATCGCTTCGTATAAAATAACTTCATGATCATTGGGGTAGTAGTCAGCCAACATCGACACCAACAACTCACGATAAGCCGCCCCCGTGCTGAATTTAGTCAGCGAGCGATCACCAGCTATGCCTACTTGCCATAAAATCAGGTAAGCCGACGGATCCAGTACGCGTTTATAAAACATCAATTGACTGGTTTCGTAATGCTGGCAGCCGTATGTGCCTGGATCAATCCCCAAATCGGCAATTAAACAATCTTCAGCCGAAATGCCTGGCTCCATATGGGCGGTATAGCCCTCTTCGCGGGCTGTAGCGATGACTTTATGTGGCACCCAGGCAAACACCCCAGGGTGGCCATAAAAGGCACCCACTACCTTTTTCCCGGCCCGCACTTGCTCCAGCATGGTGGCCACCATCTGCCGATAGGTGATCATCCGTGATTGCCCTTCACAATAAAATGGCTGCAAACTGCGCACATCAGTATTCATGCCTTCAATCCACTGTTCGGTAATGCCATCGGCAACCAACACAAACACCACATCGGCTTGCTCGATATAACTTCGGCTCAATGGGCTGATATGTGAACCCAACGTCATACCAGTGCCGACACAAACTAAGCTACCTTGCTTCATCATTACTCCTGTTATTTTTACATGTAGCATACCCTATTTTTATAATGGATCCAGTTAGATGCTAAATCCAAAAAATCATGCCATACTCGTGCCTGACGCTATGATTTGGGTGGTGTATGAAGTCGACTACCAAGCTTTGTGTTTCATTACTTATTGCCGTGTGCTGTAATCTCTTAGCTGATCCACCTGCTGAAAAAGGTATGCTTTTGGTTGCGTTAGGCGCAGACAAACCTCCTTTTGTGGTATCAAATGATCAGCAGATATCCGGGCTTGAGGTGGATATTTTCCGGGAAGCCATGGCAGGCTCCGGTTATGTCATTGAGTTTGTCGTACTGCCTTTTCATCAACTAAATCGCGCTTTAGTTAACTTCTCAGATTTGGATGTAGCCGCTGGAATAGGTACCGAGTTTTTACCTGAGCTCCATTACGTGGAGGAGTTTAGTTACTACCAAAACATTGCGGTAAGTAAAGTTTCGAGCAAAGCGCAGCTGGAACAAATTGCAGATTTGCGGAACTACTCGGTAGTGTCGTGGCAAGGCGCCAGTCAGCCTGATACTCCACTCGGGCAGGTATTCCATCATTTGTATGGTACCGATAACCATCCGAACCAAGGCTATCAGGAACTCAGCCAGTACAATCAAAATGCAATGTTTTGGCTTGGACGTACCGAGGTTGTGATTGTGGATCGTGCGATATTTAGTTGGTATCGACGCTTATTGTCTCATACGATGGATACTACTGCAGAAGTGCGCTTTCATCCGCTCTTTCCTCAGCGTCAATACACCAAGGCAGCCTTTCGCGATGCTGAATTGGCACAGGTATTTGCTAAAGGTTTAGAGCAGCTCAAATCCAGCGGTCGCTACCAACAACTGTATGAACAGTATTTGAAGTAGCAGCCACCTTTATTGCATCCAGAGCTGCAATGCCTGGTTAAAGTCAGGGTCTCTTTTCACCTGAGGCAACACCACATTAATCGCATCGGTGACCTGCTGCCCCCACTCATTATTGGTGCAACCAATAGCCCCAGCCACTTTCTGTTGATCAAGCTCTAAAATAGGCAGCAACTCAAGTTGGGTTTGGTGATGTACATTGTAGTAATGCAGCACCATAGCGTAATCAATGGTAAAGTCGAGTCGATCAGCAGCTACCATGGCCATCACTGCCATAGGACCTTGATCACCCGATAGGGCAAAGCTGTGCCTGCTGTGCTGTTCAGCTTGTTCAATTAAAGGCTGAAGCATGCCAAAGCGACGACCTGCCGGGTGACCAAATCGCCAGTGGCTATCCATAAACAGTTCGGATAGTGATACATTGTTGCCATAGCGCTGTCTTAACAGCCGGGCTTTTTCACTCGTGGTAATAATACCGTGGGATTTATAGTGATGCGTAGGTTCGCTATATAAGGCTCGGCTCTCGCCTTCTGGTTTATGGATCATGCAAGGGAAACACATCGGTTCAGCTCTATCCAACAGCAAGCCGATTCTCGCCTGTGGTAACTCTATCAGTTCATGGCGATACCCGGTCAATTGTGAGCTGACACTTCGGATCAAGGCGTCACAAATACCCTGCCCCTGATATTTACCAGACACAATATGAAATGGCGGCGCGTCATTAACGGCCCATGTCAGAACCGGACGAGGGTCAGCTTGAAGATTTGGTATAACAATACCTGATAAAACTATAACTATTGACACTCTTCCGATAGAACGCCAGACAGAAGTGAACATATCCTACCTTACCCGATCAGCTTTTGATGCGTGTAATCAACCGCTACCGCTGTTTTGTATACGAAACAAAGTGCAATGTAGCTCACTCATTGTAGATGGGTAGCTACACTGTATTTGTATGATATTAGCGAGTATAACCAAGGTAGCTTAATCGGGTATGAACCATATCGTACGCACGCTCATCACCACTCAGGCTTTGAGCTTACGCACTTTGGAACGATTAGATCGGGTTGATTTGGCAGCCGGATCAAGCCCGGTATGACGTGTTAGCGCAGGCTGCCCCTTGCTTTGGTTACGATGACGCGATGGTTTGCGCAATTCATCACGGCTTTCAGCTGGCACTAAGCAATCTTTGCCACGGCCAATAAGGTGCTCCATGCCATGTTGACGTAACGCTTCACGAATTTGTGGCCAGCCTTTCGAATCATGGTAGCGCAGTAACGCCTTGTGCAAACGACGCTGACGCTCGCCTTTTGGCACCGCCACATCATCCATTGTATCTTTGTGGATGTTTTTCAGCGAATTCATACCGGTGTGGTAAATCGTTGTGGCATTCGCCATAGGGCTGGGATAAAAGTTTTGCACCTGGTCCAGCTTAAAATCACGCTCTTTCAACCACAGCGCCAGGTTAATCATATCCAAGTCAGTCGTGCCTGGATGGGCAGATATAAAATACGGGATCAGGTACTGCTCTTTGCCCGCTTCTTTACTGTACTGTTCAAACATGGCCTTAAATTTATCATACGCGCCCATACCGGGTTTCATCATTTTGGATAAAGGACCCTCTTCGGTATGTTCCGGTGCAATCTTCAGATAACCACCAACATGATGCTGCACCAACTCTTTGACGTAATTCGGATCTTCTACCGCTAAATCATAACGAACACCTGAGGCGACCAACACCTTTTTAATGCCCGGTAAGGAGCGAGCTTCGCGATACAATTCAACCGTTGGGCTTTGATCGGTATCCATGTGTTCACAAATAGTCGGGTACACACAAGATGGGCGACGACAGGTTTGCTCAGCGCGAGGGTTCTTGCAACGCAACTTGTACATGTTGGCCGTTGGCCCACCCAGATCAGAAATCACCCCGGTAAAGCCAGGTACTTTATCGCGAATTTGCTCCACTTCTTGCAAGATTGAGGCTTTCGATCGGCTTTGAATAACACGGCCTTCGTGCTCGGTGATAGAGCAGAAGCTGCAGCCACCGAAGCAACCACGCATGATATTGACCGATGTTTTGATCATCTCGTAAGCAGGGATTTTTTCTTTACCATAAACAGGGTGAGGCACCCGTTGATAGGGCAAGCCAAACACCAAATCCATCTCTTCGGTACTCAATGGAAAAGCTGGCGGGTTGACCCAGATATGGCGATCACCATGGCGCTGCATAATGGCACGGGCACAACCGGGGTTGGTTTCCTGGTGCAAAATTCGGGATGCATGCGCATACAGCGGCTTATTCACGCTGACTTGCTCAAACGCTGGCAGCTTAACGTAGGTTAGCTCCCAGGGCTTTTGCTTAGCCGGTTGCACCACCACCGCTTTGGCTTCCACCTGCGGCTTGCTCAGATCAATGCCTTGCTTGGCAAACTCAGAGTAACTGCTACAGCCAACATCATCTGCCCCATAAGGGTTTGGCACCGGATCAATCTTACCAATTTTATCCAGCGCCGTTGAATCGACCCCACGCCAGCCCACCAGCGGCTCTTTGCGGATCACCGCGGTACCACGCACATCCTGAATTGTGCTGATGCTTTCACCAGCAGCAATACGAGTAGCGACCTCAATCAGTGGACGCTCAGCATTGCCATAAATCAGGATGTCAGCTTTGGCATCAAACAGCACCGAGCGGCGAACTTTTTCCGACCAGTAATCATAATGCGCAATCCGCCGCAGGCTGGCCTCGATGCCACCAATCACTACCGGGACATCTTTGTAGGCTTCTTTGCAACGCTGCGAGTACACCAACACAGCTCGGTCTGGCCGCTTCCCGCCAATATCGCCAGCGGTATAGGCATCATCATGCCGTAGCTTTTTATCGGCGGTATAGCGGTTGATCATCGAGTCCATGTTACCGGCAGATACGCCATAAAAAAGATTCGGCTTGCCAAGGCGCATAAACGCATCTTTGCTGTGCCAGTCCGGTTGCGCAATAATACCGACCCGAAAGCCTTGCTGCTCCAACATTCGCCCCACCACGGCCATACCAAAGCTTGGATGGTCAACGTACGCATCTCCCACCACCAGAATGATATCGCAGCTATCCCAACCGAGCGCTTCCATTTCCTGACGTGACATTGGTAAAAATGGCGCCGTGCCATAGCACTCTGCCCAGTATTTTGGGTACGAGAACAAGTCGCGTTCAGGGGCCATACGAGCAACAGGTGCTCTGGTTCGGATAGGTGTAGCTGACTGTGACATGAAAAAACGGCCCGTGTAAAAACAGGCCGTTAGTATAGCGGTTTCACAACAGAAGATACAGATTTACAGGCTGTGAGCCTCACTCTCTTGTGGTTTCTCTTGCTCCTTAATGTATTTAAGCTTTTGCTCTTCTAATACACTGTAGGCCGTTGGAACCAACAATAAAGTCAATACCGTCGCAATTGACATGCCAAAGATCACGGTAATAGCCAGTGACATATTTCCCTGACCACCTGGCCCACGGTCAAACGCAGCGGGGATCATGGCTAAAATCAAGGTAAGTGAAGTCATCAACACCGGCCGTAGCCGAACTGGACAAGCCATTTGCAAGGCTTTATCAATGGACATGCCTTGTTTATCCCGGTATTGGTTGGTGAGATCGATCAATAAAATAGAGTTCTTCGTGACAACACCAATTAATAACACCATGCCAATCATCGAATAAATATTTAACGAGTTGCCGGTGACCCACAGACCGATAAAGGCACCCATCATCGCAAGTGGCATGGCGGTCATAATAATGATCGGTTGCAAATAGGAGTTGAACTGACTTGCCAGTACCATATAGACCAACACCACAGCAACAAGGAAGACAAAAATCATCGCTTGAACCGTCCGGCCCAGCTCTTCCGCCTGACCGGTCAGGGCGATACTGTAACCACCCGATAAAGTTCGCTCCGCCGTTTGATGAACCAACTCAATGGCATCTGACAATGGAATATCCGGTGCTATGTAAAATGGTGTCGCGTACTGAATGTTATAACGACTAATCACGGCAGGCGCATGCCCCTCTTCAAAACTCGCCACCGCATCCAATCGGATCCTTTCTCCCTCAGAGTTTCGTAACCAAATTCGATTAATGTCAGCCGCCGTAGTAAATTGATCGTCCCGACCTTTGAGCCGAATTCGAAAACGCTCCCCACCGCCAAAGTCATCATCAAACCGGGCTACATCTGCACCGCCAATAAATATATTGACCGCCTGCACGACATCGGATGTTCGTAGCCCCATAAAATGTGCCCGTTCACGATCAACCACCAGCCTTAGCTCTGGTTGGTCAAGCCGGGAATCCATATCAATTCGTCCTAAACCATCATGCTGACTCAGTGCATGCAACAGTTGTTCAGACTGCTGAGAAAGTTGCTCCAGATTGGTGCCACGGACGTAAAACTGTAACGGCTCGCCGCGCTGACTACCAAACATGCCCTGCGATGCGGTAAATATCCGCACACCTCCAACATCGGCAAAAGCATGGTTTAAACGGTTCATCACCTGTTGCTGAGTATCACGTCGTTTGTCCCACGGTTGTAAGCGTACAAAGGCAATTGCTTCATTGACCCCTCCGCTACCAACGCCAATGGCAACAAAATAATTCTCGATAAGGGGATCGTTTCCTAGAATGGCCTCAACTTCACTCACTTTTTCATCCATATAATGGATGGATGAGCCAAGTGGTGCGCGCATGTTGACAACAAATTGCCCCTCATCCTCGTCGGGTGCAAACTCTGCTGGTAAATGTGCACCCAGCCATAAACTACATAAAATCGCCAAACCAGACCCCAGAATGACTTTGGTGCGGTGGCCTAACGTCCAAACCAATACTTTTTGATAGTGCTCATCCATCCAAGTGAAAGCGGCTTCCAGATGCTGGTAAGTGGGTCCGTGAGTTTTTGGCACCGACAAGAAGCGAGAACACAACATTGGAATAAGGGTTAGTGCAACAAAGGTCGACACAGCGACACCAAACACAACGACCACCGCAAAGGACTCAAAGAAGCGCCCGATGATCCCTTCCATAAAAATAACTGAACCAAAGATGGCGATTAATGATAACGATGACGCGATAACGGCCGTAAATACTTCATTTGCACCTATACTGGCCGCTTTGTGTGTATCGTTCTCACCCATTTCCCGATGGCGCCAGATATTCTCCAGCACTACAATGGCATCGTCGACCACTAAACCAATCAGCAACAAGATAGCCAGCATCGTCATTGAGTTCAGGGTATAACCCGAGAAAAACATCACCGCAGTGACTGCCAGTAAGGAGACCGGGATCGAGATTACAATCAGTAAAGTTGAACGCAGGTTTTTCAGAAATAACCACATAATTAACCCGGCCAGGATCAAGGCAAGTAGCAATGTCCTCTCCAGGTTGTCAATCATGTTCTTAATAAAAACCGATTGATCCGATGAAATCGTCAGCTCAATGCCCGCAGGAAGTATTGGTTTAATATCCTGCTCCAACCGCTGCTCAATTTGTCGCACCACTTCAACCGTATTGGCTCCAGCCACTTTTATGACGCCCAAACCAACACTCTCTTCGTCATTAAAGCGAGCTAAACGCCGAAAGTCGGTCAAGCCATCAACAATAGTACTGATATCCTGCAAACGAACTAAACGATCCCCTCTGCGGGCAATTACCAGCTGATTCAGTTCGCTAACATCGTGATATTCCAGATCTAAACGCAGCATGCGTTCTTGTCGGCCACCCACTAAAAAGCCACCACTGGCAAGTACATGCTCATTATCAATAGCCGAGCGTACATCAGCCACCATAATGCCTTCACGACTCATCGCGTCTGCATCCAACTCAACCCGAATGCGTCGGTTACGACTTCCGCCCAGCCGGATTTCGCCAACCCCATTAATCTGTTCCAATTGGGGTCGTAACGTCGTGCGAGCAAATTCGGTCAGTTGCTGAATGGTACGATCCCCTTTGACGATCAACCAGAGGATGGGTTGGGAGTCAGCTTCTACCTTGTTTATAACCGGTGAATCCGCATCATTCGGTAAACTGCCAACCACTTCGCTAACCCGGGTCTGCACTTCTGAGAATGCAACATTAATGTCCTGTCCCATTAAAAAGGTAATATTGACGGTTGAAGAACCTGGCGCAGACACGGAGCTAATGTTATCAATCCCAGGCACGGTATTGACGGCTCGTTCGATAAACTGTGTGACACTGGCATCGACGGTATTCGGGTCAGCTCCCGATAATGAGGTACTAACGGATATCACAGGAAAGTCCACATTGGGCACCCGATCATTACCAATATCCTGATAGGCAATTAAACCGAACAATACCAATACGGCACTCATCATCACCGCCATCACATGACGGCGAATAAAAAACTCAGGTAAAGTCATCTTAGCGTGCTCCCTGTCGGCGGACCTCAGCATCATTGGTTAAATAACTGGCCCCATCAACCACGACCCGCTCACCAGGCTCCAGCCCCGACAAGATTTCCGTGGTGTCAGCAGTGATCAGTCCAACCTCGACCTTTCGCTCTTCAACCCGACCGAAGTCCTCACGGCCAGGCAGCACATAAACAACACGGCGTCCGGGGCGAGCGATAACACTCTCGGATGGAACCGTGATGGCATTTGGCCGGTGGGCAAGCTCTACAAGCCCCTCTAACATAGTGCCGGAAGGCCAAGAGGAAGGAGGAATAAACTCGACCACAGCAACAATGCCCATGCCATCCTCTACTGAAGGGCGCAACCTTGTTACCTGCCCTTCAATCCAATAATCGCTACTCCCCAACCGCCGTAACTTTACATTCATTCCAACCTCAAGCCGTCCTCCTATCCGCTCAGGAAAAGGCAGGCTTGTTCTGGCGCTTGTATCTGGAACCATCCGAAAGGCTTGGTCTCCTGCGCTGACATAATCTCCTTCAGAGATATAACGCTCATCTATGCGCCCACTAATCGGGGCTTGAATTCTGGTATGAGAAACCTGGCGCTGCGCTTCTTCCCGGCGACTTTGTGCCGCTTTCAATTCTTGTTGAGCGGTAAACACATCCGCTCTGGCTGACTCCAGGTCCATCTGGCTGACGTATTGCCCACCGCCAACCATCTCCAATCGATTCAAGTCACGTTTAAATTGCTCATAGCGGGTTTCGGATGCGGCGGCATCGGCTTGTGCTGCAGAAAGTGCCAGTACATAAGAGCTATCATCAAGTTGAGCCAGTACAGTCCCCTCCTCAACCTCATCGCCGATGTCATGGAATATGGTCACGACACGTCCATCAACTTCAGGAGCGACTTGAGGGCTAGAAAAAGCTTCACTACGAGCCATGGATCGCTCAGTTTCAACGATGGTCGTTAAACGAACCTGCTGAAAGCCAACAGGCGTACCAGTGGGCTCTTCTGCTTCGTCACTAAGGATCGGTGAACAGGCTGCAACTTTAACAGCAAGGATTAAAAGGCTGGGTAACCAGATGATATTTCTGGATTTTCTCTGCATGCAAACCACTCCATGACAACTCTATACTGTATTTTAAAAGCAAAAAGATGAGTCCTGGCTGAACCATCCTTTATTCCATTGTACAATATCTCTTAAAAAAAGGTCTTTATTGCATTCAATCGTATTGTTGTTTGATCTTCTCCAACTGGCTAATAAACTCATCCAATAACTTTTCCGATGCTGCATTGCTGTGCCAGGTATTGTGAAAGCCAAGTGTGAGCTGCACCCGGCTATTATCAAAAAACAATTCATAGCCATCAAAACCCGAGCTGACTTGAACACCGTCCAGTAAATGGCCTTGTCCCCATTCTGTATCAATGGTTTTGCCGTGTTTTTCTATTTTGCTGTAAACATCCATCAGTAATTTACTATCCAATTTATGTTCCATACCGCCCTCGTAACCTCTAACCTGGTGTGCTTATAGCCACTATAGCATTGATGCCATAAATTACGACGCAATGGTCCAACCGGTTTGACTGTATTTGAACCCATAGCTGGAACTGGGTATAGTGCAAATGGCACTTTTAATCCAATGGAACTATTCAATGAAAATAAAAATGGCAAAAAACCTACTTCTCACCTCAGCGGCTGTTGCTTTCTCTTTTGCAGCACAGGCCAACATAGTGGCACCGGCACCTTTAGTGTCTATTCCTACGCATGATGCTTTTTTTGATCATTTGCGTGAGCATTGCGGCAAAGCCTATGAAGGTAAAGTGACGGTCAATAATCCTGCAGCATCTGGCTTTGAAGGTCGTTTAGTGATGCATGTTCGGGGATGTGAAGATAACCAACTGCAAATTCCATTTCATGTTGGTAATAATCACTCTCGCACGTGGATCCTGACAAAAACCGGATCGGGCATCAGCCTAAAGCATGATCATCGCTTAGAAGATGGCAGCAATGACCCCATGACCATGTATGGCGGCCATACAGTGGATGCAGGTTTCGATCGGGTTCAGTCATTTCCTGTTGATCAATACTCCATTGAAGAGTTTGTGAAAGACGGTATTCCAGCATCCAATACCAATATCTGGCAAATGTACATTTATCCAGAACAATTTACCTATCGCCTGATCCGTGAAGGCCGCGAGTTCCGGGTAGATTTCGACCTGACCAAACCGGTTGCTTTGCCTCCAGTGCCATGGGGCTATAGTGATTAAGGTTTGTTGAAACAAGCACTCATAGCAACAACACTATAAAAATCTAGCTTTTCAGCCGTCAGTCTTCTGATTCTATACTTACGTATAAGCAACTGGCGGCTTTATTCACTTCAGGTTAGTATAACCATGCAGTACCCATAACTATAAATGCATTTATCGGAGTTACTTTTATGAAACCACACCATTGGTTTTCAGGAACCCTGGTAGCTACTTGCTGCCTTGCACTAACTGGCTGCGGCCAACCAAGCACTGAATCCACACCAGCATCTGCCAACACAACTGAGTTTGAACTGATCGATACCGAGTTCAACCCTCGTTTGGCCGAGTACATCAAAACACTTTCATCGGATGAGTTTCAAGGTCGCGCGCCTGCAACGGCAGGTGAAACCAAAACGGTCGCTTACCTGGAAGAACACTTCAACCGTATTGGCTTAAAGCCTATAGATGGCGATAGCTACAAACAACCGGTGTCACTGGTACAAATCGACCCGGTACAAGTATCTGCAATGACGATACAAGGTGCTTTAGACACCAGCTTTGCCTATCGTGATGAGATGATGGCCTGGACGACCCGCGTCGTCGATGGTGTCGAATTAGCGGATAGCGACATGGTATTTGTTGGCTACGGTATCGTGGCGCCAGAATACAATTGGAACGACTACGAAGGCTTGGATGTTGAAGGCAAAACCGTGGTGATGTTTGTTAACGATCCAGGGTACGCCACCCAAAATCCAGAGCTATTTAATGGCAATGCCATGACCTACTATGGCCGCTGGACTTATAAATTTGAAGAAGCAGCCCGACAGGGTGCTGCCGCTGCCTTGATTATTCATGAAACCGAACCAGCCAGTTATGGCTGGGGCGTGGTCGCTCATGGCTCGCCCGTCAAGTTCGACCTGATCAATGAAAATAAGAACATGGATCGAACGAAGATTGAAGGCTGGATCACTGCTGAAACCGCTGGTCGTATCTTTAGTGCCAATGACACCGATATTGAAGCGCTACGTGCTCAAGCCCTATCTGGTGCCTTCAAGCCAGTACCTTTGAATATGACTGCTTCGGTCAGTGTAAAAAACAACCTGCGCGAATTAACCTCGAGCAATGTAGTCGGTTATATAGAAGGCAGTAAATATCCCGATGAATACGTCTTGTACATGGCGCATTGGGACCACTTAGGGATGGACTTTTCCAACCCTCAAAATCAGGTGTTCAATGGTGCACAAGACAATGCGAGTGGCACCGGTGCTGTGATTGCCTTGGCAGAGTACTTCCAACAGCAAGAACAACCCGAACGTTCCATTGTATTTGTGCTGGTCACTGCTGAAGAACGCGGCTTGCTCGGTTCAGCCTGGTACGCGGCCAATCCGGTGTTCCCACTGGAAAAAACCGCTGCTGCCATCAATATGGACGTGATGAATGTCTATGGCCCGATGAAAGATATGGTGATTGTTGGCCTTGGCAACACCGATCTGGAAGAAATTCTGGTGCATTACACCGAGCAACAAGGGCGCTATGCGGTGCAGGAACCAAATCCTGAAGCCGGTATAGCTTATCGTTCTGATCACTTCAGCCTGTCAAAACAAGGTGTGCCTATCCTGTACGCTAAAGGCGGTAATGACCATTATGAAAAAGGCGCCGAATGGGGTGCTGCCCAACGCGCTGAGTACAACCGTTGCTGCTACCACAAGGTAGAAGATGAATGGAGTGACGACTTCGACCTGCGTGGTGCGCAGCAAGATATGTTCCTGTATTACCGGGTTGGTTCTCACCTGGCCAACAGCCGTATCTGGCCCAACTGGTACCCAGGCAACGAGTTCCGTGCCATTCGGGATGCCAGTGCTGAAGCACGCCAATAAGACTGAACAACCAAGGGCAATGTTTCATTGCCCTTTTTTATGCAAGGAACAGCCAATGACAACCTACTACTCACTGGGCTTACTCTGTGTACTCGCACTGACCGCCTGCCAACCAACAGAACAGGCTAAACCTGTACCAGCTGCCGATGATACCGGCGCTGAGACAGAGCTGGCTGAAAGCAGTTTCAACCCCAATTTTCGTGATTACTTCCGCACACTGGCGTCAGACGAGTTTATGGGCCGGGCCCCTGCCACCAAAGGTGAAGAAATAACGGTAGCTTATATAGAGCAACAATTTGAACGTTTTGGTTTACGGCCTGCCAATCAGGGCAGCTACCGTCAGCCAGTGCCAGTCATGCAAATTGATCCGGTACAAGTTTCATCATTAAGCTTCAGTGGTGATCAAGCCCCGCCAGACTATATCTACCGACAAGATATGATGGCATGGAGCAGCCAGATGCTCACTGAAATTGCAGTCGATAGTAGTGATGTGGTTTTTGTCGGCTACGGTATTGTCGCGCCAGAGTACAATTGGAACGATTACGAAGGTTTGGATGTTGAAGGAAAAACCGTCGTCATGTTTGTCAATGACCCTGGTTATGCGACTCAAGATCCTGAACTTTTTAATGGCAATGCCATGACCTATTATGGTCGTTGGACCTACAAATACGAGGAAGCGGCCCGCCAAGGTGCTGCCATGGCGCTTATTGTGCATGAAACAGCGCCTGCGAGTTATGGCTGGCATGTGGTTGCAGGAACCAGCCCTATCCGCTTTGAGCTGGCCAATGACAATAAAAACATGGACCGAGCTCAAGTGGAAGGTTGGCTTTCTCAGCAAGGCGCTGAACGTTTGTTTGCATCAGCAGGCTATGACTTAGAAAGCTTACGGCAAGACGCCTTATCGGGTAGCTTTCAGGCTATTCCTTTGAATGTACAGGCATCGATCACCATCAAGAATAACTTGAGATCGTTACAGTCGGATAATGTCATCGGCTACATTGAAGGAACCACCTACCCTGATGAAACGGTTATCTATATGGCTCACTGGGATCACTTTGGCATGGATTTCAGCTTACCGGATAACCAAGTCTTTAATGGTGCTCAAGACAATGCTGGTGGTGTTGCTGCTCTGTTAGCAATCGCCGAGCGTATGGCAGCCGAGCCAGCTCCAGAGCGCTCAGTGGTCTTTATGTCATGGGCAGTTGAAGAACGTGGCTTGCTCGGCTCGGCATGGTATGCAGCGAATCCTCTGTTTCCACTTGAAACCACTGTAGCCGGTGTCAATATGGATGTAATCAATGTGCATGGGCCGATGAAAGATGTCATGGTAGTTGGTTACAACAGTTCAGAGCTGGAAACCATGCTAGAACACTACAGTAAGCAACAAAACCGGTATATTGTCGCTGAACCAACCCCAGAAGATGGATTTTACTATCGTTCCGATCATTTTAGTCTAGCGAAAGTTGGTGTACCGATGCTGTATGCTCGCGGTGGTATTGATCATGTTGAGCATGGTAAAGCATGGGGGTTGGAGCAACGCCACATCTACAACAGCCAGCATTATCATAAAGTCACCGATGAGTTTCATGAGGATTGGGACTTACGTGGTGCTGCTCAGGATATGCATTTGTTCTATCATATCGGTAAAGAGTTAGCGATCAGTCGTCAGTGGCCTAACTGGTATCAGGGCAATGAGTTCCGAGCCATTAGGGATGCCAGTGCTGAAGCACGAAAGTAAGAGATACAAAAAAAGCACCCGAGGGTGCTTTTTTTTAAAGAACTAAGCTACTTACGCAGCCAGACCTTCTTTCGCTTTGTTGACTAAAGCTGAGAATGCAGCCTTGTCGTACACAGCGATGTCCGCCAGAATCTTACGATCGATTTCAACAGATGCCTTTTTCAGGCCTGCAATGAATCGGCTGTAAGACAGACCGTTCTGACGAGATGCCGCGTTGATACGGGCGATCCACAGTTGACGGAATTGACGCTTACGTACACGACGGTCACGGTAGGCATATTGGCCTGCCTTAATTACCGCCTGAAACGCAACACGATAAACACGACTGCGGGCACCGTAGTAACCTTTAGCCTGGTTTAACACCTTCTTATGACGCGCGCGCGCCGTTACACCACGTTTTACTCTTGGCATGTCAAGCTCCTATTAATTATGCGTACGGCATGCAACGGTCAAGACCGGCAATGTCTACTTTAGCGACTAAGGTTTTTGGACCTAACTGACGCTTACGCTTGGAGCTTTTCTTCGTCAAGATATGGCGAAGGTGTGATTGCTTGCGTTTAAAGCTACCAGAAGCGGTTTTTTTAAAACGCTTCGCAGCACCTTTATTGGTTTTCATCTTTGGCATAGTATTTAAACTCGCATTGTAGTTAACAACGAATAATAAGGCGTCAGCCACTGACCGAAATCAGCGGCATGCGCTTGTAAGGCCTTATTACTTCTTAATTGGGGCCAGCATCATAGTCATTTGGCGACCCTCTACCCGACTGGGGAAAGATTCGCACACGGCAAGATCTTCTAAATCGGCTTTAATCCGGTTCAGCATTTCTATACCAATTTCCTGATGCGCCATTTCACGACCACGATAACGTAGTGTAACTTTGGCTTTGTCACCCTCTTCAATAAAGCGACGCAGGTTGCGTAGTTTGACCTGGTAATCGCCTTCATCAGTTCCAGGCCGGAATTTTACTTCCTTGATCTGGATCTGCTTTTGCTTCTTCTTCTGCTCTTTCAGAGCCTTACTTTTTTCAAACAGGAACTTACCATAGTCCATCAGTTTGCAAACCGGCGGTTCGGCGTTAGGGCTTACTTCGACTAAATCGACACCGGCCTCTTCTGCCATGGCGATTGCTTCTGCCGTTGGTACCACACCTATTGGTTCGCCTTCTTCTCCAACCAAACGTACTTCACGTACGTTGATTTCTTCGTTCAGACGGTTCGCACGACTTGCTACCTGATTCTTTTTTCCAACTTTAATGGTTCGTTCCTCCAAGAAATGAATAATTAAGACTTAGCAGCTACTTCGGCCAGCAGCTTTTCAATAAAGCCATCAACCGACATCTTGCCTAAATCTTCCCCTTTACGGGTTCGTACCGCTACATCGCCAGCATCTTTCTCTTTATCACCGACAACAATCAAGTACGGGATCCGCTTTAAGGTATGCTCGCGGATTTTAAAGCCTATTTTCTCATTTCTCAAGTCACTTATCACTCTAATGCCATGAGATTTGAAAGTTTTTACTAATTTTTTCACATATTCGGCCTGATGATCGGTAATATTCATCACTACAACCTGTGTTGGTGCCAACCAAGCAGGGAATAAACCGGCATATTCTTCGATTAAAATACCGATGAATCGCTCTAGTGAACCCAGAATTGCCCGGTGGATCATCACTGGCGGCTTGCGCTCACCATCTTCATCAACAAATTGCGCCCCTAAACGGGCAGGCATAGAAAAATCGAGCTGTATAGTACCACACTGCCAGGCTCTTCCGATAGAATCGTACAAAGTAAATTCAATCTTCGGCCCGTAGAAGGCGCCCTCGCCCGGTTGATACTGAAATTCCAGATCATTGCGTTGCAGGGCTTCGGCTAATGCTTGCTCCGATTTATCCCAACTTTCGTCGCTACCAATGCGCTTTTCTGGCCGGGTCGATAGTTTAATATCGATGCTGTCGCTAAAGCCAAAATCATTGTAGACATCGTACACCATCTTAATGCAGCTGGTGACTTCATCCAGAATTTGCTCTTCGGTACAAAAAACGTGGGCATCATCTTGCGTGAACGAACGCACACGCATTAAGCCATGCAGAGCACCGGATGGCTCATTACGGTGCACTATACCAAACTCAGCCATACGGTATGGCAGGTCGCGGTAGCTTTTTAAACCCTGATTAAAGATCTGTACATGGCCAGGGCAATTCATTGGCTTCACGGCGTAAGTGCGTTTTTCCGATTCAGTGGCGAAAATATTGTCGTGGTATTTATCCCAATGGCCAGATTTCTCCCACATCGATACATCCATGATCATAGGAGCACGTACTTCTTCGTAGTCGTACTCGACCAATTTTTCACGCATGTAGCTTTCAATGGCCTTGTATATTTTCCAGCCATCATCATGCCAAAACACCATGCCTGGTGCTTCTTCTTGCCAATGAAACAGGTTCAGAGCTTTACCGATTTTACGGTGATCACGTTTTTCGGCTTCTTCTAACTGCGTCAAATAAGCTGCCAGTTGTTTTTTATCAGCCCAGGCGGTGCCATAAACACGCTGCAACATCTTGTTGTTCGAATCGCCACGCCAATAGGCACCAGCTACTTTCATGATTTTAAAGTGCTGACAAAACTTCATGTTCGGTACGTGTGGGCCGCGGCACATGTCGACGTATTCTTCGTGATGATACAAGCCGGGCTGATCGTCTTTGCTGACGTTATCCTGCAAAATCTCCAGCTTGTAATTTTCGCCACGGGCTTTAAAAGTCTCGACAGCTTCGTGCCAGCTGACTTTTTTCTTGATGACATCGTATTCGGTTTTAGCCAGCGCCTTCATCCGCTCTTCGAGCTTAATCAGATCATCCTGACTCAGCGAGTGCGGCATATCGATATCGTAATAGAAGCCTTTATCAATCACAGGCCCGATAGCCATTTTCACATCTGGCCATAATTGCTTGATCGCATGCCCCAATAAATGAGCACAAGAGTGACGAATGATCTCGATACCTTCATCGTTCTTGGCGGTGATAATTTGTAACTCAGCATCGGTTTCGATAATGTCGCTGGCATCCACCAGTTGGCCATTGACTTTACCGGCAATGGTGGCTTTCGCCAGACCAGGACCAATATCGTTGGCAACATCCATAACGGTAACACTATGATCGAAGACGCGCTGACTGCCGTCAGGCAAAGTAATAACAGGCATGACTTGTCCTTTTCCAGTGGTGGCCCATACCAAGGGTCACATATGAATACAATAATGAAGCTGGGCCGGTATGCCTTGCAGACCAGTTGATGACCCCTACTAAGAGCCATTTGGTACACAACGCGGAATACCCGCTAAATTCAGCTTTGCTATCATACCATTGCCCCAGAATGGGTGAAAGCTTTTCAGTACAGCAGGCATTTTTTGATATTTCAGCCATACTCAATTTAATCACCAGATCCTGAGGAAAAAACTCATGTGGCAAGCCATTGCAGAGCATATCAGTGGTGAACTGGATATCGACTTTAGCATTGAACAAAAACAGCAACTTAGTGGTGGTGATATCAATCTGGCCTACCATATTTCCGATCAAAAAAAGCACTTTTTTGTTAAGTTGAACGAAAAAGAGCAGTTGGAGCAGTTCATCTCTGAGGCCATGAGCCTGCAAAGCATCCGGCAACGACACGTTATCCGGGTGCCTGAGGTGATCAGTTATGGCCAAACACTGGATAAGTCTTTTCTGGTGCTTGAGTATCTATCGTTAACCGATGAAAGCGATAGCGGCTGGAACGACTTAGGCGAGCGCATGGCCAGGCTGCATCAGGACAGTGGACAAGCTATGTATGGCTTCGATTGGGATACCTGTCTTGGCAAAACCAGTCAGCCGAATAAATGGCAAAGCAACTGGAGCAGTTTTTTTTCTGAACAACGGTTCGGCTGGTTGCTGCAACTGCTGTTAGAGCAAGGCTTTGGCTTTGGTAAAATTGATCATCTGGTGGAACAGTGCAGACAACGACTCAATCATTATCAGCCTGAACCAAGCTTGCTGCATGGCGACTGTTGGCGAGGAAACATTGGCTTCACCGAGGAAAGCGCGGTGATCTTTGACCCTGCCAGTTATTATGGTGATCGAGAAGTCGATATTGCCTTTAGCAGCCTGTTTGGCCGATTCCCTGCCCGCTTTTACCGCAGTTATCAGCAACATTATCCACTCGATAACAACTACGAAGAACGCAGAAACCTATACAACCTGTATCATGTACTCAATCATGCCTACATGTTTCGTGGTAGCTATTTGCTGCAATCACAGGATATGATTAAACAGTTATTTTACTAACTGGACCAAACATGACTTCTGCTTCATCCCCTGCTTCCCCCGCTCCTGTTGCTCTGGTAACAGGCAGTGCCAAACGTCTTGGTTGTGCAGTCCTGAAACGACTGCACCAGCATGGTTATCGGGTTATTATTCACTGCAATCGCTCCAAAGAAGATGCCGAGCAACTGGCCAACGCATTAAACCAGCAGCGCGCAAAAAGCGCAGCTGTCATTTCAGGCGACTTAACCGACAACAACACCTTAGAGCGCTTAGCCGCAGAGGCTTTGCAGTGCTTTAAGCGATTGGACGTGTTAATCAACAATGCATCCAGCTTTTACCCAACCGCCATCGGCACAGCAACTTTTGATGACTGGGAACAATTAATGGGCTCCAATGCCAAAGCTCCCTTTTTTCTTAGCCAGGCACTTGCACCGGCTCTGGCAGAACAGAATGGTTGCATTATCAATATGGTAGATATCCATGCCGAGCGACCGCTACAAGAACATGCTATTTATTGCATGGCAAAATCTGCTCTATTGATGCTAACAAAGTCGCTGGCACGTGAATTAGCACCTACAATAAGAGTGAATGGGATAGCCCCGGGTGCCATCCTCTGGCCCAGCAATGAGATTGCCGAAGCCGATAAAGCGATGATCCTGAGACAAATCCCACTGGAGCGTTTGGGTACCCCAGACGATATCGCGGATACCGCTGTTTTTTTGATTCAGTCCAATTATGTCAATGGTCAAATTATTGCAGTGGATGGCGGTCGAAGTTTGGGGGCAAGTAAAAAAGCATAGCTACAAAGCATAACTATGCCTGAGAGATCAGGCCAGGAGGCAGCATGGATCTTGTGCGCCGCACCATTGAGTGCCCATTTTGCGGGCACCACTTGCATATCAGCATCGAAATCACCGACGAAGATCAAGATTACATCGAAGATTGCAGCAATTGCTGCAATCCAATCCATTTACGAATACACAAAGACGATTTGCATCACAGCGTGCAAATCTTTGTCGATGCCGACGATGAGCAGTATTACTGATAAGCTGTATTACTAGCAGCAACTAACCTTGCCGCTGAGCTAATACACGCTCTACCGTTTGTACAATGGTCACGGTTTGCTGATCCAGTTCAATATTGAGCTGATCACCAACCGAGCGTTGACCCAGGGTGGTCACCTCAAGCGTCTCTGGGATCAGGTGCAAATCAAAACCATCATCATGCACGGCACCAACAGTTAAACTGGCGCCATCAACGGCGATAAAACCTTTCGCCAGAATATAAGGCAAGTGTATCGCAGGCAACTGCAACCGCATCCGGCAGTTGTTGTTGTTTTTTTCCAGCTCCAGCAAGGTTGCCGTGGTTTGAATATGACCAGAGACCAAGTGGCCACCAATCTCTTTCCCAAAACGAAGCGAGCGTTCAAAGTTCACCTGCTCACCTGATGAGACCAGACCGAGATTGCTGCGCTTTAAAGTTTCATCAATCACATCAAATTCGACCGTCCCCGCCGCTTGATCAAAGTCAGTCGCGGTTAAGCAAACCCCGTTAATGGCAATACTGGCACCGCGCTCCAATAACTCCAGATGCTCAGGCTGAACCTGCACCACTAAATGAATAAAATCGCCGTGTCTTTGTTTTGCCGCGATCACGGCCTTGGTTTGAACAATTCCAGTAAACATAAAACCTCTGTTGTGCTACAGTATGCGCCCGTTATCGCTGGGGCAACGCCTTGATCACTATGCTACCTTTTTCCCGCTTTGAAGCCAGAACAATTTTTAAATTATCAGGCCCAATTGTATTGGCTCAGCTGACACAAACGTTAATGTACTTTGTCGATACTGTGATGGCTGGCCGGGTCAGCGCCACCGATATGGCCGCTATCGCTGTAGCCTCTGGCTTATGGTTGCCAATCATGCTGACGTTGCAGGGGCTATTGCTTGCGCTTACCCCTATTATTGCCCAATACTTTGGCAGCAAACAAACCAATCCGGTTACGCATTACGCACTGCAAGGCCTGTATCTTGGCTTGGCACTCGCCGCCAGTTTATTCATCATGATGCAATTTGCCGATGTGTTGCTACTACAGCTGAATATGGAAGAAGAGCTGCGCGAAAAAACCAGTTTGTACCTTACCTTCGTCAGCTATGGCTTATTTCCTGCCGCCGGCTACATGGTTATGCGTAACCTATTTGAAGGCATAGGCAATACCAAAGCCAGCATGTGGATCAGCTTTGTTGGTATTTTAGTCAACGTGCCGGCCAATTATATTTTTATTTACGGCAAATTAGGCATGCCTGCGTACGGTGGTGCGGGCTGCGGTATTGCCACCAGCTTAGTCTTACTTGCGATGTTTATCGCCATGTTGGTATACGGCTGGTTTAGCCGCAGCACAGCCCCCTATCGACACCTACCCAAACGTTTGCTGCCTGAGCTAAAAGCCATTTGGCAAATTATTCGTATTGGCACCCCTATCGCACTATCGATCTTTTTTGAAGTAACTTTGTTTGCCTGCATCCCGTTGATGATCGTGCATCTTGGCCCCGTGGTGGTAGCCGGCCATCAGGTGGCGCACAACTACAGCGCCATTGTTTTCATGATCCCACTATCGCTTGGCATGGCTGCGACCATCCGGGTGGGTCATCTGATCGGTGAACGTAATCTACAGGAACTACGAACCGCCATTAGTACCATACTTATTGTTGCCTTCTTGCTGGCCGCCTGTATTGCTGCTTTTACCTACCTGATGCGCTATCAGGTACCGCAGATTTACAGCAAAGACAGCGAAGTACTGGCTCTGGCCGCGGGCATTATGGCGCTGGCGGCTATTTATCAGCTATCCGATGCCATTCAGGTGGTGTCGGCCTGTGCGCTTCGTGGCATGAAAATCACTCAGCCAGTGTTATATATTACGCTGGTGGCGTACTGGCCGATCGGTTTTGGTTTGGGCTGCGTATTAGGATTAACCGATTGGTTGGTACCAGCCATGGGCGTGAAAGGATTTTGGATTGGCATCATCGTCGGTTTGACGGTAGCAGCCATCTTGCTATTCTGGCTACTGCAGTATTCACTACGGAGGTTTGAGCGTGACGGGTTACCGCTTGATAGTGCTGATCAGCATCAGTCTGGGTCTGCTGGCATGTAGCCCAGCCAATGAACGTCAACTCAAAGACTATAGCGACCGTCTGCAACGTGTTGCTGATATCGAAGTTGCACGCCCGCAACCTCTCCCGGTCGCAGCCTTACCCTCCGCCAGAAACTTACTGCACCCCATGCCCGACATTCGGCTCGATATGCTGGATGCCTGGGCGACTCGCCATTGTGGCCTCGATGCGCTCATCGCAGAGCGAAACTCCAGCTTAGGTCGAGTACAAAGCCAAAGCTTACGGCTGCATTATGAGCTGCGCCTGCTCAATCAATTGGATCAGTGCGTTGATCATGCAGAGATCAGCTCAGAGTTACAACAACAACTAAGTCGTATTCAACAGCAAAAAACAGCCAGTATTGAAGCGGCTTGGTACAATATGCTGCATGGGGAGCAAACACTGCGTGAGCAGTTGCATGGCAAAAGCCAGTTATTGCCCCTTGCTGCCACCGAGTCACTCTATGAAACGCAGGCAGCTCTGCAGCAATTAAACCAGTTGCGAACCGCTATTTTTAACCAACAATGGCAAGAAGCTAGTGCGATTGATAGTGAGGCAGCCCTTGCTGTGTTGCATCGTTACGATACTCTGGCGGTTTTGCAATACAGCCTGCGTTATTCGGCCGGTTGGATGAATGGCATCAACACGCCTTTACTGGCGATAGCGCCAGCACAGTTTTGCCCTGCACAACGCACATCTGAGCAACTGAGTATCTTAAGTACGGTATTTATGAAGTTTTTTGCCGAAACCCTGCAGCCGTATTTCACCCTGCACCAGCGCTATCACCAGGCGCTATGGCCTGAGTTAGCGCAACTGTATCAAGACAGCCCGATGCTGCCCGTATTGGAGCAACGCTACCAACAGAGCCAACAACAATTGCAGAGTGCTATCCTTGAACATATTGGCTGGTGGCAGCAATTGAACCAAGACTGCCCGGTAGGCTTAACGGAGCGATAACCATCGCCCCGTTCAAGTGAGCAGACACTAATCGTACTTTTGATAAGGCATGCCTTCGACCCACCAATCTGGTGCTGGTTCACCTTTAAGGTAGTGATTGAAAAACTCCAGCATCTTGATGGTGTAATCCAGTTTATTGGCATAGCGCTGTAGATGATGCGGTTCATCTTCATAATGCAGCATCACGACATCTTTGCCTAAACGGCGCAGTGCCAGATAATACTCAATGCCCTGCTCCCAGGGTACAGCGCCATCGGCATCACCAAACTGGATCAACATTGGTGTGTTGATGCGTTCAGCAAAAAATACCGGTGAATTCTTCAGGTACGGCTTCAAATCTTCATACATCGATACGCCCAAGCGACTCTGGCCGGTTTCGTACTGAAACAAACGGGCTAAGCCCGTTTGCCAACGAATGCCGCTGTAGGCACTGGTCATATTAGACACTGGCGCACCTGCTACTGCAGCCGCAAAACGATCAGTTTCGGTCACAACAAATGCTGTTTGGTAGCCTGACCAGCTGTGGCCATGCAAGCCAATCGCACCTGGATCGGCAATACCCAGCTCAATTAAACGATCAATGCCCGGTAGCAACGACTCAGTCGCGCTTGGCCCGGGCGCACCTTCGCGAAAGCGCACATCGGGCAGAAACACCACATAGTCCTGCCCCAGATAAAACGGGAAATTGGGCCGGTGATTGACTTTCATCTGATTAAAATGATGCAAACGCTGCGAGAACTGCTCGTAGTAATACACCAATACCGGATACGGCTTGCTGGCATCATAGCCATCTGGCGTGATCACCACGCCCTGTAAACGCTCGCCGTCCCCGGTATACCAATCAATCAGATGGCTATCGCCCCAGATAAAGTCAGCTTGTTGTGGATTGACATCGGTCAGTTGCCGGCGCTCGGTAAAGTCGGCATTGGCCCACCAGATATCAGGAAACTGCCGGAAGCTTTGCTCGGTATACAAATAACCACCCAGCTCAGGCAAGGCTTCAACCATATCAAACCGTTTGGTATCAGCAACCAATGGCTGTACACCCGGCTCCTTCAAACTCAGCTGATAAAAACCGTAGCTTTTATCCTCTTCATTAAAAGCACTTAGCAATAACCCGGTACCGGGTTCAATCGCAAGCGCTTTTGGATCCGTGCGCTCCAGCCGATAACGTTGCTGCTCATCCCGTCCAGCTTGCGTCAGGTTGCGGCTGCTGCCATCCAGTTGCAGTTGCCAGATATCAAACCGATCGTACACCAAGACCGCTGACTCATCAGCCAACCAGTCCGCCACACCATAGCTCGCCGCAGGTTCTGGCCGGTCATGCGTTTCATCCAGCCACGACACATTAGCATCGGCACCTATCACACGGTGCGAGCCGTTTTCACTATCAAACAGCTGCCATTGGCCACCTTGCTGATACACGGCATAACGGCCACTTGGTGATAAATGCGCTCGTTCAACGCTACGATTACGCGCAAACACCTGCTGACGTTCACCGGTTCGCAAGTTGACATGCCAGACATCGTGAAAACGACCATCCCACGTCATATCCTGCAAGTACGGCCGGCCATTGCTGATTAACACCGCCTCGCTATGCTCACTGAAATACAAGCGATCTTCAATATCATCACTCAACGCAACCAGCTGCTCATTCTCCAGCCAGAGTACTGCAGGGGCGGTTCGTTTTTGCGCTTGCTGATACTCGGCTTTTTGCTGTGGGTTAATACGTTCATCCTGCCCATGCCAAACCTGTAAACGCCTGTCTGCTAACAAACGCTCGGTTGCAAACAAGTCGGCTTCGGTTTCCGGTGCTGCCAGCGGCTCTTCTGTCTTGTGAGGCTCAGGCCGAAAACCAAGAAAAACCCGAAGCCCATCATCGCTCCAGCGTGGTGTCTGCTGATGGCTCAGGATCCAACCATCCATGGCTAACTCTAACGGCTCCGCCTTGTTCAGCTCCGCTGGCCAGTGCCATAATTGCTGCGCTATGTTAGTAGTCGCGTTATTGCCATTTTCTTTGTCAGCACGCTTGCCATTCAAAAAGACCAGTTGCTTACCATCCGAGCTAAAGCGCAAGTGTTGAAACACCGACTCTGATGGAGGCGTCAGTTCAAACTGTCGCTCAAAAGCAGCATCCCATAGCTGCACCTGTTGCAAGCGTAAGCTATCGTCATCGGTATCGCTGACCTCCTCCACAAACGCCACTAAGCTGCCTTCGTCAGCCACCGAAAACTCGGTCACCTGCCCCAGCTCAAACTGCCTGCCGCTTGCCAGTTCAACCGCCTGCAACAACTGAGTGGTATCTTTGCTATCGGCTTTACGCTGCAACAACACCGCAAAACGGCCATCTCCGGTAAAGGCAAAACGCTCGATGTTGCTATACAGTGTTTGCTCGCCGTTCTCTGTATTCAGCAGCACCGCGTCATGAGGCAGTGCATCACGTGCTTCTTTATCGCTAGCCTGCTCACGCTGCAGTAAAGAAGCCCGCTGACGAAACAGCGCAAAACTGCCATCTTTATTTAATTGTCCACGATCGGCATAGGCGACAGAAAATTGCTGCCCGGTCATTAAATGCACCACATAACCGCTGCTATCACCATAATCCGGTTCCGCGGTGTACACCATCACCCGCTGATTTTGGCTAATACTGCGCTCTTTGATTTCACGAAACTGCATCACGTCACTCAGTGTCAGTGGCCGCAACGCATCGATGGCCGTGCTGCTGGATGGAATAACGACAGCCGTTGGGGCCGGAGTCTCAGCAGTTGGCAACTGACTGCAGGCAAAAGTGCCCATCGCGACTACCAGACAAAGCGCTAAACCACGGGATTGTCGAAGGTGTTTATTATTCTTTATTAGCCAGGTTTTCATCGGTCTCTTCTTCTTTTGTAAGACAGTGCTACTTCTTACTTAAACCTTACCATAATCAAATTTGCCAGAGCAGCAAAACCCCACCAAGCTGCAAAAGCATGGGATAAATGGCAGCCTGAGCAAGCTATGTGTTCTCACCTTTACCACTGCGGGTAAAAATACAGCAAACAAGCTACTTCACTAAAAAAACACTTGCCAATGCCAGCCGTGAACACTAAGATAGCGGCCGTTGTCACAGACAACGTTCTGCGTCCTTAGCTCAGTTGGTTAGAGCACCACCTTGACATGGTGGGGGTCAGTGATTCGAATTCACTAGGACGCACCAAATTCTTATATGAAAACAGCACCTTATCGGTGCTGTTTTTGTTTCTGTTTTATCTCAGCCATGCGCTTTTAATAACTCACACAATGGCTGATTAATGTAGTAATTGCCGCGACCAATTTTCTGCTTCTGCAAAAATCCGTGCTCAACCAGTAATTCTAAGTATTTAGTCGCCGTAATACGGCTTACCCCTAACTCGTCTACCAGAAACTCGATTTTGGTATAGGGGTGATAAAACAGGTTATTGAGCAACTCCTGCCGGTAGATTTTCGGCAGCTGCTCACGCAGGCGGTGTTTTACATCTTGCATCAGCACTTTCATGTCGGTGATCAGGGTAATGGTATCTTGGGCAGTGGTTACAATGCCATCCAGCATATACAGCAGCCAGGGCTCCCAGTTACCGGTTTCGCGCACCTGCTGCAGCTGCGTGTAGTAATCTGCCTTGTGCATAATAATAAAGCGGCTTAAGTACAACACCGGCAGGTTAAGTAGCCCTTTAGCCACCAGATAAAGGATATTAATAATGCGCCCGGTACGGCCATTGCCATCGTAAAAGGGATGAATACTTTCAAACTGGTGGTGAATAATCGCCATTTTAACCAGCGGATCGGCATCGCACAGGCTGTCGTCATTGATGTATTGCACCAAATTTGCCATCAACTGGCTAATTTCAGCTGCATGTTGTGGCGGCGTATACACTACCTCACCGGTACGGGCGTTTTTAAGTGCAGTACCTGGTAAGCGACGTAAACCAGCCTGATTCTGCTCGAGCTGTTGCTGCACGGCTAAAATATCATCCAGCCGGATTAAACCGGTACGCCTGACAATAGCAAAGGCTTTTTTTAGCGCAAAAGCATAATCCTGCACTTCTTTGGTAGCCGGATTGGTTAGCGCTTCTTCAAACACATTGGCTTTGTACAGTTCATCATGCGTGGTGACGATATTCTCCACTTCTGAACTGTCTTTCGCTTCTTGCAGTGCAAGGGTGTTAATTAAAATGGCTTCATTGGGGATGCTGGCAGCAACGCCTTTTAATTCAGCCAGATAACGATGCGCTTCAGCCGCTTTTTTTAGCACACTGCGGGTTTCCCAGCGGGAAATATCGGCCAGTGGCAGCATGGGTAAGCTGTTATGCATAAAAAGTGGCCTTTTTTAGTAAGATGGCAAGCCATATACATAGAAAATCATAAATATTATACATGACAAGTTCTATTTGTATAAAAAATAAAAAAATTATATATAACTTAGCTTTGAAGTGAGCCTTATGAACGCTCAGCACTTTGCGCAAGCTGCAAAAACAGCGGATCGTATTCGCTTAAAAAGGCAAAGTTACTCTGATTGGCGCTATTGGCAGGCTGCGTCATAATCCCTCGTCGCAAGCTAATGATTTGACTTTATATATAAATAAGTTTGTACCATTAGACTGGACGATTGGCAACTTAATGCGCTAGCTGTGCATCTCAGAAACCACTGTCGTCTGGATATTCGCATGTGCCATCAACTTTGACACTGTACATCAGCAATAGCTGGGGTTTTACATGATCAGCAGAACTCATCGATTTAAACTTTCTGCCATTTTGAGTAACACATCAAGTTTCATCCCTTTGTTCGCTAGCGTACAGACAACTGACATGCAAGTAATGATCATGAGCATGAGCATGAGTAGATAAATTCGTCATAGATGACTAAAAAGATAGTCACTCTAAAACCATATTTAAATCACCTCAGTAATACAAATCGTTTTTGAGTGATTGCTTACTGCGTATAGCAAAACCGACCAAAGTTTGTAATTTCATTTGATGGTTTCCAGCGAAAAAATTGAGTCAACTGAGAGTAAGGAGCAATAATCATCTTTAAAACGTTCAGATTTACGGCACGCACACGAAATGAGCTGCATGATGACCGGGATACTGATTTATTGCGCGCAGAACTCTTCAGTATTGAGCAACTAAAACGTCATGCAGCTGCCATGGCAAAGCAGCATAGGATCGACCTACGCCCAGGGGCGGATAGATTGCTGCCGAGATTGGCAGACAATGAGAATGTGTTATTGGCTGCGTACGATGTGGTCACAGCTGCCGTGCCGGGACAAAAAACACTGCCCACTGAAGCCTGGCTGCTGGATAACTTCTATTTGATCGAGCAACAAATTGGCCTGGCACGGCGGCATTTACCACGCGGCTATAGTCGGCAACTGCCTCGTATAGCTGACGGCAGGTCGGCGGGTTATCCACGCATTTACGATCTGGCACTGGAGTTGATCTCGCACATGGATGGTCGCGTCGACAGCGACAACGTGACCCAATTTTTCGTTGCCTACCAGACTGTGCACCCATTGAAACTGGGCGAGTTGTGGGCTATCCCTATCATGTTGCAACTAGCGCTGCTTGAAAATCTGCGCCGAGTTGCGGTGCGGATAGCTCAACGTCGGGAGGAGCGCGATGCAGCCAATACCTGGGCAGACCGCATGCTTGTCGCTGCAGAAAGCGAACCAAAACAGTTGATCCAACTGCTGGCTGAATTTACCAATGCTGATATTCCGCTGACCGCTCCATTTGTGGAAGTATTTTATGACAGATTGCAGGCACAGGGGCACGCTATGGCGTTTGTGCAGACCTGGGTTGAACATAAACTACTTGAGCAAGGTATCACCGCCATCAAATTGTCGGAAGCAGCCGGGCGCTTGGATGCGGCCAACCAAATTTCCATTGCCAATAGCATTGGAAGCTTGCGCTTCATTGGGACCATGGATTGGAAAAGTTTCGTCGAGTCACTTAGTGGCGTTGAAAAAGTCTTGTGCGAAGATCCGACAGATACACATGCCAGCCAGGATTTTGCTACCCGCGACCGCTACCGCCATGTCATTGAGGACGTAGCACGGGGTAGCAGTTGTGACGAAATAGCGGTAGCACGCGAAGCCATTGTTCTGGCGCATGCAGCTTCAATGAAACTCGGCAGCAATGATCGCAATGCGCATGTTGGTTTCTATTTGATCGGTCAGGGTCGAGCCCTGCTGGAGCGAGCAGTCGACTGCCGTCTATCGTTAAAAAGCCGGGTTAAGAGTGTAGCCCATCATATCCGCTTGCCATTTTATATCGGCTCCATCTTTATTTTAACGATACTGATGACCATAGGCGTACTCTTTTCGTTGAGTGAGCTTACACTGCAAGACTGGCGTTACTGGTTTTTTGCGTTCACCGGAGTGATTGGCTTGTCGGCGCTTGCCGTTGCCATGGTAAACCGCGCTATTACTTTGTTTGTGCCACCACGAGTATTGCCACGGATGGATTTCTCTAAAGGGATCCCTGACAGCCATCGAACTATGGTGATTGTGCCCACCTTGCTGGGCAGCAAGCAGGACATTGATGATCTGATCTCGGCTTTGGAGATACGTTACCTGGGTAATCGTGATCCTAATCTTTACTTTGCTCTGCTGACAGACTTACATGATGCAGCTGAGCAAACGCTGCCGGATGACACGATACTGCTCGCCGAAATGCGCGCGGCGGTTGAAGCACTCAACCAAACCTACAGCGACGATCGCCCTTGTATCTTTTATCTTTTTCACCGGCCACGGTTATGGAATCCGTTCGAGCACATATGGATGGGCTACGAGCGCAAACGCGGCAAACTCGAGCAGTTTAATGCCCGGTTACGGGGGGAAGCACGCACGGCTTTTTCGGATATTGTCGGTGATCAGTTGATCTTTGAGTCAATCCGATACGTCATCACTCTGGATACGGATACGCAACTTCCGCGTGACACGGCACGTGCTCTGGTGGGCAATATGGCGCACCCACTCAACCGGCCGGTTTACGATCCTACTAAAGGCCGTATTGTCGATGGCTACGCAATCCTGCAACCGCGTGCTTCAATCAGTCTTATCAGTGCCGGACAGTCACGTTTTAGCAAACTGTTTGTCGGTGACACGGGCCTCGACCCCTATACACGTGAAGTATCAGATGTCTACCAGGATGTGTTCGGGGAAGGTTCGTTCATCGGTAAAGGTATTTACGATGTCGATGCGTTTCGTCAGGTCGCAGAAGGACGCTTTCCACAGAATCTCATCTTAAGTCATGACCTGCTTGAAGGCGGCTATGCTCGCTCAGCCCTGGTGACCGATGTTGATCTCATCGAGGAGCAGCCGGCCAGTGTTGCCATCGATTCCAGTCGCCGTCACCGCTGGATACGCGGCGATTGGCAGCTAGCTGGTTGGTTGCTGCCCCGCGTCCCCGGTTCAACCGGAGAAAGTGAGGCAAAACCAAGACGGCTGCCAAACACACTATCGGGTTTGTCGATATGGAAAATTTTTGACAACCTGCGACGCAGCCTCGTAACGTCGGCACTGCTCGCACTTCTGCTAGGAGGATGGCTTTTAGGCCCTGATCCCGCGTGGCTATGGACTGCATTGGTTATCATGGTGGTTTTCCTGCCCGCCATGCTGTCTGCACTGATTGAACTGTTCCGCAAGCCAGAACAATGTAATTGGCTCGTACATCTTAGTCTGAGCGGAAAATCGGCTGGTCGTCCATTAGCGCTTGCTCTCTTTAATCTGACCTTTTTACCCTATGACACGCGAATAAACATGGGGGCTATCATTCATTCAAGCGTGCGCATGCCAATCACTCGACGTGGTTTATTGTTATGGCAGCTGCCCGGCTACACCCGCCGCAACGGATGCCGGGTGCTGGCCGATTTTTATAAAGAAATGTGGATTGCGCCAGTGCTCGCACTTGCAGTTGCCACGGTTCTGTTTTTGCTGAATAGCAAAGCGGAAGCGTGGTTTGTCATTGCTCCCATTCTTTTGCTATGGCTGCTCTCACCTGTCGTGGGTTGGTGGCTCAGTCGACCTCTGGTCACTTTAACCCCGGGCCTGGACGACACACAGCAAGCTTTCCTGCGAACCGCCGCCCGCCGCACCTGGCGCTATTTCACGGACTTTGTCGTCGCGCAAGACAACTGGCTGCCACCTGATAACTTTCAGACCCATCCTTCGCCAGTCATTGCCTCGCGTACTTCACCTACCAACATAGGAATGTCACTGCTGGCGGGCCTGGCTGCCGTGGATTTTGGCTATATTACGGTAGATGAATGCCTGCAACGTATAGACAACACCTTCAATTCAATGGAGAAGCTGGAACGCTATCGTGGCCATTTTTATAACTGGTATGACACCCGCACACTGCTGCCGCTTAACCCGCATTACGTTTCTTCTGTGGACAGCGGTAATCTAGCCGGTAGCCTGCTGACACTGCAGGCAGGTTTAGCCGAGCTGAAAAATGAGCCAGTGCTGACTTTCAGCGCACTGCAAGGCCTGCAGGATACACTTCAGGTATTGAGCAAACAGATCCCTGCTTCGCCACAATCTGAACTTATGGCAAGCATTCATGCCCTCGATGAAACCCTGTCTGCGCTTACGCAGGAGTGGCCTCCGAAGACTGTAGCTGATGCCATTGACGCATTGGCGCAGATTGAGCGCAACACAGATATGTTATTGTCCTGTTTGCCTGCGGATGTAGAAGGTGATAGTGAACTCTTTTACTGGGCGCAGGCAGTGGATAGGCAGCAGCGTGCGCTTAGTGATGAATTGAATACTCTGGTGCCCACCTCGTGGCATGGCTGTTCGTTGCCGACCCGGCGGGAATTAGCCCATGAACATTGCAAGGGAGCGCAATTACAGTTCAATTTCATAGAAAATCTTATCACTCGTTGCCGTCATCTTGCTGTGATGGACTTTGAATTTCTCTACGATAGCAGCAGTTGCTTGTTGGCTATTGGTTACAATACAAGTGAACGTCAACGCGATCCTGCTTGCTACGACCTGCTGGCATCAGAAGCACGGCTGGCCAGCTTCTTGCTCATTGCGCAAGGACAGGTGCCGCAAAAGCATTGGTTTGCTCTTGGTCGCCTGCTTACCAGTCATGGTGGCGATGTCAGCCTGATTTCCTGGAGCGGTTCGATGTTCGAATACCTGATGCCGCAACTGATCATGCCCAGCTTCGCCAATACCCTGCTGGAGCAAACTTACAAGGCTGTAGTTTCACGCCAAATAGAATATGGGCGACAACGAGCGGTGCCCTGGGGCATATCTGAATCCTGCTATAATGCCACTGACCTCAATCACGTGTACCAATATCGTGCATTTGGTGTACCGGGCTTGGGCTTTAAACGCGGGTTGGGCGATGACCTTGTGATCGCGCCTTACGCGAGCGCACTGGCGTTGACGGTGTTGCCACGTGAAGCCTGCCAAAATCTACAAGCGTTGGCTGAACAGGGTTTTCTTAGTGATTATGGCTTCTATGAGGCCATAGACTACACACCCACGCGCCTGACACGGAGCAAGCCTTACGCTATCGTGCAGAGCTTTATGGCGCACCACCAGGGCATGAGCCTGCTATCTTTTGCTCATGTATTGCTCGATCAGCCGATGCAGCGGCGTTTTATGTCTGACCCACTGGTGCGGGCGACCGAGTTGCTACTACAGGAACGGGTGCCAAAGAAAAATGGTACTCTGCACCCACACGTAGCCGAAGTAAGCGCCTCCGCCCGCCCGCCTAGCGTAGACGACGGTGCCATCATGCGGGTGTTTACCGACCCTGACACACAACTTCCCGAAGTTCACCTTTTATCGAACGGCCGTTATCACGTTATGGCCACTCATGCCGGTGGCAGCTCCAGTCGCTGGCGCGATCTGGCTGTCACCCGTTGGCGCGAGGATTCCACCTGTGATACCTGGGGCACCTTTATTTATCTTCGTGACTGCGACAACGGAGAATACTGGTCAACTACGCACCAGCCAACCATGCGTACTGCTGATTACTATGAGGCAATTTTCGTACAGGCGCGAGCTGAATACAGACGGCTTGACCACGCTATTGAATCACACACCGAAATCAGTGTATCTCCCGAAGACGACGTCGAGATCCGACGAGCCACACTTAGCAATCAGTCTTCTCACAGCCGCAAGATTGAAGTGACAAGCTTTGCTGAGGTGGTGCTGGCCCCCTGAACGCAGACCTTTCCCACCGCTCATTCAGTAATCTTTTCGTACAAACTGAAATTCTTCCAGAGCAAAAAGCAATCCTCTGTACCCGCCGCCCCCGAACACCGGGCGAGCAGGTACCCTGGATGTTTCACCTGCTGGCGGCACCAGATTCGGTGGTTGTTGAGCTGTCCTATGAGACCGATCGTGCCCGATTCATTGGTCGCGGCCGCACAGCGACCAACCCAGTGGTACTGGATAGTACAGATCGCCCATCGACCTTATCGAACACTCAGGGGGCGGTGCTCGATCCATGCGTGGCAATTCGCAGCGTCTTAACCTTGTCGCCTGATGCATCGATTGGCTTGCAGATCATCTCCGGGGTAGCAGACACCCGAGAAGAGGCCGTGGCCCTGCTCGAGAAATACTGCGATCGCCACTTCGTTGATCGTGCGTTCGAGATGGCCTGGTTTCAGAGTCAGGAAGTACTGCGGCACCTCAACGTTACCGAAGCTGATGCGCAGATTTTTGGCCGTCTGGCCAACTCTGTCATTTACGGCAATGCCATGCGCCGGGCGGAACCCGCTATCATCGTCCGTAACCAATTGGGGCAGTCCGGATTATGGCGATTTGCTATTTCGGGCGATTTGCCGATCGTGCTGCTCTTTATCGGCGATGTTGGACGTATCGATCTGGTTAAACAGGTGATTAAGGCGCACGCGTATTGGCGTATGAAGGGCCTGACCGCTGACTTGGTGATTGTTAACGAAGGTTTTTCAGGTTATCGGGCGGTGTTACAGGACCTTATTATGGGGCTTATTAACGCAGGTTCTGAAACACAAGTGGTTGATAAACCAGGCGGTATATTTGTGCGCCGTGCTGAAGAGCTATCCGAGGACGAACGGGTGTTGCTACAGACCGTTGCTCGTATTGTCTTTAGCGATATAACTGAAACCTTAATCGAGCAAGTCGATCGCCGGGTATCTACAGAACGAGTATCGGATCTGCTGCAGCCCTCCCGACAGGCAGACCAGGAGCAGGTGCAAAAACTAGCTCCGCGGGATTTACTATTTAACAATGGTCTGGGCGGCTTTACGCCGGATGGCCGCGAATATGTCATCTCGCTCGAACCAGGGCAAACCACCCCGGCCCCCTGGGCTAACGTCATCGCCAGCCCGCACATCGGCACTGTCGTCAGCGAAAGCGGCAGTGCTTATACCTGGGTGGAAAACGCGCACGAGTTCCGTCTTACCCCGTGGCATAACGATCCGTTGTCTGACAGCAGTGGCGAAGCACTTTATATCCGGGACGAAGAAACCGGCGCGTTCTGGTCACCCACACCGCTCCCGGCATGCGGAAGATCCGGCTACGTATGTCGACATGGTTTCGGCTACAGCAAATTCGAGCATTGCGAGGCCGGCATTACTTCTGAACTGGTCACTTATGTCGCTATGGATGCACCGGTCAAGTTTTTGGTGGTCAAGTTGCGTAACCAGTCTCAGCGAGCACGACAGTTGTCGTTAACCGGATACTGGGAACTGGTACTCGGCGAATGGAGGCACGCCAACCTGATGCACATTGTCACTGAAATCGACCTGCATACTGGCGCGCTGTTTGCTCACAATGCTTATGGTCGCGAATGCGCCGGCCGTGTGGTTTTTGCTCAGGTCAGCGAGCGCGAGCGGTCGATAAGCGGCAACCGAACTGAGTTTATTGGCCGCAACGGCTCGCTCGCCAATCCAGCAGCATTACGACGTAAATATTTGTCTGGCAGGACCGGAGCAGGTTTCGACCCCTGCGCCTCGATTCAGACCCGTATTCAACTTGATGCTGGCCAGGAGCGTGAAATTGTGTTCGTCTTTGGCGCGTCCGCTAACGCTGATGAGGCACGGCATTTGGTCAAACAATATGGTGGACGGGCTGGCGCACGACAAGCGCTGGAGGCCGTACATGAGCACTGGAACCACACCCTGGGCGCGGTCACCGTGGAAACCCCAGACCCGGCACTGAATGTGCTGGCCAACGGTTGGCTGATTTATCAGACGCTATCTTGCAGACTTTGGGGGCGCAGCGGTTACTATCAGTCCGGCGGTGCCTACGGTTTTCGCGATCAGTTGCAGGACACCATGGCGCTTATACACGCTACGCCATGGCTTGCCCGCGAGCAACTGATCCGTCACGCCGGTCGCCAGTTTCTCAAGGGTGACGTTCAGCACTGGTGGCATCCACCGGGTGGGCAAGGAGTGCGTACCCACTTTTCTGATGACTATTTATGGCTACCCTATGCCACTTTCCGCTACGTCCGTTCGACGGGCGATACCGGCGTGCTAGACGAATCCGTGCATTTTCTTGAAGGCCGGGAATTGCGTGCAGAAGAAGAGGCCTACTATGATCAGCCTCAACGATCAGCCGAGGCAGACACTTTATATCAGCACTGTGTGCGATCCCTTAAGCATGGCCTGCGATTTGGTGCTCATCATCTACCGCTTATGGGCTGTGGCGACTGGAATGATGGGATGAATCTTGTAGGTAAAGAAGGCCGTGGTGAGAGCGTGTGGCTAGCCTGGTTTCTGGTCGAAAATCTCGAGCAGTTTGCCACCCTGGCACAAGAGCGGAATGATGCTGAATTTGCCGGGGTGTGCAGCGCTGAAGCTACCAAGCTGCGGAGAAACATTGAAGCCCAGGCCTGGGACGGCGCCTGGTACCGTCGTGCTTTTTTCGACGATGGTACTCCGCTGGGCTCGAGTAGTAATGATGAATGCCAGATTGATTCGATCAGCCAGAGCTGGGCGATTATTTCTAAAGGAGGGGATACATCCCGGGCCCGTCAAGCGATGATGGCAGTGGACCAGCGTTTGGTGCGGCGTGATAAGCAGATCATTCAGCTACTCGACCCGCCCTTTAATAAATCCAAGCTGGAGCCTGGTTACATCAAAGGTTATATCCCTGGCGTGCGCGAGAACGGCGGCCAATATACTCATGCCGCAATCTGGAGCACCATGGCGTTCGCTATGCTAGGTGATAAGGAACGCGCATGGGAACTATTCGCCATGCTCAACCCGGTGAACCACGGTAGCACACCTGAAGCCATAGAACGCTACAAGGTGGAGCCTTATGTCATGAGTGCGGATATCTATGGCGTGGCGCCGCACATCGGCCGCGGCGGCTGGACCTGGTACACCGGAGCTGCTGGTTGGATGTACCAACTGACAATCGAAACGCTGCTGGGGCTTCAATTAGATGGAAGTTTTTTGCGCATTTCTCCTTGTGTTCCGGCCGATTGGCCTGGCTACAAGGTACATTACCGCTATAGAGACACCCTCTATCATATCAATATCAGTTGTATCGGCAATCTAGCCAATCAGGTAACCCGTCTGACAGTCGACGGAATAGAGTGTCCCGATGCTCGTATTCCGTTGATTGACAACCACAAGGATCACTATGTAGAGGTAGAGTTAAGTTAAATATCAACAGGAATCATTATTCGCTGATTTGGACTGTCTGACTACTTGTCTGTAAAAAACTTATCAAGCAAACATGGCTTACCAAACAGATATCCCTTTAGCTTTTCGATAGACTAGCAGCTCAGATTTTTATACGATTTCAATACAATCAATTGGGCACACCGCAATACAAGTGGGATTGTCATAAAAGCCCTCGCACTCGGTGCAAAGTTCGGCATCCACCTGATAATGCTGAGCTCCCATAAAAATCGCCTGATTCGGGCATTCCGGCACGCACATGTCGCAATTGATGCAACTGACCTCTATCACCGCTGTCATGGCTTAGCTCACTGCCTGATGTGGTGCATCAATTTCTGCCATCGGTAGCTGCTTCAACAGCATGGCGTATTGCAACGACTGATTGTGCGGTAGTTTCACTTTCAGCTGATAACAAGCGCCTGGTGCCAACAGGATGTCGTGATTTTGCTTGTCACGTAGTGCTTCAAGTACAAAATGCTGGTTGCCTTGTGGGCTCATCAGCACCAGATTATCACCAACGGCAAACTGGTTTTTTACCTCGACCAGAGCAAAGCCGTGTTCATCCTGTTCACCGATAAACTCGCCGACCAGCTGCTGCGCGCCGCTGCTGTGGCTGGTCTGGTAATTTTGCAACTCGTGCGGCACATGGCGGCGCAAAAAACCCTCGGTAAAACCACGATTGGCCATGCCATCCAGTTCGTGCAGTAAATTTGGATCGAACGCTTTGCCCGCCATAGCATCGTCGATGGCTTTACGGTAGACCTGAGCGGTACGCGCCACATAATAAGGCGACTTGGTGCGGCCTTCAATTTTCAGCGACTTAACGCCCATCTCGGTCAGGGCTTTGACATGCGCGACGGCACGTAAGTCTTTCGAGTTTAAAATGTAGCTGCCATGCTCGTCTTCTTCCATTGCCATCAGTTCCCCGGGGCGGCCCTGCTCTTCAATCAATACGGGTTCGCTAACAGGATGATGCTCTATTGGAGTAAACTGACCAACCGCATCTTCGGTCGCGTTATGTACCTGGTATTGCCAACGACAGGCATTGGTGCAGGTACCCTGATTCGGGTCGCGTTTATTGATGTAGCCGGATAACAGGCAGCGGCCAGAATAGGCCATGCATAAAGCACCATGCACAAAGACTTCCAGCTCCATCTCCGGCACCTGCTGCCGGATTTCAGCAATCTCTTCTACCGCCAGCTCACGCGATAAAATCACCCGCTCCACGCCCTGCGCTTGCCAGAACTTCACCGCTGCCCAGTTCACGGTATTGGCCTGTACCGATAAATGCAGCGGCATGTGTGGAAAGTGCTGCTTTAGCAGGTAAATCACCCCAGGATCCGACACGATCAGTGCATCTGGTTCTAGCGCCACCACCGGCGCCATGTCTTCGACAAAACGTGTCAGCTTGCTGTTGTGCGGTGCGATATTAACCACTACATAGAATTTTTTGCCCAGCTGATGCGCTTCGGCTATGCCGGTGGCCAAAGTAGGTAAATCAAACTCGTTGTTACGCACCCGAAAACTAAACCGCGGCTGGCCGGCATACACAGCATCAGCACCGTAGGCAAAGGCCAGACGCATGGCTTTTAAACTACCGGCGGGTGATAATAACTCAGGTACTGCAGCCATCTTAGGCTCCATATAACGATAATCGGAGCATGGTAACTGTCCTGCTTTGACAGGATTTGATCCAGCACAAAAAAAGCTGACTTAACGGTTCCCATACCCCAGTTGAGGTATCTCCCCCTCCATTGCAGGCGTTGCTAACCCAACAGTCGGTGCAGTGGTTGCGGTTGGTTTATCCTCAGATTAAGGCTGCGGCTTTGGATTAATTGCAGTTTACTATTTGTAAACCTTGCGCAATTACGGCACTGTAACTAATCCAAAGCCGGAATTAAGGAGCAGGCTATGTTAGATGTTCAGGCAATGAAGTCCTTATCGCAGCAAATCACTCAGGTTATGCCTTGGGTGCAAGGGATTAGTTCTGACCAGCAATACGATGAACTGCTGGCATTAATGGATGAGCTGGTTGAAGACTACGATGCCAATCAGGTGCTGATTGAGTTGCTGTTTCCGGTGCTGCAAGAGTACGAAGAAACTGCAGAGCGGTTTAAGGCGTTTAATCATCGGATAGAGGAATTAGACCCAGGCATAGCCATGCTTCGGTTGCTGATAGATCAGCACGGCCTTACGCAAAGTGATTTTCAGCAGGAAATAGGCGGAAAATCGCTGGTATCGCAAATTCTCAGCGGCAAACGCTCACTAACGCTCGGCCATATCCGCGCGTTATCAAAGCGGTTTGGTGTTCCAGCGGCGATGTTTGTTTAATAGCTTCGGCGCATATTTAAATGTAAATGGCGGTTATGAGTCCGCCCTAGAAGTTGAGCTTAATTTTTGTTCTGACCCAAAAATTCCGCCAAAAGTTTGGGCAGAAAATGGATTATCTGTTGCTTTAGCGGCTCAAGATCCTGCCAATACGACACCGTATTGCCAACTTATTCTCTGGCCGGTTCTTTCAAAGTGATCGCGCTTGTGGGTCTGGATCCGCCAGGTGGCAAATTACTTCGCTGAGTTGCTGTTTTTAATGCCAGCAAATTCAGCAGCCGATTGCACACAGGCCGGATTGCCCTCCTCTAACATGGATTCAGCAAAAAACCACTCTTTAAACACCTGCCACTGATCCTGGATAGGGCTTTGACACTGGCCATTGGCCTGTTCGGTAAAGACCTCACTGGAGCAAAGCGGCGTATCTGCCAACACTCCTCGATAGGCATAAGCATACACCACCTGACACTGCGGGTTGACATAGGTAGTAAATACCACCAACCAGCCTTGCTGATATCGCACCAGACTAAAGCTGGGGATCTTTTGGGCTACAGCGGTTGCTATGATCTCTGGTGCTTCAGCCTGCTCCAGCAATACCAGTTCCCCATCCTGTCGCTGCCGGATTTGCAATCGCTCACCACGCCGCCAGGCAAAGCCATCATACTCGGTTGCATCAGCAGCATCCGTTAACGTGTTCAAGGCCCGCAGATCACGGCGAACTTCCTGTCGAATGGTGCGCTCAACCTGCTCTGATTCCGTCAGCGATTGCATCTTCTCGCAGGCGGTGAGTACCATAAAAGCGAGCAAGACCATCAGATATTTCAGTGCTATTTTCATTTACTCACTCTGCTGTTGCTGCAGTAACCAATTATAGACATCGTCGCCGGCATAAACCTGTCGCCATGCATCGTGTTCAGCCTGCTCCAGCATACTAAAGCGCACTTGGTTATGGCCAAGCTGGCGCAAAGTTTCAATGCCCGGATAAAAGTAGTTTTTATTAATAGCAGAGTCACGCCCAGCGGCAAATACCCACAGTGGGGTTTGCGCCTCGGCAATCGGCGGCATTAAATCCGGGTGGCCCCAACCGACGACAGGAGCGACAGCGGCGAATAACTGCGGGTGTTGACTGGCCATAAACCAACTACCAAAACCGCCATAGCTAATGCCGGTTAAATACACCCGGCTGGCATCGGTATTGTAATTTGTCTGCACGGTTTGCAGCATAGTCAGCACGTCCTGCTCAGCACGCTCCCAGCCGTCTGGCAACAATGGCGGTACCTGACTCATATCAGCAACCGGTTCAGCCGGTGCTATCGGTCGATTAGACTGAAACATCGCTGGGCGCGGTGGTACGTCAGCCGTTAAGCGCTTGGGAATATCAGCAGGCGAGCGGTTAGCGATATAGGAGAGTTCACCCATCTCAAACATATGCAGTTGCGGTACAACCATAATAAATGGCAAGTCACGCTTTTGCACCCAGGCCTCATACAGCGGGCCATGAATTAAGGTGTAATCCAGCTCATCAAGACCATTGCCGCGCTCACCATTGCCGTGCAAAAAAAGCAACACCGGCCATTTCTTAGCGCTATTTTGCTGATAGCCAGCCGGTAAATAAACGAAATACTGCCGCCAGGAATCGTCGATACTGCTTTGATAATCAAGCCGCAATAGCTGCGGTTTCGTGTCTGTCACTGATTGATTCATCATTGTGCTACTGCATCCTGCAACAAAAAGTATAACCGCTAAACACAGTGTCATTTGTTCACACATTTTATTCATTACGGCCTCACTGGGTACAAGCCACACAAATTTTTGCACCATGACTATCGAACTAGTGCTTCTAATTGGCTTTTGGTCAAAGAGCCGCTTTTTCTGAGGACTTCCGTACCATTTTTAAAAACTACCACTGTCGGCAAGCCTTTTACTGCATATTGTTTGCTTAGTGTTGAGTTCAAAGACACATCGACTTTGACCACCGCCACCTTGCCGGCATATGCATCCGCCAAATTTGTCACTGCTTTGTTCATTAACAAGCAAGGCCCACACCATTGCGCCCAAAAATCGACTAACACAGTAGCCTGCTCCGAGAGAACTTTTTGCAGCTCTTCATCTGTAGTTATGTCAATAGGGTCTCCAGCCATGAGCTCTTGTTTATTCAACCTTTTAGAAATAGCCGAGAAAGGCCACTTTGCAAGTGCGATAAAATTCGTCACCATCAAGGCTATAAACAGCACGAGCCAGCCCAATAGCTTAATCGGGAATAGGTAGGCCGGAGCATGCTCGATGTAGTTCTCTATACTATTGAGTATGGCTGTGATCTGATTTCCAATATTCAATTAGTAATCCTTTTAAGAGCTAAGAACCTATGCATGGTCCGTTTTGAATGCATATTTGTCAACGATCAGGCACAAAGCAAAGTGATCGAGTAAAACCGGTCAATCAGTGATTATAATCACTCATTCGTTACCTTCGATCATCATTCTTCTGGTTAAACGCCAAGCCTTGCTGCTGTAAAAAACGCTCGGTTATGCTTAAGCGAGCCTGATTGCCAAGGGAGTTGGCAGCCATCTGATTGTAGATATGGCTGGCAAACGGGATTCGAACCAGCTCCACATCTACCCCAGCCAACCGGGCATAATCGGCAAAACGATAAACCGACCAGGACGGAACCAACCCATCCTTCTCTGGAGCAAAGATAAGCGTAGTGGGTGCGTCAAAATTGAGATAGCTGTATGAGCTAACTGCAGCGACCCGTTCTGGAAACTGATAGGGATCGCCACCCAGATAACCAGCTACTAAAGTGGTTGGTTCAAAGCCAGCAACCGGATAGCCATGCTGATAAATTGCCAAAGGATCCACTGCCGGGTACTGTACCACCACTGCAGCAGGTTGCAACGCGGGTCCCGGACAGGCTGAAACCATGTCATCATGAGCCGTCTGATAAGCCAGATTTAGTGCCAAATTACCACCGGCAGAATCCCCCAGCATAGCTAGCCGACTAGGATCGCCGCCATATCGGCTGGCATTGGCTTGTACCCAGACCGCTGCACAATAGACATCCTGAGGCGCCAGCTGCCAAGTGGCTTGTTGTTCAGTCCACAACCGATAGCCCAGACTAAACACCAACCAACCCCGGTCCGCAAACCAGCGTAAATCACGATCCGTTTCCGTGATGCTGCCCGTTTTAAAACCGCCACCATGAATATAAACCAGCACCGGAGCCATCGCCTCGTGTTCAGGACGGTAGATGGCAATACGGGCGGTTTCACTGTCCTCTCCGGGCAGCTGAATCCATTTATCCGGCCCGTTGGCCTGCATAGACTGCAGCTGCAGAGTGGTCAAGATGCTTATTTTCCCACCGGCCTGTTCTACCGCTGTGACAATACTGGCCGTAATGTAGCTGGTGCTAACCAAAGCCCCCAAAGAGACGCCAAGCAACGAGCCTGACAACCAGGTAAGTTTTTTCCTGCTGGCCACAGCGCCAAGTACTAAGCCAATAGCGGACAACAGCACCAAATGTGGGCCAAAGGTAGCCCAGACCACGGAGCTTAGCATGGCATGAGCGCTTTGCGACGGATCGCGAAAAGCGCCCAAACTCAGATAGAGAATGCCAGAAGCCAGCAGCAACAGGAGCAGTTGTATTAACAACCACACCCAGGATGTAAAGATTCTGTGCATCCTCTACTCCTTTTCAGCCTTTTATACATTGGCAGCATAGTTATAAATAGGCAGCATCGTAAAGCAGGCGCTCTGAATGTGTTATCTGCTTTACTTACCAAGCCACTCAAATCTGGCTTTTCTGTCTATTTGATTGAATTGAGCCTGATCTATTTTCCCCTCAGACAAGTCATCTTCAGCTGCCGTGACTGTTTTTCGGTAGCTGTATTCAATCTCCGCAAGTACATAGCCTAACTGTCTTTCTGTCATGTGGCCTTTCTTATAATGCTCCATGGCTAATGCCTTATTCCACGGCTTACCCTCTGGTGGCTCTGGAAGAGAAAAGTCCTTTTCAAGGAGTGAGCTATCGCTTACAGAATACCCCATCGCGATCGACTCTTTTGCACATTGATAAAGCATATAATCAATTGAGTCTTGTACTCCATAGAGGTGCCAATCGTATCCGGCAATACAACCACCCACTATTTTTCCATCCCGATCAATGATATCAATGCTCCGTTCAGCACACGCCGACAGCGCAATTAAAACCACTGCAATAACAAGAAACCTTACAGACATACTACAAACCTTTTAGAACATAACATAATATGAGTGACCCGATGCTATTGCTATACTCTCCGCAAGGTCGCACAATGCTGTTGTAACTCCAGTAAAGTGAACCCACTAACATTACCTCACTCAGCTCCACCATAAAAGGATAGGATTATGACTCTGCATATTACCCTGATTCCAGTACTCTCCATCATTGCCGGTATTTTAATACTGATCAAACCCAAGCTTTTAAACTATGTTGTGGCTATTTATCTGATCGCTATAGGCGTCATTCAGATTTTGGGGCTGAAGTTATAGTGAGGCGGCCCGGCTTAGGCGGAGAATGCCGACAACGCATGCAATACCACCAGAGCCGAAGAGTGGTACACCTGAAGCCAAGCAGATACTTAACTGATTTCGAGCTCCCGGCGTACGATATCTGCCCCCGCCGTTAAAGCCTGAAGCTTACCGCGTGCTATCTGGCGCGGTAGCGGTGCCATGCCGCAGTTGGTGCATGGGTAGAGTTTGTCGGCATCGACAAACTGCAGGGCTTGGCGAAGCGTAGCTGCAACCTCCTCCGGTGTTTCAATGCTATGGCTTGCCACGTCAATGGCGCCTACCATCACTTTTTTACCGCGAATAAGTTCCAGCAAGTCCATGGGAACATGGGAATTGTGGCATTCCAGCGAGATGATATCGATGGCTGAGGTTTTTAGTTTAGGAAACACGGCTTCGTACTGGCGCCATTCGGATCCCAGGGTTTGTTTCCAGTCGGTATTGGCTTTTATGCCATAGCCATAGCAAATATGAACGGCGGTTTCGCATTGAAGGCCTGCTATCGCTTGCTCTAAAGCAGCAATGCCCCAGTCATTGACCTCGTCAAAAAACACATTAAAAGCTGGTTCATCAAACTGAATAATATCCACCCCGGCCGCCACTAGTTCTTTGGCTTCTTGATTGAGAATTTTGGCAAACTCAAAGGCCAGTTTTTCGCGGCTTTTGTAATGGCCATCGTACAGGGTATCTATCATGGTCATTGGGCCTGGCAGCGCCCATTTGATCGGTTGTTTGGTTTGCTGGCGTAAAAAACGCGCATCGTCAACAAACACCGGCTTTTGCCGGCTGACCGCCCCCACCACTGTGGGCACGCTGGCTTCATAACGATTACGAATACGGACCAGTTCACGTTTGGCAAAATCCACACCGTCCAGATGCTCAATAAAGGTGGTGACAAAGTGTTGGCGCGATTGCTCGCCGTCACTGACAATATCAAGGCCTGCCAGTTGCTGCTCTTGCAACGCCACACGCAGCGCGTCTTGTTTACCATCGGTTAATTCCTGGCCCTGCAATTTCCAGGGAGACCAAAGTGTTTCAGGCTGAGCCAGCCAGGATGGCTTGGGTAAACTGCCAGCGGTTGAAGTGGGGAGTAATTTATTCATTTATGCGATCGCCCGTTGTATTGGTGAAAAAGATGCTGGTGAAAAAGATGCTTGTGAAAAAGGTCCAGCTGAAAAAGAGTACTGTGCAGCCCATTGCTCAAGCAGGCTCTGATGTGGTTTGATAAAATGCTCTTGCGCAAACCGACCCTGCTCCACCGCAAGCCGGCTTCGTTCTTCCCGGTCGTAAACGATGTCGGTTGGTGCATGCTCTGGGTTTTTCAAATTGGGCCGATAGCTGGCTCCTGCCGCGGCATGGGCATTGTAAATTTCTGGCCGGTATATTTTTTGAAAGGTTTCCATGGTGCTGATGGTGCCAATCAACTCAAGATTGCTGTAGTCATTGAGCAAATCGCCAAAGAAATAAAAGGCCAGCGGCGCAGCGCTTTGAGCCGGCATAAAGTAGCGCACATTCAAGCCCATTTTTTTGAAGTACTGCTCGGTTAACGAGCTGTCGTCGGGCTGATATTCAATCCCCAACACCGGGTGCTGATTGCCGGTACGGTGATAGGTTTTATTGTCGGAGACACTCAGGCAAATAACCGGCGGCTTATTAAAGTGATGTCGGTATTCCTGTGAACTGACAAAGCATTGAAAGAGCTTGCCGTGCAACTCGCCAAAGTCATCCGGAATACTGAATTTGGACTGATTTTTGTTATGCTCTAGCAGCACAACGCTGAAATCATAATCCCGGACATACGAAGAAAAGTTATTGCCGACAATGCCTTCAATCCGTTGCTTGGTTTTGCGGTCAATCATGCTGGTTTTTAGTACTTCAATGGCAGGGAACGAATGGTCTTTGTCTTCGATGTTGATATCAACTGAAATAATGTCCAGCTGCACAGCATAACGATCTGCGGTTGCGTTATCCCACTGCGCCAGATCATTAAAACGACGGTTGATCATGGCTAAGGTCTTGCGCAGATTTTGCTGGCGGCTGGCCCCTCTGGCTAAATTCGCAAAGTTGGTGGTGATACGTGTATTGTCGGCTGGCTGATAATTTTCGTCAAAAGCAATGCTTTTTATGGTAAATGTAAAGTTGTTCATAATTTTCCACTATCCAGTTGTCTGCTGCTGATTTGCTAAGTACAAACCTTGTTGCTTGCACCTGTTCGATGCCAGTGCGTCGGATGTCAATTTTAGATGTCTGGACATCTAATCGGTGACCATGAGTGTGTTATACGCACAAATGTAGTGGAAGGAAAATGGTGTTATTTCATGTGCCACATGAAAAATCTTCATGAAGTGATTAAGCGGAGTATCTGAAGTATGGCTTCGACTTTGCGAAGCCATTTTAGGCCACCCACCATCAACACACCCGCCAGGCTTTCAGCAAATGAGTAGATATACCTGTATGGTACCCAGCACCGTTATAGCAAACAATGCAACTACCGGCTTCACGCTCGCTACGGGGCACGGCTACCAAACAGCTTGAAGCCGCTCTACGCGAAACATCTCAGCATTAGTCAGCTTTTCCCCCACACACCAGACAGTTAGGATCGGCTGACAGTATAAAGCTTTGCCACTGACCTTGGAGCCCATCAAACAACTGCAAGCGACCAAAGGCTGGTGTGCCGAGCCTGGCCAGTATTTTAATTGCTTCCAGCGCCTGCATGCTGCCAATCACGCCAACCAAGGGTGAGAGAACTCCCGACTCCATGCAACTGAGCTGCTGCTCACCAAATAGTTGGCTTAAACACTGATAGCAGGCATGCTTGCCGTCCATCGGAAAGCAGGCCACCTGCCCTTCCAGCCGTATGGCAGCGCCTGAGACCAATGGCGTTGAGGTGTTAAAACAAGCTGCATTGATGGCATTGCGTGTGGCCAGATTGTCCGTACAATCCAGTACCAGATCATACTCCGCTAGCATGGTGTGCAAAGTCTCACTGTCCAACCGCTCGGTCAGCGCATTCAACTGCACATCCTGATTCATGCCTTGCAACTGCTGAACTGCCGTTACCGCTTTTAGCGCACCAATATCCTTTTCACGAAACAGCACCTGACGCTGCAAATTACTGTGATCAATCTGGTCATCATCCACCAAGGTTAACGTACCCACACCACTGGCCACCAGATAGGACGCGGCAGCACAACCCAATCCCCCCACACCAATCTGCAAAACACGGGCGGCTAACAAAGCTTCCTGCCCGTGAAAATCCATAGCGGGAAGCATAAGATGGCGGCTGTAACGCAAGCTTTGGGCTCTAGTCAGTTCTGTTGGTATTTTGCTCATAGATTGTCAATTGCATCCGCTGATTTTCATTGACCGCTGATGGAGTGACTCATTTAGGATGAGGTACCAGAGTAGAACTCAAATATCACTTAATTCTTTTCTACGCTGAGCGAGCTCGTCTCTCACTTTCTTGATTTCAGCATTGTAGCGGTTTCGTAGTGCTGAAATTTCTTGTGCCAGCCCAAGTGGATAAGCCGTCATGCTATCGCCTTCAGGCAACGGCTCTCCAGTCAGCTCAACAAATTCGGTTTCATAGTCGTTTTGCAACCGGGTCAGTCGTTGCTCCAACTGCTGAATTTGTCGGTTCAAGTTACGCTGGCGTACATCTGAATTAATTTCAGCTAAGGTATCCTGAGCTGAAGTCGCTGCAGTAGGTTCTGAAGGAGTACGGGTCGGGGAAGTATCATAACCTCGCATTTCTTCAGCATCGTCAGCACAAGGCGTTTGACTAAAGGTAGTAACACCATCAATCACACAGCGATAGACACTGGCAGATACGAAGGATGAATGAAGCAGCAGTGCAAGTAAGGTCAGTCTAAATGGGGATGCGGTCATCAGAGGGCTTCATCAATTCAAGTTAAATCATTTTAACCCAGCTTTAACCTTAGATAAAGTAAGCAGAGGCAGCAAAGTACCTCTGCGATTCAATCAGTTTTTGCGACGGCGCAGTAACAATAACGCACCTAAGCCAAACAATCCCAAAGTTGCCGGAACTGGAACTGGAGTCGTGGTATTCAGTGGCACACCAGAAAACACCAACTGATTTTGTGAGTCAGCATTAGTCAGTACGTACAGATTGAACTGACTTTCAATGCTATCAAGGCTCGATAACCAACCATTGGCCAGGTTGCCAGCACCATTCATCGACGAAAGCTTGAAGTCGCCATCGGACAAACTCCAATTGGTACTGGTTTCATGTACAACTTCCCATAGCGCCAGCTGAAACGCAGCATTACTACTTTGAGTGCCGACCTGATCATGATAAGCCGTGTACAAACGCTCAATGGCCTGCGACTGAGCAGAGCTGAATACCTGTGCAGTCTCAACAAGACTGTAGCTTTGCCAACCGGATTTTACATCCTGAGTGAACTCGACACAGAATGCCTCAATCGATAATCCATTGCTGTCAAAAGGCAGTACGCTGGTGTTGGTATTGCTCGCCAGATTAAACTGCATCAAACCAGCTTGCACAGTGCGGCTCTGTCCATTATTGACCACCTGCACATTCTGGCCAGAAAGTCCCTGATAAGATGCATCCAGCATTAAGCTGGCACTGGCCTGTTGGCTTATCATTGATGTGGCAAGTAAGGTAGCGGCGGTAACGCAAAAGCGAAGTTTCATCTGAATCTCTCCTTGTCAGATAATAAAATCTTAATCCATAACTATATAGTGAGTTCCAAGCTATGTCGGAACGAGATGGCAATGAGGCGGGTCCTGACGGCAGAACAACAAACTACACTGCAAAATCAGTTTGCATTGCTAAGTTGCTTTTGCAAACGATGCCATTGTACAAGAACTACACAGCATGAAGCAATGCTAATTTACGTTTACTTTATGTTAATATCGATTTAAGTTCACGGCTGAAGGTGCGGCTGACTTTCAGTACTTTGTGGTTACTGAGGATGGCATGATATTCAGAGTTGCTGAGCGGCTCTAATCGCGTAATGTGCTTAAGATTGACGATAGTAGATTTATGGATCCGCAAAAAACTGGCTGGCAGCGTTTCTTTGATCAGGCTTTTCATCCGCGCCCGCATCACAAAAGTATCCTTCTGAGTGTGTACACACATGTAATCGCCAGCAGCATCTATCCACAGAATATCGGTATAGGGGATCAACTGCACTGGCTGATGACCATCCTGTATCACTAGCTTGTCCTGCTGGATGGAGTAGCTTTGTTCTGGATCTGCTGGCGATTGCTGCTCGCCACGCTGCAGCACATCCACTGCAGCCAGTATCTGTTGTTTGCTGGCAGGTCGGTACAAGCTATGGCTGACTCTGGCGATGGCTTCAGCCAGCCGCTCGGTTTTAACCGGCTTTAATAAGTAATCCAGTGCCCTTACCTCAAAAGCTTGTACCGCGTACTGATGAAACGCAGTCACAAACACAATAGCCGGGCAGGCTTCCGGTTGCAGTTGCTTGACCAACTCAAAACCAGATTTTCCCGGCATTTCTATATCAAGGAAAATCAAATCTGGCGAGAACTCATTAATCAATGCCAATGCAGCATCCACCTGCCTTGCCTGACCAATGATGTCTATCTGAGCAAAAGCCGAGAGCCGAATCGCCAGACCTTCAATAGCGCTTGGTTCATCGTCCACCAACAGCGTTTTTAGGGTATTCATGCTTGCTCTCTTACCGAGACAGGCGGCGATGCTTGTGCTTGCTCAGTTGCTGGCTCCCGAGGCAACCGAATACGGATCCAAGCCCCTCCCTCAGGTTGGTTACCGCAACGAAATTCACTGCGTTCCGGATAGATCAGCTGTAAACGTTCCTGACAATTTTTCATACCAATCCCCCCCTGCTCAGAACATGGGCCATCAAAGCCGGTACCGTTATCGCAAATTTCTATCTCCAGTTGCTCGTCCAGGCAACGAAATGCCACTGAGATCTCAATCACACTTTGCGAGCCCATGCCATGTTTTAGGGCATTCTCAACCAGTGGTTGTAGCAATAAGGATGGGATCAGTAAATGCTCACAGGCACTTTCGCTGTGGATATGTACATTCACATGGCTTTGGAAACGGCACTGCTCAATATCAACATAGGTTTGCAAAATGGCCTTTTCTTCTTGCACAGTGATTTTAGCCAGCGGATCAGTGTACAAACTGTAACGCAGTAGATCGCACAGTTTTTCCAGCATACCGACCGCCTGACTGTTATGTTGTTTTAAAATGAGGGTGCAAATGGCATTGATGCTGTTGAACATAAAGTGTGGATTCAACTGATAGCGCAACATTTTAAGCTGTGATTCCTTGGCAAGGTGCATGGCTTCTGCCGCTTTGTGGCGCTGTTCAACATTATCAAGATAAATCTTGATGCCGTAATACCCCGCGGTCCAGGTTGCCAACATGGTTAAAGAGGCAGAAGTCCAGGTGCCGAAATCAAACCAAGTCATGGGTTGCCACCAACTACCATAAAACCATTGCAGGGTGATCCATTTGAACTGGGTCCAGAGCAAGGAGGCAGCCAGCAGGCAACCAAGATGCAGCACGATGCTCAGCCGCACGCTCTGTTTTCTTGCTCTAGAGTAGAGTTGCCGCAGCAACAAAGTGATGCCAAAACCACAACTGGTATCGAGCAGCAAGTGCCCTAAATGGATGCTCCAGGGCTCTGGTCCCGGTATTTTTATCAGTAACTCAGTCAGCAGCGCATAGGCTGCCCAGCCTGAGCATTGACACAGCCAGAATAACTGATCCTTGGACTCGAGTTTAATCACCTTGCGTCATCCGTTGAAGTTCACCTTTGTACCGTTTCGCCCACCCGGAAACGTTGTTTCCGGGTGGGTATCAATTTACAGTGGGCATTGCTGCAGCAAAGCAGACTCATTCGCTGTTGCAACCAGAGCAACCTCTGCAATGGCCAGACTAAACTCACCGCTGGCGTTGAAGCGTAGCAGTTCTTCCACCATGCGAGTCTCTGCTTGCTCATCACCAACTTGCGCCTTATTGTCACAAGAAAGCGGCCATGCAATCGTATACCATTGCCCACGCTTAAGGCCAGCAAGAAGCGGCAACAAAGACTCCGAACGCGCACAATAGGACTGTTGACACAACAGATCCAGCTGCACTGAAGCCTTTGCTGTCGAGGCCATCGGTGCCTGATCCATCCGAATGCTCATTTGCAGCAGTTGAGCGTTACGGTCCTTACTAACCAACTCAGGGCTGCTGAACTGCAAGCTGGCCGAAGCATGGTGTTGGTCTGTACTCCAGACAAACTTACGGCCATCTTCCTGATAGGCCAGATTCACCGATTGCATCGAAACACTTCGTCCATCAGCACTCACCGCAGAGGAAGCCCGGGTTGTCACCTCTTCACCGCTGCTATCGCTCAGACGCCAAAGCAAACCATCGGCCAAATTGCGCACAAAAAGCAGCACACCATCACTGGCAGTGGATTCAGAAGCAGGGCTAGTCTCTTCATGCAAGGGCTCAAGCGTAACATTGTCGGCGTATGCCAAGCCATAGCCATAGGCAAAGAGCGGATCATAATCGTCATCGTGCACATTCAGCAAAAATTGGTCATCGTATTTCGGCCAGGAAAAGCTGAGCTTGCCGCTAAAATCGTACTGGATAGTGCCATCTTTGCTGCGCAGCAGCACATCAGCAATGCCCTGACCTTCCGATCCCGGCAACCAGGCCGCAACGAAAGCATCGGATGCATTCAATTCTTTATTGACCCAGAGCGGCCGACCACTGATAAATACGGTCACTACCGGGATGTCTTGCGCCTGTAAGCGCTGTAACAGCGCTAAATCCTGCTTGCCGCCATACTGGTACTCCAACCTCTGAATATCGCCGTACCACTCTGCGTAAGGCTCTTCGCCAATCACCACGATGGCAACATCCGGTTTCACATCAAATTGGCCGTCGACACTGAGCTCGGCCGAACCACCAGCCGCCGTGATCTGCTGGTGCAACCCCTGATAGATGGAGGTGGCATTCGGGAAATCGGCATTGGTGTTGTCAGTGCCCTGCCAGGACACACTCCAGCCCCCGGCTTGCTTGGCGATATTATCCGCACCGTCTCCGGCAATCAACACCCGGCTGTTTGGAGCTATCGGCAGCAGTTGCTCATTGTTTTTCAGCAGCACCAGCGATTGGCGCACAGCACGCCGAGCCAGCTCACGGTGCTCAGGCGCATTGAACCACTGCGTTTGTAACGACTCGGGCCTGTCGGATGGCTTCCCCCGGCTAAAGGCACCCCAGCGAATTTTTGCCCGTAAAAAGCGGCGAACTGCATCATCAATACGATCCAGCGGGATCAACCCGTCGTTCACCTGCTGCACTGTGTTGTGGTAAAAGGCTTCGAAATGCTCCGGTACCATCATCACATCCACGCCAGCATTGAAAGCGGCAGCGCACTGCTCCAGATCGCAGCCATCGACAAATTTATGCGCATTCCAATCGCTGATCACAAAGCCATCAAAACCCATCTGATTTTTCAGGACTTCGGTCAGCAAATAGTGATCACCGTGCACCCGCTTGCCGTTCCAGCTGTTAAAAGATGCCATCACCGATTGCACACCGGTAGCTATCGCCGTGTAATAACCCGCGGCATGGATCTCACGCAAGCGGGTTTCATCCAGCAGAGTATCGCCGCGGTCAAGGCCATTCTCAGTGCCTCCATCGCCAATAAAATGCTTGGCAGTTGCAATACGGTAATGCTTTTGCAGGAAACTTTCGCCAAGCTCTCCCTGCAAGCCGGTGACCATTGGGCCAGCATAATCTGCCACAATTTCAGGATCTTCCGAATAGCTTTCATAGGTGCGGCCCCAACGGTCATCCCGCACTACTGCTACCGTCGGTGCAAAGGTCCACTCAATGCCAGTGACTGCCACTTCTTTGGCAGTAGCTTCGCCAATCATGCGGATCAGCTCCGGATCACGGGCAGCACCCAACCCAATATTGTGTGGAAATAAGGTCGCGCCATACACATTGCTGTGGCCATGCATCGCATCGGTGCCCCAGATGGTTGGAATACTGCTGCCATCGAGGCTACTATCAATCGACGCAAGGTACATGGCATCAGCCAGCTGCAGCCAGGTTGCCACATCGGCCCGCTTGTTACCGTAAGGGGCGGTATTGCCACCATTGAGGTAAGACCCAAAGCCGTATTGGCGCATGTGTTCAACCGTCAGATAACCGATTTCAGGCTGAATGAGCTGAGCAACTTTCTGCTCAATGGTCATTTCAGCAAGCAGGCTATCAATTTTCTGCTCGATGACAGGATCGATTTGCAGCGCCGACGGCACGCGAGGCCAGCTGGCGCTATCCTCACCAGAAGCAAAACAGCTTGCAGCGACCAACACGGTACTCAAAGTCACGATGGTCGGGGTAAATCGCTTTGGAAAAAATGACATAACAGGATCCTTGCAACCGACTGCCACCGCCACACTTGGCGACGACAGCCAGAGTCTTCGTTTAATGAGGGATGTATTCAATAAAGTCGTAATAGGCCCAGGCCGCTTCACCTGAGTAATGGCCCGGGAAATAACCAGCCTCCTCGGAATTATCGCCATGCCAGTGATTGATCATGATTTTGGCGTGATCCACTGGCCAGGCATAGGCCGGAATTTGATCAGCAGCCAATGGTCCGGTGCCAGAAGCTTTATAAACAGTGCGAATAGTTTGCTCAAAGCCATCAGCATCATAGACAAACCAACGGATCTGTTGTTCACCCCACTCAAAACCGATGGTCAGCAAATTCTGTTGAATATTCAGACCATAAGGGGTGAGGTCAATGTCTTGCTCCCAACTCTGATATTCCCCATCGTACGGCTGGTAAATCACATTGGTATGCACCACATTACCAAGCGATGGCAAAAACTCTATGTCAATCTCTTGCCAGGCCCGCTCTGGTTCATCCCACCAGGAGGTATAAGTGAAGATGGAAGCAACCGTGCCCGGCGTATTGCCGGTTTTGAGTGAGCCTTGTACCCGGCCATGGCGATAACTGTTACGGCTTTGCAGCTCTGAGCACTGGCCCTGCTCAAGCGCCAGCGTAATACCATGAGAGCTGGGTGTGATCATATTGGGTGAAAAGGTACAGCCAAAAGGACTGCCATTATCACCAACACGAGCAAACCAGATGTTGCCGTTAATGCCCCAGCTAAAGTCATCCCGAAAGTAATCCGCCTGCGATACAGCTGAAAAACTCAGACCCAGCGCAAGCAGCGTCCCAAGCGTGTGTTGTTTCATGATTCGTTCCTCATTCCTGACCTGCCAGCACGCCTGCGTAAGGCATAGCCGACAGGCAATCTGGTCACTTAGAAGTTAAAACCGGCCCGGATACCGTAATGGCGAGGCATACCAAAGCTGCCTTTCGGAATACCTTTGCCGGTATTGTTCCAGTACTGCACCAGTTCGTTGGTGGCATTGCTGACAAAGACCTCGGCATACCAAACCTGGCTTTGTGGCTCGTACTTAAGCGCGGCATTTAACATACTGTAAGCACCTCGTTTGTCGCTAATATAAAGCGCGGCTTCATCCGGTACGACAAAATCCATATCATCCAGGTGCTTGTCCAGATTCCAGATTGTGGTGTAAGAAGATGCTTTCCAGTTCCAGTTAAACCAGCCATGCACATGGCCAAATCGCCCCAAATCCACACTGTGTGTGTAGCTGAGATTGGCGCTGAAGCGAGGCGTCATGGCCAGATCGTTGCCTTTGAGGTTGGTGGTCAGCAACGTATTTTCCGGGTCGATCGAATCCTCATACGTCAGATTAAACAGATACTCGGGATCATAGTCCCACTTGGTGATCCAATCTTTGGTAATCCGGGCATGGGTCCAGGTGGCATAACCGGTAAAGCGGCCACTTGGATAAGGTTTCCAATCGAACTCCAACTCTAAGCCTTTGATCACAGCATCCGGCACGTTTTGGGTGAAATACGCAATCACCGGCCGGTTGCGAAACTCCAGAATGGGCTGACCATCGTCCCCCAGAATCGGGTTGCCATTCTCATCTTCTACCGGTGACAAACGCTCAACGTTGCCAATAGAACCAACCGAAGCGTACTGCATGTCTGTGTAATCGGTATAGAAAAATGCCGCTTGCAAGTTCAGGGAGTTATCAAAAAAGCTGGATTTGGCGCCAAGCTCCCAGGTGATCACTTGCTCAGGATCAAACTGGGTTTCAAAACGGCTCACTTCCCCGGTTCTGTCATTCACTACCTCGAACACATCGCCAATACCACCGGCTTTAAAACCTGACGCCAGATAGGTATACAGCATGGTGTCGAGACTCAGGTTGTAATCAAGGCCAAGGCGAAAATCATGGTTGCTCCACTGCCCTTTGTTGTCGTTTTCGAAGTAAGAGCCGTACAAAGAACTATCGTGGAAATAATCGACAGGAAGGTTGCTTAGTACCGTGCGGTTAAACCAGCCAGGTGCACAACCATCCGCATTGGTGCAACGATAGGTTCGGCCGCCTTTATCCTGTTTGGTTTCATTGCTGTAACGATAGCCCAGAGTACCGTGTAAATTGTCGGTTATTTTGTAGGTACCCTGCCCGAACAGTGCATAAGCTTTGGTAGAGCGATCCGGCTGGTCCCAAAATGCTTTGTCATCCATTGGGTTGTCGTAATACCCAAGGGTGGAGGTTTTTTCAAAGAAATAATTCACCCCGGCAATCCAAACCAAATCGCCAAACTCGTCGGATTGCAGCTGCAACTCGGTCGAATAGGATTGAGCGCCGGTGCCTTTTAAGAAATAAATGGCGCCATCCCAGGGATCCAGCCCGACTTCGCTATCTTGAGCCGATGACCGGTCCATGTTCTCATAGCCCAGTTGCCACACCAGGCTGAGTTCATCGGTAAGATCGACATTGAGGTTGTTGCGCAAGTAAGTAATGTCCAGCTTCAGCTCACCCGGGACGTTCACCACCGCCTGGTAGGTGTTGTCACTTGGCAAAAATGAAGCGCAATCACCACCAAACTCGTCGGCGCGGCCCCGCAACTGATCGCAGTTCACCAAATCCAGAGTCCCTCCACTGTTGTTGCTGTACTGCTGGAACACCGTATGGTTGGTAAAGCGGCCATGATGGGGTTGCCATAAAGCACTAATACGGAAGGAGTACTCATTGGCATTGTGGTAAAAGTCTTTTTTATCGGCTGGAGTAAGTGCCCGCACGCGCTGAGCTTCTGGATCGGTGCCGGCACTGTCAATCCACCAGTTTTCGCGCTGAGTTACGGTGGAGCCAATACCCTGGTAAGAGTTTTCTGAAATCACCGGTGCATTCAGTACTTCAGGACTCAAACGACGGGTGTCGTACTGATTCGGATCCCAATAACCTTCAAGGTAAGAGTCGCGCTTCAAGCCTTTGGCAGCAATACGAATGGCAAACTCGTCATTGACCGGCAGATTCAGAAAGCCACCGGCACTGCGGGTATTAAAGCGGCCAGCTTCCAGATTCAGATTGCCAAAGGTGCCGGAAAAATCGGGCTTGGCGGAAAGAACATTGATGCTGCCCACGGTTGAGTTGCGGCCAAAAAGCGTGCCCTGAGGGCCACGTAATGCCTCAACACGCTCTACATCGTACATCAGCGCCAGAGCCCCCTGCATTCGGGGTGAGTAGATGCCATCCAAATGCACACCAACCGCAGGGTCACCCAGCTCGGTAATATTGGTAGATCGCACACCACGCATTGTAATAACCGGAGCCGCTTGATCGGTAGCCATGGAAATATCCAAACCCGGCACTAAATCAGCCATGTCTTTAATGCTATGAATACCGCTTTGGCGTAATTGCTCCTCACTCAGAACAGAGATGGCCACTGGCGTTTCCATCAACTTGGTTCTGCGCTTGGTAGCTGTGACCGAGATCACCTCAATAACACGATCATTCTCAGCCACTGCTGGCTGGTTGTCATTGTCGGTGCCACTTTGTTCTGCGATGACAGGCATCGCACCAGCCATCAACATAGCTAGTGTAATTGCGTTCAGTTTGTACATGTCTACCCTCCCCGGGCTCTTGTCTTCTTGTCTCGTTATTTTTTTATTGGCAAAGAAATGGTGTAGGCAAAGATACGGATGTTTTACCGTTATTATTATTCGCTCTAATTTAGTGGGATTGCCTGAACAATATCCAGCCAGATTCGGTAAGGCGAGTTAGAGATACTACAACCCGACAACTGACCTGCTTATTTAGCCGGGCAGTCTGATAAAAGCACGTTTGGGTATGACATAAGCTTGATCCAGTACATTGCGCTTTGGTTACAGAGCCGTCAGACTGAGGCTATCCCAGCGGATTTTTCAGGAGAACCTATGTCAAGCAAGGATTCATCAAGCCCCCCAGCGCAATCAGGCCACTCTCCTGCTCATGCGTTAGCAGCCAAGGAGTTGCTGGTTCGCCATCAAAGCTCCGTAGAGGGACTGAACAAGGCGGAGGTCGCCAAACGACTCAGGGAAGATGGTGCCAATGCATTGCCAGAACCACCTCAACCTGGCCTCTTGCAACGCTTTTTCAAGCACTTTAACGATACGCTGATTTACATTTTGCTGGCAGCAGCAGCTATTACCGCGTTACTTGGTCACTGGCTGGATACCTGGGTCATTTTGGCGGTAGTACTGATTAACGCCACCATCGGCTTTGTGCAAGAAGGCAAAGCCGAAAAAGCACTGGCCGGCATCCGTAAAATGCTGTCTCTGCATGCCACAGTGAAGCGCGATGGCAGCTGGCATCAGGTGGACGCCGATCAATTGGTGGTTGGCGATATTGTGCGCCTTCGCTCCGGCGATAAAGTGCCGGCGGATATGCGCTTGCTGGACACCAACAACCTGCGGATTGAAGAGTCAGCGCTGACCGGCGAGTCGGTGCCAACCGAAAAGCACACGCAGGCGGTAGCCGCCGATGCCGGTGTTGGCGATCGCTTTTGCATGGCGTTTTCCGGCACTCTGGTAGCGGCAGGACGCGGTACTGCCGTGGTCACAGCAACTGGCGCCAACACCGAAATTGGCCAAATCAATGCCATGCTGTCGTCGGTTCAAGCCATTGCAACGCCGCTAACCCGCCAGATGGCGCAATTTAGTAAGTGGCTGTCGGTGGTGATTGTTGCTCTGGCACTGCTGATGCTATTGATTGGCCATCTGCTGCATGATTTTGCCACCGGCGAGCTCTTTCTGGCAGCCATTGGCTTTGCCGTCGCAGCCATTCCGGAAGGCTTACCGGCCATCTTAACCATTACTCTGGCGCTTGGCGTACAAAAAATGGCGCAACGTAATGCCATTACTCGTAAACTCAATGCCGTGGAAACCTTAGGCTCCATCACAGTGATTTGCTCGGATAAAACCGGCACCCTCACCCGCAATGAGATGACAGCCAGTCAGGTCGTTACCCAGACTGGCAATTACCAGGTCAGCGGTCTGGGTTATCAGCCCGAAGGGGCTTTTGAGCTGGATGGCAAGGCCGTAAATGCACTTGAGCAGCCGACATTATCCGCCCTGATTGAAGTTGTCGCTGTGGCCAACGACAGCCAGCTAACCCAACAGGATGAGCACTGGGGCGTTCAGGGGGAGCCCACCGAAGGAGCGCTGCTCTGTCTGGCAGAAAAAGCTGGCTTTGAACGTGAGAGCTACCAACGTCTGGCGGTGATCCCTTTTGAGTCCGAGAACAAGTTTATGGCCAGCCTGGAGCAGCACCCGGATGGCAGCCAGCACATTCTGCTTAAGGGTGCGCCGGATCGCTTGCTGGAGCGCTGCGACCAACAATTGAATGCCGACGGCGAGACCGAACCGTTAGACAGCGCCTACTGGCAACAACAACTGGAAGCATTGAGCAGCCAGGGTCTAAGGGTATTGGCTGCTGCCAGAAAACCGGCCAGCCATACCGAGCTTGGTATTGATGATTTAACCGGAATGCAGTTTATTGGGCTTATCGGCATCATTGACCCACCCCGGCCAGAAGCCATTGAAGCCATTGCCCAGTGCCATCAAGCCGGCATTCGGGTCAAGATGATCACCGGCGATCATGCCGGTACCGCTGAAGCTATCGGTAAAGCCATGTCACTGGCCGGCGATGGCGAGCTGGTGGTGGTGACGGGTGCTGAAATAGAAGCAGCCAGCGATGAAACGCTGCAAGAGCTGGCCATGCGCGGCAATGTCTTTGCCCGAACCAGCCCGGAGCATAAGTTACGGCTGGTCAAAGCACTGCAGGCCAGTGGCGAAGTGGTCGCCATGACGGGTGATGGCGTCAATGATGCCCCAGCGCTCAAACGGGCCGATGTCGGAATCGCCATGGGCATTAAGGGCACCGAAGCCACCAAGGAAGCGGCCGATATCGTTCTTGCCGATGATAATTTCAGTACCATCGCCAAAGCAGTGGCTGAAGGTCGCACCATCTACGACAATTTACGCAAAGCCATCTTGTTTATTCTACCCACCAATGGAGCCCAGGGGCTGGTCATGCTGTTGGCGGTAATGTTTGGTTTAACCCTGCCACTGACACCCGTGCAAATCCTCTGGGTCAATATGGTGGTAGCCGTGACCTTAGCTCTGGCACTGGCTTTTGAGCCAGCCGAGCCAGGGGTAATGAAACGACCGCCACGCGATCCAAAAGCAGCTATTTTAAGCGGCATGTTTTTGTGGCGCATCAGTATGGTGTCGCTGATGATTGGCGGGGTGTCCATCCTCATGTTTTTATGGGCCATCGCTGCCGATGTTGATATCAGCACAGCCCGTACTCTGGCAGTCAATACTCTGGTGATGGCGCAGGCGTTTTATCTTATCAACAGCCGCTATCTGACCGAATGCAGCTTAAAGTTTAGCCTGCTGTTTGCCAACAAAATGGCCTGGCTGGCAATGGGGGTGCTGTTGGTGTTGCAGCTCGGCTTTGTCTACCTGCCCTTTATGCAGCAATTGTTTGGCACCAGCGCATTACCGCTTGCCTACTGGCTGCTCCCAGTCGGGCTGGGACTGGCAATTATGCTGATTATCGAGCTGGAGAAAAAGTGGCTCTGGCGCTAAAAAATTTCAGCCATTGAAACTGAACACTTCTTGATAAGAGTACGTAAGTATCTGTTTGGCTATCAGGAGTACTGCACAATGTTTGGATTATTTAAGCGAGATCCCGTTAAAAAGCTACGCAAAGCTTACGATCAAAAGCTGGAACAAGCCATGCTTGCCCAGCGTAAAGGCGATATGCGACTGTTTGCTGACTTAACCGAAGAAAGCGAAAAGCTGTGGCAACAAATTGAGCAGCTACAACAGCAACAGTCTTAACCCGCACTATCAGCGGCCAGCAGCTGCAGCTCGGCTAGCTCTTTGTACAAAGGGCAGCTTTGCATCAGCTCGCTATGGCTGCCCGATGCAATCAGCTTACCTTGCTCCAACACCAAAATACGATCGACATGCAGCACCGTGGATAAGCGATGGGCAATAATCAGGGTGGTTTTATCCTGCATCAAATGATGCAGCGCTTCTTTCACGGCGTGTTCGCTGACGGCATCCAGTGCACTGGTCGCTTCGTCCAACAGTAGTACGGGTCGATCCGCTAAAATTGCCCGGGCAATGGCAATGCGTTGTTTTTGCCCGCCGGATAACCGTACACCACGCTCACCGAGTTGGGTTTGATAACCATCGGTAAAATCAGCAATAAAATCATCTGCATTCGCGGCCTGACAGGCATCAATAACCTCCTGTTCAGTGGCATCTGGCCGGCCATAGCGCACATTTTCCAACACGGTGTCGGCAAAGATCACCGCATCTTGCGGTACCAGAGCAAACTGAGCACGCAGCTCTGCCGGATCCAATGCGCTGATATCGATGCCATCCAGCTCAATCCGTCCTTGCGCCACCGAATAAAAGCGCTGCAATAACTGAAATAAGGTACTTTTACCAGCACCACTCGGCCCAACCAAGGCCACCCGCTCACCCGGTTTTATGGCAAAGCTGACATCATGCAGTACAGCTTGCTCAGCTGTTTGTGGGTAATGAAAATGGATTTGATGCAGTTCGATGCTACCTTTTACGGGTAGATTTAATGAAACTGGATGCTGTGGTGCTTCAATCTCTACTGGCATTTCAGATAACTCAATCAAACGCTCGGTAGCACCGGCAGCACGCTGAATTTCGCCAATCACCTCACTAATGGTTGCGACAGAGCCTGCTACCATCACCGCGTAAAATAAAAAGGCAGTGAGCTCACCTGCGGTAATGCGGCCTTGCAACACATCTTGTGCACCCACCCAGCCCACCAGGGTGATGGCACTGATACTTAATAGCATCACCATGCCAATCAACAAAGCCCGATAAAAAATACGTTGTTTGGCTGCCGCCATCACCTGTTCTATTTTATCAGCAAAGTGCTGTTGGTCGGTGGCTTCATGACCATAAGATTGCACGGTATGGATTTCATGCAGACTTTCATCAACATGGGCTCCAATGGCTGCCAACCGGTCTTGACTAGCACGTGATAATTGCCTTACTTTTTTACCTAGCACAAAAATTGGCACCAACACCAGCGGCACAGCCAACATCACCAGCGCAGTCAATTTTACACTGGTAAAAGCCATCATCATTAATCCCCCCAGTGCCGTGACCCCTGAACGTAATGCCATCGATAAACTAGAGCCCACCACACTTTGCAATAAGGTGGTATCGGCGGTAAAACGAGAAATTACTTCGCCCGTTCGGCTTTCACTGTAAAACGATGGCGACAGCTTTAACATATGCTGAAAAACCCGGTTGCGTATATCGGCACTCACCCGTTCACCGAGCCAGGTCATTAAATAGAACCGCAAAAACACCGCACTGGCACTGATGGCGGTGATCGCCAGGATCCACAACGTGATTTCATTCAGCCGGGCCGAATCGCCACTGACAAAACCTTCATCAACCAGAAGCCTTGCTCCCTGGCCAAGAGCGAGCCAGGCCAGCGAACCAATCAATAAGAACACCACCGCTAGCACGACTCGCGAACGGTAAGGCAACAAGAAAGAAGCTATCCAGGGTAAAACTGCAGGTTGATTAGTAGTCGTCATCTGCTCATGTTGGGGTTTCGACACGTACACTTTCCTTTTTTTATAGCCGGTCAGCAAAAACACCGACCTGCACTTGCATTCAACCTACAGCCTTGGCTAGACTAAGCCACTTTTTGCCTTTCACTTGGGGATTAATATGGGCGCGCAATGGAAAAACAAACACAAACAGGATGCGGCCGCGTCTAAAGGTCGTATTTTCACTAAATTGGCGAAAGAAATTATGGTGGCCGCACGCAATGGCGCCGACCCCGACATGAACTCTAAACTCCGCTCAGCCATTGATGCGGCAAAAAAAGCTTCGATGCCAAAGGATACGCTGGAACGCGCCATTAAAAAAGGGGCTGGTTTATTGGATGGCCCGGTCAATTACGAATCTGTTACCTACGAAGGCTTCGCGCCGCATCAGGTACCGGTGATTGTCGAGTGCTTAACCGACAACAAAAACCGCAGTGCCCAAAGTATCCGCATGCTGTTCCGTAAAGGCCAATTGGCAACGTCCGGTGCCGTATCCTGGGATTTTAAACACCTGGGGCAAATTGAAGCCACACCAAGCAGTGACGATGCCGATGCGGAGCTAGCCGCGATTGAAGCAGGTGCGCAGGATTTTGAAGCCGGTGACGACAACGACATGGTGTTTTTAACCGATGCGACCGATTTGGATATAGTATCCAAGGCCCTGCCTGAGTTTGGCTTTGAAGTGCATTCAGCAAAGCTGGTGTATCGCGCCAACAACCCGGTCAGTTTAAGTGGCGATGAATTAGCAGAGGTTGAAGCTTTTTTAGATGCCATCGATGCCGATGATGATGTGCAAAATGTGTATGTAGGTCTGGCGGGTTAAGAAGTTTCCCATCATTAGACAAAAAACGGGGCGCAATCATGCGCCCCTACGTTTTATTCAATGACCATTCAGAACTGATAGCGCAGCCCTAATGAAGCGGTGCGGCCATTGATGGTTCTGGCCGTGATAATGCCATTGGCTGGCACACTGCCCTGCTCGGCTTCCGTAATACCTATCGTATCAAACAGATTATTCACATTCAGCGACAGCGTCAGGTTGGTGGCCAGGTCATAACTGGCGAAGGCATTGACCTGGGTATAGCCACTGAATTTCAGATCGTTGTTATCCTGAGCATAGGAACCCGTGGTACCAATGATGCTAACGCCCAACTGTGCGTTATCAAAGGTGTACCGGCCAATCAGGCTGTATATAAAGTCGGCCTGACGGCGTGGTGTATTGCCTACAACGTCTGGGTTTAATGCATCACGACTGATTTCAGCGTCGGTCCAGGTCACGGAACCACGCAGGTCAAAATCACCGAGGCGGTAGCTGCTTTCTAACTCGATGCCCTTGGCTTTATACACCCGGTCAAAGAATAACTGAGTGGTCGCTTCAAAGTTTTGCTCTTCAGTTTCAGCAAAGAACAGGGTAGCAAACAGGTTCAGGTTGCCATGGCGGCTTTTGCTACCAAACTCGTATTGCTTGACTTCATCAATGGCATCTTCTCTGGCCACGCTGCCATCGACATTGACCTTGCCAAACAATAAGCGATCAGCATTGGCACGCCCGCCTTTACTGATACGGCCAAATAAGGCCCAATCGTTATCTAACTGGTAGTTGGCACCGACAGAATAAGAGTTATAGCCCCAGCTGTAATTGACCAGACTTGGATTAGCCAGATCAATAGCCGATACACTTTGCTCGACCTGACTGATAATGCCATCGCCATTCATATCACGGCTGCTTTGTATCGCGCCTGCATAGCTACCTCTGGCTTTACCGATATCGCGACGCACACTGGCATCCAGTGATAAATCTCCCAAGGCCCAACTGGCCGTGGCATAAGGCGCTTTGATGCTGTAATCAGTATCGTAGTTTCGCTGGCAGCAGTTATCAAAGAATGGAACCCCATAGGCCAACAAGCCCTGTTCCGAAAAAGCAGTACCATCGGCGGCATACACATCCAATAACTCGGCATTGTCGCCTTTGAGTGCCATCAGGTAAGAGTTCCACAACCATGACATCCGAATGCTTTGGTCCGCCAGGTAGTAGCCAAAGGTAACATCCACCTCACCAAAACGTCGTGATAACTTTAGATCATTGACGATGGAGCCAAAATCATTCAGTTCGACATCAAAGGTATGAATACGCATGGCATTTTCGGCCGTATAACGCTCACCAACCGTCGGCCCTACCGCGTAACGAATCGTTGCATCATCACCAGCAATGCTGTTGGCAATGCTTTGAGCTGAGCCCACTTCGGCAGGAAATAACGTAATAAAGTTGCCACTGACCGAGTTGATCCGAAAGCGATTCTCCAGCGTCCAGTTATCATCGAGATCAAACAAGGCTTCAACACCAAAGCTGTTGACCTCCGGGTTCATGCCATCACGCACATCACCACGCGAGATTTGATTATCACCATTCAACCGAACGGTCTGGGTTAAATAAACCGATTGCAGGGTATCTTTTTGCGCATCAAAGCCCGGTACGGAGCTGCCATCAGCAAACATCGGCATCGGCATAAAGCTCGCTACCCGATCGTTTAAATGCTTGGCATAAAGACGCACATAGCCGGTATCAAACTCTTTGGTCAGGTTGGCTTTCAGCTGATAGCCTTTCTCACCTTGATACCCCGGGTCGCGCACCCCTTCGCCCTGACGGACAAAACCACCGATATGAAAGCGCATATCGTTGTTGATATCGCCGCCATATTCAAAGTCGGTACGGAAACTGTCGTAATTTAGGCCGGTAGTAAAAGCAACACTGCCGCCTTCTTCCAGCCCGGTTTTACTGACAAAGTTGATAATGCCACCCGGTGAATTGCTGGCAGCAGTGCTGGCCGAACCACCGCGGATCACATCCAACCGTGAAATGGTGGAGTCGGCCCGCAGAAAAATATCGGCATTACCAAAGGCAATATCGCCAAACTGCATCACCGGCAAGCCATCTTCTTGCAAGGTTAAAAACTTGGCGCCGCCAGCAGCTACTGGTAAACCGCGTACCGCGATGTTGGCATTGCCATCACCACCGGTTGATTCGCTTCGCACCCCCGGTAGCATACGGAATATTTCGGCCGTACTACGAGGTGCCGACACCGCTATATCTTCTGAGGTCAGGGTACTGACCGATACGCTGGATTGCATCACCGTTTGATTTCTCGCCACAGCACCAGTGACTACAATGCGTTCAAACCCCAGGCCGGAGGTTTCAGTTGGTTCGTTCTCGTCGTCTTGTGCCAGTACGGCCTGACTGCTTAATGCCAGACTAACCGCCAGCGCCAAATACGAAGGATTGATTGTAAATTGTCTCATCGCCTGTCTCCCGTGTTGTTGTACACTTTTTTATTGTATAAAAGACTTAATCGTTTAAGTTGGTTAAGCTAAAAAATAGCCGGGTTAAATTCTGAATACTGCAGAATAAATGCTGAAATAATGTCATCACAGACACCATCATGACATCTGCTCCAGCCGTTGCCTGGCAGGTTGTGCCAGCCAGTTGTACACCATCAGAGCCGCTAATAACGCAGCAAACAATGTCGCCAGATAAAAACCTGCCACGACATCGTTGGCAAAGTCGCCCAGTAACGCCATCAGTGCTGGAGCGACCGCTGCCGCCAGTGCCGTAAAAGCCAGAATTAAGCCAGCCACAGCACCGTGTTGTTGCCGGGGAAAGCAGCTAATGCCTTTGGAATTGAGCGTGGGATAGATCATCGACATAAAGAGGCCAGATAGCGGCATCAACCACACTGCGACCTCACGACCACCCAACATACTCAGTGCAAAGCAAAAGAAGATCAGCACGGTGAACACCGCCATCACACTGCTCCAGCAAAAACGATGCAAAATGGCGCTGGCCAGAAAACGGCCCAACGCTCGCAGAATGAAGAAAATAGTAATGGAATGCAGCGCCAGTAAACCCCAGCGACCATCGTAATCGGCCAGCAAGGTCGGTAACCAGACAAAAATAGCGACTTCACAGCTAACGTACAAAGCTATCGCTAGCGAAAAGCCCATAGCGTACCGATCTTTCAGCAATTTCATCGACTCGCGTAAACTCACTTGCTCGGCCGATGCCTGATACGGTGGATAAGGCATACGAGCAGCAATAATGACCAGCACAGTACAAAGCAAGCCTGCTAGTAAATACAGTTGCTTCCAATGAATAGAAGCAGCGATCATCAGTGTGACCAAAGCCGGGCCTGCAATGGCGCCAAGGGCAAAGAACCCTTCCACTTTGTTCATGGTGCGGGTATGGCTGAGGTTGTCGTTGCTAATATCTCCTATCAGCGCCAGTGCTGCAGTTTTAAATATACCGATGGCCAGGCCACACAGGCCCATCAACAGGATAAAAAATAAGGCGCTATCGCCAGCTATAAAGGCGTAACAGGAAGCGGAGTACAGACAAAGGCCGGCAATGATCAGTTTTTTACGGCCCAACTTGTCGGCCAAACGGCCGAGCAACAAACCAGCCAGACCAATGGCCACCATAGGCACGTAGTGAAAGGCGCTGGCCTGAAACATCGACAGTTGATACTCCTTCATCACTTCAGGAATAATCACTCCGACGGCATCGGTGGTCATGGCAAACACGAAAAACATCAGGTAGGTCATCCAACGTACTTGCCGCTGAATGGTATGGCTGCTCACACCGACAGCCACAGATCCGCTGACCGGATCGTTGGTATTTGAATTCAACATATTGTCCCCTGTCTATACCCTTCGTCTTTCAAAATGCATCCAGCGTTCACTGCACGCATTTCGAAATGCATTGGGTATGTCTTATTATTATCCGGCTCAATGTCAGTAAATCAGAGATTAGGTTCTGCCACTGCATTTTTATTGTTGTCCGGCTATTGACAAACTTACGCATTCACATAAAGCTATATCTTAATCGTTTAAGATGCAAATTATTTTTTCAGGAAATCGGTTATGACCCATGCAAACCCAAGCAACCAGATCCAGCTTATTACCTACATCGACCGCTTAAGTGGCGGAACAATCAAGGATTTACAGCAACTGCTGCAACAAGAGCTAAATGGTTTATTTGATGGGGTGCACCTGCTGCCGTTTTATCCACCCATTGATGGTGAAGACGCTGGCTTTGACCCAACCGACCATACGGCAGTTGATAGCAGGCTTGGTAACTGGCACGACATCGGAGCACTCGCCGGGCAGCAGACGGTTATGGCGGATATGATTGTCAATCATATGTCGGCGCAATCGGCTCAGTTTCAGGATGTTCTTACACAAGGCGAAGCCTCACCTTACTGGCCACTCTTCCTGACCCGCGATAAAGTCTTTGGTACCGAGCCTTCAACCGAGCACATTCAGGCTATTTACAGGCCACGACCGACTTCGTGCTTTACTGACCTGCCACTGGCTGATGGCCGAATCATTCCCTTTTGGACTACCTTTACCGCCAATCAGATTGATATCGATGTGCACTCAGAGCCGGGACAGGCCTATCTGGATGCTATTTTGGCCCGCTTTACCGAGCATGGTGTCAAATACATCCGACTGGATGCCGCTGGCTACGCCATCAAAAAAGCAGGCACAAGTTGCTTTATGCTGCCAGAAACCTTTGAATTTATTACCGGGTTAAGCGAGAAAGCCAAAGCACTCGGTATGCAGTCTTTGGTGGAAATTCATGGCTATCATCAAACCCAAATCGACATCGCCAAACGCTGCGATCTGGTGTACGACTTTGCCTTGCCGCCGTTGGTGTTGCATACCCTGTTCAAACGCGATGCCAAAGCACTGAAGCACTGGCTGGATATAGCGCCACGCAACTGTATTACTGTGCTTGATACCCACGATGGTATTGGCATTGTCGATGCTGCTGATCATCAAGGCCAGCCGGGGTTACTGACCGATCCTGAGCTTGACGCACTGGTCGAACAGATCCATCGCAACAGTGATGGCAGCTCCAAGCTCGCCACCGGCAGTGCAGCCAATAACGTCGACTTATATCAGGTCAATTGCAGCTTTTATGATGCGCTGGCGCAGCACGATGAGCACTATCTGGTGGCACGTGCTATTCAGCTGTTTTGCCCCGGCATCTGTCAGATTTATTATGGCGGTCTGCTGGCCGCTGAAAATGATGTTGATTTATTGCAGCGCACTCAGGTGGGCCGTGACATCAATCGCCCCTACTTCACACCTGGAAAAGTTCGACAGGCCATGCAAAAACCGGTGGTCAAAGCGCTGTGCAAATTGATTAAACTGCGCCGCAGTTTGCACGCCTTTGATGGTGAATTTAGTCAAACATTGACCGATAGCGGCTATCAGCTGAACTGGCAGCACCAGAACCATACGGCTAGCTTGCGGATTGAGTTGAGTGATTTAACCGCCACGCTAATTTGGCAACACAGCGGCCAACCGCAGCAGCAATTAGCGCTGAGTAGTTTGCTGGCCGGTTAAACCCGGCCACTGTGACAGAAAGTAGCTAAGTCGAGCTTAGCTGCTTTCTCCTAACCTAAGCTCATAGGGCAGCAGCTGGCAGCTATCAACACCGCTTTGAAAAGCACGGGCTGCTGCTTCGCCTTTTCTATCGCTGAATTGCCAGACCGACGTTAGCGTTGGGTGATAGCGCAGCGTCTCTTCAATACCATCGAACCCCACCACCCGCAGTTGTTCAGGAATACGTATCCCAAGTTGCAACGCCACCCGCATAGCACTCAGTGCAATCAAGTCACTCATGCACAACAGCACGCTCGGCTGCGGCACTTGGTTTAAGACTGCCTTGGCGGCTTTTGCCGCGTACTCCTGATTACTTTCCGGAGTGTGCCAGAGGTAGTCGGTACCTAATGTTAAGCCAAGCGCCTCCATCGCGCGCTGATAGCCATCAAGCCGACGGTGTGACACGGAACTTTGATTATCCCACATCGGCGCCGAGCCGACCGGCTGGCTGTCAGGCGCATCAATCAAACGCAGCCCCAGTACAGCGACAATATCATCTGGCTTTAACACCGCCATGGCGCTGTCATAAGCCGCCTGTTCATTGTCGATATTGACCGATGGCCGGCCAGGTAAATCAAAATCAACCGTCAACACTCGCTTTTTGCAATGCCTGAGTTGCTCAATCAACGCCAGATTGCGTGGTGCGCCATAACAAATAAAACCATCAACAAAATCAGTGATGGTATCAAGATTGGTTGAATTACCAGAAAACAGCAGCAGGTGCTTTTGCTGACGCTCCAGCTCACGTGCTACCCCTTGCAGAAACTGGCTGGCGACCGGATCGCTAACCATGTACTCCAGTGAGTCGGACAAAATCACTGCCACAATGCCGGAACTGCCTTTACGCAACGATTGAGCCGCTTTATTAGGCCCATCGTAACCGAGCGTCGCACAGGCAGTCAGAATTTTCTCACGCAGTGCTACCGACAACTGGTCCGGCCGGTTAAAAGCATTCGAGATAGTGGCGGTCGATACGCCAAGCGCCTTGGCGACACTTTTCAGGGTTGGTTTACTCATCATTCCAGTCAGTTTTAGCTATCATCTTAATGCATTAAGATATATGATTTGGAGGAAATTACCCACACAATCCAGGCTTTTAAGCCCTTACGTTTTTGCAGGAGCCCGCTATGCTTGCCGTGATCGGAGAACACGTCGTTGATTTGCTACCCACCGAAAGCGGTTTGTATCGCCCGGCACTTGGCGGCTCACCATTCAATGTCGCTATTGCAGCCGCCAGGCAAGGCATTGCTGTCAGCTACTTAAGCCCATTGTCGCAGGACGACTTTGGCCAGCAATTCGCAGCCTACTTGCAAAGCAACGGCGCCCAGTATGGCTTGTCTTTTTTCAGTCAGCAACCCACATCGTTGGCGATGGTCAGCTTTGATCAGCATCAGCAACCACGCTACAGCCTGTATCGGCAAGGGGTAGCCGATCGAGATATTAGCGCAACACAGCAAATCGCTGCTTTGCCACAAGGGTGCCAACTGCTTCATCTGGGCTCTTTGGCATTTGAACCTGTCGATGGTCCCCGGATCCTCACGGTGCTCGCTCAGGCACAACAACAACAGATAAAGTTGGCCATCGATATCAATGTCCGGCTTAATGCAGTATCCGATGTTAGCAAGTACCGAGAATTGTTGCTCACCATCATTGCGCAAAGCCAGTTCATTAAAGCCAGCGATGAAGATTTAAACTTGCTCTGGCCAGAATATTCTACCTCTGAAGCTCTGGCAACACTGCAACAGCTGGCCCCTAACGCACTCATCGCTCTGACTGAAGGAGAGCAAGGTGCCAGCATTTACTGGCAGCAGCATCGAGCCCAACGGCCTGTTATTAAAGCTGAGCCTTTTGTCGATACTGTTGGTGCTGGTGATACTTTTTGGGCCAACTTACTAGTCGCCCTGCTCAGGTTAGGCTTGCCTACACCATCGGAGATTAACCCGGAACAACTTAGCCAATGCCTGCATCGTGCCATGCTGGCAGCCAGTCTAAATATTGCTCAGGCGGGCTGTCAGCCACCGGATCAAGCCAGACTGGATCACACTATGCAAAGCTGAGATATATCATAGAGGGCGCAATGATGCGCTCCTGCATGAAAAAGTGCACAGATCTGTCTAGCCAGGAACCATCAATTGCTGCAACTTGGTTTTTGCTTCAATCCACTGCCCCATAAACTTGGTGCTGCGGTAAGCATGGTGGCGTAACATTAAACCAGTGAAGTTCGCTTGCCGATGCGCAGCAAGCTCCGCTTGCACGTGCTGCAACTGCAGCCAGATCCGCGTGCTATGCTTTGCACCATCAAACCGCTGCCAGACAGACGTCAACCCCAGTTGCTGAGCCTCATTCCAGCGCGCTTCGTCTTGGTACAAACCAACGGCAGCCGCGATAAAGTCGTCATCGCCGGTAGCAATAGCGCCGGGCCAATGATTGTCGGACAGCATGCCTTCGGCACCAATGGGGGTGGTGATACTGGGTGTGCCACACACCATAGCTTCCAGCAACTTGCCTTTTAAACCAGCACCAAAAGCCAGTGGCGCCAGACAAAGCCGTGCCTGTTTCATCACCGCCACCGCATCGCTGGCCCAGCCTTTCACCAGAAACCCTTGTTTGGCGTTATACAAAGCCGTGGCTTTAGGTGGTGGGTAGGCGCCATAAATATGCAGCTCAGCCTGTGGTACTTGTTGGCGTATTGCAGGCCATAATTGCTTGAGCCAGAGCACTGAATGCCAATTGGGCGCATGGCGAAAATTACCGATGGCAATAAAGTGCTGCCGTTGCTGAAAACCTGCAGGCTCGGACGATGGTGACTCTTCGAGCAAAAAAGGGCAGTAACACAACAGGTCAGCAGGCACCTTGAAGTGCTGTTGCAACAGCTGCATTTCAAACTCGGAAATGACCAAGGTCAGATCGCAGCGGTAAATCGCTGCGATTTCACGTTGCGCCAGCTCGGAATTAAGCAAGCCATTATCCAGCTCCCTGCCCTGCTTTACCGCCTGTTCCCGTGCGTGGCGCAGCGCATGCACATCTTCCATATCTAAAATGCGCATGGCATCCGGGCAGGCCTGTTCAACCCGCCAGCCATATTGTTCTTCCAGCATAAAGCGATCGAAGATGACCGCCTGAGGCGCTTGATCTGCCAACCACTCATCAAAACTATGGTGGTTCAGCTCCACACTGTGTTCCACCACATCAAGCGTAGATAAATCGAACCGATGCGGACTTTTCTCTGCCGCACTGGCAAAAATAACCTGCCAGCCCTGCTGTCGATACAAGCGAATGAGGCTGAGCATACGACTGCCTGCTGCCGATGAGTTCGGCTCTGGCCAGACATAGCCAATGATAATGAGTAATGGCTGAGCCATAGGAAGATCACTCTGATTGGATGCACGCAACAAGATAGCGATCATACCAAAGCAGCCCACCATTCGATAGCACAAAGCCAGTGAACCAAGACTTTCAATTGACGTAGATAAGGACTGTCGTTCAGTATGTTCAATTCTAGTTGAAGTGACGCAGGCAATTTATGACGTATATTCATGACACCATGACAAAGTTACAACAAAGCAGCCCGGCACAAACTGAGTTTTATCAAGCGGTTGAAGAAGTGCTTAGCTCAATAGCTCCTATCCTGGAGCACAATGATCGCTACCATCACCACGCCATTATCGAGCGAATGGTCGAGCCAGAACGGCAAATTATGTTTCGGGTCGCCTGGGTCGATGATCGCGGTCAGGTACAAGTCAATAAAGGCTATCGCGTTGAGTTTAACTCCGCACTTGGCCCTTACAAAGGCGGTCTGCGCTTTCATCCCAGTGTTAATGCTAGCATCATCAAGTTTCTGGGTTTCGAGCAGGTGTTTAAGAATGCCCTGACTGGCTTGGCGCTTGGCGGTGCTAAAGGCGGCGCCAACTTTGATCCGAAAGGTAAATCCGATGGTGAGATCATGCGGTTTTGTCAGGCCTATATGAACGAACTGTACCGTCATATCGGCCCAACGACCGATGTACCAGCCGGCGATATAGGTGTCGGTTCCCGCGAAATAGGTTATCTTTTTGGTCAGTATAAAAAGCTGGTCAATCGTTTTGATGGCGTATTAACGGGTAAAAAGCGTGACTGGGGCGGCTCATTAATGCGTACCGAAGCCACCGGCTATGGCTGTGTGTATTTAGCGCAATATATGCTGGAAGATAACAAAGAACGGCTGGAGGGTAAGGTATGCCTGGTCTCTGGTGCTGGTAATGTCGCCTTGCATGCCATTGAAAAATTACAGGAGCTCGGCGCTATCCCAGTCACCTGCTCTGATTCACAAGGCACCTTGTATCACAAAGATGGCATCGATTTGAGTTGCGTGCGTACCTTAAAAGCACAGCCGGATGCCAGCTTAGCTGACTACCTCACGACCCATAGCAACGCGCGCTTTATCCCACGTGATGAGTACCCTGCCGATGGCAATGCAGTCTGGCACTTTCCGGCTGATTTGGCCTTCCCTTGCGCCACGCAAAATGAACTAAGTGCAACCGATGCCAAAGCATTAATAAACAATGGCTGCAAAGCGGTGATTGAGGGCGCCAATATGCCTTGCACCAAAGCGGCGATTGAGCAATTGCTTAAAGCCAAAGTTCTCTATGCCCCCGGAAAAGCCGCCAATGCTGGTGGTGTTGCGACCAGTCAGCTCGAGATGGCGCAAAATGCCAGTATGCAGCATTGGAGCTTTGAAGAGGTCGACGAGCGGCTCAAAGTTATCATGTGCAATATCTATCAATCTGCACATAACGCAGCTGCGGAGTTCGACCAACCCGGTAACCTGATGCTGGGCTCAAATATTGCGGGTTTTCGTCGGGTGGCCGATGCCATGATTGAGCAAGGTGTAGTATAAAGTTGTGTGAGTGATTGCTGCCCCTAAGCATAACAATGTGGTTTTAGTCTCGCATCTGAATCGTTGTCAGGGCAGCTTCTATTTGATGCATCAGCTGCTCACTATCGGGCAGATCGGCACGCAATAAAAAATAGATATCAACCTGGTGCAGGATACTATGATGGATAGCAGCCAATTCAACATCCTTTGCTTCCAATGTGGCGGTTTCTTTGTAGTTCAGCAAGTAGTCGCCCCGGTCCAGCAGCAAAGCATCAATACCAAGGGCATGTTGGTTTACTTCAACCACCTCGCGAACCACACCATAGCCAGGTTCCAGCATGTGCCGCATGCCACCATAGCTAAAGCCACTCATCAAAATCACCCTTGCATCATACAAATCACCAATCCGCCGCACAGGCGGGCGATCACCCAACCAAAAAGCGCTTAACTGCATGCTGCTGACAGGCCGCTGGCTAATCCGGTACAAACTTTTATCTTTCAGTACCGATTTCATCACCACCGCAAAATCCAGCTCACCAACATTCAATAAATGGATCATGCGCCGATTGGGGTACTGATTAAAGGTATAGTCACGACCTATCGAAGTCATCACCTCCGCCACCAGATCAGCTAATACTCCCTCAACATGACCGTCTGCTGTTTGGTGATAAAATGGCGGGAAATGAATAAAACCCCAGTGCAATGGAGCTTCAGCAAAGGCTTTAGGCAGCAGAAAAATAAGACACAGTATCCCTGTTATACTCTGTTTACATGCCTGCAGACATTTTTTCCCTGTGACCATGGTTCACCTTGGTTAGTGATGGATGACTGAGCGCAAGCTAAGACATTGTTCTGTATTATACATCGGGTTAGCAAAGTGTAGTATAACGATGCAAAAGGAAGAAACTTTTCTCTCAAATCAACATTGAGTGACGTTGATGAACCACGTACACTATTGAGCATAGTGAGCGGACAGAAGATGGTGTACATGGCAAAGTCTTTGGCAGAACAATTACTGGGTGCAGGCCTGGTGAATGAAAAAAAAGTGAAACAACTCAAGCGTGAAAAGCATCTACAGCGCAAACAAAACCCGAAAGGTGGTGCTGCTGAAACGGAGCAGCAAGCCCGGTTGAAACAACAACGTGATGAAGCCGCAGAACGCGATCGTGAGTTGAATCGCCAGCGCAAAGCAGAAGTAGACGCTAAAGCGATGAAAGCGCAAGCTCTGCAAATGCTGCAGCATAACCAGCAACCAGTCGATGGTGAGATCCGCTTCAACTTTACCGACCCGCGCAACAATAAAATCAAGTTTTTGTTTGTCAGTGATCAGGTACAAAAGCACCTGAGCTCAGCCAAACTGGCAATTTGCGCCTATGGGGAAGACTACTTCATCGTGCCTCGCCATGTGGCAGAAAAGGTCGCAGAGCGCTTTGCCGAATCCCTCATTTATCTGGCGGATGAAAGCCAACAACAACCAGAAGAGGATGACCCTTACAAGGACTTCCAAATTCCTGATGATTTGATGTGGTAGCCCCCGAAAAGACACAAACACGGACCTTGAGTCTATTCGGGATAATGGCACTGTACTTGAGCCCACAAAAGCATTCATTCAGCTCGGATGAGGTGCTATAGTTAACAATTGACCTTGCAATTATGTCGTGATTCACTCACATTAAAGGCATTGGCTTTAATTGAATCTGGTGACTAACTGAGCCCTCGATGACACTACTCTCAGGTCGTTGTTTGACCCTGACAATACTACTACTGCTCTGGTCTTGTTCGTTAGGTGCCAGTGTGCAGCAAGTGTATCGTTTATCTCCTGATAACGGCCTGAGTCAAGGGGTCGTCAATCGGCTTAGCCTCGATCAGCATCAACAGTTGTGGTTAGCCACCGATGGTGGCTTGGATCGCTTTGATGGCTATCAGAGTCGTCAACTTCATCATGATTTACTGTCGCCAAATACTCCTGTTTACGATATCCAGTGGGTCAGCCCGACCCTGCTGCACATTGCCACCTTTAGTCAGGGTCTATTACAGCTGGATATCACCACTCAACAAGTAAGCCAGCTGCAACAAGTAGATACAGAACTGGATGATATCTTTGATGATGTAATTTATTTAATTCATGCCGCCAGTAATAATCAGGTCTACTATGCAGATTCTGCTGGTGTTTATATACAGCATGATGATGATTTTCATCAAGTATTTCAGCTGGATAGCAGTGACATTCACAAGCATTTCATAAGCGCGATACTGGACATTGAGCACTACTTACTGATAGCAACCAGCCAAGGGCTCTGGTTGCATGATACGCAAAAGCAACAAAGCTGGCAGTTGCATTACTTAAGCGCGCCAAACAGCGATCAACACTACAGTAAATCCTTGTATTTGGATGAAGTATATCTTTACGTCGGTACCGTTGAAGGATTGTATGCCATCAAGCGCCATGATTTGTTGCAGTTGCCACAGGACGCAACAGAGATGGTAGTCGAAGCTGAGACACTTTTACACGAGGAGAATATCTGGCGTATCCGGGCTGCAGCGGATGCAATGGATACGCTGTTTCTTGCTACCAATAACGGACTGCTCGAGCTGAACACTACCTCTAAAAAGGCCACCATACTGTTTCAGCCCAGCCAGACACAACAGCCATTTTTCGATAACAGCATTCTCGATTTTGTGCAGGATATACATGGCAACTTCTGGCTGGCTTCGCGTGGCGATGGAGCCTATTATTGGCAACCCTCCGCAAATGATTTTCTCAATATTCAAAACACAGCCTCAGCGACTCCGCTGAGCCATCCCTTTGTGTATAGTCTAGTGGCTGATGAACAGGCTTTATGGATCGGCAGCCAGAATGGTTTAAACCGCTATGATTTAACCCAGCAAACCACCGATTGGTTTTTGGTCAACCCCGATCAAAAAGCAGTGGAATCCTCATCGACCATCTACAGTATGGCTGCATTGTCGGATAACGACAGCTTATGGTTGATGACAGCTGAAGGTATTCAATTATTCAGCCGCGACCAGCAGCAACTTCTGGCCATGCCAGAAACGACACAGCACTTATTAGCACATACCCCTTACAGTATGGTGTTGGATGGCGTCGATAATTTATACCTGCATAATGAAGCTGGATTTTATCGCGTCTCTCCCCGGCTGGAGACAACAGCGCTCAGTCAATTGAGCGAACAACTAACACAAGACTACGCCAGTCACTGGGTTGGCATTCACCCCGCTGATGATTCACAACTACTGCTGTACGATAATTTTACCTTATGGGCCTATCATCCCGACAGCCAGCAATTAGAGTCGCTGTATACACTGCCGAGGGGTTACCGCCAAAGCAGCGCATACATTGAAGGAATACAATTGCTTGGCGACAGCCTATGGTTGCTCTTTCAAGGGATAGGCCTCGTCGAATTAGATAGCATAAGCTATCAAACCAAACAGCAGCTATTTGGCAGCCAGGCTCTACCCACATCGACTCTGTACCAAATGCATCAAGATGATTTTGGTTACCTGTGGATGAGTAGCCATTCAGGCTTATGGCGCTATAACCCAAAAGTAGGTAGCTTTCGTCAATTTACCAGCCAACAGGGCCTTGCTTACAACGAGTTTAATGGCATGAGCAGTACCAAGCTTCGTGATGGTCGTCTGGCTTTTGGTTCATTAAAAGGGGTTAGCTTGCTTCATCCAGAAGCATTTCATCAAGTTGCGCTATCGTCACCTGAGGTGAAGTTTTCACATATTTCGCTGTTATCCCGTAAATTGCCTGATTTATTACAACCTGCCGCGGATCATCAACTGACCTTAAAGCACGATGACTATGGCCTGCAAGTGCATATATCGACTTTCAACTATCAACAACAATCGACTCGCTATTACTTTCAGCTCGATGGGCCAAGCAAAATCCCGGAATTTGCAACTCGTGAGTCGTATTTATTGCTACCACAACTATTAGCTGGTAACTACAAGTTAACGGTTAGAGCCTTTGATCCGGTGACCGAACAATACAGCCAAACAGCGACATTACGTTTTCAAGTCGAGTATGCTCCCTGGACCAGCCCTCTCGCTAAACTTATTTACCTGGTACTTGCAGCCCTATCTATAACTGGTTGGCTCTACTGGCGCCATCAGCAAAAGCAGGTATTGCTACAACAAAACAAGCAATTGCAACAATCACAGCAGCGCTTGCAACTGGCACTTGATATTGCCGATAGTGATGTCTGGAGCTGGCGGCATGCTAGCAATACCTTGCTGCATCCACAACGCCTGTATCTGATGACAGGCAGAAAAGACGAGGTAGAAGACTTTGAACACTACCTCGGTCGGATCCATCCAAACGATCAGGCTGACTATCTTCATGGCTGGAAAGAGCTCTGTACTGGGTTAAATGATCACTTTCAGCAAACCTATCGGGTTCAGGATCACACCGGGAAATGGCACTGGTTTAAAGATATAGGTAAAGTCACTCAAATGCAGCATGGAAAAGCGTTGCAAGTATCCGGTATTTACACCAACATTACGGCGCAAAAGCTAACTGAACAAGAGCTTGAGCAGCTGATCCATTACGATGGCTTGACGCAGTTGCCCAATAGAACCTTTTTACTGCAGCAGCTTGATGAGCAGATAGCAAACCACCCTGATACAGCATTTAGTTTGCTCTTCATTGATTTGGATCGCTTTAAACACATCAACGACTCCATGGGCCATGAACATGGCAACACCTTGCTTAAAGCCATAGCAGCTCGCCTGCAAAGCCAGGTTCATGCCGGTGATATGCTAGCTCACTTAGGCAGCGATGAGTTTGTCTTCCTGCTTGGGCATACCGATGCGCAGACCCTTGAGCACAAAGTTCAAACTTTGCAGGCGTTAATCGCCCAACCCGTCATGGTTGATCAACAATTGGTCAGCATCAGTTGTTCGGTTGGTATCGCATGCTATCCGGAGCATGGTAATCGCGGCTACGATGTGTTGAAGTTTGCCGATATTGCCATGGCCTATGCCAAGCGTCATGGCGAGCTTGAGTTTGCTGTTTTTGAAAGCTACATGCCGGAGCGTACACGTCAAAAAATGCAGTTAGAGCACCAGCTGAAACAAGCCATTCAGCAGCAGCAACTGCAAAATTACTACCAACCTATAGTGGATAGCCTTAGTGGACGTGCTATCGGCATTGAGCTACTGTTGCGCTGGAACAATCAAGGCCGTATGGTACCTCCTGATCAATTTATTCCTATGGCAGAAGAGTTGGATTTAATTGGTGAGCTTGCATGGAACTCATTGCAACGCGCCCTGCATGATTTGCAACGTATTCATCAGCAAGGCTACCCGCTGTACCTATCCGTCAACTTATCAGCCAGTCAGCTTAATTCTGATTTTTTAACCACCCGGCTAGCGGAGTTAATTGAACAAGGTGCTTTGGATCCAAGCTTTTTGCGGCTAGAGATTACCGAAACCGCTTTAATGCGAAACCGAATCCAAGCCAGCCACACCATGCATCAACTGAAGAAAATGGGCATCCAGCTGTATTTGGATGATTTTGGTACCGGATACTCCTCATTGACGTATTTAAAAGATTTTCCGATCGACTTGATTAAAATCGATCGCAGTTTTGTCAGCGATCTTCAACCCGGTAGTCAAAATGCTATCCTCAATACCATTATTGCGTTGGCACAGAATATGTCGCTGCCTTGTATTGCTGAGGGAGTGGAAACAGAGTACCAACTTAACTATCTGAAACAGCAGCAATGTCACCTGATTCAGGGCTACTGGTATTCAGCTCCGATGCCGAAAAAGCGATTGCTTGAGTATTTAAGCTCTGAGCGCGGGGTCCTTTAATCCGCAGCAATCCGGGCTTGCCGTAGTGGTAACCAGACACGAAAGCAGGTCCCCTGCCCGACTTTGCTTTCTACTTCGATCCTGCCCTGATGGGTATTCACGATGCTATGAGATAAAGCCAACCCAAGCCCAGTTCCTTTACCAACGGGCTTGGTGGTAAAAAAAGGCTCGAAGATACGATCTAAATGCGCTGGATCTATCCCTTTACCATCATCGATTATTTCCAACATAATCCATTGCTCTTTTTGTCGGGTTCGAATGGTGATGGTCCCCCTTACTTCGATCGCATGACATGCATTGACCAACAAATTCATCACCACCTGATTCAGTTGCGATGGAATGCACTCTATATCCGGCAGTTCCGCCAAATCTTGCACAACTTCGGCTTTGTACTTGAATTCATTATTCACAATACTCAGAGTCATTTGGATCCCTCGATGAATATTTGCCTGCACAAAGGCTTCATCGCCACTGTGAGAGAAATCTTTTAGGGCATGAATGATCTCAATGACCCGTTGCACACCTTCATCGGACTCCTGAACCAGAGCATGGAAATCGTCACGCATAAAATTGAAGTCGTGCTCACTCAAAATCGGCTGTAACTGTTCAGCTGGCACAATTTCAGTCAATCGTTCAATCAAACGGATCAATTGATGGCAATACTCTGACAAGGTTTGTAAGTTGGACGACACATAGCCAATAGGATTATTAATTTCATGTGCAACTCCAGCCGCCAATTGGCCAATAGCAGCCATCTTCTCTGATTGCATAAGCTGGCTTTTCATACTCTGCAGTTGTCGTTGTAGCTGCTCAGATTCAGCCGAAGCCAACTGTTCGTATTCGAAGCAAATCAGATAACCGGGTAACACCTCTGCCATGGCAGCAATACTGACTACACGCATACGCACAGTCCCAGCGAGTTGCTGCTTTAGCGGTGCGCTCAGTTCAACATCCATAGCGGGGATTTTCAGTAGCTCATTGACTGACTGCAAATGAATTTGCATAACATCGAGCTGTTGCAGCGTTAAGCCGGGAAACAGTTGTTGTAACGATCCACCGCTTGCCACTTGAGCCAGATTGTGGCTGCAAGAAATCACCTTTCCTTCAGAGTCCAAACAGATAAAACTATCAAATAGGAATTCAAACAACTTACTAAGCTGTTCTGATGTAAACTGGTGCATAAACTCACCTCTTTGGCTGGCTAGCCACTTGCCGGGTCAATGGCTTGTTCCTGCATCAACTTATCCTGATGCAGAAAAGCCATTCGGATTTCTTCACGCAATTGCTGATCATCCCAAGGCTTAGTTAAAAATTTATAAATTGCGCCTTCATTGATAGCTGCCGTTACTGATTTAAGATCGGTATAACCAGATAACACCAGTCGCACGGTGTCGGGGTACATAGCTTTAACTTTACTGAGGAACTCGGTGCCACTCATACCCGGCATGCGCTGGTCAGACACCACTACCTGAATATCATGCAAAGCCAGTAGCTCAAACGCCTGTTCGGCATTCGTGGCGGTACACACCTGATAATTTTCTTTTCGTAACACGCGCTTCAACGCACTCAAGATGTTTTCTTCATCATCAAGCAGCAACAAATGCTTGGATTGTTGTTCACGCTCAGACGTTAAAACTGCAAGTTGCTCCTCGGTTTGCTGCGAGCCTAGTAGTAATTCAAGCTCAGCAGCAGGCATCGGCTTAGCAAAATAATACCCCTGAAACTCATTACAATGATGCTTACGTAAAAAGGCAACTTGAGCTTTGGTTTCAACCCCTTCAGCAATCACGGTAATTTGAAGATGATGCGCCATGGAAATAATCGCCTTGGTGATGGCTGCATCGTGCCGATCCCGGATCACATCACGGATAAAAGAGCGATCAATTTTAATTTTCTGAATAGGCAAGTGTTTCAGATAACTCAAACTGGAAAAACCAGTACCAAAGTCGTCAATCGCAATGTGTACACCTAATGCTTTCAACTGGTGCAACTTTTCAATCGCGCTGTCGGCATGACTCAGTAAGATTGATTCAGTAAGCTCAAGTTCTAGCGAGCCAGCAGGCAATTGATACTTTTGCAGTAGCGTCGCGACGCTGTCGACAAAGTTGCTGCGTTGAAACTGCAATGATGAAATATTCACTGCCATCAGCAACTGGTGGTAACCACGCAGTAGCAACTGAGCTGCGAAACCGCATGCGGTTTCTAGTACCCATTCACTTAACGGGATGATTTGCCCACTACTTTCTGCAATCGGGATAAAGTCGGACGGTGCAATCATACCCAGTGTTGGGTGTTTCCAGCGAAGTAAGGCTTCTACCCCGGTTAGTTCAAGTGTTTGTGCATCGAACTGAGGTTGATAATACAGCTCAAACTCTTTGTTGGTGAGGGCCTTTTGTAGCTCATTGCGTAACGTCAACTGCCGCCCCAGCTCCTTGTTGAGATCACGGTTGTACCACTGGAAGGTATTACGCCCCAACTGCTTCGCTTCAAACATAGCTAAATCAGCTTGTTGGATCAGCAAGGTAGGTTCTTCAAGACGACCTGAAGACAAAGTGATACCAATACTGACGCTGATGTGTAATTCTCGCTGATCGATGAAAAAAGTTTCATTCATATGCTGCAAGATCCGCTCAGCAATAGTGACCACATCGTTATCATGCTGTAGTTCTGGCAGCAGCACCACAAACTCATCCCCACCAATCCGGGCTAGCGTATCGCCCGGCCGGATATGTTGTGACAAACGTTTCGACACCTCAACCAGTAAATGATCACCCACCAGGTGCCCCAGTGAATCATTAATCAGCTTAAAGCCGTCCAGATCAATAAACATGACGGCCAAACTACGCAGACTTCGGGCCGACATATTGCAGCTCTGGCGCAAGCGGTCATGCAATAAAGCCCGGTTAGGTAATCCGGTTAACATATCGTGGCTGGCGTTGTAGGCTAGTTCATCTTCATAGCGTTTTTTCTCGGTCACATCATTTTGCACCCCGACAAAATGGCTTATATGGCCCTCTTCATCCGGCACTGGTGCTATAAACAGCTCATTCCAGAAGTGCTGACCATCTTTGCGTATATTTTTTAAAAGGACGTGACACTCTGCTTTTTGTTGCAAACAAAGTCGGATCTCTTTGGCTACCGTTTCATCACGCAGCTCACCCTGCAAAAAACGACAGTTTTTGCCCAGAGCTTCCGAAGCGCTATAGCCGGTAATTCGCTCGAAGGATTTATTCACAAAAATGATCGGGTGATCCTCTTGTCTGGCATCTACGATAACCACACCATTGGATGAAGATTCAACCGCCCGTTTAAATAACCGTAAGCTTTCTTGGCTACGCACCTGCTCGGTCAGATCCTTCGCAATCACAAAAACACCAATCACCTGATGATCAATATGAATCGGAGTATGGCTTAGCTGTAAAATGAGCTGCTGCCCATTCTTGCGGATCATAGTCAGCTCATAAGACTTTGGGCTACCATGCATCGTTAAATCAAGTAAATGCTGAACCCTGACCTGCTCGCGTTCCGTCAATAATGCACTAAAACGGGTTCCCAGCAGTTTATCTTCCGGCATTTGCAATAACAAACAGCCAGCCCGGTTCACAGAGGTGAACTTGCCGTCTTTATCCAACGAAAATATCGCATCCGGATTCGATACAAACAATGAGCGATAGCGTTGCTCGCTATGCTGAACCTGATTTCGATCACGTTCTCGCTCAATGGCCACAATCATCAGTTGGCTGCATGCCTGAATAAACGCTAGTTCAGATTTCGTAGGCTGCTTTTCTGTTTTATGGTAAACGGCATAAGTACCTAAAGTGGAATCATCATTGGTCAATAAAGGAAAAGCCCAGCATGCCTTGATAGAATGTTCCTGTGCCAGAGTGTTAAAAGAGGCCGACTGATTATCCTGCCCAATATTCGCTACAATGACGGTTTCTTTATAAAAAGAAGCTCTACCACAAGCTCCTGAATCTGCTGCAATGACATCGTCTTCAATTGCTTGAAAAAAAGACTTAGTCAACCCTGCCGATGCAATCGGATACAACAGGCCATTTCTCGACAGCAGCACCGCGCAATGACTGCCAGGAAAGTGCTGTTGATAAAAACAACATACACTGGCTAAGATGTTTTTCAACGGCCGGTTAAGGGCAATTTGCTGCAGGGTATTGGTACGAAGATGGCTGATTTGCTCCTGCTCGACTAAAGAGGTGATGTCCCGCGCTATCGCAAATGTTGTTTGACTTTCATCGGACCAACGCGCCGACCACATGAGCCAAACAATAGCCCCATCTTTTCGAATATAACGATTCCTGAAGTTTTTCGTTTCTTGCCCATGCCGGATTTTTTCTATTTCTTGCCGGGTAATATCTTTGTCGTCAGGGTGAACTAAATCAATAAAAGGCTGCGCCATCAGCTGCTCACGCGGATATCCAAACACGGCTTCGCAGGCCTCACTCAACTGAATAAAGTATCCGTCAGCATTTACGATGGCCAACACATCCATCGAATTCTGCATGATTGCTTTAGTCAGCCCGCTCAAATCGGCTGCGTGATATGAATTTTTTGCCATCCACTATTCCTGAAAATTACGGATAAGTAATTCATGTTGCTGTTGGTGCAAAAACGCCAACAACTCAGATTTAGTGATAGGTTTGGCTAACACCCCTTGAATAACACTGTCTTGCTCTGCTTGTTTAAAAAGCAAAGGCTCATGCATAGCTGATAACAAGTAACAACGAGTTGGCTGCATCCAGTTAGCCTTATGCTGGCAAAACTCCAACCCACTCTGTTCAGGCATTAAATAATCAGCAAGTAACAATGAAACCGAGTGCGAACCAAGGTAATTGTGTGCCCGGCGACAGCTCTGTTCAAACACACAATGGAAAGGCACACCACGCAGCATGCGCTGATAAGCGCTTAACAGATAGCTATCATCATCCAGAAACATCACGCTGAAATTGGCACTCATGCCAAGGCCTCTGGCCCAAGCTTCGCTTGAATACTTAGCTCTAATTGCTGCCAAAGAGGCGATAAATAAAGCGAAAGCTCCATCAGGTCATCAAGTTCGTCAGAGCGCATCATACGCTCAATCCACATGCATAAGGTTGAGTACTGCTCAGCTCCAGTGATGGCCGCCATACTTTTCAGGCTATGTGACAGACGGATCACTTCCATCACATTTTGCATCGCAATGGCTTTGAGCAATCGCTGGTGGTAAAGCTTGGCCTCCTGATAAAAACGCTGCAGAACCTCCTTCAGCTCTTCATCCGTTAAGTCACCATAAAAAGACTGTAACAACTGAAGATCCAGAGTTTGCATCTGCCGAATATTGTCGCTAAACGCATTACTCATCGGTTTTCTCCGAGCCATCATCTATACGCTGCACCAAAGGACGACTGATGGTTTGACTCCACCAATACGACAGCTTTTTTAATAGATCCAAAATGAGTGAGTTATGCCGTAGATTAGCGCTTTGTAACTGAGCCGCCAGTTTATTCAGTTTGCTAAGCTGTAAATCAAACTTTTGCCAAAAATCAAGCCGACGTTCCCGTTTCTTCAGGTTTTTCACGATGTAATTTAAATAATCAATCGAGCCACATGCACGTTTACGCTCAGTTTCTAAGGCAATCAACTTACAGTTTTTTACAAAAACATTGTGAAAACAACTCAGATCGAATGCGAGCTTTTTTAAGCGGCGATCCAGCTGATAAATTCCGGTCGTTGAGTTGTCTGGCCAACTCAAAAAATCTTCTTCAGTCTTAGCCTCTTCAACGTCTTCTTGCGCTGGCTTATACTCGTCTTTTTTCTGCGGATCGTTCAGCACAATTGAAGCACTGATCTTATGGCTCGAACCTTTTTCTGGAGCTTTTGGTTGTTTTTGCTCTTGCCGATACATGGCCTCGTAGTGAACAGCGGGTTGAATAAACTTGTCGTGAACCAGAAAATGCGACACTTTCTTACCGAGTGCATCAATCGACATCGGTTTAACCAGAAAATCGTTTACATCGTAAGCTATGCCTTGCTGAACCTGCTCCAGATAGGCATTGCCTGAAAAAATAATAATCGGAATATCGTGCGCTGTTGGCAAAGTGCCAGATCGAATTCGTTTTATCAGCTCAAGTCCGTCCGGAGCTTTAATCTCCAGATCGGTAATCAGCATGTCAATGGTTTCTGTTTCCAGTACGTCTAAAGCTGTTTTGCCATCCAGCGCTTTAATAGCACGGCAATTAGCAAGGCGATTGACAGCACCATGCAAGAAATCGCACATCAGTACCACATCATCAACCACCAGAACATTGAAGCTTCTCTTCAGCATAATGCCCGCTTCTGTAAAGTAATTATTACCTTTAACCATAACACCCTTTTACGAATTTAAAAGCATGGAATGGTTTATTAAATCTTTCCCAATCGTTACTTTGATGTAATTGACTTACACTACAAAGCCTTGCCAGAGCGAAGCCAACAAAAAATCATAATAATAACCATCATAACGTTGCCAGTTACCGGCAGGTCCAATCAAATGCTCGCCAAAACACCTCGTTTCAATGATGCATCGCCACCATTTCGGCTATCCGGACCTAAAGGTGCTGGTAACAAAAAATGTCATAATCGACAAAATATCACGTTTTTATCAGTCACAGGTTTGCATGCTTGCCGACATCACAGGCTATTCTTTGAAAATAGGTACTAACTATGTATTACTGAAGCGCTGTTTACTAAAAAGGAGTTGTTATGCCGCTTGGAGATGAAAGCAAATGGCAAGCCATGCAGCAAAGCTACCGTGTCAATCTAAGGCAAAAAGGTGAGCGACTTCAGCATTATTGGCAACAGTACATTGCAAACAACAACTTGGAAGCACGGATTGAGGTAAAACGCCTCAGCCATCAACTTACCGGCTCTGGTGCGATTTATGGCTATCAGGACATCACTGACACCGCCAGACAGCTCATGGATTTACTCTACTTACCTTTTAATGATGAACTGACTCAACGCATTAATGAGCACAATGCCTTTACTGAGCTACTAGAGCGCTTAAAAGAAACCTACCAAAGTCTGGAGCAAAGTGGGACATCGCCTGCCATTGAGCCTTCACCTTTTAACGGCATTCAGCAAAAGGTACTGCTCATTGAGCAAGATAGTTCGTCGACGTCGCAACTCCATCATAGTATACGTGATAGCGGATTCCACCTTATCCGCTTAGCGGATATGGCTGATTTAGTTCATACAATTCAGCACGAACAACCTGCCGCTATCATCTGCGATTTATCGTTTATTACTGTAAAAAATAACACAACGGAGTCATGGCTAGCTAGCCGCAAGCAACCCGGAAAACATATACCATTGATACTTATAGCTGGTGATAACGACTTTGATGCCCGTTTGGCTGCTACCAGAGCAGGCTGCAACCACTTCATGCATAAACCGTTGGATGTACCACAACTGATTAATCATTTAAAAAAACTACTGAATGTTGGTAAAAACGATCCTTATCGTATTTTACTAGTCGATGATGATGCCGATGTACTACGCTTTTATCGTCAAGCACTCAGCATGGGCGGGTACAAAGTATATACTGCCAGCAAGGCTAAACAAGCCTTTGACCTATTGTATAAAATAGATCCTGAATTGGTCATTATTGATGTCAATATGCCGGATTGTAGTGGGTTAGAATTAGGACAAATTATTCGGCAAAATCACGAGTTATCTGATACCCCCTTGATGTTTATGTCGGCAGATAGCCATACCGATGAAAAAATGGCAGCGGTGAATCTGGCAGGTGACGAGTTCATTCAAAAACCAATTGCGCCATGGCGTTTACTCATGACCGTAGAAGCCAGAGTGAAACGTAGTAGGCTGCTAAAGCAACAAAAACGAGCCGTTATTCAACGTCCCGAACTGGTTCAACATATTGATACTTTAACGGCACTCCCCACCTTGTGGCAGCTAAAACGAGACCTAACGGACAAGCTAAAGCAACAGCTGCCGTTTTGTTTGATCAAGATGGATCTGGACCAGTTTCATTTGATCAATGATGTTTATGGCCATGCTACCGGAGATTTGGTGCTACAAACGATTGCCTGGCAACTGGCGCAGCTATTAAAAGAAGATGACCGTTTGTACCGTGAAAATGGAGACGAATTCTGGTTACTATGCCAGAACATCAATACGCTTGAGCTTGCGGCCCAGTATACCGAACAAATGCTGCTTCGATTAGAGCACACATCAACCAACTTTGATGTTTCCATTCATTTTAGTGCCAGTGTTGGCTTATGTTTGGTTGCAGATGCCAACAAACAAGTCGAAGAGATCATGCAACATACCAGCACCGCATTGTATGAGGCCAAGAAAAAAGCTGGTCACCAGTACCGTTTTTATGATCCCGAGCAACAACATAAAATCGATCTGCGCATGCAGCTCACTCACACCATTCGACAAGCGATCACTCAACGTCAATTTAGCTGCGCCTACCAAGCCATTTTATCCGAAAAGAAGCAACTGATGAGTTTCGAAGTTTTAGCCCGTTGGCACCATCAGGAGTTAGGTATTATTTCACCCGCACAATTTATTCCTATTCTCGAAGAACAAGGCTTAATCAGTTTCCTTACACAACAAATTTTAGATACTGGACTGGCTCAATTAAAAGTGTGGCGGCAACAACACCCTAACCTTCAGCTAAATGTAAATTTTAGTGCTCAGGATTTACTGGACCCTGAATTAACCAACAAATTGCTCAAGCACATGAAGCAACACCAACTACCTCACTCCTGTTTAATCGTTGAAATTACAGAAAGCATTTTGATTCAGGCTGGAAGTAGTGCTATTGATCAGCTCAATCATATTGCAAATCATGGATTTAGCATTGCATTGGATGATTTTGGCACGGGTTACTCTTCACTTAGCTACCTGGACAAGTTTCCCGTTACCAAATTGAAAATTGATCGCAGCTTTGTGCAGCGTATTGATGACTCACAGCAGGATAAATTAGTACTAGCCATCATTCACCTTGCTCAAGATTTAGGTCTGGAAACCACCGCTGAAGGCGTTGAAACAAAGCATCAATTTGATTATCTGAAAGCATCTGGCTGCCAGCGCTTTCAAGGATATTTGTTCAGCAAGCCACTTCCAGCTGAATCCATTGCGAAAACGGCATGGTTTCAATCGACAAAGCTGGACGAGCAAACAAACACCAACTATCACAAATAGCAGATAATGCTTTCTGCAATGGGAGCGCTAGTCAGGCCAGCGCCTGCTGATGATTTCTAAACAATAGCTACCCTGTTAAAGAAAAGATTCCTTTTCTGGTTATGATATCAGTGTCACCTTTCCACGATTCAGCCTATACTCTTCTATACCTTAAATTTACCAAAGGTTTTCATGTCTGATCCTATACTACCGTGGGACCTAACCATCAAGTTACGTCAGCAAGCTGAGCAGCAACTCAAAACAGGTTCGACTCAGTTAAACGCAGTATTTACAGCCAGCACGGATGCATTGAGTGCACTTTTTCGACTCAGTAGTGAGGCCAATACCGCCAGCGACGGACTCAAATTATTGCATGAGTTGCAAACTTATCAGGTAGAACTAGATTTGCAAATGGAACAATTACAACACAATGAAAGCGATGCAAACCACCAACTGGCATGCTACCGGCAGTTCTTCGACCTGTCTCCGATTGGCTGTATTATCATTAATCTCAATGGCATCATCACCGATTGTAACGCCGCCGCCGCAGGTTTATTTGCTCATCTGACGAATGATCAGACCGGACAACTCTGCGGCATCTCTATGCAATCACTCGTGACAGCTAACTGTCAGCCAATGCTGAGCGCCTCGCTGGCCAGGGTGCAACGTAGCCAGCAAAACGCGACTCTGATTGTCACAGCTGTCACTGGCTCAGGCAACTCTGCAGATCCATGCAACCTGCGCCTGACCATAAGCTTAAGTCCAGATCAGAAAGCTATCTTGCTGATGCTAGCAGACGATGCCTCAGAACATCGGCTGGCTGCTGATGAACTGTGATCAAGGTTGTGAATACTGAAGAAACCCTGAAAAAAAAATCGGTTCAATCAATACCTGGTATGGTCGGCATTGGCGCTTCAGCTGGTGGTCTGGGAGCACTGGATCAGTTTTTGTCGCATACGCCATCAGACACTGGCCTGGCATGGATCATCGTACAACATCTGGACCCGACCAAAAAAGCGTTGTTGCCAGAGTTATTGCAGCGATTTACTACCATGGAAGTGCAGGAAGCGACACAAGGTATGGCTATCAGTGCCAATCATGTGTATGTGATCCCGCCCAATACTGAACTCAGAGTGCAGCATGGTGCGTTAAAGCTTACCAAACCAACCGAGCCACGCGGTAGACGTCTGCCGGTGGATATCTTGTTCCATTCACTTGCAGAGTCGCTCGGTCAAGGCGCCATTGGCGTAATTTTATCCGGTATGGGGAACGACGGTACCCTCGGGGGGCAGGCGATTAAAGCTGCGGGTGGTCTGATGGCAGTACAACAACCTGACTCTGCTCAATTTAGCTCGATGCCGGAGTCTGCGATTGCCGCAAGTTGTGCTGACATTATCGCCAACTCGACTGAATTGCCAGTACGGATTCTGGCGGTCGTCTCTCAGATGTCGATGGAGAAACCAGAGCCAGCTCCTACCAAACAACCGCAGCATAGCACCACAAGACAATCCGGGTTAGCAGACGCAGCTTCAACAAGCGCACTGCATCAGATTATTAACCGGCTGCAAAATCACACCCGACATGATTTCTCACTGTATAAAATCAGTACTCTGCAGCGGCGAATTGAACGGCGCATGGCTATCCATTCACTTGACTCCATGCAGCACTATGCCAATTTCCTCACAGACAACCCTCAGGAAAATGATTTACTGTTTAAAGAGCTCTTGATTGGCGTGACGCATTTCTTCCGGGATGCTGCTGTGTGGCGCTATCTCGCCGACAACGCGCTACCGATGCTGCTGCATCAACAAAAGGGGGAAACCGCTCTGCGCGCTTGGAGTATCGGCTGCTCAACCGGTGAAGAAGCCTACTCGCTGGCTATGACATTTTGTCAACTGCAGGAAAGTCAACCTGAGTTGCAGCAGTTCAGCTTAAAGATTTTCGCTTCTGATCTAAGCCCTGATGCCATTGCTCAGGCGCGGCGCGGCCACTACCCACTGGCCGTGGCCGAGCAAATCAGCTCCCAGCAGCTTGAGCAGTTTTTCATTCGCCATGACAACTACTACCAAATCAAACAACATATCCGCGACATGGTGTTGTTTGCTCAGCATGATGTGATCCTCGATCCGCCATTCACCCGACAAGATTTAATTGTCTGTCGCAACCTACTGATCTATTTTGATGCTAAGCTGCAACATAAGTTACTCCCACTAATGCACTACAGCCTGCGCGGCAATGGCATCTTACTTCTGGGTAGTTCAGAAACCATCGGTCGCAGCCACGATTTATTTGTGCCGCTGGAGGCAAAACTGCGTTTCTATCAACGTCAGGAGCCTCTGGCTCATAGTACCCGCCATCTGCCAGTGCATTCGTTTCCACCCTTATCCATGCTAGCCAAGGAGCACCCGGTGCCTACTAACAAAACACCTAGCCAACCAACAGATAATTTACAAAGTGCCGCTGATCAGGTATTGCTGCAGGTCTATGCACCTGCAGCAGTGGTCCTGAACAGTGTGGGTGATATTGTGTATATCAGTGGACGAACCGGCAAGTATCTCGAACCTGCTGCGGGTAAAGCCAATTGGAATTTTCATGCCATGGTGCGCGAAGGGCTCCGGGCACCGTTGTCACTTGCATTGAAGCAAGCAGCTGCAGAAACGAAGCCCTTGCAATTGCATCGCTTGCCACTGTCCACCGGGGACAACGCAATGCAAGTGGATGTTACTGTGCAGGCATTGCAAGAACCCGCTTCATTGCTGGGCATGACCATGATTATATTTCGCGATGTTTCAGCGACAGATCTTAGTCATCCCCCAGCTGGCATTGATTTCTCGCTGGAAGCAATACAAAAACAATACCTTGATGAAATTCAGACCTTGCGTGAAGAAACGCGCACTTCAAAAGAAGAACTGCAATCGAGCAATGAAGAGTTGCAATCCACCAATGAAGAACTGCAATCGACCAACGAAGAACTGACGACCTCAAAAGAAGAAATGCAGTCGATGAATGAAGAGCTGCAAACCATAAATACTGAATTGCAAGCCAAGCTCGATGATCTCGCCTTAGCCCAGAGCGACCTGCAAAACACGCTCAACAGTGTAGAAATTGCCATTCTTTTTCTGGATCAACAACTGAATGTTCGCCGCTATACCGAGCAAGCTGCAAATATCATCAATCTGCGTGAAAGCGATCTTGGCCGCCCCTTGAGCGATCTGACCAGCAGTCTGTTGTATCCGTCGTTGCATGACGACGCGATCGATACCTTACGAACGCTGAAGTTCAGTGAAAAACAAATTCCAACCAATGACGACCGCTGGTTTTCAATACGTATTATGCCGTATCGGCGATTGGATAATGTGATCGATGGGGTCGTGATTACGCTGGTCGATATCAGCGCAACTAAAAAACTCGAAGCCGCGCTTCGCTCCTAATTACCGGGCATGGCTGGGGTGCAACCTCACGCCACTAAAAATCAATGGGAAAGTCAGGTCGCTTCGCCAAAACAGCCAAGCAATCACGCCAACCCAAAGCCGCTTTTTTAGCAGCCAAAACCGTGTTTTCATTCGCAGTCCACTTTAAAATACTTTGTAATTTAACCAGCTGCACCGTGAATCGCCCACTCACGGCTGGCCCGCAGCCGATCCGGGTCTGGTATCGCAATCACCGATTCAATGGTTTTTATATAAGCCATAGGCAACTGAACTTCCCGAGCACCCACCAACACATGATGCTTGTACCAATCGTAGGGAATGACATCATCGCGAATACGGATGGCATAATAGATCAAAGCTTCAAGACTATGACCGTCTACATGATGCAACACCACTTGCTTAGCGTTATAGCCGGTTCCCAGAGTCTCAGCTTTATCCAGAACCGGCCGCTCAGCCGGATCCATTTTGTACACGACTCCTAACACCTGATGGCTGGCATCACCGGTATAAAGCGCATCGCACTTGGCAGAGCCATCCAGACTGGCTTTATGAAAACGTAATTGATAGCCCGGCAGCTGGTACACACCAAGACGCTCTGCACTGGGAACCCGTTGGCGCAGACGCGCGAGCGACATATTTGAGCCATAGGCAAAGTACAGCATAGTTAGCGCCCCCTATTTTCGGCATTACGCGCCGCTGCAATATCAGCCAATTTGGTCTCCAGCTCGGATCGACTGAGCCACTGCCCCCGAACCATCACGCCTGCAGGTTGATACAATACGGACAAGTCTTCCAACGGATTATTATCCACCAACAGCAGATCGGCACGATGTCCGGCCTTCACCAAACCAAAGGTATCTTTATCGGCAAAGTACTCGCCCACCGATACAGTGCCACTGCGCAAAATATCGTAATAACTCATGCCCGCCTCAGCCATCATCGGCAGCTCATGCCGCAGCGACAAACCTGGCACGCTATAAAGCTGCGGCGCATCCGTTCCCATTAAAATAGTCACGCCAGCCTGATACAAAGCACCAAGCAAGCGCTGACGATTTTCGGCATGAATGGCCGCTGTTTCGCCAGTATAGTAAGCCCCACTGCCGGCCTCCAGATAGCGTTCCCAGCCTGCAATGACCCGCGCAGGCATGTATTTTAGCTCATCATAATGTTGCAGTTTATCAGCATCGGCAGCACCAATAATGGTTTCCCACAGCGCCTGAGTAGGCACCACAGCGACCTGATGCGTTTTGGTCAATGCTACTAATGCAGCCATATCCTGCTTAGTAAGGGGCGTATCAAATCCTCCCAGCGCTGCCATGTAGCCATCTAAGTGATCAATGGTACGACTGCCAAGCAGTATAGCCTGTTCAATGCCAACGTCTTCAGGTACATGACCTGCAAAATCAATGCCCTGCTTTTGTGCTTCCTTAGCAATAGCCCGGTAGTGTTCAAGACTTAAACCGGGATGGATTTTTAATAAATCCCAGCCTTCGGCTTTGTGCTGCTGCACCCGCTCCCTTGCTTGCTCAACCGAGGTAACCGTATGTTGATTAAAACTGGGACCAGCCAAATACAAGGTTGGGCCAAGGCGTTTGCCTGTGGCGATATCATCCTTTAACCGTAATTGATGCTCGTGCCCAAGCATGCCACGAACAGTGGTGACACCCCCTGCAAGATACAGCAATAATACATCATCCAGATAGCGCGCGGGCATGCCACTAAAATCGACGGTAGGCGGCACATGGCCATGCATTTCAGCCAATCCTGGTAACAAATAACGGCCCTCACCGGCTATCCGCTTGGCACCATCAGGTATCGCCAGCTCATCAGCAGGAGCCAGCGCAATAATGCGATCGCCTTGCACCAGCACACGCTGATTACGCAAAATACGCTCAGAGTCCATCGGTAAGACATGCACCTGATCAAACACGATCACCATTTCGTCAGTCGTTGGGCTATCCACTTCAGCTGCGGACAGCATAACTGCACCAAACCATGGCCCCCCCAACAACAGCAAACTAGCAAACAAACGAGTGCGCAACATAATCAGGCTCCTTAAAAATTTCACTATATGTGCAGCCAGTATGGTCAGCCAGACAGGCTTTCGCAACAAAGCTGCCGCCAATATGCCAAAGGTTGCGACCAGCAGTACATAAGGCAGAAACAGAAGAATAAAGAAAATCTCTCACTTTTTTCTCACACCTCTGATCTTGCTATAGACTTAAGATAACCGTACCGATTAAAACAGCATTATAAAGGCTTTATATGCGCGCACTCATCATTGAACCCAGCCCAACCTACCAGCGCATTCTTTCGCGGATGCTGGACACCTACGATTTTGATATGACCTTTGTCGACTCAGCCACGGCCGGTTTTCGTGCCATGCGTGAACATCATCATCAGTTTGTCTGTGTTGCTATGTATTTACCCGACTTGACCGGTATCGAGTTTTGTCAGCATATCAGGCAAGGGAGCATCAATAATGAAGTTCCTATTTTTATTGTCACCTCCGAGTCTAACCCGGAGCTGCTCTCTTCTGCTCTGACAGCTGGTGCCACGGATATTATCCGTAAAGATGACCTACCACGGCTTGAAGAAGCCTTACATACGTTGATCCCACTAGGCCCCTTTCGTTACAACATCAGTGGCAAGGCTTTGTATCTGGAAGATAGCTTAACGGTAGCCAATGCCACCGATGCCAAACTAAAGCGTCTCGGTTTGCAAATGGATCATGCTTTCTCCATTGCAGAAGCACACCACCTATTGCAGCACAACAAGTACGAATTGATCATGACTGACATCGTATTACAAGCAAACGAAACCGGTATTGATTTTATCAAGCAACTCCGCTCTGAAACCCGCTTCCAACAAACCCCCATTTTGGCAGTCACCAGTTTGGAAAGTATCAATCGTCGTATTCAGGCATTGCAATCCGGTGCCAATGATTACATTTCGAAGCCAGTGCTGGATGAAGAGCTATTTGCCCGCATCAATAATTTGATTTCATCCAATCGATTGGTCGAGCAACTGACTCGTGAACGACAACGGTTGCTTGAGTTAGCGACTAAAGACCACTTAACTGGGTTGTACAATCGTCATTTTATGGGCGAAGTTGCCAAGCGCCGCTTTGCTGAGGCGTACCGTAATCATCTGCCATTGTCGGTGTTAGTCATCGATATCGACCATTTTAAGCAGATTAACGATCAATATGGCCATCAAACCGGCGATAACGTACTCAAGTGCCTTGCCGAAGCACTGCGCCAACAATTTAACGACGATGATTATGTGGCTCGTTTTGGTGGCGAAGAGTTTGTGGTGCTATTAAATCAAACTGAACTTGAACCTGCCCGTCACAAAGCGGCTTTACTGTGTCAAACCCTGCAACAATTAAAACCGGAGAACATAATCACTACTGTGAGTGTAGGTGCAGCCAGCTTAAACCCAGCTCAACAAGAGTATTTTGATGAAGTATTTGCCCGAGCAGATAAAGCGCTGTATCAAGCCAAACAAAATGGCCGTAATCAGGTGGTAGCCTTAGTAGAATGAGTTTAACAAGCGCAACATGACCACTAAAAAGTGCTCAAGAAACAAACGGTTTGGCATTGCAGTCAGAACGCCGTACTGCTATCATTTTCTTAACAATAAGTTTGCGCCTGGGATGTAAGCGGTTCTGTGGTCTGGGCATTGTGGGTGCCATGATACCCCCTACGTTATGTGACCTGATCAGGGCTGATCCTGCTAGACTATTGTTTCTTCTGGATTGCTCTGGCTCAGGTAGCTTTGCTACGTGTTCAGGAGACCATTCATGTCGGACAAACAGTTTCAAATCGGTTTAACCATGGCGGGAGCCATTTCGGCAGGTGCTTACACCGCTGGTGCCATTGACTTTCTACTTTTCGCACTGGAATGCTGGGAGGAGGAAAAACGCAAAAATACCGACAGCAAAAAAGTGGTCCCCGATCATCAGGTGGTTATTTCTGTCATCAGTGGAGCATCAGCCGGAGCGCTCACCGGAGCCCTCGCTTTTCCTTTGCTCGCATCTGGTTTTAGCCGCCAACACCCACATTGCACCTTGCCACGTATGTACGATGCCTGGGTACGATACCCCCGATTTATTGAAGACTCCTCTATTTTAAATCAGGCCTTACTCAACCAAAATGATCTCGAATCCGATCAACCGGCTCGCTCTGCACTGGACAGCACGCTGCTTGACCACATTGTGCAAAAATCGTTTTGCCACTTAGATGCGGAACAAGCACCCAAACCATACATTGCCGAGAAGCTACACTTGTTCTTCAGCCATACCAACTTACGCGGCATCCCTTATTTGGTTCGATTTTCTGGCGAGCTTGGCACCGGCTACCCCATGACATTGCATGCCGATAGGGCCCACTTTATGCTGGAAGGTTTGGGTGCAACATCAGCACCATCGGCGTGGGCCGAGTCGAGCCGGCATGTCACGTTATCGATTAAAAATCTGCATCAACTCAATCATCTCTCGGAGAAAGACCCAAACTGGCAGCATTACGCCAATGCAGCCCTGCTGTCTGGTGCTTTCCCCATCGGCTTGGCAGCCATCAATTACGACATACCCATACTAGCAGACTATCAACATCGCCGGTGGCCGATAGACAGTGGTACCACCTTGTATCCGCTACAACCTGAACTGGACGAAGAAGAACAATTCAGCATGAGCTATACCGGGGTTGATGGCGGTATGCTGGATAACGAACCTTTTGAGCTAACCCGCTGGGCTCTGATGAAAAAACCACCGAAACCAAATGCTCGTAAAGACACCAAAACCAATCCGGTCGACCGAGCAGTCATTATGGTTGACCCCTTCCCTGAAAGTGCAGCATTTCCCGATTTTGATGGCGATAACTCAGTCCTTAGCATCCTCAAGCAACTGCTTCCCACGCTAAAAAACCAAGCACGTTGCAAGCCTGATGAAGCTATCGCCGCCTTAGATGAAAGTGTGTACAGCCGCTACCTGCTGGCGCCTATTCGTTATCGCAGTGATGCAACTTCATCACAACAACGAGGGAAAGATGAAAAACCCGAAGTACACGCCATAGCCTGTGGCCTCACTGGTGGTTTCGGTGGTTTTCTGGATGAAAGCTTTCGCCACCACGATTATCAACTAGGCCGGCTCAATTGCTATCGTTTTTTAAAACAACATTTTGCTTTACCCGAAGCCTACCAGGTGGTTGCCAAAGGCTACCAAGACTGTGCTAAATCCTTTCGTTTTACCGATACCGATGCCAAAAACAAGCCAGCAGAATTTCTTCCCATCATACCGCTGGTGGGTGACGCTGCCATCATGCCCAGTGTACCCGAGTGGCCCCGTATACCGGTCTCGGTGGTTGAGCAACTTGCTGATCAGGCATTTACACGTTATAAAACCCTGAAAAGCCGCCTCATCGATTCATCAGATGCCCGTATCACCCGCTGGTACCTTAAACTCGGCTTAAGAACTCAGGATTCTACCATTAGAGACATGATTTTTTATGCCATGCTGCAGGATTTACTCAAACGCGATCAACTGAAGGACTGGGGGGAAGCGGATCAGCTCACAGAGGATGAACGTCAGGTTATTGCGGCGCTCGCTACCACGAAATATCATGTCCGAACTGCAGAAGTGATTGCACAAGAAGTAAAACTTCCGGTCGGAGAAGTACGGCAGATTTTAAACAAACACAGCGGTGTGATCGCCGGCCCGGACATTAGCAGAAATGGCCAGAACTATGGCAGCTATTGTTTACGTGAACGCAGGCTACCCATGACCAAGCGCCTGCCTCTGGTTCGCAATATCAATCGCTTTTTTGTTGGTGGTTTTAGCCATGATCTGGCTAAGCTAAAAACATGATGGCCAGGCCGGCCTGCTCTTGTCTTCATCAAATGCCAGTGGCTTCCAGCATTGCAGCCATGTGTTGCAATGCTGGCAAGCCATAAATATCGGTGGCTTGCAGCGCCAGTGGATAACGCGGCAATTTGCCAAACTCCTGAGCAATTTGCTTAAGATGAAGTTGTTCCTGCTCACGACGCTGCGCCAAAAAAGCACCATCAGCGCTTAGAGGCAATATGCGATTAACCACTAAACCAGCCAATGGAAGTTTTTCTTGCTGTAAACTTTTTACCGCCCGAGCAGTTTCTAAAATAGGCAATTTTTCTGGAGTCAGTACAAACAGTAGGGCTGATTTTTTGTCATCCAACAGTACTTCACGGGTGCGTTGCAATAAACGCTGACGAGCCAATAAGGTTTCGGTAATGGCTTTGCTACGCTCATCCATGCCAGCCGTAGCATGTTCACTCGGGTCACCCATCGGGTTATCCAGATCGCGCCCGGCTTTAGGGGTTAAATGTTGCAGCACTCCGCCCAGTTTTTCTGAACGTTGATTCGCTTGCAACAACCCTTGAGTCCAAGCCGCCATAGCTTCTGGCAAAGTCAGCAAGCGAAGTGTATGGCCGGTTGGTGCGGTATCAAAAATCAGCAGATCATAGTCAGTGAGGCCAAGCTCTATGGTGTTTGCGATACGCTCCAGCATAGCAGCCTCCTGCGCACCGGGCGATTGACGAGTCAGCCGCATCTGTCGCTCCACTTCGGCAAACATATCGGGCCGGGTAAACCGCTTTAACTGGGCACTGACTTTGGCCAGATGCTGCTCGATTTCACGATCAGGGTCTAGTTCCAGCGCATCGAGATTCGGAGCCAATCGGGTGATGCGATCACCTATGGGAGCACGATCAAATGCATCCGAAATGCTATGGGCCGGATCGGTCGATACCAGCAGTACTTTGCTGCCTCGTTGAGCAGCCAGCACGGCCAAAGCCGAAGCAACGGTAGTTTTACCCACCCCACCTTTGCCACCAATCAGCAGCAAGCGCTGCCCTTTTAACAGCATCGAAAGTGATCCAGCGGAGAGTGCTCCATACCCATACGTTGATGCCAATCATGAAAACGCTCCAGTAGTATAGGTTGTAGCTCCAGCGTGTAGTAACTGGCCGGGTTAGGAACTCCCATCATTTCTGAGAACACCAGTAGCATAAAAAGATCGTCCTGCTCGCGCTGTGCTCGGGCAATGGCCGAGCGATAAGGTGCATGGTACGCCTCTTCGGCATAAAAGCTGGCTTGGCGAAACCAAGCTTTAATCGCATCCAGTTTCATGATTTGTCTACCACGGCTTTATTGGCTTTAATTTGTTTGGTTAAAGCCGAGCTTGACTCCAAAATCACCAAAATAGCAGCCGCCAAAATAATGATATCCAGCGTAAACAGGAACCAGTCTTCGTTGTCGTAAAAGCTCTTTAGCTGAATAAGTAGTCCCAACGTGGTCATGCAAAGTAGGAACAATAAGGGTGCAAGTGTGTACCACATCGGCCGTCCCAACTTGACCAGCATCACGGTAATAACCAGTAGCGTTAACCCCGCAAGCAATTGATTGGTGGTACCAAATAGTGGCCAAATCAGCATACCACCTGCTCCATCGCCACCAGCGCCAAAAGCCAGCAACAAGCAGCAGCCTACAGCCAGCAAAGTAGCGGGTAAGGTTTTTTGCATCCAGCCGATACGATAAATGCTGCCCCACTCCTGAAAGATATAACGCTGCAAGCGCAGGCCTGTATCCATGGTGGTACCAGCAAAAAGTACCACCATCACCGTAAGCAGAGTCTGTGCCATCACCGTATCAAGCCCCAACCCTTGCTGCAGAATATTGGCGCCACCGCGAATAAAAGCGGCCACTCCACCCTCACCAAAATTGTGGTAAATGGCTTGCCAATCCGCCAGGGTAGCAAAGCCTGCGCTTACCGCAATAATGGCAGCTAGCGCTAGCGCACCTTCCCCAACCGCGCCAAAATAACCTACAAAACGTACATCAGGCTCTTTATCCAGTTGTTTGGAGGTGGTACCACTGGCAACCAAGCCATGAAAGCCAGAAATAGCGCCACAGGCAATGGTGACAAACAACAAAGGAATAAGTGAAGGTGTGCCTTCTGGCACCTCGGTATTAAAGGCAGGCGCCACCACATCCGGGCTGGCAATCAACACCGCGCCATACAATAAGCCCAAACCAATAAACAATTGAATACCATTGATGTAATCGCGTGGTTGCAGCAACACCCACACAGGCAGCAAAGACGCAATCGCAGCGTAGACAAACAACAGCACAATCCAGCTTTGGCGATCCGACAAACCAAGCATGGTTTCTGCTGGCAAGGAGAACGGCAACATAGGGCCAAGATAAATCATGGCGTATAACGCAGAAACACCTAATACCGTAACCATCAGCAGGCCAATAACTTTACGATATATCAACTGGCCGATAATCAGTGCTACCACAATAGCCCCCCACACCGGCAATGGAGCACTGGGGAAGTTAATCAGTTGATTGGCAATCACCACGGCAAAAACCGCATTCACCATCAAGAGCACCAGAAATATCACGATCATAAAAATACTTCGGGCGCGATTACCGACAATATCCCCCGTTAAAGCGCCTATAGAACGTGCTTTGTTGCGACTACTCGCCCAGATGGCACCAGCATCATGCACTCCGGCAAAGAAAATAGTACCAAACACTACCCAAAGAAAAGCCGGCACCCAGCCCCAAATTACGGCGATGGCAGGGCCAAGTATCGGCGCAGCCCCAGCTACTGAGGTAAAATGATGGCCCCACAGAATGTATTTGTTGGTCGGCACATAATCGACCCCATCCTGCAGCTCGTGCGCCGGAGTTCGAAAGTTGGGATCGACTTTAAAAATCTTTTCGCAGATAAACTTCGAGTAAACAAAATAGCCCAGCGCCATAGCACCAAGCCCCATCAGCATTAAAAAGACCGCATTCATGCAACCACCTCTGGCTGGAGTTTTTCTTTAACCAGCATGATACAGCAGCTGGCCGATGGCAAGTATTCGACCAAGGGCGAATATATCAAAAGCCTGTGCTCCTGCAACAAAACCCCGCGCCGCTAAGGCAAATCGGCGCAATAGAGCCAAGTCTTGTGAGTGTTTAATGGTTATCATGGTTAGGCTTGTTGCACTCAAATACCATCGGCTGATAGATTAAGTCAGCAAATTCCGCACTATCGCCCCGGCTCGTGGCCATCGTAGCGTGGTAATTCAGCATCTAAATCATCCCAATTGGCTCGGGATGAGACAAAATTGTGCGATAGTGGCCGTTCCGAAATATCCGAATCTAAAATACCAAGTCGAAGTCGCACTCTGTCTGGAGCCTGTTCATTACTGCTGTAAATGGGCGATGCACAAATACCACAAAAATGGCGCTTTTTACCCGGTGCGGTTTCATAGTAACGGACGCTCTCCTGCCCACTAGTAATCAACAAACCTTTGCTGGCGACAAAACCATTGGTGGCATAAGCCGTGCCACTGCTTTTGCGACACTTTGAGCAATGGCAATGAATAACAGCGTCTATTGGCCCATGCAGCTCTAAAGTCACTTTGCCACACAGACAACTTCCCTGATACATAGTTTTCCTCGTAATAAATATTACTAAAATGGCTACCGGCCCATCAGTCAGGCATTACTGCACTATTTCTGTGACAGTCCGGGCATTGGCGCGCTCGATGATTTTTACCAACACGGACTGAATGGCTTCATCCTGGCGCACATCACCACTGCTACTGGTAAAGCGCTGCTCCTGGACTTCCGCGCCTTCCTCGGCAATAAAGCCCACCACCACCTCGGTGGCGCAATCGGCGGTAGTACCAAAATACGCCAAGGTAATTTGCGGGTAACCATCAAACCCTTTATTCACTTGTTTTGCGATGCGTTTTTTTGCTTTGTCCAGTTGCATACTGCAGCCTTACTCTGATGTGGTATGACAAAACTATACCACCAAATTGAACCGATCATCGCAATATACACCTCGAATGCCACTATCAATACTCAGGGCATGTTGATAGCGTCTACCACCGCATTGGCAGAGCGCACGGCCGATTCCAGCAACGGCACACCTTCATAGGCCCAGGAGCCACAAAAGAATACTTTACGCCCAGGTTGGCGATGCCATTGGCCAAGTGCTTCATGCACCCGGGCCGTACCAGAGTGCACCACAGCGCGATCAAGCGGTACCCGGGCGATGACGGTGTCCGCTGCCGGCTCAAACAATGGGTTCCAGGTTTGAAACACCGACGTTTTGCCCTTCATGGTGGGCTCGACCTCGTTCACCCAGACAGTGAACATATTTCGCTCCAGTGCCTTATCCATCTGAAAATTCAGTGCAGTCCAGTCCTGTTTGTGTAAAGGCATAAAACGTTCGTCCTGATGCACCCAGAGCTCGCCCGAGTCGAAGCCAATGGTGCCCAGCATGGCCTTTTCACCGGCAAATTGCTTATCATCCAGAAAGCTCAACTGATTGGCTTGTGTCGCTACTATTGCCCGATCGAACATGCCACCTTCACCGCGTTTGTTATACACCTGCACCCCATGCTCATTTTCTTCAACTTGTACCACCGGGCTACCGCTATACAAAGGCAAATCTTTGGTCAGCTCTTTTACCAGCGCCGGAGTACCGCCCTTCAGACGGCAGAGTCCACCATGATGAAGAATGCCATGCAGCAATAACAGCAATTGCGCCGCTGGCCACTGCAACAGGTGTTTTTCTTCGCAAGTGCAAATAGTCGTCAGGATAGGCAGCACTAGCCCTCGCCAGAACAACCGATCAAAATTATGCTGCTGCAGTAATTCGCCCAGCGTGGCATCGGTCGCTGCATTGGTATTGTTATGTTCAAGCTTGCGGGTCAATCGCTGCAGTTGCCAGATACCCAGGCCTATACGCAAAGCCTTACTGTTCAGGTAGCGCCAGGAGCCAACGAAAGGCCAGCCCAGCAACGGTAGTTCGCCACTACGAAACCAGGTATGGCGGTTGCTCCAACTGCAGGAAGTAAAGGTACGAACATCGAAAGTAGCCACGCCAACTTCTTTGGCCAATTGCAATACGCTGGGCCAGCTTGCAGGGCTCATGACGCGCAACGGCACATCCACCAGGCCACCATCAACCGTTAGCGAGTGAGCATCCATACCGTGGCTATCCTGAGCTTCAAACACAGTGACATCGTGGCCAGCACGGCGCGCCCGATACGCCGCCGCCAACCCAGCCATACCGCTGCCAATCACCGCTATGGAACAGGTATTCTCATGCTCAGCCATCGCTTTTGTTCCTTGCATATTGAATGTATGCCCAGCACCAAAATACCACAAGCAAGGGTGTATAGCCTATACGCGTTCTTTCACCAGTGCGCGGATCAGAATTGCTTCAGCCGACTCTTTTTCAATCTTAAAAAAACCACCAGCACTGGAAAGCTGGTGCGCCTGCAGTGAGGTTTTGCCTAGTTTATCAAACCAATAGGGTGCCAAAGAACACTGCGCCGACCCTGTTGCTACATCTTCGGCAATCCCCGATTTTGGCGTAAAATAACGTAGCACGTACTCGCCTGCAGCACTTTGGGCTGTCAGGATCAGTGCATGGAAGTCGTTCATTTGTTCAATCAGCGCCAGATCTGGCTGAAAGTCCCTCACCGCCTGCCCGGATCCCAGCACCACCACTAAATCCCTGGTGCTAAACACATCCACCGGCGCAAGCCCCAGTGCTTTTAGGAAAGGCGTAATGCTACAAGGCTGAGCTTGCCAGGTTGGCAGCCTGATTTGATAGCATCCGGTTTGCTCGGTTATAACCACATTACCATGGCTACTTTGCAACAAGACCTCGTTTCGCTGAAAGCGACTGAGCAAAGCAGCACCTGCGGCTAAGCTGCCATGGCCGCACAGGTTGATTTCAGCAACCACGGTAAACCAGCGCACAAAGTGCCCGTCAGTATTTGACACGACAAAAGACGTCACTGGCTGTGCCAGCTGCTGAGCCATTGCCAGCAATTCAGCATCACTTAGCCAATGCTCCAGCACTACCACAGCACAAGGGTTGCCAGAGGCAGGTTTATCAGCAGCGTTATTGCAGAAAACATCGTAAATAGAAGCGTTGATACAGCACCATCCTTGATTGAGTTGTTGGCAGAGTAAAACGATAGCTAAGAGGAACGCTCAGTGCCTTCAGCTTGCGTTAAAATCTGTACCATACTGTAATTATTGGATAAAAACTACTGAAGTTAATTTTTAAGCCCGCTAGTGGCTGGCGGCAAATTGTTTTACCAGGCCAGCAACCCGCTGCCCCAGATAGTACGCTGTACGTAAATCCGTTTCGTGCACCTTGCCATCCGCCGATTGAGCAATTAAACCCGATTGTGCCCCCAGCCGATTGCGCTGCTCTGCATCGTAGCCACCAGGCAGATCCAGACTGGCCCACAGCATGCCATGCTGGCTGGCGAAGACTTGCAGGTACTGGATGGTACTTAACTGATCGCCACTTAGATTTACCCCAATGGTAAAGCCTGCGGCAATTTTATCAGCCCATACTTTTTCGGCCCATAGCTCGCCTGTGGCATCGGCAAAAGCTTTAAATTGGGCCGAAACAGAGCCCATATAGGTGGGCGAACCAAACACCAGCGCATCAGCACTGGTTAATTGCTGCAGCAACCCGGTATTGCGAAAACGCCCTTCCACAATATCTGCACCAACAATTTCAGCCTGAATCACTTCCACACCAGGCTGCTGTGCTGCCCCCTCAGCAATAGTCTGGGCTAGCTGCTTAGTACTACCTGTAGCGGAATGAAAAACAACAGCAACTTTCATTACATCACCTCCTGCTGCTGTGCGTGTTGCAAATTCATTTCCCGATTTAGATTGCGCTCGGCCGGCATATCACTCAGATACTCCACAAACTCCACTTCAAAACCAGCCGGGTCGATAAAGTAGACGTTTTTACGAAATGGCTCCGTAGAGCCCGCTTTGGCAATGGCATAACCAGCGTTATTTAACCGGGCAATCACGGCATCAAGATTAGCAGTAACATAAGCAAAATGTGCCAACCCGACGCTATGGCCTTCCAGTTCACGGTTTCCGCCTTCGCCGTTATCGCTTAGTGCCAGATAATGATAATCATCGCCAAAGTGCAGCCATTTTCGTGGCTTGCCATACCAATCGCCGTAGCCCTTATCCCGTACCCGCCAATGCGGAAAAGCTGCCCGGTAAAATTTCAGCATGGCATCGATATCAGTCACCACCAGGTTCACATGTTCTAAGTACATAAAAGTCTCCTTGCATTAAGTCGACCGTCAGGTTAAAACCTCAACAATGATTGAGGTAAAGTGTTTTTTGAAAAAAAAGCTGAAAAAATTCAGGAGCAAATGATGACAGAAGCTATCTGGAGTGTCGGTGTGGTGGCAAAACGTTGTGGGGTAAAAGTCAGTACGCTGCATTTTTACGAGCAACAAGGCCTGATCCAAAGCTGGCGTAATGCCGGCAATCAACGGCGCTACAAACCAGAAGTGCTGCGGCGGATTTCGGTGATCAAAGCAGCGCAGAAAGTCGGCGTCAGCCTGGAGGAGATTAAGCAGGCTTTCTTATCCTTACCCAATAACCGTACCCCAACGCTGGAAGACTGGCAGCTGCTTTCCAAAAACTGGCAACGCATGCTGGATGGCCGCATTGCCTACTTGCAAACACTGCGCAACAACCTGACCGGCTGCATCGGCTGCGGCTGCCTTAGCATGGCCAAATGCCCGCTTTACAACCCAGACGATACACTGGCAGCCTCAGGCAGCGGCCCGGTGATCCTGGATCAGGCAGAGCAAGAGGCATTGGCCAAAAAACCTGAAGCCAGCGATTAAATTCTGTTGGCGGCTTTCGCTGCAGGAAGACTTAGGCTTGCCATTCGCATGCCACTGTTCTTTACTGAACAGATCCCAGGCTAAAAGATAAACTGACGGCTGAAACAATACAGCCCAAGGATTATAAAGACATGACCTACGACGAGTTTAATCAATTTTGCGGTGCTTTTCCTGCAACCAGCTATGTGATGCAATGGGGGAACTCCCACGTCTGGAAAGTGGCTGGTAAGGTGTTTGCGATTGGCGGCTGGAGCAAAGCTCAACAGCCAGCTTATACCTTTAAAACCTCAGAGCTGAACTATGAATTCCTTTGCCAAAAAGATGGCTATATCCCCGCCCCCTACTTTGCCAATCGCGGCATGAAGTGGATCCAACAAACGGATACAGCAGGCCCGCTGGATGAAGAGCTCAGGTATTATTTATCTGAGTCCTACCAGTTGGTGGTGGCGGGTTTAAGTAAGTCGAAGCAAAAAGAAATAGGATCCCAGTAAACTCACGCTGAAGTACGATGAAATGAACGGCCAGAACCATGCAGTAACAAAGTACTTTTGCTACTGCATGGCTAATACGCTGCGTTTAGCGCCGCTCAAACCGGTAGTTGAGCACCGGCAAAACCAGCAGTGTTAACAAGGTCGCAGTGCAAAGACCGCCCAGTACCACCACGGCTAAGGGACGCTGTATTTCACTGCCTACCCCCGTTGCCAACAGCAGGGGCAACAGCCCCAACGCTGTGGTGCTGGCTGTCATCAGTACCGGGCGTAACCGCTGGCTGGCTCCGCTTAATATAGCCCGTTTGCGGGACATACCTGTTTGCTGCCGCTGATTCATGGCATCAAGCAGTACCACACCATTGAGTATTGCCAGACCAAACACCATCATCAAGCCTATCATAGCTGGCACCGATAGATACCAATGCCCCAGCCAGAGCGTTAGCACACCACCAAACAGTGCCATTGGGATAGCACTGAGCAGTAACAGCAACTGGCGTACCGAGCGTACGCTGGCATAGAGCAGCAAAGCCATGGCCAATAGCGACAGCGGGATCAGCCATTGCAAACGTTGCATCGCCTGCTGCTGCAGCTGATACTGACCACCGATTTGCACGGAGTAACCGGCTGGCAACTGTAACCGGCTAAGCCCTTGCTCTAACTGCTGCACCACAGAGCCGATATCACGTCCACGTACATTGGCTTGCACCATCAAGCGGCGTTGGCCTGCATCGCGACGGATCACTGAGGGCGCGGGCAACAGCTGGATCTGCACCAGCTCCCCCAGGCGGATGCTCTGGCCATTAGCCCGGCGTACCGGCAATGCGGCCAACGCATCGGCATGCTGCCGATAAGGCTCTGCCAGACGCACCGCAACGGCATAACGGGCATTACCATCGACAATAGTACCAGCTGAAACACCGGCTACCCCCTGAGTGATCAACTGCATGATATCCGCCACCGTCACGCCATAGCGTGCTAATTGCTCGCGTTTTGGCTCAATCAATAACTGCAATTCTTGTTGCGTTACCTCGGTAGCCACATCCACGGCCCCGGGGATCTGTTGCAACAAGTCAGCTATCTGTTCGCCATGCTCTGCCAACACCGCCAACTCAGGCCCGGCAAGACGCACGACCAGCTGGCCTTGCACCCCGGCCAGCAACTCATCGACCCGGGTGGCTATGGGCTGTGAAAAATTCAGCAGCAATCCAGGAAAAGCCGATAACTTCTCATGCATTTGTTGCTGCAATTGCTGACGGTTATCGGCACTTTGCCAACGATTTACCGGCGTTAAGCCGATAATAATCTCGATGTTGCTAACCGGCTCCGGATCGCCGCCTAGCTCTGCTGCGCCGATTTTACTCAGGGCATAACGTACTTCGGGAAACTCCAGTAACATGGCTTCCAGCTGGGGGGCCACATACAGCGCGGTTTCCAGGCTAGCTGTCGGTGCCAGGGTCACCCGTAGATTCAGAGTACCTTCTTCCAACTCCGGCACGAATTCAGTACCCAGCCTGCTGAGTAGCAAAACACCAGCCAGACCTAATACCAACACCATGCCAAGCAACCAGTAAGCCAAGGGCAGTAATCGTCGTAGCAGGCGGTGATAACCAAGCTCCAGCAAGCGGATCAATCGCACAGGCCGGTAGGGCTTGGATGGCTGCAGCAGCAACACCGCCAGAGCCGGTACCAGCAAGAGAGCACAGAGCAAAGCAGCGGCAAGCGCCAGTAAAATACTGACCGCCATTGGCTGAAACAACTGACCACCCACACCAGGCAGTACAAACAGCGGTGCAAATGCCAGCATCACCACCAGACTTGCCAGCAGCACTGGCTTTGCCATCTGGTGAAGCACCTGCTGCATCTCATCCCGTATACTGATTGATTGCTGTTGCACGCAACCTTGCGCCAAACGACGTAACAGTGCATCCACTATCACCACAGCACCATCGACCAAAATACCAATAGCCAGTGCCAATCCCCCCAGCGACATCAGGTTGGCGGTCATGCCCAGTTGCTCCATCACCAACAGTGCCAGCAATAAAGCAACAGGTACCGTCAGCACCACCAGCAGCATGGCGTACAGATGACGCAGCAACAGCCATTGCAACAACACAATCAGCAGCAAGGCCAATAGCAGTGCCTGACTGACGGTACTAACAGCCCGGTTGACCAGATCGGCTTGATCGTAAAACACCTCCAGGGTGATACCTGCGGGCAGCGCCTGTTGTACCAAAGGCAGTTTATTCTGTAAGGCTTCGATGGTGGTTTTGCTATTGGCAGTACGATGCTTAACCACGATGCCCGCGATCACTTCACCCAGCCGGTCTACCTCACCATCCGCTGTGCGTCGCGTCATGCTGACCGCCCCGGCTCTTGGCTCAGCACCAAACTGCACCCTGGCTAGCTGCTGCAACCGGATTGGCGTATCGCCTTGCCAGGCAATGGCCAGCTCACGCAGTGTCTGCAACCCATTCTCACCTGCGGGTAACAGACCATAACCACGGACCACCCATTGCTCCATACCCTGCGGCTGATACCAACCACCGGCATTCTGGTTGGCAGCACGCAAGGCTGCAACTACATCCTCCAGTGTCAGTTGATGGCTTTGCAGGCGGTATGGATCTACCTGTACCTGATACTGCCTAACCTCACCACCAAAAGACAACACCTCCGTCACACCATCCACCGGCATCAGCAGCAATTTCACCAGATAATCATTCAGGCTACGAAGTTCTGCCGCATCAACGCCGCTGTCTGCACTAGCAGTCAGTACATACTGAAACACCTCGCCAAGGCCAGAGGTATCCGGGCCAATTTCCGGCCGGCCGAAACCAGATGGGATCTGCTCTGTCGCCTGCTCCAATTGTTGAAACACCAGCTGGCGTGCCAATTGAGCATCGCTTCCCTCAGTAAAAACCACGGTCACCACCGATAAGCCAGTCCGTGATAATGAACGAATATCCACTACCCCTGGCAAACCAAACATGGCAGTTTCAATCGGGTAACTGATAAACTGCTCGACCTCTTCGGCCGCCAGGCCATCGGCCTGGGTATTGATAACCACCTGGACTGGTGTTACGTCCGGAAAAGCATCGACATTAAGCTGTGGCAGGCGCCACAGACTGAGCAACAGCAGCAAGCCAAAGCATACCAGCACCAGTGCTGGCCGCTGCAAAGCACCACAAAGCCAGGATATCCACATCACAGCCTCCTAATGCTGATGCGGGTCGAAACCCGCCTTCAACAGTTCAGAGGCCAGAAAAAAGGCGCCTTGTTGCACTAGCAGCTGGCCCGGCGTTATCCCCTGCACCAGATGCCAGCCATGCTCACTGCGCACCAACTCAACCTCATAAGGCACGAATGCCTCACCTTCCTGCACAAAAAGCTGCCAATGGCCATCCGCAGAGCGGCTCAGCGCCGTATCGGGTACCAGCACGCCGGATACCGCCTCAGCACTGAGGACAACTTCGACAAAGGTACCGGGATGCCAGTGCAGCATCCTGTTATCCAGCCGGGCAAACCAGTGCTCAGTCCGACTATGCTCATCTAACTGATGATTACGGCCGATAAGCTCTGCCTCTGCCCATTGTTGACCATGGCGCACCCGCAGCCTGGTTTGCTGTATCAATTGTTCGGATTGGTCACTGGTTAACTCGGCTTGTAGCCACACACTGGATTCATCCAATAAACCAAGCAAGATGCTACCGGGCGAGATTTGCTCCCCCGGCACTGCTTGTAAATGGGTCACCATACCGGACTGAGGCGCTTTCAGCTCAAAGCGCCCCAACTGCTCAGGTTGCTGCTGCAACAGTGCAATTTGTGCTGGGGTCATCTGCAGTGCTTCCAACCGGGCTCTGGCTTGACTGGCCCGGACGCGGGCGCTTAATTGCTCGCTGGCACTGATGCTTTCTGTGGTTAACTCTGCCAGACGCTGCCATTGGCTGATGGCATCCAGAAACTCGGCCTGCGCGTTGGCCAGTTGAATGCCGCCTAAAGTGAGTAAAGGTTGCCCTGCATCCACCCATTGCCCTGGCCGCACATGCCGCTTAAGCAACTGCAGTTCCATGGGTGCTGTGATACGCTGGCTACGCTCCGGATCGGCTATCAGGGTTGCCGTTGCCAGTTGCTGTGGCCAAAATCCGCTGAGTGCGACTGGCTCCACCAGGATCCCGGCCAATTGTTGTTGCTGTGGGCTTAACCGCAGCTCATGCGGTTGCTGCTGATGGTCTTGTTCTACCGACACCTTGGAATGAGCGACAACTGAAGATGTTGCCAATAGCAACTGCGCAGCCAACAAGGCCGCGCCAAATGAGAATAAACGCATAGATAACTCCTGAAAAAATAAACAAGCGGCAGGCTAGCTGCCCTGAAACAATCTGTCAGGAGAATGAAATGGGGGGGCGGAACTGCAACGCTACCAGCAGCGGGAAATACCAAAGCAGACGGTGATACCGCTTGTACTGGCGGCTCAGAACCGACATTGCACTGCCAACCGGCAAGGTGGCTTGGCCGCTGTGGCAATGACAATCCAGACACAACTCAGCAAGTTCCGATACCGGACTATCCGTTGTAACAGTCTCTGTAGATAGCACCAGATGCAGGTGTGTACTATTTGCAGCTTCATCCAGCTCAGATAGATGCCATGGGTGTGCACCCAGTGCGCCAGATAACGCCTGAAGCAGCACACAACAAAGCAAAAAAGCAACAAGAAACATCCTGGCCAAAGCAAGCTACCACAAGGTTACAAAAATGATCGGGTTGCCAGTATATACGCAAGTAACCACAAGATGCGAGCTTCAATCACGTCAGTGACTACATAATAGAATAATCGCTTGTATTCATTACGCTCAGCAGAGCATGGAATCAAGCAGGTATTTGTGGCAGATCAAGTGTTGCTGCGCTGGTTGATCTATAGTCAGATTATCGGCCTTAGCAAGTGATCACGATGACGAACCCACCTATCGTACCCCCTGCCGAAGCGACAACACAGACCACTGTGGCCGCTCCCAGGCTATGGTGGCTAAAACTGGTCATGCTACTGGGTCTGGCATTGATCATCATCGGCCATTATCTATGGATAGGCCTGAAACTGCCCCAAACCATGGGCGTACCAGGCATGATACTGGTCGCAGCCCTCTGCGCTATCGGGCTAATTTTATCCCTTCCCACCAAAATTTATCTGACCCTGCTATTGATGGAGCATGAGCACAAAGTAAAAGAAGCTCTGAACAAAAAATAGAACCAGCATCCCGTAGCAAACTGCTGTGGGATTTTAACATGAACTTTTTCTGCAACTGAACGAAGTTTAATCATGTTGATTGGCTCACTGTCAGCTAGTAACTTGGCAGTCCATTGTTCGTTTCCTATACTGGTAACTACTGACTAAAGAGGATACCGTGATGCGATTTTTTGCTCTCTTATTATCTGGTGTTTTGACTGCCTTGCTCTGGGCTTTTAGTGCAACTGCACACCATGGCTGGAACTGGGCCGAAAACGAACAAACAGAGATGACTGGTACCATTACTGAAGTCTTCATCGGGCCACCACACCCACGCCTGATGATCGAGACAGAACAAGGCCCCTGGCAGGTGGACCTTGGTAACCCACGCCAAACCCGGGACGCCGGCTTTGTTGAAGGGGAAGCCGCAGTGGGTGACCAGGTGCTGATCCGGGGCCATCGCTCAACCAACAAGGATGAACACATTATCAAGGCAGTGCGCGCTACCATAGATGACAGAGTATACACCTTCTATCCAAGCCTGCTGCGTGAAGACCAATAACCGCTTTAAAGTTCAGTGAGCATGATCACTGAACTGCTGGTCAGTCTGGGAGATACAGCACTAGCCAGTTGGCTGCGCCAATCCGGCATCGGCTACCCGCTGCTAAGCACTGCGCATATTTTGGGCATAGCGCTGTTACTAGGCTCGGTGCTAATACTGGATTTGCGTTTGCTGGGTATCACGAAAAGTGGCGCTCTGAACGTGCTGGCACCACTACTCAATCGCTTTGCAGCCTGTGGCCTTTTACTTGCAATGGTAACCGGTAGCCTGCTGTTTAGTGTGCAGCCGGCTCACTACCTTGCCAACAGTGCTTTTCTGCTAAAACTCACTTTATTACTGCTGGCTTTACTTAATGTCCTGCTGGTGCATTGGCTACCGCATTGGCAAGCACTGCTTAACGGCCAGGCCCCAACTCTTTTTCTTAAAGTCACCGCCCTGCTATCGCTGGTACTCTGGCTTGTCATCTTGCTTGCCGGGCGCTGGATCGCATTTGTTTAGACTTCTGTGCCAAAACATAGCTAACTGGCCCTGTTTCGTTGCCAGCACTGCTTCTGCTGCAACACCAGGTAAAACTGATAGTTCAGATCGGATACTTCGCCCCTAACGGTTTTACCGGCTAGAAAAGTCAGGCCTTACCAAGCGGTACTGAATTGCAATTAGTAATTAGCGCTGTTGCGCAACAGGATAAGAAACCAAAAGCAATCTTTTAAGATCCAGTTTAAGGCATCAGGCGGCAAACAAGCTCTGGTGCAGCTGCTTCACTACTGGAGTGGCATCGTCATCTTGCACTAAGAAACACAGGTTATGCTTGGATGCACCATGGCATATCATCCGCATGTTCACCCCTTCCAGTGCCTGAAATAACTCACCAGTCACGCCGCGGCTACTGTGCAAATGATTACCTATCACGGCCACCAAACTTAAACCATGCTCCACTTGCACTTCGCAAAACTGCCGAAGTTCTTCAATAGCAGCAACGGTTAAGTGCTCAAAAGCACTGCCGGGTGCCTCATCCAGCGTCAGCGCCACACTGATTTCAGAAGTGGTGACTAAGTCGACCGAGATATGATGGCGACTCAAGATATCAAACACTCTGCTTAAAAAGCCAGCAGCATGCAACATCGCGGGGCTTTTCACGGTGATCAAGGTTTGTGACTTCCGTAGTGCAATGGCGCGGTATGCTGGGCGATCTTCAACCTCACGTGCGATCCAGGTCCCGCCCGAATTGGGTTCACGGCTAGAGCCAACAAAGACCCGAATATTACGGCGAACTGCAGGTAGTAAGGTCGCTGGATGCAATACTTTGGCACCAAAGGTAGCCATTTCGGCTGCTTCATCAAAGCTGATTTCGCCAATACAGCGGGCTTGCTCTGTCAGGCGCGGATCCGTGGTGAAAATACCGACCACATCAGTCCAGATCTGCACAGTATCGGCATCCAGCGCTTCAGCCAACAAAGCAGCGCTGTAATCGGAGCCACCGCGACCTAAGGTAGTAGTTTGATGGTGTTCATCCGCGCCGATAAAGCCCTGCATGACCACACGCTGACTGGCCAGTACAGGCAGTAACAGTTCGCTACACAACTGACGCATGGCATTAATTTGCGGCTCGGCTTTGCCAAAGTGACTATCGGTGCGCACCACTTTACGGCTATCAAAGCAAGCAACCGCAGCATCGCGTTCAGCCAAGACCTGAGTAAATAGCACCGAGCTTAAGCGCTCACCGAATGATAAAATCTCATCCTTATGCTGCACACTAAAAACTGTGCCACCATGCTCGATTAACACTCGAAGTTCAGACAGTAATGCATCAATATCTGCCGCCACAGCCTGTGGGTATTGCAGAGCGTTTAGTACTGCCATAGTAATGCGTTCAATCTCAGTAAAGGCAGTAAAACGAGCCGTGAGTTCGGTGTGTTGGGTAATAGCAACCAACTGGTTGGTCACGCCGGCACTGGCGCTAACCACTACCACACGGATACGATCATCGGCTAGTACAATATCGGCACAACGGGACATGGCATGAAAATCAGCAACGCTGGTTCCGCCAAATTTAGCAACAATTAATTCAGACAAGGGATCTCTCCTTATGCAGCAACAATAAGCAGAGCATGGCATTTGTGAACAACACACAATACAGGCTGCGACTAAGCGGGCGAGTAGTGAAAGTAGTTAACAAAGGCCAGAAGCTCTCCACCAGGTTCAGGTGACAGTCCCAGGGATTCAGCCCTGGCAACCGAAGCCATCACGTTCTATACCGTTGGCTCCTCGGCGATGCTCCCCTCTGCTGCGCTACGATGTATAGACATCTGACACAGCTTACCTGAACAACGCGCCTCTTCTGGTCTATCGTATTCGATGGACGGCGCTACTCTAACCAGTTCATTCCAGAAAATCAATAGCTATCTGGCCATCTAATTACACTTCTTATTGGTTGTGATTTACGGCTGTGTTCATGCTAGATTCAAGCTGAACACTATACACTGCCCCAGGGCTTGCGTCATAATGGGCTTACTTGGGTACACCATGACCAGGATAATCAGGTGTACAACACCTTCAATGATGGCTGGAATACCTTTCACTGTGATGTTTTTTCTGCGATACCTGCTGCTATTTCTGCTTGTTTGTTGCTTGGTGCAGCCTGCTGAAGCAAACCAGACCCGACTGCAAATTCAGGGGTTGAGTGGCTCAGCTAAAGATAATGTTGACATGTATCTGGCTAACTTTATCAATGGTGGCGTCTCTTCATCGCTACGCTCTCAAGCCCGGCTGGAGCAAGAAACCAGAGCTGCCCTACGTGCTTTAGGCTATTACCACCCCACCATTCGGTTTGAGTTGCAACAACAGAGCAGAGGTTCCGTTTTACTGATGCAGGTAGAGCAAGGGCCGCCGACGCGATACAGCCAAGTGACCGTTGATATCACTGGTGAAGCTAAACAGGATCCCGACTTTATCTTGCTGGTGCAGCGGTTAGCGCCCAAGGTTGGCGATGTTGTACATCATGGTCGATATGAGCAGCTCAAAAATAGCTTAGGTAACCTGGCCTTACGTAAAGGCTATTTTGATGCTGACTTTACCCGTAGTACTTTGGCCGTTTCTGAAGGGCGTCAAGAGGCCCATTTGACCATTCATTTTTCCAGCCAAGTTCGCTATCGATTTGGTGATGTACGCTTTACTGGCTCTCAAATTGAAGAGCAGCGGCTCGCTTCATTGGTGCCCTTTAAAGCCGGCGACCCATACCTCGCTAGTCAACTAGGACAGTTTAATCAAGATATTGCCAACACCAACTGGTTTGGTTCTATTCTGATTGAGGCAGATGCTGATTTGATTGCATCCACTGAAAATACCGTCCCACTTCATGTTCAACTGGAACCGAGAGCACGCAACAGTGTCGAAACCGGTATTGGCTTCGCCGATGTTCAAGGGCCCAGACTTAAAGTCAACTGGACCAAGCCCTGGTTGAATGATCGTGGCCACAGCCTGACTAACCGCCTGGCCTTATCAGAGATTGAACAAAGCCTTGAAAGCTCCTATCGCTTACCTCTGCGGGAGGTATCACGCGATTTTTATCAATTCCAATTTGGCGTGAAAAACTTCGATAATCAGGATGGGGATGGCCAGGATTACACCTTTGCAGCTGAACGCCACTGGTTGCTAAAAAATGAGTGGTATCGCACTGCATCTATACGTTGGATGTATTCAGAGTTTACCCAAGCTGAGCAAGAAGACCGTAGTAACCTCATCATGCTCGGTATTAGCTTTAGTCGCAGTCGTAGCCAAGGTGGTATGATGCCAAGCCGTGGTGACCGGTTATTTGCTTCGGTCGAAACATCTGATCGGGCTTGGGGGTCGGATAACCGTTTTATCCGCTTACGTGGCAGAGCGAATTACATTACCAGCTGGGGTAGCAATCATCGATTTGTCGGGCGGCTGGATGCCGGTGCCATTTTGCTTGAAGAAGCAACAGAGCTGCCGCCATCCTTACGTTTCTTTGCCGGAGGCGATAACAGTATACGTGGTTATGGTTATGAAACGGTTGCACCTCGTGATGATGAAGATCGTTTATTAGGGGGCCGTTATATGCTGACCAGTACCGCCGAGTATCAATACCGGGTGATGGGCAATTGGTGGCTGGCCAGCTTTGTCGATTACGGCAGCAGTTGGAGCAGAGATCCAGACTGGAAGCGAGGGGTTGGTGTCGGAGTTCGCTGGGCTTCCCCCATAGGGCCTGTGCGTATTGATTTTGCATGGGGCCTGGATGGTGAAGTAGAAAAAGGCACCAGCTTCCAATTGCATTTTTCGTTGGGGCCTGAGTTATGAAGTGGTTACTCCGATTGAACAAAGGCTTTTGGTATAGCCTATTGTTGTTTGTATTTATCACTGTGGTGCTGGCCTTCAGCCAAACGGGCTTGCGCTTTAACCTGTGGCTGGTGGATTATCTGGTACCAGAGCTATCCATTGGCAAGGCCGAAGGTAATTTATTAGGCGGTTTTCGTGTTCACGACCTTAGCTACCATACTGAGCAGCTTCAACTTGATATTGATAGTGCAGAATTTGATAACCACCTACCCTGTTTATTTGGCCTTAGCTTATGCATTAATACTTTGCAGGTTGATGGGTTAACGGTCATCATCTCTGGCGATGATACACCAGCTGACAACACAGCAGAACAAGTAACCTTACCACCAATTTGGAACCCCTTTCCAGTGTCGGTTCGCCAGCTGCAATTGAATCAAGTACAGCTGAAACTGGGTAGCAATCGCGTTGAGTGGCAACAACTCAGTAGCGGCTTCGATTTCTGGGGCAATCGTCTTGTCCTATCAACGACGACCTTACAACAACTTGCCGTGTATACGGAGGCAGAATCAGCAAGCGATGAGCCTGCCCCCTCGTTTGAATGGCAGGCATTGCAATTACCAGACATATTATTTCCTCTTCAGCTGGATATGGCTCACTTTGAGTTGTTTGGATTTCAACTCAACGAGCAAACCATGCTTGATCAACTGCATGCGGGCGTATTAATCGAGCGACGCCAACTGCGATTAACCGATGTAGTGCTGTTGCACGATACGGTGGAACTGAATGCTGAATTCACAGTACAGCCTCAGGGGAAGTACCCATTGGATGCAGCTATTCGGCTGACTCATGCCAAGGTGCCCGATGAACCCGTGCAGCTGGTTATGGCGTTGAGTGGCGATCTTGCTCAGCTTCAAGTAGATGCCTCCATAGATGGCATGCTGCAAGCGCAGGCTCAGCTGCAGGCCAACCTGATGCAAGATCATCTTCCACTGGAACTCACGCTTTCCAGCCCCTATGTGCAGTGGCCATTATCAGGTCCGTCTGAGTTTAGTGCCAGCTCGAACCGTGTCAAAGCAACAGGTACTCTGCAAAGTCTGGAGCTTGATGTATCCAGTAAAGTTCAGGGCACTGAGCTGCCAGACACCAACCTTCAGCTACAAGCGACTGCCAGCACTGAGTACCTCCAATTGCATCAGTTGGCACTGACCACGCTGGGAGGCACCATAACCAGTCAAGGGCAGCTTAATTTTTCCGACCAGATCAGTTGGAGCAGTTCTTGGCAATTAGAGCATATAGACCCAGGCATGCAGTGGTCCGATTACCCCGGTCTCCTGATGGGACAAGTTGATATTGCTGGTGAACTGACGCCTGAACAAGGCTGGCAACTTGATATTTCGGCTTTACAACTCTCAGGCACACTTCGCCAAATACCTCTGAACCTGAGCGGACAATTGCAAATGCAGGATCAGACCGGTACAGGCGATATAGAACTGACGGCTAAGCCACTACGTGTTCATCATGGCCAAAACCAATTAGAGCTTACTGGCACCTTGCAACAAGATTGGGCCATGCAGATGCGCATTGATATTGATGACTTGTCTGATTCTGTACCCGATGCACAAGGCCAGGCGCAAGGTTTAGTCGAGCTGGCAGGGCCTCGGCTAACACCAGACATCTCGTTTTCATTCAATGCCTCTCAGCTGCAATGGCAGGAACTGCTTCAGCTGGAGTCAGCTGATTTTTCTGGGCAATTCAATAGTATGGAGCCCATGCAAACCGATGTAACCATCACACTCACCGAGATGCGCTATCTGGACCATCAATTAGATAGCGCCATGTTGACATTGCAAGGCAATGAAGGTGATCACCGGTTGGAGCTGAGCATAGACGGCAGCCCTGTTAGCCTGACTTCTGCCCTGCAAGGACGTTTTGAACGAGAGACTGGGCTTTGGCAAGGCCAATGGCTTCGCGGTGAAATCACCTCAGAGCTTGGCGTCTGGCGATTAGCTCAAGCGATGGATCTGCAACTGACGCCTACGGAATCATCGGTTGTGATTGGAGCACATTGCTGGCAACGAGACGATAGTTCGCTGTGCCTTACTGAAACAGCCGACATCAGTCCTGAACAGTTGGCGGTGGCAATCAGTTTGGAGCAATTTGATTTAACGTGGTTGGCTCCATGGTTGCCAGACTTCACAGAGCTTCGTGGCCATATCGCTGCGGATGCACGATTGGCATGGCAACCCACAGAAGGGCCATCAGCCTCGCTACACATTCATAGTGCGAAAGGCATCGCTGGCCAACAGTTCGACCAACTAATACGCTTACCCTGGTCGGATTTAAATATACGCGCTGAATTGAATCAGCAACAGCTAAATGCTGAATGGCAGCTTTTTGTCAGCGAAAAAGGCGAAGTCGCCGGGCAGCTTCAACTCGATGATATTACCAAGCTTGATCAGGATCTGAATGCATCGCTTTCGATTAAACAATTTAGTTTTGAGTTCTTAGAACCCATGCTGGACGATTACAGCGAACTGCGCGCCATCCTAAACAGTCAAATTCAGGTGCAAGGTAGCTTGCTGCAACCCAATGTATCTGGGGAACTATCAATTCGTGACATTACTGTCCGCGGCCAACTAGCACCGGTAGACATTGAGCAAGGTGAGTTACAGATTGGTTTTAATCAAGACAGCGCCCTGCTTAGTGGCCAAATCACCACTCCACAAGGTCAATTGAACTTAGCGGGGGATGCCAATTGGGCTGAACTTAGTGCATGGCAAGCGCTACTGACTGTTAAAGGCGATCCGCTCTCTGTACAGCTGCCGATGGGACGTTTGCAGGTGCAACCCGACCTAACGCTTCAATCCTCGCCAGAGAAAACACTGCTCACTGGTACCGTAGACATTCCCTTTGCTCGCCTTACCATCGATAGCTTACCCGAGTCAGCTGTCAGTCTATCGTCTGATGAAGTCATGGTAGATGCAGAATTTCAACCTTTGGTTGAAGCCACAGATACGGTACCTTTTAATTTTGAGACCAACATTCGGGTCCGTTTCGGCGATCAAGTCCGCTTTACCGCTTTTGGCCTGCGAACTCATGTGGCCGGCAGCCTGCAAGTTCGGCAAAACAACAATCAACCCCGCTTATATGGTGAGCTAAACCTAGTGGATGGTACCTTCCGCTCGTATGGACAGGATCTTCTGATACGGCGCGGCCAGTTGCTGTTTAACGGCCCAGCTGATCAACCATTTTTAAATTTAGAAGCAATCCGTAACCCCGACAATATCGAAGACGATGTGATTGCGGGTATTCGAGTATCAGGCCCGGCGGATGAACCCAACATACAAATATTTTCCGAACCAGGCATGGCACAGGCCAATGCCACTTCTTACTTGTTGCTTGGCCGCAATTTAGATGGTGAGTCCGGTAGTAGCGCCAACCCGGTCACCACCAGCTTGATTGGATTGGGACTGGCCTCCAGCTCTAAATTAGTCGGCAATATTGGTGAAGCTTTTGGCGTGCAGGACTTGATGCTGGATACTGCTGGGAGCGGCGATCAGTCACAGGTGACCGTCAGTGGCTACTTAACGCGTGATTTGCAAGTTAAGTATGGTGTTGGCTTATTTGAGCAATTTGGTGAGTTTACGCTTCGCTACCGGTTGATGCGCAATCTCTATCTGGAGAGTGTCACGGGTATTGAGCAGTCTATCGACTTGTTGTACCGCTTTGAATTCGATTAAGGCTTTTGAGCAGCCCATCTAGTCGACGCGTAATACAAAATGCATGTATTTCCCCAGCGACGCATAGGGCTCTGTTTGATTGTATTGCAGTTCGAGTGCCAATAATTGCTGGTAGTGACTTTGCTGCATGGCTGGCTCTCGCACATAATCATGAAAACAGCGCACGCCCGTTTTTACTTCGAGCGTAAAACCAGCTTGTTGGCACCAGAGCAACACATCATCAGGTCGCAACGGGTTTTGCGGACTGAGCTGTACGGTTTTACTGCCGGTGAGCCCCTGGCTCACATAGTCAAAGTTACCATACAATATATTACCAAAACGTCTGGCATCCTGATTAAAAAACATCAGCGATAGCACACCACCAGGCTCTGTTAATTGGTATAGCTGCTCAATCGCTTGCTGTGGATCAGCAAGCCACTCCAACATAGCATGGCATAGCACTACCGGTGCCTTGCGCTCTGTATCCACCAATTGCTGCAAACTGCAGTGTTTAAACTGTAACTGTGTTGTCAAGCCTGCATCTTGTGCAGATTGACGTGCTAGCATCAGCATCTCGGCTGAAATATCAGCCAGAGTAACCCGGTGCCCTTGTGCGGCTAATGCCAATGCCAACTGCCCTTGCCCTGCCCCAACATCCAAGATCGCTGTCGAGCGCTGTAAGTCAGCTAAAGCGGCCAGATCACGCAGTAACACTTCTTGCCGTAACCGGCCTTTGGTCGTTTGATAGATATTGCGTTGGAATTTACCTGCAATGCTGTCAAAATTGCGATCTATTTTGTAATCCATGGATGTGTACATGCCCTCGTTGCTAAAATCACTGCTAATGCCATTGCCCTTGCTATTGATACTACTGACGTTATCGGTTGTATTGTGCTATCGCCAACGAAAGATCGGATTCTGGCTGCTTGGTTTGTCCACGACACTGCTATGGCTGGCCAGCAGCTCTGCGATAACTGAGCGATTGGCCGCGACGCTCGAATTAACCCATCCAGCGCTGCATCAAGCTCCAAAGTTGGATAATATCGTGGTACTAGGCTGCATGCATAGCGCTTATGACTTTCTTCCGCTTAGCAGCCAATTGGCGGAATGTTCGATGGCCAGACTAATTGAAGGCGTGCGGCTGTGGCATCAACACCCTGAAGCACGGCTGATCCTAAGTGGCCATCTGCCAGGTATACCCGGTAACCATACTGAGGTGGCCAGCGACTTAGCTATCGCTTTAGGAGTTAATCCGGACCGAATTCTGCAAGTATCGACTCCAACCAATACCCAACAAGAAGCAGCGACAGTTGCACCGCTCATTGTTAATCAACGCTCGGCATTGGTGACCTCTGCCTTACACATGCCAAGATCAATGAACTGGTTTACTTATTATGGTGCTCAAATCACACCTGCCCCCACCCACTTTAGATTACGCCGACCTCTGGACCAATTCCAATCAGGTGGTTTTGTGCCTAGTGCCCGAAGCATCCAAACGCTTTCACTGACTCATTATGAGTACCTGGGATTATGGCAACAACGACTGGCATTATGGTGGGATCCTGAAGATCCCTGAGCTTAAGCAGGGTTTGGAATATCAATAAATTCCACCTGAATACCCGTTTCAGTGGCCAACCACTCACCAAGCGCTTTCACACCGTAGCGCTCGGTGGCATGGTGTCCGGCCGCTATAAAGTGAATGCCAAGCTCTCGTGAACTATGGATGGTTTGCTCAGACACTTCACCTGTAATAAACAGCTGGGCCCCCGCCTCTGCAGCCGCATCAATGTACCCCTGGCCTCCACCAGTGCACCAGGCAACCTGACTGATTAAACGATCGCCTGCAGCATGACTAAGCACGTCTCGCCCCAACGCATGCTGCAGCAAACGACTTACTGTTTCGAGCGGCTTTGGCTCGGAAAACTGCCCGATCATGACAACACCTTGCGGTTGAACAGCACGAAGCGGCTGCCATGCCGTGATACCAAGCAACCGGCCAAGCTGAGCGTTATTACCAAGCTCAGGATGAATATCAAGCGGTAAGTGGTAAGCAAATAAATTAATATTATGAGTCAATAAGCGCTGCAAACGGGTTTTTTTCATACCCGTGATGATAGCGGGCTCATTTTTCCAAAAATAGCCATGGTGGACCAAGATAGCGTCGGCTGAGACAGCAATTGCAGCATCGACTAAAGCCTGAGAGGCTGTGACACCCGTCACTAACACCTCGATATCTTTTTTCCCTTCCACCTGTAAACCGTTCGGACAAAAATCTTGTACGAGTTCAGGTTGCAGTTGTTGATTCAGTAACAGGGTTAGCTGCTGTCGTGTCACACTGGTCATAGAATTTACTCTGTATAGCGAAAGCTCTGATGGTATAAGCTGAATGATAGCATGAAGCCTTCGCCCGCCTCCACGAAACGAGACAACTTCATTTTGTTCATAAATCGACCATGTTTGTCTCTTTGCAAGGAATGTTGTATAACTAGGACGTACATTTATCAATCAAATTAATAGGTATTTTTTGTATGAGCAAACTAGACAAAGAGCAAGTCATCGCGGAGTTCACCGCTGCTTATAAAACCGCATTCGGTAAAGAGCCGCAACTTGAGCAGAAGCCAGGCTGGTTTAGTGTCGACGGTGGTAAGAATATACGTCTGGCTGAATTAGCCGAGTTGGCACAAAGCTATGCTGGCTCAAAGGCTGCAGCAAAGCCTAAGAAAGCAGAAGCAAAGAAAGCCGATAAGCCTGCAGTGGCTAAAGCGGAAAGCAAGCCTGCAACCTCTCCGAAAACAGCCCCTAAAGCGGCAAAAAAGCCTGCTGCAAAAAAAGCAAAACCTGTACCAGCGGCCTCACGCCCCTTGCATCAACAACCAGCAGCCCAGAGCTGGGCAGAGCAAGTTGGCACTGGTCAGCGCATGCCTCGCGGAGCACGTTAAACCTATTTTCACCTCATTTTGAGCATAAAAAAGCTTGCCAGTAGAACTGGCAAGCTTTTTTCTTATCGAGCAAGTTATGAATTAATATTCATAACTAAATGTCAGTCCTGAAAAGGCACTATAGCCCCGGATCCCAACATGCCAGGTACCAGCTTGTGGATTGTTGAAGGTACAAACCTCTTCATTACCATTAAGATAGGGTCGGCAATCCCATGTTTGCTCAGTAGGTGCTGTACCACGACGAATGTATAAGTCTGCATCACCGGTTCCACCCGTAATACGGAACGTCAGCTGACTCACTCCCGCAGGGATATCGTAGCTGCCACGCAACCACTGTCCTGTTGAGCCAGATAAGTTATTGAAGGTTTGGCCGCCGCCAGGCGTGCCACCCCCACTACCATCACAACCATTGGCAGTGATCCAGTCGTGAGCTGCTTTTGCCCGTACAATACCCCAGCCATAAGACGTATTGCGGCCTGAGGTACCACGACGCTCAGCGGTCTGGTTCAATACATTACGAATTTGAGTATTAGTACACTGCGGGTGATTGCTCCATACCAATGCGGCAACCCCGGCGACATGTGGAGAAGCCATCGAGGTACCACTGATACTGTTGTACCCACCATTATTCCAAGTCGAAGCTACATTGACACCAGGCCCTGAAATCTCAACCTGTGAGTTGCGCTGAGAAAAGCTGGCTAAATTTTTACTCGAATTGACCGCCGCAACAGAAACCACTGCGTCATAAGATGCCGGGTAGGAAAAGCTGGTATTACCTGCATTACCTGCAGCAGCCACCAGTAGCATGCCACTGTTGTTAAAGTTATTCATGGCATTACGCTCCGTAGTATTGGAGCTGCCGCCACCTAAACTCATATTGACGACCTTGGCACCGGCATTCTGACAGGACTGAATCGCCTGAATAAGGTTGGACGCATTGGTCCAGTTGCCTGAATCGTTGAATATTTTTACATTATGCAGCCCTACCAAACCCGAGGGTAACACCCCGACAACACCGATGTTGTTATCTAACGCTACGATGGTACCCGCGACATGGGTACCATGGCCATTGCCATCACTAAACCAATTGCCATGTCCCTGAAACGAGGCCCCCGTTACTCCAGAGGAAGGCAAATCAGCATGATTAGACTGATAGCCCGTATCGATGACGCAGACACTCATATTGCTGGAGTTGGCATCACTCACCTGGTTGGCCTGCACCATAGTGATACCATATGGTGTGGTTTGTGCCATCGGTGTAATCACATCAGACAGGTAACGCTTGTGATCCAACTCAATGTACTCTACCGCGGGATGTTTTTCTAACTCACGCAACTGGGTGCGGCTCAGCTCAGCTACACTGGCCTGCACTATATCTAAGTGCATGATGGCATTGACTTGATGTTGAGACAGTACTTGCTCGGCCGCCTGACTCGAAAATGCTTCCGCAGCTGATAAACGCTCAAAGTCAGTTGCAGGCTGAATCCCAGCTGCTTCCATCAGAGCATGTGCTTGGAATTTGATGATATACCGCTCAGCTTTATTGCTATCGGGCCTTAATGAGGGACGACTGTCACGATCAGCAATAGTGCCTTGGTTGGTAAGAGAGTAATTACTACCTTCATCAGCTGATGCAGCGGTGAGGGTAAAGGTACTGGCTATGGCCAGTGCTAACGTGGTCATTGTTTTAGTTTTCATTATAGTTTCCAGATTTATTGTTAACCATCTCCTTATGCATTTGTCCTACTGGAAACCTACCTGAAACAGTATTTGTAATATAGCCATATCAGATTACAAATTTATGATAATATCAATATATTGTACCCAATTGTTAAAATAAGGCCAATAAACCAAGTGATCTTGCTAATCATTTAGTAAGGCAGTTCAAACCAAAATAATGTTCCCTTTCCTTCGATGGAACGAAAACCAATCTTTCCCTGATGACTTTCTACAATATTTTTGCAAATCACCAAACCAAGACCTGTACCTGGTGATTTTTTACTATCGGATGCATCCGCTTGTGAGAATTTCTCAAACAATCTGGGTTGAAAGTCCTCAGGGATCCCTTGGCCATGATCTTCAACTTCTACACAAATCCGATCGTGCCCGACGATTAACCGGAGCTCAACCAGCCCTTCTGTACTGGAGAATTTAATTGCATTCGATAATAAGTTATCAAGAACCTGTCGTAACCGCAGTTCATCGGCCAAAATAATCACAGAGGTTTCTGGCAACTTTATGGTCACACTGACCCGATATTGATTGGCAAATTGACGAATATCGTCCTTGGCACTGAGCAATAATTGCTTCATATCTAAATGACTTAGCTGCAAGCTGAACTTACCAGCTTCAAATTTTTGCACATCCAGTAAGTCATTAATGAGCTGTGATAAACGCTCGCTGTTGTGGAGTGCAGTACTGACCATGTCGCGATAAGCATCGGAGTCAGGAGGCATCACCTTGCTATTAATTAACCCCAAAGCACCGCGAATAGACGTTAATGGCGTACGAAGCTCATGACTGACCGTAGAAATGAATTCATCTTTCAGTTGATTCAACTGCTCTAAACGGGCATTACTTTTCGACAGCTCTTGCATGCTGTGTTCCAGCTGTTTACTGCGAAGCGATAGAGCTGATGAGCTTTGTTCAAGGGCTTGTGTACGTTCGGCCACTTTGCTTTCTAACAACAATTGAGCCTTAGCTTTTTCTCTTACTGATTGCTGCAACAATTGATTGACTTGCCGAACGTACTGCAGTCGGTACAAATGGATGGCAAATAAGATCAAGAGAAAGAAGATCACCGTAATAATTTGCAGCCAGTTATTTTGCCACCAGCGAGGCAATACTTGAATAGGCAATGACTCAATCAGTTCTGAAGTCACACCATGATTGTTGCGTGCAACCAACTGAAACTCATAATCCCCGGGTGGAAGTTTTGCGTAGAAAGCATAAATACGTGAGCCAGCGTCAATCCACTCCTCATCAAAGCCAATCAAACGATACTGATAGCTGTTGCGAGCAGTATCTTGAAAATCCATCGCAGAAAATTGAATTTCCAGGCTGGCTTCATCGGGGTTCAACTGCAATAACGGTGGTTCATCCGCATAAAATAGCGGCTTACTACTACCATGATTGATACGAAAACCTGTAATTTTCGGTGCCGGTATGTGCTGATTGATCCAAATCAACGAGGGATCGATCACGGTAATACCATTTAAAGTTCCCACATAGATCATTCCGTTATCCGCTCTACTCACCGCTCCTACATTCATTTCAGTCGCTGTGAGACCATCATGACGGGAAAAGCTAAGCACGTGCTGATAATCAGGAGATAGCAGGTTTAACCCTTCAGCACTTAGCAACCAGGTGCGTCCCTGTTCAAACAGAGCTCCCAGTAAGTGATTGCTGGTCAATCCATCCTCTGTGGTAATCAATTGCGTCTGATCACGAGCCTGGTTCCATCGCAATAGCCCACGATTGGTACAAATAATTAACTCCCCATGCTGATTTGTCTCGATACATTGAATGTTGTTGGATGGCAGTTGCGCCAAATTGGCGGTAGTTCTTTGCTGCAGCAAACCTTGCTCTTTATCGAATTGAAACAAACCACTGTATCGAGTGCCTGCCCAAATCGTTTGATCTGGCATCAACTTTAATGACTGCACCGCATCACCAATAAGCTCTTGGTTCAATTCGGATAAAAAATGATGTGACTGCGAGGTCTGCCAATTGTACTGCAGCACACCTTGCCCCCATAAGCCGAACCATATCTGGTCATTACCCATCACCAACATGTCACGAACAATGGGCCGCGTATTTTGCAATGATGCAAACGGAGCTGGTTCATGGACGATGTTGTTCACGGCTTCATCGTAGCGAAATAAGCCCGCATCGGTGGCAATAAACACATAGCCTTCAGCCCCAGTCACGATTTTATTGACCCGTGCAAAGGTTTCATAACTTTGAATAGAGCCGCTTTTATGTTCTAACCGATACAATCGTTCAGAGGTTCCAAACCAGAGAAAGTCGGGATCCGAGGCATCAACACTAGTGACGGATAAGCCAAATTGTTCAGAGATGGGATTTTCCATCAATGCTTCAATGCCAGAGAAAGCATTTTTACCATAGCGGGAATAAAACAAGCCGTTATTGCGAGTTCCCATCCACAGCAGCCCAGTCCGATCAATCAAAATCGAACGAACATTTAAACTGGAAATTAAAGCATTGTGCTGGCGAAAACTGCTGTAATCATTTAGCTGAGGATCGAATCGAAGTAAACCTTCATAGCTGCCAAGTAATAACTGGCCATCAGGAGCTAACTGGATACGGTTAATGATTGGCGATACATCCGTACTGCCTTCGCCCGGTACTGGAAAACCAGTGATCTGCCATCGTTCAGTGTCTATAGCTAACAAACCTTGCCGAGAGCCGATCCAAAGGCGCTCATCATAAAACAGTAAAGCACGGACCTCGTTTTGTCGGGAGACGGCAGATCTTTCAGGATGCAGCTTTCGACCAGAGTCTATCCCTTTGTCTTGCGTCCAGCGATGGATCCCCTGGCTGGTTCCTATCCAGACACTCCCATCATCAGCTGTGGCCAAACTCCAAATGCGCTGATGCAGCAAAGGAGTGTCCTCATCGATATGGCCTATTTGTTCAATGCGATCATCGGGTGTAATTCGAAACAACCCTGTGGTAGTGCCAACCCAGACATAGCCTTGCTGATCAGCCATTAAAGCCTGAACCTGATAACCCTCAGTTAGAAAATGCGTGCGTCCAATTCGATCAGCATCTAACCGTGCGACGCCATACCCCCAGGTTCCCACCCACAAACGCTGCTGTTGATCCAACAACAACTGACCAGCATCGGCTTGACTCAGCTGCTCATGTGTAGCTTCGTGTTGCAGTGGTACATTAATAAAATGATAGCCATCGTAACGCAGTAGTCCGGAGTCGGTAGTCGCCAACCAAATATAGCCTTGTTGATCCTGAACCAGATCGTAGATCGTACTGTTCGGTAAGCCATCATCAATGCCAATACGATGCAATTGCGGTCGAGCCTCGATGGTGATCGCAAGGCTGAGCAAACTGAGTATAAGGATAAGTACTACTCCTGGCACATAACGCAAGGCAACCTCAAACTACTGTATTGATGAACATCCAATTTATAACTGCTTCCGGGAAGAGTCAAAGTATTCATGTTCGGATTGAGAAAACGGTCATTTACAGCAAGGATCGGTAATTTAGCCTCTGAAAGCTTCCGCTTTGACTTGCCTTTCCGTAGAATCGACCCAAGATCGTGATGAACACACACTATGGAGTACTCTGATGTCAGAGATCAAACACAACCAATTAATGATTCTGGGCTCTGGCCCTGCCGGCTATACTGCCGCCGTCTACGCAGCCAGGGCTAACCTAAAGCCAGTGTTAATTACTGGCATGCAACAAGGTGGTCAACTGACCACCACCACAGAGGTTGAGAACTGGCCGGGTGATGCGCATGATCTGACGGGCCCGGCACTGATGGATCGCATGAAAGAGCATGCCGAAGCTTTTGATACCGAAATTATCTTTGATCATATCCATACCGTTAATCTGGAACAGCGTCCGTTTACCATGCAAGGTGATAATGGAACCTACAGCTGCGATGCCCTGATTATTTGTACCGGTGCATCAGCAAAATATTTAGGGCTGGAGTCTGAACAGGCCTACAGTGGTCGCGGTGTATCGGCTTGCGCAACCTGCGATGGCTTTTTCTATCGCAATCAAAAAGTCGTGGTCGTTGGTGGCGGAAATACAGCGGTAGAAGAAGCACTGTACTTATCCAATATTGCTGCTGAAGTACATGTAGTTCATCGCCGTGATACCTTTCGCTCAGAAAAGATTCTGATCGATCGCTTAATGAAGAAAGTTGAAAGTGGCAACATTATTTTACATCTGCACCGTGAACTTGATGAAGTCATCGGAGATGAAATGGGTGTAACCGGCGTACGCTTAAAGTCCAGTATCGGTGAAGCTCCCGAACAGCTTGATGTTCAGGGTGTGTTTATTGCCATTGGTCATCAACCCAATACCGATATTTTCAAAGGCCAGCTTGAAATGCATAACGGTTATCTGAAAGTTCAGTCGGGTACCGAAGGCAACGCTACTCAAACCAGTGTAGAAGGTGTGTTTGCTGCAGGTGATGTGATGGACCATATCTATCGTCAAGCCATTACTTCGGCTGGTAGCGGCTGTATGGCGGCTCTGGATGCTGAGCGCTATCTGGATGCACTGAGCAACTAAGCGCTAAGGCTGATGCCCATCTATTTACCAGAGCTGACGCAGCAACTAAATTTTCCTCCGGTGGAGCAAGCGCTGCGTCAACCTGATGGTTTATTGGCGCTAGGGGGCGATCTAAAACCAGAGCGACTGCTACTGGCCTATCAGCAGGGTATTTTTCCCTGGTTCAGCGAGGGCGACCCACTACTGTGGTGGAGCCCTTCAGTACGGGCTTTGTTTGCCCCTCATCAATTGCAGCTCAATCGAACACTGCGCAAACAATGCCGAAAAGCTCAGTATCGTTTTAGTATCAATACTGCCTTTGAACAGGTCATTTCGCAATGCGCTGCCCCAAGAGCCCGCCAGGCTGATACGTGGATCTTACCACCGATGCGACAAGCCTACCGGCAACTCCATCAGCAGGGATATGCGCATAGTGTGGAACTATGGCAACAAGATCAATTAGTTGGTGGCTTGTATGGTTTGATGATTGGCAGACTATTTTGTGGTGAGTCCATGTTTAACCGCCAACCAAATACAGCTCGCTTAGCATTAATTGCTCTGCAACAGCACTTGCAATGCCATCAAGCAGGCTGGATAGATTGCCAAATGCCGAATGATTTTTTGGATCAGCTTGGTGTCTGTCACTTTCCCCGCACACAATATTTAGCTTTATTGCAAGAATTAGCATCGCAGCCATGTTCAGACCAAACCTGGCTGCCACAGAACATTAAGCTATCGGGCTATGAATGAACTCCGCTTTGGTTTAACAGCCGCCGAACCTTGCGCTTACTTACCGGAGCAAAACGAACAGGTCATTTTCTTATTACCCGAACAACCACTGCATCACTCGCTGTATCAACAGCTTTTACAGCATAATTTTCGTCGTTCTGGTGATGACGTGTATCGACCGCACTGCTCAGGTTGTCAGCAATGCCAATCGGTTCGACTGCCCGTTCACACCTTTACCCCTTCCCGGCGGCAACGACGTATTTTGGCAAAAGCAAATCGACAAGGCTTTCGTGTTCAATGGCAGCCTGCACGATCTGCCTCTGATTATTTTGCGCTGTATCAAGACTATATCGATTTTAAACATCAAGAAGGCAGTATGTATCCGGCCTCGATAGCGCAACTAGAATCTTTGCTCACTTGCAACTGGATGCCGGTCTGGACATTAGAGCTGTATGATCAACAACAATTAGTCGCTGTTTCTGTGGTTGATAAGCTGGACAATTCATTATCTGCCGTCTATACCTTTTATCACCCTAAATGGCAGCAGTTTTCGCCAGGCTTACTTGCTATTCTACTACTGATTGAGCAAGCAAAATGCTTACAAAGCGATTTCCTCTATTTAGGTTATTATATTGCCGATTGTGAAAAAATGGCTTACAAAGGCGAATTCAGGCCTCAACAACGTTTTATTGACGGAAAATGGCATTCAATTCGGTAAATATAGCCTTCTGACTTTACAAGTCTGGTGCTTTTCGGCACAATCTGCGCTGATTTTTGTTTTCATTATTTTAGAGGCGAGTACGCTGAATGGCGAAAGAAGATGTAATTGAAATGCAAGGCACCATTTTAGACACCTTGCCAAACACAATGTTTAAAGTTGAGCTGGAAAATGGCCACGTTGTCATTGCTCATATCTCCGGCAAAATGCGTAAGCATTACATTCGGATCTTAACTGGTGACAAAGTCACGGTTGAGCTAACCCCTTACGATTTAAGCAAAGGCCGTATCGTTTTCCGTCAGCGATAAGCCTGACGCTGGGACGCTGGTTAGCTGAAAAAAACCAGCCAAAACACACGACCATAAAAAACCCGCGAGTGCGGGTTTTTTGCTAGATTTCATTTCAGCGATGTTTAGGCTGGCTCTGGCTCTTCCTGAAAGACGAAGCTCAATTTATCATCAACCAGCTCCACTCTGACATCTCCACCTTGCAATAACCGACCAAACAAAATTTCGTTAGCTAATGGTTTTTTAAGATGCTCTTGGATCAACCGGGCCATGGGCCGGGCGCCCATAGCTTGATCATAGCCTTTTTCAGCCAACCAGGCCCGAGCCTCACGGCTAAGCTCCATTGAGACCTGCTTCTTATCCAGTTGCACCTGTAAATCACAGATAAATTTATCCACCACTTGCACGATGATCTCACTGGTTAGGTGCTCGAACCAGATTATGCTATCCAAACGGTTTCTAAACTCAGGGCTAAAGGTACGATTAATTTCACTCATGGCATCATGGCTATGATCTTGCTGCTTAAAGCCAATCGATTTACGGATCGTTTCCTGCACCCCTGCATTGGTGGTCATCACCAGTACAATATTACGGAAATCAATTTTACGGCCGTTGTTGTCGGTCAAGGTGCCGTGATCCATCACTTGCAACAAGATGTTGTAAATATCACTATGCGCCTTTTCGATTTCATCCAGCAGCACTACTGCATACGGGTTTTTTGACACCGCATCGGTCAGTAAACCGCCCTGTTCAAAACCAACATAGCCTGGTGGTGCACCGATCAAACGACTAATCGCATGGCGCTCAACATACTCCGACATATCAAATCGTAGTAGCTCAACCCCCATCACAGTAGCCAATTGTTTGGTCACTTCCGTTTTACCCACCCCTGTCGGCCCAGCAAATAAGAAACTACCAATAGGCTTTTCTTCGTTGGCTAAACCTGAGCGTGATAAACGGATAGCAGCGGTTAATGCATCGATAGCCGCATTTTGGCCAAACACAACCAGTTTTAAATTGCGATCCAGATTGCTCAGCACATCACGATCAGAAGCCGATACCGACTTTTCCGGGATCCGCGCCATCTTCGCAATCACATGCTCAATATCCGGCACATTAATCACTTTCTTGCGTCGTGACACTGGCAACAAGCGCTGACTAGCACCCGCTTCATCAATCACATCGATCGCTTTATCCGGCAAATGCCGTTCATTAATGTATTTTGCCGATAACTCAGCTGCAGCACGTAGTGCTTTTTGAGTGTAACGAACACTGTGATGTTGCTCGTAGCGCTCTTTTAAGCCTTGCAGTATACGGGTAGTATCCTCAACGCTGGGCTCAACGACATCGATTTTCTGGAAACGACGTACCAGGGCAGTATCTTTTTCAAAGATATTCCTAAACTCTTGATAAGTCGTCGAACCAATACAGCGCAACCGACCACTGGACAGCAGCGGCTTAATTAAATTAGAGGCATCCATCACACCACCAGATGCCGCACCAGCACCAATAACGGTATGGATCTCATCAATAAACAGAATACCGTTTTCCTCTTTTTCCAACTCTTTCAGCAGTGATTTCAGCCGCTTTTCGAAGTCACCACGGTATTTGGTACCAGCCAGTAAGGCCCCCATATCCAAAGAGTAAATAGTGGCATCTTCAATCACTGCCGGTACTTGCTTGTTAACGATACGAAATGCCAGACCCTCAGCAATGGCGGTTTTACCTACCCCAGCCTCACCCACCAGCAAGGGATTGTTTTTCTTACGGCGGCACAGCACCTGAATGGCGCGCTCCAACTCTGCATCGCGACCAATTAAAGGGTCAATCTGTCCTTGTTTTGCTAAAGTATTTAAATTGGCGGTAAAGCTATCCAGCGAACGAGTTTCCTCGGCTGGAGCTTCTGACAAGTCATCCTGAATCGCATCATCATGCTGTTCCAGTTTCTCCGTTTTGATAACTCCATGTGAAATAAAATTCACCACATCTAACCGACTGATATCCACTTTTTTCAGCAAGTACACTGCTTGCGATTCTTGCTCACTGAAAATAGCCACCAACACGTTCGCACCGGTAACTTCGGTTTTGCCGGATGATTGCACATGAAACACAGCACGTTGCAACACGCGCTGAAAGCCTAATGTTGGCTGAGTATCACGTTCAGCTTCATCTTCGGGTAACAAAGGCGTAGTAGAATCAATAAAAGTAGCTAGTTCAAGACGAAGCTTCTCAATGTTAGCGCCACATGATTTAAGTGCATCACCAGCAGCAGGGTTATCCAACAGGGCCAGCAATAAATGCTCGACCGTCATGTACTCATGACGACGCTCTCTGGCAAAGCGAAATGCCAGGTTAAGCGTTAACTCAAGATCTTTGTTCAACATAAATGTACTCCTGACTGCATCTGAGTTATGTTCATCGGCTGCTTATCATTAAGTTAAGCTCGTTCCATCGTACAAAGCAATGGATGTTCGTGTGATTTTGCATATTCTGTTACCTGCAACACCTTGGTCTCGGCAATTTCGGCGGTAAAAACACCACAAGTTGCACTCCCCTTATGGTGAACTTGCAACATGATTTCACTTGCTTGTTCATACTGCATATTAAAAAAACGGATCAGCACATCAATAACAAAATCCATTGGCGTGTAATCATCGTTGTGCAGGATCACCCGATACATGGCTGGTGGTTCTACCTTTTGCCGGGTTAATTCCTCGAGCCCCTCGTGCTCTATACCTAGTTCTTTAAACCAACTCATAAACTATAGCTATGCCTCAGTCATCCTTCAAAGGAGTTCTCATTAATTATTAGTAAAAAATCGGAGATTTAATTGCAAAAAACTTGACTGTCTGAGCAAATTATCTACATTAAGTACTAGGGTAACGCATTTACCCTTAAATTATTATACCTGCACTCAGAATTTAGCTCACTTAAAGAAGGATGTAAGTAGTATGGCTACCGGTAAAGTAAAATGGTTCAATAATGCCAAAGGGTTTGGATTTATCCGGGAAGACGGCAGAGACGAAGACATTTTCGCACACTATTCCACCATTACAATGGATGGCTACCGTACTTTGAAAGCTGGACAAGACGTTCAGTTTGATCTGGCAGAAGGTCCAAAAGGACTGCATGCGGTCAATATCGTGTTGCCAGGCGAAGAGCAAGCCGACACCTAAGGTACCTTTGCTCCACTGGATAGACTTGATAGCGCAAAACAAAGCAGGCACTGTAAAGTGCCTGC
>NZ_JAUZVZ010000040.1 GCF_030717845.1 Alkalimonas collagenimarina
AGCATTTTTGCTGGCTTTTTCTTTTTAGTCGGCAACAGTGTATTTAACAGTATGACTGTTCAAATGGTTCGGAACGTGACAGGTAAAAAATACTAAGTTATGAAAGATGTTTACTGATCATGGACGACTTGGTTAGTTACCCTCCAGATACGAACTTCCAAGAGCCAAGCTCTTTATTTTTTCGTCCATAATTGGACTATTTTTTGTATTTGGCTTATTATTGATCATAAGTTGAGCCGTTAGAGGTGTTTCATGCTTGCTCTGAACCCCAACATCGATGCCGATAAAATCGGCCCTGTCGCCATGAAGATGTTTATGAACATTGCTGGCCAGGAGTGGGGGTTGTCGGAAAAGGACATGCGGGTATTGCTTGGTGAGCCGGCGCGCAGCACCTTCTATAACTGGCGTAATGGCAAGGTGAGTAGCCTGAGCCGGGATACGCTGGATCGTATTTCATTTATTTCGGGAATTTACAAAGCGTTGCAGTTGCTATTCCCCCAACCTGAGCAAGCCAACAGCTGGATTAAAAAGCCGAATGCTGCTTTTGCTGGCCACTCTGCGCTTGAGGTGATGCTGGCTGGTAGTTTGGTGGATTTGGCCCGGGTGCGTCGTTACCTGGATTCCCAGCGTGGCTGAACCGAAATTGCTGCCTGTAGAGTGGCCTGCCAGGCGCATTATCCCCAGCCGGTTTCCGCCGATAGCTTTATTTGAACGGATCCTCGATCCTGACGAGTACGAGATTGCTTATTACATCGAGTCGCTGACCAATGACCGGCTGCGCGATGAAGTGGGTGATTTGGCTTTGGTGCCAGTTGAAGAACGGATTGCCGGGCCTGGCACTACCCCCATCATGGCGGCGTTCACCCATGTTGGCTGGCCCAGTCGGTTTAGCGATGGCAGCTATGGCGTGTACTATGCTGCCAATAACAGCAAAACTGCGATTGCTGAAACGGCTTATCACAGAGCCCGCTTTCTGGCGGCAACCAACGAGCCGGATAGCCGGATCTATATGCGGGAGTATGTTGGCCGAGTTCTGTTGCCAATGATGGATATTACCGCAGCAGCTTATGCTGCGCTGCATCATCCGGATGATTATGCTCCAAGCCAGGCTTTTGCTGCTAAGCAGCGAGTACATAACCATGCTGGCTTGCTCTACAACAGCGTCAGACACCCCGGCGGCTTCTGTATTGCCGCCTTTAAACCTTGTGCTTTAGAGCCGGTAGTGCAAGCGGCGCATTATGAGTACATTTATAGTGCATCGAGCCGGGCGATAAAGCATGTACTGGAAGTGCGTGAGATAAGCGAGATATAAAGTTTATGAAGCGATTTAGCGCTGATCCGCCATTATCAAAGAAGCCAGAAATTTCGTAAAGGGCACGATGTCCTGTTGCACGCTTGCCGCTTCTAAGGCATTCATGTATTCCGTGCGTCTCTCTACCGGTATTATTGTCCATGGGTACTGACCTGCCGCCATCATCAGGTTCATGATGAACCGCCCCATCCTGCCATTGCCATCAAAGTAAGGGTGGATATAGACAAAGATGAAGTGGCCTAATACCACTCTTACCGCGGCATTGTCTTCTTCAGCCAGCAAGTCAAATAAGGTTGGCATCATATCCCTTACTGCTTCCCGGCTTGGTGGGGTATGCTTTGATTGACGAATATAGACTGGCCCGGTCCGGTAGCCTGCTAGGTCGGCTGTTTTTATGATACCGGCTGCCACGCTTGGGCCAAATAGAGCCAGGTACCAGTCGCTGTGGCTTTGCTCTAATACTTCTCCGGGGTTTTTGCCTTCCAGCACCGCTCGAACAGCTACTCTGACTTCCTGAAAGGCATCCCAATACCCTTTGGCAGCCATTGCATCCAGTTGCTGTTTACTCTCATCAGATGTTTCTGGTTGCCAGTTGCCTGAGCGGATGAGCTCAATCAACTCACGGGTTACCCGATAGCCTTCAATGGATAATGAATGGTATGCATCGGTCAGGTAGTTGTCGTCAACGTGCGCCATGTAGCTTTCAATATCAATAGCCTGGTTTGCTGAAGCAGGAAAGTGCTCAATGATTGCTGCACGCATAGTCGCCCACATTAAGCGTATTCGGTTCACATAAGGCGAAATGTCACGGCGGCCAAAGTGGACACTTACTGTTGCATGAAATGGATCGTTCTCTTGTACCTTGAAGTCGGCCGCTTGCATGCCTTTAAGTAGGTTGTCTGCAATCAGATCCCGGCCAATATTTCGAAAGGCTCCGGCTAAGCGGCCAGCAACAGCGCTATGGCCACCCTGCAGTAAAACTGATAACAGGTCTGATGCATCTGTCACCATCGACAGCGCTGTTCTCATTTGGATTGGGGCATGCACAAACTGATTGGCGGCACTGTACACCAATGCAGCAGCTAAACTGTATACATTCAGACCTGCGATAGTTTCAATGTTGCCAGCATCAGGCAGGTTGAGTCTGACATCAAAGACAGAGGTATTGTGCAGGAAGGTCGTTGGCTTATTGTTGCCTTTGGGGGAACGCACCAGCAGTTGTTGTGGTACGGTTCTGTCGCCAATATGTAAGCGGATGGATTGCTCCGGTGATAAACACCACTCAGATCCAAAGCGTTCGGTTAAATAGGTCGCGCAGAAGTCCCAGAATGATGTGTACCAGGAGGTGCTATCCCCAGGCTTCTCATCAGGCATGGCAGGAATGTACCAGCCGCGAATGACTTCCCGGATAAACCCATATTTTTGTAATCGTTCACGATGTAGCCGGCTAAGCTGTTTAGACTGAATGGCAACGGCACCGTTGTCCTGCAGCAATTGTAATTGCTCAAGTGAATCAGCCAGCTTTTGTGATACATCGTTCATGATGCTTTTTCCAAATGGTATGTAACAACCCAATTATAGGTTTTAGTGTTATACTATTTATAGGTTTTAATGTCATGCTATTTATAGGTTTTAGTGTTAAATGATTGGCTGCTATACTTGCTAAGTGTCAGATTATATTGGCAATGATTAGAAATTTTTTCTGCCAGCAGACCAGCAGGTGCTGCTGGTGCCGACATAGTTTTTCTTACCTTGGCGCCCGGTAAGCCATGACTTAACGCCAGGCGCCGAGAATAAACCCCATCAAGGTAAAAACGACAGTCCAGTAGCCGCCGTTGATCAGGCTGTAACGCCAGCTGCGGCGCTCGTACAGGCTGTTCACCGCCAGAGCGAAAAAAATCCAGCCAAAACCAGCCAGAAAGCCATAAAAGGCCCCTTCACTAGCCCCTATGCTGGCATCATTTAAGAACATCGCCAGACAAAACGCCATGATCAAGGTAAAGATAAAGGCGAGGCCAAAAATCTTGGCCATATTGCCTTGTTGCAGGTCGGCATCGGTGAAGCCCATTTCTTTCATCCATGCCTTACCAAATAACAATGGCGAGTACCAAAGCCCACCGATTAAAAAGGCTGAAACTGCCGCAGCTACAATAGCCATATAATTGATTGTTTCCATGCAATTTGCTTCCTGTAGGGGTGCTATAACGTCGTTAAGGTGTTGGATCTAATCATGGCAGCAACTGAAAAAGAAGCAAGGTTTTCACTCAATGCTTGATGAAGCCGCGTCAGGTTCATGCTGAGACTATGCTTCTCCCTAGCTTTGACACAGCACCAGCGCCTGGTATTCATCAAAGGCGAAGTGATCGGTCATGCCGCTGATAAAATCCTGTAACAGCCGGCAGCGATAGTACAGCTCGAGCTGGTGTTCCGTTTCTGCTGTTACCGCCTGTTGATAGGCGGCGACATGCTTGTTGGGTAAGCGATGGGCTAACCGTTGCTCTTGGGCAAAGGCGTAGCCTTTACTTTGGAGCACAGCGGTAAAGTCAGCCCGTGCCAGCAACAACAAGGGCTGGTAGCTCTCGAGCAAACCGGCAATGATCCGAAACCCCTGTAGCTCCAGTGTTTCTACTTCGGGCTGGTTAAATACAAATTGACGAGCAACCTGCTTAAAGGTGTTGGTAATGGCATGATACTGGCTGCCATCTTCCAGCAAGGCTCGGTTTAAACTGCCGTGGTAGACGGGTTCTATCTGCTGGATAAATTGCTCAGCAGCATGCTGTACCAGTGGGTGGATCATGCTCACCCGCAGTTGAATAAAAAACTCGGAGTTTTGGTTGATTGGTTCGGCTGCCGCTTTATCAAGGGCCGCTTTAACAAAGGCTGAAAAGCTCTCGCTGCCGCCATTGTGGGTGGCAATGAGCCTGCCTTCTGGCTCGTTTTCGGCAAAGGCTTGATTCAATTGATGGGCGAGCTCAGCAAGGCTGAACAAGCCTTTTTCTACCGCATCTTCCAGATCGGCCAGACAATACGAAATATCATCGGCCGCTTCCATAATGTAGGTGAGCGGGTGACGGCAATGCGCTTCGGTGCCAAGCTCTTGCCACAGCTTTTCGACAAACTCCTGCTCGGCAACATAATAGCCGGGTTTCTTTTGCAAATAACTTTGCGGATGGCTGCTGTCTGGTCGGTTGGCGGTAGCGACTCGGGTGTACTTTAAAATACCTGCCACTTGCGAGTAGGTCAGATTCATACGCTGCAGACTATGCACTAATCGAATGGCCTGAGCATTGCCTTCAAACTGAGCCAGCTCGGTGCTTAAGGTGTGCCACTGGGTATTGTGTTGCAGCTGGTGTTGCCGGGTTAATTCAGGCAACGCATGGCTAAACCAGTGGTTGATAGCACTTTCACCACTGTGGCCAAATGGCGGGTTACCGACATCGTGCAGCAGGCAGGCCATCTCGACCAAAGATTCCATCGGTCGCTCCAGCTCAGTTAAACCGTAGCTTTCCAGCTGCTGAGGGTTGAGCTTGCGAAAGATAGATTGAACAATAAACCGGCCGGTTTGTTGTACTTCCAGTGAATGGGTGAGGCGGCTACGCACGGCGGCATTGCGCTCTAGCGGAAACACCTGAGTTTTTTGCTGCAAACGGCGTACCGCTGCTGAGTTAATAATCCGGCCCCGGTCGCTTTCTAAGGCATTGGTTAACTCCGCACGGCGGCTTTGTCGCAGCCGATCCGCTTTGATTTTAGTGCGAAAATCCATAGAAGTACCCAATCATGCAGCATGTCATGCCAGTGTGACGTAAAAAGCGTCTGGCTGTAAAGCTTTAGCATCATTTGGCTGCATGGCTAAGGCAGCCCGGCTGAGCCGGGCTGCTGGAGGGTTAGTTTGCTTTGGCATCCAAATGCATTCGGCTTTCAATCGCTATGCCTTGTGCTTCGATGTCTAAACTCAGATCCAGTTGGAACGGGTTGTCTTTCAGGGCTTCAAATTCGGGCGGTAATTCAGCACCTGTGGCGGCCATGCCTTCGGCAATGGCGGTAAATAAACGGGCGTAGTTCATGCCAAAGTGCAGCAGACCATTTTGGCTAAGTGCTGTGCTTGCCATAGCTTTGGCCTGGCGGCTTGCTTGTTCCCCTTGGTAGATCAGCGCGTGATCCTGACTGAGCATTAGTTTAGGTGCCATGCCAAATTGAGCGGCCACCGGAAAAATCTCGTTCAGCTCTAGCTCTTCGCCCAGCTCCGGGAAAGGAATATCGGCCAATGGTGGATAAAACATCAGCAGACTTTGCAGCAGGCTATGGGCATTGTCGGCCGACAGGCTGAACACGGCATCGACAACTGCGGGCATACCGGTGGCCGGGTCTATCCGGATGTCGTTGACGGTAAACGAAGCGCCTTTCACCGAGCCAGCCATACCGGCCATGGCCAATGCCGCCAGAGGGTTGCTGGCTTTCATGGCGGCTTGCAGCTCAACCAGCGGAGCGCACTGCAAGCTGGCATTGCTGGTGGCGGCCCATAACTCACTGATGGTGGGTAGCAATTGGCCAATATTCAGGCCCAGCCCAAATTGCAACAGACTGGAGTTGGTTGGCTGCTGCACGTGCGGTGCAATAAAGCCTCGCAGTTTCTCCAGGGACGCCATAGCGGTTTTGTCAGTGCTGGCAATCAGCATCCGGCTGCTCATTGGCTGTTTATTTAGCTGTTGATCAAAATAGATCCCCGGCCAGTTGGAAGCGATGGTGGCGGTGTCGGCCTGACAGGCCGGGGTATGCCAGCCGGTCATGATGGTTGCGAGATCATCGCCCAGCAGCGCATGCAGATCGCGGGCTAAGCGATTCTGGTTGTTACTGGTGAGGGCTTTGAACAACTCGGCACTGCTCAACATACCAAAACTGGCTTCATCCAGTTGGTAGCGTTTGGCCAGTGGGGTGATGGTTTTTTGCCAGTTCAGTGCATCGGCTGGCTGGCGAATGGCCAGAGCTTCGGCGTGATGCGCCGTGTCAAAGCCGGATGATGTGAGTACCAGAGTTCCCCAGCCATCGCCACTGGTGACCAATAAATCCAGGCTGTGGTCATTGAATGGAAACAGTGCATAACGCCGGTAGGCGACGCCATCCAGTTCTCCGGCCTGATGCCAGAGCTGGCTTTGCTGTTCAACACGGTCGAAAAAGCGCCAGAAAGCCTGCTCATCGGCCAACTCAACCCGGCTGACTACGGATAAACCAACCAGATAGAATAAACTGCGGAATTCGTGGTTGATGCCGGTGAGCTCAGTCAGTTGCTCAGGTTGCTCCATCAGCTCCAGATAGGTTTCCAGCAAGGCACTGAGGAAGTGGCCGCTGTTATTATCTGTCGTGCTGAACATGCTGGTTAACATATCCAGCGTTTGTTGCGGATCCTGCGGGTACAATTGCACCTGTTTCAGGTAGTGCACCAGATCGAAGGGTTCCAGCTGCACGGTTAACAGAGCGGTGTCTGCCGGAACGTAGCTAAGCTGGTCTGCCGCTTGATCCACGCCATTGGCAGTCAGCTTGAAGTAAGCAAATAGTGCAGCTGCCAGCAAAGCGGCAGCGATGAGAAGGGTACGCATTCTGTCTCCTGAATTATGCCGTGGCACCACCTCGTCCTTGGGGTGTGAAGTAGCACCTATAAATGTTAAATTTGTAAGTGAAGTATCATAACTTTAGTTTTGTTTTGGTGCAATTGATTGTGAAAGGATCTGCGGCTGCACAAAGGTGTGAAACCGCTTGGATTGAGCCGTTAATTGCTGACTGTGCGCAAAAACGCATCGTGCGAGCCCAGCTTATCACTGGTCATGGTCATAATAGCCTTGAGTTGCTCCAGCAACTCCTGCAGCTGAGGCTCGGTCAGGGCATTGACCAATGGGTGGTAGTCGTCAGGGATCATTCCCTGACCTATCAGTACCTGCTGCCAGGCAACTTCAGCAAACAGCTCATCTTGCTCGCGGAACACCCGGCCACTGTTGGCAAACACCGCGATTTTCCGTTGCAGTGATTCAGGGATCTCCATCCGTTGGCAGTCTTTCCAATATTGGCTGTCACCGCGTTGGTTGAGCTTGTAGTGCAAAATGACAAAATCGCGGATTTGCTCAAATTCGATTTTCGACTGGCGGTTGTACTCATCACGTTCTACCGGGCAGATGCCGTGATTGGGAAAGAACTTTAACAGCCTTAGCACACCAGATTGGATCAGGTGAATACTGGTGGATTCCAGCGGTTCCAAAAAGCCGCTGGATAAGCCAATGCTGATGACATTGCGGTTCCACTGCTTCAACCTACGGCCAGTTTTAAAGCGAATGATGCGCGGCTCAGCGAGCGCGGCGCCATCCAGGTTATTCATCAGCGTGGCTCGGGCTTCTTCATCGCTGCAGTACTTGCTGGAGTAAACAAAACCATTGCCTATACGATGCTGCAGCGGAATGCGCCATTGCCAGCCTTTGGCATGGGCGATGGAGCGGGTGTAAGGCGTGACAGGCTGCACGGATTCACAGGGCACGGCCATGGCGCTGTCGGCAGGGAGCCAGTGTGACCAGTCTTCAAATCCGGTATTGAGCGTTTTTTCGATCAACAAACTATGCAAACCGGTGCAATCGAGAAATAGATCTCCCTGCACTTGCTGGCCATTTTCCAATTGCAAACTTTGCACATCGCCGTTGTCCGGGTTTAGCTGCACCTGCTCGACTTTGCCTTCAATGCGTTTTACGCCCAGATTTTCGCTGTAGCGCCGTAAGTACCGGGCATAGAGGCCTGCATCGAAATGATATGCATAAGAAAGGCCCGGTAGATTCACGCCTTCAATGCGGCCCAATTTAGCAAACTTATTTTTTTTCGCTGCCTGATACGCCAGTGAGAAATCCCAAAAATCGAAACCCATACCAGCTTGTTGACTGCGCAGCCAGAAATGGTGAAAGCTGCAAGACGGGAACTCTTTACCGATAGTGCCAAACGCATGCATGTACGAATCGCCAAGCTGGCCCCAATTTTCAAATTGAATACCGAGCTTGATGCTGCCTTTGGTTTCGCGCAGAAACTCGGTTTCATCAATACCCAGTGCCATATTAAAGTTCATTATCGGTGGAATGGTTGCCTCACCCACCCCGACGATGCCAATGTCTTCTGACTCAACTAAGGTAATCTGAATGGCTTTGCCCAGCATTTTCATCAGCAGCGATGCACTGATCCAGCCCGCGGTACCGCCACCAACAATCACCAGCTTTTGAATACGGTGTGATGTCATTTTTTCTTACCCAATAAAAAGCCCCTGTCTACTAAAGTAGCTCAGGGGCTTGATGCAAACTAGCTTTTCATCAGAACTTATAGCTAAAGCCTAGCAGGAAGTTGCGACCATAATCCTGATAGTCGCGTATCCGCAGGGCATTGCCTTCGGTGGTGATGAACGGCTCATTGGTTAGGTTTTGCGCTTGCAGGTAGACTGAAAGACCAGCCAGGGATTCAAAGCCTGCCTCACCAAAGTCAAAGCCAACTTGCGCGTCGATAATGGTTTCGCCATCGATATCGACTTGCTGGGTATCAAAGCCCAGGCCATAGACATCGCCTTTAAAGTCGCTACGAATACGAGCGCTGACACGGGCCTGGAAGCCACTTTTCTCGTAGAACATCGTGTAGGATTGGATTCTTTTTGACAGACCAGGCAGTTCATAGTCATTGCCATTTGGCATCTTCACGTTCTGATCGATGAAGGTGTAGCTGGCCAGTAAGCCAAAGCCATCCAGTGCATCGCTGAATACGTTAAAGGGTAATGACACCGACAGTTCCAAACCTTGCAGCTTGCCACCGCCACCGTTGACTTTACCTGAACCAGTCGCAGTCGAGGTTGCCGGGATTTGGCCCGTACTCGGATCAGCGACACCATCCAGTTCCACTTCATAGGTACCGTCAAAAATCCAGTTCTTCAAGTCTTTCCAGAAGTAAGCGACAGCAAAATAACCGGCATCGCTGAAATAATTCTCGTAAGACAGATCCAAACCAATGGCTTCTTTTGGCTCCAGTAGCGGGTTACCACCACCGATGCTCCAGAAGTTGCCGTTATCATCCGGTTGCTGGTTATAAGTGGCACCGACTGAAGCATTCATTTCGTCCAGACGGGCACGAGATAAAGTTTTGGCAGCACCAAAGCGAATGGACTGATCTTCCGCAATATCAAAAATCAGGTTCATGCTTGGCAGTACATGAGAGTAACTATGCTTCACATCGGTCGGTGAGGAGACGATCAGGCCATCAACATTCCCAAATGCGGTGCCCTGTGAGCTTTGCTCTGTGCGGATATAACGCACACCAACGTTACCGGTTACCGGGATAGTGCCGACCTCAAGCTCGATATCTGCCTGAGTGAAAAAAGACAACACATCTTCAGATACTTTCCAGGTCTTAAAGGAGTGGCTGTCGTTGGTCAGGCTTTCAGACAGCAGATCGTAGAAGCCATCTTGCAGCATGCGACCTGAATCATAAGCAATCATATTGCCCATGCCAATAAAGCCTAAGTCGACTGAACCCAAACGGTATTCTTCCGGTACTACCAGGGTATCCGGGAAGTTGCTCAGGGTCATAAAGAAACCATCAGACACTTTTTCTTTGGTGCGGGCCCGGAAGGATGCACCATAATGCATTTGTCTGACAATGCCGCCACCATCCAGCATCTGGCTAGCCGCCAGACGAAACGCATTCAGCTCATCATCAACAGTGGGTGTATTCAAAAAACCATCTTGCGCAGCGTTTTCAAGTGGTGTGCCTTGCAATTGGTATTTGTCATTCAGGGCCGCACTGGCGCCCCAACTACGTGGGCCACCCAGTTGAATCAAATTGAAATCACTGTAATCCAGTGTTGGGGTGAAAATCGCACCTGAGTTGCCTTGGCGTAGCTCATAACGCAGGTCATCGCCGACGCCAAAGTTATCACCACGGCCAGTACCGGCATAACTTTCAAAGCTCCAAATTTCGCGCTTCACAGAAGAATGGCTGACATCAAGGTTCAAGTTCCAGTCTGCATTCAGCTCATAATCCATGTTTAAACCAAAGGATTTTAGCTTGGCATCACGGCTTTCCTGATCATTACGAACAACGAGGTACTCGTCGGATACCATGCCCTGAGTGACAAAGCCGGTTGCCGGGTCTATCTCGATGGCGGAAGTGCCGCGGCCATAGCCCCAGGCAAATGGGATCTCAATACCACGCAGGATTTTCTCATCGCTAAAATCAACATACAGTGCATCAAACACCAGACGTAGGTTATCGGTGGGCAGTGCTTCGACCACCAGCATGGCGGAGTCACGTTTTAAAGTAGAGGAGCGCACAAATGGCTTGGCACCGCCGAGAATAGCAAATTGCTCGCCATCGACTTCAATATCAGGGTAGCCCCAGGCATTCCAGCGTTTCTCCTGATTTGGTGAGTCCATCTTGGTGTATGCAAAGGCGATACCTAAGCGATCATCAGCAAATTGGTCGATGTAGGAAAAGGTACCGCGGTAACCGGTATCATCGCCATCCGGATTTAATTTGCTATGGCCGGTTTTTTCAATTTGGCCATTAAACTGCACGGTGCGCTCACGGTTTAAAGGGCGAACGGTCTGCAGATCAATCACGCCAGCGATGCCTTCCGCTTCCAGCGTGGCGCCTGGTGTTTTATACACGGTGACACCGCTCATGATTTCAGAGGGGTACAAGTCAAACTCTACGCCACGGTTATCACCAATGGATACTTGCTCGCGACCATTGAACGTGGTTGCACTTTCGTTTTCACCAAAGCCACGAATACTGACCCGGCTGGCGCGGCCATCAAGTCGCTGCGCCGTTAAGCCGGGTAAACGAGCAATGGATTCGGCAATACTGGAGTCAGGTAACTTGCCAATATCTTCTGCAGAAATGGCTTCAACAACATTGGTTGAAAAGCGCTTGGTATTGATGGATTCAACCACAGAACGACGAAATCCTCTGATCTCTATGACTTCAAGCGCGGCTTCTTCTTGTGCTTTTGCACGAGCTTCGGTTGGAGTCAGCCGTTCTGTTTCAGTATCTTCAGCCACTGCAGTGAAGTGACTTAAGCCTACCGTCGCCATCGCCATGGTCAGTAGACTGAGTTTAAACTTGTTCATGCCCTTTATCCCCGTGTTGGTTTTTCTTTGTGTCTGCCACATTTTTAGCGACAGCTAATTCTGCATTCCCCCTATTTATTAAACTTATTCGAGAGCAACAACAACATGAATACGTATTCATAATAGACATTCTGCACGGTTGCAGGGCATTTTCCAGCCGATAGCGACCAGTTTGGTGCAACTGGTTGTTTTTTACTCGTTGATTTCATAACACTTTGTATTTTTATGCAGCAAAAAAAGCCAAGAGACAATGATTTGACAGGTTTTTTTGCCTTCAAGCACTGCATACGTATGCAGTGCATTTCTTTCGTGCGAGGGTCTGTTTATGCTTGCTGTAGTTTTTTATTTCGCCGGACCCGAGTTGACTCGATTGCCGGGTAGCCGCTTTATTGCAACAGGTGCACAATGGAACCGATACAACGTTTGGCTGAGCTGGCCGGAGTTCAGGACAGCTATATCAACGCGCATGGCAAGCCAGAGCATATTCGGCAAGACGTGATCGAAGGCGTATTAGTGGCTATGGGCTTTGATGTAACTAGCCCTGAGCGGATTGCTGATCATATCCAGCAGTTACAAACTCAGCCATGGGCCCGCTACCTGCAACCTGTCACGGTGCTGCAGCAACAGCAGCCGGTGCAGATCCGCTTGCAGCAGCCAGAGGTGAAAGCGCAAAGTGATTGGCATTGGCGTATTCACACCGAATTGGGCGATGTGCTCGAGGGCCAACTGAATCTGAGCAAAGCGGATATCTGCCAGCAAACTGAGGTGGCAGGACAACTATGGTTAGCATTTGAGCTGGTGATCCCAGCTACATTGATGACCGGTTATCATCAACTTAGCCTGACATCGGGAGCAATCCAGCTGACGCAGCGCTTAATCGTCGCGCCAAGTCGCTGCTATCAACTGCAGGACAAAGCGATTTTTCGTAAAACGGCAGGCCCGGCCATTCAACTGTACGCACTGAATACCGAACACAACTGGGGCATTGGCGATTTTGGCGATCTGATCCGCCTTGCTGCTGATTTTGCCGACGCGGGCTGCGACTTTATTGGTTTGAACCCTTTGCATGCTCTGTACCCTGCCTTACCGCAGGATTGCAGCCCTTACAGCCCCAACAGCCGTTTATGGCTCAATAGCTTGTATGTCGATTTAACACTGGAGCCGGAGTATCAAGCAGAGCCTGTGCAGGCGGTGGTGAATTCAGCTGATTTTCAGCGCCAGTTGCAGCAATGCCGGCTGGCTGCCTCGGTCGATTACGCTACCGTGAGCCGGTTAAAGCAGCGGATCACTGGCCTGATGTTTCAGCAATTTCAGCAACAAGAGCTGGTGGTGACCACTGAGCGAGCCAAAGCATTTCAGCGTTTTGTCAAACTGGGTGGCGATAGTTTGTACCAATTGGTGGTGTATAAGGTGTTGCAGCAACAGATGTTTGCCAAAGACTGGCAAATGGCCAGTTGGCAGCAGTTTCCGGCGGAGTACCAGCGGCCCGGGTCGCCAGCGGTACAGGATTTTGCTGCGCAGCATCAGGATGCCATTCAACAACAACTGTATGCCCAATGGTTGGCTTATCGCCAACTCGCCGCAGCGCAGCAAGCCTGCATTCAGGCTGGCATGGCGATTGGTTTGTATCGAGATCTGGCGGTTGGCACCAACCGGAGTAGCGCAGAAACCTGGGCCGAGCCTGAGAACTATTATCTCAACCTGAGTGTGGGCGCGCCAGCGGATATTATGGCACCCAAGGGACAGGATTGGGGGCTACCGCCCTACAATCCAACGCAGCTTCGCGACAAAGGCTATCAACCGTTGATCGATTTGCTGCAGGCCAACATGCAGCATGCTGGTGCGTTACGGATCGATCATGTGATGGCATTGATGCGGCTGTGGTGTACCCCTGTTGGAAAAAGTGCGACTGAAGGTGCTTATCTGAAGTTTCAGGCGGAAGAGTTGTTTGCCATTTTAGCACTGGAAAGTCAGCGCAATCACTGTGTGGTGATTGGTGAGGATTTAGGTACGGTGCCCGCAGAAATCAGCCGCTTGCTCGAGCAGTATGAAGTGTTGTCGTACCGGGTGTTCTTGCTGGAGCAAAAAGACAGCAGCTACCAGCATTCGGCGTCAACCTACCCGGCCCGCTCGATGGCGACCGTCAGCACGCACGATATGCCAACCATGGTTGGCTACTGGCAAGAGCATGATTTAGCCTTGCGCCATCAGCTGGATTTATACCCTAGTGCTGAAGTGGCTGAGCAATTGCACCGGTTGCGGTTGGATGAAAAGCAGATTATGCGCCAGCAATTGGCACTGCCTTCGGACGACTTTGCTGAGTTGGTGCGTCGCAGCCACCTGTTTGTTGCCGGGACGCCAGCGACGTTGATGGCGTTTCAACTGGAAGATTTGGTGCTGGTGGATACGCCGGTCAATGTGCCGGGCACCAGCACGGAGTACCCAAACTGGCAGCGCCGCCTGCCAGAGCCTGTTGAGCAATCACTGCAGCGCAGCGATGTCCGCCAGCTGCTGGCCGATATTAAGGCTGCCAGGGGGAATTAGTCCTCTCAACCAGACATAAAAAAACCAGCCTGAGCT
>NZ_JAUZVZ010000041.1 GCF_030717845.1 Alkalimonas collagenimarina
GCGTTGGCACCGGCGGCATGGTCACCAAGCTACAAGCGGCGCAAAAAGCCAGCCAACAGGGCATTGACACCCTCATTATCAATGGCCAGAAACCAGAGGTATTTGACACCCTGCTGCAAGGCAAGGCGGCCGGTACCTTGTTTCATCGCCAACAAGAGCGGATCAGCGCGAAAAAACACTGGCTACTGCATGGCTTGAAAGCGCAAGGGTCTATTCAACTGGATGCCGGTGCAGTGAAGGCGTTGCAATATCAAGGCGCTTCCTTGCTGGCAACCGGCATCACCACAGTACGAGGGCAGTTTGAGAAAGGCGATGCCGTGCTGCTATGCGATCAAAGCGGCCAGCCAATCGCCAAAGGCACCAGCCAGTTTCATGCCAGCGAGCTCCACCAGATCAAGGGGTTGCATAGCCAACAAATCACCGCTCAGCTCGGTTACTGTGGTCGTGAAGAGGTGATCCACCGCGATGATATGGTGTTGTTGTCGGCGGCCGAAGCCGCCGCTCAATCCAAAGGGTAAGTCCAACCAAGCGGATACGCCTCATCCGGCTGCTGATAATCGCAAACACCATCGGGGAAGATCTGTTTAAGCTTGCTGAGCCAAGAGGTCATATCGACGTCAGCGTACTCACCAGCCGCAAGTGCTCGCTCTATCGGTTGCAGGGCACACTGCATATGCAAACCATGACCAGGGGCCCCAGCCTGCTCCCGGCTATTGCTAAGAACCGGATAGATTTGGCGGCAAACGCCATCGTCCTGCCACACAGTATCGCCTTGTGCAATCACCTGGCCGCTGGCATCAAAGCAGCGATCGGAGGCACTATCGGGCGCCTGACCAGCACGAACCCACGCCACCACCGCATCAAACGCTTGCTGCTCAGGCGTGTGATCCGGATGGCTGACCCAGATGCGCTGCCAGTGGTCATTACCTTGCATCGCTAAACGCTCACGAGCCATAAAGGACGGCTGCAAGTGATGCATATCCAGCACCGGGTCGAGATAATGGCGCAAATCCAGCACCGGAATACTCAGTTTGCCAACAAACAACTGACCATAACGATAAGCGCGCTCCATCGCCTCGCGATTGGCTCGATAACGTGGAGCCACCTCAAGCCCGGAATCGGTTCGCTCTGGTGCAGCCATATTCTGTCGGCCAAAGGCACTTAACCAGATCGGCGTATGCCAGACAGGCAAAAAACGGGCCTGCTCTGGCTGCATCTGATGCGCTGGCAACCAACTGCCTATGCGGGCATTCAGCTCAATAAATTGCTCCGGGCTAAGCCTGCCATCCCGTAGTGCCAGCAAACCGTATTGCACCCCAGTGTTGTCCCATAAGCTATGGGCAAAGCCATGCTCATCGCGGCCGTATAGATCCACCAGATCTTCCCAGTAACTCCAATGGGTACTTTGTAGCACCGCCTCACTGACAAAAGGCCGTAACCGGCCCTGATAGGGGTTATGCACCATCGATGACAAGCCAAACCAGGCATTGATGCACTGAGTTGCCCCCTCCATCGGTGTCGGTTTTTTGCCTGATAACAGCTGAATAGCACTGATCTCCCGCCCAAAGCGTACCTGCTGATCCGGTACGGTGCTCAACCCTTCGACCCACTGCCGATGCTGCCAGGATTGCCAGAACGCCTTCTCATCGGCGGTAAAATAGTAGTAGTTGTGCAGCAGATCGCAGTCAAGCGCATACTGTACCTGACTAAGCATATCCGGGTAGCTGTACTGAGCGATGGCAGCATCCAACACATCGGGGGCATTTTGCGCCAATAAATATTGCGCAATACCACCACCAGAGCCACCAATGCCGATGGTCATTTCCGGCTCACCATACAAGCTGATAAAGTGTTGCTTCAGTTGTCGCGCCACTTCTTCAGCACGCAAAAAATGATAGGTATGACTGGTACGATTGGCGCTGCTACTGACCACCGCATAGCCTTGTCGCAACTGGGCAGCGCGATTGCGCAGCAAGCGCTCAATACGCAGCTCACCCTGACGAAAACCGATGCCGACGCCACCATGAAACTGATAAATCAGCTTGTTATTCCACAATGTTTTGCCGGTACGCTGAGGAAACTCATCCGGTTGAACCGGCATCACCAACAAATAAAAGTGACGCTGAATGGTACCAAGCTCAGCCCGAAGCAGCCATTCACCCGCGGCCAAGTCACCGCCTTGATAACTGGCCACCTCGCCAGCTGTGTTTAGGGTAAACCACAGCAGCCGGCTCGGATGCAGGCAATCCTTGCTGTAGCCTTGTAGCTCTCCGGCTTCATTCAGGACCGCGATGCCATAGCCGTCGTCATTGTCGATAAGCGGTGGTTCGATGCCCATTTGATGAAAAGCACAATAGAACGGGTATTGCTGAGGGCCAGAAAAGATCGGGATGGACGGGCCCACCTCACCCAGAGGAATAGGGTAGGAGTAGGGATCAACCGGCCGGGTCGTGCGGCCGATAAAATCATCTACCGGCAGCAAGTCACCGTGTCGCTCTGGCGGCACCGCTAGCACCGGATGGGGTTCATAGAAACTACCCGGTATGTCTTTTTGTGGCCACAGCAGGATCAAAGCCAGCACCAGCCCAAGCAGCAATAACCATTTCAGTACACGCATCAAGCCCTCCTTATCGAGTCGCTTCAGTAAGGATAGCAAGACGTATGACTTGTGCTATGACAAAGACAGTGCCAACACCTTGGATTTACGTTGATAATTGTATAGCTGCTGTTTTTGCGCCGGTAAATCGCCGACATCAGCTAATACAAAGCCATGCTCTAAAAACCAATGAATGCTGCGAGTGGTCAGAGCAAACAGGGTGTGGTAATGCCGACTTTTCGCTTGCTGGATGATGTATTTCAATAGTACCGAGCCGCGATCGGCATCGCGATAATCCGGGTGCACTGCGACACAGGCAAATTCACCGACCAACTCCTCAGAAAACGGATACAAGGCAGCACAACCGATGATTAGTCCTTCGCGTTCAATCACCACAAACTGATCGATCTCAATCTCCAACTGCTCACGCGATCGACGCACCAGCAGACCTTGCTGTTCTAACGGCCGGATTAGATCCAAAATACCACCAATATCGGCAATGGTGGCGGGGCGCAATTGTTCAGCCGACTCGGTCGCCATCTGGGTACCAATACCATCGCGCGAGAACAGCTCTTGCAGCAAGGAACCATCAGCACTGTAACTGATTAAATGGCAGCGCGGCACACCAGCCCGACAAGCGGTAATAGCGGCGTGCAAAAACGCCTGGGTGGCCGCGCAACAATCTGTGCTCTGCTCCAGACGCTCTAAAATAAGGCTCGCTGAATTGGGCAAAAGTTCGGGGATAATATCGCCATTTTCGTCCAATATGCCGCCGTCTTCGCTAAAACCTATCATTTTATCGGCTTTCAGTTTAATCGCCACCTGAGTGGCAATTTCTTCCGCCGTCAGGTTAAAACTCTCACCGGTGACTGACGCGGCGATAGGCCCCATCAGCACCATGCCATTACTATCGAGCTGACGGCGAATGCCCTGCACATCAATGCGCCGCACCCGGCCGCTATGGCAATAATCGACGCCTTCATCTACGCCTATAGGCTGCGCAATAACAAAGTTGCCACTGACCACGTTAATTTGCGCGCCCTGCATTGGGGTATTGCTTAAACTCATCGACAGCCGGGCGGTGATATCCAGTTGCAAGGCCCCTGCCACCTGCTTGATGCACTGAAACGCCTCATCGTCAGTGACCCGCACCCGCTTATGGTACTCAGCGGCCAGCCCAGCTTGTTGCAGTGCCTGATTGATCTGCGGCCGCGCGCCATACACCAGCACGATTTTAATGCCTAAGCTATTCAGCAAGGCAATATCATTGATAATGCTACGAAAGCCGGGTTGCGAGATCGCCTCCCCACCCAGCATCACCACAAAGGTTTTACCACGATGCGCATTGACATAGGGGGCAGACTGGCGAAAGCCAGAAACAAGTTCAGTGGTACGCACGTGGCTTTCTTCCTCGGTAATTGAAAGACTAAACAGGGTGTAGCGCGGCGGCATGACAAGACGATGACAAAGCCAGAACAACCGCGTGAATCAACAAAGAATAACTATACACAAAATAAGGATAAATAATCAACAAGTATTCATGAATTAACATTATAAAAAAATAAATAAGCTTAATTATCATTAAGATATTGATTTTGCCGATTACGGCCCAAAAATAACAATGGATTTTTATCCGAAAATATCGCATTTTTATTCTTTTACTTCATATCACCAACAATGCTTTTGTATTCATATTTTTCATTAAGCGCTCTCCTTGAGAGGCCATTGCCTTATTTAGACTTTTGCAGGCGATTCATGTAAATTACCAGCCGCCAATTTTAACATCTTCATTTACCAGGTGTCTTGTGAAGCGATGGTTTAGCACAACGACTGGTTGTATCCAGATATGATCACGACAAGATTGCATTTTACGCTTGCGCTTCATGCCCTGGTGACTCTGGCAGGCATTCTACTGCCATGGCTTTTTGGCGTTTTCGAACAGTTCAGCAGTTTACTATCGTGGATGCTTTTTATGGCAGTGCTGATATTGGTGCAAAGCCTGCTTGTTATCCGGAAAAAAGCTATTGCTGGTGTGCTGTATTTTTTAGCAGCCATGGCTGCTACCTATGGCTTTATCAATAGCCCCACGCTGAGCGGTTACTTATTCACTGTTGCTAAGGGCTCCTCAAGTTATCCTGTAATTAAGCATGATGATTTTCTCCTTTCACGCACCAGACCAATCGCCCTTTCACCCGGCACAGTGGTACTAATCACCATACCGGATTACGATGATCCCTACGCCAAAAGGATTCATGGCATACCAGGTGACACCATTAAAATTTGTGATACCGCAGTCTACGTGAATGGCTTCCGATACTCATTTCACAATAGCTGGCAAGGCAAAGCCTTTGCCAGGGCGCGCTGCCCATCCCGGCATAGCGAATTTGTGCTGGGCGCTGATGAATACTTTGTGCTGGGTGATGCCCCAGGCCACAGTATCGACTCACGTCACTTCGGTACTATCCGCAAACAGCAAATTATTGCTCAGGCAATGTATAAAGGTGGACCAGAGACCGGACTGCAATCCATACCTTTAACAGCAACGTTCTCACGACCACCTCAGCTTGGAGCAAAAATGACTGAAGCTGTCACAGCTAAACCAATATGGCTACCCCTCCATTAAACCGCCACGGACTCATAAAAGGAACGCTTTGATGCAATGTTTGATTACCGTCTTACTGGCAGTTGTGATCCACAAGCTGCTATCCACCTCCCTGGGGATCTATTACAACGTTTTGACGGAACCATTCTCTCTTTACTATCTGCTACGTGACGTTTTTTCGTTCGCAGTAGTCTACGTTGCGCTGATCTACTTACATAAAGCACTTCTTAAAGTTCAGAGTGCACTCAGGGCAAAAGATCACTCTAACTAATCTAACACTTTAAGCCGCAATCGCTTTCTTTAAAGGCACCAGCATGCGCAGTAGGTTTAATATGCAGAGGTATCAATAATGAAAAAAATCTTCTTTTTTCTAATCATTTCATTACCGAGCACTGTAGATGCTGACGTGTCGATAAATAGCCATGGCAACATTGAGTATTCAGGCAGCATAACCGAAGCGAAAAATGATGTGGTTTTTGCTCTCTACGACAATGCCCCTATAAAACCTAAGCGCCTTATCATATCCAGCCCAGGGGGAGTCGTTGAATACGGTATTCAACTTGGAGAGTGGATCATTAACAACCTGCTTGATGTTGAAGTTGGAGACTATTGTATGTCTTCTTGTGCAAACTACGTATTTCTGGCAGGTAACAATAAAATCCTCAGCAAACACAGCCTGCTGGGTTGGCATGGTGGCTTGCTTCAGCGGTTAGAGTTGCCCTTCACAGATAGAACATACTTAAAGGACATTTCAAGGCTGACACAGCAATGCGACCTTGAGCGATTTAAAGAAAAATATAGAGGAAAACTGGCCTTTCCGTTTGGCCGTTTTCATAAAAGAGAATGTCTGTTGATGCAGAGTACGGGAATAGACTATAGAATCATGGTCTTCGGTCAGTACGAAAAACACCGTATAAATGCATATCAGATGGGATTTTGGAGCTATGAACTTGATGCGCTAGCGGCTTTGGGCGTCACAAATATAATACTCAAAGAAGGAACATGGCAGCCACCCAGAAGTATTAACAAAGCAGTGGTATTGTTCATTAATGCTGAAGACATAAGAACCATGAACACGTTCCGTAGCCACGGTTCCCTCCTCTATTTTATTCCAAAATAATATGCGGTAAAAAGCGCGAGCTGTCTTTGGTGATCAGGCTGTTGTCTTCGCGGATGCCGATACCGGCGGCGCTGTCGCCGACCACCCAGCTGCCGATTAAGGTGTAGTTGCCGGCGAAGGTTGGTAGTGGTTGTAGCTTTTGGCGAATAAAGGGCGCGTCCTGATAGGGGCCTGGCTCACTTAACCGCTTGCCATCGGCAGTGACCAGCTCGATGTTGGCACCTTCACGCGAGAACAGCGGCTTGCGCAGCCAGCCTTTATCCAGTGCTTTGCCGTGATCAAAATGACTTTCCAGCAGGTTGGGGTGGCCCGGGTGCTTTTGCCATAACAGCGGCAGAATCCCTTTGTTCGATAACAGTAGTTTCCACAACGGTTCCAGCCAGAGTGTTTCTGAGGTGGTGGCATTGCGGGCGAATTGCTCTTCCAGCATAAACTCCCATGGATACAGCTTAAATAAACCGGTGATAGGCTCACCATCGGTATCATAGAACTGGCCATCCAGCGCACCGATATCTTCCAGTGCAATGTAGCGGCCATCAATACCGCTTTGGGTGGCGATATCCAGCAGGTAATCGACGGTGCCTTTGTCTTCGATGCTTTCGCGCACACTGGTAAAGTGAAACGGTTGCGGCAATGGCAAGCCGGCAAAAGCTTGCTCTAGCTTGTCTTGTAACGAATTGAACTGATCGGCGCCGTTTGGCAACTCGCCACGCATCAGCTGATCTTCCAGCCAGACCCATTGGAAAAAGCCAGTCTCGTACAGGGAGGTGGGCGTATCGTAATTCAGCTCCAGCAATTTGGCCGGGCCTGTGCCGTCGTACACCAGATCCATCCGGCCATACAAATGCGGATCGCCGCGTTGCCAGGAGGCCGCTAAGGCATCACGAAAGTCGCCTGGAATGGCCAACTGGTCGAGCTTTTGTTCATCGGCCAGAATATCCGGGATCAGATCCATCGCCATGGCATGCAACTCTTCGGTCACATCCTCCAGGTCTTGCTCAATCTGGCGCAGGCTAAACTGGTAATATGCGCTTTCATCCCAGTAGGTTTCACCATCAATGGTATGAAACTGAAAGCCTAAACTTTCAGCATACGCCTGCCAGCCTGGCCGGGGCGTGCTGTTGACTCGCTTCATCGTTAACTGCCGTAACTGCGTTGACGGTTGGCCTGACGACGCTGCGCTTCTTGCCGCACCGCTGCTTGCTGGCCAAAACCACCGCGCTGTACCAAGCGAGCACGCTGCGGTTGCACGGCAGAAGGACGCACCTGAGTCGCGCCCGGCTGACTGGCTACCGCCTGATTGCTGGCGGTACGGAAGGTCGAGCGGTCATCACGCGATTTATACAGTGGCTGGGTGGGCACTGCTGCACCACGCCCCCCGCTAGCCTGACTGGATGATGGCTGCGTTTGTGTTGCCTGACCACCAGCCAGATTGCCTCGATTCATCATCTGGCCCGCCATGTAGCCCATCATCATCGGCATAAAGAAGCTGCCGCCTTGATGGCGCTCGGGCGCGGTTTCGCACTGGCCGGGGCCAAAGTCGGTTTCGCACTCCTGCTGGTTTTGATAGCGCGGTGCCACCTGAGTATGCAACGCTTCGGCTTTGGCAAATTCAGCCTGGCATTCCGCCGGTGGGTGATAATAGGCTGCACACTCGTCCACGTTATGAAACACATGCACTTCCTGTTCTTTCTCGCCACAGCCTGCCAGTATCATAGTAGCGACTGGCGCCATCAGGATCAGAGCGGCTTTTTTACTTCGTTTCATCAACGGCTCCTTAGTAACTCATGCTGGCAGCATTGAGCATGCCAACCGCAATCGAACAAGCGGCAGAAAAAATACCGGCTGCCATTTCGCCCTGGCGGATACGTTCTGGCAACTGCTTTAGTATCAGCTTCACCACAAAGAAGGTCAGCACTTGCACCACCAGCGCCACAGCACCCCAGATGGCGCAGTCAATCAACGACATTGAGTGGGTAATGGCGCTGGACAGCGGAATGGAAAAACCAATCAGCGCACCCCCAAAAGCCACTGCCGCAGCGCTGTTGTTGGCGCGGATCAAATCAAATTCATGATGCGGTGTCACCCAGCTGTAGATACGAGCAAACGCCAATAGCAACACGGCGGCAAGGATAAAATACAAGGCAAAATAAGGTACACCTGCCAACGAGTGCAAAGCAGTATCCAGCATAATAGGCTCCTGAGACGGGATGATGGTTCAATTGGTGATCGATCCTGACGAAAATTAGCTATAAACACAAGCCTTTCTGGCTATCCAGGCCAATTAACCGCGAACAATGGGCGATAGAGCGTAAGCCTCTTTACATTGACGAGGTTATTTATACACTGGTGCAGAAACATCCATTAAAACTAAAACCAGATGAAACAACCACAGGTAACTACCCATGAAAAAAACCCTTCTTAGCTCTGTCGCACTGGCAGTCAGTCTGGCTCTTACTGGCTGCGGCGGTGATCCTACGCCGGTCAGTCAAGATACGTCTCAGGATGTTGCGGCGACTCAGTCACAACCTGCTTTAAGTTCCGGTATCGAACTTGAAAACCTGGACCGCACGGTTGAACCACAACAAAACTTTTTCCGCTTCGTTAACGGCCAGTGGCTGGAGCGCACTGAAATCCCTGCTGACCGTGCTCGCTGGGGTAGCTTTGACGAACTACGCGAAGCTGCCGAGCAACAGGTATTGACTATTATTCAGGAGCTGGCAGCTACCCCGCAGGAACAAGACTCAGAAGGCCAGAAGATTGCCGATCTGTTTCGTTCTTACCTGGATACCGACACCATTGAAAGGCTAGGGCTGACCCCGCTGCAATCACATTTTGCGGCCATTGATGCGCTGGAAAGCCATACTGACCTGACAACACTTTGGGGTCAGTGGCAATCCATCCGTACCGGCACACCGCTGGTGGTATTCGTTGGCCAGGACCAACGCCAATCCGATCAGTACATTACTGCCACCAGCCAATCAGGCCTCGGCTTACCAGATCGGGATTACTATTTAAAAGACGATGAGCGCTCGCTAAAGCTGCTCGAAGAGTATCAGGCGATGATTGCCCAGTTCTGGCAATTGGCGGGTTGGGATGAAGGCGATAAAGCAGCAGAAACCATTGTTGCCATCGAGCGGCAATTGGCAGAAATCCAATGGAGCCGTGTACAAAACCGTGATCGCAACGCTACCTACAATAAGATGACGCTGGCTGAACTGGCTGAAGCTGCGCCAGGTATGGATTGGTCCTCGTTGTTTCAGGCGGCAGAGCTGGGTGACATTGATGCGCTGGTCGTTCGACAACCGAGCTACTTCAGCGCCTTTGCCGAACTGCAACAGCAGATCTCCATTGCCGATTGGCAGCAATACCTGCGTTTTCATCTGCTGCGCGGCAATGCCTCCATGCTGCCTGCTGCGTTTGATGAAGCCAGCTTTAATTTCTATGGTAAAACGTTAAGTGGCCAGCAAGAACAACGTAGCCGCGAAAAACGAGCGGTTAATACCACCGAACGGATGCTGGGCTTCTTGATTGGCAAAGAGTACGTGGCACGCCACTTTCAACCTGAAGCGAAAGAGCGGATGGATGAGTTGGTCCAAAACCTGAAAGTCGCCTTTAAAGAAGCCATCGACCAGTTGGAGTGGATGAGTGACGACACCAAGGTAGAGGCTCAGGCCAAACTGGCCAGCTTTAATACCAAAATTGGTTACCCGGATGTCTGGCGTGATTACGACTGCCTGACCATTGCTGCCGATGACCTGATTGGCAACGCTCGCCGAAGCGCCGAATGCGAGTATGAGCGTATGATTGCTCGCTTAGGCCAACCGGTGAACCGCGATGAATGGGGCATGACACCACAGACCGTTAATGCTTATTACAGCTCGACCATGAATGAAATTGTCTTTCCAGCCGCCATTTTGCAACCACCATTTTTTGATGTAAATGCCGATGATGCACTGAACTATGGCGCTATTGGCGGCGTGATCGGCCATGAAATCACCCATGGTTTTGATGACCAGGGCCGCCGCTCCGATGGCGAAGGCAATTTACGCGATTGGTGGACTGAAAGCGATGAGCGTCAATTCAGTGAGCGGGCGCAACGGATGATCGATCAGTACAGCGCTTTCAATCCGATTGATGACCTGTACCTGCAAGGCGCTCTGGGCCTTGGTGAAAATATCGCCGATTTGGGTGGTTTAACCGTGTCTTACCGCGCTTATCAGAACTCGCTTGAAGGCCAACCAGCACCCGTCATTGATGGCTTTACCGGTGAACAACGCTTCTTTATGGGCTGGGGTCAAATCTGGCGCATCAAGTTCCGAGATGAAGCCTTGCGCCAGCAAGTGATCACCGGGCCACACTCACCAGGCAAGTATCGCGTACTGGGTACCCTGTCCAATATGCCAGAGTTTTACCAAGCCTTTGATGTGCAGCCAGGTGATGGCATGTACCGTGAAGAAGACGTTCGAGTGAAGATTTGGTAATTAAAACCACCGGGTTCCATGCTGGCTGATGTCAGCATGGTTCATAACACGAGTTCATTGAACCACCTAAGGGATCTTCTATGCGTTTTCTTACCTCATTACTGTTTGCCTATGTACTGCTTGTCAGTCAGCCGCTCTGGGCGGAAGCCGTTGATATCGGCTACATGGAGCCAACGGCTGACATTATCGATATTGTCGATGCACCACCGCCGCCGTCTGCCAGCCTGAGCCCTGATGGCCGCTACCTGTTGTCGTTAGAGCGCCCGGCCTTGCCATCGCTACTGGATTTAGCCGAGCCGGAATACCGTTTAGCGGGTATTCGTTTTAACCCAAGCAATCAAGCACCAAGCCAGCCTCGTTATTTGTCTGGCCTGCAACTGATCGAGCTCGACAGTCAGCAACCCAAAGCTATCCGAGGTCTGCCAAAAAACCTTCGGGTGCTGTCGGTCAGCTGGTCGCCCGATAGCAATTACCTTGCGTTTCTGCAGCTGGAAGCCGATCACACGGCTTTATGGCGGGTTGATATCAACCGTGGCCGCGCCGAGCGCTGGTCGAACGTTCGGGCCAATGCCATTCGTGGTGGTGAGATGCAATGGTCGGCAGACAGCCAGGCAGTCTATCTGTTAGCGGTGGATGCGAAGCGTGGCGCTGAGCCCGCGGCACCAGCGGTTCCCGCTGGGCCTGTGGTCACGGAAGTTCGCGGCCGTACTGCACCAGCCCGTACTTATCAGGATTTGCTGCAAAACAGCCATGATGAAGCCTTGTTCAATTATTACATGGCCAGCCAACTGGTACGGGTGGGACTCAACAAGCGTATTCAGATGATCACCGGGGCCAAACCTTATCTTGGCTTTTCACTATCGCCAGATAACCAGCATCTGCTCACTACGCGTTTTACCGAGCCCTATTCCTATGCCGTGCCCTGGTTCCGCTTTGCCCGCACCAGCGAAGTACTGAACCAGCGCGGCGAGCTACTCTATACCGTTGAGCAGCAGCCACTGGCAGATAACTTACCGATTGCCTTTGATGCGGTGGTTGATAGCCGCCGCTCCATTCAATGGCGTACCGATCAACCAGCCACGCTGGTCTGGGCGCAAGCGCAAGATGGAGGCGACCCGCGCCAACAAGCCGACGCCCGTGATCGTCTGTATCAATTGGCGGCTCCCTTTAGTGGTGATGTAGAAGCCTTGCTCGATTTAAGTTATCGCTTTGCCTCGTTGCTTACGGCCGACGATGGCACCAGCCTGGTGTGGGAGCGCTGGTGGCAAGATCGTCAGGAGAAACTCTGGCTACTAACCGATCACGAGCCACGATTACTGTGGGAACGTTCGTCTGAAGATCGTTACAACGACCCCGGCACACCGCTGACCCGGACCGATGCCAATGGCAACCGGGTGCTACGTATGGATAATGGCTCTGTTTTGCTGACCGGAGCCGGTGCCTCGGACGAAGGCGACCGTCCCTTTATCGATCGCTTGCAACTAGCGAGTGGTGACACCGAACGGCTGTGGCGCTCAGAAGCACCTTACTACGAATACCCCATTACGCTTCGCGCCGATGGTCGCCTGCTGACGCAACGTGAAAGCATCGATACGCCGCCTGATTTTTACTTACGTGATTTGCAAAGTGGCGACTTAGCCGCTGTTACCGAAACCCCGCATCCAATGCCACAGACCAAAGGCATCAGCCGCGAGATGATCCACTATCAACGCGAAGATGGCGTACCGATGTCTGCCAGCTTGTTGCTACCCGCCGGGTATGATGCCGAACGTGATGGCCCGTTACCCACCATTATCTGGGCGTACCCGCGCGAGTTCCGTAGCAACGACGCCGCCGGTCAGGTCACGGGGTCTCCCTACCGCTTTAACCGTATCAGTTACTGGAACCCGCAGTTTCTGGCAACCCAGGGCTATGCGGTATTGGATAGCGCCACCATGCCGATTGTTGGCGAGGGCGATAAAGAGCCGAACGATACCTTTATCGAACAGCTGGTGATGAACTCGAAAGCGGCCATCGAAGCAGGAGTAAGCCGTGGCGTAACCGATCCGGATCGGGTTGCCCTTGGCGGCCATTCGTACGGTGCCTTTATGACGGCCAATGTACTGGCGCATTCGGACTTGTTCCGCGCTGGTATTGCCCGCAGTGGTGCTTACAACCGAAGCCTGACGCCTTTTGGTTTTCAACGCGAGCAGCGCACCTTATGGGATGATACCGATCTGTACATCCGCATGTCGCCATTCTTTCATGCGGAAAAAATCAAAACGCCACTGCTGTTGATCCATGGCGCTGAAGACAACAACTCAGGGACCTTCCCGATGCAAAGCGAACGTCTGTATCAGGCCATTAAGGGCAATGGCGGCACCACTCGTCTGGTGATGCTGCCATTGGAGTCGCATGGCTACCGCGCCCGTGAATCGGTGCTGCATATGCTGTGGGAAACCGTCAACTGGCTGGATGAGTTTGTGAAGAACGCCGAACCGCGTTCTGACGACTAAATCGTTGCATTACCTATAAAAAAACCAGCTCAGGCT
>NZ_JAUZVZ010000042.1 GCF_030717845.1 Alkalimonas collagenimarina
AGCGATTTCAGCAAATGCTTGAACTGAGAGATAAAATGCAAGCAGCACTGGCACAGTGGGAAAAAATTGCAGATAAATCGCCAACGCCTCATATGGTGTGTCACTTAATAGAGCAATTTGGCATGTCTGATAATGGAGGAACAAAAAATGAACAAGAATAATAAAGATGTAACCGCTGCAACATCATGTTGTAGCAAAGCCAAACAACAAACTCAGAATGATAATAATGAATCAGCGGTATTGGCATCTGAACATTCTGCCAACCAAAATACGCTGCAACTTATAATAGAAGGCGCTGGATGCGCGAGTTGTGTTGGTAAGATTGAAGGCGCCTTAAATACGATACCGGGTGTCAAAACGGCAGAAATGAATTTTGCTGATAGAACCGTTATGGTGTCGGGTAATGCAGCAGCAGAATTGTTAATAAAAGCGATTGAATCAGCAGGTTATAATGCCAAGCTTATGAATCAAGGTTCAGAAAGTGAAGCCCTTGATGAGAAAGAACAGGCAGACTTAGCTTATTATAAAAAGCTAATGCGCCACACTTATATCGCGCTAGCTTTAGGTATTCCACTAATGGCATACGGCCTAATGGGCGGTGCAATGACCGTGGAAACCAACGCTGAGCGTATTACGTGGTTAATTATTGGTATTTTAACCTTTGGCGTGATGTATTTCTCGGGCAGACACTTTTTTGTCGGCGCCTGGCAAAGCTTTAAAAATCACTCCGCCAATATGGATACATTAATTGCATTAGGAACGGGAACAGCTTGGTTATACTCAATGGTTGTTGTATTTGCACCCGAATCCGTTCCGTTGATGGCAAGGCACGTTTACTTTGAAGCAACTGCCATGATTATTGGTTTAATTGATCTGGGCTTAGCACTAGAAGTGAAAGCCAGAGGAAAAACCTCAGAAGCAATTAAACGCTTAATTGGTTTGCAAGCAAAAATGGCAACCGTGATCCGTGACGACAAAGAAGTCAAAATTGCCATTGAACAGGTGCTGAAAAGTGACATCGTCAAAGTAAGGCCTGGTGAGCAAATACCGGTTGATGGTGTGGTGACCGAGGGCACTACGTCGGTTGATGAGTCGATGTTAACGGGTGAACCAATGCCGGTTACCAAAAAACAAGATGATAAAGTGGTTGGCGGAACATTAAATAAGTCCGGCACCATTAATTTTAGAGCTAGTCATGTAGGTAAAGATACGGCTTTAGCGCATATTATTAATATGGTTAAGCGCGCGCAAAACTCTAAGCCACCAATAGGGCGGTTAGCAGACGTTATTTCAGCTTACTTTGTGCCAATGGTGATGATCATTTCGATTGTAAGTGCCTTGGTTTGGTTGAATTTCGGCCCCGATCCTGCAGTCGCTTTTGCCATGGTATCAGCAACAACAGTATTAATCATTGCTTGCCCTTGTGCGCTGGGCTTAGCTACGCCAATGTCAGTTATGGTGGGGGTTGGTAAAGCGGCCGAAGCGGGGGTGCTTATCCGTAACGGTGAAGCATTACAAACGGCTTCTAAGATTACGACCATGATATTAGATAAAACAGGCACTATTACCGAAGGCGCACCGAAAGTAACGGATATTATGCTAGCAAATGCCATGACTGAAAAACAGATACTGCAATTGGCAGCAAGTATGGAAAGTGGCTCTGAACATCCGTTGGCGGAAGCTATCGTTGAAAGTGCCCTCGAAAAAGATATTGAGTTACTAAAAGTTGAAAACTTCAAGGCGTTAGTGGGGCGAGGCATTGAAGCAAATTGCCAAGATAAAAGCTTATTGTTTGGTAATGAAAAGTTAATGCATGAAAAAGGCATAGATATAACAAGCTTTGTTCATAAAGCCCAAGCTTTAGCGAAAGAAGCCAAAACTCCGATGTATTTTAGCATAGATGGTGTGCTAGCTGCGATAATTGCCGTTTCTGACCCTATTAAAGCCGATTCAATTTCTGCTATTAAACGGCTGCAAAACAATAATATTCGGGTGATCATGCTAACGGGTGATAACCGAGAAACGGCGGCCGCGGTTGCAAAAAAGGCTGGCATAACCGAGTTTGTGGCCGAGGTTTTACCTGAAGAAAAAGCCGATAAAGTAAAAGAGCTGCAAATGGCGGGTGAAATTGTAGGTATGACCGGCGATGGCATTAATGATGCCCCTGCATTGGCACAGGCTAACGTCGGTTTTGCCATCGGTACAGGCACAGATGTCGCGATAGAAAGTGCAGATATTACGTTAATGCGAGGATCTTTACATGGTTTAGCTGATGCTATCGCCGTAAGTAAAGCCACTTTACGTAATATCAAACAGAACTTATTTGGTGCCTTTTTCTATAACGCTGCAGGAGTGCCTTTTGCAGCCGGTATCTTATATCCATTTTTTGGTATTTTATTAAGCCCAGTTATAGCGGGTGCGGCAATGGCGTTTTCATCGCTCACTGTGGTATCAAATGCGAATCGACTGCGCTTATTTAAAGCTAAAGATCACTAAGGAAACTCATTATGATAATTATTAACGTAATAGGGATCAGCCTAATATTTTTAATCATCTGGTGGTTTTGGTTATATAAACCCAATACGACAGTGGTTACAGACAAAGAGCTACTTATTGTGGTCAAAGACGGTGTTTACACGCCGTCGGTAATAGAGGTGCAAGCGGGCAGTCCATTAACCCTGAAGTTTAATAGAAAAGATGCGTCACCTTGTACAGAAACAGTATTAATACCAGTGCTAGAGATTAGTGCCAGCCTTAAATTAAACGACATTACCAGCGTGCCTGTGCCAGCTTTGGCCGTGGGAAAATATGAGTTTCACTGCCAAATGCAGATGTATCGTGGCGTGATAAATGTGGTCTAAGTTCATACCCCTGCATAAATAAGTTACAGCAGCTAATGTAACTAAATAGCTGATCCTAATTGTGATACACCTGCTTCAATCCATGCTTGCCGCCCGGAAACGGTGCGGCAGTGTCCATAAAGTAGTAAACCTGCTCCAGTAAATCATCCATGTTTTTTCACTGATGATTCCGGGTTATCGTCTCGTGCAGGGCATGCCACAGTTTTTCAATTTTGTTATGCCATGGGCTATAAACCGGCAAGAACAGTAATTTGAACTTTGGGTTGTCGCTCAGCCACTTCTGGGTTTTCTTGCTCTTGTGGATGATGTAATTATCCACGATTAACCGAATGCTCTTAGCCCGACGATACTGACCTTTAAGCTTTTCCAGCAATTCAATAAATAAGTCACTGGTCTTGCGCTCGCCACCTACATAAACGATTTGCCCTGTCTGGCCGTGTAATGCTCCCGCCAGATAATGTTTCTTGTTCTGTCCTGGTGTTGCTACCTTACGCTGCTCGCCACGATGCCCCCAATCTGCACCGATTTTAGGATTCAGATGGATATCCACTTCATCCTGGTAAAACACCGGGTGGTCAACACTGTTATCTGCCAGCGCCTCCCGGATAGCCGCCAGTTTCTCCTTTTTATCCGGGTCTTGGATATAAAGCGTTGGCGCAGCTCGCCGCCAGACAATTCCTGCTTTGGGCAACCAGCGTCTGATTGTTGAACTGTGGATCTGAATGTTGCATAACTTGTTCAGTAACAGCGCAAACAACTCTGTACTCCAGCGTGAACGCTGATATCCAAGCGTCCTTGGCGTGTACTTCAGCAAAATTTTCAGCACGCCACAGATAAAATCCCGATTCTGCCTAACGGGGCGACCAACGCCTTTAGTTTTTAGACCATCAACACCGGCAACGTCATACCATTTCAACCAGCGGTTAAGCGATGACCGGCCAGCTTGCAGTAGGCTCGCAACCTCTGACTTGGTTTTACCTTTCAACACCAGCAAGACGGCATTCGCACGGCGGCAAAGGTCTCTATCTCGTGTTTTATGAATAATTTTCTTTAACCTGCGCGTTTCAGCGCCGTACAAAAATACTATTTTGTTCATACTCAATGCGTTTGTGGGTTTGGTTTGTTTGGCGACTGATCTGATCGCGCAAACCGCATTGAGTTCCCTTACCTGAGTGATCTACTATTTGGCACAGTTATTTAGTGGGTGCAGGTTCCGGCATGGCACCTTTAAAAGCTTTGGTTGAAGAGCAGTTGTTTATACAAAACCGTAATTCAATTGATAAAACCATTGCCAAGCCAGCCAGAGAGATCCATTTCTTTTATGGCGCACGAAATGAAAATGATATTGTTTATGTTGATTACTTTTATGAACTCGCTAAACAATACCCAAATTTTTACTATTACCCAGTGTTGTCACGACCAGACAAAGATTGGTTAGGTGCGACCGGCTATGCCCAACATGTGCTGGCATTAAATTGGCAAAATATCGTTGCGCAAGGTGATCCTGAGTTCTACTTATGCGGGCCCAAAGGGTTGATAGATGACACCATAAGGTTACTTAGAGATAAAGGGGTGCCTGAATCTGATATTGCTTTTGATGTCTTTAGCTAATTAAACTAACCCTGCGCAATTAACATTGCGCAGGGTTTTATTAGGGGTTTATCAGGGGTTTATAGTTATGTCATGCGTAGTGTAATGACAAAACGTGTGAGATTTTGATCTGAGGTCACGGTGATATCACCGTCATGTGCTTCGATAATCGCTTTAGTAATAGCCAGCCCTAAACCTGCACCATCACTGTGGCGTTGTCTTGATTGATCGGCGCGATAAAAACGTTCAAATAAATAAGGTAAATGCTCGGCGGATATTGCTGGGCCAGGGTTTTCGACACTGATACAAAGCGTGTTAGTAGCTTGCTGATAGCTGTTGACTATAATGCTGTGTCCAGAAGCTGTGTGTCGTATCGCATTTGACAATAAATTAGTTAAAGCATGCCTTAGTAAGGTGCGATCGGCATTAATGACGCTGAGCTGACCGGTAAACGCGAGTTTGACTCCGGCCTCGTCTGCTAACGCTTCAAAAAACTCGAATATGGCCGCGACTTCTTCGGCAATATTTAAAGGCTGTTTATTTGGTGTGATTAAACCATTTTTACTTTTAGCCAACCACAGCATATCGCTAACCATCTTGCTAAGCCGCTCTTGCTCTTCCAAATTCGAAAATAACACGTTTTGGTATTCCTCAGCCGTTCGTTGCCGAGATAAACTGACTTGGGTTTGGGTAATAATATTGGTTAAAGGGGTGCGAATTTCGTGAGCAATGTCGGCACTAAAGTGCGATAACTTAGTAAAGCCATCCTCTAAGCGGTTTAGCATGTGGTTGAATGACTGCACCATATGCGTTAACTCAGAAGGTACTTCGTTGGCGTTTAATCTAATGTCGAGTTTGCTGGTTTGAATGTCGCGCATATTGTCACTTAGTCCTCTAAGTGGCGATAAACCTTGATGCACCGCAATCCAAGCTGCTAATAAAGTAAGGAGGCAGGAACCGAGTAGAATCACCCAAAGACTTTGACCGAGTTGCTGCAAAAAGTGGATGTGAAAATCCATATCAATCGCTGTAATTAACCGGTAGTTATCGTTTGCAGTGGCTATGTTCAGAGCAATACCCCGATAGGCTTTATCTTGATATTGCCAGTGTTGGATATTTTCAATTTTAAATGTATCTATGGATTCATCAGTATCTGTAAGTTGGCTTAAATCAAAATTAGCATTGTTATAAATAATTTGCTGCTGAGAATTGTTTATTTGGTAATACACGCCATGATGTCCGGCAACAGCTTGCGATAATGATTGAGCTAAAGTTTTCGGATCTGTAGGTTCTTTAAGGAACACTTGCTGAACAGAGTGAACAATAACGCCAAGTTCATCGGCATCTTGTTCGATAAAATGGTGCTCTATAGAACTGATAAGCAGTTGCCTAACAACCAGTAAACAAACCGCAATAGTGACAACGACAGACAGTACCACTCTCAGGGTCAAGGACAGTGGCCGTTTAGTGTTATGCTTCATCCGCTTGCTCGTTTTCAAGTTTATAGCCCATGCCGCGCACGGTGTGGATTAATTTTGGCATAAAATCATCGTCTACTTTAGCCCGTAACCTTCTTATTGCGACATCAATAACATTGGTGTCGCTATCAAAGTTCATATCCCAAATCTGTGAGGCGATTAAAGATCGAGGTAAGACTTCACCGCTGCGGCGCATTAATAACTCTAATAAAGAAAACTCTTTATTACTCAAGGCAATTTTGACTCCGCTGCGCATGACTCTTCTTTTGGGGACGTCTAATTGTAAATCGGCCACCTGAAGTAAATCTGGGGTGGTTATGGTTTGGCCGCGGCGTATTAGGCTGCGTACCCGCGCCAACACTTCTGAGAAAGCAAAGGGTTTAATTAAGTAATCATCCGCGCCTAATTCTAAGCCTTTAACTCTGTCATCAACGCTATCACGGGCGGATAAAAACAATACTGGCGTAAGGTTATTGCTTTCGCGAATAGATTGTACTATCCGCCAGCCATTAACATCAGGCAACATCACATCCAGCACAATCAGATCAAATACTTCGGTCATTGCAAGGTGATGGCCGTCTAAGCCGTTTCTAACCAGTGAAACTTGAAAACCCGCTTCAGTGAGGCCTTGCTTTAAATAATCACCCGTTTTGATTTCGTCTTCAACAATCAGTAATCGCATAACCTTTCCTGTAAATAGGGGTAACTGATAGCTTGCAATACACAGGCTGTCAGCTAGATGACAACAAGATTACAACTTTGTCATGTCAGAGTCATGTTGCTGACAGTTATAAATAGCTAAGCTAGATGAAATAAATAAGTTCAGGGGTTATATAAATGAATGATAACAAGTTCAAGTTACCGGCTTCTATCTCGCGGCGCCGATTTGTCCAAGGGCTTGCCATCGGAGGCGTAATAGCTAGTTTCCCGCATGTTGTTCGCGCCGGTAGCTCTTTTAAAGACGTTGTTCGCGCCGGTAGCTCTTTTAAAGACAATGCCGCGACAGGTTCTGCACCAGAATTAAGCGGCAAAGTTATCGAGCTAACTATTGCTGAGTCCTTAGTCAATTTTACCGGTGTAGTACGTACAGCAACCACCATTAATGGCTCTATTCCGGCACCAACGCTGCGCTTACGCGAAGGCGATGAGGTGACGATTAAAGTGACCAATACCTTATCGGTGCCTAGCTCTATTCACTGGCATGGCATTATTTTACCTTATCAAATGGATGGGGTACCAGGCTTAAGCTTTAAGGGCATTATGCCCGGTGAAACCTTTGTCTATAAGTTTAAACTGCAGCAAAGCGGTACTTACTGGTATCACTCTCATAGTGGCTTCCAAGAAATGACTGGCATGTACGGTGCACTAATCATCGAGCCTAGAGAGCAAGATATCATCGTTGCTGATAGGGAGTATGTGGTACAGCTTTCAGACTGGACCGATGATGACCCGATGAAAGTATTTAGTAAACTAAAAGTGCAAGATGATATCTACAATTATAATCAACCAACAGTACGAGATTTTTTCCGAGACCTGTCAGAAAAAGGGCTTAGTTCAGCATTATCAAAACGTAAAATGTGGCAAGAAATGCGCATGAGCCCGACAGACTTGGGAGATGTGTCAAGCGCTGTACTAACCTACTTATTTAACGGCAGCACACCGCTGGCCAATTGGCGAGGCCTGTTTAAAAAAGGCGAAAAAGTTCGCTTGCGCTTTATTAATGGCGCCAGCAATACCTTCTTCGATGTCCGTATCCCGGAACTGCAAATGACCGTAGTACAGTCAGATGGCCAAAATGTCCATCCAGTAACCGTTGATGAATTCCGATTTGGCCCGGGTGAAACCTATGATGTACTGGTCACACCGCAATCTGATGCTTATACCATTTTCGCCCAGACCATAGAACGCACCGGTTATGCTCGAGGCACCCTAGCGGTAGCCGACAATATTAATGCACCCGTACCGGCAGTCGATCCAGTAGAGTGGTTAGCGATGGCCGACATGATGGGCAATATGTCCCATGGCGGTTCAATGACAGAGGGCGCTATGGATCATAGCCAACATGGCGCAGCTATGCCGATGGATTTAAGTCAGCATGCAGGGCCGGCCGCTGCTTATGCTAAAGCCAGCACGCAAGTGCGCCATGCCAGTACTGAATATGGCCCTTCGGTTGATATGCGGGTAGATACGCCAAGAACTAACTTGGACGATCCGGGCATTGGTTTACGCAATAATGGCCGAAAAGTGCTGACGTTATCCGATCTGCATTCACTAGAAAACGTTATTGAACCACAGCGTCCTGAAGCTGAAATTGAATTGCACCTAACTGGCAATATGGAACGCTATAGCTGGTCAATTGATGGTTTAGAGTTTGGCCAAAGTACACCTGTGCATATGAAGTTAAATCAGTGCGTTAGGGTGATTTTACAAAACGACACTATGATGCCTCATCCTATGCATTTGCATGGAATGTGGAGTGATTTAGAAAGTGAAAGTGGTGAACTCCAAGTCAGACGCCATACTATTCCGGTGCAACCTGCTCAGCGAATTAGTTTTTTAACAACGCCGCATGATGTAGGACGGTGGGCCTGGCATTGTCATCTGTTATTTCATATGGATGCAGGTATGTTTAGAGAAGTGGTGGTGTCATGAGAATCATAAAATTAGTCAGTAGCGCGCCGGTGATTGCGTTAACAGCGAGTTTATTGCTAGTAAATGCTGGGGTGATGGCAGACAGCCAAATGGACCATAGCGAAATGGATCATAGCAAGATGAAGCATGGTGATAAGGCGATGGACCACAGCGCAATGGATCATAGCAAGATGAAGCATGGTGATACGGCAATAGACCACAGCGAAATGGATCATAGCAAGATGAACCATGACGATAAGGCGATGGACCACAGCCAGATGGACCATAGCAAGATGAACCATGACGATAAGGCGATGGACCACAGCCAGATGGACCATAGCAAGATGAACCATGGCGATAAGGTAATGGACCACAGCCAGATGGATCATAGCAAGATGAACCATGACGATAAGGCGATGGACCACAGCCAGATGGACCATAGCAAGATGAACCATGACGATAAGGCGATGGACCACAGCCAGATGGACCATGACGATAAGGCGATGGACCACAGCCAAATGGATCATGGCGATATGAAAATGCAGGGCGGAAAAGCGCCTGCAGATGCCCGAGATCCTCATGCTTATTCTGGCGGTTATACCTTAGCCGACGGGCCTTATGCTATAGGCGGCGGTCGCCAGTTAAAACTGCTAGATGAACACCGTTTTTACGCAATTAGAGCAGATAGGTTGGAGCACCAGTTTGCTACGGATAGCTTAGCATTTGAATTACAAGGCTGGTATGGCACTACTTTTAATCGACTAGCAATAAAGCTGGATGGTGAGGTAAGCGATGGTAAGTTGGAAGAAAGCCAAACCGACTTGCTATGGAGCCGTGCGGTTTATTCGTTTTGGGATGCCCAGCTCGGAGCCCGGTTTGATACCTACACGGAAGGGGAAAGTCGGCAGTGGTTGGCATTGGGTGTCCAAGGGTTAGCGCCGTATTGGTTTGAGGTCGATGTAACTGCCTATTTAGGCAACTCTGGGCGGACAGCCATAGCAGCAGAAGCTGAATATGAATTGCTATTCACGCAACGTTTAATCTTACAAAGCTCAGTGGGATTAACTGCTTATGGTAAAGACGATGCCATTAATGGTATCGGAAAAGGCTTAGCGTCTTTAAATGCTGGAATGCGTTTACGTTATGAGTTCTCACGCCAGTTTGCGCCTTATATCGGCGTTGAATGGATGGCTAAGTATGGTAATAGTGCTGACTATGCCCGAGCGAATAATGAACCGACTGTTACTACGAGTGTGGTCGCGGGTGTGCGGTTCTGGTTTTAATAATTAAGGTGATAAAAATGAATATATTAAAAACATTAAAAATAGTGAGTACTTTAGCTGTTTTATTAATGGCGACTACGGTGTCTGCACATGTTGATTTAACTGAGACAGTACCAGCAGATGAGGCGATGTTAATGCAAAGCCCTGCAACGTTAAAGCTGACATTCAGTGCCCCAGTACGGATGATAAAATTAAGCTTAATTGATGCAGAGAAAAAAGCGGTTAAATTTGGTTTTGCGGCTTCAGCTACAGCCGCCTCAGAATTTGAGTGGCCACTGCCAACCCTTAAAGAGGGCGAGTATCAGGTGAGTTGGATTGTTATGGGCCAAGATGGCCATAGAATGACCGGTGATTATAGTTTTATGCTCCATGGCGATATGAAGATGGAAGCAAAACAGCCTTCTAATCAGTCACTTAATCACCAGTCGCATTCTCATCAGCATTAGTAGAAGGAAACCGAGTGATGATTGGCCATTGGGAGTTAATGCTATTACTAACAAAGTTTGCCACTTATGCTGCAGTCAGCAGTTGTGTCGGCAGCATATTAATGCAAACTTTACGATCAAAGCAGTTAAGTACTACTGATACTAAGCTGGAGGCTTATGATGGCTGGCTTAGCAGTTGGTTTTTAAAGTGGGCGGGTTTTGGCCTAGTAGTATCATTATTGCAATTGCCACTTCAAGCCGGTGCTATGGCTGGAAATGGCTTAACAGGTATGTTTGACTCCTTAATGCTTAGTATCATGTGGCAGTCGGCAGTGGGTAGCCAAGTCAGTTTCATTGTTGTCGGTTTTACGCTGTTGTTACTTAGTGAGTGGGGGATAAACAAGCTGGCAAGGTTTAAAACCATACTAAGAATAGTCACAGTGACTGGGTTTATTCTGCTAGCAATTAGCTTTACTTTTGCGGGCCATACGGTAGAGCTCAATACGGTGTTTAAAGGCTTGTTAATGTTGCATATACTTGCCATGGCAGCTTGGGCTGGTTCTTTGTGGCCCTTACATCAAAGTTGTAAAGCGTTGCCAGCTGATAGTTTAGTGACATTAATGGAAAACTTTGGCAAGGTAGCGGTGTTTTTTGTATCCATATTAATCGCTTGTGGTGTGCTATTACTACTGCAGCTTGTAGAGCCTATTAGCAATTTATTCACTACCAATTATGGTCAGTTATTGATGTTAAAGCTGATATTTGTCAGTGGTATGTTGCTGTTAGCAGCTTGGCATAAACTTAAACTTGTTGCTGAGTTGGCGCAGCATAAAAATGCCCAACCGCTGCGGCTGTCAATTTTAATTGAAACGCTATTGGTGGTCTCAGTATTAGTGACGACTAGCGTGTTTACGACACTTGTTGGGCCACAAAGTTAATCTTAGCTTTATTTGTTATTAAGACTTATTTTTTAGGAGAACCCTGTGCCAAAAATTACAACTTTAACTGCCTTATTTGCAGCAGTATTTTTGCTAACAGCATGCTCTGAACCCGCTGTAACTAATAATGATCCGAAAATTACGGCAGAGCCTGTGGTGAGCCAACAACAGAGCGAGCCTTTATTAACTGTTTATAAAACAAGTAGCTGTGGCTGTTGTAAAAAATGGATATCGCATATAGAGCAAAATGACATAACAGCTATCGCAAAAGACTATGATGATTTAAGCTTTATTAAAAATCGTTATGGCATTCAGCCCAATCATATCTCATGCCATACTGCAGTATCTGAGAATGGCTATGTATTTGAGGGCCATATTCCAGCAAAATATATCCTTATGTTTTTAGCCGAACCAGTGGCCAATGCTATTGGCCTTACGGTACCAGCCATGCCATTAGGTTCACCAGGTATGGAAGTGGGCGACCGTTTTATGCCGTATGAGATATTGGTATTCCTTAAAGATGGTACTAGCAAGGTTTACGCTAAAGTAGATGGTTATGATATGCAGTTTTAACAGCAACTAGTAACAAGAACTGACTTACCCGCGCTGGTAAGTCAGTTCTTCTGTAATTGACTAAACTAGCAATATTTTACATGTTCTTAATGTCTAGAACCTCGCCGACAAAAAAGGTGCGGTTCGGCTGGTTGTAGATTTTGCGACTTCTGCTGGTACGCCCTGAGCGACAATCAATCCGCCTTCATCGCCTGCACCAGGGCCTATATCAATAACCCAATCGCTATTGCTCGCGACCTGCATATCATGTTCAACCATAATAACAGTATTGCCTGCGTCAA
>NZ_JAUZVZ010000043.1 GCF_030717845.1 Alkalimonas collagenimarina
CTCCTTCTTTAGCTTCGCCAGCTCCTGGCGCAACCGTTTAAGCTCTGACTTCTCTTTCTCACTAATGGGCTTATCCGCCGGCTCTTTCGTCATGCTGATCCTTCTCGTAGGTTGGGCAACAAACCTACCCTCCCGGTACTCTTGCCGCCAGCGATAAACCATTATCGGATGTAACCCTAAAGCTTCCGCTATCTGTATTGTAGTAACACTAAGCTTTTCAGTTAAATCGATAACCTTTAATTTAAACTCAACGCTGTATTCCACAACCCGATGGTCACAAAGTATTCTTGCCATTTTTTGCCTACCTCATCGTAATGATAGGCGTCTACTTTATTGGGGGAAGTATCGTCGAGCCGCAAAGCGGCGTTTTGGTGGCACTTGTTAGCCTTCATGCTTGACCTTTAGCTTTGCATTATCAAATAAAGTAACAAAGCCTTTCTCTTCAGATAGCTTTAAGAAAACTGACAAGCCTATTTCATTAATCTCACTTGGAAACTTCTGAAAACCGGTTTGAACTGAAAAATTCAATTTGCCGGATCTTTCATCATGAATAATTTGTTGGGTTGCGATAAAGTTTTTTACCGCTTCATCTGACAGTTTTAGAGTGTACTCAGTCTTTCCCGCTGACTTTGAGAAAAACCCGGCCACCGGTGCAATTTTTTCTTGGCGAAGCAAAATCAACGGAAACTTAAATTCTCTTATGCCTTTTTCAGTGGTTAGTTCAAGAGCTAATTCAGCACTTTCTACGTCTGCTAGAACAGGCTCATCAACCTGTATTTTTGCCCTAAGATCCTGAGCCTTAATGTTTACAAAGTCATCTTTACCAAATGAACTAAACTCGAGCATTGTGCTGAGCGGGACACTCGCACAGCTGCTTAATAAAAATGAAATTAAAATCAAAGAAAATCTTGTCATAGAAACCATCCTTGTCTTGAAGGCTAACGTCTTAGCGTTTTATCCGGCACGTTGTTCAGTGACGGCTAAACGTCTGTTGAACGGACCGGCTCACTTAATTCTTGGTATAACTGATGCTAATGGAATTTGTTTTTTAAGGGAACAGCTTATTTACAGATTTAGGCACGTCGTGTTGCGTTTTTTTCTCAAGCCTGAGCTGCTCAGCCTCTGTCTTTTTGAACAACCCTGGCTGCTTTTCTGCCTTAACCTGTGAGTTGGCAATACTACACCGCAGATCACAGGGATCTGTTTTCATCGCAATAGCTACTCTGCTATTGCTCAACCATCTGCTATCGCCGACGGTCTGTAGATCAGCAGCGAAGCTAAGTGCAACTGGCCTACATGACAGTGCGGACAATGCCAGCAAGGCTTATCCGGCTCTGTTGCTTTCGTTTCAGTTTCAGACTTCGGCTTTTTCTCCTGTCCTCTGATGATCGCCAGCTTTCGCCTACGACAGCGGTTGGCCAGCAGGCCATAGTGCCGGATCCGCATAAATCCTTTTGGTAACACATGGCTTAGGTAGCGCCGGATAAACTCACAACCACTCAGCGTCATCACTTTGCGCTTATTGCCATCCTGATAGTCCCGGTAGTTAAAGCTGACGCTTTCTGCACCTATGTGTTGTAAACGGCTTTCATGTAACACACCTTTGCGGGTGTAGCGCCCAAGATAACGCAACACCGTTTGCGGCTTGCATAAGCAGGCTTTGCTAAATACGGTCCAGGGCTTGCTCATTAATGTTTCCGCACTGGGGATTTCCAGCTGATGCTCACGCAGTTGCTGCATCATTTTGGCTCTGAACACCGTCGATAATGCTTTTACCGGGAACAGGTAGCCTTTAGTGATCACCTGCCAGCGCTCGGTTTGACTTAACATCCCGCCGGGGATTAAGCAGTGCAGATGAATATGCTGCGTTAATGTCTGGCCCCAGGTGTGCAGGACTGCCGTCATACCCAGCTCGCCTGCTGTTTTGAGATGCTGGCTGGCGAACTTACTGAGGGTTTGCCATACCGCGCTGAACAGGCTTTTGTAGAGTTTCTCCGGTGCATACTGGCTCATCACATTCAGCTCATGCGGCAGGGTAAACACCAGATGAAAGTACTTCGCCTGCACCAAATTGGCGGCCTGTGCTGCTATCCAGTCACGGGTTCGTTGTCCCTGACATCGAGGGCAATGTCTGTCGCGACAAGAGCAGTACACCACTTGCTGTTGCTGGCAACTATCGCATTGCCATAACTGCTGCCCTAAAGCGGCAGTGCGGCATTGGCTTATGTGCGTGCAAGCAGTGGCTTGTTGCCAGTTTAATGCGTAGGCTTGCTTGTAGGCCGGTAGAAACCGCTCCAACACCTCACTCAGATGCAGGCTCATGCTGTTGTCCAACCTGCCAGTAAATCTCTGGCACCATTACCCATCTCCGGTAGCCAGTGCAAATAACGTTGAGTGGTTTTTATGTCGGTATGACCTAATTGGTTTTGCAGTTCATACAGCGGCATCCCCGCAATCAACTGATGCGTGGCGTAAGCATGGCGTAAACTGTGAAGGCTACACCCACTGGGTACGTTTGCTGCCCGAACCGCTTCCTTAAACGGCTTGGTAATACAACTGCTGGACATCGGTATATCCATGCCTCTGCCAGAATAAAACAGCACGTCGCGGGGCCGGTATAACTGCCAGTATTCTCGGAGCAAGTTAAGTACGGCCGGGGCCAGCACAACGTACCGGTCTTTATTGCCTTTGCCTCCCACAACTCTGAGCGTGCTTCTCTGACCATCAATGTCGGCGACTTTGGTGTTGATCAGCTCCATTAATCTCAGGCCGGTGCCATAGTAAGTCATTAGCATAAAACGGTGTTTTCTATCAGGGCACAGTGAAATGACAAGCTTCACTTCGGCAGGCTTTAATATCACTGGCGCTTTAACTGGCCGCCTTGATAACGGCTTAGTGATAGTAATTTCCTTGTGCAGTACGGCTTTATAGAAGAAACAAATCCCATTGAGCTGGATATGAATAGTGCTACGGGCTAACTGTTTCTCTAACGTCAGATACCTGAAATACAGATCAAGCTGCTCTTCCGTAATGGTATCCGGGCTTTGGTAGTAGTGGCGGCTTAACTGCTCAACCGCATACAGGTAGGTTTCTTCGGTTCTTTTGGCAAGACCGCGCAACCGACATTCGTCGATCATCGCTTGGCGTAACGGGGTCATGATAATTCTCCGGTTGAATTGGGAACAGTCCCGGAGTAAGTTTGGTTCAATATTAGCTGGTTGCTGCGGGCTCCGCGCAGCGGCTTAGTTCAACAGCTTAATAGTTTGGAAAATCCCTTCTTTCCGCACGGGAATTTCCCTTCTATCTTTTTTCGATTGCATCAATCTAGCGAACTCCCCTTATCAAATCAACAACTTCATAACCAAGATGTAAAATTTTATTGCAAAAAACAGGTTTTTCCCTGCAAGTGACTTGATAACAATAAATTTACCAACTACTGTTTATTTATACATATTAATTCATGAGGTTCGAGCGATGGCTTCACCATTTCTTGATCACGTGGCAGAGTTTATGACGGTTCGCCGTTATGCCAGGCGCACTGTGGATACTTACATTTATTGGATCCGCTTCTACATTCTGTTTAGTAAAAAGCAGCACCCTGCCAAGCTGGGCGATGCTGATGTCGAGCTGTTTTTAAACTATTTAGCCAATCAGCGCCATGTAGCGCCGCGGACTCAGGCAACGGCTTTAAATGCACTTAGTTTTTTGTACAGCAAGGTGCTGCAAAAGCCACTGTCCCTCAACCTTGACTTTAACCGATCTCAGGTGAGCCCTAAGCTTCCGGTGGTGCTAACCCGGGCTGAGGTTGCTGCACTTTTACGACTGATCGACCCAAAGTACAAGTTAATTGCGCAACTGATGTATGGCAGCGGTTTGCGTTTAATGGAAGCGGTCCGGCTGCGGGTACAGAACATCGATTACGATTACCTGTCGGTAATGGTGTGGCAGGGGAAAGGCAACAAAAACCGTCGGGTCACACTTGCACCCGAATTGGTTACAAGCCTGAAGCAACAAACTCAGCATGTGATGCGGTATTTTCAGGCAGATCTGGCGAACCCTGACTATGCCGGTGTCTGGCTTCCCTTTGCACTGGCACGCAAAAATCCAAGCGCTCCCAAGCAACTTGGCTGGCATTACTTGTTTCCGTCGATAAAGCTTAGCCTGGATCCCGAATCTAAATGCATTCGTCGCCATCATCTGGATGAATCCTGTGTACGGCGTGAAATCAAAATCGCCGCCCGCAAAGCGGAAATTCGTAAAAATGTTACTTGCCATACATTAAGGCATAGCTTTATAAAATGCGTCCATGCATTTTCCCCTTCGGGCCAGCCTACGGCTGTTCAAATTCATTCCTGATGAATTTGTGCAACCCACCTGCTGGAATCCGGCGCGGATATCCGTACGGTTCAGGAACAGCTTGGCCACATCGATGTGCGTACTACACAGATTTACACCCATGTACTCAATCGCGGTGCCAGTGGCGTGAAAAGCCCGTTATCGCAGTTGTTGTAGGTAAAGACAGTCAGATTTCGCTATACTTCAAAAGGAGAATGTAAATGCCGACTATCTCGATGTTCTATGGCATTATTATCCGGATGTATTACGCTCCGAAAGAGCACCCACCACCGCATTTTCATGTGTACTACGGTGAATACAAGGCAACCATAGACATCAGAACCTGTGAGTTGATGCAAGGCTCACTTCCCAATAAGCAGACAAAGCTTGTGTTGGCATGGGCAGAATTACATCAAGACGAACTGTTAGCTGATTGGGCATTGGTGATGAATGGCGAAGAGCCATTTAAAATTCAGCCACTGAAGTAAGAGGAATAAGCATGCAACCATCGGTCAAAAAAGTCACGGCACTTGAAAACTACCGGCTATCTGTAGAGTTTTCCAATGGTGAGCATGGCACCTTAGATATGAATCCTTACCTTGATTTTGGTGTGTTCGAACGGCTCATAGATCCTGGTGCATTTCAGCAAGTATTCGTATCCTTTGACACCATCGAATGGCAGTGTGGTGTAGATCTTGATCCTGAATTTGTGTACAGCAAGTGCCAACGGACGGATGCTAAGCCAAAGCTAACCGCAAACAGCTGATCTTTTTATAACTCAAAAAGGCGCCGCAGCGCCTTTATTCGTAAAATGCCCTGCTTTAGAAACTATCACCGGGCACTCGCACCCAGCCTTCCATCAACACCCGCGCGCTGCGGCTCATAATGGCTTTGGTAACAACCCAGCCGCCGTTGATTTGCTCTGCAGCGGCACCAACTTTCAAGGTGCCGGATGGGTGGCCGAAGCGAACGGCTTTCAACTCGCCACCGCCTGCTGCCAGGTTAACCAAGGTGCCGGGGATAGCGGCTGCGGTGCCAATGGCCACGGCTGCAGTGCCCATCATGGCGTGGTGCAATTTCCCCATCGATAACGCACGTACCAGTAAGTCGATATCCGCAGTGGTCACTTCTTTACCGCTGGACGAGACATAGGCTTTGGCCGGTGCAACAAAAGCCACTTTCGGCGTATGCTGGCGGTTGGCTGCTTCGCTAATGTCATTAATCAGCCCCATTTTTACCGCACCATAGGCGCGAATGGTTTCAAAACGGGCCAACGCTTCCGGGCTTTCGTTAATAGCTTCCTGCAATTCAGTGCCGGTGTAGCCGATATCTTCCGCATTGAGGAAAATAGTCGGGATTCCGGCATTGATTAAAGTGGCTGGGAAGCTCCCTACCCCCGGCACTTCAAGTTCATCAACCAACTGACCGGTTGGGAACATGGATCCGGTGGCATCGGCTGGGTCCAAAAACTCGACTTGCACTTCAGCGGCTGGAAAAGTCACCCCATCCAACTCAAAACCTCCGGTTTCCTGCACAGCTCCATTGCTCATAGGTACTTGGGCAATAATGGTTTTACCTATATTGGCCTGCCAAATGCGTACCGTACAGATGCCATCACGTGGAATACGGCTAACATCAATCAAGCCATTGCTGATGGCGAACGAGCCTACTGCGGCCGTTAAGTTGCCGCAATTGCCGCTCCAGTCGATAAAGGGCTTATCGATAGCAACCTGACCAAACAGGTAATCGACATCGTGCTCCGGCTGGCTGCTTTTGCTTAAGATCACGGTTTTACTGGTGCTGGAGGTTGCGCCACCCATGCCATCGGTATGTTTACCGTATGGATCCGGGCTGCCAATCACCCGCAGCAGCAACGCATCCCGGGCAGGCCCCGGCACTCTGGCTTGCTCTGGTAAGTCATCCAACTTAAAAAACACCCCTTTCGAGGTTCCGCCACGCATATAGGTGGCTGGAATGCGGACTTGTGGTTTAAACATTACTTACTCCAAAAAATTAATTATCCGGCGGAACCTCTGCGGTAGAGGGAACTACCGCCAGGCACTTGTGCCTGCGAGCAAGAAAAAATCGCATTTTTTCGCAGCGATAAGGTTCAGCGGTAGGAACCGCTGAACCGGATCAAACAAAGCTACCGCCACGCATATAGGTGGCTGGAATACGGATCTGTGGTTGAAACATTAAACTGCCCCTTCCAGGAAGTCCTTGGCAAAGCGCTGCAACACACCACCTGCATCGTAAATCGACAGCTCTTCTTCCGTATCCAGCCGACAGGTCACAGGCACTTCAACCCGCTCGCCATCTTTACGGTTGATCACCAGCGTTAAACGGGCCCGTGGTGTTGGGGTACCAAGTACATCGTAGGTTTCAGTACCATCAATCGCCAATGTATGCCGGGAGGTGCCTTCATCAAACTGCAGTGGCAGCACGCCCATACCAATTAAGTTGGTACGGTGAATACGCTCGAAACCTTCAGCAGCAATGGCTTGTACACCGGCTAAACGGACCCCTTTGGCCGCCCAGTCACGCGATGAACCCTGGCCGTAATCAGCCCCGGCGATAATGATCAGCGGCTGCTTACGCTCCATATAGGTTTCAATGGCTTCCCACATGCGGGTGACTTTACCTTCAGGCTCGATACGGGCCAAAGACCCCTGCTTTACCTTGCCGTTCTCCATAACCATTTCATTCAACAGTTTCGGGTTGGCAAAGGTGGCACGTTGCGCCGTTAAGTGATCGCCCCGGTGCGTTGCATAGGAATTAAAGTCTTCTTCCGGTACGCCCATGCTGGCCAGGTACTCACCGGCCGCACTATCGAGCATAATGGCATTGGATGGCGATAAATGATCGGTGGTAATGTTATCACCCAGCACGGCCAGTGGCCGCATGCCCGTTAAGCTGCTTTCACCCGCCAAGGCACCTTCCCAATAAGGAGGACGACGAATATAGGTACTTTGTGGCCGCCAATCGTAGAGTGGATCGATGTGCTCGCCATAGTCGACCGACAAAGTAAACATCGGCTCATAAACTTTACGAAACTGTTCTGGCTTGACACTGCTTGCCACTACTTGATCGATTTCTTCATCGCTTGGCCAGAGATCTTTAAGCGTTACTGGGTTGCCAGCTTGATCCAGCCCCAGCACATCTTTTTCGATATCAAACCGGATACTACCCGCGATGGCATAAGCCACTACCAGTGGCGGTGAGGCTAAAAAGGCTTGCTTGGCATACGGATGAATTCGGCCATCAAAGTTCCGGTTACCCGATAACACCGCAGTAGCGTACAGGTCGCGCTCAATCACTTCTTGCTGGATCACCGGATCAAGGGCACCACTCATGCCGTTGCAGGTAGTACAAGCAAAGCCAACAATACCGAAGCCTTGCTGCTCCAGTTCGGTTAATAGCTTGGATTCTTCCAGATACAGTTGAACGGCTTTGGAGCCAGGGGCTAATGAGGTTTTTACCCAGGGCTTAGGCAGTAAGCCTTTGGCGTTGGCGTTACGCGCCAATAAACCGGCCGCAATCACGTTGCGTGGATTACTGGTGTTGGTGCAACTGGTAATGGCAGCAATGATCACAGCCCCATCTGGCATCTTGCCTTCTTCGGTAACATAAGGGGCTGCAATGCCGCTTGAAGCCAAATCAGCGGTCGCTAAACGTGCATGTGGGTTCGAAGGCCCGGCCATGGTGCGGCCAACCGACGATAAATCAAATTTCAGCACCCGCTCGTAATAAGCTGTTTTTAAGCTATCCGCCCATAAACCAGTGGTTTTGGCATAATTTTCTACCAGTTTCACCTGCTCTGGCTCACGGCCCGTTAAGGTTAAGTAATCAATGGTTTGCTGATCAATGTAGAACATGGCGGCTGTCGCGCCATACTCAGGAGTCATATTGGAAATGGTAGCGCGATCGCCCAAGCTTAAGCTGGATGCCCCTTCGCCAAAAAACTCCAAATAAGACGACACCACTTTTTGTTTGCGTAAGAACTCGGTTATGGCCAGTACAATATCGGTGGCGGTAATTCCCGGCTGGGCTTTGCCGCTTAGCTCAACACCGATGATCTCGGGCAAGCGCATCCAGGATGCACGGCCTAACATCACGCTTTCTGCTTCCAGGCCACCGACACCAATGGCAATGACGCCAAGTGCATCGACATGCGGGGTATGGCTATCGGTACCCACCAGTGTATCCGGGAAGGCTACACCATCCAGCGAATGCACGACTGGCGACATACGCTCCAAGTTAATTTGGTGCATGATGCCGTTGCCTGGTGGGATCACATCGACATTTTTAAAGGCAGTTTTGGTCCAGTTGATAAAGTGAAAACGGTCGTCGTTGCGACGATCTTCAATGGCGCGGTTTTTGGCGAAAGCATCTTTATCGGCGCCACCGTGCTCAACTGCCAATGAGTGATCAACAATCAGCTGCGTCGGCACCACAGGGTTTACTTTTGCCGGATCGCCGCCTTGCTCAGCAATAGCATCACGCAGACCGGCTAAATCGACCAAGGCAGTCTGGCCAAGAATATCGTGGCACACTACCCGGGCTGGGTACCAGGGAAAATCCAAATCGTTTTTGCGTTCAATAAATTGTTTTAAAGCATCCGTTAACATCGCCGGATCGCAGCGACGCACCAGATTTTCGGCCAATACCCTTGAGGTATAGGGCAGCTTATCGTAGGCACCCGGCTGAATATCGTCTACAGCAGCACGAGTATCGAAGTACTCCAGATTGGTGCCCGGCAGTGGTTTGCGGTAATTTGTATTCATAAGTCTGCTCAGTCGTTGTTGTGCATGTAAGAAACACTCGCTTTGGACTCGAACCGGCTGACTCACGCAAACACGCCATAAACCCATCCGGGGCTTCAACGGTTCGCGTAGAGCAAGCCTTATCTCGCTTCTTGTGTATCTGCCTGATGGCGAAGCGGCTTGTCCAATTGATTCGCCAAAAACACGGCGTTATGCCTTAACGCTGGTTGATTGGTGGCACTGGCCGTGGCGCTGGTCCGGTGTACTCGGCACTGGGACGAATAATCCGGTTATTGGCGCGTTGCTCCTTCACATGAGCGGTCCAACCGGTTACGCGTGACATGACAAAGATAGGCGTAAACAGCTTGGTCGGGATGCCCATAAAGTGATAGGCCGAGGCATGAAAGAAATCAGCATTACAAAACAGCTTCTTCTCGCGCCACATCACTTCTTCACAACGCACCGACACATCGTACAAGCGCGAATCGCCATACTCAGCAGCCAGCTTCCCGGACCATGCCTTAATAATAGCGTTACGCGGATCTTTTTCCCGGTACACCGCATGGCCAAAGCCCATGATTTTTTCTTTACGCTCCAGCATGCCCATCAGGGTTTGCTCGGCTTCATCAGCATTTGGCATGGATTCAATCAACTCCATCGCCGCTTCGTTAGCACCACCGTGCAACGGGCCACGCAGTGAGCCAATGGCTGCCGTCACGCAAGAATGAATATCTGACAAAGTAGAAGCACAGACCCGCGCGGTAAAGGTTGATGCATTAAACTCATGCTCTGCATACAGGATGAGTGACGCATGCATCACTTTTTCATGCAGCTCGCTTGGCTTTTTATCGTGCAGCAAATGCAGGAAGTGAGCGCCGATGGAATCGTCATCGGTGTCGGTTTCTACCCGGACGCCATCATGGCTGAAACGATACCAGTACGCCACAATCGCCGGAAATAAAGCCAGCATGCGTTCAATGTGGCCATCCGCTTGGCTAAAGTCGGTTTCCATTTCCAGATTACCCAGCATGGAACAACCGGTACGCATCACATCCATCGGATGCGCTGACGCAGGAATACGCTCCAGTACATCTTTTAAAGCTTGTGGCAGCTTGCGTAGTTGCTTCAGTTTGCCTTTGTACTCAGCCAACTGGCCAGCATTTGGCAGTTCGCCATGTGCCAGCAAATAGGCCACTTCTTCAAACTCTGCAACCTCTGCAAGATCAGAAATATCGTAGCCGTAATAGGTTAAGCCCGAGCCAGATTGCCCTACCGTGCAAAGCGCCGTTTGCCCTGCGACTTGTCCGCGCAAACCTGCGCCCGTTAATGCTTTATCGACCATGATCGTTGTCCTCTTATTCTGTTGATTCAAATTCGAAACTGATTGCACTCACGCCATTACTTCTTTTGGCTAAACAGCTGGTCCAGCTTTTCTTCAAAGGCGTGGTAATTCAAAAAGTCATACAACTCCATCCGCGTTTGCATATCGTCAATCACTGCTTTCTGATCGCCTTGCTGCAAAATGCTTTGGTACACATTCAATGCCGCTTTGTTCATCGCCCGAAACGCGCTAAGCGGATACAACACCATGGCGACACCGACCGAAGAAAGCTCTTGTTTATTAAACAAAGGCGTCTGACCAAACTCAGTGATGTTGGCCAGTACCGGAATATCCAGTGCCTTGGTAAAAGCTTGGTACTGCTCCAGCGTATGCACCGCTTCGGCAAAGATCGCATCGGCCCCAGCGGCCTGACAAGCTAAAGCACGCTCAATGGCGGCATCAACACCTTGCTGTGCTAAGGCATCGGTCCGCGCCATGATAAAAAAGCTTTCATCAAAACGAGCATCGACCGCTGCTTTAACGCGATCAACCATTTCATCTTGTGAGACAATTTCTTTATTGGGGCGATGGCCACAACGCTTCTGCGCGACCTGATCTTCAATATGAAAACCAGCGGCACCAGCACGGGTCATTTCTTTCACGGTACGGGCAATGTTAAAGGCCCCACCCCAACCGGTATCGGCATCCACCAACAAAGGCACTTCGGTGGCACCTGTGATACGGCGAATATCTTCGCAAACGTCATTCAGCGACGTCATGCCCAAATCAGGCAAGCCAAAGGAAGCATTCGCCACACCAGCACCGGATAGATACAGTGCCTGATGGCCAACCCGCTCTGCCATCATGGCAGTATAGGCGTTGATGGTGCCAACCACCTGCAATGGCTGATTGTCGACAATGGCCTGGCGAAACTTTCCACCTGCAGTAGATGCGCCAGCGCTTGTAGTAGTGGTCATAATAAACTCCCTGATTGTGCTTAACTTTGTTGTATTAAC
>NZ_JAUZVZ010000044.1 GCF_030717845.1 Alkalimonas collagenimarina
TCAGTGTTTGAAGAGTTAACTTACTCATCATCACTACTCCTTGAGAACAACTTAGAACCGACTCCACTCAACTACTGGAAGATTCACGTAGCTAAGTTTAGGACAGAGTTACGATCTTGTAACCCTAGCGATGTCGTAGCACAACTGTTGCCTTCTGCTATGGTCAGCATGACTGAGTATGGCCTTGAATATAAAGGTCTTTATTATACAAATTCTGATATTGAGTCGCGAAAATTTCACTCTATCGCTAGATCGTCAGGGCAATGGCAATTAGAGGCTCGAATTGATGAAAACACTACGAATTTTATTTATGTTCGGCTTGATAAAAATAAAGGCTTCGTGAAATGCAATTTAGCCGAGAGACGCAAGCTGTTCAGGGATAGAAGTATGATTGAGGCAGATTTCGTTCAGGATTGGCTTGATGTTAAAAAGGAAAATACTGTGGCTAATGACCACAGAAAAGAAGTTAGAAAAGAAGTCAGCAAAATAAATAAAGAAGCTGCTAGCAGAAGCAAAGTTGCAAAAATAACTCCTTTCAACCAAAGGAAGCAAGGAATCAGAGATAACAGAAAAATTGAAATTGAGCGAACAACAAATATTATCGATGGGGCTTCTTCAGCGTCCGCTGGTAAGGCTACGGAACCCGCTAAACCTGTAGCAACGAGTTCAGTTATTCCATTGCCTCAAGGCCCTCAACGCAATCGAAAGAGAAATGATGATGACAATTGAGCGAGCGCAATATTCTAAGCCAATATTACCAGAACATTCGGGCAATCCACTCATTGAGGCTCTACCACCCAAGAAATCATGGGAAGAGATTATGTTTCATCTCAGCAATTACCCTGATTTGGCGGAAGATATTGCAAATGATCCGGACCCACTGGTTCGAGAGGAGTACTTAAATCGTATAAGTGAGCTTAGGCAACCCCTTACTGAATATAAAGATTGTTTCAGAGCTGTGGAGCGAGTTATCAAACAAGGTTATTCGTCAAGAAACCCTTTCAGCCCAACTACCGCCCAATATATGCACTATGACGTGGAAAACCTACCTAAGGTTTTGCCAAGAACTGGAAAGTTTGTTCCAAAAGGTGAAGGGCTTACATTGATTGGGGACAGTGGTGTTGGTAAAACCACAATGATTGAGCAGATTCTAAGCTACTTCCCAACAGTTATTATTCACGAAAGTTATCTTGGCAACCCAGTCCCCTTTCCTCAACAGGTTGTATCATTGAAAGTCGATTGTCCAAGTAACTCAAGTGTTCGAGATTTATGTGAAGAAATATTGGCGACACTTGATTTAACACTCGGGCGAGAAAAAACAAAACCTGAAAAATACATTGGCTCCCTGATTCGACAAATGGAGCAGCAGATTAAGATTAATAATTTAGGCATTCTTGTCATAGACGAAATGCAGAATCTGCAATTTGCTAGAACGGGCGGTGAAAGCAATCTACTGAAGTTTATACACCGCTTGGTTAACAAATTGGGAATTCCCATTTTTTTTATTGCTAATCCTCCATTCGATCAAAGCCTCGTCAAGGAGTTGAAGGCTGCTCGGCGAGCGGAGAGCGGTTTTCATCGTGAAATGCATGGATTGGATATTAGCTCTCAATCATGGGAGGTTTTCATTGGGCAGTTATGGCAATACCAGTGGACAAGTCCTTTCACGGAGTTGAATGCAGAACTCAACAGCTGCCTTCACAAATTAACCTGTGGCAACATAGATATGGCTGCTAGGACGTTCAGAGAGGCGCAAAGGTTGCTTATTGGAAGCACTGACGAAAGGATAACAGAAGCATCTCTTGAGGCTGGTTACAATATTGCTTGTGGCTTAACCAAGCAAACCAAGGAGGTTGTGAGATTCAAAACAAGTACCACTCTACCATCTGGACCCACTCGAAAATCCACGCAAAGTAACGGACTATCACAGAAAATAAAGGTCGATAAAACCGGTGATGTCACCAAACCTCAACACCCAGAGTTTGCACTGCAACTGAAAACGTTGTTAGAAGATGTTGATCTTTTGTCTAAAATACCAGATGTCGATAGACTCCAAAGAATTGCAGAGTTCCCAGATGCGATAGCTGTCTTAAAATCAGACAGAACAATATTGAATGATCCCCTGCTTGAACTAGACTAAAAAGTATTCAATCTTAGCTGGTGATACCTATTTGACCTTGATACCAGCAGCAATGCCAGATGAGGCGCTTTTTAGTCGTTTTGTTCGTCATCTCAAGCAAACAGGATTGTGTCGAGAACAATATCTGCTCAATGTATTTGGACGTTCCCGCATAAGTATTCATCCATTTTTGACTATTGGTGTAGGCATTGCCTCCCAAGTCGGTACTGAATCGGCAGGCACCATTTTCAGTGAACAAACGCTTGGACGATTGTTTTCCTATTATATGCCGTATCATGCAAATGAGATTAAGTTGGCTGTATTTGGCAATAATACAGCTAAAGCGCTGCGTGTGTGCAGGATAGTTAACTTCTCTCTCCAAGGTGGGATGATTGCCAAGTATTGTCCGCTTTGCTCAAACGAGGATGTGGAGAATTACGGCTTTTCATATTGGCACATAACACATCAAATACCGGGTTTAAATTGTTGCGCAAAGCATGCAATAGAACTGCTCTCGGTTAACTTGCCAGACAGACCTCATATTGAGGGTGATTTTTTACCACCTGTAAGAGAGCTAACGAGCACTTGTAATACAGAAGAAGTAGCTTTCTCTCGGTTTGTGTACCAGAAATTCAAAAGTATTCAGCATCATGATCAGCCTTATCAGCACAACCAATTGTTGAAGGAGCTAAAGCAGGTTGGTTATATACATCAGAGTGGCAGATGCAGGCGTCAAAGTCTTGTGAGGGATATTTGGGAGTTAACTAATTTGTTTTGCTATTCAGGGAAAAAGATGTTCCCTAGAAATCCAGAAGATTTTGGTTACGTTAGGTCTTTGGTTTCAGGTGATAGTAATCAGCACCCTTTTAAATATTTGTTAATCGAGTATCTATTGAGTTCTAAGTTGAGCAATAGTGATTCACAGAGCGCGTATGTCAATGTTTGCCAATCAACCCATGTGGATAATATTAAGCAAAACTGTATTGAATTACTCAATCAATCGCTTTCACTTGCCGAGGCATGTAGGCAGTCTGGCAAGAGTCGGACGTACTTAAAATTATTAGCCATACAAGAAGGAATTCCGATTAACTTATCGCCCAAAGTGCTGACAAAAGAGATCAAAGACAAAATAGCCTATATAGCAAAGTTGGGCTTTCACAGGAGAGTTATAGCAAAATCCTTTAATGTGTCGGAAGGTAGTATTGAGCAAGTCATTTCGTCTGTTGAGGGGTTGGTCGAACATCGAAAAAAATGCAAATCTGAGTCAAAAAGAAGGCGGTACAAAACGGAAATATTACGCGCATTGACCTCAAATCCATGGGCTTCAAAAGAACATATTAAACAAAATCATTATGCCGCTTTTCATTGGTTATATCGCCATGAACGAAAATGGCTGAACCAGAAACTTCCGCTCCCACAAAAGCCCAAACAAAACCCAAGAGTTGATTGGCAGAAGCGAGATAAAGAAGTCCATCAAGATTTGCAAAAAATTTTACAAATTACTCAAGAAAGCTTTTCAAACTACCAACTCGATAAGCTCTTAGGGGGGCACGGTTGGTTAACTCGAAAACTGGACAAGCTACCCATAACTAAGATGCTAATTACTTCAAAACTAAGCAAGCAGCTTGAAGTCGCCAAGTAGTAATTTCGTAGACAATTGGTAAGTGTCGTAATAAATTGACCTGTGTCTCATTTTGAGACAAACTCAGACTACTATTTGCGATGTGTGTATCAGAATGGACTGGACTGATTTGAACTATGCGCAAAAGCAAAGGTTTGCCTACATAGACTTCAAACTTCTATTTATCGGGCATATGAGACGGGCGGAAGTGGTAAACTACTCTGGTCAGGGGCTGTCATCTGCATCGCGTGATATCACCCTATACAAAGAACTTCACCCTAACAACATGACGTATGACTCACGAGACAAGCGTTACTATCAAACGCCTGAGTTTACGCCGTTGGTCGAGCATGATGCGAAAAAGACACTCGCTAAGCTGGCAAATCAAATCTCCGATGGGCTAGATGCGATAGACAATATCGACTTCCCTGTAGAAGCGCCAAGTCAGCTAAACATTCCAGACATTTTTACTGTCGCCCGGTTGATCCAAGCAACGATCAATAAGAAGACTTTCAATATTATTTATACCTCGCTAAGTAGTGGCTTTGGTGCGCGGGAAATCGTACCCCATAGTATCGTTGACAATAGATTGCGTTGGCACGTACGGGCATTCAGCAAAAGATATCCAAAGCATCCCTGCGGAAACCTTCACCAAATTTCAGGTGAGTTTTAAAGCGATCCCATCGATGTGATTTATAAGGCGTTGGGTGTGTTTTAAACAAGTCTGTAGGTGCCATCTTTATCAGCGAACTAAAGGTTACTGGATAATATGGAACATATTAAAAAATAGGAATTTTTATGTGGTCAGACAAAGAATCAAAAATAGACTTCCTTAACTTTAATGAAATTGCTCAGTCAATAAAAGAAATCATCACAGATAGGAATTTAATGCCTATATCTGTTGGTATATTTGGAGACTGGGGAGCGGGAAAGTCTACGATTCTTGAACTAACCTCTGACGCAATTAGAAAAGAACAAAAGGAATACATTCAAGTTCACTTTGATGCTTGGACGTTTCAGAGCTACGACGATGCAAAAGCAGCTCTGTTGGAAACGATTGCAGCCAAGTTAGTTGAAAAGGCTGCCGATGACAAAGGATTGCTTAAAAAGGCTTTGGATTTTGCTAATCGTATAGACAAGATTCGTTTTATGGGATTTATGGCTGAAGGAGCAGCTGCAATTTCAGGTATGCCTACATTTGGCGCTCTTCAGAAGCTTTTTGGAATGGCTAGTGATTCTAACGAGGAAGCCCAGAAAGGTGTTGGTTTAGAAGACGTCTTAAACGATGCCCAAGAGTTATCTAAATTAAAAAGCAAAGCTAACGACTTTTTGACAGCAGAAAATAAATTTTCACCGCCGACTGAGATTCGAGAGTTTAGGAAGTCCTACACTTCGCTATTGGAAGCTTTTGATAAACCGCTAATTGTATATATAGATAATCTTGATAGGTGTTCTCCAAAGAACACAATATCTACCCTTGAGGCTATAAGACTTTTTCTGTTTCTTCCAAATACTTCATTTGTTGTCGCTGCCGACCCAGACATGATTAAGCTTGCAGTTCCACATTTTCATGAGGGGGCTTCATTAAGGCATCAAATTGATTATGTGGATAAACTAATTCAGATTCCTGTGCATGTGCCGAAGCCGGGTGTGGCTGAAGTCAGGGCGTATTTGATAATGCTATTTACCCAAGACAAGCGAGTGCCAGACAAAGAGTTTGAGAAGATCCGCATTGGTTTAGAAGAATCACTGAGGCTTTCTTGGAAGCAACCTCAAACCTCAGTTGATGATCTGCTTAAACCTTGCAACCTTCCAAACAAGTCTGAGCTGCGAGATGATTTTAAACTTGCAGAGCAGTTGGCTCCTATTTTGGCTGAATCCAAAAACATTAGTGGCAACCCAAGAATAGTTAAGCGCTTATTAAACCAAGTGAAGATGCGATATAGAACTGCGCATCGTCGAGGCATGAACTTGGATGAGCGAGCCGTTATCAAGTTGGTTATATTCGAACGCTGCATGGGGGTTAAAGCGACTAATAAGCTTTACGAACTCATCGATGCTGAGAAAGGCAAGCCAGCCTTTTTAAAAATGTTAGAAGATCAAGAATCTGAGCTAGATATGAACCTCATTCCAAAAGAGTGGGAAAGTGAACTAGCTTTCTTGGATAAATGGTCTGAATTGGAGCCAAAATTTGCAGATGTAGATTTAACCCCTGCGGTTTATCTCAGCAGGCAGAGTATACCAATGGGGACTGCGAACAATATATTATCCGGAGCAGCTCAAGCACTACTGAATGGTTTACGGCAACAGGCGACACCGACAAGCTCGGCAAGTGATAAGTTATTTACAGAATTGGCTGCTGAAGAATATGTACTGGTAATGGATGGTTTGGTTGCCTATTTAAGGCAAGTCGATGACTTAAAGCTCAAATCTCCCGGCATTTATGGTGCGCGTTGGTTAGCTTTAAAAGACGCTCAATGTAAAGACATCTTCAAATCTTTCTTAGGAAAGGTTCCGAAGAAGCCGTGGATAAACACAATGATAAAAGATTTAGAGGGAACTAAGTAATGGGAACATCTGCATCGAGTACAGGGCCAAACAATCGAAGCCCACTGCTACCACCATGGGCAGAGCAAGGCTCTCCGGTTGAGGTTGGAACTGGTTCTGGTGCGGGGTCACCTGATGGCGACGTTGGCGATGAAAATCAACAACCATCGGAAGTTGATAATGGAAAGGTGCAGGAGCAAATCCCCGGTCCCGTGCCGAATATTCCGTCCCCTAATCGCCTAACTGGTGCTCGTAGGTCTTTCGGTGATTACGCAAAGTCTGGTGGCGACTCTTCTAATCTCAAACGTTCATTAAGAAAGTACGCCAAGAGTTCCGGTGGCGGCTCTGGCATAAGTCGAAGATTAGCTAGCGGAATAAGTGCAGGTTCTGGCCTGCTGGGGATGATGCAGGGTGACACAGTTAAGTTTAACAATAAGTCACTTTCACTCAGTGACTTAACTGGACTTACTACGGATCAGGCAATTGACCGCATATCTGAGCACTTAACCCCGGAGAATGGTGATGCCGATGCCGTGAGAATGGCCTTAGACTTTGCCCTCTCAGAGGTACTGCCTGATGAGGACACATTCGTCGCTGAGATGTTTACTGATGACATTATACAAGAGGCAATCTCCTGCTATCTGACAGATCTCATTTTTCAAGATGTTGTTAATGGTATGGGGAAAGCTTGGTTTCATGTTGAGCATGCAAGTAAGCAATACAGAATGGAAGAAGAACTCAGGGATTTGATTAAAGTGATCACAATTTCAAAAGTAGAAAAAGTCCTACGCGAGAACGCAGGCGTATTGTCTCAAGAAAACATCACTAAGTTGCAAGTTGACGCTATTTCTCAAACTATCGAAGAATGGGAGAGCTTCAATGATTGAGTTCTATTTTCACAATGACCCAAATGAGTTGCCTCGATACTCTGAGAAGTGCCATCCAGTTCAAATATTTCATACCCACAAACACGATAACACCAAACATAGCGCGGCTTCTCTGGGCTTGCTCAAAAAGGTACGAAAACTAGGGGTTAAAGTTGATTCGAATGCTATTGACCTAATTACAATCGCTACAGCAGTTACTGCGGCAGAAACATTCTATAGACGTAATGAAGCTCCCGACGCATGGTCTCGAATCATGCATTTACATGTCCCAGTTTCAAATGAAGTGATGTGGAATAGAGAAAGTAAAAGACTAAGCTCTATTCTCAACTTTTTGACTGGTGATCAATGGAGTTTTGCATTTTTTAAATCAACAATGGCCCTCCCAGAGCCAATAAAAAGTGATAAATCAAAAGCCACATTACAATCTTTGAAAGGCTTGAACTCGGTATGTTTGTTTTCTGGGGGATTAGATAGTGCCGTTGGTGCTATTGATATCTTAAATGGGAAATCAATTTATAAGCCCTTGCTAGTTAGTCATGCCTATCGAGGTGACGGTGTTAAGCAAGAAAGCATTAAGAGTCTGCTAAAATCAAAATTTGCACAATTATCGTACAGTATTTCGCCGAGTTTAATGACTCCGTTGAAGGGAAAAACGGATGTAACAATGAGAGGCCGAAGCTTTAACTTTTTAGCCATGGCAGTACTCGGTCTCATCGCACTGAGAAAAGTAAATAACGATCCAAATATTTCCACAATCATTGTTCCAGAAAATGGTTATATTTCTATTAATCCTCCTTTAACCAGACGGAGAGTCGGCAGCCATAGCACTAGAACTACACATCCTTACTTTTTAAGCCGATTAGAAGAACTGTTAGACGATACTGGCTTTCATGTGAAATTTGTCAATCCTTATCAATTCATGACTAAAGGTGAAATGTTGGCAAACTGCGTTGACCAAGATGCTATCAAAAAAGCAGTTCCTCTCAGTGTTTCCTGTAGTCACTGGCACAGAAAACATAAACAGTGTGGTCATTGTGTTCCTTGTCTAATAAGGAGAGCCTCAGTGCATCATGTGGGGTTTAAGGATGATGCCGATTATGTCACACAGAATTTGAATTCTTTGAAAAAGGACAAGGAAATAAGGGATGACCTCCAAGCAGTTCAGACCGCAATTATAAGAATGACAAAATCTAAGAATATCAAGCGTTGGGTTAGACAAAGTGGCTCATTGCCATTTGATGCCGTGGTAAGGGAAAGGCTCGAATCTACAGTAATACGTGGCTTAAAAGAAGTTGAGAGCTTTTTAAAAGCGGAAAACGTCAAATGATGGATCTTCATTGTCATGTCGATCTTTATCCTGATTACGGCAAAGTCTTAAGCAATATTGAAGACAGTGGATTTTACGTATTGTCGGTTACAACAGTTCCCTCTGCCTACGAGGGGACTACAAAGCTAACATGCGGCTTAAAAAAATGCAGAACGGCGTTAGGGCTTCACCCTCAGCTAGCTCACAAGAGAAAAAATGAATTGCCACTTTTCGACAGGTTTGCCTCCGACACCCGTTTTATAGGTGAAATTGGACTAGATGGTTCAAGGGGATACAGGGAACATATGGAGGATCAGTTGATGGTTTTCAATCATGTTCTTAAAACCTGCGAACTCTACAATGACAAGATATTAACTATTCACAGCTTAAATGCTGTTGATGAAGTTCTCGCTTGTTTACGAAACCACCCGAGAGCAGGAACACCAATTCTTCATTGGTTTTTGGCAAAAAAAAAGCAAGTGGTTGAAGCTGTTGGACTCGGGTGCTATTTTTCTATTGGCCCAGCAATGCTAACTTCCAAAAGAGCTAAGAGTGTGATCGCATGGATACCCAGAGATAGGGTGTTGTTGGAAACTGACGGGCCATTCGCTCAGTTGGATGGTCAACCGCTGTATCCAAGTGATACTTCTACGGTGATTAATTATCTTGCCGTTGAATGGGATGTGTCGTTAGACATTGCTTATGATCAGTTAAAGACAAACTTAATTCATTTGCTGGATGTTGAAAAAAATTTCTAAATTTTAAGATTAATTTATTTTTGAGGTTCACAGTCTTTTGTATGTATTAGATGATGAATCTATTCAAAGCCTGATTTATAGAGCTCATGTATTAAATGGTATCAACGATTTTGCTAATATCATTGACAACAAAGGGCGCTGGATAGGTTTTCCCAGAATAAAAATTGGTACGTTGGATATATATAAGAAATTTGGTGAAAAGCTCGTTCTGTCAATGCTTCAACGGCAGGGGTTGGCTCCTTATAAAGGGCACCGCTTTGAAGACCCAGCACCGTATAGGCCAAATCTTGCATTCTTCTATCGAAAATCGCAGAAAGTCAAAATATCAAATAAGCACATAATTAAATACTGTACTAAATGCATTCAAGATAATTTATTTAAGCATGGCTTTGGTTATCTGAAGTTTGAGTGGATTAAGTCCGACTTTTGTCAAAAACATGATACTGCGCTTCAATGCATACCACAGCAATCAAGAATGGAATCACTGCGCTGTTTGGATATGATATTTCGAGGAGAATCTCCGTCAGAATGCAACGAGTTAACTTCGAGCAACAATCATATAAATTCATTCTCACCATCAAATGGACGACATAAGAAACTGCACTTTGTTAGCTGTTTGCAAGAGGATTTTTCATGTTTTATCAAAGAGGAAAGTCATACTATTGGTGAAGATGTGGACGAAATCTTAAGATTCTCTTTATCTAAAGGGAATATATCGGATGCTTTTTTAAGTAAGCCAT
>NZ_JAUZVZ010000045.1 GCF_030717845.1 Alkalimonas collagenimarina
AGCCTGCATGGGCACAAAATGCGGCCAAAATACGATGGCCATACTCAGTTAATACTGATTCTGGATGAAACTGAATACCATATATGGCGTGTTCGCTATCACGGATGCCCATGATTTCGCGATACGCTGAATGCGCCACCCAAGCGTCCTCGACCAAGCCATTAGGTAGTGTATCGGCCGCAACCAGCAAAGAATGATAGCGCGTGACACGAAACTCTGGAGGTAAGCCGGCAAAAAGCCCTTGCCCATGGTGTGCCACCAACGACGTCTTACCGTGCATGACCTGATTCGCTCGCACCACGTTTGCACCATATGCTTGCGCAATTGCCTGGTGCCCAAGACACACACCCAATATGGGTACTTGTCCAGCAAAACGCTCAATAGTAGCAAGACTAATCCCAGCGTCACTCGGTGTGCCCGGTCCGGGTGAAATAATAACCCCCGTGGGCGCCATGTCACAAATCGCTTGCACACTAATTTGATCGTTGCGGTAAACAACCACTTGCTGCCCTAGCTCATTAAAGTAGCGCACTAAATTATGCGTAAATGAATCGTAGTTGTCGATCATCAACAATTTAACCATGGCAACCTCTTGTTTTTTCTGTATTTTTTTTAATCATTCTTGGGTCTATATACACAGATATATACACACATGCACCGGATTTCGGCAGCACAAGCGCCGGATAATGCCCTTGTGGGGTGGCAGCGAGCATGGAGGCTGGCCTCACGGTGCGTCTCTGCAAGACGCCTTGATGAGACTCCTTGCAAGACTGCCGGCCTGAATGCCGGTGAGCGACGCGCACAACCGCGCACCACGAGGACGTGGTGCGCGAGGCGCTACCTATGGCTGGGGGATTTAATGGCATCGGGCAATCTCCTGAGTCTTGGAGCCGCCATGCCGGAGAGCCATCTATTGAACCTTGCCCGCCGGTGGGGCGGCAAGGTGCGGATCAAAGCCGCAACGACGTGCCGCTTCTACCGGAAGCGCCACCACTGAGCAATGTTGATCGATGCAGTACGGGTCATGGCAGACCGAGTTAAACCGGGGAAGATGCGTAGGAAGCGAATCACCCCACAGCAGCTTCATATCCGAAGCATTGTAACATGCACCTCTCTTTGCCGTCTAACAGTTGAGCTGCAAGGAGTCGCTTTCCTAGCAAGGCTTCGAGCATCCGATCAAGGTGGGCGTTGACCCTATTGGCCGTCGAAATTGATTGCGAACTTGGCTCATTCCATGGTAGCCTGCTGCAATGATGCGTATTTTGTTCAGACATAGGCTGGCAGTGATGGCGTTGCTTCTTGCAACGTTCGTTGTCATTCCTATGGCTGATGCGGTCTTGTGCGCATCTGAGGGTGGGGATACGTATTCATACGTTGAAACCCATAGTGACGATAGCAAGGACAAGGATTCCGACTTCGGTCATGGCGCCTGCAGCCACGGGCATTCTCACCATACATGCGACCACGTTCCCCCGCGTTCAGCGGTCGAGGTCGCTTCCCTGCCCCTGGCGCACCAACGGCCAGACAGTGATGCCATCGCATCACACACGCCTGATGGATTGATGCGCCCCCCCAAAGCCTGACGAATCCGGACCGTGCTGCTTGCACGGTCGTTTCGTCAACTCGTTTAGCTTTGGGAGTCTTCTCATGTTTATATCGTTCGACCGACCGCTATGCGCGGTTGGCTTTGCTGTGGTCGCTACAACGATCACGCTGGCATCACCAGCAAGTGCCGAGCCCGCTCCGCCTTATGAAACACTGATCGAGCATCTCGATCGAACCCCGGCGACACTAGAAGCCGAAGCGTTGCTCGACGCCGCCAAGGCGCGCGCGCAACAAGCCCATGCGTTGCCTAATCCTTCCATTTCCCTGGAAGCCGAGAACGCTTACGGTCGCTCGCCGTTCACTGGCTATGGCGCCGCAGAGACCACGTTTTCCGTCAGTCAACCTCTGGAACTGTGGGGACAGCGGGGCGCGCGTGTCGGTGCCGCACGGGCGGAAGCCGAGGCGGCCGGCCTGCGCCGCGACCAGTCGCGATGGGCGGTCGCCGGCCGCCTGGCGCTGATCTATGCCGAAGCGGAAGCAGCCTCTTTGCAGCATGAGCTGGCTATCGAGGCGCTGTCGCTGACGCAGGCGGATGCAAACGCGGTGATGGCCCTGGTGGAAGAAGGTCGCGAGGCTGTGCTTCGTGGGGTTCAGGCCGAAAGCGAGGTGGAAGCTGCTCGCGCCGTCGCGGACGAAACACAGGCAAACCGAGATGCGGCTTTCGCGCGTCTCGCCGCAGCAGCGATGCTGACCGAACCTGTCACATCCATCGGAACCAGCCTGCTAGATCGCGCACCCAGCCCCTTTGCACAGGATGTACGCAATCCCTTGGCTGTTCAGATTGCCGAAGCCGAACTGGATGCGGCTGGTCAATCCGTAACCGTGGAGCGACTGCGTGCTCGTCCCGACGTGACCGCGTCGCTCGGTGTCCGACGATTCCAAGAATACGACTCCCAAGCACTTATGTTCGGCATCAGCGTATCCGTTCCGCTGCTCGATAGGAATAAGGGCGCTATCAGTGCAGCGCGTGCCGAGCAGCGAGCTGCCGAGGCGCGGCTGACCGGTTTGAAATTGGAGGTCCAGGCAGATCGCAGTGCTGCACAAGCCCGCCTTGATGCGTCGATCACCCGGACACGTGCTGCCGATAACGGCGTCGCTTCTGCCGAAGAAGCCTACCGCCTTGCACGCGCTGGCTTCGATGCCGGGCGCATCTCGCAGTTGGAGCTGCGCAGCATACGGGCGGCCTTGATTGCCGCACGCAATACCGCAGTGGACGCACGCCTGGCGCGCGTCCGTGCAGAAGTCGAACTCGCGCGCCTCGACGGCCGCGCTCCATTTTGAGGAAGCATTGATGACACCCAAAAATATCCGGCTCCTCTTTGGAGCAGCACTGCTTGCCGCACTTGGAGCGGGCTTTGGCCTTGCCCAACTGATCCCCCACACGGAGCACGCTGCTCACGTCAAGGGCGATGATCACGATGACCATGACGACCACGATGACGAGGCGCCCGAAGGTGTTGTCATCCTGACGGCGCGACAAATCGAGGCGTCAGGCATCGGTATCGTCGCGGTGGGTCGTGGCGGCGGCAACGAGACTCGACTGACGGGGCGGGTCGAATCCGCCCTGGACGCACGCACAGCGATCTCCGCCATCGTGGGCGGCCGAGTCGAGCAGGTACAGGTCGCACCCGGCTCGCCGGTTGAAGCGGGCCAAACGCTGGTTGTGGTGATCAGCGGCGAAGCCGCCACTCTGCGCGCCAATGCCGAGGCCGCGGCCGCCGAGGCGGAAGCCGCACGCCTGGAATATCGACGCGACTCGAATCTGGTTGAACTGGGCGTGGTGGCCCGCCGGGAACTGGAAGCGTCCCGCGCCCGCTCACTGGCCGCCGATGCGGCAGCCAGGGCGGCACAGGCACAGGTGGTGGCAGCCGGCGCCCCTGACGCACAGGGCCGTGTCGCCATCGTCAGCCCGATCGCGGGTGTTGTCGGCACAGTCCAAGTCACGCCGGGCGGATTCGTCGCTGCCGGTGGTGGCGTCGCGGAGGTTTCCAATCCCGCGCAGACCGAACTCGTCTTCACCGCGCCACCGGCCCTGGCGGCGCAGGTGATCTCCGGATCTCGCATCGGAGTCAGAAGCCCCTCCGGCGATTTCGAAGCGGTGGTATTAGGGGTGGCCGCCAATGTGCGTGAGCAAGGCAATGCCACCCTCATCCGGGCTCGTCCGGTTTCGGGCGTCCTGCCACCCGCCGGCTCGCCAGTGACGGGGGTCATTGTTACCGATAGGCAGGAAGATGGCCTGACCGTCCCCGCCGACGCGGTGCAAACGGTGGACGGGCGATCGGTGGTGTTCGTCGCCACTGACGAAGGCTTCCGGGCAACGCCGGTGCTCGCTGGCCGTCAAGCTGGCGGCCATATCGAGATACTGAACGGGCTTGATGGCTCAGAGCGCATCGTTGGGATCAACGCCTTCCTTTTAAAAGCCGAACTCGCCAAAGGCGAGGCCGAACACAGCCACTGAGGAAGCAACCCATGTTCAAGTTCATTATCGAAACCTCAGTGCGCTTTCGCTGGTTCGTGGTGATCGCCGCCGCCGTGGTGGCCGCCTATGGCCTGCTCGAACTGAACCGGCTGCCGATCGACGCGGTACCGGACATCACCAACCGCCAGGTGCAGATCAACACCATAGCGCCCGCGCTCGCGCCCGGTCAGATCGAGCGCCAGGTAACCTATCCACTTGAAACAGCCTTGGCCGGCATCCCCGGGCTGACTAGCACCCGCTCGATCTCACGTAACGGATTCTCCCAGGTCACCGCCATTTTCACCGACCAGACCGACATCTACTTCGCACGCCAGCAAGTGGCCGAACGCATGCGCGAAGTGGAGGAGGAGTTGCCCGAAGGGGTGACGCCGATGATGTCGCCGGTGACCACGGGTCTGGGCGAAGTACTGATGTGGACGGTGGACTATGTACCGTTCAACAGCACTAATCTCGCCGAGCCCGGTCAACCCGGCTGGCAGGAGGGCGAGGTCTATCTGACGCCGGAAGGTGAACGGCTGACCACGCCCGAGGCGCGCGCCACCTATCTGCGCACGGTCCAGGACTGGATCATCGCACCGCAGATGCGGTCCACGCCGGGCCTGGCAGGCATCGACACCATCGGCGGATATGTCAAGGAATACGCGGTGCGGCCCGACCCGGCCAGGCTCGCTGCCTATGGACTCGGCCTCAGCGATCTGGTCCAGGCGCTGGAGCGCGCGAATGTCCAGGCCGGCGCAGGTTTCATCCAGCGTGGCGGTGAAGGCCTGGTGGTGCGCGCCGACGCGCTGGCCGAGACGGTGGAAGACCTCGCCCAGGCGCCGGTGGCCAATCGCGCCGGTCTGGTCGTGCGCGTCGCCGATGTGGCGACAGTCGAGATCGGCCAGGCGCCGCGCCTGGGCGCGGCGACACGCGATGGTCATGAAGCGGTACTCGGCACCGCGCTGATGATCGCCGGCGGCAACAGCCGCACCGCCGCCCAGGCAGCGGCTGCGCGGTTGTCGCAAGTCAGCCAGTCGCTGCCCCCAGGCATCATCGCAGAGCCGGTGCTCGACCGCAGCGTGCTGGTCAATGCCACGATCAGGACGGTCGCCACAAACCTGACGGAAGGCGCACTGCTAGTGATCGCAGTGCTGTTCCTGCTGCTCGGCAATATCCGCGCGGCGGCGATCACTGCGCTGGTGATCCCGCTGTCCTTCCTGTTCGCGGTCATCGGCATGAACCGGTTCGGGATCAGCGGAAACCTGATGAGCCTGGGCGCTCTCGACTTCGGCATTCTGGTCGATGGGGCGGTGATCGTGATCGAAGCGACGCTACGGATGCTCGGCCAGCGGCGTCAGGAGTTGGGTCGACCGCTGACCGCGATGGAACGCCTGGGTGTCGCCATGCAAGCAGCTCGCAAGATGGTGAGGCCCGCCGCCTTTGGCCAGCTCATCATTCTGTTGGTGTTCGCGCCGATCCTGATTCTCGAAGGGGTAGAAGGAAAAACCTTCCAGCCGATGGCAGCCACCTTCATGCTGGCCCTTGCCGGTGCGTTCGTCCTCTCCTTTACCCTCGTACCGGCGATGGCCGCGCTGTTCGTGCGTGAGCCCAAGTCTGTCCCTGAGGCCAGTGAAGGCCAGCACGAAACCCGCGTGATCCGCTTTGTACGGCACTGGATCGAGCCGGTGATTCGCGCCGCCATCGTGCGCCCCAAGATCGTGCTGGGATCGGCGCTGCTGGCGTTGGTCATCGGGGCGTCGGCTTTCCTGTCCCTGGGGCGGGAGTTCACGCCGACGCTGGACGAGGGTGACATCGCCATGCAGGCGCTGCGGGTGCCGTCCGCCTCCCTGGAACAGTCGCTGAGCATGCAGATGGCGCTGGAACAGGCGATTACCGCCCAGCCTGAAGTGCGCACGGTCTTCTCCCGCACCGGCACTGCCGAGGCTGCGATGGACCCCATGCCACCGAATATCTCCGACGCCGTGATCATGCTCAAACCTCGGAGTGACTGGCCCGACCCGTCGCTCGGCAAGGAGGCACTGGTCGAACGGATCGCCGCTGTCGCCGACGAACAGATCGGCAACGCCTTCGAGTTCAGCCAGCCGATCGAGCTGCGTTTCAATGAACTGATCTCGGGCGTGCGCACCGATCTTGCCGTCATGGTCTTCGGTGAGGATTTCACGGTCCTGCAAGGAATCGCGGACCAGGTGGCGAACCGGCTGCGCCAGATCGAAGGCGCGGCGGACGTGCGTGTCGAGCAGGTGTCGGGGCTGCCAACCCTGACCGTGCAGGTCGATCGGTCGGCCGCGGCGGCTTACGGGTTTGCCGCCGCTGACGTCAGCGAAGCAGTGGCCATCGGCATTGGCGGCATGGCCGCCGGACGCATTTTCGAAGGCGATCGCCGCTTCGACGTGGTGGTTCGACTGGATGAGGAAGCCCGCAGCGATCCCGCCAGCCTGGCCGCGCTGCCGATCACAACCCCCACCGGCACCACAGTGCCCCTGTCTTCGGTGGCACGCATTCAGATCAGCGAAGGTCCGAACCAGATCAGTCGTGAAAACGGCAGCCGCCGCATGGTGGTACAGGCCAACGTCCGTGGCCGCGACCTGGGCGGCTTCGTCGCCGAGGCGCAGGACGCGGTGGCCGGCGTCGCGTTGCCGGCCGGCGTCCATCTCGACTGGGGCGGCCAGTTCGAGAATCTTCAGCGCGCCGAGCAGCGGCTGATGGTAGTGGTCCCGTTCGTCTTCGTGCTGATCGGCGTACTGCTGTTCATGGCCCTGGGCAGTATCAGGGAAGCCGGCCTGGTGTTCGTCTGTGTCCCCCTTGCGCTGGTGGGCAGCGCGCTGGCCCTGCTGGTGCGCGGGATGCCCTTCTCGGTGTCGGCAGCCGTGGGCTTTATCGCCGTGTCGGGTGTGGCGACGGTCAACGGCCTGGTGCTGATGCAGGCGATTCGCGAACGCCTGACCGCGGGCGATCCGCCGCTGGAAGCCGCCGCCGCCGGTGCCGCCAGTCGTCTGCGGGCCGTCCTGACCACAGCGCTGACTGGCATCGTCGGCTTCATTCCGATGGCGATCGCCACAGGCGCAGGCGCGGAAGTACAAAAGCCGCTTGCCACCGTAGTGATCGGCGGATTGCTGACCGCAACTGCACTGACCCTGCTGGTGCTGCCTACCTTCGCCGCGCGAGCTGCGAAGCCGCACATCAATAAAGGAGCCAGCGCATGACGAACAAACTGCGCCTCGATCTTCCCATCCTGCTGCCGAACATTCTGCACGACGCCGATGCCTGCGTGGGACGGCTCCTGGCCGCCATGGCGGACGTGCGCATACTGGTCTTCGATCCGAACGCCGCGATACTGGACGGCCTGCCTGTCTACGAAGACTGATCCCTCCATCTTGAGCCCCTTCACGGGGCTCTTTCTCTTTGTGCCCCGCAGAAATAGGGATGGCTGCGGAAGCCGATTGACGGTCGCCGGTTCGCCGCCGCCATGCCACGCTGCGGCCATGTTCCGCTGATCCGTCAGCAACATGCCCAGGTAGTCACGGTCTTCGAGGCTACGACGCGGTTCCGACCGCGTGACCGATCCAGTTCGCACCAGCATCCCATGCGCGAACGTTCGCCCTCCCAGGGCGAAGGATGCACAAGCAGTACCTGGATCGTTCGATCCATCAACCCGCGCGGGGGTTATGCCTCCCCGCCGGGGTGGGTGTGTCTCCGCCTTCTTGTCCATCAAGTCTGGAGATTCACCATGACCACTTCATCCGAAAAGTCCAACTTCTTCGATCTGCACATCACCGGCCTCGGGTATCTCAATCGCATCCGCGAAGTGAAGCCCAAGAAAGGCGATGCCTTCCTGGCCTGCGACATCGCAGCGCTCAATGGTCCCAGCGATAAGCCGGAGTACCGCCGTTTCGACGTGCGCGTATCCGGCAGCGAAGCGCAGCACCTGATCCGCCGTTGCGTCCCCGCCGTCGAGGCCGAACGCAAAGTGCTGATCGGCTTTCGCCTGGGCGATCTGTGGACCGACATCTTCACCTACAGCAAGGGGAAGCGTGTCGGCGAACAGGGCATCAGCCTGAAGGCCCGCCTGCTCTTCGTGAGCTGGATCAAGGTCGATGGCCAGCTCGTCTACAAGGCCGAACCCAAGGCCTCCGAGGAAGCGGCTCGCGACGAAGCGCCCAGCGTTTCGAGCGAACCCGCTGTCCAGGATGCACCCGCATCCGAGACGGTTTCCGACGACGAAGCAGCCGAAGTACCGGCGTTGGCCGAGTCGTTCTGAACCCACAAGGCCCCTTGCCGGGGCCTTGCTTCCTTTCCATCCAACGAACCGCCGGTCTTTCCGGTCGGCGTCTCGTGACCTCATCGTAAGGAGCTGACCCATGATTACGCTTCCCGGCCAATTGGCCATCAAGACCATCCACGGCAGGAACGGCGACTTCAACGTCGGCCGCCTCGCCACCTCCATCGGCGAGTTCGTCATCAAGAACGCCGAGCTGGACCAGTACCGCGAAGGCAAGTACGAGGGCGATTTCGTCATCACCGAGATTCGTCCTTCGACGTACAACACCAGCGGCCGCATGGTCATCGAGATCCGCGCGCACCTGGGCGGAATGACCTTATCGAACATCGATCACCTGAGCCGCGATGAAGCCAACCGGCTGAGTCCGCAGGAAGTCGACGCCACGCTGTTCGGCGCTCTCTGGCCGCTGGGCGAGATCGTCAAGCTCGATGCCACCGTCGATCGCCGCCTGTTGCGTCAGCAACGCGACCGTCTCGGTGCCTTGGGCTACGAGTTCGCGC
>NZ_JAUZVZ010000046.1 GCF_030717845.1 Alkalimonas collagenimarina
CACTGATTTATTATGAACTAGTACCTCTAGTATTAATATTCGCGTTACTTCAGAGAGAGTCATGACTGCGTCCTTGCGTGGGTCGCGATCACCTCGAATAACTTTACCTCCTCTGGTTGTACCCATTAGCTTGTGAATACTTTTTTTGTTAAGAATATCAAATCTTTTCTCAACAACTCCCTTCCCATCAGGCCTATACGGAGGATTGAAAGATAATTGGGTCATAGGTGATACTTTCACGGTTGGCTCTAAGCCGATCATTTCACCGTTATCACCGACTAACTCTAGTGGTAAATCTGCACATGGCCATTCGGCTTCTGCTATATCAATACCGAAAAGTCTACAGAACTCTTGTTTTGGCAAAAAACTGTTAGCAAGTGCTTGTCTGGCAGCTCTCCACGACGCGAAATACAGCGAAACGTGGAGTCCTGCGATAAGTCTGCTTGCTCTATCTATAACAATATAAATCGTTGGTCTTCCCAATATATATTGAGGACCAAACTCAGATACTATATGCACGTCAGCTACCGTAGCATCAATTTCGAAAACACTACCGGGTAAGGCGCTGCGTTGAGTTGAGACTCCCAAAATACCCCTTTTATTTCTGAGGTAATCTTGTTCAGATGTTCTTTTCTCCACAATTTCATTTTTATTAAACTTATTTTTTAAAAAATAGCAAAACTGTTTGTAGGAAGGTAAAAGCGGTGGTCTCTTATCAAGCCGGGCCCGAATTTTTTCTTGACCATAATAGTCGTCGAGCATTTGCTCATAGACGTCTTTTATTGACGGGGCCGATTCCTTAAGATAGTTACTTGAAATGACTTTACGGAATATTTTTCGATCTTGTTCTTTCATCACATACTTTTCACGGCGTTCCATCGCAAGTGTTCTTGCTTTAATCGGAGCCCCATTAGCATGATCACTGAATGTTTTTTCTTTCCCAGTTCCACCGCAAAGTTCATACCTCGGGACGAGTGCTAATTTTAACTGTCCATTTCTCCAATAATTGGTAAGTAGCCTAGACAGTTCTTTACGGCCTCGTCCCACAACTGACGCATGTATAGCAAGTGCTTTTGAGCGCTGCTTGGTTGCGTACTCAAATAAAAAAGCATGATTTGAAATAAGACCCTTGATGCTATCAAAGTTTCTTTCCATCTTTTCGAGATAGCTTGCAGGAAGTTCAGCTAAGTCTCTTGTTAAGTAAGTAGGCGATTTATATTCTGACAGTTTTGCATGCCTCTCTTTGACTTCAAGAAAGAAAGTAGTAACAGACAGGGCAATAGGTTTAACACTTAATCGTTGGTCATCCAGAGGGAATAGCAATAATGTGTCGATCTGTTCCAAGGTGGAAAGTAATCTATATTTCCCATCTTTGAGAATCGCTGAACCAGACAATAACCAGACATCGTTATTACGAAGCTTCATTTATCGCAACCTTGCCATTTAACCTAACGACGTTTTGTATATCGACAATTCCTTGTTCAGGAATCCTGTAGTCAAGATCAACCGATATATATCGTCTTGCTATTAAAAAGCGAACCAAATCATCGCAATTGTCCGCAACCTGATTATTCTCAAACTTTTCATGCAAATCGGCCAAATAGAAACGACCAACAGATATAAGGTTTAATGCTGTAATAATTTGATCGCTATCAAAGTGACAACTGCCATCTCTTAAGGGAGCTGTAGCCCATGTGATATTTGCACTTTTAGTCATACTTTTTTCGTTGCTGACATAAAGGCTAAATGGAACACCCAGCAACTCCCAGCAGACTCTCTCCAAATCTTGCTTCTCAACCGCCCTAGAATCTTTAAGGAACGAGTCAAGCTTCACTGAAATTGCGTGAAATGACGTATTCTGGGTGTTACCAGATCGCTTAGTTAAAAGTACATCTGTCGTTATGATGATAGGATCTTTCGAAACTGGATGTTTGGGATGTTCAACCCCGATAAGCTCAGCGACTTTTTGTGTGTATGTTAACGGAAAAATAGGAAATTGCTCTCTGATATCAACCACACTATTAGCAAATTCAACAAGATAGAATAATTCAGCTTCACCAGACGATAGTAGATGATGTGTACGATCCGTTTTTAACCCATGAATCGCAGATCGTTTCCCCTTTGATTTAACATCTTGAATCCTTAACCAAGGCTTATAATCTTTACCACTCCCCAGACCATACCCTTGGCGCAATGCTCGCTGAAAGTCACTTATCGTTTCAAGATTCCTAGTCTTCCCCATTAATGCCTCAATTGCTGTAGAAACTCAACCTACATTAGTCCACAAACATTAAAGGGCAAACTTTTTTGTCAAAAATCTTCGTAACGGGCAAACTTTTTTGCTAACGGGCAAACTTTTTTGTCGCTAGACAACTGCCCTGCTACCCAACCGCTGGCCCAGGCCCATTGGAAATTGTAGCCACCCAGCCAGCCAGTGACGTCGACCACTTCGCCAATAAAGTACAGCCCAGACTGGTTTTTTGCCTCCATGGTTTTTGACGATAAATAATCGGTATTTACCCCGCCAATAGTGACCTCTGCAGTGCGATAGCCCTCGGTGCCATTAGGTTTAAATACATAGCCATGCAGGCTATCGGCTATCTGTCGGATACTTTTCGGGTTGAGTGCTTTCAGAGGCTGATTGCTGAACAGCTGCAACTCCAACAGTTTTTCCACCAAACGCTTTGGTAGCCGTTTGCTGAGCACAGTTTTTACTTCCTGCTCTGGGTGCACTTGTTGCTGAGCCAAGAGAAATTCAGCCAGATCCAAATCCGGTGACATATTCACAATGACCTCATCACCCGGCTGCCAGTAGTTAGATATTTGCAAAATAGCAGGCCCACTCAAGCCACGATGGGTAAACAGCATATCCTCCGGGAATACCGTACTGTTGGCCTCAGCGGTCACTGGCAACGAAACACCACTGATGGCTTCAAACACGGTTTTATCACTCGGCTGCCACGTCAGGGGAACCAGTGCAGCTCTAAGAGGCAATACAGGTATGCCAAACTGCTCGGCCAGTTGAAAGCCAAACGCCGTCGCGCCCAAGTTGGGTAAACTTAAACCGCCACTGGCTACCACCAGACTTTGGCACTGCCGGGTTTGCTCTGCAGTGCTGATACTATATAACCCATTGGCAACGCTCACCTCGGTGATCTGT
>NZ_JAUZVZ010000047.1 GCF_030717845.1 Alkalimonas collagenimarina
TTATCCTGAATGATCCGATAACTGAGTTGATAACCTTCACCTTCTACATCTAGATCACATAAATCCCGCAATCCTTGTTCGACAGTGTCAATTCGGACATATAAGATGCTTAGATGTTTCGCAAGCAGTTGAGCAAGTGTAGATTTCCCAACCGCAGGTAAACCGGAAAATATATATAGCGTCGGACGATTCAAATACCTATTCCTTGTATATTACGCTTCGCTCTGCGGAAGTTTAGGAGCTCAAGCGAGTAATTTTTCCATAGCAGCGCCTTGTTAAGCATTGATGTCTGTAGTTACCTGTGTCTTTACCGAGTTAGCGATAAAACATTGCTCATGTGATAAATGATGCATTTTTTCAAGCTCTTCTTTTGAAGGAGCCCTGTCACCACCAAACACAACTTTTGGTCGCAGAGTAACCTTGGTCATGGATATTTTGCCCGATTGGTCTTTCTCCATGAGGCCTACAGCATCATCGCTATAGCTTTCAACCACATACTTTTTTTTGGCTGCGATTGAAAGGAAAAAGAGCATATGGCAACTTGATAACGAAGCGACAAATGCTTCTTCAGGATCTACATTTGCTTCGACTGAATACGGTAGAGGTACAACATGAGGTGATGACGAAGCCGGCACGCAAACACCGCCGTCAAACTCCCAGACATGACCGCGACTATATGCATTGTCAATATATGGCTCATCTTTTCCGCGAGTCCATTTCACTAAAGCGTAATATTCAGACATTTTGTCTCCTTCGGGATGGATGATGCTTAACGCCCAAAGCAGGCGCGCTGCAGTCTAGCGCCGACTGACTTTGCTTGTTAGCAGCCCACATTGGTCTTGCGCGTCTAACCCCACTGGCAAGACCGAATAAAGCCACCGCTGCTTGTATTAAAAACTAAACCACGCAAGATTTAAAACGTTTGTTAGCTGGTATCTCCAATTTTTTAAAGACGAGTTGTTTGTAACTTTGAAGTGGTAATCTTAATTTTCTTGTCTACTTTTGTTATTTTGGGGTCTGCGACCAGTAACTCCATATTATTATTGACGATTCTCAAATTGAATTGATTGGGTTCATCGGTAACGAGACCATTTTTTAATACGGACATTTCGAAAAGTTCTTCTTCAGGAATGAGCACAATAACATCACCAGAATAAGTTACGGTGTTTTGGTCTCGCGATAAAGCCACAGATTCTGCTTGAACTATAACACCTGTAGACGCGGTTGAGACTGTAGCTACTAGAGCACTGCCAAACAGTGCAAATATAAAACTCAGAATAAAGAAAGGCTTCTTTGTAGGGCTATTTTTCCCGCCTTCTCTTTTCTCTCTTAAAGCAATGTCTTTTACATCTATTTCAAAAGCAGAGCAAAGAGCTTTTTGTGTCTCATAGGAAGCATTGCCATCATTTTCTGCTCGTTGAATGGTCCTTAAGCTTACGTCACAGACATCAGCTAGATGCTGCTGGCTCCACGCTTTGTCTTTTCTTTTTTTTATAACGATTTCAGAGTTAATTTTCATTTCCATTTTTAAGTACCTTTTGTAATGTCAGCTTTAACTTTAAGGCACAACCTCCTCATTTTAATACGACATTTGTATGCCAATTTAACGTCAAATACATGCCAGGCAGCTAACGCATTACTAATGGGCTGCCGCAGCGCAGCGTAGGCAGTCCCGTGAAGGCCACGCCGTTTGTGGCCAGAATGAAATTAAGTAACTTGTTAGCTACCCAATACACTTGATATCCAGTCATAATAATTTGACACTCTCACCTGATAGGCCGTAGTACCATACAAACCAGCTTTAAAAGTAGATATATCACCATGCCCTAATTGCCAACTTGATAAACCTACCAGAAATAAGCCGCCTTCTTTAAAGATAACAGAAGCCCCTCCACTATCTCCTGAACCATGCATACCCTCAAGCGCTAATGCATTTTCTGGTTTGTCGAATGTGAATGCTATCCAGCTACCTTCTGCGCTTTGCACAATATTTTGGAACTGGTTCATTACCCGAAGTGACTTAGTATCAGGATCTTCACCTGTTAATCCGTTACCTGTAGCTCCCCTGCCATATACCGTAATTATTTCATCTACTTCATTTTCACCCGTATACATATTGATTGGTTTAACATCGCTTACAGGTAATGTTAATTTAATTAGCGCAATATCACTTCTAGACTTAAAAAAGTTCATTAAAGGTGCTAAATCACCTTCTAATAAATGTTTACCCGGTTCAGTATAATCAGGGTGTATATGAACCGCTTCTATCTGGTAAGTCTTTGAACCTACTTTTAAATCTTTACCAACATAATCATAAAAAATAGTGTGTGCGACCGTCAAAACCCATTGAGGATCGATTAGAACACCATGCCCCTCATGCGGCATATCAATAAGGTATTCAGGTGCTTTTTCTAAAACATAATTTTCGGGTGGAATATCGTGCCTTTTCACCACTGCATTGGTGCCGAGCGAAAAAAAACAAAAGAATAAGAAAAGCCAAACTTTCATATTACGACCATATTCATTGAAGGGTAGCTAACGCCCCGCGCATGCGCGCGAATTTGTGAGCATCGCAAGGGCTGGAGGCCCTGAATGACGCGGATTGTTAGGCAAACCGTACATCCAAACTGGCATACACTTAACCACTAAAGATCAAAAAAATCACGCATGTTCTGCATAGGCTTTTCACACATATCGTCCCAGAAAAATTTATAATCAATGTTTTGAGGCTTACTTGCCCACCAACGCTGAGCGTCTTTTCTAATCTTAGCCGAGTGTTCTGGCGATATTTTTGAAGCTATTCTGAATTTTTCAAGAAGCGCCTCACCATCTTCAGCGTAATTATTTTTTTCTGACAGCTCGACGCAAATGTAAACCATACCAGAATAGTTTTGCTCTTGTGGTCCCTGAAACTCGTGAGTCTCATAATTAGGTATGTTATCAACAGCACTATAAGCTCTTGACTCATAGCTAAATAATGAAAAAATTAGAATAATAATGATTTTATGCATAGACATGCCTAACGCTTGCAGCATGCGCGCCTTTGGAATGGAGCCGTC
>NZ_JAUZVZ010000048.1 GCF_030717845.1 Alkalimonas collagenimarina
CAAAGAGAGTATTAACTTCCGCAATCACGTAAACAAGCTTCCCGTCGCAAGCTATCCCAATAAACTAAGTGAATATGTCGCGGGCTGTGCAGACAAGAAGGGAATTTGTTATAGGTTTGCAACTCATTATGACGACAACTATTTTAGCTATTTGAGTTCCAATGAAGACAGCGCATTAAGAATACTTCAACAACTTCAAGGAATTCTGAATACTTGGACTAACAGCAAAGCTGTTAAACAAGTTTCAGTAGGCGATATTAGACGCTTAGTTTGTCCAGAGCAGAAATTTGATGACCTGATAGAAGTCAGACAAAGATTGAATTTGGATGAATTTGAGAAGAAGGTATTGAACGCAAACTTCAGCATTCAACATGCAGACCTTCATGGATTAAACATATTAGTATCAAAAGAATTAAATCCCATTTTGATAGATTATGGTGATATTAAGTACGCACCATCTGTTCTTGATATAGTGACTCTGGAATTAAGCCAGTATTTCCACCCAGCCCACAGAGAGCATACGATCCCTGATATAGATTTGATCAACAATTGGTTTAATGGCGAAACGTTCGTATCGTTAAACAAGTTTCCACGCGTTGCTGAATTTCTTCGACAATGGAAGTCAGAAAACTGCTTTATGGAAAGAGAATACGTTGCGACAGTGTATTCCTATGCTCTACGACAATTGAGTTATGAGGGGACAAATAAAGAGATTGCAATCCGACTCATTGAAGTTTCAATAGCTGCATTTAAGTAGTAACAAGGTTTAACCGCTTGCTAACTAAGAATGTGAATTACTGTATTTATACTGCGGTAAAGTAGATTTAATAAAAACCTTAAAGAAATTTGGAGAATAGTGTGAGTAGAGGGATATTAAACTTTTTGATTGAAGATAGAGCCTACGGTTCCTCTAATAAAGAGTGGATAATTGAACTTCAGCAAACACAAATGTACTGGTACGAACTTCTCGTAAATCCACATGATCAAGTGGATACTAGAAAACATATTTCCGAACAAGTTAAGTTTCTTAAGAAAGAAGTGGAATCATGTCTAGAAAAAAGATTCATTTATTTCATTTGCTCTAGGAAAAAAGTGAGGTTCTGCTCTAAAACGCCTCCAGTACCTACGCCCTACCATGGATTTATGAAAATAAGGGTACTAGTTGGGAGAGAGAAAAAATCTCAAGAGTTTGTCGCTCACGCTCTTTACGATGAAAATGACCAATTTGTTATGCCTGAAATAGATAGTACAGGCAGATTTATTGTATTTCCTCATCCCAGTGGCTATAAACAGATATTTTCAATCCACGATTATTTACTAGAGTTTGGAATTAATCTCGGTTTTTCAACAAAAGTTGAGTACGTTGGGAAAACAAAGAATCCTAATAATAGACCCCTAAATAGAGTTCATGGTGGTTTGAATGATGTTTTATACAACGTATCAAATGAAGATAACGACATTATAATATACTTTAATTTATTCAAAGTAACCAGTAGAGCTACAGGCAACAAATACAATATTAAATATAACGTGGCTAACTCCATGATGGATGAGGTAAAAGTTGAGCAAGAAGGTGACATAATAGAAAAGTCGTTCAGATTTTACTTTAACCCTGACACCCAAGACAAAAATAAAGACAAAGAGCGTCGAGAAATTTTCAACGATTTAAAAGAGATATCTAAGTTTAACAAAATAAATAAAATCCATATTCTTTTCGAGGTTGACGATAAAAGCGAATACTACAAATTCTACTCGTCAACAGTCACACCAAAGCATGCTCATTGTCTAACAGTTGAACTTAATGACAACGATATAAATATTAAAGATTTAAATTGCAGTATAGAAGATTTCATAGAAAGCAATAATAATAATTAGAAAATTATAATGCCAATAAAGATAATCGGCTTCACGCCGCTTTGTCCTGACTTTCCAAGCTGAAAGTTTAAAAATGCCACCCCGATGAATTTGGTAAAACATTAGGCTTGCAGTCATTTATGACGCTTTTCACATTTTGCTTTGCATATGATGTGTATTGAGTTGAGCAAACGTCTGCTTTTGGAAAATATGAGACTGTCGGATTTAATTAAGTCCTATGAGTCGAACTCAACAGTTTAAGTTGAGACTTATTTATATAAGTTGTTTTCAAAACTTAAATAACCAACCTATATCGCGCCGACACAGCTCCCTCTTCTCGTCAATATTCATCTCTGCAATTGCTTTTTTTGCTTCATCTTCTGGAAGACTGAGTTTTGTCATTAAACCTTGTGAAATTGCACTATGAACTATTTCGCACACTCGCGACAAATCAAACTTTTGGAGCCTTGTAACAGATCTGTTTGACAGACATCCAGTATGTTTACAGAGAGAGCAATCCTCCCGGTTACTTTTAAGAACCGTTTCGAAGAGAGATGAATCGTTCAATACACCAGTTCGAATAATTTTCAATTCAGCGTACTTTTCTAGGAATTTTTTCAGGGCAGTTGATTTGCTATTCTTGATCGCATTGAAGATATCCTTGACAACATATGGCTTAC
>NZ_JAUZVZ010000049.1 GCF_030717845.1 Alkalimonas collagenimarina
TTGTAAGCGTCCGGCGATCACATCTTTTATTTACTGACTGATCACGCATCATACCTATCACTGTTGCCAATCGTGAGAGTCATGAATGCCCGTATTAAAACAATCCGATGTGCGCCGGGTCTTTTCGCCTGAGTTTAAATGGCAGATTGTTCAGGAAACGAAAGAACGCACGCTGTCGGTCTCTGAGTTAGCGCGCAAATACGATGTCAATACCAACCAGGTGTTTCGCTGGGTGCGGGAAGTTAGCGTCGGTAATGCTTTGTGGGTCAGGCGCGCTAAAGGTGAAGTGGATACGCCAGCTGCCTCCACGCCATTCCTTCCTGTTAGTGTCCGAACGGTTGAAGCTCCGCCGGTCTTGCATAAACCCGCAATAACGGTTTCGTTTCGCAGTGGTCATCAACTGGTATTGCACGAGGCGACACCGGGTATGTTGCAGCAATTGGTGGCGGCGTTGTCATGATCACCTTATCCCATGAACTACGTGTATGGCTATGTGCCGGTTACACCGATATGCGCAAGGGCTTTGATGGCCTGGCGGCCATGGCACAGCATGTGTTGCAGAAAGACCCGTTTAGTGGTCATGTGTTTGTGTTTCGTGGGCGGCGTGGGGACCGGGTTAAACTGCTATGGTGGGATGGTCAGGGGTTGTGTCTGTTTTACAAACGCCTGGAGCAGGGGCGGTTCGTCTGGCCAAGTGCAAAATCCGGTGCCGTGTATTTAACTCAGGCCGAATTGGCGTTGTTACTCGAGGGCATAGACTGGCGCCCGCCTGCCAGAAAAAACGCGCCAAAAAATGCTGCATAAGCACAATTAATCAATGAGTTAGCCGTCATTTTATGCTATCATGCAGGGCATGAAAACGATGGCATCTCACTTACCAAATGACCCGAAACAGTTGCAGGAAATTATCCTTCAACTGCAGTCAACGCTTGCCCAGCAAGATACCGTTATTGCCTCGTTACGCCACCAGTTATCCGTGTTAAAACGTGCCCGCTTCGGGCGTTCATCCGAGCATCTCGACAAGCAAATTCATCAGTTGGAATTACAACTTGAAGAGCTGGAGATGCAGACCAGTGCCTTACCTAAGCTAGTTGCACCGGCAACAGAGGACAAAGCGACGCCACGTCGACGCGCTTCTCTGCCTGCACAATTGCCGCGAGAAGAGTTGCGTGTTGAAGCAGCCTGCCAGTGTCCGGCATGTCAGAGCGAATTAACCCATATCGGTGATGATGTCTCTGAAATGCTGGATGTGGTACCGGCATCTTACCGGGTTATCCGCATTGTGCGGCCAAAGTTCAGCTGCCAGCACTGCGACACACTGGTACAAGGCCAGGCGCCTGAGCGCGTGATTAAAAAAGGACTAGCCAGTGCAGCATTACTCACTCAAGTTATCGTCGATAAATACCTCGACCATCAACCGCTTTACCGCCAGGCTGAGCGGATGGAGCGCGAAGGGATTGATGTTGAACGCTCAACGTTGGCGGACTGGGTAGGAAAAACAGGTGCATTACTGACGCCACTGGCCGATGCTATCGGACGCCATGTGAAAGCAGGCTTGCATGTGCATGCCGATGACACGACCGCACCGACGCTATCACCGGGTAAAGGCCGCACCCAAACCGGGCGGTACTGGACTTATGTGCGTGATGGTCGCCCCTGGGGAGATACCATACCCCCCGCTGTTTGGCTGCAATACAGTGAAGACCGTAAAAGCATCCATCCTACTGCACACTTAAAAGGATACAAAGGCTCACTACAGGCCGATGCTTACGCCGGTTACAACGAATTATACAAGCAGCAAATAACACCACACGGATGCTGGGCGCACGTGCGGCGTAAGTTCTATGACATCACCCAATCGGGCCCGTCACCTTTAGCCGATGAAGCTATGGCCACTATCCAATCTCTGTATGTGATTGAGAAACAAGCTCGCGGCCAACCACCGGATGAACGACAACGGCTCCGAAGCACACAAGCTAAGCCTATCCTTGAGCGCTTCCATAGCTGGTTGCAGGCGACCTTGCGTACCTTATCGAAAGGCTCGCCGTTATCCAAAGCAATCCACTATGCCCTGAAGCAGTGGGAGGCGCTGGTTGCCTATGTGGATAATGGTTATGCTGAAATCGATAACAACAGTGCAGAGCGGTCATTGCGACCAATCGCCCTTGGCAGGAAAAATTACCTGTTTGCTGGTTCAGTAGCTGGGGGAGAACGGGCTGCCGTACTCTATTCAATACTCAGCACCGCCAAACTCAACAGTATCAACCCGAATAACTACCTGACCACGGTACTCAAACGCATCGGTAATCATCCCATCAACCGTATCGATGAGCTGCTACCCTGGAACATCGACTTATCCCCCCAGCCTGGTGAGGCGATTTAAGGCACTAAGTGTCCACTAAAAATTAAGTGGACACTTAAATTAGAGCTTCAACCTGTGATCGCCGGACGCTTAC
>NZ_JAUZVZ010000005.1 GCF_030717845.1 Alkalimonas collagenimarina
ACGTTTATTGCACTATCTGGACGCAGCCATGCGCCCCCTTTATTGTTCTGGTCAGACCAATTCTTTTTGTTCCCGTTTACACTAACCTTTCTAGAGCCTTAGCTCTAACTTTTTACCGGTTTGCATCTGCAACCTTCTTCTGCTTTATTTACTTGTTATGCAGAAACTGGTACCTTAACCACCATTACGGATAATTGGTCTTACCAATTTACACGCTTGTACGACTTACATGGCGGATGGCGCTTTTGATTATTAAACCAGCCAAGTTATCGGATCGTATCGTCGAGCAGCTCGAACACATGCTGCTGGAAGGTAGCTTTACGCCCGGGCAAAAGTTACCGCCTGAGCGTGAGCTGGCATTGCAGTTTGAGGTATCTCGTCCTTCGCTGCGTGAGGCTATTCAGAAACTTGAAGCGAAAGGCTTGGTTAAGCGTCGTCAGGGCGGGGGCACTTATGTCTGCGATAATTTGGCCGTGGGGTTAACCGACCCTTTATTCGAGCTGATTGCCCGGCACCCTGAATCGCAGTTTGATTTGCTGGAGTTTCGTCATGCGCTGGAAGGCATTTGTGCCTATTACGCCGCATTACGTGGTACGGCGGCAGATTTTGAACAGATCCAGCAGCGCTATACCAGTATTTGTCAGGCTCAGGCCAATGCCGATTTAGCTGCCGAGTCTGCTGCCGTAGGGGCATTTCACCAGGCGGTGGCTGAAGCGTCGCATAATGTGGTGCTGCTGCATTTAGTCCGGGGCATGACGCCCCTGGTCGAGCAGAATATTTATTCAAATCTGGCTACCATTCAACAAAAGCCAGAGATTAAGGCGCAACTGAATGCGCACCGTGAGCATTTAATGGAAGCGGTCATTCAGGGGGAGCCAGAAAAAGCGCGTCAGGCCAGCCACAGGCACCTGGCCTATATCGAAGAAGCGTTGCTGGAAGTGGGGAAAGAGCGTTCACGTTTAGAACGCTCATTGCGCCGCTCGCAGCAGGGCGATGCAACCTAAACACACGATGCAATCGTGATGTGTGAACAACCTAAGGAATCCCGATATGTCTGAAGTCAGTCAAGTGGACATCGATGCACTCGAAACCAAAGAGTGGCTGCAAGCACTGGAATCAGTAGTACGCGAAGAAGGTGTCGAGCGTGCTCAGTTTCTGCTGGAGCAAGTACTGGAGCAAGCCCGTCTCGATGGCGTGGATATGCCCACCGGTGTCACCACCAACTACATCAACACTATTCCGCCACAAGATGAGCCTGCCTACCCCGGCGATGTGAATCTTGAACGTCGCATTCGTTCGGTGATCCGCTGGAATGCCATCATGATTGTGTTGCGGGCGTCGAAAAAAGATCTGGAACTGGGTGGTCACATGGCCTCATACCAGTCTTCTGCTGCGTTTTATGAAACCTGTTTTAACCACTTTTTCCGTGCACCAAATGAGCAAGATGGTGGTGATCTGGTGTTTTATCAGGGCCATATTTCTCCGGGTATTTATGCTCGTGCCTTCCTTGAAGGCCGTTTAACTGCCGAGCAGTTGGATAACTTCCGCCAGGAAGTCGATGGCAAAGGCTTGTCCAGTTACCCGCACCCTAAGTTAATGCCGGAGTTCTGGCAGTTCCCGACCGTGTCGATGGGCCTTGGGCCTATTGCGTCGATTTATCAGGCGCGTTTTTTAAAGTATTTGCATGGCCGTGGTTTGAAAGACACCAGCCAACAGCGGGTGTACGCCTTCCTTGGCGATGGTGAGATGGACGAGCCAGAATCCCGTGGTGCTATTTCGTTTGCTGCCCGTGAAGGTTTAGGCAATCTCTGCTATCTGATCAACTGCAACCTGCAGCGTCTGGATGGCCCGGTAATGGGCAATGGCAAGATCATTCAGGAGCTGGAAGGCTTGTTCCGGGGTGCTGGCTGGAACGTGATTAAAGTGGTGTGGGGCAGTGGCTGGGATAAGTTGCTGGCCAAAGATACCACCGGCAAATTGCTGGAGCTGATGAACGAAACGGTTGATGGCGATTATCAGACCTATAAATCCAAAGATGGCGCCTTTGTACGGGAACACTTCTTTGGCCGTTACCCGGAAACTGCTGCCTTAGTGGCGGATATGACCGATGACGAAATCTTTGCTTTAAAGCGTGGAGGCCATGAGCCGTCCAAGCTGTATGCAGCCTTTAAAGCAGCGCAGGAGTGTACCGATAAGCCAACTGTCATCTTAGCTAAAACCGTCAAAGGTTATGGTATGGGTGAGGCGGCTGAAGGCAAGAACATTGCCCATCAGGTGAAGAAAATGGACATGACCCATGTGCAGCAATTGCGTAATCGTTTGGGTTTACAGGATGTGATTAGCGAAGAGGCGGTTAAAGAGCTGCCTTACATTCAACTGGAAGAAGGTTCGCCAGAATACAACTATTTGCATCAACGCCGTAAAGAGCTGCTTGGCTTTACGCCAGTGCGGTTGCCTCGCTTTAGTGGCGAACTGACCTTGCCAGAGCTGGATGCGTTCGAGCCATTGCTGACCGAGCAAAAGCGCGATATTTCCACCACCATGGGCTTTGTTCGTGCGCTGAATGTGTTGTTAAAAGACAAAAACATCGGCAAGCAAATTGTGCCGATTATTGCCGATGAAGCCCGTACCTTTGGTATGGAAGGCTTGTTCCGCCAAATCGGTATTTACAATCCGCGTGGTCAGGGCTATACGCCGGAAGATCGCTCAGTGGTGTCGTACTACAAAGAGGATGTCTCCGGTCAGGTACTGCAAGAAGGTATCAACGAGCTGGGTGCTATGTCGTCTTGGGTGGCCGCGGCGACCTCCTACAGCACCAACGATTTGCCGATGATCCCGTTTTATATTTATTACTCGATGTTTGGCTTCCAACGCGTTGGCGATATGGCGTGGTTAGCGGGCGATCAACAAGCTCGTGGCTTCTTACTGGGCGGTACTGCCGGGCGCACTACGTTGAACGGCGAAGGCTTGCAGCACGAAGATGGCCACAGCCATATTCAGGCCGGTACGGTGCCTAACTGCGTGTCGTACGACCCGACTTATGTGTATGAGTTGGCCGTGATCATTCAGGACGGCATTCGTCGCATGTATGGCCCTGAGCAGGAAAACATCTACTACTACATCACGGTGATGAACGAAAACTATCACCATGGCGCTATGCCGGAAGGGGTAGAAGAGGGCATTCGCCGCGGTATCTATAAGTTGGAAAGTCTGGTTGGTGATAAAGGTCAGGTGCAGTTGCTGGGTTCAGGCACTATTTTGAATGAAGTACGCAAAGCAGCGCAAATTCTTAGCGAAGAGTACGGTATTGGCTCTAATGTGTACTCAGTGACCTCGTTCAATGAATTGGCCCGTGATGGCCAGGATTGTGACCGTTACAACATGCTGCACCCGGATGCCGAAGAAAAAGTGCCTTACATTGCTACGGTACTGAACTCATCGCCAGCCATTGCGGCGACCGATTACATGAAGAGCTATGCTGAACAGGTACGCGCCTTTGTGCCTGCAGAATCTTACAAGGTGTTAGGCACCGACGGCTTTGGCCGCTCGGATAGCCGTGAAAATCTGCGCCGTCACTTTGAAGTGAATACCGGCTATGTGGTGGTGGCGGCCTTGAACGAATTGGCTAAACGTGGTGAGGTGAAAAAATCTGTGGTGTTGGACGCCATTAAGAAATTTGACATCGATACCGAAAAAACCAACCCACTGTACGCATAAGAGGACGACGAATGAGCATTGAAATCCATGTGCCGGATATCGGCGCCGATGAAGTCGAAGTGACCGAAATCTTAGTCAGTGTCGGTGATACGGTGGAAGCGGAACAATCGTTAATCACTGTTGAGGGCGATAAAGCCTCGATGGAGATCCCCGCCAGTGAAGCTGGGGTGGTGAAGTCGATTGAAGTCAAAACCGGTGACTCCATTAAAACCGGCTCGCTGATCATGCTGTTTGAAGCCGCCGATGGTGACAGCAAGCAAGACGACAGCAGCGCTGATAAAGAGAACTCTGAAAAAGAGAGCACTGACAAAGACAACTCGGATTCAGCGAGTGACAGCGATTCTGAAGCAAGCAGCGAAGAAAAAGACGTTGAAGTGCCGGATATCGGTGGCGATGACGTTGAAGTCACTGAAATTCTGGTGGCGGTCGGCGATAGCGTTGAAGCCGAGCAGTCCTTGCTGACGGTGGAAGGCGATAAAGCTTCAATGGAAGTACCTGCGCCATTTGCCGGTACGGTGAAGTCGATTAAAGTCAGCACTGGTGACCGGGTGAAAACCGGTTCACATATCATGGTGTTTGAAGTGGCGGCCTCTGGCGGTAGCTCTGAGAAGAAACCCTCGAAAAGCGACAGCAAAGCTGAATCATCGAAAGCGAAAGACGACGATAAGCCAGCCAAGAGCAAAGCATCGGCTGCTTCTGAGCAGCCAGGCAAAGGCAAGGATGAGTTTGTTGAAAACGACGCCTATGCCCATGCTTCACCGGCGGTACGCCGCGTTGCCCGCGAGTTTGGCGTTAACCTGGCCAAAGTTAAAGGCACAGGCCGGAAAAACCGTGTACTGCGCGAAGATGTGCAAAACTACGTGAAAGAAGTGGTGAAAAAGGTGGAGTCTGGCGCGGTCAGCTCTGGCGGTGGCATGGATGTATTGGCGTGGCCAAAAGTCGATTTTTCCCGCTTTGGCGAGGTGGAAGAAAAGCCACTCAGCCGCATCCAGAAAATATCTGGTGCCAACCTGCATCGCAACTGGGTGCGTATTCCGCACGTCACTCAGTTTGATGAGGCTGATATCACCGGGCTGGAGGATTTCCGTAAAGAGCAAAACCAACTGGCCGAGAAGAAAAAGCTGGGCGTGAAGTACACCCCTCTGGTGTTTATCATGAAAGCTGTGGCCAAGGCGCTGGAAGAGTTCCCGACCTTTAATTCGTCGCTGTCGGACGATGGCCAAAGCCTGATCCTGAAGAAGTACGTGCATTTGGGCATTGCGGTTGATACCCCGAATGGCCTGGTGGTACCGGTGGTCCGTGACGTGAACAAGAAAGGTGTGATTGAGTTGTCGCGGGAGCTGATGGATATTTCAGTGAAGGCGCGCGAGGGCAAGCTAACGTCGGCTGATATGCAAGGTGGTTGCTTTACCATTTCCAGTTTAGGCGGCATTGGTGGTACTGCCTTTACTCCGATTGTGAATGCACCGGAAGTGGCTATTTTGGGGGTCTCTAAATCAGAGATTAAACCAAAGTGGAATGGCAAAGAGTTCGAGCCGAAGTTAATGTTGCCGTTGTCGGTATCGTACGACCACCGGGTCATTGACGGCGCACTGGCCGCACGCTTTACGGCGACATTGGCGGGTTATCTGGCCGATATTCGTCAGATTATTATGTAACAGCAGCTGGTACATAGGGTGTAAACCCGGAAAAGGAATGTTCGGGTTTGCTTGTAGGTGCCGCTGACCGGGTAGCGCACGCAGACACGCCGTAAACCCATCCATGGGGGCTCTGTTTTGCCATCCATGGCAAAAAAGGTCTGCTTAGCGTACCCGCTCATCAGCACTACATAGTCATTTGAGTGCATGACGCAATGTTTTGTTGCTACGCTGAAAAGTTACAAGACATCATTCAGGCTGAATGGTAAAATTCAGCCACATTTTTCATAGGGAGCCTGCACGGTTGTTTCCAACCAGCCAGTTCGCACGCTGCCACAATGGTTCACAAGGTGAAAGGTATAACGATGAGCAAAGAAATCAAAACGCAGGTCGTGGTATTGGGCGCAGGCCCTGGTGGCTATTCCGCAGCATTTCGTGCTGCCGACTTAGGTCTGGACGTCACATTGGTAGAAGCACGCAGCACCTTAGGTGGCGTTTGCTTGAACGTGGGTTGTATCCCATCCAAGGCGTTACTGCACGTGGCCAAAGTGATCGATGATGCTAAAGAAATGGCATCGCACGGCGTGAGCTTCGGTGCTCCAGAGATTGACCTGGATAAAATCCGCAGCTGGAAAGACAAAGTAGTCGGCCAACTGACCAAGGGTCTGGATGGCATGGCTAAGATGCGCAAAGTAAAAGTGGTCAATGGCTACGGCAAATTTACTGGTGCTCATACGCTGCAAGTCGATGACACCACCATCACCTTCGAGCACGCTATCATTGCTGCTGGCTCTGAGCCGGTAGCGCTGCCATTTATTCCAAAAGATGATGATCGCGTCATCGATTCCACTGGCGCTCTGGAATTAAAAGACATTCCAAAAGAAATGCTGGTATTAGGCGGCGGTATTATCGGCCTGGAAATGGGCACTGTGTATCGCGCATTGGGTTCTAAAGTCTCTGTGGTTGAGTTTGCGGACCAGCTGGTGCCTGCAGCTGATGCGGATGTGGTCAAAGCCTACACCAAGTTCAACAGCAAAAACTTCGACATCATGTTATCGACCAAGGTAACCGCCGTAGAAGCGAAGAAAGACGGCTTATACGTTACCTTTGAAGGCAAGAACGCTCCGGAAAAACCAGTACGTTACGACAAGATCCTGGTCGCTGTGGGTCGTAAACCAAACGGCAACCTGATGGATGCCGCTAAAGCTGGTGTTAACGTAGATGAACGTGGTTTTATTCATGCAGACAAACAACTGCGTACCAACGTGAAGCATATCCATGCCATCGGTGATGTGATTGGCCAGCCGATGCTGGCGCACAAAGCGGTACACGAAGGCCATGTTGCTGCTGAAGTCATTGCCGGACAAAAGCATTACTTTGACCCACGCGGTATTCCTTCAGTCGCCTACACTGATCCAGAAATGGCGTGGGTAGGGGTGACTGAGAAAGAAGCGAAAGAGCAAGGCCTGCAGTACGAAGCCGCTACTTTCCCGTGGGCGGCTTCAGGCCGTGCCATTGCGTCGTCCCGTACCGAAGGCTTCACCAAGCTGATTTTCGATAAAGAAACGCATCGCATCATCGGTGGCGCTATTGTCGGTATCAACGCCGGTGAAATGCTGGGTGAAATCGGCCTGGCTATTGAGATGGGCGCCGATGCTGAAGATATCGCGTTAACAGTACATGCTCACCCAACCTTGAATGAATCCATTGGTTTAGCAGCGGAATTGTACGAAGGCTCCATCACTGATTTGCCAAATCCAAAGGCAAAGAAGAAAAAGTAATCTGACGATTACTGTTTAACTGTATGTAGGGGCGCATGATTGCGCCCTTTTTTATAAATCGCGATTGGATAGGCGAGAGCGCAATCTTCCAGGGCGCAATCATGCGCCCCTAGGTTTGTAACAAAACAGAAATTCCGTTACACAATTGCAAGTGTGTTTTTGGGGTTGGTCTGCTAAGGTTTGGTTTTTAATCTCTGGTGGAGATCACTGTGCGCCAGTTGACAGCTTTTGGCTATTATCTAATTGCTTTTTCAGTTATTTTTATTATGGTTCAGCTGGGGTGGCAGTGGTTGCAAGGGGGCATCAATGCCCATCACTTACTAGCAAACCCTAACCTTCCGGCTGTATCGGATGCCTGGGGATTACTGATCATTTCAGGGTTGGCCTGGCTGGCCGCCAGACGTTTGCAGCATACAACAAACCAAGCCGTGTTCTGGTATTCGTTGTTGCTGGGCTTTGGTTATGGTGGCTTACTGGCTTTATTGTATCTCAATGGTATTAGCCAGCCGGTAGCGCTGCTGTTTTTTGGCACCTATTTTTTGGCACTGTTGTTGCCATTGCACCGGGCAGAAATTGTACTGGGCTATGTGGCCGCGCTTAGCCTGGCGTTTGGGGCTGTGCTGCCGTTGTTGATGTCGAGCCCGGCTATTTTGATTGCCTGGCTGGCAGCGAAAGGCCGGCGCTGGTTACAGCAACGACGCCTGCTTAGGCAAGCTTGAGCCGGTACAACACGGCATCCAGTTCACCGAAAGAGTCGCGATGGCGGTATTTCTTCACAAATTGCATACCGAGTTTGCGCATTACGCCAATGGAACCCAGGTTATCTTCGACCGCAATGGCCGATAAATAGTGCACCTGAGGTTTGTCTGCCAGCACAGCGGTAGCAACGGCCTTAGCCGCTTCGCTGGCATAGCCCTGCCCCCAATACGCACGTTTAAAGCGCCAGCCTATTTCGACATCATCGCTGGCTGGCGTGTCAGTATCAAAGTCCATGGGCCGTATCAATACCCAGCCAAGATAAGCCTGATCGCTTAACCGGCACACCTGCCAGATGCCGAAACCAAGCGTTGGAACCAGGTACTTCGCCATGCGTGGCAGCATCACTTGCTGGATTTGCTCCATGCTGGAGCGCTGGCCGCCGTTTAAATAGCGCATCACCTCTTCATCTTGATCCACTTCAAATAACAGCCCGGCATCGTCAGCAGATAGTAATGAAAACTCAAGGCGAGAAGTTGCAGGGATTTGAATCATGGTCGTTTTCCTGATCGTTGCATCATGCTACTGAAAATACTACAGCACTGACTTTTTGTATCAATGATGTGCTGAAGGGTTGGCGAGGTGGGTCTGAATGATTCGAGACTTTCGCGCCAGTGTAATGCAGGCTGCGGTGACTGCCAAGCGTGGAGCCTGCAAATCCAGCTATCTTATTTAGCCACAACTCAGCTACACTAAAACTAATCGGACAGAGCAGGATTCATTGATGATTATCGATTGCGATCAGCATGATTGGGTAGAGATTTTTTGCCTGCGCAAGCAGTTGCTTTTACTCACACTGCAGGGGGGTGAGGTACTGACAGTTCGGGCGGCTGATACCCGTACGGCAGCCGGGCAGGAATATCTGCAGTGCGAAAGTGATACCGGTGAGCAGGAGATACCGCTGCTGGCAATTGTCAGTATTCAGCCACTGCACGATTGCGGAAAACACGATGGTGATCCTATACAGCTAGGTGTGCAAACGGATATTGTATGAGTAGGGGCGCATGATTGCGCCCTTTTTCGGATTCGTGCTTGGACAGGGCGCAATCATGCGCCCCTACGGATGGGTTGTGATATTCGACAGGGCGCCGAGATGCCGCCGGATGTGTACAGCTTATAAAAGAGTGAACAGTAAAAAAGGAAAAGTAAGGGTGTTTTCAGTTGATTTTAAAGTGCGTGATTACGAGTGTGATATGCAGGGCATTGTGAATAATGGGGTGTATTTTAATTATCTGGAGCATGCCCGTCATGAGTTTTTGCACAGCAAAGGTATTGATTTTGCGGAGCTGGCGCGCCAGCAGGTCAATTTGGTGGTGGTGCGTTCAGAAATGGATTACAAGGCACCGCTGACCAGTGGGGACGAGTTTGTTGTGACGGTTGTTTATGAGCCGATTTCGAAACTACGCTTTGGTTTTCGCCAGCAGGTGATTCGCAGCCATGATCAAAAAGTGATGTTGGATGCTTTGGTGATTGGTACTGCAATCAATGGCAGGGGCCGGCCTTTTGTGCCAGAGGCGTTACGTCTGTTGAACTAAATCCTGTAGTTGGTATTTATCGAGTTTCTTAACGTCACAAACAAGGCCCTGTTATGCAGGGCCTTGTCTATAAAGAGACTCATCCGATGTGGTAGTCATCACCATCTGGCGCGGTAAAGCACTTATCCGCTGAGCGAGTTTGCTGGCCATGCAGCAAGCTGAACCATTGGCTTTGTTCTGGCAGCTCGACTTGGATGTCGGTGATGCCCGCTGCATCGGCCAGACCGCACTGGCCGTGAGTCAGGCTAATCTCAATATGGCGGCCATGGTCATTGAGTACGATGGCATCCGGGGCACTTTTACGGCCACACAAGGCAACAAATTGGCCCGGATGCTTAAGGCCAGCTTTGCGGCCATCGGCGAAAAAGGCCAACAAGTGTTGGTAGTACACTTCGTACTGGCATACATCCTGATGGGACCCTTCTGTCAGCGGGCATACTTTATCTAAGAACCCTTTTGAATACGCCGTGACTTGTTGCACATGGCGCTCGTTCAATTGATTGATCTGACTGATCTCTTGTTGGATCAGCTGATGAACGTCGGTGCTATGCTGTTGTTGCTGAGTCATGGTATTCATTTGTCTATCCTCACGTTTATCCGTGTTCTGTTCGGCGTCGGTTATCCTGGCCGGTGGTCGTTGCCACTGTCATCCAGTTGTTGTCACTGCTGTCGTCAAGTACAAAGCAAGGGGTTTGCTCTTGCTTGATTTTTAGTCTAGTCTAGTTTTTTGAGTAATTTGACAATAAAAATTATACAGTGTGAATTTTACAAAATGAAAGCCAATAAAACATTGCTGCGTAAGTCCCATTTTTTGGGCACAAAAATAAGAAACCTGAGAAAACGCAATCACTTAACTATGGATGATCTGTCCACACGTTGCGTACGGGTCAACCCTGATTATGCGCCATCGGTGTCGTATTTATCGATGATTGAGCGCGGCAAACGGGTGCCTAGCGTGGATATGCTGGAAGTGATTGCTGAAGTTTTTCAAAAAGATGTGGACTGGTTTCTCGATGGCGAAGAGCAACAAGACGATATTATTCCGACCAAAGGCAGCCGGGGTGGGATCCATGGCATGCCACTGGAACCGGGTTTTTTGTTTTCCAATGATATTTTGCAAATCGCTATTCCGGAAATGTTGTCACAAACTGGCACCAGTTCGCGACAGTTTGCTCAGTTGTTGATCCGGGCACATCAGGAGCATCATCAGAATCATTTTCCGGAACTAGAGCGGGCGGCAGAGGAAATTGGTTTAAAACGAATGCCGTTGTCAGTCGATGAGTTGATGCAGTTGGCAAAACAGCAAGGGTTGTTGATCGAGTGGTTTGATGAAGCGCCACAGGAGCTGCTGGATGAGCTGGGCGTACGCAGTAAAAATGTCGCCAGTTCGTTCTTTGTACCCCCGAAAGTGTTGCGCTTGAATCGCTTATTGCAGCATTACCCAACCCGTTTGAAATACGAATTAGCAGTACATATTGGCCATGCGGTGCTGCATAACAAAGATGGCGTCAAAAGTTCGATGTCGGTTGGTGGCGCTCATACCAGCAGCGGCATGGTGACCGATACAGTGGCACCGGACGATATTCTGCATGCATGGCGTGATTTTGAGTCCAGCTTTTTTGCGGGGGCCTTACTTTGCCCTAAGGTGCCATTTCGACAATTGCTTGATCGGCATGGTTATGAAGTCAGCAGCCATAAACTGGCTGAAGTATCGGCTTCGGTAGCGATGCGGCGAATGACGGCGGTTTCATCCTATCCGCATTGGCATTATTTTGATGCCTATACCGCCGGAAAATTAAAAGCCGTGTACCGGGGCAATGGTATTCCTTTGCCATGGGGCAATATGCGTGAAGTGGAAGACCCGTGCCAGCATTGGGCGGTGTTTCGTATGTTTGATGTGGCCGGGCAGGGTAGCTCAGCGCAGCTATCCTTGCTGGATGTGCGGGGTAAGCCTCGTATCTATTGTTGTGAATCGATTAGGGTCAATGATTTAGCCGGCAATGCTCATGTATTGTGTGCTGGTATCGATTTAAATCCTGCCATTGAAGCACAGGGGATGAATGCACAAGGCATTGCCGAAGACATGAAAGAGCGCTGTATTGCGTCCGGTGGTGCGGCTGCAGTACCTGCCAGCATTCGTTCTACCTTGACCAGTGTAGCCAATATTTTAAATATCAATTGGATAGCTCGTGGGCTTGAAAAACCGGCTGAGCTTATCTGCTCGCGAGGCCGGTTATGCCCGCGTAAACCTCAGTGCTACCAGTGCCCTGGCAGTGGCTGCTAAACGGTAAAAAATTTATCGGCAACCCGCTTATCCACAGTGATTTCGGCTACACTAAAAGCGTCAAAGGAGGAAACCGTGGACTACGAATTTTCTTACAGCCGCGATACCGGCCACTTCACTATTGAGCTGCCGACAGAGCAGGATGCCTTGGCACGTTTTTTACTGGATGAGTTCGTATTGGATCAGGCGGGGTATCACCAATTGCTGCGTGAACTGCAGGCGCTTGGAGCTTCGGGTAGCTGGACGTATCAAGGCAAGAGCTGGTCTTTATTTGTTGAAGATTCCGAGGTACTGGTGTGTCACCACAGCTTACTGGAACTTGAACATGAACCCTTACCGGATAAGCTGGCTGGCAGTGATCTGGTGCTGGATGAAGATAATTTGCAAGCCGAGTGTGGGTTGCAGGATTTGATCCGGCTGGTGGAGCAGTGGCAGGTGTTTATTGCTGGCCAACCCTCCCGCTTGAATGGAGCCAGACGCTGAATTGATTGCACTGCTGCTGTGAACAAACGCACCTTTCTGGTGCGTTTTTTTATAGCTTTCATTCATGATTCCAATTTAATGATTTAAATTCATGTGGTTATAAAAGTGGCACATGATTTCCTTATGTTTTGCAAACACAACGATAAAACCAGAAGGAAATCATCTATGAAGCTTGTATGTGCCATCATCAAGCCCTTTAAGCTGGACGATGTCCGCGAAGCCATCGCGGAGATTGGAGTCGAAGGCTTAACGGTAACTGAAGTCAAAGGCTTTGGTCGCCAGAAAGGGCATACCGAGCTCTATCGTGGAGCTGAATATCAAGTCGACTTTCTACCGAAAGTAAAACTTGAAATTGCCACCCTGGACGAAAACGTCGACCGCTTGCTGGCCGCTATCGAAAAAGCAGCTTGTACCGGCCGTATTGGCGACGGGAAAATTTTCGTATTTGAATTGGCGCAAGTGGTCCGGATCCGAACCGGTGAAACTGACGCAGATGCCATCTAGGGAGAATGACAATGCAAGAACAAATTTTTCACTTACAATTTGCCATGGACACCTTCTACTTTCTGATGTGTGGTGTATTGGTAATGTGGATGGCTGCAGGCTTCTCGATGCTGGAAGCTGGCATGGTGCGCTCCAAAAACACCACTGAAATTTTGACCAAGAACGTTGCCTTGTACTCGATCGCCTGCATCATGTATTTAATCTGTGGTTATCAGCTCATGTACCAAGGCGGCTTCTTCCTTAGCGGTATCGCAGAGCTGGACGTGGATGCTACTTTGGCAGACTTTGCCAGCCGCGAGGATGGTTTTACCGGCGATTCTATATACGCCGGGGCATCGGATTTCTTTTTCCAGGTCGTGTTTGTTGCTACTGCCATGTCTATTGTATCGGGTGCTGTTGCCGAACGGATGAAGCTGTGGGCATTTTTGGTTTTTGCTGTGGTGTTAACCGGGGTGATTTATCCGATGCAGGGTGCCTGGACCTGGGGCGAGCAAGCTGTGTTTGGCTTGTTTGAGCTAGGCGAACTTGGCTTCTCTGACTTTGCTGGTTCAGGCATTGTCCACATGGCAGGCGCATCGGCAGCGCTGGCTGGTGTATTGCTTCTTGGGCCACGCTATGGCAAATACACCAAAGACGGTAAAACGCATGCCATCACTGGTGCTAATATGCCGCTAGCTGCCTTAGGGACCTTAATTCTATGGATGGGTTGGTTTGGCTTTAATGGTGGTTCGGTCCTGAAGTTGGGTGATATGGCCAATGCCAATGCTGTGGCTATTGTGTTCCTGAATACCAATGCAGCCGCCGCCGCAGGTGCGATAGGTGCACTTATCTTGTCGGTGGTGTTGTTCCGCAAAGCTGATTTAACCATGATCTTGAACGGGGCTCTGGCTGGTCTGGTGGCAATTACGGCTGAGCCATCTACACCAACGCCTCTGCAAGCGACTTTGTTCGGTGCTATTGCTGGCTGTATCGTGGTGGGTGCTATCATTGGTTTAGATAAACTGAAAATTGATGATCCAGTCGGTGCTATCTCCGTGCATGGTGTGGTCGGCTTCTTCGGCTTATTATTGGTACCACTGACCAATAGTGACAGTAGCTTTACTGGCCAGTTGATTGGTGCTGCAACCATCTTTATCTGGGTGTTTGGTACCAGCTTAGTTGTCTGGACCGTTCTGAAGAAAGTGATGGGAATTCGAGTGAGTGAACAGGCGGAATACGAAGGCGTAGATCGGCTGGAGTGTGGTATCGAAGCTTACCCTGAGTTTGTTTCTTCAGCAAAATAGTTGGCTACGATGCATCTGAACTAACTTGACTGCCTAACCAATGACCCTGCTATGAAATATAGCGGGGTTTTTAATTAGGAGAGTGAGTAAACAGAAGAAGGATCCGTTGCCACAAAAGGAAACGGCCGCATACTACGCGGCCGTCTTGAGTCTTGTGTCCAGCGTCCTGCTGTGGCTTTCCATGCTTTGACTTCCCTGTACTTCATCCTGAAGTATCCTTTGCAGCTTCCTGCAGCCATCCTTATCATCCTTGAGAGTCACTTCCTGTGCTCTACACTCATCCTGAGTGGGTCCTGCTTCTTCCATGGAATCCGTGTGCGCTAGCGAATCGTCATCCCGGCGATCCTTTGCATCCTGCTGTATCCTTGGTCAGTTTCTTCATGAAACCGCTTGCTGTCCTTTGCGTGTCCTGCTATCCATGAGGTTAGCGACCTTGCCAACCGCACTCTTCCTGAGTGTTCCTTGCGTCATCCAGACGTGCATCCGTTGCATTCATCCTTGAAGCATGGTATCCCTATCATGCTGGTTCAGCCTGAACCTGTCCTGAATCTTTCCTTGCACATCCTGTGGATCGCTATTCACTTAAAATTGCATATAATAAGTGAAGTCCTTAAGCTGTTTGTTCATCCTGAACGGTGTCATCCGCTGACATGTGTATTATGCGCTGGTTCAGTTCAGCCAGCTATCGACTGTAAGAAAATAACCAGAGTGTCATATTATTGTAAGATGGCTTTTTTCTTACTAAATAAATAAAAATCAGTTGGTTATAAGTTTTTTTCTTGCTGAGTAAGGCATGATTTGACGTTTTGGCGCACCATTTTGTGAGATATGTCTCACAGCAATGTAGGGCATTCGACCTAAGCGTTGGGTTGAACCGAGTGAAATAACGAGAATGGTTGAAGTACTAAGGGAATAAAAACGCATGGCAAGAGAGCAATTGGGTATATGTTCAGAAGCAAATTTGCATGGCGATTATTTATTGCTCACCGCATTGGATGGGCAAGAGCGTTATTTACGGCAGCAACTGGCTCAGCTTCCGGCATTGCTAAGTCAGTTGTCTGATCACTTTTCTGAGTCGATGGTAACCGGTGTTGTTGCCATAGGCGCAAGTTACTGGGATACCTTGTACCCGAATGCTCGCCCTGCGGGTTTGTTGCCTTTTCCTGTGCTTGAGTCTTCCGATGTCTTGATGCCAGCGGATTCGTTTGATTTACTACTACAAATTCGTTCTGATCGTCAGGATGTCAATTATCTGGTGGCTCAGCAGTTATATCAATTATTAGCCCCAGCGGTCGAGCTGGTTGAACAGTTGCGTGGCTTCCGTTATCTGGACGGCCGTGATCTAACGGGTTTTATTGATGCACCGGATATGGTGCGAGGTCGGTTGCGCCGTGAATTGGCTTTGTTAACTGCAGAGCAGGAACCACACTTTGTCGGCGGCAGCTATGTGTATTTTCAACGCTTTCGCCATGATATAAGGCGCTGGCAGCAGTTATCTGTCACGGCACAGCAAGCCATTATTGGCCGGCGAAAATCTGATGGGCAGTGGCTGCCGCTGGCGCAGTTAGAGCCTGAATGTCACAGTTTGTGCTTTTATCAGGAAAAAGAACGCAGCAAGCCGCTACCTTTGTTGACGCAAAATATGCCCTTCGCTGATTTAAAGCAACAAGGCTTACTATGGCTGGGGTTCAGCGCCGACAGCACCGCCTTCGAAACGCTGATGCGGCAGCGACTCGGTTTGAGCGAGCTTAATGCAGGCCAGTACGATCGCCTGCTTGATTACAGTCAGGCCGATCTTGGTGCAGCTTTTTTTGCACCTTCAGTCAGTTTTTTAGAGCAATTTGATCGTTAGCGCATGCTCTGGAGGGCTACACTTTCTCGAACAGCTCGGTGACTTTTTCCAGCGTAAAGTTGATATTTTTTACACTGATTGGTGCAATAAATATGGTGTCATCTCCGGCAATAGTGCCGAGCACGCCTTCTGCTTTACCTACAGAGTCGAGCAGGCGGGCTATTAGTTGAGCTGCACCGGGGCTGGTACGGATGATGATCATCACATCATTGTGCTCAATATCCAGAACCAATTGCCGTAACGGACTTTTGGTGGTTGGTACGCCAAGCTCTGGCGGCAAGCTATACACCATCTCTTGCTTCGCATTACGGGTTCGCACCGCACCATACTTACTGAGCATCCGCGACACCTTGGACTGGCTGACATTGTCGAAATCGAGCGCTTTTAAGGCGTCCACAATATCGCCCTGGGAGCCAAAACGTTCTTCTTTCAACAGGTTTTTAAATGCTTGGATCAATGCTTCTTGTTTTGATTGCTTGGTCATATTGGTCACTTTTCTGTACGGATAAGCTATTTTGGTTACAGTATTCTATTACTAAAGTCTGTGCAGTAAATTACCGCAAAATGGGTTAAAATGCCCGTGAATTTATTCATTGCATGCATATTTATGCCTGCCTTCATATAACTGAACAAGGGGATTTCCGATGAAAGTAGCTGTGTTAGGTGCCGCCGGCGGTATTGGCCAGGCGTTATCATTATTGTTGAAACTGGATTTACCAGCAGGCTCAGAGCTGGCTTTGTATGATCTGGCGCCGGTTACCCCTGGTGTTGCTGTTGATCTTAGCCATATCCCGACTGCGGTTGAGGTGAAAGGTTATGGTAAAGACGATTTGGCGACCGCTTTGAAAGGTGCTGACGTGGTGATGATCCCTGCTGGTATGCCACGCAAACCTGGTATGGACCGCTCTGATCTGTTTAACGTGAATGCAAATGTGGTCAAAACCTTGGCTGAAGCCATTGTTGAGCAGTGCCCGACTGCTTTTGTTGGTGTAATCACCAACCCGGTTAATACCACGGTAGCCATTGCTGCGGAAGTATTTAAAAAAGCGGGCACATATGATCCGAAGCGCTTATTTGGTGTCACAACGCTGGATGTGATCCGTGCTGAAACCTTCGTTGCTGAATTAAAGGGTAAGAACCCGGCTGATATCACTGTTCCGGTGATCGGCGGCCACAGTGGTACCACGATTTTGCCTCTGTTGTCGCAAGTGGCCGGTGTCAGCTTTACCGATGACGAAGTGGCTTCTTTGACGCACCGCATTCAGAATGCCGGTACCGAAGTCGTTGAAGCCAAAGCCGGTGGTGGGTCTGCTACCTTGTCTATGGGTCAGGCGGCTGCACGTTTTTGTGTGTCTTTGGTGAAAGGCCTGCAAGGTGAAGAAGTTACCGAGTACGCTTATGTTGAAGGTGACGGCGAGCACGCTCGTTTCTTTGCTCAACCTCTGGTACTTGGCAAAAATGGCGTTGAGCGCTTATTGCCTATCGGGAACTTGAGTGCTTTTGAACAAAAAGCAATGAATGACATGCTACCTACACTGCAAGGTGATATCACCATGGGTGAAGCCTTTATCCATAACGCATAATACACATAGCGCTTTGGCTGATAGCCCAAACAAAAAACCGTGCCAGATTCGCTCTGACACGGTTTTTTATTATGCAGGAAAAACATTATGACTTAGCAGTGGTAGCTGATTCAGCCGCCTCGGTAAGCTTAGGACTTAACTTGTCGTCCTTTTGTTGCAGTTTCACAACCTGTTCTTCAGTGGTATGTTGGCTCTCACCAATAAAGTTACCACCACGCTCAATGCTTAGCTCATCGCTGTGGATCACGCCTTGTGCTTTACCATGCGGCAGTATTTCCACATGATTGGCATAGCACTCACCTTCAAACAGACCATTGATCACCACTTTGTCGGCGATGATTTCCCCTTTCACCCGTCCTGAGCGGCTGATGATCAAGGTTTTTTCCGTGTTGATCTTGCCTTCCATATAGCCGTCGACATGAATATCGCAGGTTAGTCGGAAACTTCCGTTGAAGGAGCTGCCTTGTGCGACGACAGTAGCAGCTGATTGCTTACCTTTGTTTCCAGCAGGCTGACTAAAGAATCCCATTGGATACTCCTCTCTTGCGTGAATACATGGTCAAAATTAGTGGCATCCCAGTCCATGAATGCCTGCGGGTTAATGGCGCGGTCGATAAAGTGGACTTCGTAATGTAGATGAGGAGCTGTCGAAGCGCCACTGTTGCCGACGGTTGCGATAAGTTGGCCTTTTTCCACAAAGGTACCTGCGCTAACTTTAAATTCATGCAGATGCGCGTACAAGGTGGCAAAACCGAAGGCATGGCGAATCTTCAATAAGTTACCATAGCCACTGTCACTACGGCGGACCGACTCCACCACGCCATCAGCGGGTGCGTAAATGGGAGTGCCCCGATTGGCAGCCAGATCAACGCCACGATGATGGCGCTGATTGCCATGGATAGGATGCGTACGATTTCCAAAGCGAGAGGAGCGGTATCGGAACTCAAGGGGCGAACCGCTTGGAATCATATGGAGCATGGTACTGCGTACGGCTGAGTTGATAGTGGCGGTATCCAGGCGTTGGTCCAGATTCTGCGTGTAGACCTGATCAAGGCCAAGTGCTTGTTCGATTTCACCCAAGCGACTGGTTGCCATGTAGATTTCATCGGTCCGTACCGATAATTCATCTTCAAGGCCTGCTTTGTGTTGTTCAAGCTGGGCGATATCCGCCAGCAGTTGTTCCGCATGCTGCTCTAGGGTGAATTGGTTCTGCTGACGCTGCTCAACTTCATTAAGCAGGTAGTTGACAAATAAAACCGTGCCAACGCTAAGGAGCAGAAACAGTATGAAAAAACTAGTAAAATACCTACGCAATAGTTTACCCACTGTGTAGTGACGTGAACCATGAATGCTGGATATAGATATTAGGAGTCTGTCTTTCATACCACCTGCACAACTCAAAATTATTTGCGGCGAAAAGAACAGAAAATAAGTCGATTTGAGCTGCCTGTCAAGTTTTGTGACATCATGTTGTATGGTTAAAAAATAAAAAAAGGGCAGTTACTGCTGTGAGAACTGCCCGTGACGCTTTGTAAAGCATTGATCGTGTTTGTTTCTGTGTTTTGTCAGCGCAGTTTAGTGGTCGGCTTTACCATCTAAGCCATGCGCGTGGCCATGAGCAATCTCATCCTCGGTGGCATCGCGTACCTGCAGCACTTCAACATCGAAGGTTAAGTCGATTCCTGAAAGCGGGTGATTGCCATCAACCACGACTTCCTCTTCGCCCACTTCAACGATGATAACGGAATGCTCCTGACCATCAGGGCCTGCGGCACGGAAACGCATGCCTACTTCAACATCCATGCTCTCAAACATGGAACGGGGAACCGATTGGATTAATTGGTCATGGCGTTCACCATAGGCTTCTGCGGCTGCAATGGTGGCATTAAAGGTATCCCCCGGTGCTTTATCAACCAGCGCTTTTTCCAAGCCAGGAATTAATGAACCGTGACCATACAGAAAGACCAGTGGGTCGCCACCAAAGGATGAATCCAGCTCAGTGCCTTGTGGATCGGTAACTTTATAGTGCATGGCGACGACTTTATTTTGTTGAATAGACATGAAGACCTCAATTATTGAAGGGTGTATGGCAACGGTTTCATGGTCAGCAGAGTGTCAGGTTCTGCCGGCAACCGTAAGCGAGTGTCAGGAGTTACATCATTGGGCAGTACCGCAATCAGCCAAAGTTGCTGATTAACGTTGACTGCGTTAATGATCTGGCCAGCCCGGCGCCAGTTGGTGTCTAGCTGCATCTCTATATCCGAGCCTGCTAGCGGTGTGCTGCTTGAGTCTGCCTGTAGAATATAAGCAGCACGTTTGTTTTTGCCCAGATACTTCATGCGGGCGACCATTTCTTGCCCCAGATAGCAGCCTTTGTCAAAGCTGATAGCGTGCTGGGCCTGCAAGTTCAGCATTTGTGGTACATATTGACCAATGGTTTCTTGCTCCAGATAGCACAAGCCTTGTTGGATATGTGCTTGTAACCAGCGCGTGGGCGCTGCGAAAGGCAGCTCAGTTTGTGCCATCAATTGGTGTGCCCGTGCATGCGAAGTGATCAAAAGGCAATGCTGCTCCGTTAAACAAAGCAGCTGGTCTTGTTGATGCGTCGCGCGCTGGCCCTTAGACAATGGGTGTGTAAAACCGAGTGTGTGCAGTAGTTTGGTTAGTGCTTCTACCGGGCCGCCAAGGCCGAATACGGCTAATTGTTGTTGGCAGGGCTCAAAGCTCACTTTGGAGAAGACGCCAAATTTTTTCCATTCGGCCATGGAAGCATTCAATTCATCACGATACGCCAGCACACAGAGATCATTTGGTTCTGTCTGCCATAAGTGAAATACCGACCACATTTTTCCTTTGGCGTCGCAGTGCGCGCCACGCAGGTAATTGCTTTCGGTGAGCGTATTGATATCGCAGGTGGTTTGGCTTTGCAGATACTTTTCTGCATCGGGGCCATGCACGCGAAGCACATCAAAGCTTGGTAAGGGTGCAATAAATGCAGCATCGACCTGATTTGATAAATGAGCTAACTGTTCAGCTTGGATCCAACTCGATTGCATAGGCGCTTCGTATCAATAATGAACTGTATAGTGATCATTGGGGATCAAGACGAAAAGCTCAACCCCTGAATGGTTTTTTTGTTAGTATAGTGGCTAAAATCAGCCTGATAAAAAAAGGATCGGTTAATGTCTGAACTTATGCCCAAACCCCGGCTTCGCTGGGCTTGCCGTCGCGGCATGTTGGAACTGGATGTGTTATTGGCTCCCTTTGTTGAAGAGGGCTATGACGCGCTACCCGATGCAGATAAATTTCATTTCGAGCGCTTGCTGGCTTGTGATGATCCTGATTTATTCTCCTGGTTTATGGGACATGCTCGCTCTGAGGATACCGACTTGCAACGCTTGGTTGCGGTAATACTGGATCGTGTTCGAGTCTAGTGTCGCCATTTGGCCATCACGTTGGCGACGGTATTTGTTGATCGCCCCTTTGTTGTTGGCGGTAAGCTTAGCGCTATTGTTGCCATCGTCTGGTCTATGGCTGTGGAGCTATCTGGTGCTGTTGGCATTATTTGCCTGTTTTTGGTGGCAGCAATGGAGTGAACGGCAAATCAGTCAGTCTTTATTGATTGGAGAGCAGGGGGAACTCAGGTGGCTTCAGGGCGATACGCCAGCTGGCCAGTTGCAAGCCGACAGTTTGGTGTTGGAATGGGCGATTCGATTGCACTGGCGAACTGCACCCAGCCGCGTGTACCCCCGTGGGCAGATGCAACAGCGCTGGCTGTTCGCCGATCAATGCAGCGATGACGACTTTCGTGCGATTGCTCGCAGCATTCGTCAACGCCAATTACTGCTGAATCAGGCTAGCCGGGTTTAAGATGGTCGGAGTACTATCCGGCAGGGCATTCGGGTAATCCAGGTTGTAGTGCAAGCCTCGGCTTTCTTTACGCTGCATGGCACTACGAATAATCAGCTCTGCAACCATCACCAAATTTCGTAGTTCAAGCAGGTTATTGCTCACTTTAAAGTGGCTGTAGTATTCATGAATTTCCTGCTGCAACAGTTCCGCTCGATGCAATGCACGCTGCAAGCGCTTATCGGTACGCACGATGCCGACGTAATCCCACATAAATAGTCGCAACTCATGCCAGTTATGTGTAATGACAATCTCTTCATCGGAATCACTGACCCGGCTTTCATCCCACTGTGGCAATGGAGGCGGCATCGGAGCATGGGGCAGTTCACTGAGAATATGTCGTGCTGCGGCTTGGGCAAACACCACACATTCTAATAAAGAGTTGCTGGCCATGCGATTGGCACCATGCAAGCCGGTGTAGGCGACTTCACCAACCGCATACAGGTTGGCAATATCGGTTTGGCTATTCAGGTTCACCATTACGCCGCCGCAGGTATAATGCGCAGCAGGTACCACAGGGATCGGCTCTTTGGTGATATCAAGCCCTACACTGAGGCATTTGGCGTAGATAGTGGGAAAGTGCTCGAGTATAAAGTCGTGGTCTTGATGGCTGATATCAAGATAGACGCAGTTGGCGCCAAGTCGTTTCATTTCGTAATCAATGGCCCGGGCGACAATATCGCGCGGAGCCAGTTCGGCTCGTTCGTCAAAATCCGGCATAAAGCGGCTGCCATCCGGACGTTTTAAATAGGCACCTTCGCCGCGCATGGCCTCGGTGATTAAAAAGTTTGGCGCATCCGGGTGATACAGGCTGGTGGGGTGGAATTGATTAAACTCCATGTTGGCGACCCGACAGCCTGCCCGCCAGGCCATGGCAATGCCATCGCCACTGGCAACATCAGGATTGCTGGTGTACAGGTATACTTTACTGGCACCACCGGTTGCCAAGGCGACAAAACGAGCGCTGACCACTTCAACCCGGCGCTGCTGTTGGTTCCAGATATAGGCACCATGGCAGCGTTTTTTATCAGCAGCTGAAATTAAATCAATGGCATTGTAGTGTTCAAGCAATTGGATGTTTGGATGGCGCTTGACTTGATCAACCAGTGTAATTTGCACCGCTTGGCCGGTGGCATCGGCTGCATGCAGAATGCGTCGGTGGCTATGGCCGCCTTCGCGAGTGAGGTGATACTTCATGCTGCCGTCCTGATCCTGATACTGATCAAAAGGTACGCCTTGCTGGATGAGCCATTGCATGGCTTCACGGGCATGTTCAGCGGTGTACTGCACTGCGGTTTCATCACACAAGCCGGCACCGGCGATTAAGGTGTCATTGACATGCGAGGCAATGCTGTCATTTTCGTCAAATACGGCAGCAATGCCGCCCTGAGCGTATAAGGTTGAGCCTTCACGCAAGGCGCCTTTGCTTAGTACCATCACCTTGGCATGATCGGCTAATTGCAAGGCCATGGATAAACCGGCCGCACCGCTGCCTATAATTAATACATCACAAAGATATTCTTTTTGTAGCGTCATAAGATACACTGCACTCTGGTTGCATTCGCACCGAAGAAGCGATGCCATACGGTTATTGTAACTTTTTCCGGCGGTCGGCAGAACTATTTATGACAGCTTTTGTCCTAATGATGACGCAAGACGAACGCCAGTTACAAAAAAATTAAGTAGTAGAATGGGTTACAGGGGAAAAGCTCGGATGAGCGAGCAAGAATTGGATTGGCAAATTGTCCAGCGTGTGCAGCAAGGTGATCAAGCTGCCTTCAATTTGCTGGTAAAAAAATATCAGCACCGGATCACGAACTTAATCTCGCGTTATGTCTCTAACCACGGAGACGTCGCGGATGTAGCGCAAGAGGCCTTTATTAAAGCTTATCGTGCGTTACCAGGTTTTCGCGGTGACAGTGCTTTTTATACCTGGCTGTACCGGATTGCGGTGAATAGTGCTAAAAATTATTTAGTGGCTTCATCACGTAAACCGCCAGCCAGCGATGTAGATGCGGATGATGCCGATTATTTTGACGGTAGCGATGCATTAAAAGAGCACGATTCGCCAGAGCGTTTATTACTTTCGGATGAAATCCGGCAGATGGTGTTTGATACTATTGAAAATCTGCCTGATGAATTGAAAACCGCCATTACTTTAAGAGAATTGGATGGTTTGAGTTATGAAGAAATTGCCGATGTGATGGCTTGTCCCATTGGTACGGTGCGAAGCCGAATTTTTCGAGCTCGCGAAGCCATAGACTTACAGCTTAAACCTTTGCTAAGCTAAGCATGAGTGAATGACAGGAATGACTATGCCGTCAAAAAAACAGGATTGGCTCTCAGCCGCAATCGATGAACAAGGACTTAGCAATGAGCACTTGGACGCCTTGCTGCAGGATCAGGATCTGCAGCATCGCTTTGAGCGCTACCACATGATTGGTTCAGCGATCCGTCAGGAGTTGCCGAAGCAATTGCACACTGATTTTGCCGAGCAGTTTGCCGCGAAGTTGGCACAAGAACCCATTCATCAGTTGCAATCCAGTCATACGTTTATGCAACGTATCAAGCTAGGTGCGCAGCGTGCAGCGAATAGCGATTGGTTCAAACCCTCGGCTCAAACTGCTATTGCAGCGGGCGTCGCCTTGATGGCAGTGGTCGGGGTGCAACATTACCAACAGCCAGGTGCTCAGGATTTAATGTCACCACTGCCAGTCTTGCAAACGCGTCCGGTGGCAGGCTTTGCCTCTCCGGTTAGTTTGAGCCAAACCTCGGTTGACTCGCGTTTTGAGCAGCAAGCTCAACAAGCAATGCTGGAACAGCAAACGCGGTTGCAAGAATTATTAAACGCTCATCATCAACAAGTTCGGGTACTGGATCAGGCGCAAATTATGTCTGAACAACGTCCTGAAACTCGCGATGATCAGGAGCCAGACGGACAACTTTGATGCGATGGTTTTGGCTGGTTGTTGTCAGCGTTTCTTTGTTTTTCAGTGCTGCTAGCTGGGCTGAACGCAAAGGCTGGCAAGCTTTTGAACATAGCCAGCAGGCGGTTCAAAATAAAAACTTTGATGTGTCTTATGTTGTGTTTAAAGGTGATCAGGTCACCAGCTTTCGCTGGTTGCACGGCCTGACTGATACACAACAACTCGAGCAATTGATCCCGCTAGATGCCGATGGTGTGGATATTCTTCGGCAAGACAACATTGTCTATTACTTTACCCCCGATAAGCCGGCGTTAGTGACGTTAAGTCCCTTTATCAAAGAGTTACCCGCCTTATTTTATAAGTCCATCGATGACCTGAGCCAATTGTACGATCCGGTTTCTGGCAGTGTTAGTCAGGTTGGCGGCCGCTCTGCGCAATTACTACGACTGACGGCATTTCATCCCGGACGACTCAATTACTGGTTATGGCTCGATGTGGAAACTGGTTTTCCCATTCGTATTGATACGGTCTCTGAAAATCAGCAGGTGTTAGAGCGCTGGCAGGTCACTCACTTTTTATTGACGTCAACCTTACCTGAACCATTGCAGGGTGTGTTGGATATGAAGTTACCAGTACCTGATATGCGTCGGCTGCAGCGGCCAGATAACCCTGAGTTGGTCTCCGATTATCAGCTAGCATGGTTACCCTCTGGCTTTCGTAAAGTGGATGATCCTTATTTTATCCCCCGGCTTGGTTCGCCATTGCTAAATTATTGGTTGTTGACCGATGGGCTGCATCAAGTATCGGTATTTGTTCAACGCTCGAATCAGGTGCCCGCACAGGCCTATCGCGATGGTGCGACCACCATCTATGTACAATCGAATGAGCAGATTGATATCACCGTTATTGGCCCTGTAACCCTGGATATTGCCCAACAAATAGCAGACGCTGTGCGTTATGATTGAACAAATCGCCACCGTCACCAAAGCACAACAAGATGGTGTCTGGTTGAGTACCCGACCCGTCACCACCTGCCAGTCTTGTCACGCCAGCGATGATTGCGGTACCGGGATCATTGCAAAAACCATGACACCACGGCGCAGTACCTTTTTTCTCCCAACCAGCGAGGCTTTACTTCCTGGCCAACAAGTTCGTATCGGTACCACCGAGCAACGTATTGTAGTGGCTGCGTTCAGTCTCTATCTGATGCCTTTATTGTTGATGATCGTGTCGCTGTTGCTGGTGAGTTGGTGGTGGCCTGCTGTGAATGAGTTACTGCTGATTGCACTGGCTGGTGCGTCGTTATGGCTGGGCTTCTGGTTGGCTCGTCAGTTGGCACCACGCCAAGAGCGCGATGCCGTTGTGCTGCTCGAAATCTTACCCGAACTGTCGGTGCAGAACCTGCCTGCTTGATGAAGAACACATAGCCACCAGAGTCAGGATCGAGTACAATTCGCCGATATTCTCTGGATGCCGTCCGGTGGTGAAGCCTCAGTGGAGTTGCCTCAGACCGGACATAAAAGCAGTGTGCTAACTACTTAAGATATTATGCCAAAAATCAGCCATATACGTAACTTCTCAATTATTGCCCATATCGATCATGGGAAATCAACTCTATCCGATCGTTTGATCCAGTTTTGCGGCGGCTTGTCTGATCGCGAAATGCAGCAGCAAGTACTGGACTCGATGGATCTGGAACGTGAGCGCGGTATCACCATCAAAGCGCAAAGCGTCACCTTGCATTACAAGGCGAAAGACGGTGAAACTTATCAGCTGAACTTCATTGATACGCCGGGCCATGTTGATTTCAGCTATGAAGTAAGTCGTTCGTTAGCGGCTTGCGAAGGGGCATTGTTGGTGGTGGATGCGGGCCAGGGCGTTGAAGCGCAAACCGTGGCCAACTGTTACACCGCCATTGAAATGGATCTGGAAGTCTTAACGGTACTGAATAAAATAGACTTACCTCAAGCTGATCCTGATCGTGTCAGCGCTGAAGTTGAAGATATTATTGGTATCGAAGCAGTCGATGCGGTGCAATGTTCTGCCAAAACCGGCCTTGGTATCGAAGATGTGCTGGAAGCCATCGTGAAAAAAATCCCACCGCCAGAAGGTGATCCAGATGCACCGACGCAGGCACTCATTATTGATTCCTGGTTCGACCCTTATCAGGGCGTCGTGTCGCTGGTTCGCATGAAACATGGTCAAATCCAGAAAAAAGACAAAATTAAAGTGATGTCGACCGGGCAGGTGTACGAAGTTGATAAAGTTGGCCTGTTTAGTCCGAAAGCGACCGACACTGGCATTTTAAAAACAGGCGAAGTAGGCTTTATTATCGCGGGTATTAAAGAGGTTAAAGGTGCACCTGTCGGTGATACTTTAACCTTAGGAAAAAATTCGGCGGCAGCTCCTTTACCGGGCTTTAAGCGCGTGAAGCCTCAGGTGTATGCCGGGGTCTTTCCCATTTCCTCAGATGCGTACGAAGATTTTCGTGATGCGCTTGCTAAATTAAGCTTGAACGACTCCTCACTGTTTTATGAGCCAGAAAGTTCAGGCGCACTCGGCTTTGGTTTTCGCATTGGTTTCCTTGGCATGTTGCATATGGAAATCATTCAAGAACGATTGGAGCGTGAATACGATCTGGATTTAATCACCACGGCGCCAACCGTTATCTATGAAGTGGAAACCAAGTCAGGTGATACGGTGATGGTTGATAACCCAAGCAGCCTGCCAGCCGTCAACGATATTCTGGAGATCCGTGAGCCGATTGTTGAAGCCCATATTTTGGTGCCACAAGAATACGTGGGTAACGTCATTACACTCTGTATCGAAAAACGGGGTACTCAAGTCAATATGACGTATCATGGGCGCCAGGTCGCTCTGGTGTATGAACTGCCTATGGCCGAAGTAGTGATGGATTTCTTCGATCGTTTAAAGTCGACCAGCCGTGGTTATGCCTCACTGGATTACAGCTTTATTCGCTTCCAGGAAGCCGATATGGTGCGGGTTGATGTGATGATCAACGGTGAGCGGGTCGATGCATTGGCAATGATTTGTCACCGTGATTTTGCCCAGAACCGTGGCCGTATGCTGGCGGATAAATTGAAAGAGCTGATCCCACGTCAGATGTTTGATATTGCCATTCAGGCGGCGATCGGCAATCACATTATTGCCAGAACCACTGTTAAACAATTGCGCAAGAACGTTCTCGCCAAATGTTATGGTGGTGATGTCAGCCGTAAGAAAAAGCTATTACAAAAACAAAAAGATGGTAAGAAACGTATGAAGCAGGTCGGCAATGTTGAAGTGCCACAAGAAGCGTTTCTTGCTGTATTACGGATGGATAAATAACCGAAGGGCTTGGTCGAATGGCAGGATATTTTGCAATTTTTTTGGTGATGTTTACGCTGGCTAGTGGCTTGATATGGCTGCTCGATGCTCGTTTGTTTGCTCCAAAGCGGCGACAGCAGGTTGAAGACGCAGTGGCAGCAGCGGGTGGTAAGTTGCCGGAAGAAACCATTGAACAGCTGACGAAAGAGCCCTGGTTGGCAGAAACGGCCCGCTCTATCTTTCCTATCCTTGCTATCATTACGGTGCTGCGCTCTTTCTTGTTTGAGCCGTTTCAAATCCCTTCAGGTTCGATGATGCCTACCTTGCTGGTGGGAGATTTTATCTTGGTACAAAAGTTTGCCTATGATGTCAAAGACCCGGTATTTCGCAAAACACTGTACCGCAATAACACGCCTCAGCACGGCGATATTGCCGTGTTTAAATACCCTGAGCAGCCGACTCTGGATTACATTAAGCGCATTATTGGCTTGCCGGGTGATCGGATTATTTATCGCGATAAGCAGTTTTTTATCGAAAAAGCCTGCCCGGCAGAGCAGCAAGGCAATTGCCCGGGGCTGGAGCAAGTCCGTTATAGTTTTACATCAGACGGTGAGTTCACTCAGCAAGGGCTACCACAACGCCGTTACACAGAGCAGTTTGGTGACAAGCAGTACGATATTTTAATTACGCCGCAGGTACCGGAGCAAAAGCAAAGTTACTACCGTCAGGCGACTACCGCTATTGATGAGTGGATTGTGCCGGAAGGACATTATTTCGCTGTTGGCGATAATCGTGATAACAGCCGGGATAGTCGTTTCTGGGGCTTTGTCGAAGAAGACTTGATGGTTGGTAAGGCTGTTTTTATCTGGATGAGCTTTGAGTTTAGCGACAACCCGGATCGGGTGTTGCCGCGCTGGATCCCTGTCGGTGTTCGCTTTAACCGTTTAGGACGTCTTCATTAATGAGTCAAGTTGTGAATCCGCTATCCCGTTTAATGTCGATCCTTGGTTATCAGTTTAACAACCCTGAACTGCTGCAGCAGGCGTTAACACACCGCAGCTGCAAAGGACGCCACAATGAGCGCCTGGAGTTTTTAGGCGATGCCATTTTAAGTGTGGTAATTGCTGAAGCCTTGTTTCAGTTGTTTCCGAATGCCAAAGAGGGTGAATTGACTCGAATGCGCGCTAGTTTGGTGAAAGGGGTGACCTTGGCTGAGATCGCTGGTGAGTTATCGATTGCCGATTATTTGCGTCTTGGCCCCGGTGAGATGAAAAGTGGCGGTCATCGTCGTGAGTCGATATTGGCAGATGCCTTTGAAGCGATCTTAGGTGCCATTTATTTAGATGTTGGTATGGATCAATGCAAAGCCCGCATTCTGCACTGGTTTGATAGCCGTTTGGCGTCTATTACACCACAGCAGCAGAAAGATTCGAAAACGCGTTTGCAAGAGTACCTGCAAGGTCGCCGCCTGGCTTTGCCGGTGTATGTGGTAGAAACCACCGAAGGTGAAGCTCATAATCAAGAGTTTACCGTCAGTTGTCGTATCGAAGGGCATGAGCCGGTCGAAGCAACAGGCAGTTCGCGTCGCAAAGCAGAGCAAGACGCTGCGCACAAAATGCTGGAATACATTCAAAATGAACATTGAAACCGCGAATGCTGTGACCTATGCCGGCCTGGTAGCGATTGTTGGCCGACCCAATGTCGGCAAGTCGACCTTGCTGAACCAATTGATTGGCCAGAAAGTTAGCATTACCTCGAAAAAACCACAAACCACCCGGCACCGTATTCTGGGGATTGATACTCAGGGCCAGTACCAGACGGTGTATGTCGATACTCCCGGCTTGCATATTGAAGAGAAACGAGCCATTAATCGCTTAATGAACCGAGCCGCAGCCAGTTCGATACTCGATGTAGAGCTGGTGATTTTTGTGGTCGAGGGCACCCGCTGGACTGACGATGACCAGATGGTATTGAACCGTCTTATCGCCGCGAAAAAGCCAGTGATTTTGGCGGTGAATAAAGTAGACCATTATCAAGATAAAAATAGTTTATTGCCGCATTTGCAATGGCTGGGTCAGCAACTGGATTTCATCGAAGTGGTGCCACTGTCTGCGAAAACTGGCAACAATGTGGCGAATTTAAAAGCCTTGGTACAAAAGCGGTTGCCTGAGTGCGAGTTTTTCTTTCCTGATGATTACATTACCGATCGCTCGATGCGCTTTATGGCAGCAGAAATTGTCCGTGAAAAGCTGATGCGTTTTCTCGGCGATGAGTTACCTTATTCGGTGACTGTTGAGATTGAACGCTTTAAATGGGAAGACAAACTGTACCACATTGCGGCTTTGGTATTGGTAGAGCGGGAAACTCAGAAGCGAATGGTGATTGGCAACAAGGGAGAGCGCGTGAAAACCATTGCTACCGAGGCCCGTAAAGATTTAGAGCGATTGCTGGAACAGCAAGTGTTTCTGCAAGTGTGGGTCAAAGTTAAATCCGGTTGGGCGGATGATGAACGCGCGTTGCGAAGTCTGGGGTATGGCGACCAGTAACCGCAGCGACAGCTGGTTATCGGCTTATATCCTGCATAGTCGGCCACTGGCCGAACATAAGGTCATTTTGCAGTTGCTGTTACCAGAGCATGGTCGGTTGTCGGCGGTGGCACGTAAAAACACCGGCAAGCAGCGTAGTAGCTTGCAGCCTTTTCAAGCCATACTGCTGCAACTAACCGGACAAGCCGAGCTAAAGAGCATTCGAAAACTGGAAGAGCAGGGGCCTGCGCTGTTATTGCAAGGTACCAGTTTATACAGTGGCTTGTACCTCAATGAGCTGCTGTGTCGTGTCTGGCCAGATAATCTGGCCAGCGATGATTTATATGCCCTGTACGAACGGTGTTTGCATCGATTGGCCTTAGCAGGGCAGCAGGTTGACGCGATAGAAATAGCCTTGCGGCAGTTTGAGCTTGCCTTATTAACGGAGCTGGGCCAGCCAATCAACTGGGATTCAGATGCCAGCGCGCAGCCGCTGCAGCCAGAGTTGTTCTATCAATGGCAGCATGATCTGGGCTGGATAGTCAGTCCGCAAGGTTGGTCTGGATCACTGATTCAACAAGTGGGTGCCGGTGACTGGGGCTCAGTGTCTTGCCGTCGCGCAGCCAAACAAATGAGCCGTGCTTTTCTTCAGCCCTGGCTGGGCACCAAACCATTGGCCAGTCGGGCCTTGTTTCAACAGCGCGGTCATTAACTCAGAGGAGTTCGTTATGTCAGCACTTCATTTAGGTGTGAATATTGATCATGTGGCTACTTTACGGCAGGCGCGTGGTACCAATTACCCGGAGCCAGTGCATGCCGCTTTGGTCGCTGAACAGGCCGGAGCCGATGGTATCACCGTGCATTTACGCGAGGATCGCCGCCACATTGTCGACCGCGATGTTTATCTACTGAGCCAAACCATTAGTACTCGATTGAACTTTGAAATGGCGGTGACGGAAGAGATGCTGGCGATTGCGCTGGATGTAAAGCCACATTTTTGCTGTCTGGTGCCGGAAAAACGCGAAGAGCTAACCACCGAAGGTGGCTTGGATGTTGCCGGGCAACTGGATAAAATTCGCTCTGCCTGTCAGCGTTTAGCTGATGCCAATATTCTGGTGTCGCTATTTATTGATCCTGATCAGGCGCAAATTGACGCTGTAGTTGCCGCCGGGGCTCCTTATATTGAATTGCATACCGGACGCTATGCCGAGACTTCAGGAGCGCAACAAGCGCAGGAGTTAGAGCGGATCCAACAGGCTGCCCGTTATGCTAGTAGCAAAGGGTTAATCGTCAATGCGGGCCATGGCTTGCATTACCATAATGTGCAGCCGATTGCCGCCATCCCTGAAATGTATGAACTGAATATTGGCCATGCCATAGTGGCACGAGCGGTGTTCTCTGGTTTGCATGCAGCGGTGGCCGATATGAAGCAATTAATGTTGCAGGCACGGCGCTAACATGGCGATTGCCGGACTTGGTACCGATATTGTTCAGATCAGCCGGATTGAGCGCAGCTTAGCGCGCAGTCCGACCTTGGCTGAGCGGGTACTGACAGCCGATGAACTGCTGGTATTTCTGGCTCATGCCCAGCCAGCTCGCTTTCTGGCCAAGCGCTTTGCCGCCAAAGAAGCCGCAGCGAAAGCATTAGGGACTGGGATTGGCCGCGGCGTGTCCTGGCAGCAAATGCACATTGATCACGATGAATTTGGAGCGCCCTTATTGGTGTGCACTGGCTATAGCCAGCAATTGCTTGAGCAGCGCGGGGTGACACGATGCTGGCTAACTATCAGTGATGAGCAAGACTATGCTTGTGCCACCGTGGTACTCGAGTCTGGCTAAGTTTACTCGAGTCTATATAAGCCAGACTTAGTTGGCTGAGGCGAGCACCGTATGCCAATCGACATCCGCTACATCCAGCAACAACCCTTCTACCACATCTGACAACTCTAGCATTTCAGGTTCTAACTGACTGAGTGGCTCGCCCTTTTTCAGCTGAGTTTCCAGTTGCTCGGTGAGCTGCTTCAACTGGGGGACCCCACTATAGCAGGTTGCACCATGCAATTTATGCACATGCTGCAGCAAAGTCTCTGCATCCTGTTGCTGCCAGGCTTGCTGGATTAAGTGGTAGGACTCTGGCAAGGAGGTACAAAGCATATGCAACATGTCGAGTGCCAGCCCTGCTTTGCCTCCTGCCCGTTGCAACGACAAGGACCAATCAATGTAGCTACTGATAGGGACAATGGGGGTACTGCTTTGATCCTGATTCGATACGCTATGTTGCTGGTGTTCCTGCAAGGTCAATTGCAGCATATGCTCATCCAGAGGTTTACTCAAAAAATCGGCAAAGCCCAGTTTAAGCAGACGCTCACGTTCTCCCTCAACTGCATGTGCGGTTACTGCAATGATTGGTGTTTGTTCGTTCAGCGAACTCAGCTGTATCTTTTTGCAAGCGGCCACCCCATCCATGACCGGCATGTTGATATCCATAAAAATCATATCGTACAGGTGTTGAGTCGTTTTATGCCAAGCTTCGGCACCATTGACGGCGCTATCGACGGAGGTGACTAACTCCGCCAGCAAGGTATGGATCAACTTTAAATTCGCATCATTGTCATCAACCACCAGTACGCGAAGGTTGGCTTTGGGAGACACCAACTCTTGGGCGCTGGTTTGGTCGGATTGCAGATAAGGCTGGGCGAGCACCATGGCTAATTTACGATGATGCACTGGTTTAGATAAACAGGCATCGGCGCCAGACAGCTGAATGGCTTCACGCATATGGGGGGATAAGGTATTGACCAGTAAATAGCACTTGCCGACATGAGGTTTGACGCGTTGCACTAATTCCTGAATTTGGTTCAGTTGGTGCAACGATAAGGTTCGACCCAATAATGCCATATCGTAGGATTGATCCCGGGCTAGTGCTTGTTGCAGCTGAGCCTGAGTCGCGCAAGGGGTCACATTCAGCCCCCAGCTATGCAGCAGATTGAGGCTGGCTTCACGTGAGTACTGCTGCGGCTCGAAAAATAGCACGCTTTTGCCATCCAGAACCGTTAAGGGCAAGGGTTCTGATACTGTACTCGGATGGCGTTTGCACTCCAGAGTGAACCAGAAATTGGCGCCTTGGTCCGGTTGGCTATCGACTCCAATAGTGCCAGCCATGGCATGCACCAACTTTTGTGAAATCATCAGGCCAAGGCCAGCACCTATGTTGTGGCCATCGCTGGATTGACCATGGCTCGATCCATGGAATAGCCCTTGTTGCTGCGCTTCTGACAGGCCGATGCCGGTATCTTGCACAGAGAAGTGCAACGATAACTGTTGTTGACTGAGGATGCTGGCTCGAACCCGGATCACTACACTGCCACGTTCGGTAAACTTAATGGCATTGCCAGCAATATTCATTAAAATTTGTGTCAATCGGGTCGTATCAACCACCACATCATCCGGACAACTGGGATCAATAATGAGTGCTAACTCTAACTGCTTTTCAAAGGCTTGGGCGGCTAACAACTCCAGCGCATCATCCAGCAGTTCACGCAATGACATCGGTTGTGGATTGAGTGGCATGCGCCCTTCTTCTAAGCGGGCAAAATCGAGTACATCATTGACCAGTGTGAGTAAGCTATTGGCTGATTTTTGGATGGTTTGCAGATAATCAAACTGGCTGGCGCTCAGTTGTGTTTTCAGCAGCTGGCGGGTAAAACCAAGCACGCCATTCAATGGTGTGCGAAGCTCGTGACTCATTTTTGCCAAAAACTCGGTTTTCTGCCGGTTTTCCTCAATCGCTTTGCGACGGCCAAGCTCCAGCTCAATGCTCTGCACTTCAAGCTGCTCCATGCTTTGTTCCAGATCAGCCGTCACTTGCTCCACTTGTTGCTGCATCTCATCTTGCAGGCCCTGACAATAATGCAGTAAGGCTTGCAAGCCTTGTTGCAACCGCTGTAGTTCATTAGGGTTTTTAAGTGCCGCCGTATCATCGGGTAATAGATGCTTGTGTTGTTGCAACAACGAGAGCATGGCTTCAATAGGGCGGCTGATGTAGCGACTGGCCAACCAACCGGCGATGGCGCTAAACAGCAGAGCGATCAGCACGGCGCCAGCGGATGACAGCCACGAGCTTTGGCGAGCCATTTTGATTGAGTCACGTTGCAGCTGGACGCTTAGGTAACCCAACAACTCTGAATTATCGGTTGCAGCGGACTCCTGCCATATCGGTGTGCGGATGATTAACCAGTCTCTTAATCGTTGCAGCTCGGTATGCTGCATGGCCGAGGTGGGCGTTTGGTGCTGCAGTAACTCGATGGTTGGATGATGGTTGCTGGTGGTGATTAAACGATGATCGGGCGTAAAGACGGCAATGCTTTTAACTAATGGCGAGTTCTTTCGGTGGCTCAGGTCCAGTAGCCGATTGACCAATGGATAGTTTTGGTCTGCCATGGCTTGCTGGCTGGCTAGTGCCAGTGGCTCGGCAATGTTACTGGCTTGCTGTTCCAGATAACTTTGTACATCCTGAGTTCTGGCTTGACTGAAATACCAGCCGAGTAAAATGCTGATCGCCAAAGCGGGGGCTATAGTCAGCAGTAAAATGCGATGTTGAAGCGCAATAGTCGTCATGGCGTAAGTGGCTTGCTACAATACGAGATTCAATAAGCTATCATGACACAACCGTACTTAAATGCCTATAAGGGTACCATCGCTATGGCGATCATCTATCAAACGAAACGTAAAACAAACGCCAAGCGCCAGCTAAAAGTGGAGATCACCGCGTTGGACCATCTCGGTCAAGGCATGGCACGCGATCGGGGGCGAATTCTTTTTGTTCCCGGGGCTCTACCGCAAGAGGTGGTGCAGATACAGCTCAGCGATAGTAAAAAGTCTTTCGCCAAAGCGACGCTCACCACTATTTTGACCCCTTCGGTATATAGGCAGCAACCACCATGTGCGCATTTTGACGACTGTGGCGGTTGTCAGTTGCAGCAAGCAGCGCCAGCTCAGCAATTAATCTGGAAGCAGCAAGCGGTTGATCAATTACTCAAACATCAGTTACAGATGGATGAATTGCCTTGGTTGCCGGCGATAGAAAGCCCGAGTGAAGGCTACCGTCGGAAGGCTCGTTTGGGAGTGTGGTACCAACAAAGCCGGCGTCAATTCCAACTCGGATTTCGGCAACAAGGTGATTTTCGCATCCAATCTGTGCAGGATTGTCTGGTGCTTAGCCCTGCGATCCGGCCGGTATTCAATCGAGTCACTCCGGTGTTAAAGCAATTGCGACAAGGCCGCTTTATTACTCATTTAGACGTGATTGATGCGGATGGCCTCGCATTTATTGTGGTGCGACATACTGAAGCCTTACCTCCTGAAGATATTGAACAACTGGTGGCTTGTTGGCCTGAGGCTTATTGGTTGGGTGAAGCGGAAACGGGGCAGTTTATCGCATGGCAAAACGGTGTTCAGGCGAATGCTCAGTCGAACCAAGGGTCCAATGACTCAGCCATGGCGTATACATTGCCAGACCAACAGCTGAAGCTGCAATTTGCTCCCGACGACTTTATTCAAGTCAATGCTGTGGTCAATCAAGCCATGGTTAATACAGCACTTGACTGGCTCGATATTCAACCGCAGGATCGGGTGCTGGATCTTTATTGCGGTATAGGAAATTTCAGTTTGCCCTTGGCGCAAAAAGCAGCGCACGTGGTTGGTGTTGAAGGACTGGAGCGGATGGTGCAGCGTGCTGCAACCAATGCTAAGCTCAGTGGTCTTATTGATGTCGACTTTGTGCAGGCTGATTTGCATTTGCCGTGGCCAAAGGCCAGTTGGAATCAGCAGCACTATCATAAAATTGTATTGGATCCGGCGCGCGCCGGGGCTGAAGGTGCTATTGAGCAACTGGGAGCATTGGGTGCAGAGCGCGTGCTCTATGTATCTTGCAACCCAGAAACCTTGGCTCGGGATGCGGTGAAGTTACTGGCACAAGGCTATGTGTTGACTCAGATTAAAGCCATTGAGATGTTTCCGCATACCCGGCACCTGGAAGTGATGGCGTTGTTTTGTTTACAACGTAAGACGAGTTAGCACGACCTGATCGTTCAACAAAGAGTACAAAACCTGTAGAACACCACGAGGGGAGAATAATGGTTACCGTTCGCCATGCGCATCGGACAGACAGCACAGAAACCTTGGCCAGATTAACGGCTCTGAGATTGTCAGAGTTAAAAATTGATGCCTTGTTGGCAGCGGAAGCCTGGCTGGCTGAGCAACCATTGGCTGACCATAGCGCGGATATTCGGGATGGCTGGGAAATGGTGGAGATCCTTGCCGATTTACGGATGGATAAAGATGCGCTACTGGCTGCATTGTTATTTCCGTTGTTCGATGGTGATGTGCTTTCTGCCGAGCAAATCGAGACCTATTTCCCCGAAGCGGTGTTGCCGATGTTGTTGGCGGTCAAGCAAATGGAAGCGATCCGCAGCATTCCGATTGGGGCTCACCAGACACTGCAGCCACAACAAGCGGACAATTTGCGTCGTATGCTGCTGGCGATGGTGGAAGATGTTCGGGCCGTGGTGATCAAACTGGCCAGTCAGATCTGCGAGCTACGTAATGTCAAAAATGCCGATGAAGAAACCCGTGTCCTGGCTGCCAAAGAAACCAATGCCATTTTCGCTCCGCTGGCCAACCGCCTTGGTATTGGTCAGATCAAGTGGGAACTGGAAGACTTGGCATTTCGCTATCTGCACCCGCAACTGTACAAACAAATTGCCTGTTTACTGGAAGAGAAACGGCTTGATCGAGAGCAGTTTATGCTGGATTTTGTCGCTCAAGTCGAACGAAAAATGCTGGATGCTGATCTGCAAGCCGAAGTGTATGGCCGGCCAAAGCATATCTTCAGCATCTGGAAAAAAATGCAGAAAAAGCATCTGGCCTTTGATCAGCTGTATGATCTGCGCGCCGTTCGCATCGTGACACAGAAAGTACAGGATTGTTATGCCGCTTTGGGCTTAGTGCATACATCCTGGCGGCATTTACCGACCGAGTTTGATGATTACATCGCTACGCCAAAGCAAAACGGCTATCAATCGATCCACACAGTGGTGATTGGGCCCCAGGGTCGGGCGGTAGAAATTCAAATTCGTACCCGACAAATGCATGAAGATGCCGAACTGGGCGTAGCAGCGCATTGGAAATACAAAGAAGGGCCATCGCAGGGCAGGGAAGGCTACGATGAAAAAATCGGTTGGTTGCGCAAGTTATTGCAATGGCAGGAAGAGGTGGTTGATAGCGCCGATCTCGCGGAAGAACTGCGCAATCAGGTGACGGAAGACCGGGTGTATGTCTTTACGCCAAAGGGCGATATTGTTGATATGCCGCTGGGAGCAACGCCGCTCGACTTTGCCTATTACGTTCATTCCAGTGTCGGCCACCGTTGTATTGGTGCCAAAATATCCGGCCGTATTGTACCCTTTACCTATCAACTGAAAACGGGCGATCAAGTCGAAATACTCACCGGCCGTGAGCAAAACCCGAGCCGCGACTGGTTGAACCCGCATCTGGGCTATCTCAAATCAAGCCGGGCCCGCTCGAAAGTGCAGTATTGGTTTCGCCAGCAAGATAAAGACAAAAATCTGGCTGCTGGCAGAGAGCTATTGGATAACGAGTTATCCAAGTTGAATCTACCGATGGAGCACCCGACCAAGGTGCTACAACGATTTAATATCAATAGTATGGATGAATTGCTGGTTGGTATTGGCGGTGGTGATATCAAATTGACGCAGGTGGTGCATTATCTGCAGAGTCAGCAGCCGAAAACGGCAGAGCAGGAAATAGACCCACGGCTGAAGCAGCGCCCGGCATCAACCAACAAAGCACAGAGCGATGTAGTGGTGCAAGGCGTCGGAAACTTATTGACCCATATGGCCGGTTGTTGTCAGCCATTACCAGGTGATCCTATTGTCGGTTACATCACGCAGGGCCGTGGAATTGCCGTGCACCGCGATGATTGTGATCAATTCAAACTGATGGAATCGCAGCACCCTGAGCGGGTGGTGGATGCCAATTGGGGCGATCAATACAACTCGGGTTATGCCGTCGATATTCGCATTCTGGCCAACGACCGTAATGGGCTGTTACGAGACATCACCAGTATTCTGGCCAATGAAAAAGCCAATGTGACGCAGATGAACAGCCATTCGAATATCAAGGAACAAAGCGTACTCATCACCATGACATTGGAGCTGTACAATCAGGATTCACTGAATAAGTTATTGAGTAAAATCAGTCAGGTAAATGATGTGCTCGAAGCCAAGCGCTGCAAAAGTGGTGCAAGCAACTCTTCAGATAAACAAGCAACAGGATAATACGTGTCTTACCAACTTGATGACTTATTGGCCATTATGGCAAAGCTTCGACACCCGGAAAGTGGCTGCCCTTGGGATATTAAACAGACCTACAGCAGCATCGTGCCTTATACGCTGGAAGAAGCTTATGAAGTGGCCGATGCCATTGAGCGGCAAAACTTTGATGAGTTAAAAGATGAGCTGGGCGATTTGCTGTTTCAGGTGGTGTTTTATGCTCAGATCGCCAGCGAAGAAGGCCGTTTTCAGTTTAACGATTGCGTGCATGCGATATGCGATAAGCTGGTGCGCCGTCATCCTCATGTGTTTGCCGATGGTACTGCCAGCGATGCCGAGCAGGTCCTGAAAAACTGGGAAGCGTTGAAAAGTGAGGAACGTAAAGCCACAGGTCAACACAGTGTACTGGATAACATCCCCCCGGCCATGCCGGCACTGAGCCGGGCGTACAAACTGCAAAAGCGCTGCGCCAATGTCGGCTTTGACTGGCCGGACGTAGCAGGGGCCTGGGATAAAGTAAAAGAAGAAATTACCGAAGTAGAACAGCTGCCAGATGACAGCCCCGAATTGGAAGAAGAGCTGGGCGATTTGATGTTTGCGCTGGTGAATGTGATCCGCAAATACAAATTAGAACCGGAAACGGTGTTACGCAAAGCCAACCTAAAATTTGAACGGCGTTTTCGGGCCGTAGAAGGTGAGCTTAACAAGCTGGATAAAACACCGCAGCAAAGCGATCTGTTGGAAATGGATACTTTGTGGCAACAGGTTAAGAGCAGAGACTGAATGTTATTTTTGTTGATTTTATATTTCACATTGATATATTTACGAAATATTAATTACATGGATGTTTGTTTATGGCTACATTAAATGTTTTGGTAGGTGGTGCTGCGGTTACGCCAAGGCTAAGCAACAAAGAGCGAAAAAAGGCCGAAATCGCGAAAGCCAGTCTTGAAGACTCTTCTACTACAATAAACAGAGTTACTGCTGCCAGAATGCGAAATGCAACAGTAGCTGAAATGAATCGGCTTTTAAAAATGAGTCCTGCCGATTTTAGGCAACAGTTACTTTGGCAAGGATTTAGCACAGCTAGGTTTAATGATCAACAGCTAGAACGTCAATTAAATAGACAGGTGGGTTTGCTGAGAAATCTTGCTATTGAACTTCTGGCTGCCGATTTTATTCAAGCCCAAACACCGATTATTATCTCTGGTTCATATGCAGGAGGGGTTGGCTTGGTTACAAAAGTCTTGGGGCCTACGGCCGTTGCGAGCCAGTATCCTATGGCAACTGCGGTATGGTGGGAGTGTAACTCTGTTTGCCGGATAGAAACGATCCATTATTTTGATAGAAATATTATCCGAGAACTTAAGCCATGAAAGTATTAAGCATCTTGCTTTATCTCACTTCTTTTTTTTCTTTGGCGTTGTCCGCTGATCAGTCCACATATATGGGGTGCCAATGGATTATTCCTGAACGATTTGAAAAGATTTCGGGCTCAGATTTTGTATATCGTAATCAAGTTGATGAGGCATGTATCGAAAGTTGGAGCCCTGCATCCATTTTATTTACGACATACGATGGGACAAATATTGCTTACTACGCAGAGCTGAATCGCTCAGGGGAGACGCAGGTATTATTGCTTCGGCATAAAACACACGACAGTAATTTCACCTTTTACTCCACGTATTTCAGAGATAACCACTTTGGAAAGGCCAGTTTTTTGGATGAGCTGCTGATTGTCTCTGAGGAGGAAGGTCAGGCTATTGCGCTTTCTGGTTTACAGAAACCTGAAGTACAACACATGACCAGTGGTTGCCCCTTACAACAGCAAGCACCGGTGGCGCACTTTGATATTTTTGAGCTCTTTAAGAAAGGCGAACTGGACTTGATTAACAGTAATCAAGACATTCAAATTCTTGTGCCTTAGGTTCTGACGGTACTGTCAGTTGATATGCTGTCGATTTCCCCTGCAACAGCATTGAGTGACGGCAGATCCTTTGCTATACTTTCCTCCCGTCCTGATACCATTTTCCATCATCAGCTACACCCATGCGTTTGGGTGATTTTGTCGTTGCTGGTGGTCGTGCAAAACTGGTTATCTTAGCTTTCATTAACATCGTCTAGGGGTCTCATGACTACACGGTATATTTTTGTGACGGGCGGGGTTGTATCCTCCCTTGGGAAAGGCATTGCAGCAGCTTCACTGGCCGCCATCCTTGAAGCGCGTGGTTTGAGCGTGACTATCCTGAAACTGGACCCTTACATTAACCTGGACCCGGGCACCATGAGCCCAATCCAGCATGGTGAAGTCTATGTGACAGAAGACGGTGCAGAAACCGATCTGGATTTAGGCCATTACGAGCGCTTTATCCGCACCAAGATGTCGAAGCGCAATAACTTCACCCAAGGCCGGGTTTATGCTGATGTCTTGCGTCGTGAGCGGCGTGGTGATTACCTGGGGGCCACCATTCAGGTGATCCCGCATATTACCAATGAAATTAAATCCCGTATTGTTGCTGGTGCTGAAGGTCATGATATTGCCATTGTTGAAATCGGTGGTACTGTCGGCGATATTGAATCCTTGCCATTTTTAGAAGCTATCCGCCAACTAGCCACTGAAGTCGGTCGTGAGCGCACCTTATTTATGCACCTGACGCTGGTTCCTTACTTGGGTACTGCCGGTGAAATTAAAACCAAGCCAACGCAACATTCGGTGAAAGAGTTACGCTCCATTGGTATTCAGCCCGACATCCTGGTGTGCCGTTCTGATCGCTCTATTCCTTCTAATGAACGCGCTAAAATTGCCCTCTTTACTAATGTGGAAGAAAAAGCAGTTATTGGCCTGAAAGATGTATCCAGTATTTATCAAATTCCTGCCTTGCTGAAATCGCAGGGTTTGGATGATTTAGTGGTACGCCGCTTCCATATTGATTGCCCGCAAGCCGATCTGAGCGAGTGGGAGCAAGTGTTGTATCAAGAGTCCAACCCGACTGGCGAAGTGACCATTGGTATGGTTGGTAAATATGTTGAATTACCGGATGCCTACAAGTCGGTGAATGAAGCCTTGGGCCATGCCGGTTTAAAAAATCGGGTGACGGTTAATATCAAGTACATCGATTCGCAAGATGTCGAAAGCAAAGGCACGGCTATTTTATCGGGACTGGATGGTATTCTGGTTCCGGGCGGCTTTGGTGAGCGTGGTGTCGAAGGCAAGATCAAAGCAGCGCAGTATGCTCGGGAAAACAATGTACCCTACTTGGGTATTTGTTTAGGCATGCAGGTGGCGTTGATTGAGTTTGCCCGCCATGTTGCAGGGATGGAGGATGCCCATTCGACTGAGTTTAATAAAGCCAGTAGCCATCCTGTGGTGGGCTTGATCACCGAATGGCTGGATGCCGACGGAGCGGTAGAAGTTCGCTCCGAAAGTTCTGACCTGGGTGGCACCATGCGATTGGGCAGCCAGTCGTGCAATCTGGTAGCCAACACTAAAGCCCGGGCAACCTACGGCAAAGATGTTATTCAGGAACGTCATCGCCACCGCTACGAGGTCAATAATCATTTTTTACCTCAATTAAAAGAAGCAGGCCTGGTAGTATCCGGGTTATCTGCCGATAATCAACTCGTTGAAATGATAGAAATCCCTACACACCCTTGGTTTGTCGCCAGTCAATTCCATCCGGAATTCTGCTCGACCCCTCGGGATGGCCACCCGCTGTTTGAAGGTTTTGTGGCGGCCACTTATCAATACCAGAAACAACAACGCGATTAACTTAAACAGGCCGTGCTTTATCAACACGGCCTTTTTGCTTTATACAGGGAACTGAATTATGTCTGACATTGCAAAAATCATCGCTCGGGAAATTATGGATTCTCGCGGCAACCCAACCGTGGAAGCGGATGTGATTTTAACCAGCGGCGTTATGGGTCGTGGCTGTGCACCCTCTGGTGCTTCAACCGGCTCGCGCGAAGCATTAGAGTTACGTGATGGCGATAAAAGCCGTTATTTGGGCAAAGGTGTCACTCAGGCGGTGGCCAACATTGAAGGGCCAATTCAGGCTGCTTTAGTTGGGAAAAACGCGCAAAACCAAGCCGAAATCGACCGTACTATGATCGAACTCGATGGCACCGAAAGCAAAAGCAAACTAGGTGCTAATGCCATTCTGGCCGTATCGCTGGCGGTGGCTCGTGCCGCTGCAGCCGATAAAAAAATCCCACTGTATCAACATATTGCTGAGCTAAATGGCACAGCTGGCCAGTATTCGATGCCAGTACCAATGATGAATATTATCAATGGTGGTGAGCATGCGGATAATAATGTCGATATTCAGGAGTTTATGATCCAACCGGTGGGCGCTAAAAGCTTTAAAGAAGCGCTACGGATGGGAGCTGAAATCTTCCATCAGCTGAAAAAAGAACTGCAGCAACGTGGTTTGAATACGGCGGTAGGTGATGAAGGTGGTTTTGCACCGGATCTGAAATCAAACGAAGAAGCCTTGGCTGTGATTGTTGAAGCGGTCAAAGCGGCTGGTTATGAGATGAATAAAGACATCACGCTGGCACTGGACTGCGCGGCGACTGAATTCTACAAAGACGGTATGTATGTGCTGGCCGGTGAGAGCAAAAGCTTTGACTCATTTGGCTTTAATGATTTTCTGGCGGATTTAACACACAAGTATCCCATCGTTTCGATTGAAGATGGTCTTGATGAAAGTGACTGGGAAGGCTGGAAAGACCTGACGACCAAAATCGGTAATCATGTGCAGCTGGTGGGTGATGACCTGTTCGTAACCAACACCAAAATTCTGACCCGTGGTATTGAAGAAGGCATCGGTAACTCGATCTTAATCAAGTTCAACCAGATTGGCTCGCTTACCGAAACTCTGGCCGCCATTAAAATGGCGAAAGACGCTGGCTTTACGGCAGTGATTTCGCATCGAAGCGGTGAAACTGAAGACGCCTTTATCGCTGATCTGGCGGTAGGTACTGCCGCCGGTCAAATCAAAACCGGCTCGCTGTGCCGCTCAGATCGCGTCGCAAAATACAACCAGTTACTGCGCATCGAGCAAGAGCTGGGCGACAAAGCCGTTTACAACGGACGCAGTGAGATTAAAGGCCAGTAATAGGCTGTATCGCGCTTAATAAGCCCTGCCAAGGTCAGCCTTTGGCAGGGTTTATTGTTTTAAGCGACTTAAGTACCACAAAAAGTGCGCTGCACCACTTCCTGTGGTTTCGGTGGCGCGATTAGATCTGTGTCCGCTGAGCTGGAAAAGGGTGTTTGCCAGGCCTTATGCAGGCGATTAAACAACCTTAAATCGCCGTTATCTTCGGCGTGCTGAATGGCTTGTGCGATAAGGTGATTGCGCGGGATCAACAGTGGATTGATCTGATCCATCCGTGCGGCAACTGTCTTGTTATCCTGTCCTTGCTGAGCTAACCGCTCTAACCAGCGCTGACGCCAGCTGGCGAAACTGTCCTGCTCGTTAAACAGGGCACTGCACATAGCATTATTCTCGTCTGTTAGCTCAGAGCCCAGGTAACGAAACGCTAGCGTGAAATCTGCCTCTTGTTGTTCCAGCAAGGCCAGATAGTCGTCAATCAGCGCTTTGTCGGCTGCAACCGCTTCGGCGATGCCAAGTTTGGCGGCCATGTGCTGTAACCACAGTGCTTCATACTGTGGCTGAAACTGCTGTAGTGCTTCAGTGGCTAGTTCTACCGCGACTTTTTCATCGTCAGCGATCAGTGACAACAGGCTTTCAGCAAGCCGGGCCAGGTTCCATAGCGCAATGGGGGGCTGGTTGCTGTAGGCATAACGACCGCGCCGGTCGATGGAGCTGAATACCTTATCAGCCCGGTACTGATCAAGAAAAGCGCAAGGGCCATAGTCGATGGTTTCACCACTGATACTGGTGTTGTCGGTGTTCATCACGCCATGAATAAAGCCAAGCCGCATCCAATGAGCTACCAAAGCGGCTTGCTTACTGACTACTTGTGCCAGTAACGCCAAATAAGGGTTTGGCTGATTGGCACAATCGGGGTAATGGCGCTCAATCACATAATCAGCCAGTTGTTGGATATCGCCGGGTTCGCCTTGAGCAGCTATGAACTGAAAGGTACCAATACGAATGTGACTGCTGGCAACTCTGCTGAGGACTGCACCAGGCATGGCATCGTCGCGGTAGACGGCTTCGCCGGTAGTGACGGCTGCCAAGGCTCGGGTGGTTGGCACACCCAGCACATGCATGGCTTCGCTAACCAGATACTCACGGATTACCGGCCCTACAGGAGAGCGACCGTCACCACCACGAGAGAAGGGCGTCGGTCCTGATCCTTTGAGCTGAATATCAAAACGCTGGCCATTGTCTGTAATGACTTCGGCCAGCAACAAGGCCCGGCCATCGCCTAACCGTGGGTTGTACTGACCAAATTGATGGCCCGCATAGGCCTGAGCCAGCGGCTCTGCCCAATCAGGTATCTGGTTGCCAGCAAAAATAGCCAAGCCTTCCTCACTGTGCCAAGACGAAGGCGGTAAGCCAAGCTGCTTAGCCAAATGGTCGTTAAATGCAAGCCATTCAGGAGCTTTTACTGCCGTGGGCTGCCAGCGTTGGAAAAATCCATCAGGTAATCGAGCGTAGCTGTGATCCGTCTTCATCAAGGCTCCGTGGGGTTACTTTTGCTATCAAATGGCTGTTCGATGGTGCCGATGCGAGTTACCAGCAATTGATCGATTTTATAGCTGTCGATATCGACCACTTCAAACTTATAGCCAGCATGCAGCACAAAGTCGGTGCGTTTTGGAATTTTCTTCAGGGTGTACATCATAAAACCAGCGATGGTTTCGTAGTTCTGCGGATGCGGGAAACTATCGATAGCCAACACCCGCATTACATCAGCCAGCGGCGTTAAGCCTTCGACCAGCCAAGAATCCTGATCCCGCTTGATGATTTGTTCTTCATCGGAGTGAACCAGCTCGCCCATCACGATGCTCATCACATCTTTAAGGGTAATAATACCGACCACCAGCGCGTATTCATTCATGATGATAGCGAAATCCAGGCCGCTGGATTTAAATTGCTCCAGCACTTCATACAAAGATAGCGTATCCGGGATGATGAGCGGGGTGCGGACAATGCCTTCTTTGCTTAACGAAATGGGTTGTTCATGGAGCACCTGCATCAGAATATCGCGTGAATCGACGTAACCTACCACCCGGTCCAGCACCTGATCACAAACAATAAACTTAGAGTGTGGATGCTCGGCAATCTTGGCTTTGATGCCTGCCTGAGATTCATCGTGAGTAAAAAAGATCAGGCTCTCCCGCGCAGTCATTGCGGAGGTGACGGTTCGGGACTCCATATCAAATACGTTTTCCAGTAGTTGATGTTCTTGCACTTGCAGTACCCCAGCCTGAGCACCGGCATCCATCATGGCAATAATATCTTCTGGTGTAATGTCATCTTTTCGCAGCGTAGGCACTCGAAAGACGCTGAAGATAAAATTGGCCAAACCATTGAATAACCAAACCAGTGGCTTGAGCAGTAAGATAAGCCAAAGCATGCTGTGCACGACCCGGACGGCGATTTTTTCTGGCGCAATCATCGCTAAGCGCTTTGGCATTAAATCGGCAAATAAAATAAACAAGGCGGTAATGACAAACACGGATAAAGCGAATGAAACCACAGGTACCCAGCTTGCATCGGTAAAGTGGCTGAGCAGATTAATAAAGTGTGGAGTGAAAGCAGCCTCACCTAAGATACCGCCCAATATAGCAACCGCATTGAGACCAATTTGCACCACGGTGAAAAAATTGCCAGGTTGTTCCTGTAGGAGCAGTACTTTTTCGGCTCGAACGTCGCCATCCGATGCCATCAAACGCAGTCGCATTTTCCGCGATGCTGCCAGGGCAATTTCCGACATAGAGAAAAAAGAGCTGGTTGCAACCAGTAGTAACATCAATAGCATTAATTCAAGGGTGGTCATGGTGGATCCAGTTTAACGTCGCTTTGCACACCGATGTGCATGTTGCTATTGTAGTCTTGCCTCCCATTGACCACAATGAATTATGGTAAAACCTGCCGGTTCATGGTGTCTTATGTGATTAGTCAGCGGGTTGGGAGCTTCGGTAATGTGGTCAAATCTTGACTATACTGATGCTTGGTTGCTGTGATTGTCGATTTCCTTGCGCGGAATCAAATCCATTGTCTGGATTGCACAGTACAATACCAATAGGACTTATGGGTGGTACTGTATCGCTAAAAACCGGCCCGTTACTTTTATATTGTTACTATTATAAAAAAATTTTCTTAATGCAGGAGTTTTACTATGTCTAACACCAATGAAAAGCGTCGCCAGTTTCTAAAGCTATCGGCCGGTGGTTTAATCGGTATGACCCTTGGAGGAGTGAGTCTTCGAGCTATCGCTGCTGAAAAGCTAAAGTTAGATGACCCGCTGGCTGTTGCTATGCGTTATGTGCATGAATCGGAAGTTGAAGGTCAGTATTGCCATAATTGCAATCTGATCCAAGGCGAAGAGGCAGAGTGGCGTCCTTGCGCTATTTTTCCTGGCAAGCTGGTAGCCAATGAAGGCTGGTGCGCAGCCTGGGTTGCTAAACCTTAAGCTATTGCTGATTATTCCATCGTACAGAGGCCAGTTGCGTATGTGACTGGTCTCTTTTCTTTTGGCTCAGGGGAATTCCAGCTACACTTACAGCAATTGTTGGTTGCAGGATATTGTTATGCCTCGTTATTCCGCGGATTTTATTCGCGCTATGCCCAAAGCCGATCTTCATTTACACCTGGATGGCAGTCTTCGGCTCGATTCTCTACTCTCTATGGCAAAAGCGTTAAAGGTTGCACTCCCTGCAGATACCGTTGAGGGCATGCAGAGCGAGGTATTCAAGCCTGCTTATCAAAACTTGGGTGAGTACTTACGTGGCTTTCAGTACACCTGTGCCGTGTTACGAGATGCTGATCACTTGCAACAAGCTGCTTATGAGCTGGCACTGGATAATCAGGCTGAAGGGGTCAATTACATTGAGGTGCGTTTTGCACCACAGTTAGTGATGGATTTATCCCGAGGTCTGGATTTTGACACCGTAATGCATGCCGTCAATGCAGGTTTGAATAAAGGGCAGCAAGAGTACAACCGTTCAGCCGCTGTGTTAGAGCAAGGCAAACCAGCTTTTCGCTATGGCATCATCAACTGTGCCATGCGGATGTTTGCTGCTCATGGTTTTTCGCCGTATTACGATCAGCTGTTTCAATTGATGCGTGATTTCGAGCCGATGCAAGTGATCAAGTTGGCGGCTATGGAGCTGGTACGCGCCAGTGTGCGGCTGAGAGATGAAGCCGGTTTGCCCATCGTTGGTTTAGACTTGGCGGGGCAGGAAGCAGGCTACCCAGCCAGTAAATTTAAAGAGGTCTATGACTATGCGCATCAGCACTTTTTGCTGAAAACGGTGCATGCCGGTGAAGCTTATGGCGCCGAAAGTGTGTTTGAAGCCATTGCAGAGTGTCATGCTGATCGCATTGGTCACGGCTATTCGTTATTTCTGCCCGAGCGCATCCAGCATAAAGATATTACCGACCCGGAAGCCTACAGTCAGCGACTGGCTTCCTTTATGGCAGATAAACGCATTGCCATTGAAGTCTGCTTAACCAGCAATCTGCAAACCAATCCATCTATTGCCGATATTCGACAGCATCCGTTTGGCCAGATGCTCAAGCATCGCATGGCCACGGTGATTTGCACCGATAATCGGCTGGTGTCAAATACGACGTTGAGTCAGGAGTATCAATTGGCATTGGATCATTTTGATATTCCATTTAAGCGGTTAAAAGACATGGTGGCGTACGGCTTTAAAAAAAGCTTTTTTCCCGGCAACTATGTGGAGAAACGGCAGTATGCCAAAGAGTGTCTGCAGTATTTTGACCGGGTGGCGCAGCAGTATGGTTTTCTTGATCAGCGTGACCGTTAAGGCATGTTAGCAACCAGTAGCCAGCTCAGTTTTCGGCAAGGTCTCCCAGCATGACGTCATTGCAGTGGTTAACAGCCTTAATGCCAGTGCTCAGTGTGTTTGTGCTGCTGGTGGTGCTGCGTTTACCTGCCACCCGCGCCATGCCGCTTAGCTTGCTGGTTTCGGCTTTACTGGCACTCTGGGTCTGGCAAATGCCGCTGCGTCAGCTGCTGGCTGCAATGCTGGAGGGCAGCGTGATCGCACTCAGCATTTTGTGGATCGTGTTTGGTGCTATTTTGCTGCTCAATGTGCTGCGGCACAGCGGCGGGCTGGATGTGATCCGGTCTGGCTTTGCCAAGCTCTCGCCAGACAGGCGAGTGCAAACCATTTTAATTGGCTGGCTCTTTGTTAGTTTTTTGGAAGGTGCTGCAGGGTTTGGTACCCCAGCAGCGATTGCGGCTCCTTTACTGGTTGCGCTGGGCTTTTCGCCACTGGCGGCCGTAGTATTGGCGTTGATTGCTGATTCCAGCAGCGTCTCCTTTGGTGCGGTAGGCACACCTGTACTGGTAGGGATTGCCCAAGGCATGGACGGGGCTACTGCCGAGGGCCTGCGTGCTATTGCTTTAACCGCCATTGGTATCGATGTGCTTGTGGCCTCCATGTTGCCACTGATCTTATGTTTGGTGTTAACCCGCTTTTTCAGCGAAGAAAAAAGCTGGCTGCCAGCATTGCAGCTGGCACCTTTTGCTGTGATTGGTGGTCTGGCTTTTACTGTGCCGGCTTATGGGGTGGCCTGGGCATTGGGCCCTGAGTTTCCATCCATTTTAGGTGCTCTGGTGGGGCTGGCACTGATGAGTACTTTGGCGCGTTATCATATTCTTTTACCAAAAGAGCCATGGTACTTTTCTGCTGAAGATAAAATCCAAAGTGAAAATCTGCAGCGTGAGGTTGCTGTAGGCCAAGGCATGCCCCTATGGCGCGCCTGGATGCCTTATGTACTGGTGGCGGTGCTTTTAGTGTTAAGCCGGGTGCCACAGTTGCCATTGCAAGGGTGGTTAAATGCGATGGTGTGGCGCTGGCCAGAGATTTTGGGCACTAACATCAGCGCCAGTCTGGCGCCTTTGTATTTACCCGGTTCCTTGTTTGTGTTGGTTGCACTGCTGACTTTGTGGCTGCACAAAAGCCCGCTCAGTTGCCTGCAACAAGCTGGGCGAGATAGTTTAGCCCGGCTCGGGCCTGCTACCATAGCACTGATGGCCTCGGTGCCGATGGTACGAATTTTTCTGCAATCTGGTGTCAATGAAGCAGGCCTTGCTGCCATGCCGTTTGAACTGGCACAAGTGGCCGCGCTGCATCTGGCCGACTATTGGTTGTGGGTGGCGCCTCTGGTCGGCGCTTTGGGCTCTTTTTTGGCCGGATCAGCGACCTTTTCCAATATGATGTTTGCCTCTTTTCAGCAAACCGTTGCCACTGAAGCGGGCTTACCTGAAACGTTGGTGCTGGGGCTGCAGTTGCTTGGTGCTAATGCTGGTAATATGATTTGTGTGGTCAATGTAGTCGCAGCGGCCAGTGTGGTCAACCTCAGTGGCCGGGAGGGCGACATTATTCGCTATACCTTGGTGCCAATGCTGTATTACTGCCTGGCTGCCAGCATGGTCGCCCTGTTGTTCTGGTAGAATAAATCTTGTGTGTTGGCCAGATATGTTTTGTTAGTTTATGTTGGGTGCTTAGCTATTTAGGCATCGACAGCTACTGGTTTCACTATTCAGCCAACTGCCTGCTAGCGCTATATCTCCCGCTAGCAGCGGTTCGAGTAGATTACCACCCTGACCACAGCTAGCGCCCGCACTATAGGGACCAGCATAGCGCAATTGCTCTGGTTGTAGCCAGATGGTCATCGGCGCGGCTGGCAGGTGTATTCCATGCTCTGCCAATTGCTGTATTGACACTTTTACATGTTGAATATCCGGGTATTGCTGCTGCAATTGCTGAATATGGTTGCTGTGCTCGTTATGGCAGCGGCAGGCTGGGTTTTGTACATGAATTAAGGTGTTGTCGGCAGTCTCCACACTCAACCCAGATAACTGAGCCATCGTCAGTGGCGCATGCTGCCACTGACGGTTTGGATCGAACTCACCGAATAAAGCTTGTTGATCCAGCCACAACAGCCAGCCACTGCCGAGTAGCCAGCTGATCATCAGTAAAGAGGCGACGATCACTTTCATCGTGAGGCTCTGCTAAAGCGGCTGACTTCTTCATTCAGCACCAGCGTCTGCTCTTGTACATCTTTAGCGATATGCAACACTTTCTGGCCTTGCTGTTGCTGCTCGCTTGCCATGCCACTTAAATGTTGGGTCGATTCAGCGATCTCCTGACTGGCTTCCCCTTGTTGTTGCAAGGTAGAAGACATGATGTTGGCCGACTGCACTACTTCGGTGACTTGTTGCAGGATAATGCTGAGCTGCTTACCACTATTGGATGCACTGTCTCTGGTTTGATCCAATTGACCAAGGCAGATATCAACCGCTTCAACAGATTGTTTGCTTGCTTCAATCATTCGGCCAATCATATTCTTTATTTCATCGGTAGACTTATTGGTTCTTGATGCTAGTGTTCTAACTTCATCGGCAACCACAGCAAAACCACGGCCTTGCTCACCAGCACGTGCGGCTTCTATCGCAGCATTGAGAGCCAATAAATTCGTCTGTTCTGCGATGGCTTGAATGACATCCAATACGCCTTTAATTTCATTGGTCGACTCAGCCATGCTATGAACCTTATGGCGCGATTCAGTCAGGTTGTCGGATAGGGTTTGAATGGTATTGATGGTGGTTTCAATCGATGATTGGCCTGAGCTTGCTGCATCATCTGAAAGCTGTGCTAATGACACCACCTGTGTGGATAATTCAGCAAGCTCGCGAATGCTGGCAGACATTTGTTCCGTGGCAGATGCAATGCGTTCAACTTCAGTCATTTGTTGTGCCATTCCATCGGTCAAAGCGCTCCCTTCTTGCATTAGTTGAGAAGAGCCTTGATTCATTCTTTCAGCCGCACTATCGATGGTTTGTATGGTACTTTGCATGGTCCCTATGACACCGGTGAAGCGATTAATCAGTGATGATTGCACGATTGGTTTGTTGATGTTTAAGTTTATTTTCCCTTGTTTGTCCAGCATGTGTACCGAGCTGTCCAAAAAGAATTGGCCTATTTGTGCTTCTCGTAAGCTGTAGCGACAGATCAGCATTAACACCACCGCTTCGACTACCACATAAGCTGCATGGATCATGACAATGCGAAAGGTTGCATCCGATTCAGGCACCAGATACACCGGTTGGCCGCTAGCCTGCAAATACATGAATAGCAAGTGATGAACGGCAATGACTGTCGCTGCCATCAATATCACCAGCCAGTCTCGAAAGGCAATTAAAATGGCCAGCAACACAAAGATACCGAAGTGAACTTCGGTCATGCCCATGCTCTGCTGGATATGCAAGGCACAGAACAGCATGAAACTGATGCCATACGAAATTCGGGCTAACGGGTGATCGCCCAGACTTTGTTTCAGCATTAAAGGAATCAAAAGAGCTGGCACACCAATCAACAAAGCCAGCAGCCATGTGTTGTGTATAAATGCGAGTAAAAAGGCGAGCATCAATAAGCCACCATTGACATACAAAGCAATTTGGTAGGCTTTCTGGCGAAACAAAGGCATGTTGAACTCCTTATGCCGTTAGTGAAGTGTCCCGATTTATATACGGTTGTGTGCTGCGATTAGTTTTTCTCTTTATTGTGTTACTTCAAGCATAGCTGATCGTCAAGACGTTACAGCGATGTCAAGCAGGTCTAATTAACTTCTGGTAGCTGATCCCAACGGGTGGTATAAGCTGGTGATAAAAACTTTCGCTGCATTTGCCAGTCGCCATCCTTTCCTTGCCGGGCAAAGAATACGCTGCCTCGTTGCCGTTGGTTCAGTTGATCGACCAGCGCCATGAGTTGCTCACTGCGTTCAGAAGGCGCAGGGGCAAAAAAACTGGTTTGCAGGCCACTGGCTTCGCATAAATCGCTCAGTACCACACCAGCTTTGGCATAACGATAGCCGTTGCGCCAGAGTTGATCAAGCAAGGGCATCGCTGCTTGCAATAAATGGCGGGTATCTGCGGTGGGAGCCGGTAAATGAATACTGACAGAGTTGCCATAAAATGGATCCTGGCTTTGAAAGCGACTGGTACGCAGAAACAGGGTTAATTGACGGGCATAGCTGTGTTGGCTGCGTAGTTTTTCGGCCGCTCGACTGATGTACAGAGTAATGGCTTGCTGCATGGACGCTTTATCTAGCACCCGCTGACCAAAGCTGCGGCTGCTAATGATTTGCTGTTTCGGCTCTTGCACCTCATCGAGTGTCAGGCAGGCCGTGCCGTTTAGCTCATTGATGGTGCGCGCCAGCACCACAGAGAATTTTTTGCGGATCTGTTGAGGGCAGGCTCTGGCCAGTTGCAGAGCAGTCTGGATCTCCATGGCCTGCAACCGCTCGGCCAGTTTGCGGCCAACGCCCCACACATCGTGCACTGGTACCCGTGCCAGCACATGCAGTCGTTTATGCACATCACTAAGGTCCAGCACTCCAGCAAATTGCGGGTACTTTTTGGTCGCGTGATTGGCGAGTTTGGCCAGCGTTTTACTGGGGCCAATACCGACACAGACTGGTAAGCCCAGCTGCTGTTGGATGGTCTGACGAATATGCTGACCAAAATCCGTTAGGTCTTGGCATGCTTCTACGCCGGATAGCTCCAGAAAGGCTTCATCAATCGAGTAAATCTCAACCTTGGGAGCGAGCTGCTCCAGCGTTTGCATCACCCGCGAAGACAGATCGCCATACAGCGCGTAGTTGGATGAGAACACCGCGACCCGATGCTGCTTCAGTAGTGCTTTCACTTGGTGCAAGGGAGCCCCCATCGGGATTTGCAATTGCTTAGCCAATGCGCAGCGGGCAATGATGCAGCCATCGTTATTGGAGAGCACTACCAACGGCCGTTGCTTTAAGTCGGGTCGGAATAACCGTTCGCATGAAGCATAAAAGTTATTGCAATCGACCAGTGCAAAACAACGTGGTGTGCTGGTAGGGGGGTGCATGATCTAGCGTTTCAGTTGATGAATGATACTGCTGACCACACCGAAGACTTCAAAGTCGGTGCCATCGGCAATCACCATAGGCGGGTACTTGGGATTAGCCGCTTGTAGGGTCAGCTGTGGCTGGAGCAACAGCCGTTTTACTGTCATATCGCCATCGACGCTGGCAATCACAATGTCTTGATGCTGCGCCTGCAGGGCGCGATCGACCAGTAAAATATCGCCATCGAAAATAGCAGCACCGCGCATCGAGTCACCACGGGCCCGGACAAAAAAGGTGGCGGTTGGGTGCTTGATTAGTAGCTCATGTAAATCAAGACAGCCTTCCAGATAGTCCTGCGCTGGGGAAGGGAAGCCCGCTGCGACGGTATTTAAATACAGCGGTAAGGCACGCCGATCGCTATCGACAGTGGGGCTCCCCAACCATTCTGGCTGCTGTTGACTGGCAAAAAAAGGGGCAAACGGCATGGAGCATAACCTAAAATATACTGTTTATATATACAGTAATTTTAGCGATTAACTGACGAAGATCAAGCAATAAATTGTGTGATTACTTTGCGACAGAGGGCTGGCTCGATTGTCTGGGCAACGCCAGAGAAATCAGTACGGTCGCGACCAACAAGGTGCTTGAGACCCACAAGCAGGTGGCGAGACCATATTGCTGGTAGAGCCAGCCTGATAACACCGTACCGAGCAAGCGGCCCATGGCGTTGGCCATGTAGTAAAAGCCAACATCCAGCGATACTCCATCGCGGCCAGCGTAGCTGACAATCAGGTAGCTGTGCAAGGATGAGTTGATGGCAAACACAGCACCGAACAGCAATAAACCCGAAATCAACACCGGGCCAACCTGCCAGTTTAATTGAATGCTGAGCGCGATCAGAGCGGGCAGAGCACACAACAGCAAAGCCCAGTGCATGGCAGTTTTTCCATCCGGCACCTTACCCTGCTGCTTGCCGGTCAGCCGGGGAGCGATACTTTGCACCGCACCATAGCCAATCACCCACAATGCCAGAAAGCCTCCGACTTGCCAGTGACTCCAGCCAAACTGACTGGCTAAAAATAACGGCAAGGCAATGACAAACCAGACATCACGGGCACCGAATAAACACATACGAGCGGCTGACAATAAGTTAATGGCGCGGCTTTTTGACAGCATATCGCGAAATTTGGCTTTGGCTTTGCTTTTACCAAGATCACGCTTCAACAGCTTCAGACTGAGTAGCCAAACCAGTGTGAGCGCGATGGCCATCAGCAAAATCGCCCACCAGAAACCAAATAAAGCCAGCAGGGCACCACCCAAAAAGAAACCAACCCCTTTCAGCGCATTTTTCGAGCCGGTTAAAATGGCGACCCACTTGTACAAGGTGCCTTGCTGCCCATCGCTGACCAACAGCTTAATGCTACTTTTGGCACTCATCTTATTCAGATCTTTGGCAATACCTGAGAGCGCCTGTGCTGCCATCACCCAGGGCACAATTAAGTACTCAGCTGGCAGCAGCAACATCGATAGCGCCACAATTTGTAAAAACAGCCCGATGTTCATGGTTTTATTCAAACCAATGCGAGCCCCGAGCCAGCCGCCTACCAAATTGGTGACGACACCAAAGAACTCATAAAACACAAACAACATGGCAATGCTAAGCGCGCCATAGCCCAGACTGTAAAAGTACAGCACCACCAGCATACGCAAGGCGCCATCGGTCAGAGTAAAGGCCCAGTAATTGCCAGTGACCAGCAAGTACTGGCGAATATCCGGGTTGAGTGCGCGAAGCTGGCTAAGCAGGCTGGGCATGATAGTTAGCCTGCCTGATCCTGCAAACCAACCATTTTAGCCAGCTCAACGGTGCGGTTGGCATAGCCCCATTCGTTGTCATACCACGCATAGAGCTTCACCTGAGTACCATTGATGACCATGGTGGATAAGGCATCAATAATGCTGGAGCGGGGGTCGGTTTTATAATCAATCGACACCAGTGGTCGTTCTTCATAGCCCAGAATATCTTTCAACTCGCCCTCAGCTGCGTCTTTTAGCAACTGATTGACTTCTTCAACACTGGTCGCCCGCTCTACCTCAAATGCGCAATCGGTTAACGAGGCATTGGTTAGTGGCACCCGAACTGCATGGCCGTTTAAGCGACCTTTTAATTCGGGGAAAATTTCGATAATGGCAGTGGCTGAACCCGTGGTAGTTGGAATTAAGCTAGTGCCACAGGCGCGGGCGCGGCGTAGATCTTTGTGCGGCGTATCCATGATGCTTTGGGTATTGGTTAAATCATGAATGGTGGTGATAGAACCGTGCTTAATGCCCAACGATTGGTGAATTACTTTGACCACAGGCGCTAAACAGTTGGTGGTGCACGAAGCGGCCGTGACAATAGGGTGCTTGCTTTTGTCGTACAGTTGATGATTGACGCCCATCACCACATTCAGCACCCCGGCCTCTTTTACGGGCGCACTGACGACCACACGTTTGACGCCCTGGTCCAGATAAGCCTGCAGCGCAGCAACGGTTTTCATTTTACCCGAGGCTTCAATCACCAAGTCACAACCGGACCAATCGGTATCGCTGATGGCTTTATTGTTACTGACGGCTATCCGCTGGCCATTGATCAACATGGTTTCTCCCTCGGCGGTGGCATTGTGGTGCCAGATGCCGTGTACAGAATCGAAGTTCAGCAGATGGGCGTACGTGGCGGCATCTGCCGCCGGATCGTTAATACGGATAAACTCAAACTCCGGCCAGTCGAAAGCCGCGCGCAGTGCCAGGCGGCCAATGCGGCCAAAACCGTTAATACCTACTTTGATGGTCATGATGATTCCTTAGATTCGGTGGAAGATTCAGCTTTGGGAAACCAGTGTCGGGTTCTATTGGCAAAATACACCAGTGATAACATTACCGGCACTTCAACCAATACGCCCACCACCGTAGCCAGTGCTGCACCTGAGTGCAGCCCAAACAATGAGATGGCCACGGCGACGGCCAGTTCAAAAAAATTGGAGGTGCTGATCATGCAGGCCGGTGCGGCTACATTGTGCGGTAGCTTCAGCCACTTGGCGGCTCCATAAGCGATGGCAAAAATACCATAGGTCTGTATCAACAGCGGTATGGCAATCAGGCCAATGATCATCGGTTGGCTAAGTATGGTCTGCGCCTGAAAACCAAACAGCAGTGCGACGGTGGCCAGCAGGCCAATCATCGACCAGGGCTTTAATCGAGCTAAAAGGTGCTGCAGCTGCTGTGTATTTCCTGTGTGCTCTATGCGGCGCCGGGTTAGTACACCAGCCACTAACGGCAAGACCACATACAAGCCGACCGATAGCAGCAAGGTTTGCCAGGGCACATGAATATCACTGACACCAAGCAGCAAAGCGGCCAGTGGCGCAAAGGCAAAGATCATAATGATGTCGTTGACCGACACTTGTACTAGTGTGTAATTGGCATCGCCTTTGGTCAGTTGGCTCCAGACAAAGACCATGGCGGTACAAGGCGCCACACCTAGTAAAATCATGCCAGCAATATATTCATTGGCTGATTGAGGGTCGACCCAGCCTGCAAAAAACACCTTGAAAAACAACCAACCGAGTGCCGCCATGGTAAAGGGTTTGATCAGCCAGTTCATCACCAGCGTCAGCACCAGTCCTTTGGGCTTTTTGCCGACATCTTTGATGGAAGCAAAGTCGATTTGCACCATCATCGGGTAAATCATCACCCAGATAAAGACACCAACGACCAGATTCACATTGGCAATTTCAAGGCTGGCAATGCCAGCAAACATCGACGGAACCAGATTACCCAGCAGCACGCCTGCAAGGATACAGAGACCAACCCACACTGAAAGATAACGTTCAAAGGTGCCCATTGGTCGTTCCCTGGTGGTCAAGCATTAACAGCATTGGCTTGTTCGCTCTGGTCGTGAACCCATTTCATTAAGTCGTTGCAGGGTTGGGTGCAGGTAATCCTGTTGTTGTAAGGTGGTATGAAGTACTTGTGTTACCCAGTCTGGTAGCGTTTCAGACAAACGATAATACACCCACTGGCCCTGGCGGCGGTCGGTTAATAGTTCCATCTGGCGAAGCAGCGCCAGATGCCTTGAAATTTTTGGTTGCGATAAGCCAAGAGCGCAGGTCAGTTCGCAGACGCACAGTTCTTGTTCTTGCAGGATTAAAAGAATAATACGCAGGCGGGTGTCGTCCGACAGCGCCTTAAACAATTGCAATGCTTGCATGAAACATCCTCAGGCAGAAGGGTTTTCCTGAAATAACAGGAAGAATTTAATACGTTCAGACAACTCATTCAGCACAATATCAAAAGGCTTCTGGCCTTTCTTTGGCTTCGGATCTTCGAAGTCCCAACTGAGAATTTCTTTCGCTTTCAATTGATGCACACACTCCTGACGGGCTTTGTCACAAAGCAACACTGCGTAATCAAACTGCTGATCAGCAAATTCTGATAATGACTTGCTACGAAGCCCCTCAGTTGAAATATCACGGGCTTCTAAGGTGGTAAACACGCGGGGGTCAATGTTACCTGGCTGAGTGCCAGCACTAAATACCTGAAACCGATCACCGGCCTGAGCACGAAAAAAAGCTTCTGCCAATTGTGAGCGGGCTGAGTTTTCCGTACAGATAAAAATAATACTGGCAAGCTGACTCATAAACGCATCCTTATTAAAGATATCCACTGAATCATATATATGAAATTTCGAATGTCAAATGACAGTTTGATGACAGCTGAACTGGCTGGTTGTCATAAAAAAGTCATTTTTGATCGATAAAATAGAGCCGTCCCAAAGCTGCCAAATGAGAATGCCCATGTTGTCCAGGCTCAAAATCCGTACAAGAGTGTTGCTGTTAGGGGGGATCCCTCTTTTCTTCTTTTTGCTGGTGTTGTTGGCTTCATTCTGGGTCGCTGATACTAAAGATCGTTATTTTCATCAGTTGTACGATGAACACCTTGCTGTGTTGGCAGACGTCATGGCTGCTCAGCAGTTGTTGCAGCAAACCGCACTAGCGCCTATTCGGCAGTACCGGACAGGCTGGGCCTCAGCAGAAGCAACCCAGCAGCAGGTCGAAAACTATCTGAATCAGGCTGAGACTCACTGGCAACAGTTTTCGGCCATGCGTCCTGAATCGGATGTGCTGGATTATTCTGAGCTTGATCAATCGTTTGCGACTGCACAGGCAACCTATCAGGAATGGATAAGCTTTGCAGGTACCGATGCGTTGTTAGTGCGCATCCTCAATGAATCAACGGTCAATAATGAGATTGATCAAACCATCAATCATTTTGGTGCGGCAGTGGATGCGTTTGTACAGCAGCAGATTGCCACAGCAGCTGAAGTACGGGATCAGGCAGAACGTTTAACCTGGTATCTGAGTTGGATTTATCTGCTGGGGGGAACCACATTGTTGCTCGCCATTTCGCTATTTATCTGGCTGACACAGCGCACTATTCGGCAACCACTGGAACAGCTAAGGAATTTATTAAATCAGGTGGCTGCAGAGTCTGATTTGCGTCTGCGCGCCAACGTTCAGGGGCAGGATGAAGTGTCCGATGCGGCCAGAGCGGTCAATACGATGCTGAGCCATATGCAGCAATTAATCCAGGGCCTGTCGACTGGCTCCGTGGCATTAAATGAGCAGGCAATGCAGGTGAAAAATAGCAGTGATCATATTCGTACCAGCACGCAGACACAGGCCAGTCAGGCTGAATTGCTGGCAACAGCGGTAGAGCAAATGAGTACAGCTATCCGCCAGGTGGCAGCGCATGCTCAACATGGTGCCGACCAAGCAAATGATGCTGCCAGATTAAGCGATACTGGCCAGGAAGTGGTTCAACGCAGTATGCAGACCATCCAGCAATTGGATGAGCAGGTCACGTTAGGCGCTGATGTTGTTTTGAAGCTGCAGCAGGACTCAAATCAGATTTCTAATGTGTTGGAAGTGATCCGGAAAATTTCTGAGCAGACCAATTTACTGGCATTAAATGCAGCGATTGAAGCCGCCCGTGCCGGCGAAGCTGGCCGGGGGTTTTCGGTGGTAGCAGATGAAGTACGTACTTTGTCAGGGAACACCCACGAAGCAACCGAATCGATTCGCGGTATGATTGAGCAATTGCAGCAGCAAGCCAGCACGGCAGTAGATGCCATGGCCGCTGCTAAGTCACAGACAGAGCAAAGTGTCACTCTGGCTAAGCACAGTGAGCAGCATTTTGAAGATATTCGGCTTGCTATTGGCAGTATGACCGACGTAACACAACAAATTTTTGCTGCCACCGATGAGCAACAGCAGGTAGCCGCCAGTACAGCTGAAAATATTCATCATTTAAATCATGAAATAGCTCAGTTATCTGCTGCAGCAGCAGATGCTGCTACGGCCAGTACAGACCTGAATCTGCAAGCAGAACAACTAGCTACAGGCTGGCAACAATTTAAAGCGTGAAAAAAAGTTTATTGTCATATTGCTGACATAAATCGCCTGCACACTAAGCACCGTTGACTGACAACTTAATGACCGATGAGGACATAACAATGAAATTGAACCAACTGACCAAGCTCGCCTTAACAGCAGCTACATTAACCTTAGCTTTTAATGTGCAAGCGGCCCGCGATACCATCCAGGTAGCTGGCTCTTCCACGGTACTGCCATTCTCTTCAGTTGCGGCAGAAGAGTTTGGTAATAACTTCGCTCAGTTCAGAACCCCAGTCGTTGGTTCAGGTGGTTCTGGCGGTGGTTTGCGTCAGTTCTGTCAGGGTGTAGGAGCCAACACTATTGATGTTGCTAACTCTTCTCGTCCAATTCGCCCAAATGAGCTGGCTAACTGCAAGCAAAATGGTGTCAACCAGGTGATCGAAGTGCAAATTGGTTACGATGGTATCGTGTTTGCTTCTCGTGTAGATGCTGGCGATTTTCATCTGAAGCCAGAGCACGTGTTTATGGCACAGGCTGCTCAGGTACCACAGAATGGCCAGATGGTTGCCAACCCATTCACTCGCTGGAATCAAATTGATAGTTCTTTGCCAAACCAGGAAATCGTTCTGGCTATCCCGGGTTCGAACCATGGTACCCGTGAAGTGTATGAAGAAAACGTAATTCTGGCCGGTTGTAACACCTTCCCCGAAGTTCAGGCAATGGAGCGCTCAGAGCGCAATAACTTCTGTTTGGCAATGCGTACTGACGGTCGGATGATTGAAATCGCTGGTGACTACACTGAAACGCTTGCTCGGTTACAAGCGCAGCGTGATGCAATTGGTGTGTTTGGTCTGAGCTTTTACGAATCAAACCGTGACCGTATCAAGGTAGCGACGGTATCTGGTGTGGTACCAACTATCGATAACATCATCGAGGGTACTTACCCGGTTTCACGCCCATTGTTCTTCTACGTGAAAGGTGAACATATTGGTGTGATCCCAGGCTTGCAGGAATTTGCAGAGTTCTTCGTTTCTGAAGGCAATGCTGGTTTTGGTAGCCCACTGGAAGAGGCAGGCTTGATTCCATTGTCAGACAGTGAGCGTGCAAAAGTACTGCAAACTATTCGTAACCGCACAGCGCTGTAATAAAACCTTTGCCAGGGAGTTTGTACTCCCTCGTTTAAAAGCCACCTGGTTGCAGGTGGCTTTTGTCATATTACTGTCATCTTTCTCTTTTATACTGGCGCCAGCTGGAACTGGAAGCTGTTAAATGGAGCTCTCATGAGTAATCTCACCCTGATGATAGTGTTGTTGGCACTTTTAGCCATTGCCTATCAGTTAGGTCTGGTTCGAACCCGACAGGTTGCCGGACAAAATCCTGCCCAACGCATGCACTCACGACCGCATCATTACGGTGTGTTGGTTGGTCTTTGGGCTGTACTACCGGCCTTCTTCATTTTTTTACTGTGGAGCTGGGGCTCGCCCTGGGCCATTGATCAGTTGCTGATAGCTCAGTTGCCTGAATCAATCACCTCAGATAACCAGGAATTGCGGGTTGCACTGCGGCGTATTGGTAATTTAGCCAGTAATTTTGGTGTGGTCAGCGAAGCTGCCGATTGGGAGCTGCAAGCGGCTGCTTTTCTGGCAGAGACCAGGCAATTAAGCAGTGGTCTGATGCTGGCGTTAATGGCTGCAGTCTCAGCCGCTGGCTTGCTGTATGGTTATCGCCGTATCAGCCCTTTACAGCGTGCCCGTAACCAGATTGAAAAAGTGGTTAAAGCTGCGTTGGTGCTTTGCTCTACAGTGGCTATTTTGACGACGATTGGCATTGTGTTGTCAATGGTAGGCGAATCGTTGCGGTTCTTTTCTTTTGTCAGTCCAATGGACTTCTTTTTTGGCACAACCTGGAATCCACGGTTTTCAACGTCAGGTGTAGCCGAAGGTTCATTGACGGGCAGTCAGGGTAGCTTTGGTATGCTGCCGTTACTGGCAGGAACGTTTTTAATTGCAGCAATTGCCATGGTGGTGGCTATTCCTCTGGGGTTGTTGGCTGCGATATATTTATCTGAATATGCTTCGCCTAAGCTGCGTGCTACGGCTAAGCCTATCATTGAGGTATTGGCAGGTATACCAACCATAGTTTATGGTTTTTTTGCTTTGGTGACAGTGGGTCCATTCTTATCTGACTTAGGTGATTTTTTCGGTCTTGATATCAGGGCAACCTCGGCACTTACCGCCGGCGTGGTAATGGGGATTATGATCATTCCATTTATCTCATCACTGTCGGACGACATCATTACTCAAGTACCTAAATCATTGCGAGATGGATCTTTAGGCCTTGGTGCTACCAAGTCGGAAACCATTCGCAAGGTGGTGTTACCAGCCGCTTTGCCCGGTATTGTCGGGGCTATTTTGCTGGCTGCCAGCCGCGCTATTGGTGAGACCATGATTGTGGTACTAGCGGCCGGCAACAGCCCATCCTTGACCGCCAACCCCTTTGAAGCGGTGTCGACCATGACGGTGACAATTGTCAATCAGTTGACCGGAGACAATGATTTCTCCAGTCCACAGTCGTTGGTAGCTTTCGCCCTTGGCTTGACATTATTCGTAATTACCCTGCTGCTGAACGTAGTGGCATTGGTGATTGTTCGTAAATACCGTGAACAGTATGAGTAACGCTATGAGCAACCAAACAGATACCACATCGCAGCCGATGTTAAAAAGCGCTGTGCAACAAAAAGTGCAGGCGTCGCTTTCCCGGCGACACCGGCAAGAACGGTTATTTAAATTCACCGGCTTAACAGCAGTCATGATTAGTCTGGCGCTGGTGGCTATGCTGTTTATCAATATTTTTTCCAAAGGTCTGCCAGCATTCTGGCAAACAAGTATTACTTTGGATATTTATTTTGACCCAGCCATTATTCAAATCAGTGAAAAACCTGTGCAGCGTGCTGATGAGAGCAGTAATGAGTTTCGTGAGCGCTTTTTGGCTTGGCAGGGCGAGTTGGGCATGATTAACTTTAATCGCCTTATTTCAGATTCTTTGATGCAAGTGTTGCCAGATGCAGACCAACACCGACGGCAAATCCTGAGGGTGGTTACATCTGGTGAGCGTTTTGCGTTACGTGACATGGTTAAGGATGACCCTTCAATTATTGGGCAAACCAAACGACTTAATTTGCTTACTGATGCGAATATTGATGTTTGGTTAAAGGGCAATATCGACCGCAGCCTGCCAGACCATCAACAGCAACTGTCTCCTGTAGTACAGAAGTGGGCCGATGATTTATACGCAAGTGGTATCATTAAAAATCGCTTTAGTTTTGCCTTGTTTATGAACCCGGATTCACGCAGCTCACTGGCGTCTGCTGGCTTGGCTGGTGCATTTATGGGTTCACTATTCATGATGCTGATAGTGATGTTTCTGGCAGTGCCAATGGGTGTTGCCGCCGCTATTTATTTGGAAGAGTTTGCTCCAAAGAACAAGATCACCGACTTAGTTGAAGTTAACATCAACAACTTAGCAGCTGTGCCTTCCATCGTCTTTGGTTTACTTGGTGCCGCTGTATTTATTGGTTGGTTTAATCTGCCGATTTCGGCTCCTATGGTTGGTGGTTTGGTGTTGTCATTAATGACATTGCCCACCGTGATTATTGCCACACGCTCCACTTTAAAGGCGATCCCACCCTCCATTCGGCAAGCTGCGCTTGGCCTTGGGGCGTCGAAGATGCAAACCATTTTTCATCATGTGTTGCCTCTGGCATTTCCTGGAATTTTAACCGCATCGATTCTTGGTGTTGCTCAAGCACTCGGGGAAGCTGCACCATTGCTGCTCATCGGCATGAAATCTTTTGTTGCTACTGTGCCAACCTCACCATTTGAACAGTCGACAGCACTGCCAGTACAGATTTTCTTATGGCAAGGAAATGAGTTACGTAACTTCTTCGAAGCCCGGACGTCAGCAGCGATTATTGTGCTACTGACGATGATGATTAGCTTGAATGGTATCGCCATCTGGCTACGGAAAAAATTTGAACAACGGTGGTAGTCATGACACGTGATCATCAGGATAGAATCCAACAAGTTCAATCGATAACAGAAACAGGCCATAGTATGAACCAGCAAACCGAACTGAAAATGAAAGCCCGTGATGTCAAAGTCTATTATGGCAATGATCAAGCGATCAAAGGCATCGATATGGATGTGGTAAAAAATGAGGTGCTGGCGTTTATCGGTCCATCAGGCTGTGGTAAATCAACCTTCCTTCGTTGTCTGAACCGCATGAACGACACCATCGATATCTGTCGGGTGACGGGCACGATTGAGCTGGACGGTCAGAATATGTACGACCCTTCATTGGATGTCGTTCAACTGCGTGCTCAGGTTGGTATGGTGTTTCAGAAGCCTAACCCGTTCCCGAAATCCATTTATGACAATATTGCTTATGGACCCAAATTACATGGCTTGGCCAGTAAGAAATCGGATCTGGATGACATCGTAGAATCCAGTCTGCAAAAAGCAGGGTTGTGGAACGAAGTGAAAGATCGTTTAGACCAACCTGGCACAGGGTTATCTGGTGGCCAACAACAGCGGCTGTGTATTGCTCGCACCATTGCCGTTAGCCCGGAAGTCATTCTGATGGATGAGCCCTGTTCGGCGCTTGACCCTATTGCTACTTCTATTATTGAAGAGTTGATCGATGAGTTGAAAGCTAATTTTACGATCGTCATGGTGACGCACAACATGCAGCAAGCCGCCCGTGTATCGGATCGTACTGCTTTCTTCCACTTAGGTGAGTTGGTTGAGGTGGGTGCGACGAACGAAGTGTTCACCAATCCTAAGCACAAGCGTACCGAAGATTACATTACCGGCCGTTATGGTTAAGCCGAAGCCATCTGATGATTTTAATAAGGAAATCGTAGCATGAATAAAATTACTGGCCATTACTCCCAATCGTACGATTCGGAACTGAACGAAGCGGTCGATCGTTTACTGACGATGGGCGCATTGGTTGAGCAGCAACTGCGCGATGCCATCAAAGCTTTTATTAAAGGTGATCGCGAGCTGGCGCAACAAGTTATTCAGACCGATCGTAAAGTAAACACCTACGAAATCAGTATTGAAGAGCATTGTCTGGAAATTATTGCCAGACGCCAACCCGCTGCGCGGGATTTGCGTTTGATCATGGGCGTGCTGAAAAGCATCAATGATGTTGAGCGGGTAGGCGATCAGGCCGAGCATATTGCTAAGCAATTACTGGAAGAAGATTGTCAACGGCCGACAGATGCTCAGCTTGAAGATATTGAGATGATGGGCGATAAAGTACTGCATATGTTGCAGCAATCGTTGAAAGCATTTAAAGAAATGGATGCAGCGCTGGCGCTGGCGGTGTTGAAACAGGACAAGTTAGTCGATAACGATTATGGCCGTATTTTGCGTCATAATTTAACCTACATGCTGGAAGATACCCGACAAATTACCAGAGGTTTGCATCTGATTTGGGTGGCTCGGGCGCTGGAGCGGATTGGTGATCATGCACAGAATATTTGTGAGTTCAGCATCTTTATTGCCAAAGGTAAAAATGTCAGTCATTTGACTGAGGAAGAAGTTGAAGCTGTGGTTGATAAAGGTAAAAAGTAAATTTAATCAATTAGATACAACAAAAGGGCCATTCGGCCCTTTTGTCATTTAAATGTCATGGTAAAGACATTTTTCTGTCATCTTTGGCGTTGATAATAAGCCCACCAAACAAGTACATCCATTACAATAATTTCTGGAGAGTTCGAATGAAAACCATGCGTATAAGCCTGATTGCTGCTGCTTTAACTTCCACCCTGGCGGTACCGGCAATGGCCAATGATATCAATGTAAAAGTTTCTGGCCGTGCCCATTTATCAGTGGATCACCTGAATGATGGTGAAGACAGCGGTTTGAATGTCTCCAGTAACTCCAGCCGCTTGCGCTTTGCCGCCAATACACAAGTGACAGAAGGGCTAGAAGTAGTGATGCAACTGGAACAAAACATTCGTTACGACCAAAGTGGTGGTAACTTTTCAACGCGTGACTCATTCCTTGGTCTACGTGGTGACTTTGGTCTGGCACGGGTTGGCTTTTTTGATACCCCATTAAAAGCAGTCCGTAGCCGTACCGATATGTTTGGTGATCGCATCGGTGATGCGCGTAACATCACCAGTGGCCCGGGCATGAGCTTTGATAACCGTTACCGTAATGGCATTCATTACCGTAGCCCGGCGATGAGTGGTTTTACCTTTGATTTCCAGTACACACCGCATAATGCCAATGATGCAACGGTTGACAATGACAACGAGTCGTTCAGCACTTCATTTACTTACAATGCCAATGGCTTGTATGCAGCCATTGCCTATGAAACCTATGAAAATGCTGCTGGTGATGACCCAAATGCACTGCGTCTTGGTGTTAGCTATGATGTCAGCAAGCAACTGAAAGTGTCCGCATTGTATCAAAATGCCAGCAACCTGGTCGGTGGCGACCGCAATGTGTGGGGTGTAGGTGCTAGCTACAAAATGGAAGATTACACCTTCCGTGGTCAGTTCTATCAAGCTGGCGACAATGATCTGGCTGATAGTGGTGCCAATATGTTTGTCGTCGGTGTTGATCGCAGCTTCGGTCGGGCTTTGACCATGTATTTAGCTTACGGTTTAACGTCAAATGATGATGCGGCCGCCTTTACCATTGCCAGCGGTGGTCGTGATACTCGCTTACCTGCAATCGCTGGTGAGAACTCTTCAGGTCTGTCATTAGGCATGATTTACAATTTCTAAGTTCGTCCTGTTGTAACCCTGGATTTTAACCCTCCCTTGTGGAGGGTTTTTTTCGCCTGAAGATCAACACACCTTAGTGTTAATTAAGTGTTGGTAGAAGGAGGTAATTCTTAACGTGCTCGGTTTTTTTCATAAATCTGTCATAATACTAGTGGATAATTAGTGTACTCAGGAACTTAGCAGATGGGAAAGAGTATGTCGCGAAGAGTACTAGTGGTAGAAGATGAAGCTCCTATTCGGGATATGTTGTGTTTTGTACTGGAGCAAAATGGTTATCAAACCAGCACGGCAGAAGATGTTGAGCAGGCGCTGGCGTTGTTGATAGAGCCATACCCGGATTTGGTGTTGCTCGATTGGATGCTGCCAGGAGGCAGTGGTATCCAAATTGCTAAAAAAATGAAACAGCATGAACTGACCCGGCAAATTCCGATTATCATGATTACTGCGCGTGGTGAGGAAGAAGACAAAGTCAAAGGCCTTGAAGTTGGCGCCGATGATTATGTCACCAAGCCATTCTCGCCAAAAGAGCTGATGGCGCGTATTAAAGCAGTGATCCGCCGGGTATCGCCGACCAGTCTGGACGATGTCATTGAAGTGCAAGGCCTGCGGCTGGATCCGGTGTCACATCGTGTCAGTGCCAAAGACGATGCGCTGGATATGGGGCCAACTGAGTTCCGTTTATTGCATTTCTTCATGACCCATCCAGAACGGGTTTATAGCCGTGAACAGTTGCTCGATCATGTTTGGGGCACTAATGTGTATGTGGAAGATCGGACGGTCGATGTACATATTCGCCGCTTGCGTAAGGCTATTTCTCTGGCTGGCCATGATAGACTGATCCAAACCGTTCGTGGCTCTGGCTATCGATTCTCTCTAAAATAAAGCAGGTTAGCAGCAACAATGCGCCTATTATTGTCCAAACGAGCGATCCTATTCAGGATCGTTTGCTTATTCTCTGCCGCAGCACTTATTGGCAGTATCTGGAACCATGCAACGGAAGCCATGTTGCTGGCTGCGTCTGTCTTGCTTTTATGGCACTACAAGCATCTGTTTATGATGGATCGTTGGTTATGGCGTGACAGAAAGCTCACGCCTCCGAATGGCTGGTGGAGTTGGCAGCAGATTTTTGATGGAGTTTACTACCAGCAACGCAAGTCCAGACGCAAACAAAAAGAATTGCAAGACAGGATCAGGCGCTTTCGTGATGGTGCCGAAGCTTTGCCTGAAGCCATTGTGGTGTTGAGCGATGAATGGTCTATTGTCTGGTGCAATAAGTTAGCACAGTTATTGATTGGCTTACGCTGGCCGCAGGACGAAGGGCAACGCATCGACAACCTGGTACGCCATCCTGCTTTTCAAAAATATTTGAACAATCAGGATTTTAAAGAGGCACTGGTACTAACTGCTCATCATCTGGAGGAGTTAGTGCTGGAGTTTCGCTTCGTTCCCTATGGGGAAAGTCAGTACCTGTTGATTGTGCGCGATATCACCCAGTTAAAGCAACTTGAGCAAATCCGTAAAGACTTCGTTGCTAATGTTTCGCATGAGCTGAGAACGCCTCTAACCGTCGTGCAGGGGTATCTGGAAATGCTGGAGCCTGGTCAGTTACCTGATGAGGCCATGTGGCAGAAGATCCATCCTGTGATGTTAGATCAGACACTGCGGATGCAAGCCTTGGTGCAGCAACTCCTGGCACTGTCCAGGATAGAAGCATCCGGGCCTGTGCAGCATGACCGTACTGTGAATGTGCCTGGTTTACTGCAGTATCTGCAACAAGAAGCGCAATCGCTGAATCGTGATAAAGGTCATACCATTGAATTTATTATTGATGAGCAACTGGTGGTCAAAGGCAGTGAAGACGAACTTCGCAGTGCTTTCTCAAACCTGATCACCAATGCGATTAAATACACACCACCGGGTGGCGAGATTAAAGTGAGCTGGCAGCGGCAACATCATAAAGCTGTGTTTTCAGTGAACGATAATGGCGAGGGTATAGCACCTAAGCATGTGAAGCGTTTGACCGAGCGTTTCTACCGGGTCGATCAGGCGCGTAGCCGTGCCACGGGCGGCAGTGGACTTGGTTTAGCTATCGTGAAACATGTGTTGTCACGGCACAATAGCCGGTTACTGATTTTTAGCGAACCCGGTGCAGGGAGTAGTTTTTCATTCAGCCTTGCAGCCGAGCCGGTTACTAGCCAAGATTAAGTGAGGCATAAGACGCAATAATTTGCTCGCGGCGAAAGCAATCGATGGCATGGTCATTCACCATGCCACATGCCTGCATATGAGCATAGATGATGGTAGAGCCAATAAACTTAAAACCGCGTTGTTTCAGGTCTTTACTCATGGCATCCGACTGTGGACTGGTGGCCTGATAATCGTGTGGTCCACGAATGGTATTGACGATGGGCCGACCATCGACAAAGCGCCACTGGTAGGCTGCAAAGCTGCCGAATTGTTGCTGCACTTCAAGAAAACGCCGGGCATTGTTCACGGCCGCTTCGACTTTTAACCGATTGCGGATGATGCCAGAGTCTTGCAGCAGCCGTTCAATGGTCGCTTGATCAAAACGTGCGACCTGTTCCGCATCAAACTGGGCGAATACCTGACGATAATGTGTTCGCTTCTTCAGCACCGTATACCAACTAAGCCCTGCTTGTGCCGCTTCCAATGTCAGGAACTCGAACAGTTTGTGATCATCGAACAGCGGGACACCCCATTCCTCATCGTGATAAGTGACATAATCGGCTTTCGTAGTATCCAGCCAGAGGCAGCGGGTTTGTTCAGACATCCGTCTCCTCCTGAGCGAGCTGTGGGCAGCTGAGTTCGAAGTTCACTTTCGCCAGCAAGCGTTGCTCATGCCGCAAATCGGCCATCAGCACCGGGTGTTTCTCCAGCCAGTCGTCAGGCAGCTTCAGTTGCAATTGCTGGGGTGATGCTTTCACTTTCAACTTCGGTAGCCAATGATCACGCCGTTTTTGGTTCAGCAACACAGCTAAGCGTAAGATAACCAACAAAGGCACCACTTTGTGTTGAGGATAGAGATAGAATCTGGGCAACTCATCCAGTTTTAGTTTACGTCGGTGAAAGCGCACCATGGCTGCGAGCAAAAGCTGTTGTTCCTGATTAAAACCAGGCAGGTTGGCATGCTGCAGGATATAAGCCGAATGCTTTTGAATGCCAGACGAGTTGATGTGCAGGCCAATTTCAAACACCTGACTGGCCCAGTTAAGTATTCGGCCATCGTCTGTATCCAATTGCCACTGGTCTTTCACTTGCTCAAAAATACTCTGTATGGTGTTTTGCACCCGGCGACAGTGGTCATCATCGATTTGGTAGCGCTTTTGCAAGCTTTGCATGGTGAGCTGACGAATATCCTGATCATGCAGCCGCTGAAACATTTCGTTTAGCACGCCTTCCCGCAGCGCCGCATCGACGTAATGCATGCTATCAATATCCAGCATTTGAAAAGCTGCGATGAGGATGGCTACGGCTGGGCAGAGCAACTGCCGCCGGTCGTCAGTCAGGCCAGGCCAATCCAGCTGATCGGTATGGCCTATAGAAACCAGTCGTTGCTGCAATTGATACAAAGCAGCTAAGGTAATCGCTGGTTGCTCAGGGGATTGTAGCAGCAGGAGATCGCGGATGATCTTAACCGAGCCGGAGGTACCGACCGCCTGTTGCCAACCCATGCGTTTAAAGTTTCCAGCGATGGATTCCAGTTCTTGCTCGGCCTGAATAATAGCCTGCTGAAAGCGACGTTGGCTGATTTTTCCCGAACGGAAAAACTTGCCAGCATAACTGACACACCCCATATTGCGACTACTGAGTTGCAATGGCCCAACCTCATTGCCCAACGCGAATTCGGTGCTCCCCCCGCCAATATCCATCACCAGACGTTGGCCATCAAAATGCTCAAAATGTGCCACCCCCTGATAAATGTAGCGGGCTTCTTCCTGGCCCGAGATGACTTCGATAGGAAAAGGCAATATGTCTCTGGCACGTCGCAAAAAGGTAGCGGTATTTTTCGCTCGACGAAGGGTATAGGTGGCAATAATACGCACCGAGTCAGCAGGAATGTCCATCAGCGTGTCGGCAAACTGCTTTAAAACACTCAGACCACGCTCCATTGCCTCTTCGCTTAGGATCAGTTCGTCATTCAGGCCTTCAGCCAATTGCACACGTTGCTTTTCCCTGTGCAATAATTGCAAATCACCATCGATGTCACGGGCGATCACTAAGTGAAAGCTATTAGAGCCAAGATCAACCGCTGCCATGCGCAGCTGATGGTTCGAGTCAGCTTGTGCTGTTGTTGTATTTAACAATCAGGTGTCCTTTACGATATCTGGCTGCAGTTTAGCCAGATACTCATATGTTTGTTGCTGTGAACGAATATTACGCCGATTGCCTCGTTTGACATAGGCATTGCTTTGGTTAGCATCTAAATGGCGCCCTTTGACGTTATCTTTCAATTGGATCTGTATGATGTCAAGGATTTGCTGTTTTATTCTCAAATCATAAATAGGCACACCCACTTCAACCCGATGGTCGATGTTGCGTGTCATCCAGTCTGCCGACGAAATATAGACATCGGTATCGCCACCATTATGAAACACATAGACACGGCTATGTTCTAAAAATCGGTCCAATACGCTGATCACTTTGATGTTATGACTAAGGCCTGGAATGCCGGGGACCAAAGAACACATGCCTCGAATGATCATGCGGATTTTTACGCCAGCCTGACTGGCCTGGTACAACAGGGCGATGATTTCTTTATCAACCAGATTGTTCACTTTCAGAATAATTTCTGCTTTGCGTCCTGTGGTGACAAAGCTAATCTCGCGTTGGATCAGCTGGATCAAGCGGGGGCGGCTCCAGGTCGGTGAAACAATCAGGTGCTGAAATTGATAGGCTCGGTAACTGTATTCAATAAACTCAAAGACCTGCTCCACTTCGGTCGTCAGAGCCGGGTGGCAGGTAAATAAGCTCATATCGGTGTAGATCCGAGCTGTTTTTTCATTGAAGTTACCGGTACCAATATGAGCATAACGCACCATTTTGCCACGCTCGGTACGATTGATTAAACATAGTTTAGAATGGATCTTCAGTGTGGTCAGGCCAAAGACTACATGAATACCGGCTTCGGTCATTTTGCGTGACCAGTTGATATTGTTTTCTTCATCAAAGCGGGCTTTTAGCTCCACAACCACGATGACTTTTTTACCATTACGAACCGCATCTACCAGTGAGCTGATCACTCTGGAGTGCTTCGCGACCCGGTACATGGTCAGTTTGATGGTACTGACTTTAGGATCGAACGAAGCCTGTCGAATAAACTCGGTAAAGTAGCCAAAATCATGGTAGGGATAATGCAGCATAATATCGCTGCTACGAATGGCATCAAAGGCGGTGGTATGCTGTTCAAATTCCGGGCTGGGTAGCGGCGGCAACGGGGCAAACTCCATGCTGTGGTGCCCCATATTTGGGAAGCTAATAAAATCTTTAAAGTTTCGGTACCGACCGCCAGGAATTAATGAATCCATCGAGCTGGTGCCCAGCTGTTTGCCCAATACTTTGAGCATAGCTTCCGGCATATCTTTGTCGTACACCAGCCGAACCGGCTCTGACTTCAAGCGTTGCCGGATCCCTTTCGACATTTTGTCCAGCAGACTTTGATCCAACGTATCGCTGATATTGTACTCAGCATCGCGCGTCATTTTTAGTGAGAATCCCTGAATGTGCTCAAACTCAAAAAAACCACTGAATAAATCAGCCAGGCAGAGCAATAAAATATCATCCAGTAGCATGACCTGACGGCGGTAATGGCCGTTTTTCTTTCGCGTATTCAAATTCAGGGGAAGCTCGACAAAGCGGGATAACTCCTGTGTCGGTACTTCGACGATGGCATATTCAGGCTTGCTTTGGCCAAGCATTTCTACCATCAGGTAGGTGGTATTGTCTTCCAGCGAACGCGCCAGCCGGGTTTCTTCATTGCTCAGAATGATGGGCGAGATATGCCGTTTGACTTCGTTACGAAAAAAGTTGCGTACCCACTCTATTTGGGGCTCACTCATACGGGTATGATCGATCAGCTCTATATTGTGCTTACGCATTTCCAACTGGATGTCTTTATAGATCTGGGTGAATTGCTCACCTTGTTCAATTACTTTCTGCTGAATATCCTGCAGTAATTGCTCAGCATCTTCGTCGCTATCCGCTTGGTACTTTTTTAATAAAATACGGCGCTTGACATCCGCAACCCGAACCCGAAAAAACTCATCCATGTTGTTGGAGTAGATTCCAAGGAATCGCAGACGCTCGATGGCTGGGTTGCGCTTATCCGCCGCCTCTTGCAGTACGCGGCCATTAAATGACAGCCAACTGAGCTCTCTTGGGATCATGGGCACAGATTCGATGGGGATATAATGATTGTTTTGCTCCATAACTACCGCTCCTATAACAGCTATGGCGTAACTCTATGGCAGTTTTGTGACAAAACGATGAAGCGGCACCATGCCGCTTCATCTGGAGTGAAAATTAATCAACCGTTTCGACATCGACCACCACATCAGAGGCAATGGCCTCCAACGCGGCAATCACTTCATCGCGGCTTAAGCCCTGAGCAAGCTCCACGGTAGCAATCGCATTAAATAGTGGGACACCCCAGTTAGGCGCACTTTGCTTTGAGCTTTCAAAGTGAATGATATTAGTGCCTTTGTGTTTAATGACCGAAGAGAGCTCGCGCACAATACCAGGGCGATCATTGCCGGTAATGACAAATTTCAGTTGATGTTGCTCTTGTCCTGCGCTGTCAATACCATGATGGATTTTGATATCAAGTTCTTCAATCGCCAGCAAGGCATCACTCAGTTCGTTCAGATCCGCATCGGCAACTTCTAATTGTAAAATTCCGGCGAAATAACCTGCCAAGTGGCTGAGGTTACTAGCCATCCAGTTGCCTTTGTGTTCGTTTACCACGGTAGCAAGCTTTTCTACCAAGCCTGCTTTATCACGTCCTATGACGGTCAGGACCAACTGCTTCATAGCGATTCCTTTTGTTGTAAGACTGGTTGATGGGGTCAGTGTATTTTATGTATCGGATGGATATCCGTTGTCACTAAGTGTAGCCACATACAGCCAAGAATAAAGATCAGCGTAATAATTTTTTTATAAAAAGCTGATAAGAAAGGAATATATCTGGTATAACCCCGGAGGTCGCTACCAGGTTACTATGCAGGAAGTGTTTGCTTGTTTTTACTGTGCGTTGGCTCTGTCGCGATAGGGTGGTACTATGGCTAAGTAGCTACGATCGCACGATGAGGCGAGTAGACAATGCAGGAGTCATTTCGGGTGAGTTCTTCATGTTTGTCCAGATTTTCTGGCATTTTTTTCGTCCTGCTGCTGGTCATGGCTCAGCCACTTTGGGCTGAAAACCGGGACCTGACTGGCAATCTTATTTCAAGTGGGTCGGACAGCCTGAATACCTTAATGCGAGCCTGGGCTGTGTTATTTAAGCAAGACAACCCGGAAATCAATATTCAGATCCATGCCGGAGGCTCATCTACCGCAGCGGTAGCACTGGCTCAATCGACGGCACATCTTGGCCCAATGAGCCGGACAATGAATCCGGCGGAACGGCGACGTTTTGAACAATTGCATGGCTATACACCAACAGCCATTCCCGTTGCTATTGAAGCCCTGGCGGTTTTTGTCCATCGTCACAACCCGCTAAATACAATAGCCTGGCAACAACTGGAACCACTGTTTTCCGCTGAACCATTATGCAGCGAGCAAGAAAAAATCCGTTACTGGCATCAGTTGGGTGTCAGAGGGGATCTAGGTGCACGACTGATTACTTCTTATGGCCGAAATACTGCTTCAGGTACCTATGGTTTTTTAAAGAGCCACCTTTTATGTGGTGCTGATTTCAGAGCGGATCTACACGAACTACCAGGCGCTGCTGCGGTGATTCAGGCCGTTGCTTTATCACCATCAGGTATTGGTATTGCAGGTAAACAACACGCCACGGCCAGCGTAAAGGAGCTGCCTTTTAACGGTGAGCAGACAGCCGCTGAATCAGGGCTGCAACGCATGTTGTATGTTTATGTGAACTCCCATCCAGAGCATGGCATAGCAGCAAAAGAACAGGCATTTCTGCGAATGATTCTATCTGAGCCTGGTCAGCAGCTGGTGGCACAATATGGTTATGTCCCCTTGCCTGCGGAACAGCGGAAGTTGGCACTTGGAGCTTTGGATGGACCATGATGTTGTCTAGTTTTACTGGTCGCCAATGGATAGATCGCATTGCCCGCTGGTGCGTCAGCGCGGTGGGTTACAGCGTCATGCTGGCTTTAGCGATGATTTTTATTTTTTTGCTATTGCAAGTCGCGCCTCTTTTTTCCAAAGCCTCCATTACCCCGTTAGCTAAGGAAGACACCGTCGCATCAAGTTTCAGGCTACTGGGCTCTGTTGTTGATGATGCTGAGAATTCAACCCGGCAAGCTCAACATGCGCTGAAACTTCATCGGCCGGTTGATTTTGTTCTCAGTACAGCAGATACGCTGTTTTTACTAGAGCGGGATGGACGCTATCGGTGGCTTAGCCACCAAGGTACTGACAGCAGGCGATTGTTGTCGTCAGGTCAGCTGGACATAGCGGAAATAACGGCTGCAACAATGTCCCCAACAGGCCAGACTTTATTGGTAGCAAGTGTTGACGGCAGAATCCATCCCTATACGTTACTGCATCAAGAGTTGATTGCGATGCAACCCATTGCAACTTCTGGAACTCAGATACAGCAGCTGTTGGTGCAGGCAAGTACGCGCAGTGTGGTCAGCCTTGACGACAGTGACACTATCCGGTTGTTTCATATTGCTTCCGGCCGGGAGTTAGCCCATTACCACTGGGATAAGCACCCTAATAGTCTGATGCAGCTCAGTGAGGATGAACAGTATCTGCAACTAACGGCAGGCACGATGCGGCAAGTGGTTAAGCTGCATAACCCGCACCCAGAAGCCTCATGGCGTCAGCTGGTTCGGCCTGTGCACTATGAAGGGCGGCGTTCGGCTGATTACGTCTGGCAGAGCTCAACTGTATCTGATAATACGGAGGCTAAGTTGTCGCTGGTACCTCTGACCATAGGTACGCTTAAAGCGGCCTGGTATGCCATGTTATTTGCGACACCACTGGCCATTTTTGCTGCTGCTTATACTGCTTTTTTTGCACCAGTAAGCTGGCGTTATCGCATCAAAGCTGTAATGGAAGTCCTTGAATCCTTGCCAACTGTCATTTTGGGCTTTTTAGCTGCGTTCTTACTTGCCCCCTGGCTGGAGTTACACCTGTTATTGTTTTTAGGATCCCTGATCATTGTGCCTGTCACCATTATGCTTGGAAGTTGTGGCTGGTTTTACTGGCGTAAAAAGCAGCAGTACGGCACAGATCAACCCAGTTGGTGGCTGGTTCTGCTGAGTTTACTGACAGGAGTTGTGCTGACAACCATGCTGGTATCCAATGCTGAAACCTATTTGTTTCATGGTGATTTCCTGAGTTGGCTGGCGAACAGGGGAATCGATTACCAACAGCGGAATTCACTTATTATTGGAATTGCTATGGGGATAGCTGTGATCCCGACTATTTTCAGTTTAACGGATGAAGCGATTTATCATGTGCCTACCTCGTTAACCCAGGGCGTGATTGCATTAGGGGCCAGCCGTTGGCAAGCGCTATCGACTTTAATTTTACCGGTAGCTGCTCCGGGAATTCTGGCGGCCTGTTTATTAGGGCTTGGGCGGGCACTGGGGGAAACCATGATTTTATTAATGGCGACGGGTAATACACCATTGCTTGGCTTCGACCCTTTTCAGGGGATGCGTACGTTAACTGCGACATTGGCGATTGAAGCACCTGAAGCCTCGCTGGAGTCAGCCCACTTCAGAGTATTGGTGTTGGCTGCATTGCTGTTAATGATACTGACATTTGTGGTCAATACGCTAGTGACGTTACTACGACAACGCTTGCGTCATCGCTACCTGCAACTCTGAGGAATGGATTCATGAAGCAATGGTGGCAGCATGGTAGTCTTTGGGTTTGGTTTAGTGCATCTGCACTGTTGTGTACCTTATTGTTATTTATAGCCCTGATTAGCCTGATCGTGGGAAAAGGCCTGCAACATCACTGGCCCGCTGATTTGATCACCTTTCAAGTTCAGACGGCAGAGGGAGGCCGGGCTACAGTCATGGGGCAGCTCATTAAACAGGAGCCGGGTAACCACTATACCACAGACAACCAAAGTGAAATTGACCCAAGTTTGAACACGGCGCAACAGCTATTGATTGATCAAGGTGATACCTGGTTCATGCCCTCACAAGGGGCAACTGCCCGATATATCTGGCTGGATGATGGCAATGTATTGCAGCGGAGCAAACCTGCAGATGCTATCCGTCTGGATATGCACGATGGCCGTGTTTTGTTCGGCGTGCTGCAATCCAGTGATGCAGAGCCTGCGATAGTCGATACACAGCAAACAGCAATAGATTTACCGGGGGAGCCATGGCTTCTGCTCCACGCCAATGGACAGGAAATCCAGGTAGATACGGGTGATGTTAAGCGATATCATTTCCCGAATAGCTTGAATGGACTGCAAAAGTCACTACTTTTTCTCAAGCAGTGGTGGTGGTTTTTAACCGAAGATCCTCATCATCAAAGTACAGCTGGTGGTGTGTTTCCGGCTATTTTTGGCACCATGGTGATGGTCTTGCTGATGTCAGTGATTGTTACTCCTTTTGGGGTGTTAGCTGCCATCTATTTGCATGAGTATGCAGGGAAAAGTTGGCTCACCCAGGTTGTCCGGGTATCCGTTTATAATCTGGCAGGCATTCCTTCAGTCGTCATGGGGCTGTTTGGTCTGGCTTTTTTTGTGTATGTACTGGGGGGGCAACTTGATCAATTATTTTATGCTGATCAACTGCCGGCTCCAACCTATGGGACCCCGGGCTTGTTTTGGGCATCGTTAACCCTGGCTTTACTCACTTTGCCGGTTGTCATCGTGGCGACGGAAGAAGGACTGGCTCAATTGCCCATGTCACAGCGGCTAGGTAGTTATGCCCTTGGAGCGACTCAGACTGAAACGATTTGGCGAATCGTGGCTCCTCAAGCTGCGCCAGCGATGATGACCGGTTTAATACTGGCTGTGGCTCGTGCTGCAGGTGAGGTCGCTCCGTTAATGCTGGTTGGCGTGGTAAAATCAGCACCACAACTTCCGATTGATGGCGAGTTTCCATACGTTCATCTGGAAAGGCAGTTTATGCATCTTGGTTATCATCTCTATGATGTAGGTTTTCAAAGTGCGAACACTGAACATGCCATGTCGTTATCTTTTGCGGTGGCTTTGGTGTTGTTAATGCTGATTGTTTTATTAAACCTGAGCGCTTTTATGTTGCGCCAGCATTTACGACGGAAGTACAAGCTGGTTCAGACAAGCATGGAGGGCGTATGACGACGTCAGGAACAAAAATAAAAATCAATAATCTGTCGTTATGGTTACAAAACCAAGCCATTATTAAAGCGGTGACGATGGCCATTCCGACTCAGCAAGTAACTGCTCTGATTGGCCCCTCAGGCTGCGGCAAATCTAGTTTATTGCGCTGTATGAACAGAATGAATGAGTTGCTCACTGATAGTCGTATTGAAGGGGACATTTTACTTGATGATAAAACGGTTTATGGCAAAAAAATAGATGTATCACGGTTGAGGTGCCGGGTGGGGATGGTGTTTCAAAAGCCGAACCCTTTTCCTAAGTCCATTTATGAGAATGTTGCATTTGGCTTGCGGTTACAGGGTGAGAAGAACCGACGGGTCCTTGATGACAGGGTGGAAACATCACTAAAACAGGCTGCCTTATGGGGGGAAGTGAAACATCGGTTGCATGACAGCGCTTTAAATCTTTCCAGTGGGCAGCAGCAGCGTTTGGTGATTGCCCGGGCGATTGCCCTGCAGCCTGAAGTACTGCTGCTGGACGAGCCAGCATCTGCATTAGACCCGATTTCGACCTTGAAAATTGAAGAGCTAATCTATGAGTTGAAAAGCAACTATACCATTGTCATTGTGACACACAATATGCAACAAGCTGCTCGTGTTTCAGACTATACTGCATTTATGAATGCCGGTGAGCTGATCGAGTGGGGCGAAACACACACCATTTTTACTCAGCCACTGCACCAACAAACAGAAGACTATATAACCGGCCGGTTTGGTTAAGTGATTTTGGCTTTCGATCATCAATACTGAAGGACTCAGCATGGATCCACTACATTTATCCAGACACATTTCCAGCCAGTTCAATGAAGAAATTGAGCAAGTACGAAATCATGTCATGGCTATGGGCGGCTTGATTGAACAGCAATTGAATAATGCGCTGGTCGCCATTGCCAGTTGTGATGCGGACAAAGCGCAGCAAGTGATCGACAATGATATTCAGGTCAACGAATGGGAGACCAGAATTGATCATGAATGCACACGAATTATTGCCAAAAGGCAGCCAGCAGCCAGCGATTTACGGCTGGTGATGACCATTTTAAAGACCATTGCTGACTTGGAAAGGATAGGTGATGAAACACGCCGAATTGCCAAAGTGGCTTTAGAGTCATTTAATACTGAACAACAAGATTTACTGGTGAACCTGGAAAGTATGGGGCGCCACGTTGGCATTATGCTGCATGATGTACTGGACGCTTTTGCCCGCATGGATTTGCAATCAGCTTATTCAGTCTATAGAGAAGATAAAAACGTTGATCGCGAGTACGAAGCCATCACTCGTCAATTAATGACCTACATGATGGAAGATCCAAGTTCTATTCCAAAAGTGATGAATGTGATGTGGTCGGTCCGTTCATTAGAGCGCATCGGCGATCGTTGTAAAAATGTAGCTGAGTACATCGTATTTTTCGTCAAAGGAAAAATTGTCCGTGACAGCAGTGACATGGAACAACAATACACTGTGGACGATTAGTTAAACCCAGCATTGCTTATAGTCATTTCAGAGCCCGGCGTTGTTAGCGGCGGGCTTTTTGCGGTAAGCCTGCTACTATTTCATTTTTATTACAGCGGCATCGCGGTTATAATGCCGGCTTCATTGCAAAAGTGCATACAGCATGACCGCTATAAAGGGAAGTCAATGCACTGGTTGATGATCTATCGACTGGTTTGTACGGCTCACCTGCGGCCACAAGGTTCAGGGCAAAACGCATGACATATACATTCTTTGACTTTCTTCAGCTGGTCGGCTCGCTGGGTATTTTTATCTTCGGCATGAAAATATTCAGTGAAGGCTTGCAAAAAGTAGCGGGTCACCGCTTAAAGGGCATTTTAAGTGGTATGACCCGCAACCGGGTGACCGGAGTTGTCACTGGCTTTGCCACTACAGCGATTACCCAATCATCAACCACCACCACGGTGATGGCGGTTAGTTTTGTTAATGCTGGCTTACTGACCTTTGTACAGTCAACCGGGGTGATCATGGGAGCCAATATTGGTACTACCATTACGGCCTGGATGGTTGCTCTGTTTGGCTTTAAGTTTCAAATTACCCCTATCGCGTTAGCCCTTATTGGTATCTTTTTTGCTTTTTTGTTTTCCAAGAATAGCCGGCTACGTAATATTGCTGAAGCCATGGTTGGCTTTGGTATTTTGTTTATTGGCCTGAATTTTATTAAAGACGCTGTGCCTGATATCAACACCAACCCGGAAATCTTTGCCTTTTTAGACGGCTTTACCGACTTTGGGTTTTGGTCGATGATTCTGTTTGTTGGGGTAGGGACATTACTAACATTATTGACCCAGTCATCATCTGCTGCCACGGCGATTACCCTGGTGATGTTGTTCCAGGGCTGGGTGTCTTTCCCGATTGCCGCAGCTATGATCCTGGGTGAAAATATTGGTACTACAGTCACGGCGAATATTGCAGCATTGGTGGGTAACGTGCATGCGAAGCGAGCCGCACGCTTTCACTTCTTCTTTAATATATTCGGTGTGATCTGGATGCTGATCCTTATTTTCCCGATGCTGGCATTGGTCGATTTCGCGGTGCAGTATTTTACCCAGAATCCGATCTCGATCATGAGTGGCGATCCTGAATCACGGGCGAATGCGACTCTTGGTTTGTCCTTATTCCATACGGGCTTTAATGTATTGAATGTGATGATTATGTTTGCCTTTGTACCGTACCTGATTCGTTTCGTTGAATACATTCAACCGGATCGCGGCGGTGATGACGACGAGTTTCACCTGCAGTACATCAGTGCCGGGGTGATGACGTCACCGGGTTTATCCGTGGCACAGGCACAAAAAGAGATCCAGCAGTTTGCCAGTATTGTCGAAAAAATGCATGGTTCTGTGCATGAGCTGTTGTTTGACCCGACAGTGAACCGGGAAAAGCTGCTGGATAAAATCCATAAATACGAAGAAGCTACTGATCAACTTGAAGTGGAGATTTCCGACTACCTGGTACGGATTAGTGAAAATACTAACCTCGAGCACTGGATGACCGAGCGTATTCGTTTTATGCAAACCATGATCAACGATATGGAACGCATTGCGGATATTTATTACCAGATTTCGAAGCTAACCGAGCGGATGAAAGAAACTGACTCGGTGTGGCCTGAAGTTGCCAACCATGAAATGGTTGAAATGATGCAGACGCTGGGCTATGCCATTGATGCCATGAAAGTAAATGCATCGAGAGAGCCTTCGGAAGTGGTACTGAAAGACGCTATTGCATTGGAAAATGCGGTGGATAAATTACGCGATAAGTTCCGCGATAACCACTATCAACGGTTGGAAAATGGCGATTACACCACCAGAGCCGGGGTGATTTTCATTGATATACTGAATCGCTTGGAACGGATTGGTGACCATGTGTTGAATGTTAATGAATCGGCAGCAGGTCGTCGTTTAAAAGCGATGCGTATTGATGGCATTAAAGGCCACAATTAAAGTCGTAAGAAAGACATAAAAAAACGCCGCTGATTCCTCAGCGGCGTTTTTGATCCAGAAAGTGGATGCTTACTCGTAGCTAACTTTCAATGTTAAGTTACTGACTGCCCGGAATGCATGCAGACCGATATGCCAGGTTCCTTCAGTTGGGTTGCTGAAAGTGCAGACTTCGTTATTACCATTGGTGGATGGTTTGCAATCATACTGGGTTGCAGTAGGTACGGCACCATGACGCACGTGCAAATCGGCATCACCACGGCCACCAGAAATTTCAACGACGAGGCTGCTTGCTCCTGCAGGCACATCGACACTGTAGTAATCCCAGTTACGACGAGCAATGCTGATATCATTCACGACATAACCACCGGCATCTGGTTCATCTGGATCATCCGGGATGTCAGCTGCGGTGAAGCTACCAACGAGACTGACACCACTAAATGCGGTATAGCCATTGATCATCACATGATAAGTTCCTTCCATTGGTGTTTCAAAGCTACAACTCTCTTCGTTGCCAAAGTTGAAAGGACGACAATCCCAATCACTCAGACTGGGCTCTGAGCCAAACTTGACATACAAATCTGCATCACCTGTACCGCCAGACATCACAAATGACAAGTCGCTGGAATCGGCAGGAACGTCAAGGGTAAAGAACAATTGCTCACCGCTGTCGCCAGCCAGATCGGTCACTGGAACGTCATTTTCCAGCTCGACAGTGCCCGGAGGTGTTGGATCTGGATCTGGGTCGACCGGGTCGCCTGAGCCTTCACAGCCATGCGTGGTTAAGTAATCGAACGCATCTTTTGCCTGAACCAGACCCCAGCCATAGGAGGTATCGCGGCCCGGGGCACCTAAGTCCTCAGCTGAAGCACCCAAAGCAGAACGGATTTCATCGTTGCTACAATCAGGGAAGTGACTCCAGACCAGTGCTGCAACGCCTGCAACATGGGGGGATGCCATAGAGGTACCACTCATCAGGCCATAGTTGCTGGCTCCTGAAGTCAGGTCCGCTACATCGCCCAGTTGCCCCATCAGCACCTCACCTTCTTCTAGTGATAAACTGACGGCTGGAATGGTGGTGGTTGGGTTGTCACCAAGAGTACCGCTAAAATTACCTGACTCGTTGTTGTAGATGATGGCCGCTAAACCACCACCGTCCTGGCAGGATTCTACTTTTTGTGCGAAAGCTACTTCACCGCGCTGAATTAAGCATACTTTGCCAACCATATCATCACAGGTCGTTAAGCCCAGACCGCAGCTGGCTATTTCAGCAGAAATGCTGCCTGAACCCGCGTTATCTAATGGGTTTGGATCAAAAACCACCCCATCGACCGACAGCATGGATTCCATGCCAGTCCCTTCAGGATAGGTGGAACGGACATCGACCCCTGGCCCGGCTAGTTCGACCTGTGCATTACGCTGCGAAAAACCAGCCAGAGTTTTGGTATCATCAACTGCAGCTACGGAAATAACCGAATCATACGATGCTGGATACGACAACGAGGTATTGCCACCATTACCGGCAGCAGCCACCAATAAAACGCCAGAGTCGTAAATGCTTTGCATCGCATTGCTTTCAGCAACACTGGAACCGGCACCGCCCAAGCTCATATTCACCACAGTGGAACCGTTATCAGCACACACATTAATGGCGTTGACCAAAGAGGATGAATAGCCCCAGCCAGCAGCATTAAATACTTTTACGATATGCAGCTTTAACTCGCCATTTGGCAGTACACCGACAATCCCCACATCGTTATTCAACGCGGCGATGGTACCTGCCACATGAGTACCATGCGGGCCGCCTGCTTCAAACCAGTTGCCGGTGCCAGGATCGTTGGTGCCAGTGATGTTGGCATCCAGAAAGTCTTCATGAGGTAAATCCAGCCCCGAGTCGATGACACAGACCGTTTGATTACTGGCAAACTGATCGGACACTTGATCGGCCTGAACCATGGTGTAGCCATAGGGCGTTTGCTGTGCCATAGGACGGCGGACTAAATCAGGCTCAATTAACTCAATCGTTGGATCTGCTTGCAGTCGTTTGTAGACTGCATCAGGCAATTCAGCGGCGATAGCACGTTGTGGACCAAGAATTAATTTGGTTTTTGCACCCAGCCGTTCAAGTGCCCTGGCGGATAGTTGCAGAGCTGCTTGTTCGTGAGATTGACCTGGACGAAGTGACACATTGCTTTGCGCGAGTTGATCAGCTTTGTAATGAATAATGTAGCGATTGGAACTAGGCTCAGCAGAATCGGCTGCAAGTGCCACTACAGGAGTCGCCAATGCAGCGGAAACTGCCATGGCTATGAGACTATTTTTTGCAATAGCCAACGAGAAATGTGGTTTGGACATGAGTTCACCCTCCCGAGGTGATTATTATCATTATGAGTAGTTAGCATGAAACAGACGGCTGAACAGCCTCAGCTAATCGATATCTAAAAGTTTATGGAAGCAATACTAATGCAGAGCATTAACTTTCAATTTCGTTGCTAAGTTAACTTATAACAAGTAAACCTCATATTCAAATATAAATTTACAGTTGTGTTGTTTTGTTTCTTTTTATAACACAGAGAGCGTTATCAAAACCCTTGTCAGCCGTGAGGCTTATCTTTTGAGTACCTTTTATGGGGCAAATTGTTAATTTGCAATTGCAGTTCAAACGCTGCGATTGGGAAGGAATCCTTGGTATACTGAAGAGCATAATGGATCTAAAAATCAGCAATGGTCACAGCTATGAAACGATTACCGAGCATTAAGCAACTGCAATATTTATTGGCTTTGCATGAGCATCAGCACTTTGGCCGGGCGGCTGAAGCTTGTTATATTGGGCAGTCGACGCTGAGTGCCGCTATTGCCAATATGGAAGATATTCTGCAAGCACAGTTACTGGAGCGTGATCATAAAACCTTTATTTTTACTCCCTTAGGCGAGGATGTGGTGCGCCAAGCGCGCTACATCATTGAGCAATGCGAAGAGCTTAGCGTATTTGCCCAGAATCAGGGCCGACCGATGGCTGGTCCGTTTCGATTAGGTTGCATTCCTACGATTGCTCCTTTTGTACTGAGTGACATCATGGCGGCCAGTCGCCAGCAGTTTCCGGAATTACAATTGTTGCTGCGCGAAGATACCAGCGATAATTCGTTGCATGCCTTAGCCGAAGGGCGACTTGATATGGTGTTGTTGGCACTGCCGTATGAAACCGGAACCTTTCATACCGAGGTATTAGCACAGGATCCATTTCAGCTGGTGCTGCACCGGGATTGGTTTAATCAGGGCTTTGAGCAAGACATGGCCAAATGGCCCGATGAAAGTATTTTTTTGCTGGAGCGGGAGCATTGTCTGACCGGGCATGCGGTAAAAGCTTGTGAGCTTGAGGATAGTCGGAAGGTCAATCCGTTTTTTGCCACCAGCCTGCACACCTTAACGCAAATGGTTAATAGCAAGTTGGGCGTGACCTTTTTACCGCAGATGGCGATCAATTCCGGGTTATTGAATGCAACCGAACTGGTGTGTCAGGCGCCAGCAGCGGGCCAAGCCTGTCGCGATATTGGTGTGGCCTGGCGGCCCACATCCAGTAAGTTGCACAGCTATCGTTTACTGGCCGATCTCATTCGTCAGGTTTTGCAGGAAAAATGCCAGTAACTGCTTTTATCTTCTACGCGGCAGTCCTTTCTGCGGAAATATCTTGTTCTGCTGCCACGCTCTTATTAGACTAGCCGCCTTGTGTTGGAGGGGTTATGCAGGTTGCAGATTTTCACTTTGAGTTACCGGATGAGTTGATCGCCCGGTATCCGCAGGCAGAGCGCTCTGCCAGCCGTTTATTGTGTATGGATCGCCAGAGTGGCGAATTATCACATCGTATTTTTCGTGATATTGCTGAGCTTATCCAGCCTGGTGATCTACTGGTATTCAACAACACCAAAGTCATTCCAGCCCGTTTGTATGGCCAGAAATCAAGCGGTGGGAAAATTGAAGTATTGGTGGAGCGTTTGCTCGATGAACGCCGCTTTTTAGCTCATGTTCGCGCCAGTAAGGCACCAAAAGCTGGAAACTTGCTGATTTTAGAGCAAGAGGCTGAGGTCATTATGTTGGCCCGCCAAGGCGAACTGTTCGAGCTGGAACTACAAGGCGATGAAAGCGTGTTGATGATGCTGGAGCGGCTGGGACATATGCCGTTACCGCCATACATTGACCGGCCCGACAGCGAACAGGACAAGGCACGTTACCAGACGGTGTACCACCAAAAACCTGGTGCAGTAGCTGCGCCAACCGCAGGTTTGCATTTTGATGATGCTTTGTTGCAGACCTTGCAAGATAAAGGCGTGCATTTTGCTTTTGTTACCTTGCACGTCGGCGCCGGTACTTTTCAGCCAGTTCGGGTAGAACAAGTTACCGCGCATCAAATGCATGCGGAATACATCGAGGTGGAGCAATCGGTTATTGATGCGATTCATGCGTGCAAGGCGCGTGGCAATAAGGTGGTGGCGGTAGGTACCACCTCGGTACGGGCTCTTGAGAGTACTGCTCAACATGCGCTGCAACAGCAGCAGCCGTTAGGGCCATTTCAAGGTGATACACGGATTTTTATTTATCCGGGCTATCAGTTCCAGTTGATTGATGCGTTGATCACCAACTTTCACTTACCAGAATCGACATTGATCATGCTGGTATCGGCATTCAGTCAGCGCGATTACGTGATGAACGCCTACCAAACTGCAGTTGAGCAAGGTTATCGTTTTTATTCCTATGGCGATGCCATGTTTATTCGCTAAAGAGCACTCAGGGTAGGGTCTGTTGCGTCGCATTTTTACCCCAGACAAGGTATGATAGCGACCGATTAAGGCTGGACTGTCTCTCCGGCGATACGAGGTACTGTGTGAAATTTGAATTATTAGCAACCGACGGCAAAGCGCGTCGGGGAAAAATGGTGTTTGAACGAGGGGAAGTGGATACCCCTGCGTTTATGCCGGTAGGCACCTATGGCACGGTGAAAGGCATGACACCAGAAGAACTGGAAGCAACCGGAGCGCAAATTTGCCTCGGCAATACCTTTCATTTGATGTTACGCCCGGGCACGGAGATCATCCAAAAGCATGGCGATTTGCATGATTTTATGCATTGGCATAAACCTATTCTGACCGACTCGGGTGGCTTTCAGGTCTTTAGTCTGGGAGAGTTGCGCAAAATCACCGAAGAAGGCGTGCTGTTTCGCTCGCCACTCAATGGTGAAAAAATTATGCTGACCCCAGAGCGTTCAATGGAAGTGCAGCAAGCTCTTGGCTCCGACATCGTGATGATTTTTGATGAGTGCACGCCCTATCCAGCGACAGAGCAGCAAGCTAAAACCTCGATGGAGTTATCCTTGCGATGGGCGGCTCGCAGTAAAACCTCGCATGGTGACCATTCGGCGGCGTTATTTGGTATTATTCAGGGCGGCATGTACCCCGAATTACGCGATCAGTCGCTGACAGCGTTAGAAGCCATTGGTTTTGACGGTTACGCCATTGGTGGTTTATCGGTGGGTGAACCGAAAGAGGACATGATCAATATCCTTAACCACACCACCGGTAAAATGCCGCAGCATAAGCCGCGTTATTTAATGGGGGTGGGAAAACCAGAAGATATCGTTGAGGCCGTTCGGCGCGGCATCGATATGTTCGATTGTGTCATGCCCACCCGCAATGCACGCAATGGTCACTTGTTTGTTAGTGATGGCGTGGTGAAGATTCGTAACGCCAAACACAAGGCGGATATTCGACCTTTAGACGAAAAATGTGACTGCTACACTTGTAAAAATTATTCCAGAGCCTATCTACATCATCTGGATCGTTGTAATGAGATACAGGGTGCGCGTTTAAACACCATCCATAATTTGCATTTTTACCAAAAACTAATGCAAGGATTGCGTGCAGCGATTGCCGCTGGTAATTTGGATCAATTTGTTGCGGACTTTTATGCTGAACGAGGCATGGATGTTCCACCACTCGATTAATAGAAGAATAGTTAAGGGGATCTTATGAGTTTATTTATTTCAAATGCACACGCAACCGCTGGTGGTGCTTCACAATCTGGTGGTGGCTGGGATTTGATCATCATGCTACTGGCCTTTGGTTTGATCTTTTACTTCCTGATCTTCCGTCCTCAGGCGAAGCGGGTGAAAGAGCATAAAAACCTAATGAGTGCTTTAGGCAAAGGCGATGAAGTGTTAACGCAGGGTGGTTTAGTCGGCCGTATTACCAAAATTTCTGATGAAAAAGATTTTGTGGTGTTGGCAATTAATGAATCGACCGAAGTGACCGTGCAAAAAGGCTCTATTTCAGCCGTGTTGCCAAAAGGCACCTTAAAGTCGCTGTAATAAACCACGGTAATCTGTATTGCGGATTAAGCAAAAGGACAGTTGAGTGTTAAATCATAACCCACTATGGCGGTATCTGGTGGTGGTGCTGGTGCTGCTAGTCGGCACCCTCTACGCACTGCCCAATTTATACCCGGAAGACCCAGCCATCCAAGTCACAGCCACTCGGGGTGGCGATGTGCAGCAAGATAGTCTTGTGCTGCTCCAGCAACGCTTTGAAGCCGAGAACATTCCGTTAAAAGCCATTGAGCTACAAGACGGCCAGTTACTGGCACGTTTTAACAATACCGAAGATCAATTGCGTGCGCGTGAAGTGGTCAGCCGTGCTTTAGGTGGCAACTATGTCACAGCCTTAAATATGGCGGCAACCACGCCAGATTGGCTCGCCGCTATTGGAGCCAGCCCTATGAACTTAGGGCTTGACCTGCGTGGTGGTGTGCACTTTTTAATGGCCATCGATATGCAGACGGCTCTGGATACGCAACTGGAAGATCTGGCGCAAGTCTTTCGTGCCGATTTACGTGAAGCCCGTATTCGTTTTCGTGGTATTGATGCGGATACAGAGCGCGGCATAGTGACGCTGCAATTTCGCAACAGCGAAGACACGGCAGCCGCACGCAGCCTGATTGGCCAAGATCGTGACATGGATATCAGCACTGGCCCGGTCGAGTTCAGCTTGCAAGTTGGTATGAGTGAAGCCCGTGTGGCTGAGATCCGCGAATACGCTTTGCAGCAAAACATCACCATTATCCGCAACCGTGTCAATGAAATTGGCGTGGCGGAGCCGATTGTACAACGTCAGGGCGAGCGCATTATTGTGCAACTGCCCGGGGTGCAAGACACGGCCCGCGCTAAAGAAATCCTTGGCGCAACAGCGACGCTGGAGTTTCGTTTGGTGGATGATAATGTCGACTTAAACGATGCTTTGGCAGGGCGCGTGCCGCCAAGTGCTGAACTGTATTATGACCGTGATGGTCGCCCGGTGGTGTTGCAACGACGGGTGATGTTGACCGGTGATCGCATTACTGGCGCCAATTCCAGCTTTGATGAATATGGCCGGCCACAGGTGAATATATCGCTGGATGCGCAGGGCGGTAATATGTTCTCCCAAGCTACCCGTGATGCCATTGGCCGAGGCATGGCAACGGTATTTATTGAGTTCAAACCAACCGAAGAAATTGGACCAGATGGCAACCCGGTGCTGGAAAAAATAGAAGAAGTCATCAACGTGGCTACCATTCAGGCACGGTTGGGGCGCAGTTTCCGCATTACCGGCATTAATAACCCGGGAGAGGCGCATAATTTAGCGCTGCAGTTGCGGGCTGGTGCCTTGTTGGCGCCGATTCAAATTATAGAAGAACGCACCATAGGCCCAAGCCTGGGGCGGGAAAACATTGAATTGGGGCAGACGGCTATTATGTATGGTCTGGTAGCGGTTCTTATCTTCATGGTGCTGTATTACCGCGGTTTTGGCTTGATTGCCAATGCAGCGCTGGTAGTCAATCTGGTGTTGATTGTTGGCGTGATGTCGATGATCCCGGGAGCAACGCTAACACTACCCGGTATGGCTGGTATCGTATTAACGGTTGGTATGGCCGTCGATGCCAACGTGCTTATTTTTGAGCGGATCCGTGAAGAGCTTCGGGATGGGCGAAGTGTGCAGCAAGCCATTCACCATGGTTATGATAAAGCACTATCCACCATTGCCGATGCCAATGTGACCACCTTAATTGCCGCACTTATTTTGTTTGGTGTGGGAACCGGGCCTATTAAAGGTTTTGCTGTGACCTTGATGATTGGTATTGTCACCTCGATGTTTACCGCCATTGTCGGTACGCGCTTGCTGGTCAATATGATTTGGGGTGGCCGCCGCGTGCAGTCACTACCGATATAAGGAGCGCCTGATGATAGGATTTAATTTTCAAACCACCATCAACTTCATGAAGCTAAAGATACCGGCTTTGATCTTGTCGAGTATTCTAATTGTGGCCTCACTGGGTTTAATAACCACCAAAGGATTGAATTGGGGACTGGACTTTACCGGTGGTACCGTTATTGAAGTGGGTTATCAGCGCGATGCTGATCTATCTGCCATTCGCAGTGTCTTGGCTGATGAAGGCTTCCCTGATGCCGTGGTGCAGTACTTTGGTTCCAGTCAGGAAGTATTGATCCGCATTGGCCCAAGGGACGATATAGAGCAAGTCACACTAGGGGAGCAAATTCTGAGTTTGCTGGATCAGCAAGATGCTGACACGGTGGACATGCGTCGTATCGAGTTTGTTGGCCCAAGCGTCGGGGCAGAGCTAAAAGAGCAGGGCGGTCTGGCAACCCTGGCAGCGCTGATCTGTATTATGATCTACGTCGCGTTTCGGTTCGAGTGGCGTTTTGCTCTTGGCGCGGTAGCCGCTTTGGCGCATGACGTGATCCTAACGGTTGGCTTATTCTCACTGCTTGGTCTGGAGTTTGATTTAACGGTACTGGCAGCGGTTTTGGCGGTGATCGGCTACTCACTCAACGATACCATCGTGGTGTGTGACCGAATTCGCGAAGGCTTTTTGCGGATCCGTGAAAGCTCGCCGATTGAAGTGGTCAATGAATCACTGACAGGTACCTTAAGCCGAACCTTTATTACCTCATTAACCACTATTCTGGTTTTGCTGGTTTTGTTTTTCAAAGGTGGCGCTTTAATTCATGGTTTTGCTACCGCACTGTTGTTTGGTGTGGTGATCGGGACCTATTCATCCGTGTACATCGCCAGCTCGACATCCCTGTTGCTGGGTATTAGTCGTGAAGACTTGATGCCACCGCCGGTGGAGAAAGAAGGCGAAAATACTGAGCCCTTGATTTAACCCGGTAGCAAACGCACAATGCCAGTCACATGACTGGCATTTTTTTTACCAATATTTTGGAGCAAGCGATGCAGCATTCACCCGCATTTTTAGCATTAGTGAACGCGGCGAAAGCCGACATCCGTGAGATCGAGATCCAAGGTTTGAAAGACCTGAATACGCCCTATGTGTTGTTGGACACCCGCGAAGATCACGAGTGGCAAGCCGGGCATTTACCGAGCGCCATGCATCTTAGTAAAGGGATCATTGAACGAGATATCGAACACACCGTGCAAGACAAACAGCAACCCATCATTCTGTATTGTGGAGGCGGTTTTCGTTCGGCATTGGCCGCGCAATCGTTGCAAAAAATGGGCTACCAGCAGGTGTATAGCTTAGCGGGCGGTTATAAAGCCTGGTGTGAAGCGGGGCTGCCGTTGGATAAGCCGTAGGCAAATTTGTTTTAAGATTGAATGACCCTGAAAGCAAGGTGGCTGGTGTTACATACACCAGCCCCGATTTTCAAGTATCGAATGTCTTAGCGCATAAAATCGTCAGTTAGATGCGGCCGCATATTTTTCAACATGCCTTGTAGTACCTTCGGGCTGGCCGCCACGATATTACCTGACTTCATATGGTTATTACCACCGGCAAAATCCGTCACCATCCCGCCCGCTTCGCGAACCAGCAGCTCACCGGCTGCAGTATCCCAGGGTTTTAAACCCATTTCCCAAAATCCATCGATACGACCAGCAGCAACATAGGCCAGATCGAGCGCAGCTGAGCCCGCACGGCGCATGTCTGCGACCGCAGGAAACAAGCTATTGAAAATAGCGCTATAGGTATTCAGATGTTGTTTTTGCTTAAAAGGAAAACCAGTCGCTAGCATGGCGCCAGTTAGATCGGGCCGGTTACCCACCCGAATACGACGACCATTCAGCTGAGCGCCACGACCACGCGATGCAGTAAAGAGTTCGCCACGCAGCGGATCATACACCACAGCCTGATCCAGCTTGCCCTGAGCTTTTAGCGCAATGGAGACTGCAATATGGGGGATACCACGAATAAAATTAGAGGTACCATCGAGGGGGTCGATGATCCATTGGTAATCGCTGTCTTGGCTGCCATAGTTGCCGTGCTCTTCGCCGATAATACTATGGCCGGGGAAGGATTTGCGCAGCGTTTGAACAATAAGCTGTTCCGCTTCCTGATCGATGTTGGTGACAAAGTCATTGCTGCTTTTCTCAGTGGACTTAACGATATCCAGCTGTTCACAAGAACGAGCGATTATAGTACCAGCGCTGCGGGCAGCACGAATGGCGATGTTTAACATCGGATGCATAGCGATTACCTTATTGGATAAAGAGCGATTAAATCTTACACAAAAGTGCGGCGGCTATTGTAGCGATTTGGCCGGTAAAGTAAAGGAGTTTAGTGTTTTTTGCAGCAGGATCAAAATGTCATCTGGCCGCCTTAATAGCCTAAGCTGTTGAAATAAAACTACCGCTTCCGGGTACTGAAGTTTGAGGTAACTAAACCACTGCTTAATACGATTGCAGTAGTACTTGGCTTTATCTCCGGCGACTTCAAACTCAGAATACTGCATCAACAACGCAATCACTTCAGGCCAAGGCATCGGGGCCTGCTGCTGCCGAATGCACTGTGCTAAATTTGGCAAAGCCAAGGCACCACGGCCCAGCATAATATCGTTGGTCGTGGCTTCCAGCTGGCATTGTTTTGCTTGCGCTGGAGTCCAAATTTCGCCATTGGCAATTACCGGTATTTGAATGCGTTGACGGATCTGAGCGATCCATGGCCAATAGGCCGGTGGTTTGTAGCCATCGCTTTTGGTACGGGCATGCACGGTTAGTACATCGGCACCAGCTTCGGCGATGGCACTGGCGTTATCCAGGGTCTGCGCCGTATCCTCATAGCCGAGCCTGATTTTTACACTCACTGGTTGCCCGGCAGGCACAGCCATGCGAACGGCTTTGACAATCTGATACAGTCGCTCGGTGTCTTTTAGCAGCACGGCACCGCCGCGGCTTTTGTTGACGGTTTTAGCCGGGCAGCCAAAGTTGAGATCAATACCCGGTGAGCCCATCTCCACAGCGCGAACGGCATTTTCGGCCAGCCAATGCGGTTCCTGTCCCAGCAATTGCACCCGTACCGGAACGCCAGCCGCTGTTTTACCGTCTTGCTCCAGCTCCGGGCAGATACGACGAAACACCCGTCGCGGTAAGCGCTGATCAATCACCCGTACAAACTCAGTAATGCACAAGTCAAAGCCACCAATCCGGGTCAGCATATCGCGCATCAAGTGATCAACCACGCCTTCCATCGGCGCGAGAATAATTTGCATGGCTCACTCGGTTTTTTCTAAAGGGAGGCGATTATAAAGAAAATGGCGACGGTGTTACAGTAAAAAAGGCTGGTCAGTATGACCAGCCTGCACAGTTATTACTTGGAAATAATTACTTGTTTCTGAGTGGTCGGATCCAGTTGTTTTAGAGCACCCTGGCTGGTCGTCAGGAAAGTACCATTTTCAAGCGGCAGTGCATTGTAATACTCAGGGCTTTGTCCAATGATACGGCATTCCTGATTCTCTAAATCATAGCTTGCCAATTGGCTAGCCAGGATCAGCAAGCGCTGCTTGTTAGCATCGAAGCGAATTTTTTGAATGCCTGAAACATCAATATCCAAAATGTTTTGTCCAATACTGTTCTGGCATTGATCCAGTAGCAGCTCTGTTTCCAGAGTTTCAAGATCTAACCGATAAATGGCACTTTGGCTCTGACTGGCTATAAACAGCTGCTGGTTGTCTACATCCAGGGCTGTGTCATTCAGGCCAGTAATAATACCTGCTTGGCCAGCGCTGCCATCAAACTCAAGTAAGCTACGCTCGCCGGTACTAACATCAATCAGTAACACCCCGTTTTCCAGAGCAAACTGCGCCATATACAAAGTGCCGGTACTGGTATCGAAGTCACCGCCTGCCAGAGTGCCGATGTCAACACCGTTACCAGTTTCACTATCGCTGATAACGCTCAAGCTACCGTCAGCCAGAGACGCTGACCAGATTGCATCACTTAAGCCAACTAGCAGTGCATCATTGTCATCATGGTAGTACAGGCCACTTGGGTAAGTGTTAAATGGGCGATTGATTTCACTCAGTTGGCTGCGGTTACCTGTTGTTAAATCAATTGCAAACAGGGATTCGGCCGCATTTTGGCCATCATCCAGGACATAAAGTATATCGCTGTTATCGGTAAAGGTTAGGTATTGCGGTGATAATAGGCCGCGGCCTGAACCTATGCCTGAGCTGACCAATGCAGAGCGATCACCAGTCTCGGTATTAACTTGCAGCACCACTTCAAAACTTGAGTCTGCAACCAGTAAGGTGTTTTCGTCCAGCATGGTCATGTCCGAAACCTGTGCTGTAGGGTGCTCCAGGCTCGGAGTTTCTTCTGAGAGAACAGTTGTTTCCAGCCCGCTCAAGTTCACCTTGAGGATGTTTTTAAAACCCGCGACATACAGCTCATTGTGATCAGTCCCAGCAGCTAGCTTGAATGGTGAATTATCCAGACTGAGCAGCTCATGGCGATCGCCGGTCACGCGTTCCACTTCAATCAGCTTACCGTTTTGCGAAAGGCCCAGCAAACTTTCGTTATGCCACACTATCTCGAACAACGGTAAAAAAGGTGTGTCGTCTAAGCTGCTTTGAGATAGTAACCTGATACTTTCATCCGCTAAGTCGACCCGGTACAGCATGTCGGTTGCATAATCGGCATCTGCCTCTGCCAGACGCAGCAGTACATAAACCAGCTGGTTGGTTGCATCTAGCCGGGTATGCACAGCGGTGACCTGAGTGCCTTCATCCAATTGTGGTTCATAGGTCTGCAGGGTACTAAACTCTCCACTGGCCAGATTCAAAGCAAACAGGTACAAGGTTGTGCCAACATAGCGGCTATACAGCAGCCGGCTGCCATCGGGGTCTAGGCTAAACTGGGTTGGTTCACCAACTACAGCCAGCGTCTGATAACTGAAGTCAGTCAGCTCAATGGCAACCACATCACGATTGTCCATGATACCAATCAAGCGGTCATGCTCAGCATCGAAGGCGATATATAGCGGTGCTTGCAAAGTACTGGTTTGAACTGTCGCAGCTTCATCATCCCGATTGCCAGATTGATCTTCGACGGAGACTACTATCTCCACATTACTGTATGGTTCTATCTCTACATCAGCAGTCCATTCAAATTCTTCTTCATCGCTCTCATCATTGTCTTGTGAGCTTATACTTTGAGTTGAAACTCGCTGGGCAGCAACACTTTGGCTTTGCACATCGGCAGCAACTCCATTGACTATCAGTGCACTGATACCATCACGGCTGCTCGCCGTACCGCGGACTGTGATGGTTCCCGCAGATGTTTTTGATTGTGTCCAGGGAAAAACGATCGCAGCCTGAGGAGGAGTCTCATTTCCTGATGCTGGTTGGTTTCGGGTGGTGCTCACAAAGTTAGCACTGATACCACCAATAGTCAGAGTAGTTGTTTGGCTGGTTGTGTATTGGGAGGCCGCTTGATGCCGCACTCGGATTTGAGCTGCATTATTAACTGTTGCAGCGGCAGTAGTAAAGTCACCATTGTTGACCGAGTACTCACCATTTTGAATGCTGATACTGGCTGCTGCATTAATACCTGAGACAGTAATACTGTTTGAGGTGACAATGGCTTCAGGATCAACGGCTGACTGCGCAGTAAAACTAAATGGATTTGGCTGAGTATTCACTACCGGTGGAGGAGGTGGGGTCCCTGAATCCGAGCCTCCACCACAACCTGTAATAAGCCATGCAGATAACACCAGCAAGCAAAGCCTGCTAACAAGCATAAGTTGTTTCATTACTATTCCCTGTTTAGTTATGTATTATTATTTCGATGATAAATCTATTCTCAGGCGAACAAAAAAGCAACAAATAAAGAGCCATTATTGGGAAAAATTTATTGTTGTTAACATTAAGTGCTTTAGGTCTTGTATCCCATGAGCTACGCCTGTCGACGAATAACTTGCGCAAATTATGTCCTATTGCCTATTCTAAAAACAGATGAGTTAAACATTGTTAGCAAGAAGGTGTTCGTTATGCTGGGGCTGTTAAAAACAGGGCTTATGGCCGCATTGTTGCTGCTGGTAAGTTGTTCCAGTGGACCCCGGCCGCAGCATGATCCGGTAGAGCAAGCCCGGCAGATACAAGCCTTTGCTGATCGTTTGGAACAAGTGTGTCTGGATAGAAACCTGACGATCCATCCTTATCCACATGAGGGGGATCATGCTGTTGCCCAAAGCTGCACCATGTGGCGTCGGGCTAGGGGCAGTTCTGATTTTGATAATCGTTTTTTTGTCTACCAAAATCATCATTCGTTAGTGAACGAGTTAAAACATCGCTTTGGCGTTATTTACCATCGACAAATTGGTACTGTTGGGGTTTGCGAAGTTGGCCGAGAGCATTATATGCTGCTGCGTGACGGCGAAACCGTGCTGAACATCGTTTATCAGCGTCACGCCAACAATGGTGCCTATTGCAATCCACGAGCACCTGAAGGCCGTTGGCAAGAAGTAATGGTTCGCTTATCTAAAGCCTGCGCCTTTGAAAGCGAGTATGGCATGTATTACTTGCTGGCTTGTGGTGACAGCCGGCGTAGCCCTTATATGCGCACTGCTTGGTATGGTACTAATGTCGGCAACAGTCCAGAAGATATTGTCATTGCAAGGCAGAGTGTGTTGAATCTGGCGCGCTTATCGGTTGAGGAGATAGAACAACAGCAGCTGGCGCAGCAAAGCAGAGATGCAGATGAAGCCTGGTTGCTAGGAGTAGCCTACCATATCGACGGCATTGATCATTTCATCGAAAGGATCGCGAGTTCAAACCAGTCTAATCGTGAACACAATCAAGCTATGCTGCAACGAGTTCGGCAAGAACGGGAAGCACGCTATCAGGCTATTAGTGCTGGAATTATGCAAGGGCTGCAAAGTGGTCAGGCTAATATAGCTGAAAGCCTGGCCCGCCACGAAACCTTTGCAGCCGATGTATCTCGCGAGTGGCAACGACAACAGTACCAGAATACCCTGCAAGAATTGACTCAGCGCCCACAGTTTGATGCCGCTCAACTGTTGCCATACCAAAGGGATCCAAGCCAAACCGTTCGGCAACCCAGCTCCATGTCTCAAACCGAGAGTCATGCTTTATCGACACAGCAAGTCAGCAAATCCATTTCGTCAAGGGCGGCTCAGTCATCGGCAGCCACACCGGCACAGCCGCAGGCAACGACTGCCGATAAGCCAAATCAATGCTGGTTTCATGCAGAGCCACCGTTATCCAGCTGCATTGAAACTAACACTTTTGAGAACCGTGGTGACTTGATTATTGTCACCACCAACCGTTGCTCAAGGCGTATTTATGCTCGCAGTTGTGGCGCCAGGACTAATGCACCTGAGTTTTGCGCAGTGTCTGGGCTGCTGCCAGGTCAAAGCTGGAGCCACAAAGTGTATAAAAGCTGGCAACCGACCGGCCAGTATCGCAACCAATGGGTGGGTTCAGAAAGTCCGGCTGAAGATTGGATCTGTGCCGATAAAGCGCAGTGGCAACGGTAATGCATATAACGATACTAGTGAGGGCGAGTTCTTTCGCTGGAAAAGTGATTACTTCACCGGTATATCTTCCAGTAACTTGATGATGGTTTGGTTAGTACCTAACTGAGCTAATTCGATAAGGTAGCTTCTTTCCAGCGGTTCCATGGTTCGGTTTGCCACCAGTTCTTGTACCAATGGTTCTTCACCATTGGCTATAGCGGTTTTCAACGCCGAGTAGTTGGCGATGCTGTGTTTATTCTGACCTGCAGTGTCAGTGTCCATTCATTCCGCTCCATTTAAATACCGATGACGTTCTGACACCGGGTGGCTGCAATGATTCAATACGTTGGCACATTGATATATTGGTATGTGCTATGCGGTATTGAATAGCTTTTGCTCCAGCGTCTGGCCTTTGGTCAGATTGCGGTAGCGCCAGCCGTTGGCTGCCAGGCATTGCAATAGCTCTAAATCAAAGTTGGCATTTTGTTGCGGGTCATAGCACAGCTGCAGTTCTTTTTTCTGCATTGGGCGAATACTCAGCAGGCCGGGCAGCTGGCCAATCGCTGCTGTCACTACTTCGGTATTATCATCTTCCAGCTGTAGCGTTAAATACTGCTGTAGCTGCTGTTCGTTTTCGCTGGTGGTATCAGCTTGCAGCTTGCCGTGCTCAAGATACAGCACCTTATTGCAGAGCTGCTCCAGTTCGAAAATATTGTGTGAGCTGATCATAAAGCTGACGTCGCCGCTTAATCGGTTGATTAACTGACGAATATGCAAGGCGTTGACCGGGTCCAACCCGGCGGTGGGCTCATCCAGTAAGATAAGCTGCGGTGAGCCGATAAAAGCCTGAGCAATGGCGGCTCTTTTACACATGCCATGGCTGAGTGCTGCTGCTTTTTGTTGCACCTGTTCGGCTAAATCGACCAGCGTCAGGACGCGCAGCGTTTCTTGGCGTGCTGCCTTGGAACTTAAGCCCTGCAAGCGGCCATAAAAATCCAGTTGTTCGCCAATACTAAAGGCAGGGTCAAACCGGGCATCTTGTGGTAGTGCGGCCACTTGACCAAACAAGGCGCTGCTGCCGGGCTTGTGGCCAAACAGGCTGACACTGCCACTATCTTGCCGTAAATAACCACATATAATACTGAATAACGTGGTTTTGCCGGCCCCATTGGGGCCAATCAGTGCGGCAGTATCGCCCTGTGTCAGCTCAAAATTCAGCTGCTGTAAGACGGTTTTACTGCCAAAGCCTTTGGTGACATTCGTACACTGAATAATCGGCTTCATAAGGCTCTCCTTGTTAACAGAAGGCTGGCAAGACCCAATAACACGACGGTTTGCACTAAAGGGAGTACGGCATGCTGTAAGGTTTGCCAACCTTGTAAAGGCAACAATTGCATGACCTGCACACCCGGCAGATAACCAAGCAGGAATAAGAAATCTGGAAAGTAAACAATAAACCAGCTAAGCAGCGCAACCAGCAGTCCCAGGCTTACAATGGCCAGGCTGACGGCTAACCGGGATGAGCGCACCATAGCAGAGAAACAGCTCATTAAAGCGGTAAAGGGCAATAATACCAGCAGCAAGTTAACAGCAATAACCGCCGCCGCGTTCAGCATCGGTAACGTTAAGCTGCCTTCGCGCCAGGTTGCCAGAGCAAGAGTTGCTACCAGCGACAACAGGATTAAACAACACTGCACCAGCATCTGGCCGCTAAACCGACCTAGTACTATGCTTAACCGGCTGCTGCGCAGGGCAAGCAAGCGCAGGGTGCCACGCTGCAGGTCACTGCACAGCTGGTTGGCGGTAAAGAACAAGCACAGCATGGGCAGCAGAAGTAAACTGAGTATCCAGTAAATAGCCAGCTCCGGGGCAGGCCAGGCGAACAGCTGGCTTAAGCCTGTGCTGCCAAACATATCACTGAATACCTGCTGAAAACCTTCCGCAACGATGATATCGCTGGCTGGTGCTATGGCGTAACGCAGCAGAAAAAACCAGATCACCGTGGTAGCGGCTAAGGTCATCAGGCCGCGGCGGGTGAGCAATAAGCGTCGTAACTCAAAACTGGCATATAAACCGCAGTGCTGTAATGTTTGCTTAGGATGGGGCATGTACATTCCTGTCATAAGTCGTGTTCGTTATGAATAATTACACTAACGTCTAGCGTAGTCGTCATAGCAATGCATTTGCAGCATTGATGCCAGTATTTTTATATTTAAATTCAACGAGTTGATTTTTAACCCAGCCGGGCCGTTGGCTAAGGCCACGAAAAGTTCGCCATTTTAACCACGATATACTTTATGTTGGTGTATCTACGTTATCCGACATCCCACATGACAGGGCATTCATCCCTGATAGCGGCATTTAATAATTTAATCAGAGGGAATGAGCGGTGCTTCAGACTAATGGCTGGTTCAACATCATCAGTCTCTTCATTCTCATCTTGCTCTTGATCAATGTCTTTGTCGGGTTCCACTTCATCAGACTGCTGGGCTTTTTCTATTTCAATCGCAGCTTTTAACTTCGCTAGTGCCTGAGGGACATCTTTGGCTGACATAGCGTTTGGGAGTTTCTCATCATACCCCATAATTTTGAGGATATTGATTGCAACATCACCGAACATAGTGACATCGGAGGTCGCAGTACAACTAAATGTAATTAACATAGATAGTCTCCGTAGAAAGTGAAATGGTTGTGTGCTGTTACTCTTTCCCGGAGACTTCAACTCCCTGCCCGGCGGCCTCTGTACTTGCACCGCATGACGCTGCTTATGACTACCTGTGAAACCCTATTCACATTTTGATACGAAATAAAGCGATCAGTTTGCGCAGCCTATGCTAACTTCTATGAAGTAATTAGAACAGGAGTGTGTTATGGCTATTGATTGCAATGGAGTGAAGATAGAAGATCGGCCGTTTGATCAGGTACGGGAAGAGGCCATTGATCAACTGATCATGAATTACAGTCATGGCAAGCTATCGGCAGAGGCCTTTGAGCGCCGTTTGGATCTGGCGACCAATGCGACGCAGCATCAAGAGTTGGTAGATGTGGTGGCGGATTTGACCTTAGAGCCAGACAAACAATATGAACAACAGCGAGAGCGTAGTTTTTCTCCGCAGTATCAATCGGGTAACGACACCCAGCATGAGCGCATCATCTCTGTGTTGTCATCGAATCAGCATAACGGCCAATGGCTGGTGCCTGCTGAGATACAAGTTATCAGTATTCTTGGTTCGGTGGAGCTGGATTTCTCTGAAGCTATCTTTCAACACCAGCATGTAGTGATCCGGGTGAATAACTGGGTGGGTAGCCTTGATATTCTGGTACCTGAGCAGGTGAATGTGGTGTCCAATATGTTCAATATTATCGGCAGTGCCAACAATAAGGCGCCATCAATGGGTGGCCGGCAGGCACCGAAAATTGTGATTGAAGGTTACTCAATACTGGGTTCGCTCGAGGTGAAGCTGAAACGGACCATGAAAGAAAAATTCAGTGCCTTTGCCAATCAATGCCGTGATATGTTTGGTTTGGGTAAGCAGTGATTCAGCTTGGCCGTGGCATTGTTACTCCAGTTGAATTGTTACTCCAGTTGAATTGCTACCCCAGTGGTATGGTGGCCTGATCGCCGATTACGGTACTCCATAGCCTTACTTCCCAGTGCCCGACTAAACCATTCATCACGTAGGGGTCGTGCTTAGCAAACTGCTCTGCCACCTCGGCAGATTCGCCTTGAAACAGCAACACAGCACCATCGACCGGCTCATCTAGGGCGCCAGCCAGTACCAGTTCGCCCCGGGCTTTGGCTGCCTTGGCATGCGCTAAATGTTGGCCACGCCATGCCTCCCGCCGTTTGACATAATCATCGACCAGATCGCGGTAAAATAACAGGTAATGCATGGTTGCTTCTCCGATAACGTTATCGTGTGTCCCAGTCTGCCGTATTTCACTATGCAAGAGCAAGTCGGCAGTGAGTCTGAAGTTCGCATCTTCGGGGTGTTTGGGTATATAGTATTGTTATTATTCATTTATTAGCCCGGTTCATGATGACAAAAGCAACAGCACGGCTTCGCCCAATGCGGCAGCAGGATTTTTCGGTGATTTCAGCCTGGCTGGCAGAGCGGGAAGAAATGCAGAAAGTCTGTGGCAATGCTTTTCAGTACCCGTTGATCGAGTCGGTTTTTAACGACTATTTTGTTGAAGGCCCCAAGCAGAATGCCGAACGACAATGTTTTGCTTATGAGCAGGATGGTCGTGTAGTGGGGATGTGTAGCTTTACCCGCATTGATTGGCCGAATGCGTTTGGCCATATTGGTTTGGTGGCCGTGGACCCGGCTTTGCGTGGGCAGGGGCTGGGGCAACAGATGTTTGCGGCACTATTGCATAAAGGCTTTGTTGAGCATGGTTTTCATCGCATTGATTTGTATGTAATGCAAGGCAACGATGGTGCTAAGCGCTTTTATAGCCAGCAGTTTGGGTTTCAGGATGAAGGCTTGATGCGTGAAGTGCTAAAAACTGAGCAGGGGTATACCGGTTGGTATACCATGAGTTTATTGACAACGGAGTGGGCTGGCCGACAGGAGTGAATCTGTTCAAGCAGTGGGCCTGCCATAGTAACGCACCTGAACCCATCATAAACAGCATAAACACGAGGCTAACCATGAAAACCATGCTAAATACCGTACTGACTTTTTGGTTTGAAGAATTAAGCCCGGAGCAATGGTTTAAAAAAGATGCTGAGTTGGATCAGCACATTGCGGATTGCTTTACCACCTTGCATCAAAAAGCGGCGCGATGCGAGTTGTACCCCTGGCGTCAGCAAGCACGTGGCCGTTTGGCTGAAATTATCGTGTTGGATCAGTTGCCACGAAATATTTATCGCGATACACCTCAGGCGTTTGCAACCGATGCGTTGGCCCTGGCGCTGGCGCAGGAGGCCATTGATTTAGGGTTTGACCAAGAGCTGACCACAGCAGAGCGCAGCTTTGTTTACATGCCTTTTATGCACAGCGAGTCGGTAGAGATCCATGATGTTGCTGTGCGTTTGTTTGACCAGGAGGGCCTGGAAACCAATCTTGAGTTTGAACTGAAACACAAAGCCATCATTGATCGGTTCGGCCGCTATCCCCATCGCAATGCCATCCTTGGCCGGGAGTCTACCGAAGAAGAGTTGGAGTTTTTGCAGCAACCCGGCTCTGGCTTTTAAGCTGTCTCATTATTTGTGAGTTAACATGCCGCTTAGCCGGCTCAGTAATTGTTTGCTCTGCCACAGGCGCTTTGGTACTGCTGATTTCGCCGTGTGACGTTTGATGTCACAGGGCTTCACCACCAGAACATCACAGGGGATATGTTGAACCAGATAATGAGTGGTATTGCCCCAGAACCTGGCGACTTTGCTATGCAAATGTTGATTACCGATGATGGCTAACTGAGCATGAAATGAATGCACGGCTGCCGGGATTTCATCATCCGGTAACCCCACTCGAATATGGCCGCAGTCCGAATCAAGATGATTTCTGGTTAAATAGGGTTCCAGCTTTGCTTGGTGCTCTTGTTGTGGGCTAAGAGCTTGCTTGAAGCCGGATGCTTTGTCGTACTGTATCCGGACAGATACCGATTCACCACCGCAGCAATTCACTACATGCAACTGCGATTGCAAGGCTGGCACCAGTTGCTGACTTGTTTGTAAAATCTTATCGTTAACCATCTGATGGGCTGCGTTATCCTGATCCAAGTCGAGACAGGCCAGTACATTTAACTCTTGGTGCTGGGATTGTGGTTTGACGAGCCAGACCGGAACCTCCAGATCGTTAATTAAGAAATGATCGAGATTACCGTTGATCAAATCGAACATGTGGCGCTTACTCTGTGCTTTCAGTACTAAACTGATATTGCTTTGCTCTATCAGGCGCCGAACGGCATATTTCACCGGCTCTAACCAGGAAATGACAATATTCAGTGATACATCCTGATCGGTGAGAGTACTGATGTGTTGGCAAATCTCACGCTGCTGTTGCATAACAAAATCTGCCATATCATCTGAGCTTTCCGTGCCCATCTTGTGCATCTGTTGGTAATAGGACTTAAAAACGGTGATGGCGCTGTGCTTTTTCTTAGCAAAAGCGATGGCGCGATCCAGTGCATAATGCTCAGTACTATGAATGTCTTCGATGACCAATAAATGATTGAATGTGTTGTTCATACCAATTGCCTCTTCCTGTGTCCCTTCAAATAGTGAATGCAGCAAGAAAGCGGAACATGCTGTTTTCATGGTTACTACTCGTTTAAGCGGGGTTTGTAGGCAAACACCGACACAGGAATGGTAATTTATTTAGTGGTCAGAGCAGTTGACTGGGAAGATGCAGGCTGTTGTGGCTATTCTGAGCCAGGTTTTCAGGATGTGAATTAGATCGCCTGATGCAGCCAGGCTTTGGCCAGCTTGCTGTTGCGCTCGATGGTGCGGGCTGATACGCCATAGATGTCGGCAATTTCATGGTTTTTCAGGCCGGCAAAAAACTGCAGCTGCAAAATATCTGCTTTTTGCGCATCAAATTGTTCCAGTGCGTGCAAGGCACTGTCGAGTGCAAGTAATTGATCCGGTTGATCATCTAAAATAGCGATGGATTCAGTGAAAGCTAGGTTTTCGGAGCCTGAGCCTCGTTTATTGGCCGCCCGGGCCCGGGCATGATCAACCAGAATTCGGCGCATGATTCGACCTGCCAGACAAAAGAAATGGACTCGATTTTCGTAACTGACGTCGGCATCGATTAAAGCAATAAAGGCCTCGTTCACCAGAGCGGTGGCCTGCAAGGTATGGTTGCAGCGTTCGCCATGCATATACCGTCTGGCGATACGATGCAATTCCTGGTGCACATGATTGCTCAGCTCTGTGAATGCCTGAGGATCACCTTGTTGCCAGTGATGCAACAAGCCGGTGATATCGGCTGAGCTAGGGGGTACGGTTGCCATGAATGCACTGTTTCTTTTTTAATCATATCCTATAGTATAGAGATATCTTGATAGAATGCACTGTTTTAAACGTACCTGCTGTTTATCGTGTTATCACGCATGGCTCGTTGATCTTAAAGGAAATACATGGATAAGAAGACATGGCAACAGGTTGAGGTGTTGTTTCATCAAGCCATTGACTTGCCGGAGCATGAGCGTGACGAGTTTTTGCAGCAGCAGTGTCAGCACGATACCGGGCTACTGAACGCCGTTCGTTCTTTGTTGCAACACACTGACCGCACTGATGATTTGTATGCCGTGGTTGCCAGCCAAGCGTGTGCCATTTTACAGCCCAAAGATTTAATCGGGCAGGCCATAGGTAATTACCGGATCATTCAACCGCTTGGCCATGGCGGCATGGGCAGTGTCTATCTGGCCGAGCGTGCCGACCAGCAGTTTGATAAGCGGGTGGCGATTAAGCTCATTCGTACGGTGGTGGCTGATCCTTACTTATTGCGGGCCTTTAAAGCGGAACGACAAATTCTGGCCGACTTGGAACACGCTTATATTTCTCGTTTGCTCGATGGTGGTGCCACGGATGATAACTTACCCTATCTGGTGATGGAGTATGTCGAAGGCATCCCTATCGATGAGTACTGCCAGCAAAAGCAACTGAGTTTGAAACAGCGATTGCAGCTGTTTCGTAAAGTCTGCAGCGCGGTTGAGTTTGCTCACCAGAAGATGGTGGTGCACTGCGATCTAAAACCATCCAATATTCTGATTACCGAGCAAGGTGAACCAAGACTGCTGGATTTTGGGATTGCCAAATTGCTGCATAAATCAGCCTTGGATGAGCTCTCTGAGCAGCAGCTTGCCAGTAGCCGGGCGACACTGAATTATTGCAGCCCAGAGCAGCTGCAAGGCAAGGCTTTAACGACCGTGACCGATGTGTATGCCTTGGGTGTGATTTTATTTGAATTACTCACTGCAGCGAGGCCCTTTTTAAATAGCAACACGGCTACAGAGAAACGCGAGGCTATTCTACAGTCACCAGCAAGGTTGGCTTCTGAGGCGGCTCAGGGTGAGCAAGAGCAGCCCCGTGATTCGGGATTGCACGCCCAGAGTCCTGTTAGATCACATGGTATTAAAGCCAGACAGCTGCGAGGCGATCTGGATAGTATCCTGACAAAGGCATTGCAAAAAAACAGTGGTGATCGATATGCTTCGGTGGCAGCGCTATCGGATGATATTGAGCGTTTTTTGAGTAAAAGAGTGGTGCTGGCGCGACCGGGTAGCTGGTCGTACCGTGCCGGACGATTTTTGGCGCGCAATCGAATCAGCTCCGCACTCAGCGCACTGGTTGTTGTTACTTTGCTAAGTGGCAGCTCAGCCGTCTATCTGCAATCCGTGCAGGTAGCCAAAGAGCGGGACTTTGCAGAGCTACAACGTGAGAAAGCCGACGCTATCAATCGCTTTATTACCGATATGCTATCCAGTACTGATCCCATGAAAGCTCAGGGTCATCAGGTGACCGTTCGTGAAGTATTGGACCAAACCAGTCAGCAACTCACTTCCGGGGATGAGCACTCCTTGCAACAGCAACCTTTGGTCGAGGCCTCTGTCCGTCTGGTGATTGGGCGGGTGTATAATGCGCTTGGTTTGTACCGGGATGCCGAGCGGCATCTGGAGCAGGCATTACATTTGCAACAAAAGCATCAGCAACTGCCTTCGGAAGAGTATGTGCGTATTTTAAGTCAATTGGCCAGTGCGTATAGCTCGCAATATCGATTTGAAGAGGCGATGCCCCTAACGGAGCAGGCACTTGCGATGAGTCAGCAGGTATTGGGGCATAAGCATCGATTGACGTTAGGGATGATGGGAAACCTTGCTGGCAATTACCAGGATTTAGGCAAGCTGCAACAAGCCAAAACCATGTACCTGCAGTTGCATCAATTACGGCTTCAGGTGTTAGGTGATCAGCATCCGGATATAGTGCATTCGTTAACAACTTTGGGGATTGTGCATTACTGGTTGGGGGATTATCCGCAAACAGAGCTGTATTTCCGGCAGTGTCTGGAGCTGGGGATTGCGCATTATGGCGAGCGTCATGAACGAACGTTAAATTGCTTATCCACACTGGCTTCTGTGCTGGTTGCCTCTGGCCAGTATCAAGCCGCAGAGCCTTATTTACTTCGACATATCGAGTTATCCACACTGGTCGTGGGGCCGCATCATCCGGCAACACTGAGAACTCAGCATAATCTGGCGATGAACTATCGCGGACAGGGGCGCTATGACGAATCCGAGCAGCTCTTTTTGAACACCTTGAGCAAACGGCGGCAGACCTTGGGGGATGACAACATTGAAACATTGCAAACTCAGATGCGTCTGGCAATCTTATATCGGGATCTGCAACGTTTGGATGAAGCCGTAGTGCTAGCAAGCGACACGGCGGAGCGACAAGCTGAGCAACTTGGCGAAAGCCACCCGACGACGTTACGAGCATGGCAAGTGTTGGCAGGTATTTACTTTGAGCAACATCGTCAAGCGCAGGCACTGGCCTTGTATCATCAAATCTTACAGAACAGGCAAGCGCAACAGCAGGAGCACCCTGAAAATATTGAAGTGCTGATCACCATGGCGCGTATTTACCGGCAATTGGAGCAATCCGAGCAGAGTGTTTTGTATTTGCAGCAAGCAAAGTCACTGGCAAGGCAGCATCCTGATCATGAGTATGCACAATTCGCACTTACCACTTCAGAGAATTAAGGGGCTTGTTCAATATTTCACCGTTTTGCTAATTTACGTCTATACTTGAGTCACGGATGTGGTTATTCCGAAGGGGCTACTAGCCATAATTCAATAATGTGCAGTCGGTTCAGTGGCTTAATTAACTTGTCTTTGCCAAACAGAGGGCTAGATTATGTTAAGGCGGTATTTTATTAGTGATGACCTTGATGACTTAGAATCAATTGAAAAAGAGCTGGAACAAAAAGGCATTGCGACCCCACAGATTCATGTGTTGAGTGAAAAAGATGCTGAAGTAGAACTGCATCATTTGCATGAAGTGTCACCTGTACTGAAAAGTGACGTGGTGCGTGCAACGGAAGTGGGTGCGGTAGTGGGGTTAATCGGAGCCATTCTAGTGTTATTGGTGGCTTATTTTGCTGGCTGGACCGAATCGGCTGCAGGTTGGGTTCCCTTTATTTTCCTCGCAATCGTAGTACTTGGTTTTTGCACCTGGGAAGGAGGGTTCATCGGGATCCAGGAACCCAACATTCACTTTAAACGGTTTCAGGATATCTTGAAGGAGGGCAAACATGTGCTCTTTATTGATATTGATCCTGAGCAGGAAGGCATTGTAAAGAAAGTGGCGCGCAAGCATCCTAAACTACAAAATGCTGGCACGGGTGAAGCAACACCCGGCTTTGTGGTCAAGGCTCAGATCTACTTTAAACGCTTTGTAAAAGCGATGCCTTAAATCGCTTAATGTCCGATTAGCTCCCAACGAGGCACTGTAAAAGGTGCCCGTTTTATTCCCGCTATTAATTACAACAGACTGACTATCTAAGAATTTTTGCTTTCCTTTTATGCAGCTTTAAAGTTTATGACCTATAGTGTCTGTACAGGCGAAAAAGTGTTCGGTCTCCAGTGATTGTATCGATGTACTGTGCTTACCGTGTGTTCTGATGTCCGATTCATCTGTTGAAGTCATATAACTATAATTTCAATGATTAAAGGATTAACCGCGATATGGCGATTGCAATCATTATTTTGTTGCTGGTTATTGGTACGGTCATTTTTCATTTTATTAGCCCCTGGTGGTTCACCCCCCTTGCTTCGAATTGGTCGGCGATAGATAACACTGTTGAGCTTACCTTTTGGATCACCGGTATTGTCTTCGTCGCTGTCAATGTCTTTCTGGTCTATGTTATTTTTCGCTACCGGCACAAACCCGGTTTAAAAGCAGACTACGAGCCGGAAAATAAAAAACTAGAAGGCTGGCTAACTCTTGCCACCACCATTGGTATTGCAGCGATGTTGGCTCCCGGCTTGTACATTTGGGGGCAATTTGTCGCTCCTCCCGATGACTCGATTGAAGTCGAAGCTGTCGGGCAGCAATGGCATTGGAGTTATCGCTTTCCTGGTGCTGATGGTCAATTGGGTAAAGTCGATACCCGCCTTATTTCTGAAGACAATCCGTTTGGGTTGGATCCCTCTGATCCAGCTGGTCAGGACGATATCCTTATTTTTAGTAACGAATTGGTATTACCGCTGGATCAGCCGGTAAAGGTGTTGTTGCGCTCGAAGGATGTGTTGCACAATTTCACCGTACCGCAGTTCCGCGTCAAGATGGATTTGGTGCCAGGCATGCTCAGTTCTTTGTGGTTTACTCCCACCAGCGTAGGAGCTTTCGATTTAATGTGTGAAGAGCTGTGTGGCATCGGGCATTACGCCATGCGTGGCCGTGTGGTAGTGAAAGCGCAAGAGGACTTTGATGATTGGCTGGCACGTCAGGTTACTTTTGCTCAGACACAGGATCGGGTTGCTGGTGACTCAGCATTGGGTCGGGCTCACTATCAGGTCTGTGCCAGCTGCCACGGCGCGGAAGGGGAAGGCAATCAAGCCTTGAATGCACCTCGGGTCGCCGGGCAAGATATCTGGTATCTCAGGCGGCAACTGCACAACTATCAGCAAGGTGTTCGTGGTACAGCTGAAGGCGACCAGTTTGGTGGGCAAATGATAGCCATGGCAGGGCTTGTGGCCGATGAACAAAGCATGCAGCACTTGCTGGCCTACATTGACACCATGCCCGAACCTGCACGAGCAACAGCAGAGGGCAATTTGAACAATGGCCGCCAGTTGTATCGAAATTGTGTCTATTGCCATGGTGAACAGGCACAAGGTATTTACCATATGAATGCTCCCCGACTGGCGGGGCTTGAACCTTGGTATTTGGCGCGACAAATCGGTTATTTCCGTGATCGCATCCGCGGTGGCCACCCGGATGACTTCTATGGTGCCCAGATGAGCTTATTGGTGCAATCGCTTCGTAGCGAAGAAGATATCGCCGACATCGTGGCATACATTAATTCACTTAGTGCAGCTGACTAAGCAAGGAGATACCGATGACAGATTCAGCTATTGCCAGTCATGACGAGCATTACCAAGCCAGCTTCGGCAGCAAATACATCTGGAGTCAAGACCATAAAGTTATAGCTATTCAATATAGTATTACTGCGATTATGGTCGGGGTGGTGGCTTTGGTATTGTCGGGTTTAATGCGCTTGCAGCTTGGTTTCCCCGATCAGTTCTCATTTATTGACCCCAGTGCCTACCTGCAGTTTGTCACCATGCATGGCATGATTATGGTGGTGTACCTGCTGACTGCTTTATTGTTAGGCGGCTTTGGTAACTATTTAATTCCTTTAATGATAGGGGCCAGGGATATGGTGTTCCCTGTCCTTAATATGCTCAGCTACTGGACCTACCTACTGTCGGTGCTGGTGTTGCTGGCCAGTTTCTTTGTGCCGGGGGGGCCAACGGGAGCGGGTTGGACTTTGTATCCACCGCAGGCCATTTTGCCGGGAACCCCAGGGGCTGATTGGGGTATCTTACTGATGCTGATTTCGCTCGGTATCTTTATCGTGGCTTTCACCATGGGCGGGCTGAACTATGTTTGCACCATTTTACAGGCTCGTACCAAAGGCATGACACTGATGCGGATGCCTCTGACTATTTGGGGTATTTTTGTTGCCACCGTCATGGGGTTACTGGCCTTTCCTGCATTGCTGGTCAGTGCCATTATGATGTTTCTGGATAAGGTGGTCGGGACCAGCTTCTTTATGCCCGTGATTATCTCACTGGGTGAAACGCTGGATCATACAGGAGGGAGCCCGATTTTATTTCAGCATCTTTTCTGGTTTTTTGGTCATCCTGAAGTGTATATCGTGGCGTTGCCTGCCTTTGGCATGGTATCGGATATTCTCGCAACTCATGCACGAAAAAATATCTTTGGCTATCGAATGATGGTGTGGGCCATCGTCGGCATCGGCTTAATGAGTTTTGTGGTGTGGGCGCACCATATGTATGTCAGTGGTATGAACCCGTACTTTGGCTTTTTCTTTGCTACCACAACCTTGATTATTGCTGTACCCACGGCACTTAAAGTGTACAACTGGGTACTGACCTTGTGGAAAGGAAATATTCATTTAACCTTGCCGATGCTGTTTGCCATCGGTTTTATTTTTACCTTTGTACACGGTGGGTTGAGTGGCTTATTTTTGGGTAATGTGGTGATTGATTTGCCGTTGTCCGATACCTACTTTGTGGTGGGACACTTCCATATGGTGATGGGACTATCACCGATTCTGGTGTTGTATGCAGCGATTTACCATTGGTTCCCAAAAGTCAGTGGAAAGATGCTGCATGAAGGGCTTGGTCGTATCCACTTTTGGACCACCTTAGTGGGTGCTTATTTGGTTTTTCTGCCAATGCACTACTTAGGGATCCTGGGGCTACCGAGGCGATACTTTGGTATGGGAGGTACTGAGTACATTCCTGAATCCGCTCAGGCACTGAATGCCAATATTACCATTGCTGCTTTGGTGGTTGCTGTGGCGCAGCTTATCTTTATTGCCAATGTGATTATCAGTTTACGCAGTGGCAAAAAAGCCGATCCCAACCCATGGGGAGCCACTACCTTAGAATGGCAAACCCCGGACAATCCGCCAACTCACGGCAACTGGGGGCCTGAGGCGCCAGTGGTGTATCGCTGGGCGTATGATTTTAGTGTGCCTGGAGTCAAGCAAGACTTTATCCCACAAAATGTGCCCAACAGTGCGGTTGAGGTGACCGATGCAGCAGCTTTTGCGGAGGCCGGAAAATGAGTATCTTTACTAAATTAATGGAAAAGCCATGGCTGGCACAACCGGAGGGAGCCGACCCTGCTTTACTGCAGCCCCCACCCAGTTACTGGCCAGCACGAACTGCCTTGCGGTTTTTATTGGTGACCATAACGGTTGTTTTTTCTTTGTTTATCATGACCTTGTTAGGTCGCTCGCAATTAGGTGATTTTCATGCTTTGGCTGGCGAGCCCTGGTTACCGTTCGATAACCCAACGCAGCTTTGGTGGAACACCGGTATTTTATTAGCCAGCAGTGTGGTGATGCACGCGGCTCTGGTATTGCTCCGGCAACAGAAGCAACAGGCGGCTGCCTTGGCGGTGGTTGGTTCCGCCTTTTTGGTGCTGTTATTTTTGTTAGCGCAATTTGCCATTTGGCAGCAATTGGAAACCGCAGGCTTTGGGATGACCAGCAATCCAGCCAGCAGCTACTTTTATTTGCTCACTGCCGTGCATGGTGTTCACTTGTTGGGTGGATTGGTTGCACTGCTTTGGGTGCTGAAGCGTTTCTGGCAGCAACAATCACTGGCGCGAATTCAGTCGAGTGTTCGCTTGTGTGTCACGTACTGGCACTACCTGTTTGTGGTTTGGTTGGTTCTGTTTGCTTTAATGACCAGCTCGTCCAGCACCATTGACTCGCTGGCGGCATTGTGCGGTTTTTAACGTGTGGTTTTAAAGGCAGCTTTTAAGGTGATTTTATGAACACAGAGCATAACGCATCGGATGCCCAGCGGCCCTCTGGCTGGCAAGGTGTGGTCGCAGATTGGTCGGCTGATGAACGTACCTTTCGGATGTCTTGGGGCAAGTTGATGATGTGGGTCTTCCTCCTGGGGGATACCTTTATTTTTAGTATTTTCTTGATTGCCTACATGAATGTGCGTTGGTCTGCTGCAGAGGCTTGGCCAAATACCAGTGAGGTATTTGCTTTAACGGTCGGGGGGCAATCCATTCCACTATTGTTAATCGCGATTATGACGTTTGTGCTGATTACCAGCAGTGGCACCATGGCCATGGCTGTCAGCAGTGCTTACCGTGGCGTGAAAAAGCATACGGTATGGTTGATGCTGGCCACAGCATTTCTGGGCGCGCTTTTTGTTGGCATGCAGGTGTTCGAATGGGGCAAGTTGATTGAAGATGGAGTGCGCCCTTGGGGCAACCCGATGGGAGCAGAACAGTTTGGTGCGGCCTTTTTTATGATCACCGGCTTTCATGGCTTGCATGTGACGGGTGGGGTGATCTATTTGTTGGTGGTGGCCTACCGAGTGCATAAGGGCTATTACGAGAAAAAGGGCTACGAAATTGTCGAAATTACCGGCTTGTACTGGCACTTTGTTGACTTGGTCTGGGTGTTTATTTTTGCATTCTTCTATTTATGGTGAGGTGAGTGATGGCACAGGAACTGAATCAGCAGCACCCGGTTAGCATGTATCTTAAAGTTTGGGGTTGGCTGTTTGTACTGAGTTTCTTTTCGTACATGGTCGATTACATGGAGCTGCAAGGTCTGTTGCGCTGGAGTCTCATACTATTTTTTATGGTGATCAAAGCGGGCGTGATTTTGAGCATTTTTATGCATGTAAAGTGGGAAAGCCTGAATCTGAAGTTGTTGCTGGTGATCCCAACCTTTGCCATCGTGGTGTTTGTTATTCTGATGGCTATTGAAGGTGATTATGTGCTGTTAAATCGCATGCTGTATTACAGCTCATAGTTCACTCACAGAGCAGCGCGCATAGAACGAACAGGAGTCCGTGATGCTACGATGGAGTTTACGCCATACTTTGATCGCGTCGGTGCTGCTTGCCCTTCTGCTAGCCGCCACGGCGCTTCGTGTGTTGGTGAGTACTCACAACCCCTTGCAGTTGCAACAAGCGGTATTGCTGACCCAACCTGTCCCTCTTAACGATTTTCTATTGGTGGACCAATACCAACAACCGGTTACTGCAGCCGACTTGCATGGGCAATGGCATTTACTCAGTTATGGCTTTACCTACTGCCCGGATATTTGCCCGATGACCTTAGCGAAATTAAGCCGCTTTCATTTGCAGCTGCAACAGGCTGAAACCTACCCGGATCTACAGCTGTTGTTTTACAGTGTAGACCCAGAGCGCGATACACCCGAAGTGCTGTATGATTACCTGAATTTTTTTGCCACCGATATTCGCGGTTTAACCCGCATGCCGGGTAATGATGCCAGCCATCAGCCTTTTGAACAGAGTTTGTCAATTTTATATGCCATCAGCCCGGTTGATGACCTTAGTAGTTACCTACCCTACAACGTGGATCATGGGGTGCTGTTGTATTTACTCAACCCGAAAGCAGAGTTGCAGGCCATCTTTACGCCCGTCGAACATCCTGGTGCCAATCCGGATTTTGATACTGAGGCACTGTTTCAGGATTATCTCGCCATTCGTCGTTATCTGGACCGTTCGTAGCATAACGCCTCTTTACCCTGCCACTGCACTTTTTTCTTGTACAAAAACACCGGCCTCCGTTACCATCACGGTATGAATGATGATACCGCTGATCAGCCCCATTTTTGGCAAGTATCCAGCCAAAACCAGACGTATACCGAGCTTTGCAATGCTCTGTACGAGCGTGAACTGCTGCGTTTGTCTCAGCAAAGTGTCAGCGAGTTGGTGAATTTGCCAAAACAGTTAGCTAGTTTGCCTTTCTATATTCGTAAAGCCGCTCAGCGGATTTTACGTGCCACATCGCCGTTATCTCTGGACAGCCAAAATGCATCCTGGTTTGCCAGCCAGTCGGCTAAGTGTCCGTTAAATCGGCAACGACCTGATCAAATCGCCCGCTTTTTTGAGAAAGCAGCTAAGCCGGGTTTATTGGTGCCGGTGTATCAAGAGCAACTTGGCGTAGAAACCTTTATACTAGACTCGGTGGATCAGGTCGATCATGCAGGGCAGCGGGTGCATTGCAATGCCCACGGCTGGTTTGATTATTCTGGCACGCCATTGGATGAATGCAATGCTGACAAGTTTATGTTGCAACCGGTCAAGGTGGTCATGACGGCATGTTGCTGTGGTCATCAGTGGAGCAACCAAAAACGTAGCTCCCCCCGGGCGCTGAGCTTGCGCGAATTATTGCTGAGTAGTTGCTTAAACTGGAAAAATTTTGCCAAACCTTTGCCTTACGTTCCTCTTTGAGCGCTCCAAAGCTGCCGCCGAAATCTATATCTTGAGATCACTTGGGTATATACCCCTTCCCACACCGCGCCGAAAGCTTCATAATAGTTTTATGATAGAACCTGGGCTGGTTGCATGCGCTTATTGACACTTGCTTTATTGATCCTCTTTGCTTTGTTGCAGTACCGGCTGTGGTTTGGTCAACACAGCGTTAGTGACTATTTGCAACGTAAAAGCGAGCTGGAGCAACAGCAAATGGCCAATGAGGAGCTAGCAAAGCGTAATCGTTTGCTGCTGGCCGATGTGAATGATCTTCGTCAGGGGTTGGAAGCTATTGAAGAGCGGGCTCGAAATGAGTTGGGGCTGATCCGGGACGATGAAATCTTTTTCCGCATTGTGTCCGAGCCACAGCTACCCGCCAACGACTCTGCAGATCCAACCAATCATGCCTTACCCCTGCTACCATCGATCAATGAACCGGAGTCGCAACCATGATGTCCGGGGAATTGCCAGCGCCTGATTATGGTCAGATTGCCGCGGTGATCCCTGCTGCTGGCATTGGCAAACGGATGCAAAGCGAGATACCAAAACAATACCTGCAACTGCATGGCAAAACGATTTTAGAGCATAGTGCTAATGTGCTGCTGCAGTTACCTGTGTCATTGGTCATTGCACTGTCAGCAGAGGATGCTTATTTTTCAACAACGCCTTTGGCGACAAACCCAGATGTGCAAACCGTGATTGGTGGAGCCGAACGTGCATACTCGGTTCTGGCAGCCTTAAAGCACCTCGATGCTAAGCAGTTCCCATGGGTGCTGGTTCACGATGCGGCCCGCCCGCTGGTGCAGCTTCGTGATATTCAGCAGTTGATTCAGCAGTGTTGGCAGAGCGGACAAGGCGGTATTTTGGCCTGCCCCGTGCGCGATACTATGAAGCGTGGCCAGCTGCGGGTTGAGCAGACGGTCGAGCGAGCCAGCCTTTGGCATGCCCTGACACCGCAACTATTCCCTACCGAGACACTGCGACAAGCACTCAGTCAGGCTTTAAGCGCTGGCATCACCATTACGGATGAAGCCTCTGCGATGGAGTGGGCGGGACAACCGGTGCAGCTGATTGAGGGGCGAAGTGATAATATAAAAGTCACCCAGCCAGAGGATTTAGCCTTGGCTGGGTTTTATTTGGAGAGTCGAGCATGAGCTTGTTTCGTATCGGGCATGGTTTTGATGTGCATGCCTTTGGTGGGGAAGGCCCGGTGACCTTAGCTGGAGTGCAGATTGCGTATACACAGGGATTACTGGCCCATTCGGACGGGGATGTGGTATTGCATGCACTGACCGATGCCTTACTCGGTGCCTTAGCGCTTGGCGACATTGGTCATCATTTTCCTGATAATGATCCGGCTTTTAAGGGCATCGACAGCCGTGTTTTATTGCGCCATGTCGTCGCGCAGATGCAACAAGCTGGTTATACCTTGGGCAATCTGGATATTACGGTAATGGCTCAGGCACCTAAGCTGGCTCCACATATTGACGCAATGCGGCGGGTGATCGCCAGCGATGTTCAGGCCGACCTGACGCAGGTAAATGTAAAAGCAACCACGACAGAGCAGCTGGGATTTGTGGGCCGTAAAGAAGGGATTGCAGCTGAGGCTGTGGTGTTGCTGGTGCCGGCGTGAAGCATCAAGCATTGCAGTGGTTGTACGGTGAACCGATTGCTACCGCCAAGCTACGGGTTCAACCCGACGATTTCATCGTTGATGAAGAGTTGAACTTTAGCCCTAGCGGCGCGGGCGAGCACTTGTTACTTCAGATAGAAAAAATTGGCCAAAATACCCAGTATGTGGCAAAAAAGCTGGCGGAGCTAAGTGGGTTAAAGGCACGTGATATCAGTTTTGCCGGGCGCAAAGACCGCCATGCCGTGACCCGGCAATGGTTCTGCTTGCCCTGGCCCATCAAGCAAGAGGTGCCTTGGCAAGACTGGCAGGCCGAAGGGTATCGCATTGTGCAAGTGCAACGTCATTTTCGTAAATTACGTTTAGGCGCATTAAAGCGTAATCATTTTCAGATACGCTTACGAGATGTCACTGCACCAGAGCAACTGATACAGCGTGCGCAACAAGTCCGGGCTGGCGTGCCCAACTATTATGGCGAACAGCGTTTTGGTATTGAAGGCGGCAATTTGAAGTTAGCAGAGTCGCTCTTTGCCGGACAGGGCATTGCCGATCGACAACTACGCGGACTGGCTTTGTCGGCGGCACGCTCTTTTTTATTCAATACACAGCTATCAAAGCGGATTGAACAAGGGTATTTTCAGCAGTTGCTGCTTGGCGATGTGGTGCAACTGGATGGGTCTGGTTCTATTTTTCGGGTAGAAGAACTAACCGATGAGCTGCATGAGCGTCTGCAGCAAGGCGATATTCACCCCACTGCTGCGCTTTGTGGCTTGCCATCTTCGGACAAAGGCCAGCCAAGTGAACAGGCCGCGGCACTGGAGCAACAGTGGTTGGCGGACTATGCAGCCTTACAGCAAGGCTTGCAGGAGTTTCGCTTGAAAGCCGAACGGCGATCCATTCGTTTGCAGCCTCAGCAGCTTGAAATTACGCAGGATGCTGGCACTATACAACTGCGATTTGCCTTACCCACGGGCTGTTTTGCCACCAGTGTTCTCAGAGAATTGGTACAGTATCAGGATTGTGGGCGTAATCATGGTGCGAGGGAGTAACAATGCGAATTTTATTAAGCAATGATGATGGCGTCTATGCCAAAGGGATCCAAGTGCTGCAACAGGCATTATCGCAAATTGCTGATGTCACTACGGTGGGGCCGGATCGTAACTGCAGTGGGGCCAGTAATTCATTGACTCTGCTGAACCCATTACGAACTCAGCAACTGGATAACGGCTTTATTGCCGTAAGCGGTACCCCGACCGATTGCGTCCATCTGGCGATTAGTCAGTTATTGGATTTTACGCCAGATTTGGTGGTAGCTGGGATCAATCATGGTGCCAATATGGGCGATGATGTGATTTACTCAGGTACTGTTGCTGCTGCGACCGAAGGGCGGCATCTTGGATTGCCTGCTATTGCCGTGTCTTTGGCGGGGCACGACGATGAGCATTTCGAAACCGCGGCCTATGTGACGGTGCAAGTGATCAAAAAATTAAAATCGCATCCGCTGCCTGCCGATCAAATCTTGAATATCAATGTCCCGGCGATTCCCGTGAGTGAATTAAAAGGGGTGCAAATTACCCGGCTTGGTCGGCGTCACAAAGCTGAAACGATGACCAAGTCTCGTGACCCTTGGGGACGAGATATCTATTGGTATGGCTCACTTGGGCCAGAGCTTGATGCCGGGCCAGGCACCGATTTTCATGCCATTACCCATGGGTATGCATCCATTACGCCGATCCATGTTGACATGTCCGCCTATAAGAGTATGGATCAATTGAAACAGTGGTTAGAAGGAATACAGTTGTAATATGGCCGTTGCGACCCAGCGAAGTGCAGTCGTTTTAGCACAAAAACTTCAAAGTGAAGGCATTACCAATCCAGCCGTGATATCGGCCATTGCCAACACCCCCCGACATTTGTTTGTTGAAACCGTTTTAGCGCACAAGGCTTATGAAAACACGGCCTTGCCTATTGGCCATGGTCAGACTATTTCGCAGCCCTATATCGTTGCCCGCATGACAGAGCTTTTGCTCAATAGTGGTCGCCATCAGCAGGTGTTGGAAATTGGTACTGGTTCTGGCTATCAGACCGCTGTGCTGGCTCGTTTGTTTGAGCGGGTATGCAGTGTAGAACGTATTAAGAGCCTGCAGTTTCAAGCCAAACGCCGGTTGCAGCAACTGGATTTGCACAATGTCTCGATGAAACATGGCGATGGCTGGCAAGGGTGGCCTAGCAAAGGCCCCTTCGATTGTATCCTGGTGACTGCTGCGCCCAGTGCAGTGCCACAAGCGTTATTGCAACAATTGAGTGATGGTGGCCGACTGGTCATTCCGGTAGGAACCGATGAGCAAGTCTTGCGCGTCATTACCCGGGATGGTGAACAGTTTCATGAAGAAAGTGTCGAAGCTGTTCGCTTTGTGCCTCTGGTGCCAGGCGCTCTGGCATAAATCGCATAGGTACCAGATTCTGGCCTGAAAAGCTCCGGCCTTGTAGGCTGATAAAAAACACAGGAAGGTGAATGGCGTATTTTATTGTATGGTGCAAAGGAGTGCTAATGGGTGCTGCTGATGTAGTACCTGGTGTTTCAGGAGGCACGCTCGCTTTATTGCTTGGGATTTATGAGCGGTTGATCAATGCGATCCGCTCGGTCGATCAGCAAGCACTGACTTTGCTGTTTCGTGGACGGATGGTGGCAGCTTGGCAGCATATAGATGGTACCTTTTTGCTCTGTTTGTTCAGTGGTATCTTGCTAAGTGTGTTTGCTCTGGCAAATGCTGTCAGCTGGATGCTGGAACAGCAGCCGGTTTTACTCTGGGCCTTATTTAATGGTTTGATTATCGCTGCACTGCCGCACTTGTGCGTTCGTGTACCATGGAGTTGGCGTCGCTTGTTACTGGCGGCTTTAGGAATGAGTATCGCTATCGCCATCAGTCAGCTGAATCCGATGACACTTGAACCTGCCTTATGGATGTTTTTTGTCGCTGGTGCCATTGCGATATGTGCGATGATTTTACCAGGTATATCTGGCAGCTTTATTCTATTGTTGCTGGGTATGTATGCTCCGGTATTGCTGGCGGTTACTGAATTACAGCTGGTTACTTTATTGGTGTTTATGGCTGGTTGCGTCATCGGTTTATTGAGCTTTTCCCGTGTTTTATCCTGGTTGCTGGCGCGCTGCCATGATGCCACTTTGGCGTTGTTGATCGGGGTGGTGATTGGTGCCTTATTGCGTATCTGGCCCTGGCAGCTGGATGGTACCTTACTCACTCCGACCGCCTATCAGCAATTGGTTGGTTCAGCTGATATAGGCTGGGCTTTGTTATGTATGGTTGTTGGGGTGTTAACTATGCAGCTCATGTTACGATTGGAGACATTCATCCCAAAACAACCGGAAGATAACGAGCGCTAGGGTGATGTAAACAAGGCTGGCCATGAGACGACTCAGCAACAGATTGAAGAGCAAGCATACGCTGTACTGTGCATTACAGCCTGTTCGGCTGGTTATAGGGTTGTTGCTTACCCTGATTGTGTTAAGCCTAAGCGCATGTGCCAAGCGCTCAGAGCCTGCTCCTGTTGCTACCTTGCAGACCAGCCCACAGGGCTCTCGAGGGCCAATACAAGCCGAGCACTATCAGGTACAACGTGGTGATACTTTGTACTCGATTGCATTTCGGGCCGGTCAAGATTTTCGTACCCTGGCTCAACGCAACCAAATCAGCGCACCTTATGTGATCCATCCTGGTCAACAGTTGCGCATGACGGGAACTACCCCCTCAGCTACGACACCACCACGTAGCCAAGCCACCGTTGCACAAAGACCACCGCCAGTGGTCTCAACGAAACCGATTGCCTCTGTGCCTCAGCCCGTTGACTCTAGTGAAAAAAACAGCAAAACCGAGGCGGCAAAATCGGTTGCACCTAGCCCACAAACGGGGTATGTTCATAGAACACAAGCACAAAATTCAGAAAAAACGACGAACAATACCTCAACTGGAAACAGATTACAATGGCAGTGGCCAACCCGAGGTACTATCCTCGCGCGCTTTTCTCATCAAGAGCACGGTAGTAAGGGGTTAAAAATAGCGGGTAGTAATGGTCAGCGGATCAATGCGGCCGAAGCAGGGCAAGTGGTGTATGCCGGTAATGCTCTGAGAGGTTATGGCAATCTGATTATTATTAAGCACAATGATGATTACCTGAGTGCTTATGCCCACAACAGCCGTTTGCTGGTTCGGGAGCAACAGCAAGTGAGCGCTGGTCAGCATATTGCGGATATGGGGAGTACAGAAGCGAGTCAGATACAGTTGCATTTCGAAATTCGTTTTCGCGGTCAGTCTGTTGATCCGTTGCAATTTTTACCGAAATAACACGAGTGAAAGCACAAAAACTATAAGAACAGACGCTTGAATAAGAGCGCAGATTCAGGTCAGCAACCAGAAAAAAACTCGCTGAACCAATGAAACCCTATAGATGTGGGAGAAGGATATGGGATCAAAGGCAATAAATGACCGCAGTGAAAATGCAGCAGATGATGTCAATGATGAGGTTTCATTGATGGATGCAGACGCAGAGCCAGATGCTGCCGCTTTATCAGAAGACGACAATGATACCGATACCGATGATGTGTTTACTAAGGATGATAATTACCGGGCGCTCGATGCGACTCAGATTTACCTCGGCGAGATTGGTTTTTCTCCATTGCTCAGTGCGGAAGAAGAAGTCTACTTTTCCCGACTAGCGTTAAAAGGGGATGAAGCCGCCCGTAAACGCATGATTGAAAGCAATTTACGTCTGGTCGTGAAAATTGCCCGACGCTACATCAACCGGGGTTTGGCTTTGCTCGATTTGATTGAAGAAGGCAACTTAGGTTTGATCCGTGCGGTGGAAAAGTTTGATCCGGAGCGTGGCTTTCGTTTTTCAACGTATGCTACCTGGTGGATCCGACAAACTATTGAGCGGGCCATTATGAATCAGACCCGTACTATTCGGTTGCCCATTCATGTTGTGAAAGAACTTAATATTTATTTACGTGCTGCCCGTGAGTTATCGCAAAAGCTGGATCATGAGCCAAGCGCGGAAGAAATCGCTGCATCCCTGGATAAACCGGTTGCCGAAGTACGAAAAATGCTGAAGCTCAATGAGCGTATTACCTCGGTAGATGGTCTGGCGGCAGGTGCCTCTGATAAGCAATTATTGGATGTTATTGCTGATGAAAAGGAGTTAGGGCCCGAAGCAGAGCTGCAAGATCAGGACATCAAGCAGCATTTGGTACTGTGGTTAGATGAGCTGAATCCTAAGCAACGAGAAGTGTTGGCACGTCGTTTTGGCTTGCTGGGCTATGAACCCTCTACTTTGGAAGATGTTGGCCATGAAATCGGCTTAACGCGCGAGCGGGTTCGGCAAATTCAGGTAGAAGCGTTACGACGCTTAAAAGAAATTGTCACCCACCAAGGGCTAAATGTCGAAACCTTGTTTCAGGATTAGTGCTCATTGACAAACCAACGCTATTATGTAGCTGTTGCACAACCTTCATTGGAGCATGAGCTTTTTATTTCAAGCTCATGCTCCCTCTGGTGTGTTAACAACAGACTTCTCAAGGGGAGATGCTTGAGCCATAGCCCGAAGCATTAAAGGTGCTGAAACCCCAACATTCACAGCCAAAATCGGGCTTAAGAAAGTATCTGAAGAAACATACACATAAGCTAAGCCTCCGCCAAGTATAGGTAAAACAACGAAAGGCACCCAATAGACCCAATCCTTCAAATCAGGACGTTCCACGGCAGGCAGCTTATGTAGCTCGGCTAGCTCCAAAAGTTTTATGGAGAATGCTCCGCCCATTGCAAACCAAACAGAAGAACTAATAACGCTTAGAAACTCCACAATATTAGGCTCCTCTATTTCTGATTACAGATGAAAGGCGTAATCCAATTCCAGTGCGACCCCTATAATTTTCCCTTGAAGTATAGAGCGTCTCACCCTTTAAATTGCGAGCTGAAGATTTTACTATCTCATCCCCATGTAAGGACAAGTAGATGCGAACATCTTCTTGGCTAACATTACTTTCTGTTGCTACACCTTGAATCGTTCTCCATTCATATTTTTTATTTTCAAAAGCTTTCTTAATTCGCTTTTCAATCTGCTCATCCACGGAAAAACTCCAATATCAAATACGGTAACAGTCGTATATATAATACTTATTGAATCCTGACTCTATTAGAAACCTTAACAGCTTGCAGAGTCTGATTCTGTTGTAAAACCATGTTGTAAGTCTTGGTTTCACCTTCTGCACGTATCGATAGAATTAATGAATAACCGAGTGGTGATTTTGTGCCAGTTGAATCACCACCTTTTTCTCTTGCATGATATTTCACATCGAACACTGGGGCAGAAAGTGTAGACTTTTTGAACCTGTGAGATTTTGAAATACATGTTTCCCACTTGTGAGCATCCTCTCTCAATGTCTCTTCAGTTTCATACAAATTATCTGTAGAAAAAAATGTTTTTGTATCCGCATGATCTGCGCCATCTTTTACTTTATCTTCATTTGCTCGAAATGTGACGACTAATCCGCTTCGGGTATAATGAAGGGGATGCTCAGGATCCACATTAGCGTTAAAACAAAAAGTTGCTTTCAAGTGGATCCATTTGCAGTTTGCTCCTTCGGGAATAGGTATTGGAATTCTCAAGTGTTGAGAAGCTTTTAATTCGCCTTGATAAACAATAATAGCCTCATCATCTTTGCACTCTATAACTTCCTCAGGCGAATTTGGTAACCTTCCCCAACCGACATCAGTAATTTCTTTATCCTCCCTGACTGCATGGTGGATCATCAAAGCTTTTACAGTGGATGTACTTAAAGCAAAGTCAGTTATTGCATCAATACCCGCAGCAACTCTTAGAGCATATGGAGACGCATAGCTAGTGCCTTGAGTGCCAATAATCGAGTGGGTTTGTGGGGAATAGACTTTGAATAAATCATCGTCTGAACCCCCAAAAATGATGCCATCAGGTTTTACCATCCCAGGGCTTCTTCCTGGCCCCTTGCAACTATATGTTGCTCGATCCCAATTTTCATTGTTAGTGCTTGCAGAGCCGACTGCAAAACAGTTCACCATATCGCTAGGCGGTTGAATACGCGCATAACCTCCTTCTAAGTCTCCATCATTTCCAACAGCTACAGTGGCGAAACAATGACCATCTTGCAGCAATGAATCGATTACAGAGGTCCAAACATGCACGTCATCATCTTCCACTGGTAATCGAGGACCTAAACTCAGATTGACATATTTATATATCTTCTTTTTTAAGACAGTCTCTATTCGTGTTAACACATCAAATAAATCAGGATCTGAATCTTCTGGAGACAAAACTCTTACTATATCTACGTTTGTATAAGGAGCTTGAAAGGATTTATTGTTAGCATCATATGGACCGAATAAATAAGTTGCGCAGACTTCACCACCATGAGCTAATAAACCTGGATGTGAACTAGTTACATCGGGGGGAATGAATTCATTAACCCAAGGTAGAATAACGTTATCAGAACTAAGGCCACCATCAAAAATACAGACCTTAAAGTCGTGATTTAAAGGCTGGTATTCAGGTAATGTGAATGCTTCATTTATCGTGGCACGAATTGCATCAGGCCTATTTATCCGCAGTTTTGGAACACTTCTTAGCACCCGTAAATGAGAAAATTCAGCTAGCGCTGTTTCTAGCCCTTTAGGTAAAAGCACTGGAAGAAATGTTAGCCCACCCACTGACTTAGAACGCACCCAGTCTACATGGCCCCCTAAAGAGGTAGCGTACTCTGTAAAAGATTTATGAACTGGCTCGTCAATTGATTCCGCATGCAAAACAACCTCCAGTTTTAGGTTGTCTGAGTCTTCATCAATAGCTTTTATTTTCTCGATGGCGCTAAATGAGCTTACTTCTTCAATAGATCTGATAATTGTTTCTGTTATTTCTGGAAGGTGATCATGCGCTATACTGTTTAACATTGCTTCAAACGTTGTGCGACTTCCAGAAACAAAAATACATGATGCCAACCCTTCCTCTGGGTGTTTCGTTACTGCCCACTTGCGTGGTTTAACCTTAACTGACTTTGAACCAACATCCTTAATTCCAAACTTTTTAAAAAGTTGAGTTGGATAGTATGATTTTGCAAGATAAGAAGGGTGCTGTATGAACTTTATAACTACTTCCCCATTTGCGCATTGCTGTACCGGCTTCGAATCAATTTCTTTAATTATGCGAGCTAGATCAGAAACAAGCTTATCGCGAGCCTCTGCAAATGAGTATGGGTGAGCTTTGGGTCCAGATCCTGATTTTATTTCTACGCGTCTAGTTAGCGTTTCACCATAGCCAATTATAAAGTTCTTCATGTGAGCGGTCCTTATGCTTGAATGTTTTCTTCCAATACCTTTTTAACAGTCGGTCGACTAATGTTAAGTATGCTAGAAATTGAACGCTGAGATTCCCCTTTTTTATGAAGTCTTATAATCCAATTATTTCTCTCTTCTTTAGACATTGAACTAAGATCTTTATCAGTCAACATACTAATACCATCTGTATTCGCTTCCCTAATTTTCAAATTAAAATTTGAAATAATACTTTCTCGCTTAGCTTGTCGTAGCTCTCTATCAATATTACTAAATGACATCCCTGCGAAGTGCTTTGCAATCCTGCCACTTTTTAATGCTTCAGGCCAATATTCGACAAGATATTTCTCAATGATTTCTATTGAGGGCATTGGGAACTCTATCTCTACATCAAAACGTCTCCATATAGCAGGGTCCAACAGCTCACTGTGGTTAGTTGCTGCAATAAGTAAAGAGTTAGGTGGCCAGTCATCTATTGCTTGAAGTAAAACTGTAACTAAACGCTTTAATTCACCTAGCTCCCTGTCATCATCCCTTCGCTTAGCAATTGCGTCAAACTCATCCAAGAGTAAGACACAAGGAGTAGACATCGCATGCTCTAAAACAGCTCTAACATTACTACCTGTCTTACCAAGAAAACTGCTCATGACTGTCGCTAAATCAAGAGTAAAGAGAGGTAAGCCTAAATTTTTAGCTAGCCAGCGCGCAGACATCGTCTTTCCAACTCCTGGAGCACCTTTAAAGATCACCGAGCGAGCAGGGAAAATTCCCTCTCTCAGCAATTCTTCTGTATGGCGTCGTTCCAGTAAAATTTGTTCAAGTGATTCTTCAACATCACTCGCAAATACAGGAGCGGTATCAAGCAAAATAGGATCTTCAACTCTGACTAAAGTCTGTCTCGTATCAGCATCTAACGGTAAAGGTTTGCTTTTCAGGCCTGTGCTTCTTGTTGCAACAAATTGCAGTCTATTAGTAATATCTTGATATAAAATAGAATTTACAGTCCTAATTTTGGAGGCAAACTGTCTAACTGCTATCTGTCCTAAGTTCTCGTTGCCACTCAAAGCTGCGTCAATCAACTTTAAAATTATTTTATCTTCCATAAATCACCTAGGCTGGTAAGCTTTATTGGCTGAATCGGTAAAAATCACCAAAACTTTACCACAAAAACTTACCGATCGCATGGATTTCCAGAGATTTTTTTACCAAAAAAAGTCGGGTGGTTATTTTTTGGCAAGGTGAAGAGTCCGCTTGTTCTCCGCGAGTTTAATAACCGCGTCTAATCATCAAACACTTTCAATATCAATTTGGTTGGAGCTAGGCTAATACCAGCTCCATAGCTGATTGTTTGCGAATATCTACCAGCCTAGATAAGATGCAGACATAAAAAAGGTACTTTAATCAGATAAATTTTTATGACAACAGCTATTTTTAAAGCTTGCAAGTTTGCAGCTATCGACTCTCGATGGACCGATATGTTTGACTACCCGGTAGAGACAATAACGAGAAAATACGTCTATGCTAACGAAGAGCTTTACTTATTTTCTGGTGATCATCTACCTATAATTCTTGAACAAGCACTTCTAATTCAAGTGATTAGTGAAGAGGATTTTTTAAGGTTTTATGACCGTCTTGATCCAGACGATGTATTTGGGTGCTTAGCCATTGATGAACACTCAGGAAGGCACCTAGATGAGGATGGTTACGCCTTCGACTGGCATTATGGCATTGCTCACACTGGTTCTGGTGGGATATTTGCTTCTAATTTTTATTACTACGCTAAGCGACACAGGTACTTAAGTGTCCATGGCTGTAATATTGATAGGGCTCTTAATTATGCGTTCCACTGGGATAAGTGCTCTGGTGCGCCAGTAAAGAAAAAGATTTGGGGACGAAGAGCTTTTGACAATACACAACAAACTGGTTTAGACTATCGGACGTTTATTGAGCAAGAAATTAATTCCTATTTCCGAGGCAGAGCCATGGATCACACTTTGAAATCGTCAATGAGAACAAGCCCGGCGCCCAATGGTGTAAAGGTCAGTCTTTATGCTGCAAAAAGTAGGCTTGCAAAACGTAAAGCTCGTTTAGCTGAAAAGAAGTCGTAATTCCTGTAGCGCTCTACTCACTTTAAATATCCTGTAAAAGAGGATATCACCATAACGCGGCGGCAGAGCAGCCCCGCATTAACAATGTAATGGCTCAATTATCGACGTGGCGGCACCGGAGCCCCCACATAACAATGTAATGTCCGGATTTACTACTGCAACGTCTCATTTCTTCAAACAAGAGTTTTCCGCCTGTGCTTTTCAATCTCAGTGAGGGCATTAGATAACGCAATGTTTCTTATGCACTCTGCTCCACGCTGTCGTTCAACAGCTACTATCTCCATTAGTATATCTGCGATATTAGCGTGATTGATCTGATTAAGCAGAATTAACTGCTCTTGAAAATTGTCACAAATCAGTCCTTTCTCTTTCGCCAAAGTTAATATTATCTTGTAAGAGCTGAGTGCCCTTGCGATATTTGAGTCTTGGCTAGGCAGTATCCGAGTAGGAATGGGCAGGCTCTTGTGTAATGCCGACACTCTTTTAGCATCATTGTCATTTTGGTTAAATGCATAGCTCATCAGATCATAAAGGGGAACAGCTACAATCTTCAGTTCCGTTAATGTAACCATTCTGAGAAAAACAGACAGCGCTCCCCTTTCGTAACGCAACTGTATTGATAATTGGCCTTCATTCCTTGCCGCCAAGCTAAGTGCCAGTAAACAAGTTAAAGCATCTAGGCTATTTAAAGAGCATAGAAATTGGACTGTTTTTGTGCTCAATGTTGTTTTCCGGTGCATACTCCCATCTGAATTTGTTTTAAAGAGACAGCCTATGATTTCAGGGGAAAGAGATAACAGCACTTTGTTGATAAATACCTGCTCAAAGCTGTTGCTGCCAAGCAACTGCCACAGCGAATGAGTAAAAATTGCTTTTGTCCCTGGTAGTAAACCATCCGTTTTGTCAGCGTTGTTTTCTCTGAGCAACGCCTTACCCTGCAACATTCTATTCCAGAACCTTGAAGAATTATTCGACCAACCTGGTATAGAAGTGATTTCTTCACCCAGGTGTTTCGCTAGTATCTGATTAGGCGTAGTAACGCCAAGCCGTTGTTTAACAACTTCAGTCCAATATCGAGTCGCAATAGCTCTGATATCCGGTTCTAGCTTCTTGTAGTCAGAAAAAGTAAACATATTTTGGAGGCGAAAAAATTTGGCATGACCTGTGCCAAATTATCGTTGATAAAAAATAGATAAGTAAAATCAGTCTGATACAAATTCATGGAGGTGATTCCACTGGTCATTCATGTCTTAGAAAAACCATATTAAAACACTTTAATCACCGTTAGTCTTGCTCTGTCACATCAAAGCAAGGAATTCGATTTTGCGTGATGAAGAAGAACTCCAGAAACTAGTAGCGCATATAGAGAACCAGCTACTGAAATTGCATAACTCGCCAGTCATCACTGGCGAGGCTTTGAGGTGTTCATTGGGCTATCGCTCAGTTGAAGCTTTCAGGCAGGCCTTATCTCGGAATACTGTGCCTGTAAGGATTTTTACCATAGAAAATAGGCGAGGAAAGTTCGCCTTGGTCAGAGACATTGCCATTTGGCTAGCAAATGAAACCTTAAAATCCATTAAAGATTAATTGTTACACCTGTCAAATGGAGGGCGTTATGAATAGCTAGAGCATGAATTAAATGAGGCCGGAAACACAAAAGCCAGATGCGGTAACATCTGGCCTGAGTGATTTATCAAAGAAATGCGAAACCCTTTGATACTCACGATTTTGTCCCTTTCACATTAAGTTGTCAACACGAATAGCTCTTTTCCTGCGTTCGTGCGGCAACTTATCGCCTCAACCAACTGAATTTTAATTAATTTTCTATGCTGACTTTTCTCGGTAGAGGCAAGGCTTTGCCGAGAAAATGGCAGGGGGAGGTAATATGTCTCAACATTGGTTGTTATCAAGCGCCGTTAGGGATCTATCCATAATGGACATAGCCGAGATGTCAGAAGATGATGCGTTCAAGTTTTTTTGTGGAATTAGATGGGGCAATCAAACAACTCAGTCCTGTTTATCGTGTGGTGCAATAGATCAGCACTTTTTCCGAGCCAGCCGGAGGCAATGGCGTTGTAAGCACTGTGATGCTTATTTCAGTGTGACAACAAAAACCATCTGGGCTGACAGAAAACTCTCATTCAAAAAATTGTTGCTTATGTTGTTCGTTTTTACATCAAGTCCAAATGGTATTTCAGCCTCATCATTATCGAGAAAACTGGGTGTTGCGTATAAAACTGCTTGGATATTTTGCCATAAATTGCGTGAGGCACTAATGAGAACTGAAGATAAAGCTCTTATGTCTGGGGAGGTGCATGTCGATGGTGGACACTTCGGAGGTAAGCCCAGAAGTGGACAATTTAGAAACAAAGCTAAGCCAGAAGCCATTGCTGAAAAAATAAAGCTTGGCAAAAGCCAAGGGGCAAAGCGCAGTAAAATATCTCGAGCAAATTTTGAGAGAAAGAAGAGAAACCGCCGAATAGTAATGGTTGTTAGGCAAGTAACACCTGGTTTAGGCGGGGTCAGGACAAGATGCTTACTGGCAAAAGCAGAAGATGACAGTGCGGCTAGGTTTATCGCCCAGAATTACATTGAAAAAGGAGCTTTGGTGCGAACAGACGAATGCCCTGCTTATTCGATGTTTTCATCACGGTTCATTCACGAGACAGTAGAACACTCAAAGGAGTACTCAACAATTGACGGTGTAAATAATAATCAAGCAGAGTCGTTCTTCAGCCGACTTAGGAGGAGTGAATACGGTACTTTTCATCGGATGATGGCTAGGTACATGCTTGATTACTGCAACGAGATGACATGGCGAGAAGATCATCGGAGAACTACTGAAGGCTTCCGATTCACTGATGCACTGAGGCGCTCTCTGATTGTTGGCTATTCACGCTGGTGGAGAGGTTATGGTGAGGGTGTCAGGAGAGGAAGTGAATTACTATTTAACGAAAATAAGTAATGAACTAGTTCACCTCTCGTTTTCAGATATCAAAACGTGACTTAGCATAGAGCGATACCAATCGCCCTATTTAAGTTATAGTTGCATGGAAAAATCTGAATATGAGGTCAATTTATTTTTTAGCGCGATAACGTGCTTCTGAATGATGGGAGCCGAACTGGGTTCTTTGAAGCTTTCCTTGATAAGCCATATTTTGTAAGCGCTGTCTTACTGCCTTTCGAAACAGACGGATGCTCTCTGGATCATAGTTGTGCCATCCTGACTGCTCTAATATGAAGTAAAAAAACTCTGAAACTGAAGCATCCTGGTCAACAGGCAATAGACCAAGATACTTATATATTAGCTTGGTCACTAAACCATAAGCTAAATTGGTTCTTTTCATGTTTTTTCGTAATGGGGGGATGTCTACAGCTGAAATAGGAACTTCATGTATCTCAATTACTTTAGCCAAAGAGTTAATACAATCCCGCAAGACTTCACGTTTTACGGTTAACTCAGCAATTGAATCCTCAACTGCAGTAAGCTGCTGACGCTGTTTCTGGTATTTATCAATCAGCCATTTTAATGATGAAGGTGTTCGAATCGTCATAGGAGAGCAGAATACCTGCTCCCCTAAAATTTTTCCTGTGCAACAGCTACATAATAGCGCAAACCAAGTAAAAAGCGCCGAACGGCGCTTTTTTTCTGCGATAGCAAAGCTATCGACATCCAATTAATTTATCAACTGCGTTTGCAGGGTGTACAGCAAATCCAGTGCCTGACGGGCGCTGAGTTCATCTGGGTTGATACTGCGTAATTGCTGCAATACCGGATGCTCCCCGGGCATTAAATCTAACTGTACCTGAGGTGTTGTGGGGCCAGGTTGGCCATCGGTTGATGTTCGATCCACTTGTTGCTCCAATTGCTGCAATTTTACTTTTGCTTGCTGGATCACTGCTTTAGGAACTCCGGCTAATTGGGCTACTTGCAAGCCAAAACTCTTACTGGCGGCGCCTTCTTGCATTTGATGCAAAAAGGCAATGGTATCGCCATGTTCGACGGCATCGACATGCACATTAGCCAGACCTTCCAATTGTTCAGCCAATTGGGTCAGCTCAAAATAGTGGGTGGCGAATAAGGTCATGGCTTTTAATTGTCGTGCCAGATAGTCGGCACAAGCCCAGGCTAGCGATAAGCCGTCGTAGGTACTGGTGCCGCGGCCTATTTCATCCATCAGTACCAGGCTGTGCTCGGTGGCATGATGCAAAATGGTGGCCGTTTCCGTCATTTCTACCATAAAGGTAGAGCGGCCAGAGGCCAAATCATCGGAGGCACCGACCCGGGTAAAAATACGATCAATTGGCCCAATCAGAGCTTGCTCTGCCGGGACAAAACAGCCGATAGAAGCCATCAGTACAATTAACGCAGTCTGACGCATATAGGTGGATTTACCACCCATATTAGGGCCGGTGATCAACAACATACGACGCTTAGTGGATAGCTGCAATGGGTTGGCAATAAAAGGCTCGCTCATCACTTGCTCAACTACGGGATGACGGCCCTGTTCTATCTGAATACCAATCTCAGTTTGTAGTTCTGGCCGATGATAGTTCAGTGCATCGGCCCGCTCAGCGAAGGTCGCCAGCACATCCATTTCAGCCAGCGCTGCGGCCAGCTGCTGCAGTTCGGCCAGTTGGGGTAAGATGGCATCGAATAGCTGATCATACAGTTGTTTTTCCAACGCCAGTGCTTTGCTCTGACTGCCCAGGACCTTGTCTTCGTATTCCTTTAATTCTGGAATAATAAAGCGTTCATTATTCTTTAAGGTTTGCCGCCGAATGTAATCTGCTGGCACTTTATGATCGGAACCTCGACCAATTTCGATGTAATAGCCATGCACTCGGTTGAAGCCCACCTTCAGTGAGCTGATACCCGTCCGCTCACGTTCGCGCACTTCTAATTGCTGCAGATAGTCGGTGGCACCGGTGGCTAATGCACGCCAATGATCAAGTTCCTCATGGTAACCAGACGCAATCACACCGCCATCGCGGATCAGAACCGGAGGTTGCTCAACAATGGCTTGCTGCAGTAAATCGGCGATGCTTGGTATGGGCTGACTTTGCTGGCTGAGTTGCCGAAGTAACGGGCTTTGCCAGCTTGTGAGTAAGGGTTGTAATGAAGGCAATTGCTGTAAAGCCTGACGCAAGCGGGCAAAATCACGCGGCCGGGCAGAGCGAAGCGCCAGTCGGGCAATGACGCGCTCAATATCGCCTATTTGTTTTAGCTGAGGCTGTAGCTCCGGGTAGTCCGGTTGCAATGCACTGACTGCATCCAGGCGCTGGTTGATCACCGCGTGCTGGCGAAGCGGAGCATGGATCCAACGTTGTAACAGTCTTGAGCCCATGGCGGTCTGAGTCTGATCCAACACCGATGCCAGCGTATGCTCATGGCCCCCTGCTAAGTTTTGTGTTAGCTCCAGATTGCGGCGGGTCGCTGCATCCAGCACCATAAAATGCTCATTTTGCTCTCGTGCAATCGCCCGGATGTGAGGCAACTGGCTGCGCTGGGTATCTTTCACATACTGCATTAGGCAACCGGCTGCCATCAGACCGATGGGGGCATCCTCAACGCCAAAACTAAGTAGATCCTGAGTGGCAAATTGTTGGCACAGTTGGCGCTTGGCCGTATCCAGTTCAAATTCCCAGACTGGGCGGCGACGGCAACTGCATGAAGCCGGTAGCTGCTGTTGTAAGGGATAGTCTTCCGGGTACAACAGTTCCGCTGGTTCAAGCCGTTGAAGTAAAGCAAGCAGGTCGCTTTCTTGCTGCAGCTGGTTCAACATAAAGCGGCCGCTACTGATATCGAGCCAGGCGATACCGTAGGTGCCCTTGCTGTGGCTGACCGCACACAACAGGTGATCACGCCTTTCCTGCATCAAAGCTTCGTCGGTGACGGTGCCTGGCGTGACGATACGAACTACTTTGCGATCGACTGGGCCCTTGCTGGTAGCTGGATCGCCTACCTGCTCACAAATGGCGACGGATTCTCCCAGCTGAACCAGACGCGCCAGATAGGATTCGACCGCATGGTAGGGCACACCAGCCATTGGGATCGGTTGGCCTGCACTTTGCCCCCGCTTGGTTAAGGATATATCCAGTAAGCTGGCGGCTCTTTTTGCATCATCAAAAAACAACTCATAGAAATCGCCCATACGATAAAACAATAAAATATCCGGGTGCTGACTTTTCAACCCAAGGTATTGTTGCATCATCGGGGTGTGTGGACTGGCTTCTTGCCCAGAAGTGGTGTTGGACGGCATAATGGTGTTAAATTCCCTACTATGGATTGCTGATGACAGCCTTGGTCGATACCATACAACTGGCGAGCGAGTTGGGCCAGCTCTTAATACAACAACAGCTGACGGTAACAACGGCTGAGTCCTGTACCGGTGGTGGTATTGCGTATCACCTGACCGCAGTTCCCGGCAGCTCTGCGTATCTGGACCGCAGTTTTATTACCTATAGTAACAAATCCAAACAGCAATTATTAGCGGTACCACCGCAGACATTGCAACAATTTGGCGCCGTTAGTCTGCAAACTGTGCAAGAGATGGCTGCGGGTGCCGCCAAGGCGGCGAGTGCCGATCTGGCGATCGCGGTCTCAGGCATTGCCGGGCCGGGTGGGGGCAGTGAACACAAGCCGGTTGGAACCGTTTGTTTTGGCTTTTGGCTGAAGGGGGTTTGCACCAGCAATCAACTGCACTTTGACGGGGACCGCACAGAAATCAGACAGCAATCGATCAATTTTGCTCTGCAGCAAAGCATTCGATTGTTGACAGCATCTGCAAACTAAACTACTGTATGCTCATACAGTCATCAAGCCATCACTGAATTTTTCGGAGTCATCAATGGACGACAATAAACAAAAAGCACTTACGGCTGCCTTAGGCCAAATTGAACGCCAGTTTGGCAAGGGCTCCATTATGCGGTTGGGCGATAGCACCGCCCTGGATATTGAATCGGTTTCCACCGGCTCACTGGGTTTGGATATCGCGTTAGGCATAGGCGGCTTGCCCTATGGTCGTATCGTTGAAATTTACGGGCCTGAGTCATCCGGTAAAACCACACTGACGTTGCAAGTGGTGGCAGAAGCGCAAAAGGCAGGTAAAACCTGTGCTTTTATCGATGCGGAACATGCACTGGATCCGATTTATGCTTCGAAATTGGGTGTCGATGTCGATAATTTGCTTGTGTCTCAGCCAGATACCGGCGAGCAAGCGCTGGAAATTTGCGACATGCTGGTTCGGTCTGCGGCGGTTGATATCGTGATTGTCGACTCCGTCGCCGCCTTAACACCAAAAGCAGAAATTGAAGGCGATATGGGCGACAGCCACATGGGTTTGCAAGCTCGATTAATGTCGCAAGCACTGCGTAAACTGACTGCAAATATTAAACGTTCCAATACCTTGTGTATTTTCATCAACCAGATCCGCATGAAAATTGGTGTGATGTTTGGTAATCCGGAAACCACCACCGGCGGTAATGCGCTGAAGTTCTATGCCTCGGTACGGTTGGATATACGCCGTATTGGCTCGGTGAAAGATGGTGATGAAATTATCGGTAACGAAACCAGAGTTAAAGTGGTCAAGAACAAAGTGGCTCCACCCTTCAAGCAGGCTGAGTTCATCATCACCTATGGCCAGGGTATCAATAAGCAGGGCGAGTTGCTTGATTTAGGGGTACAGGAAAAACTGGTGGATAAAGCCGGTGCCTGGTATGCCTATCAGGGCAATAAAATTGGTCAGGGTAAAGCCAATGCGATGAAGTTTATGGTGGAAAACCCTGCAATGGCGACTGAGCTTGAAACTGAATTACGTAGCCGTTTATTGTTAAAACCTGAAAAAATGGTACGTCCAACGCCAGAAAAGGAAACAGAGCTACCGATTGAAGAGTAAGCTCCACTTGTCTGATAGATACACAGTCAATTGATCAATCATAAATAATAAGTGCCAGCTTTCGAGCTGGCACTTTTGTGTTGAGTGCTTGATGTCACTGCAGTGGTAAGCTGGACTTTCCCATAGCATTCGTTATCGCTTTATTGTGATTCTATAGACGTCTATACGTTTAGAAGTTGACATTTTACCGGTTTTTACGCACACTTCGCACATTGTTTGTCCGGGAGCGGAGCAGTTATGCCCATAAAAGTTGTTGATCAGTTGCCTGCTGTTGGCGCTTTATCGGCCGAAAATGTTTTCGTAATGACCGAGAGCCGGGCGGCCAGTCAGGATATCCGGCCACAGCGCATTGCCATTTTAAATTTAATGCCCGACAAGATCACCACCGAGATCCAGTTGTTACGCTTACTGGCCAATACCCCTTTGCAAGTGGATGTTGAATTACTGCGGCTCGATGATCATAAAAGTAAGCACACCCCTGAAAGCCATCTAAACTGTTTTTATCGTTATTTTTCTCAGGTAACGGCCGAAAAGTACGATGGGTTGATTATTACCGGTGCTCCTTTGGGGTTGGTAGACTATGCAGATGTCACCTATTGGGATCAGCTGGAAGGAATTTTGAGCTGGGCAGATAGCCATGTTACGTCAACCTTGTTTTTGTGCTGGGCGGCGCATGCAGGCTTGTATCATTATTACGGATTGCAGCGTGAAATACGTGGCGAAAAGCTGTCGGGCGTCTATCCACAGCAGTTAACGCAGCCTTTATGCCCACTTGTCCGTGGCTTTGATGACCAGTTTTGGGTACCGCATTCACGATATGCTCAAGTACCGAAGCAACGCTTTACCCAGCATGACGAGTTGCATATTCTGGCCGAGTCGGATCAGACCGGGCCTTATTTACTACAAAACAGCAGCGGCAGTCGTGTCTTCGTGACCGGGCATCCTGAGTATGATGTCAACACGCTGGCCGAGGAGTATCAACGGGATCTGGTGTCAGGTTTAACGCCAAAATTGCCAGAAAACTATTTTCCACACGATGATCCAAAGCAACAGCCGCTCAAGTTATGGCAAAGCCATGCCTTTTTGTTATTCAGTAACTGGTTGAATTATTATGTCTACCAGGCCACGCCTTTTGATATAGGTTTAATTGGACAGAAGTGAGGTTGCAATGAGTCAAGCCCGTTTAACTCCGGCACAGCTGCGGGAGCTGTTACAGCAACGCATTTTGATCCTTGATGGTGCTATGGGAACCATGATTCAGGCGCATCAGTTTGATGAAGAAGACTATCGTGGTGCCGAGTTTGCCGATTGGCCGAGTGACCTAAAGGGCAATAATGATTTGCTGGCACTGACACAACCTGAGGTCATCAAAGACATCCATCGCCAATATTTGCTGGCGGGCGCCGATATTGTTGAAACCAATAGTTTTAATGCCACTACCATCGCGATGGCCGATTACCAGATGGAAGGCCTGTCGGCTCGTATTAATCGTGAGGCTGCCGCTTTAGCGCGTCAGGCCTGTGATGAAGTCACTGCAACAACACCTGAACGACCACGTTTTGTTGCTGGTGTGCTCGGCCCGACTAACAGAACCGCATCGATATCGCCCGATGTAAATGATCCTGGGTTTCGTAATGTCAGTTTTGATGAGTTGGTGTTGGCGTACAAAGAATCGACTCATGCGTTGGTTGAAGGTGGTGCCGATATTATTATGCTGGAAACCATCTTTGATACCTTGAATGCCAAAGCCGCTGCTTTTGCTGTATTAGAGGTATTTGACGAGTTGGGCTATGAGCTGCCAGTGATGATTTCTGGCACCATTACTGATGCCTCAGGCCGAACCTTATCGGGCCAGACCACCGAAGCCTTTTATCATTCAATGGCACATGTGCAGCCGGTTTGTTTCGGGCTAAATTGCGCTTTGGGGCCAGATTTATTGAGGCCTTATGTCGAGGCGTTATCAACCGTATCTGAAGCCTATGTATCGGTACATCCAAATGCTGGCTTGCCCAATGAATTTGGGGAGTACGACTTAGGTGCCGAAGAGATGGCGGCTGAAATTGCCGACTGGGCACGGCAGGGCTTTGTCAATATCGTGGGTGGCTGTTGTGGCACCACACCTGAGCATATACGCACCATCGCTGAAGCGGTAGCTGGTGTGCAACCGCGACAACCAAAATCAGTCAGTCACCAGTTTAATCTGGCCGGCCTAGAAGCATTTTCTCCGGAGTGGTAATGCAACAGCAAGCACGTTTTATCAATATTGGCGAACGAACCAATGTCACCGGTTCCGCTCGCTTTAAAAAGCTGATCCTCAATAGTGATTATGAGACGGCATTAGAGGTCGCCAAGCAACAAGTCGAAAATGGAGCTCAGATTATTGATATCAACATGGATGAAGCCATGTTGGATAGCAAAGCTGCGATGGTGCGCTTTTTGAACTTGTTGGCTGGAGAGCCTGATATTGCTCGTGTGCCGATCATGGTCGACTCTTCAAAATGGGAGGTGATAGAAGCAGCGCTCAAATGCATTCAGGGCAAAGCCATTGTTAACTCCATCTCGTTAAAAGAAGGCGAAGCCCAGTTTATTGAGCAGGCCAAACGAGTGCGTCGTTATGGCGCTGCGGCCGTGGTGATGGCATTTGATGAAGTGGGTCAAGCCGATACGCAGCAGCGTAAAGTCGAAATTTGTCAGCGCGCTTATCACATCCTGGTGAATCAGGTTGGTTTCCCGCCGGAAGATATTATCTTTGATCCCAATATCTTCGCTGTAGCCACCGGCATTGAAGAACACAACAATTACGCCGTTGATTTTATTGAAGCCTGCCGGGATATCAAGCGACTGTGCCCTTACGCCAAAATTTCTGGGGGTGTCTCTAATATTTCATTCTCGTTCCGTGGCAATGACCCAGTGCGCGAAGCCATGCATTCGGTATTTTTGTATTATGCCATTGCGGCTGGGTTGGATATGGGAATTGTTAACGCAGGCCAACTGGCGGTGTACGACGATATCCCTGATTTGCTGCGTGAGCGTGTTGAAGATGTCATTCTCAACCGGCGGGAAGATGCGACCGAGCGGCTGTTAGAAATCGCCCCCGAGTTTAAAGGCGATGGTAGTGTGGCAGAAAAGCAGGACGATGTCTGGCGCAGCTGGCCAGTCAATAAACGGCTGGAGCATGCCTTGGTCAAAGGCATTACCGATTTTATAGAACAGGATACTGACGAAGCCAGACAACAAGCTGAAAAACCATTGCATGTCATTGAAGGGCCCTTGATGGACGGCATGAATGTGGTCGGTGATTTATTCGGTGAAGGAAAGATGTTCCTACCCCAAGTGGTGAAATCGGCCCGGGTAATGAAAAAAGCCGTGGCATTTTTACAGCCTTATATTGAGCAAGAGAAAAGTGGTGGCAGTGCACAGGGAAAAATTTTGCTGGCAACGGTGAAGGGCGACGTACATGACATCGGCAAAAATATTGTTGGAGTGGTCCTGCAATGCAACAACTTTGAAGTGATTGATCTGGGCGTGATGGTGCCTTGCGCAAAGTTGCTGCAAATTGCTAAAGAGGAGCAAGTGGATGCGATTGGACTCTCTGGCTTGATCACGCCATCGCTGGATGAAATGGTGCATGTCGCTAAAGAGATGCAGCGACTGGATTTTACCGTGCCGCTATTAATTGGAGGTGCAACCACGTCGAAAGTGCATACCGCAGTCAAAATTGAGCCTCACTATCAGCACGGCGTAGTGTATGTGCCCAATGCGTCGCGCAGTGTGTCTGTGGTGCAGTCGCTGATTAGCAAAACCGGCAAAGCCGATTACCTGACTCGCATTAAAACTGAATACGAAACGGCCCGTGAGCAGCATAAGCGCAGCCGGCCCGGTCAGACCATGTTGTCATTGGCACAAGCTCGCTCGAATGCCGTGCAGCTGGATCTAAGCAAAGTCGCGCCGCCTCCCAAGCAGCCTGGCGTGCATGTATGGCACGATGTGGATCTGCAACAGCTTAGGGACTATATCGATTGGACGCCTTTCTTTATGACCTGGCAGCTTTCTGGCAAGTATCCGGCTATTTTAAATCATGCTGAAGTCGGTATGGAAGCGCGGAAGTTGTTCAAGGATGCCAATGCTATGCTGGATCGCATGATTACCGAGCAGCGTGTTGCAGGCAAAGCAATTTTTGGTTTGTTTCCAGCCAACAGCGAGGGCGATGATATTATCGTCTATACCGATGAAAGCCGAACGCAGGAACGCTGTCGCCTGCATCAACTTCGGCAGCAACTTCAGCTACGCAATAAGATCCCTAACAGCTGTCTGAGTGATTTTATTGCGCCTGTTGGAAGTGGAGTGGCAGACTACGTTGGAGCCTTTGCCGTCAGTACCGGCTTTGGAGCGGATGAGTTTGCGGCTGAATTTGTTGCAGAGCATGATGATTACAATAGCATTATGGTGAAAGCACTGGCCGATAGGCTGGCTGAAGCGCTGGCAGAATATCTGCATCTGAAAGTACGGCGTGATTACTGGGGGTATGCGTCAGAGGAAACCCTTGAGAACGAACAGTTGATCCGTGAACTGTATCAGGGGATCCGGCCTGCACCAGGTTATCCTGCCTGTCCGGAGCACACTGAAAAAGAGACGTTATGGCAGTTGCTGGATGTTGAAACGAACATTGGCATGGAGTTAACTGAAAGCTTTGCCATGTGGCCGGGCGCTGCGGTCAGTGGTTGGTATCTGGCTCACCCTGACAGTAAGTACTTTGCCGTCAGTAAAATTGGTCAGGATCAACTGGAAGATTATGCCAAACGCAAAGGCTGGACACTGGCTCAGGCGGAAAGCTGGCTGGCGCCAAACCTTAATAACTGATGCTATCAGGTAAAGGCAACGGTAAATGAGGTAAATAGCTGGCCCTGATGTCTTGCAACTTGCCCTGATCGTACAGGCGTTACCATGCCTGACTCAGTTGCTGTTGAAGTTGGGGCGATGTGGTATGGCGGCTAAAACCGAAATACACAGGGTTGTTATAAATGACCATCAGTTGCTGATAGTTGCGATCTTGCATGAGGCCTTGTTGTTGCCAATGGTATAGGGTCGTTTGATCTTCAAGCACTGCTTGTACACGACCACTATCAAGCAAAGCCAGTTTATCCTCATGACTGCGTATTTCCACTAAGGTCGGTGAGAAAGCATCCTGCTCTATCAGTTGATGAAACTCTTCCCCATAATAGGCACCATTTAAAATCGCAATCATACTATGCAGTGGCCAGTTGGCTAATTCAGCTAAGGTTTGAACCGGAGGTACCTTACTTGGATCACCAATCAAGACCACAGTCTCCATATGGTGAGGGCCAATAAAAATAAAATCGCTCATTCGTTCAGCCGAAACCGATAAATGCGTGACAACATCCAGTTGTCCTTGCGCAATGAGCTGTAAAGAGCGACGCCAAGGACTTTGTAAAATGGTCAACTCACAGCCTACTTCATCGGCTAAAGTTTGTATTAAGTCAATCGACAGCCCTTGCCAGCCTGATTCTGTCGGGTTTAGATGGGGAGGGAAATAACCATCGGCACCTAAGCGAAGTTGGCAACTGTAGGTGTAAAATGACCAGAACAATAGAAACGAAACAACCAATTTCATAGCAGATTTCCACTAAAGTACTGTGTTGAGTATGGCTCATTTTTGGGAGGCATGAAAATAATCGCCTACAGAAAACCAGTTTCATGCCCGAACGCAATGATTGCAACTATACTAAAAAAGAGTTCACCATTAAGGGTTAGTAGTGATGCGAGCTATTCTTGCTTTAAGCCTATGGTTGGTCAGCACCTATAGCGTAGCAGAGAACACGTTGACGGTGCTGGTTGGGATGGATAAACCACCTTACATTCAGCTACAGGATGGCACTGGCTTTGAATTGGAGCTTCTGAGAAAAGTGGCGCTGCATATGGGCTATGAGGCGGTATTTTTACATGTGCCCAATGCGCGGATCCGTTATTTGCTTGAACAGGGACATGGTGACGTTGCCACACTACAAAACGCCAGTGATTTTTCAATCGACTTGTTCTATTCCCTGCCATATATCCGCTATCAAAATGCCGTCATCACGCTACGACATCGCGAGTTCCAGATACAACACAGTCAGGATTTAGCTCGTTTGAGTGTTATCGGATTTCAAAATGCCAGTCATGTTTTAGGGCCGGACTTTGCTGAGATGGCGGAGGCGTCAAGGCGTTATCAGGAAACCACCAACCAGAAAACACAGGTGGATATGTTGTTGGCAAATCGGGTGGATGCGGCGGTAATGGATATCAACATTTTTCACTATTTTCGTCGGGTTGCTGACGATAATCAACCAATCCAACTGCACAGCTTGTTTCCAGTCAGTGACTATCGGGCTGCCTTTCGGGAGCGTCGTTTACAGCAGGAATTCGATCAAGCGTTGGTGAAGGTTCAAAGAAATGAACACTACCGCCAGCTGCAATTGGAGTTTTTTGGCTCCGTTAACCAGCTGTCTCCATTACCTGCAACCCCCTAATGCGCATACTTTGCTTGTCTTTAAATCCTTACCAAACCCCGGAAGCTTTGAAGCTAACATCTTAAGGTTACTTGGATATACTTTTCCAGTATCATATGGCAAAAGTTATATTTAAGCCTAGCTACTGAAGCCGATGTTGTCAGGTAAAAGGGCTTTGACTAAGGACACGCTGTGCGCGAACACTTTTCTCTATTGGCTATCATACGCCAACGTCCGGCTCTGGCGGCTGTGGCTTGGATCAAACAAGGCTGGCGTTTATTTGTGCAGGCGCCTTGGTTATGGATCCAGCTGCTGGCTTTTACTTTACTGGTCAATTTGCTGGCCTCGATGCATCCGTTATTGACCGTGGCTGCTTTTTTTCTGAATCCCTTTTTAACCGCTGGTTTGTATAAAAGCATGGCTGGTGTGCAACGAGGTGAGTCTGTCGGATTTGCCTGGCTATTCAAGCCATTGCAAGAGCCAGTCTATCGACAGGTTTTTTTGCAACTGGCGGCGCTGAATTTGTTGATTGCTATTCCATTGAGTTTAATGGGACAGCATCTGTTGGTGCAACTTTCAGAACAAAGCTTAGATCTGGTTCAAGTGCTATTGTTTGTGGCGGCTTATGGTTTGGTCTGGATGATGTTCAGTTATGCCGTGGCGATATTGTATTTCTTGCCTGAAAAACGGCTACTACCAGCCTTGCAAGCCAGCCTGATGGCGTGTTGGAAAAATATCGTGCCATTGTTGCTGTTTGCACTGCTTGCGTTTGCCTTAGCACTTGTGACGATCCCAACCATGCTGCTTGGAATGGTCATCGTGATGCCATTGATCAGCATTGCTTTTTTTATCTCGTTTCAGGATATTTTTCTGGTAGAACCGGGACCGCCCTCGCAGCAGCCACCAGAAGACCCGGATGTACTTGAAGTGTAACTAGTATTGATACTGCATGATGACTTTAAATGAGTTAAAAAAAGCGGCTTTGACACTACTTGCGCGACGTGAATACAGTTGTCATCAATTACGACAACGTTTACTTAGCAAGACAGAAGATGACCAGCTGGTTCAGCAAGTGATATCATGGTGTCAGTCTGAACAGTATCAAAGCGATGAACGTTTTGTCGATATGCTTATACGCTCACGCTTAGCGAAAGGGTATGGGCCTTTATACATTCATCAAGAGTGTCGTCAACATGGCGTGCTTAAAGAGCTGGTCGAGCAACAATTGGCGGCTGAGTCCCCTGATTGGTGCGCGATTGCGCGTCAGCTGTACGATAAAAAATATGCCAACAATGCAATCAATTCTGCTAGTGAAAAAGCCAAGCGCATGCGTTATCTGCTGCAGCGTGGTTTTACTTCCGAGCACTGCCATGCGTTGTTTCACACCAAAAGAAGTTAGGGTTACTACATGACTATGACATCATCCGACATTCGCCGTACTTTTCTGGATTATTTTGCTCGCCAGGGACATCAAATTGTCCCAAGTGCCTCGTTAATTCCGGGGAATGATGCCACCTTGTTGTTTACCAATGCTGGCATGGTGCCGTTTAAGGATGTTTTTTTGGGGCAGGATCCACGGCCTTATAGCCGAGCGACCTCGGCCCAGCGTTGTGTGCGGGCGGGTGGCAAGCACAACGATTTGGAGAATGTTGGCTATACCGCGCGCCACCATACATTTTTTGAAATGCTGGGTAACTTTAGTTTTGGCGATTATTTTAAAAAAGAAGCCATCGATTATGCGTGGCAATTCCTGACTGCAGAATTGAAATTGCCGGCTGAAAAATTGTTGGTCACGGTGTATGAGTCAGATAATGAAGCCTACGAACTGTGGACTCAGCACATTGGGGTTCCGGCAGAGCGGGTGATCCGGATTGGCGATAACAAGGGTGCAGCTTATGCATCGGATAATTTTTGGTCGATGGGTGATACCGGCCCTTGTGGCCCTTGTACCGAAGTGTTTTATGATCATGGTGCTGAGATCTGGGGCGGCCCGCCAGGCAGCCCGGAAGAAGATGGTGATCGTTTCATCGAGATCTGGAATATCGTCTTTATGCAGTTCAATCGTCATGCGGATGGCCGTATGGAGCCCTTACCTAAGCCCAGTGTTGATACGGGAATGGGGCTGGAGCGTATTGCTGCCATCATGCAGGGCGTACATAGCAACTACGAAACCGATACCTTTCAGGCATTGATTAAAGCGGCTGCAGGCGTAACGGGTGCGACGGACCTGAGTAATAAGTCTTTACGCGTCATTGCGGATCATATTCGCAGCTGTGCTTTTCTGGTGATCGATGGGGTGCAGCCATCCAATGAAGGCCGAGGGTATGTACTTCGCCGGATAATTCGTCGAGCAGTACGCCATGGCAATCAGTTGGGCGCGCGTGGTGCCTTTTTCTATAAGTTGGTTGCGGCACTGGTGGAGCAGATGGGCGAAGCTTATCCAGAGTTGCAGGCGCGGCAGGCCGTGATCGAAAAGCTACTGCGTATTGAGGAAGAGCAGTTTGGTAAAACTCTGCAACGTGGTCTCAGCATGCTGGAAGACGCACTGCAGCAAGTGACTGACAAAGTCTTACCAGGTGATTTGGTATTTCGCTTGTACGATACCTATGGTTTCCCAGTCGATTTAACCAACGATGTTGCCCGGGAGCGGGGTTATCAGGTTGATCTGGATGGCTTTGAAGCTGAAATGCAGCAACAGCGGCAACGAGCACAACAGGCCAGTCAGTTTGGTACCGATTACAATCAACAATTGAGCAGCAAGCAAGTAACGGACTTCACTGGTTATCAGCATGACACTGGCAATGCAACTGTGGTTGAGATTATTCGTAATGGTGAAGCATGTCAGCAGCTTGCTGATGGTGAAGAAGCCTTGATTATTCTCGACCAAACGCCCTTTTACGCTGAGTCCGGTGGTCAAATGGGCGATACCGGCCACTTGGTTGCTGATGATGGCGGTGTTTTTGCTGTCACCGATACCATTAAAGTCGGCAAGGCGCATGGTCACAAAGGTACACTCAAAGGAAGCTTACAGCTTGGGCAAAAAATTAACGCCCAGATTGATGAGCGTCGGCGACAGGCTATTCGGCAGAACCACTCTGCGACTCATTTAGTGCATGCTGCTTTGCGGCAAGTGGTTGGGGAGCATGTGACGCAAAAAGGCTCGCTAGTAGGGCCTGATCGTTTTCGTTTTGATTTTTCGCATTTTGAAGCGGTCACTGCTGCAGAGTTGCAGCAGGTCGAGCAGCTGGTGAACCAACATATTCAGGCCAATCATCCAGTGCAAACCGAACTGATGGATCTTGAATCAGCCAAGGCCGCCGGTGCGATGGCACTTTTTGGTGAGAGATACGACGAGGCTGTGCGTGTACTCACCATGAGCCCTTTTTCTGTTGAATTATGCGGTGGCACCCATGTGACCCAGACCGGTGATATTGGTTTGTTTAAAATTGTGGCTGAAGGCGGTATCGCAGCAGGGGTGCGACGGATTGAGGCGGTGACTGGCATGCAGGCATTGCACTGGGTCCATCAGTTAGAGCAACAAGCTCATCAGGTGGCGACTTTACTGAAAGGCGATCTGATGTCTATTGCTGAGCGAGTTCAGCAAGCACAAGATCGAAGCCGCGTGTTGGAAAAAGACATGGAGCAATTGAAACAGAAAATAGCCAGTCAGGCCGGTGCTTCATTGCTAGATCAAGTACAGATCATTGCCGATACCAAAGTACTCATTACCGAGTTACCTCAAGTTGAGAGCAAAGCATTGCGTGGCATCTTGGATGAGCTGAAAAATAAACTGGGTTCAGGGGTGCTACTATTGGCTACCGTGAATGATGGCAAGATTAGTTTAATTGCAGGTGTTACCAAAGATCTGACCGATAAGGTACATGCCGGTAAGTTGGTGGCATGGGCTGCCAGTCAGGTTGGCGGTAAAGGTGGTGGTCGCCCTGATATGGCACAAGCAGGTGGAACGGATAGTGCAGCATTGCCAACGATGTTACAAGGCGCAACCGAGCAGGTGAAGTTGCAACTTACTAGCTGAACCAGTGATCCCAAGCGACGATTATCAACTATATATAAATAAGTTGTAAGCGATAGCAAAAAAATCATCGTCAATGAAGCATCTTTGCTACACTGATTTTGAGATAAATTACTTTCACGGTAAGGCCGATGAAATTTGTGTTGAAATTATCCAGCTTGCTTTTCTTTCTGTAAGCAGCTGAGGTATGATAGAGCACTTTTTCAGGATCTCAGGCAACGACTGGGTGCAATAACTGAACCGAAAACAAGGAAATAGGAGCAAACGAATGCTAATTTTAACTCGACGGGTTGGTGAAACGCTAATGATTGGCGATGAAGTCACTGTGACCGTTCTGGGCGTCAAAGGAAATCAGGTACGTATTGGTGTGAATGCACCGAAAGAAGTATCGGTTCATCGTGAAGAGATTTACATGCGCATTCAGGCTGAAAAGTCGCCAGATGACCAAGGCAACGCCTAAGCTGTTGGCAAACAAGATTGTTGGCCGTAGTCCTTAGTGCCTGCAATTATTTGCTCAGATTGTTTAAAAGGTCAGCAAACGCGCTGACTAACCGAAAAATTGTTTGACTTATTTTCCTGAGACTTTAATATACACGCCGCAAGACAGAGCGGAGAAATGGCCGAGTGGCTGAAGGCGCACCCCTGCTAAGGGTGTATAGGGGAAACTCTATCGAGGGTTCGAATCCCTCTTTCTCCGCCATTTTTATCGGATTGGACGCGTAGCTCAGCTGGATAGAGTACTCGGCTACGAACCGAGCGGTCGGAGGTTCGAATCCTCCCGCGTCCGCCATCTGATAAAAAATTGATGCAATGAAGTACACCGTGAAACGATTTATGGACGCGTAGCTCAGCTGGATAGAGTACTCGGCTACGAACCGAGCGGTCGGAGGTTCGAATCCTCCCGCGTCCGCCATATTCGAAGAACCCCGCTAAGGTGCAAACCAAAGCGGGTTTTTTCGTTTTAGCCCTATGCGAAACCAGCGGAAGGGTGAGATCCTCCGTAAGGTTCGACTGATTTGCCGGGAGCAAATCAGCACAGCTTTAGCTGGCCCGAAGGGCAGGCGGCAGGACAGCCGCCTGCAATCCTCCCGCGTCCGCCATATTCGAAGAACCCTGCTAAGGTGCAAACCAAAGCGGGTTTTTTCGTTTTAGCCCTATGAAAACCAGCTTTCCTTCCACCGCTCTGGTACGCTATGCTCATAACAAGAGCAAACAGGCTATCCTGAAACGAATGAGCACTTCTGGTTACCAATTGAATAGTCATGGCGAGCTGCAGACCCCAGAGGACAATAGTGAGCTGGTGCTCTGTCGTTACTGTGACTTGTTGCAGCATTTACCTGAGTTACAACCGGGTGAAGAAGCGCATTGCAGTCAATGTGGTCATCAACTCGATAGCCGTCATCCACAACCTATTTTACGGCCTATTCTTTTTGCCAGCAGTGCTCTATTTATGTTGGTACTGGCTAATTTATTTCCCTTTATTCAGCTATTTGCTGCTGGTAGTCAGCATCAAATGAATTTTTTCGATACCTCATCGGTATTATTTGCGGTGCATCATCCCGCTTTAGCAATTCTTGTATGGCTACTGATTCAGGCGATTCCCGCTTTTTGTATGATGGCGGTGATTTATCTCAAGCTAGGGATGATCATGTCGCTGCCTGGTCGTATGTGGGTGGCCAGAGTGCTTTTTATGCTGAAACCCTGGAGTATGGTCGATATCTTTTTGATCGGTTTATTGGTCAGCTTCGTTAAGTTGGTTAGTAGCGCTGATATTTCTCTGGGATTAAGTTTCTGGGCTTTTTGTCTGTTTTGCTTACTACATTTACGGACCTTTCAAGTGATCGACCGACGGGAGATGTGGGCGCGAATTGGTGTGAACCCGAAGCCATTACTCACAGCAAAGGCAGGCTTACCAGGTGTTTCTCAGCGTTTAAAAGTATGCCATTGTTGTACTGCCTTGGTGCCATTGCAGCAAATGCACTGCAGTCGCTGTGGTAGTCAGGTTCATGTTCGAATTCCTGCCAGCATCCAAAAAACCTTAGCCTTGCTTACCACGGCTGCCATACTCTATATACCCGCGAATCTCTATCCTATTATGGTGACGGTATCGGTGGGGCAACGGACTGAATCCACCATTGTCACAGGCATTCAGTTACTTTGGCTGGATGGCGCTTATCCGGTTGCGATCATTATCGCTATCGCCAGTGTGGTGATCCCACTGTTTAAAATCGTTATTTTATTTTGGCTTTGCTATTTGGCGCTTCAACCACAGAGTGATCGTCAAGATATCTCCACCTGGGTATTCCGCTGGGTTGACTGGATTGGCCGTTGGTCTATGGTGGATGTATTGGTGGTCGCTATATTAGCTGCTTTAGTGCGATTTGATTTATTGATGAGTGTTTACCCTGGTCCTGCTGCCGTCATTTTTGCAACGGTCGTCATTACGACTATGCTGGCGGCGTTAAGCTTTGATCCACGTTTGCTCTGGGATCAGAGCAATGAGAATGAGGCTGATATGCAACAGGCTACTGCAAAGGAAATATTGTGACTGCAGCGATAAAAAAACAGGCGAGTGTTCAGGCCATTCGACAATGGTCGCCAATTTGGATTGTTCCACTAGCGGCGGTTGGTATCGGTATCTGGATGCTCTATTACAGCATCCAGAACCAAGGGCCTTTGGTGACTTTAGTTGCACCGCATGCAGAAGGGGTGATTGCAGGTAAAACCTCGGTAAAAAGTCGTAGTGTGGATGTGGGTCAGGTTGTATCGGTAGATTTGACCAGTGATTTAAAACAAGTCGAGATCAAGGTACGGATGCGGCCTGATACTGAGCCTTTATTGACCAGCGAGTCTCAATTCTGGGTGGTTCGGCCTCAGATAAGTCGCTCAGGTATTACAGGTTTAAATACCTTGCTTTCAGGGGCCTATATCGAGCTATTACCTGGTGATGCAGGGCGTCTTACCTTGCAGCACAACTTACTCGATACTCCACCGATTGCACCGGCAGATGCTGCAGGTATTCGCATTCGTTTGCATAGTGACGATACTGGATTACTGACCATAGGCGACCCGGTTTTATACCGCGGCTTTGAGGTGGGTACGGTAGAACTGACTAGTTTCGATATTGCTGAACGCCGGATGGCATACCAGCTATTTATTCGCTCACCTTACGATTCGCTGGTAACCGAAAATGTGCGCTTTTGGTTGGCGAGTGGTGTCAGTTTTGACGTCACGGCTGAAGGCGTGCGAGTCGATCTGGCATCCATTGCCACCTTGGTGAGTGGGGGAGTAAGCTTTGATGTGATGGAAGGCTGGCCTATGGGAGCACCGGTAGCTACCAATACCGAGTTTGTGTTGTTTCCCACCAAAAGTAGCATTCAAGAGGGCATGTACAGCGAATATTTGGAATACCTGTTATTTTTTGAAGAATCGGTCCGTGGATTAAAAGCAGGAGCGCCCGTTGAATATAGAGGGATACGGATAGGAACAGTCATTAGTGTGCCTTTCTTTTTCTCCATGGCAAGCCCACTTGAGACCTCTATCGATCAAGGTGTTCCGGTATTAATTCGGCTTGAAACGGGCCGTTTGCACGAGAGTATCAGTACGGAGCAACTTAAGCTGCAATTGGAGCATGGTGTTGAGCAAGGCCTGCGAGCTATTTTGAAAACAAGCAGCTTGTTGACCGGAGGGCTTTACATTGATCTCGATCGGGTCGATGATGCAGAAGTGCTTGAAGCGAGCATGAGTTATGCCGGTTATGCAACCTTGCCAACGGCCCGTGGAGGCTTAAGTAACATTGAACAAAAGGTCTTGTTGGCACTGGATAAGATAACTCAATTGCCGGTCGAGCCATTATTAAATGAAGGGACTCGAACCCTGGCACAGACGACCGCAGTGATGCTGGAGGTTGAACAGCTGGTTAACCGGTTGGATAGCTATTTACAACAGCCAGCATGGCAGCAAGCTCCCGAACAACTTCAGCAAAGCTTACTAGAGTTGCAACAAGTGCTGCAATCCTTTGGGCCAGATTCCGAAACACATCAGCGCCTGAACAACAATTTGCAGAGTTTTGAGCAACTTCAACGCGAATTACAGCCTTTACTTCGAACGTTAAACCAGCGTAGTAATGCGCTGATATTTCAGGCAACACCTGAGCCTGATCCTGAGCCTAAGAGAGCGCGCCCATGAAACTTTTGCTTTTGTTCGCCTTGGTTCTTCCCGCTTTGCTGGCGTGTGGCAGCACCCCGGTTAAAACTCAGTATTATCAGCTGCCCCATGTTGATGCAGTACCTACAAACCATGGGGCTGCAAAGGAGCGGCAACGAGTGGTGCTACAGTCGCTACAGCTGGCACCTTATTTAAATCAGCAAGGAATTGCTTTTCAGCAAAGTCCGACTGAATTAAGTCTGGCCAAACAGCACCTATGGGCAGATGATTTAACTTCGCAGCTACAGCGTCATTTACGGCAAAGCATTGCCAGCGAATCAACTGATTGGGTTTTGCTACCAATAGGAGCCAAAGCGAGTGTGCAGTTGTCGATCCAGCTGGAACGCTTTGTTGGAACTGCCGAAGGCTATGCACTGTTAAGTGGGGAGTACCAGCTGCAAAAAAATACGCATGTGGTGGCGGAACGGTTCTATATTGAACAACCATTGCAGCGAGATGGTTACCCTGCTTTGGTTGAAGCGCTTGCTGAAGGCTGGCAGCAACTAGCTTTGACGATTGTGCAGCAACTGGAGCAGTTTGAACGATAAAAAAATGAGCAATTGATTTACTTTCGGCAGCAATACCCATTAGAATGATTTGGATGTCTGGACGTAAAAGTGTTTATACGTTCGAGAATTCATGCCGCTTATAGCAGCTATAATGCAGCTAAATTGTTTAGCAGTATGATTATCCGCATAATAATGCGCTGGTTTGATTCGTTTTTAGCTGTACCTGCGTTCACAGTTGCTTGTATTAAACGGCTGTGGAACACTGCAATAAGAGGAGAAACTCTCATGGTAACTGACATGTTGACCGATGCGGTTGAGTTGATGGCTATTGGTATGGTCACTGTCTTTGTATTTCTGTCGATACTGGTACTGCTTGTTCAGTTGATGACCATGAGTGTTCGCCGTTTTTTTCCCACTAAAAAAGTGTCATCGTCTACGGTGGAGGTGGTTGAGTCCGATGTAATTTCACCTCGAATTGTAGCTGCCATTACTGCAGCTGTGCACCAACATCGCCAGCAACAACAATAAAAGAGGACCTTTATGAGCAAGCCATTATTACTGACTGAGCTGGTGCTGCGAGATGCGCACCAATCGCTCTTGGCAACCCGGATGCGGTTGGATGACATGCTACCCATTGCAGAGAAGCTGGATAAGGTGGGATATTGGTCGATGGAGTCGTGGGGCGGCGCCACTTTTGATTCGTGCATTCGCTACTTGGGTGAAGACCCATGGCATCGTATTCGGGCGTTAAAAAAAGCGATGCCCAATACCAAGCAACAAATGCTGTTGCGAGGTCAAAATTTGCTGGGGTATCGGCACTATGCCGATGATGTGGTTGAAGCTTTTGTTGAACGTGCGGTCACCAATGGAGTGGATGTCTTCCGTATTTTTGATGCGATGAACGATATTCGTAATCTACAAACCGCTATTCAGGCTGCGGTGAAAGCCGATGCCCATGCGCAAGGTACCATGTCCTATACGGTAAGCCCGGTGCATACCATTGATATGTGGGTCGACATGGCTGTGCAGCTAGAGGATATGGGCTGTCATTCCATTTGCATTAAAGACATGGCTGGGTTGTTAAAGCCTTATGTGGCCGAAGAGCTGATTACCCGTATTAAAGAAGCGGTGAAGATCCCGTTGGCGATGCAATGCCATGCCACGACAGGCTTGAGTACAGCTACCTACCAAAAAGCCATCGATGCTGGTATTGATATGCTGGATACCGCTATCTCGTCGATGAGTATGACCTATGGTCATAGTGCCACTGAGACGATGGTTGCCATCACGGAGGGCACTGAGCATGATACCGGGCTCGATTTGGTGTTATTGGCAGAGATTGCAGCGTACTTCCGTGAAGTACGGAAAAAGTACGCTAAATTTGAGGGGTCATTAAAAGGGGTCGATGCGCGTATCCTTCTGGCGCAGGTGCCTGGTGGCATGCTGACCAACATGGAAAGCCAGTTAAAAGAGCAAGATGCACTGGATAAATTGGATACGGTTTTAAAAGAAATCCCTAAAGTACGCGAAGATCTTGGTTTTATTCCGTTGGTCACACCGACCTCGCAAATTGTTGGTACTCAGGCTGTACTGAATGTGCTTACTGGCGAGCGGTACAAAAGCATCACCAAAGAAACTGCCGGTGTATTGAAAGGCGAATACGGCGCTACACCTGCAGAGGTAGATAGCGAGTTGCAAAAGCGGGTATTGGATGGTGCCGAGCCAATTACATGTCGTCCTGCTGATTTGTTGCAGCCAGAGATGAAGAAATTAACCAAAGAGCTAAACGAGATTGCCGCTAAAGAAGATATTAAATTAGCAACCGATCAGATTGATGATGTGCTGACCTATGCACTCTTTCCTCAAGTCGGTTTGAAGTTCTTAAAAAACCGTGACAACCCAGCAGCCTTCGAGCCAGTACCTGAAGCAGCTTCCGAAGGGACTGGTGTGGTTCCAGTGAACTCAGTACCAACTGGTACCGCAGCATACAGTGTGCGGGTAGATGGCAAAGTTTACGAAGTGGAAGTCGCTGCCAGCGGTGAGTTAAATAGCATCAAGCCTGTGGTGGAAGAAAATATCCCAGGCAGTGCCTCGGTGACAGGCAGTGGCACTTTGACTGCACCCTTAGCCGGTAATATCTGGAAAGTTGTCACCAAGACAGGTGCTCAGGTGAAGAAAGGCGATGTCGTCATTATCATGGAAGCCATGAAAATGGAGACTGAAGTGCGGGCTGCAGTGGATGGCACCATTCAACAAATCCATGTCAGTGCCGGTGATGCCGTGACCAACGGTGATGTGTTAATCACGTTCGCCTAAGGGATTGTCTTGATGGAAGCTTTAATAACCCTGATCGAATCAACCGGTGTAATGAACTTTACGCCGGGCCAGATCATTATGACTTTAGTCGGTATCGTGCTGTTGTATCTGGCGATTGCCCGCAATTTTGAGCCTTTACTGCTCTTGCCCATTGGCTTTGGTGCCATTCTGACCAATGTTCCGTTAGCAGGTATGGGCGAGGTGGGCGGCCTACTGCATATGTTTTATGAGGTCGGTGTTGGCACTGGTTTATTTCCACTGCTGATTTTTTTAGGCGTAGGTGCCATGACTGACTTTGGTGCTTTAATTGCTTATCCCAGAATGTTGTTTTTAGGTGCCGCAGCTCAGTTTGGTATCTTTGCTACCTTGCTTGGTGCTATTGCACTTAACTGGATCCCCGGCATGAGCTTTACCTTTAAAGAAGCGGCTGCTATTGCCATTATTGGCGGTGCCGATGGTCCAACCGCGATCTTTTTAGCATCGCAATTAGCCCCCGAGCTTTTAGGAGCCATTGCGGTCGCTGCGTATTCTTACATGGCGTTGGTGCCTCTAATCCAACCGCCCATTATGAAAGCACTAACGACGAAAAAAGAACGCGAAATTCAGATGACGCAGCTGCGTACGGTCAGTAAAAAAGAGAAAATCATTTTTCCACTGATTCTATTGATGCTAACCATCTTATTCTTACCGACTGCAGCACCACTGATCGGTATGTTGTGTTTGGGTAACTTGATGCGTGAAGCTGGTGTGGTCGATAGGTTGAGCAAAACCGCACAGAACGAACTGATTAATATTGTCACCATCTTCCTTGGTTTGGCAGTAGGCTCGCGCTTAAGCGCCGAGCACTTCCTGACCACCCAGACGTTAGGTATATTGATCCTGGGCATGGTTGCCTTTGCCATTGGTACCGGTTCTGGGGTAATTATGGCAAAAATTATGAATAAGCTATCGAAGCAGCCGATCAATCCTTTGGTAGGTGCAGCTGGAGTATCGGCCGTGCCGATGGCGGCTCGGGTGGTCAATAAAGTAGGCTTACAAGCCAACCCACATAATTTCCTGTTGATGCATGCAATGGGACCAAACGTTGCAGGTGTGATTGGCTCTGCAGTCGCTGCAGGTATTTTGTTAGCTCTGGTTGGTTAAAATAGGCCTTTGCCGCTAATAAAGTAGCGGTTAAGGCCGGTACTCGATACCTAGCACGCAGGCTTTGCGTGCTCCGGTCACTTCAGGAATATTGCCAGGCTGGTTTTGATCATAAGCCCATGCCAGCCAGGCAAATGCTATCGCTTCAACCCAGTCTGCAGCAATACCGACGGCATTGGTACTTTCAACTTGCGCTGGTGCAAGTAGCTGTTGTAAATCATGCATCAGTACCGGATGATGCACCCCCCCGCCACAAACATAGACGTCACTCACCTGATAGGGCTTGATGCAGTCAGCAATGCTTTGTGCGCTTAATCGGCATAGGGTGCGTTGCACATCGACGGCTGACACTTCTCCTGTCAACTGTTGTTGCAGCCAGGGTAAATGAAAATACTCCCTGCCGGTACTCTTGGGTGCTGGCTGACTAAAGTACGGATCCTGTAGCATCTTTTGAAGTAACTCAGGTTGCAGCGTACCTGCCGCTGCCATAGCGCCATTATCATCATAGGCTTGTTGTCGGTGTAACTGGACCCAGTCATCCATCAGGCAGTTGCCTGGTCCGGTATCGAAGCCTAGCACAGTGCCATCGGCTTTAAGTACACTGATATTGGCAATGCCACCAATATTGACCACCGCTCGGTTACTGCCTGATTTCGCAAAAGCGGCTTGGTGAAAGGCGGGAACTAAAGGCGCACCTTGGCCACCATAGGCCATGTCTTTACGACGAAAATCAGCGATAACGCGAATGCCTGTCTCTGCAGCCAATTGATGCATATTGCCAATCTGATAGCTAAACGGGTATGGGCCGGTAGGGCGATGTCGAATGGTTTGGCCGTGGCAACCGATGGCTTGTATATCGCTTGCATTTAAATCCGCTTGGCGCAGCAACAAAGACACACCGGCGGCATAGCACTGCGCCAATTGCAGCTCGGCTGGGCCCATTCGTTCTATTTCATTGTCTGTAGGCTGAGCTAACGCACTGAGCTCAGCTTTAAGTTCAGTTGGGAATGGGTACAGCAGGCTATGCACTAATTGTGGCGACGGTTCAGAGCAATCAACCAGCACCAGATCGATGCCATCCAAACTGGTGCCAGACATAATGCCAATGTAAAGTGAGTACGATTTCATGAATTAGTTAGCGGCCAGTAACACGCGTTCTTTGGCTTGCAGTTGGGCCAGCAAGCCGGAGGCATGCTGCAAAAACTGCTCACGATCACTGCCTTCCAGCGAGTTGGCTTTAGGTAGCTGTACCGTACGTGGATTGCGATGCACACCATTGACCACAAACTCATAATGCAAGTGAGCTCCAGTAACCCGACCGGTCGCGCCTAAGCGACCAATCACTTGGCCTTGGCGGACACGGTCACCGACTTTGACCTGACGACGCGATAGATGCAGGTACTTGGTGACAATGTTCTGACCATGCTGAATAAACACATAGTTGCCATTTAAGTTATTGAACGTTGATGCAATAACACGGCCATCGCCGGTGGATAAAATCGGGGTGCCAACCGGTGCCACGTAATCAATTCCATTGTGTGGTGCCACTCTGCCGGTGACTGGATGCAGGCGACGTGGGTTAAAGTTGGAGCTGATACGCATAAAGTTCACCGGCGCTCGTAAGAATGCCTGCCGCATGCTAGTGCCATCGGCTTTGTAATAATGACCATCGGTATGGCGAACGGTTTGGATCATTCGACCTTGATTGCTGAATTGGGCCGCTAAAATAGCGCCTGTACCAATCAGCTCGCCATCAATAAAGTTTTGTTCAAACAGCACGGTGAAGCTATCACCCGCCCGAATATCCAAGCCAAAATCAATATCCCAGCCAAAAATGGTGGCCAGATCCATAATTTGTCCGTCGGTGAGGCCTGCGGCTACACCTGCATTCCAAAAGCTCGAGTTGATGGTAGCACTGGCATAGTCGGTACGAACTTCCATCTGTTGGTGTATGTTTTCAGCCTGAAAGTGTCCTTCAGGGTGGCGGTAAACACGCAATGTTTCGAGCCTGCTAATGGCATAACGTAGCTCTTGCAACTGCCCAGCTTCATCCAAGCCAAACTCAAGTGTTTCTGATGGGAACAGCCGGGTAAGGGTCTTGGTGGCATCGCCCAACGCTAATACTTGCAACATGGTTTGTTGGCTAACATTGGCGCGTCGGAACAAGTTGGAGAGGGCATCGCCACGACTCACTTCAATCGCTTGCCAATTGAGCTGATCCGTCACATCAATGTCGTCTGCAGATTGAGATGACCACTCTGTTTCAGCGGTATCGGATAATGTGAGTGGCAGACTATAGCGTTTGCCAATCTCTAAGCTGTCTGTGTGACTGTTCTTTGAGGCGGTAGCTGATTCGAAAGGAAAGAAAAGAACCAACAACAACACCAACGATAAACTGATGATCAGCCATCGATGAGAGGTCGGAATTCGGGAGACGAGTTCATGCATCATAAAAAACACTAATACTGCTTAAAATACGAGCATACCTCCTTTTTTTGCCTGATGCCAGTTCTTTACTGATTTTCACTCGCTGCTACATCAGTTATCATAGTGGCATTGTGCATTGATTTAGTGAACTTTGGAGTAGACCATGGCCAACTGGGAGCAGGCGTTTGCTGAACTGAAACGCGGCTGCGAAGACATATTGTTGGAAGAAGAGCTAATTGCCAAGCTTAAAGAAGGCAAACCTTTGAAAATAAAGGCAGGCTTTGATCCTACTGCACCAGATTTGCATTTGGGGCATACGGTCCTTATCAACAAGTTGCGTACCTTCCAGCAGTATGGCCATGAAGTGATCTTTTTGATTGGTGATTTCACCGGCATGATAGGGGACCCAAGTGGTAAAAATGTCACTCGCAAGCCGCTCAGTCGCGACGATGTACTGGCCAATGCGGAAACCTATAAAGAACAAGTGTTTAAAATTCTGGATCCGGCCAAAACTCGCATTGCTTTTAACTCTGAATGGATGAATAAGCTGGGCGCAGATGGTTTGATCCGGCTTGCCGCAAAGCAAACCGTAGCGCGTATGCTGGAGCGGGATGATTTTAAAAAACGCTTTGCTAATCAGCAGTCCATCGCCATTCATGAGTTTTTGTATCCTTTAGTGCAGGGCTGGGATTCAGTAGCACTGGAAGCAGATGTCGAAATGGGCGGTACAGACCAGCGCTTTAATTTGCTGATGGGTCGTGAGTTGCAAAAAGAAGAGGGGCAGCGCCCGCAAACCGTGATGATGGTCCCTTTGCTGGAGGGGCTGGACGGTGTGCAGAAAATGTCCAAGTCGCTTGGTAACTATGTCGGTATTACTGATGCTCCAAACGACATGTTTGGTAAAATCATGTCGATCTCCGATGAGTTGATGTGGCGTTACTTTGAACTGCTGAGTTTCAGGCCGCTGACAGACATTGAAGAGTTGAAGCAGCGCATTGTTGCCGGCGGCAACCCGCGTGATGTTAAAATTGAGCTGGCGAAAGAAATCATTGCTCGTTTTCATGATGATGCCGCTGCAGATGCTGCTGAGCAGGACTTTATTCAGCGCTTTCAAAAGAAAGCCCTACCCGATGATATTCCCGAGCTACAACTTTCTTGTGATGGTGCATCGATGCCGATCGCCAACCTGTTAAAAGAAGCGGGCCTGGTGGCTAGTACTTCTGAAGCGATCAGAATGATCAAACAAGGTGCGGTTAAGCTAAACGGCGAAGATAAAATCGAAGACACCAGATTGGAAGTCGCCAAAGGCTCGGAGGCAATTTACCAGGTGGGTAAGCGGAAATTTGCTAAAATTCAACTGGTTTAATGCAGGGATTGAATGGTAGGGGCGCATGATTGCGCCCTTTTTATTGGATGCTGGTTAATTGATGTGGGCGCAATCATGCGCCCAAATGATCAGGCCTCGTCCGGCAGCTGGTTGTTGGGCATGGATTTAATATGCAAATCGCGCTGTGGGTAGGGGATGGTAATGCTGTTGGCTTTGAATGCCCGCCAAATGGCCAGGTTTACGTCAGATTTAATGCTTCCGGTGCCATTTTCTGGGTCGGCGATCCAGATCCGCAATTGTAGTTCGATGCCGCTATCGGCAAACTCCATAAGGCGGACCGTTGGGATTGGATCCTGCAAAATACGTGGTGAAGCGGAAGCGCATTCCAACATTAAAGCCATAGCTTGTTCTGGGTCGTCATCGTAACTAATTTGCACTTTGATAATGACTCGCACATTTGGGTCGGCATAGCTCCAGTTAATTACTTCACTGGTAATCAAGTTCTCATTAGGGATCAGGGTATCTACACCTTCGCGGTTTCGTACCACTACATAGCGTGAGTTTAATGCTTCCACCCAGCCAAATTTATCCCCAACCGTAATCACATCACCAGGTTTGATCGAGCGGTCCAGTACCAGAATAAAACCGCTGATAAAGTTGGAGGCAATGCGCTGTAAGCCAAAACCTAAACCAACCCCCAGAGCGCCGCCAAAAACGGCCAGCGAATTTAGATTGATGCCCACTGAATTTAGTGCGAACAAAAAAGCCAGAGTCAGCAATATAAACTTGCTGAACTTATTAAAACCAACCCGCATGCTGGGTGAGATATTGGCTGAACGTTGCATTTGCCGGCTGATCATTTCTGACAGCCAGATGGCAATTGTGAAGGCAAAGATGACTAAAAGCACTAATTTCATCACAGACAGCGCAGAGATGCGACTGTCGCCAAGAGTGAATGCAAGGCCATCAAAAAATAGCAGTACCGCTGGTAACCAGCCCAACAGATGCAACACCACACCAATCCAGACCAGTACCGACAGTACATTTTCAGATGACTTTAATAATGGATTGATGGTAAAGGCTTTACGTAACAGGTAAATGCTAAAACGGATCAGTGCCAATGCCCACAAAATGGGCGCTGCAATTTCGAGTAGCTGCAACGGCAACTGGTACCAGGCTAAGATGGCTTTGGCTGGTAATACAACAGCCAGAGCAATCAAGGGCCAGATTAGCCGTTGGATACTCCGGGCCGCAATATGGCGAAAACCTCTTAAGGTAACAGAGGCCTGCGTTTCCAAAAGCTTCTGAATGCGTTGATTGACCAGCGAAGCTGTTGCCGCCGCCAGCAATAATACAGCCAACTGCCACCAGGTTGCCGGGCTAAGTAATAGTTCTAGCTGAAGTTGTAACCAATTAAGCGCAGATTCCTGCATGGGCTCTTCCTTAAAGCATAATTATTGCAGCAGCCAGTACACGACTGGCAGCGTGATAAAACTAAGTAATACGCCAAATCCTACCAATGCGCTGGCCAGGCGGGGAGCCAGTCCTGCCATAATAGCAATAGCTCCGGCTGATATCATCGGTGGCATGGCCGCCATAAATACAACGGTTTGCCGCAGAGTTGGCTCAATATCTACACTACTGGCTATAGCATATGCCATCAGTGGCATCAGAGCCAGTGTCACCAGCAAACCAAACCCCAGCGGCTTTAATTCATCGCTGGACAAACGAAAACGCAGGCTGAAACCAACCGCAATCATCACCACAGGGACCAGAGTCGCTGCCACGTTGCTGAGTAACTGGGTAGCCAATGGCGGGTAGCTCGTATCACGTACTAACAGTGCCAGCACTAAGGCCAGTAAAGGTGGTGACGTCAGTACTTTTTTAATGATGGCCCGCCCTTGCAAGGCTTGCTCATGCCGACCGTAGACACTGGCAAGAATGGTTGAGTAGGTAGCCAGTGCAATGAAAGAGCCTAGCTGATCATAGATAATAGCCACGGGCATGCGCTCAGTACCCCAGAATGCTTCTACCATCGGGAAGCCCAGAAAAGAGGTGTTGCCAAGAGGAAGTACGATTAACAGCGCGACGATGACATCCCGATCCCACTTAAACAGTTTGCCAGCCAGCAGAGTCAACAGAGCCACCAAAATCAGTAAGAGCCAGGGAGTCAGTATCGGTAGCCATAACTGAGAAGAAAACTGCAACTCGGGGATTTTTAGCAACACCAAAGCCGGTAGGGCAACATTCAGTACATAGGCATTGAGTACTCTGGCACTATCCGCTGGCATGGCAGGAACTAATCTCAGTAACAGACCGATGGCCAGATAGCCCAAAATAAGCGCGTAATTATCCAGCGGCAAAGCAGGCATGAATACAAAGACTCCTGGATCAACAAAAGATTATTCTAACTGGCTAACCAAATGATCACCATGCGTCTTTTGGCGAATAAGCAGCTCTTTTTCACGTTTACTCAATTGCTTAAATTGATACTCAGCTTTACTGGCACTACTTCGGCATGGGTAGGGCTGCTGGTAAAGCAATTGAATAGGACGCTGCCCTCGCAATGACTTCGCTCCACCACTCAAGTCTCCATTGTGTTGGCGCAGCCGACGCTCAGGATCGGTACTTATGCCAGTATAAACATGACCTGAGCGGGTTCTTACCATATATAAAAACCAGCCAGACTCAGTCGCTTTCATTTAAGACTCCAAGCTTCGCGTTGTATAAGGTTCGCCTCTCTTTGGAGCGAGCATGTCGTTGAGCCGTCACGAGGTTTCGCTGCGCGGATGTTAAGCGACCTCGCATGAAGTCAATGCGGGCATATTGAAAATAGATCTCATCTACATATGGGGCCAGCTGCTCAGCTTTTTGCAAATAGCGCTCTGCTCTATGTAAACGATTGAGCTCAATCGACTCTTGAGCAAGTGCTATCCATTCATATGGATTGGGATCATCAATGGTCGCGATCATCTGCTCGAGTTTTTCAGCTTCATCGTTTCGACCTTGCAGCATTAACATCTCACGGAAGTTAACCACTACACTTAGATTAACTGGGTAGTGCTCTAAAATAAAATGGTAGAGCTTTTCTGCTGTTGCTTCATCGTGTTGACGACGATGCAATACTGCCAAAGAGTTCAGTGCCGCAACGTTGTCTGGGGCAATCTCCAACGCTTTTTTAAGGTAGGTAAAGGCTTCTTCTCTGGCATCCTCTTTTAATAACTCAGCAGCGACATTCTGATAGTACATGGATATGAACAATGGCTCTGTAATGCGTTGTCCCCGGCTACGGGCTGAGGTGGGAAAGTAGTCAACATAAGTGCGGGAAAAACTAAATTGACCGGTAGTACGGTCTATCTGTGTCGGTGAGGATATCCTCGTTCGAACGTGGCTGGATACATACAAAATATCATCCACAAGTTCATAGATCGGAACTGAATAGACCATTTGATACGACGTATTTACGTCAACCAGATTCGCGTAAGCGGTTGTTAAAATGGCCAACGACAGGCAATTTCCAAGTTCCCCTTGCAGGGTATCTGCTGCTTTTAAGGTTTGACCAAAATAATTAAAGTTATCGTACCGTCGCTCAAGAAACGATAACAAACGCTTATCTGCAGTTTGAGACTGTCGAGTTTCATCATAGAAAAATTGTAAGAACTCTTCTTGTGCTTGGTCCGATAGCTCGAAAAGTGCATCAGGCTTGGGTACTTTGATGGTATCACTAGAAAGAAATAACTGATGGTTGATTGGAATATCTGCATATGTTGGCAGTAATTCAGCCTGATTTTTTGGTACTGGCTGGCTATGGTGAGCTGAAGGGGGCGTTGTGCAACCAATCAAAAGTAACATGACTAGATTGAAGTACAGACTATGCAAGACGAATTTACTCATTTAAATCCAAAGTAATTATCTTATGATAGTGTTTAGTTTACGCGAAGTGAGTCTGTTATCAACTTATGAACAATATTTTCAGTCGAAACAACACGGCAGTTCTTGCGAAGAACCACCGTATTAATGGCTCGATTTAAGCAGGCTGCTGCTGGGTAATGCAGTGTATATTCCCACCACCAAGCAGGATTTCACGGCCAGGTACAATAACGACTTTACGTTCCGGGAATAGTGACTGCAGTAATTCAGCTGCCACCGCATCGTTTGGATCGTCAAAGCCTGGCATGATTAAGCCACCGTTGCACAGATAAAAGTTGATGTACGAACCGGCCAGGCGAGCATTGGCTTCGCGGGGAATGGTATGTAGCACGGAATCGACCGTGGCATACTCTTCTGGCTGAGCAATAATCGGTGCAGGCAGGGGCAGTTTGTGTACTTTTAGCTGGCGGCCTTTGGCATCGGTGCTTTGCTCTAACCGTTCCAGTGCCGCTTTGGAGCGTGCATACTGGGGATCTTGTTCGTCGTCAGTCCAGGCCAGTACCACTTCGCCAGGACGAACAAAGCAAGCCATGTTATCGATATGGCCATCGGTTTCATCCAGATAAATACCTTGTTCCAGCCAAATAACCTTACTGGTGCCGAGATAGTCGTGCAGCATTTGCTCGACCTGAGCGCGATCCAGATGTGGATTACGGTTTGGGTTTAACAGGCATTCTTCGGTAGTCAGCACGGTGCCTTCGCCATCAACATGAATCGCCCCACCTTCCAGTACGAAACCATCGGTACGATAACGCAGTTGTTGCTCGACACTCAGCACCTTACTGGCGACCTGATCGTCCAGATGCCAGGGGAAATACAAGCCACCATTCAGGCCACCCCAGGCGTTGAAGGTCCAGTCAATACCTCGGCTGTCGCCCAGATCGTTCACTACAAAACTTGGGCCTGTATCCCGGCACCAGGCATCATTGGTGGATAATTCAACCACCCGGATGCGGTCAGCCAACTCAGTATTGGTATGCAGCTGGGCCAATGCATTGGCATATTGGGCAGCAGACACACCAACGGTGACTGGTTCAAAGCGGGCAATGGCTTGAATAACCTGCGTAAATGCAGCCTGAGCAGGTTTAGCGCCCATACGCCAGTTGTCGGTGCGTTCTGGCCAGATCATCCAGGTCTGGCGATGCTGTTGCCATTCGGCAGGCATATAAAAGCCATCCTGCCGAGGGGTGCTTTGCAGTGTGCGGGCCAACTTAGTTGCCACCTTGCGGGGTGCTACCGTCTTTGGTCAGCAGCGGTTGATACAAATCGATGCGGCGGTCGCGAAACACGCCCCATCCACGACGATTCTGATTAACGAGGTCTAAGTCAAAGGTATGCACCAGCACGGCTTCGCTTTGCTCATCAGCTTCTTGCACCTTGGCACCGTATTCATCAGCAATGAATGAACTACCATAAAAGGTAATCGAGAAATCGTCTTCAACTTCACGGCCAATTCGGTTCGAGGCAATCAGTGGCGTCAGGTTAGCGGCTGCATGGCCTTGCTGTGTACGCTGCCAGTGGTCACGTGAATTGACATTGGCATCATGCGGCTCGCTGCCAATGGCGGTTGGATAAAACAACAGCTCCGCTCCCATCAACGCCATGCTACGGGCACATTCAGGGAACCACTGATCCCAACAGATCCCGACGCCAATCTTCGCGTAGCGGGTTTGCCAGACTTTAAAGCCGCTGTCACCCGGGGTGAAATAAAACTTTTCTGAATAGCCAGGGCCATCCGGGATATGGCTCTTGCGGTAGACGCCAAGCAGGCTTCCATCGGCATCAAGAATGGCGACACTGTTATAAAAACAGTGTCCAGCCTTTTCATAGAAACTGATGGGCAAGACGACCGCCAGCTCTTTAGCAATCGCCTGAAAATGACGAATGGCCGGGTTGTCTTCCACGCTGGTGGCGAAATCCAGGTACTGTTCTTTTTGTTTCTGGCAAAAATAGTTGCGCTCGAACAGCTCCTGCAACAGGATAATTTGTGCGCCTTGCGCAGCCGCCTGACGAACTAAATGTTCACCTCGGGCGATGTTTTCTTCAACATTCCAGCCGCCAATCATTTGGGTTGCGGCAACAGTTACATTTCGCATGAAAACTCTCCTGCAGAGCGTGCTCTAATCAGCCGCAGTCGCTGTTGGTTGACCTTGGCAGTGTCGTCCTGAACCGAATGGAGCAGGGGCGCGCAAAATGCCGTATTTTTCAACAGCCGTCAATAGTTTTTCACGATCTATGACATACTTTTTGCCGCATGCGAGTCGGTACAGAGTCATTATTTTAGCGTAGAATGGAATGGTTTAAAAATCATGAAAAGCTTGGGAGTAGGGCATGTATGATCTGACGGTGGTTGGTGGCGGTATGGTGGGGGCTAGTATGGCTGCGTTGTTTGCCCAACAAGGGTGGCGCGTTGCTTTGATAGAAGCCGTTGAGCCAGCGTCATACCAGCCAGAACAACCGGCAGATTTACGGGTCTCGGCTATCAATAGACGCAGTCAAAGCTGGCTGGAGCGAACCGGGGCCTGGTCAGCGTTGAGTCAGATGCGGCTTTGTCCTTATCGCCGTTTACAGGCTTTTGAGCATCCATCGGATGTGGTGGAATTCGCGGCTGATAGCATCGGGCAGTCGCATCTTGGACACATCGTAGAAAATCGCTTGTTGCAACTGGCGATCTGGCAGCAATTCCCTGAGCGGCTCACCCTTCATTGTCCGGCCAAAGTGGTGCAGCTGCAGCAAGATACGCAGCAAGCCAGCTTGTTGCTCGATAACGGCGAGCAACTGCAGAGCCGTTTGGTGATTGCGGCCGATGGTGCTGGCTCTCAATTACGTCAAATGGCCGGTATTGGTACTCGAGGCTGGCGTTATGCTCAAGGGTGTCTGGTTGCTCATGTGCAAACCGAGGATGAGCAGCAAGATGTCACCTGGCAGCAATTTACGGAGCAAGGTCCTCGCGCCTTCTTACCGTTATCAGGCCAGCAAGCCTCCCTGGTATGGTATGACAAGGTTGAGCGCGTCAAGCAGCTTGCCTCATTATCGCCCCCGGCTTTAACCGAAGCCATCACTGCTGAGTTTCCAGCCCAGCTCGGAAGTTGCAAGGTGGAACGCGCGGTGTGGTTTCCATTAGCTCGTCAGCATGCCTTGCAGTATTCTCAAGGGCGTGTGGTATTGGTGGGAGATGCGGCGCATGCTATTCATCCGATGGCAGGGCAGGGCGTGAATTTGGGTTTTGCTGATGCTGCTTGTTTAGCGGAGCTGTTGTTGCAAGCCGGCGAACAGGGGGTGCAGCAGCCAGCTACGTTACTACAGCGCTATCAGCGTGAACGTCAGCCACAGAATTGGCTGATGATGACGGGGATGGATGCGCTTTATCAGGGCTTTGGTAGTCGATGGCCATTCGTTCGGTTAGCACGACGTATTGGACTACGTACTGCAGCAAGGTCGGGTGCTTTAAAAGAATGGCTGACTCGTTATGCTACAGGCTAATGGTATAGCGTCTGCGAGACAGTGTTTTTCATAAAGAGTGATGGTATATCTACTGCTGATGATGCATGTATGAGGACGAGAATGGCAGGGGTGCCAGGATTCGAACCTGGGCATGGCGGGATCAAAACCCGCTGCCTTACCGCTTGGCTACACCCCTAACGTTAGGATTTGTTGCAGAATGGATCCGAAGAAAATGGCAGGGGTGCCAGGATTCGAACCTGGGCATGGCGGGATCAAAACCCGCTGCCTTACCGCTTGGCTACACCCCTGCAGCTATCTTCCCTTACTTGGTACAGTTGGTGCGGAAGGAGAGACTCGAACTCTCACACCTTGCGGCGCTGGAACCTAAATCCAGTGCGTCTACCAATTCCGCCACTCCCGCAATCTGTACCTGAAGAAGTAAAGTGGTGGCTACAGCGGGAATCGAACCTGCGACCCCAGCATTATGAGTGCTGTGCTCTAACCAGCTGAGCTATGTAGCCACTTAAACTTGTCTTCAGCAAGTGGCGCGTATTATCCGCATCTGCTTTGGCAGCGTCAACCGTTTTTTTAAAATTGCTGCGCTGCCCGCGCCCGTTTGCTGTTTTTATGCACAGCCTACCATGTAAGCTGTGGATAATTGTTTATACATTAAACAGGAAGTGCATCACATCGCCATCTTTGACGATGTAGTTTTTTCCTTCTACCCGAAGCTTACCTGCTTCTTTGGCGCCCGCTTCACCTTTACAGGCAAGGTAGTCATCAAAGCCAACCACTTCAGCGCGGATAAAGCCTTTTTCAAAATCGGTATGAATGACACCGGCTGCTTTTGGCGCCGAGGCACCAATGGCAACCGTCCAGGCACGCACTTCTTTTACGCCTGCGGTGAAATACGTTTGCAGACTAAGCAGTGAATAACCACCGCGGATCACCCGGTTCAGCCCCGGCTCTTCCAGCCCCATATCGGCCATGAACTCGGCTCTTTCATCATCTTCAAGTTCAGCAATTTCAGATTCAATGGCGGCACACACTGGTACCACGATCGCATCTTCTTTGGCTGCAATCTCTCGTACAATATCCAGGTATGGATTGTTTTCAAAGCCATCATCGGCAACATTGGCAATGTACATGGTTGGCTTGATGGTGAGGAAGTTCATGTAACTGATCAAAGCGACTTCCTCGGCTTCCAAAGGCAATTGGCGTAAAGTAAAACCAGCCTCTAAATGCGTTTTTACTTTTTCCAGCACAGCGATTTCAGCTTTTGCATCTTTATCGCCAGACTTAGCTTTTTTACCAACGCGGAAAATAGCTCGTTCGGCACTTTCCATATCAGCCAGCACTAATTCCATATTGATGGTATCAATGTCATCTGCCGGGTCGATTTTTCCAGCGACGTGAATAATATTGTCATCAGCAAAGCAGCGCACCACATGACCAATGGCATCGGTTTCACGAATATTGGCTAAGAATTTATTGCCAAGGCCTTCGCCTTTTGAGGCACCTTTCACCAAACCGGCAATATCAACAAACTCCATGGTTGTTGGGATCACGCGTTGTGGTTTGACAATCTCGGCCAGCTGATTCAACCGTTGATCAGGGACTGGCACCACGCCAGTATTTGGCTCAATGGTACAAAATGGAAAGTTGGCAGCTTCAATGCCTGCTTTGGTAAGCGCGTTGAACAGGGTAGATTTGCCGACATTAGGCAAGCCGACGATACCACATTTGAATCCCATGACGGTGTCCTTTCATAGGGCAGCCTGGCTGCCGATTGTACTTACAAGTTGTCGAGAGGTGCTAACTAGCCTGAAAACTGTGCAAGCGACTTTGCGCTTTCACCAAGCCATCTTTCAGTAGTATATCCAGGCAGCGGGCTGCTTCGTCGATACTGGCTTCAATTAATTGTTGTTCACTGGCCGGGGCTTTACCCAACACATAACCAGTCACCTGATGTTTATTCCCTGGATGGCCTATCCCCAGACGCAAGCGTAGAAATTGCGGATCATTACCGAGCTTACTGGTCATGTCTTTTAAGCCATTATGTCCTGCATGGCCGCCACCAAACTTGAACTTGGCAACCCCGGGAGGCAGCGCCAGCTCATCGTGAGCCACTAAGATAGCAGCTGTTGGTATTTTATAAAATTGAGCCATAGCCTGAACCGCTTTGCCGCTCAGATTCATGTAAGTGGTGGGGATAAGAAGCTTGATGTCATGACCAGCCAATTGCATACGGGCGGTCCGACCATAAAATTTAGGCTCATCTTTTAACGACAATTGAGCTTGTCTTGCCAGTTCTTCAATAAACCAAGCGCCAGCATTGTGTCTGGTCTGGCTGTATTCGGGGCCTGGATTACCCAGGCCCACGATCAGCTGAATGCTATCCGACATTACTCGGCTGAATCAGCTGCTTCTTCTTCACCGTCGTCTGTATCAACCGCTTTACCAGCTGGTTTGTTGACAGAGACAACAGCCAGGTCATGACCTTCACCTTTGGTTAACTGAGTGAAAGTAACACCTTTAGGTGCAACTAAATCAGACAAGTGAATGGTTTGGCCAATTTCGACATTGGTCAGATCAACTTCGATGAACTCTGGCAGGTCTTTTGGCAATACCGTGACTTCAACTTCGTTGGCACCGTGCACAACAACACCGCCTTTCTTCACTGGAATTTCTTCATTCAGGAAGTGCAGAGGGATGGTGGTATGCAGTTCGTGGCCAGCTTCAACACGTTGAAAATCGACGTGCATGATTTTTGGCTTGAACGGGTGACGCTGCATATCTTTAACGATAGCCTGAATCTTCTCTTTGCCGACATTCACAGTTAGAATGTGCGAGTAAAAAGACTCAAAGCTTTGAGATTTTAACAGCTTAGCATGATCTAAAGTGATCGATACAGGCTCTTTTTCACCACCGTAAATGATGGCAGGTACTTTGTCCTGATGACGAAGGCGGCGGCTCGCACCTTTCCCTAAGTCAGTCCGGACTTCAGCATCTAAAACATAAATTGCGTCAGACATGGTATTCTCCAATCAATAATAAGGTTCCACAACCCGCGACCAGACTGTGGGACAAATGCCCCTGAAAAGGGCGCGAGATTGTACCATTGGCTGTTTTTATGCGCAATAAAAAAGGCACCTTTAGGTGCCTTGATAGCCTACTACGAGAAAGCTTTAATCAAACATCGAAGAAATTGACTCTTCGTTGCTAATACGGCGAATACATTCTGCCATCATTTCGCTGAGCGTTAGCTGGCGAACTTTGCTGATGGCCTTCATCGCATCACTCAACGGAATGGTGTCGGTGACAATGAGTTCATCAATCACTGAGTTGGCAATATTCTCTGGGGCATTGCCGGAGAATATTGGGTGGGTGGCATAGGCAAAGACGCGCTTGGCACCATGCTCTTTCAAGGCTTCGGCTGCTTTACACAAGGTACCACCGGTATCAATCATGTCGTCGACAATAATACAATCGCGGCCAGCAACATCACCGATAATGTGCATAACTTGAGAGACGTTGGCTTTCGGACGACGTTTATCGATAATGGCCAAATCGGCATCATTCAATAATTTAGCAATAGCGCGGGCGCGAACGACACCACCGATATCTGGCGACACCACGACTGGTGAATTAAAGTCTTTTTTGCGCATATCATCTAACAGCACAGGGCTGGCAAAGACGTTATCTACCGGTACATCGAAGAACCCTTGAATTTGTTCGGCGTGTAAATCGACGGTCAGCACCCGATCTACCCCAACACTGGATAAAAAGTCGGCAACCACTTTGGCAGTAATAGGCACTCGGGCAGAACGGACTCGACGATCCTGACGGGCATAACCAAAGTACGGCAGTACGGCTGTGATCCGGCCTGCGGAGGCGCGACGTAATGCATCTACCATGACGATCAGTTCCATCAGATTGTCGTTGGTTGGAGCACAGGTAGATTGAATAATGAAAACGTCGGAGCCACGTACATTTTCGTTGATCATGACGCTGACTTCGCCATCGCTAAAGCGACCAACTTCAGCATCTCCGAGTTTTACGTAGAGACGACTGGCAATTTTGCTCGCGAGTTCTGGTATGGCGTTACCAGCAAAAACCTTCATATCGGGCACGGTAGGATCCTCAGGGCAGTTGGAGTCCGGTTGACTATCATGGCGCCGCAGGTGCGACGCCCTGGCTTGAAACATGGGCTTTGGCCAGCGCCGCCACTACGGGTGACTCGCTAACCCCCCTGGCAATAAAGCCCCGACAGAACGAAGGCATGGTGCTCAGGGCTTTTTCAGCCTGCATTTTATCAGTAAACCCGGCAAACACACTGGCTCCGGTTCCTGTCATGCGGCTTGGGGCGTATTCTAACAACCACTGTAAGGTTAATGCAACATTCGGATAGAGCTGTTCGACCAGCGACTGACAATCGTTGCGCCATTCGGCAGTCTTTAGTTGGTCATAGCGAAGCGGCGCAGAATTGCGGGGTAAAGCTGGGTGCTGGAAAATTTCAGCGGTAGAGACATGGCAGTCAGGAGTCACCACCAGATACCAGCGCTCAGGTAGTTCAATCGGCGTCAGTTGTTCCCCAACGCCTTCGGCAAAGGCGGTTCGACCATGCACGAATACTGGCACATCCGCACCCAGTTGCAGACCAAGCTGCGCAAGTTGTTCGATGGATAAATGCAACCCCCATAACTGGTTTAAAGCCAATAGGGTGGTGGCTGCATCCGAGGAGCCGCCTCCGAGTCCACCACCAAGCGGCAACCGCTTGTGCAAATAAATATCAGCCCCGAATGAGGTTTGGCTCTGTTGTTGTAACAGTCGTGCGGCCCGTAAGACTAAATTATCCTGACTTTCCAGTTCGGTCTGATTGCAGCGCAAACAAAGCTCGGAGGTATCTTTACGGGTAAATGTTAGCTCATCACCATAATCCAGCATTTGAAAAATGCTTTGCAAGTTGTGATAGCCATCGGCACGGCGACCGGTGATATGCAAAAATAAATTTAACTTTGCTACGGCAGGCAGAGTGATGCTGGTATTCATAGCTGCCAGTTCCTGATGACTAACCTGATACGAATATCGTCTGATTGCACCTCGATACGGCGGGGCAGCGCCAGAGTATCGTTAAAAAACTCCTGATAGTGAATATGCCATTGCATGCCATCATGTTCTTGTAACTGAAAGGCAATTAAACGGCCGAGATGGTCATATTCTGCCGCAGTCGCATTGCTGCCAGCCACGCCCTTTAACCAGAGCGGCATATCATCGACAGGCAGGTTCCAACCGGTTAGTGCAAACATTAACTGGCTGACATTAGCCGCCTGATAATCTTCGCCTTGCATAGTTAAGGTAATCACATCATCTGCTTTATCCAAACTAAATACACGAATACCAAGAAAGTTGGTCATGCGGGCCTGATAATCACCTTGCTGCTGTTGCCAGTGCAAGCTGCCACTGACCGATTCATCCGGGCTACGAATGCCGAGTGAGGCAGTCAGTTGGTATTCATCAAGTTGGTTCAGGCGTTGCAACCTGTCGCTGGCACTGAGGATTGGTTGCTCAGGGCTTGGCTTTATACTGCAAGCCAACAGCAGGAAAGTGCAAAAAAATGAAATAAATAACGTTTTTACGGCATATGGCACACGAAAGTCCTCGTCTGAGCTTTTATTAACCTGGTCTTTTTCGTACAATTCGCCCCTTGAACTTTAAGGTTATCACAGGTGAATGGCCATTTACGCTTTAGGCATTAATCACAAGACAGCTCCGGTAGCACTGCGTGAACAAGTGGCTTTTGCGCCTGAGCAGGTGCCATTTGCATTGCGGGAGCTGGCAGCTGTAGCAAATGTCACTGATGCGGTGATCCTGTCGACCTGCAATCGAACTGAGCTGTATTTTAACGGTTCTACCGAGCAAGCGGAACAGGTGATTGCCTGGTTAAGTGATTTTCATAAGTTAACTAGCCTGCAGTTGCAACCGCATTTGTATCTGTATCAGCAGCAAGATGCGGCCTCACACCTGATGCGGGTCGCTGCCGGGTTAGATTCATTGGTCCTTGGTGAGCCACAAATTCTGGGGCAAGTGAAGCAAGCTTACAATCAATCCCGACAAGCGGGTACCATTAATCCGCAATTTGAGCGTTTATTTCAAAAAACTTTTGCCATTGCTAAGCAGGTGAGAACGGATACCGATATTGGTGCCAATGCTGTATCCGTAGCATTTGTTGCCGTTAGTCTGGCTAAGCAAATTTTTGGTAAGTTGGATCATGTGTCAGTGTTACTTATTGGCGCAGGTGAAACCATTGAACTGGTGGCGAGGCATTTAAAAGAACAAGGGGCCACCAAGCTTACCGTAGCTAATCGCACCTATGAGCGTGGTCTGCAGATGGCCGAGCCGTTTGGTGCGGATGTAGTAACCTTGGCTCAGGTTCCTTCGGTGCTCAGCAAAGCCGATATTGTCATTAGCTCAACCGCTAGCACCTTGCCCATCGTCGGTAAAGGCATGGTGGAGCAAGCGCTAAAAGCTCGTCGGCACAAGCCGATGTTTCTGGTTGATCTGGCAGTACCTCGCGATATTGAGGCTCAGGTTGCTGAACTGGATGATGCCTATTTGTATACCGTGGATGATCTGCAAACCATTATTGCGCAAAACCGGGAATCGCGGCAGCAAGCGGCGCAACAAGCTGAACTTATTATCGATCAGGGTGTTGCTGAGTTTCAGCAATGGCAAGTGTTGCAAGGCAATGTTGACTGGGTGCGGGATTATCGGCAGCAGTGCGAACAGATAAAAAATGAATTGCTGGCCAAGGCGGTAAATCAGTTAGTTGCCGGCCAGGAGCCTGAAAAAGTGATGGCTGAACTGGCCACCAAACTCAGTAATCGTCTGATGCACAGCCCGACCAAAGCCATTCGTCATTTGGTGCAGGAAGAACAGGTGCAGCCGCAGGCATTAATTTCTCTTTTACTCGATCTCTAACAAGGTGATACAACCATCATGAAAGCATCGGTTTACCATAAACTTGAAGCATTGGCAGAACGCTACGAAGAGGTGCAGGCTTTATTAAGCGATGCTTCTATTATTGCCAATCAAGATCGTTTCCGGGAATTATCGAAAGAATACAGTCAGCTGGAAGACGTGAGTAAGGCGTTCCAGCAGTTTCAGCAGGTTGGTAGTGATTTGGAAGCTACTGAACTGATGTTGCAAGATACCGATGCTGATGTGCGTGAGATGGCACAGGAAGAACAAAAAGAACTCAAAAGTCAGTTGTTGCAATTAGAAGCTGACCTGCAAGTATTGATGCTGCCTACCGATCCCAATGACAACAAAAACTGTTTTCTTGAGATCCGTGCTGGAGCTGGCGGAGATGAAGCGGCTATTTTTGCCGGCGATCTGTTTCGCATGTACAGCCGTTTTGCCGAACGTAAAGGCTGGCGGTTGGAAGTGATGAGTGCCAGTGAAGGCGAGCACGGCGGCTACAAAGAGGTGATTGCCTTTTTAAGCGGCGATGGCGTGTACGGTACCCTGAAGTTTGAGTCTGGTGGTCATCGGGTTCAACGAGTTCCTGCGACAGAGTCACAGGGCAGGGTGCATACCTCTGCCTGTACAGTGGCAGTTATGGCGGAAATCCCCGAAAGCGAAGCGATAGAAATTAATCCGGCTGATTTAAAGGTCGATACCTACCGTGCCTCTGGGGCCGGTGGTCAGCACGTTAACCGGACAGATTCTGCTATTCGTATCACTCATATTCCCACTGGGATCGTCGTGGAATGTCAGGAAGAACGCTCTCAACATAAAAACCGTGCTAAGGCGATGAGCGTGCTGCAGTCTCGTATCCAGGCCGCTGAAGATGAAAAGCGACGGTTATCAGAAGAATCGACCCGACGTTTGCTGGTAGGCAGTGGCGATCGCTCTGAACGAATTCGTACCTACAATTTCCCGCAAGGCCGGCTGACTGATCATCGTATCAATCTCACCTTATACCGTTTGCTTGAAGTGGTAGAAGGTTCGCTTGAGTTGGTATTGGAGCCGATTCAACAAGAGCACCAGGCAGATTTGCTGGCTGCCATGTCGGAAGATAACTAAACAGACGAGCTGAGCTATGAGCATCTGTATTACCGCTTGGCTGTTGCAAGCCAAACAGCAATTGGCTGCCGTAACTCATGAAGCCAATGTGGAAGCAAAATATTGCTGCAGCTTTGTGCTACAGCAATCCAATACGTATCTGTACACTCATGGAGATCAGCAGCTTACGCCTGAGCAATTGCTGCAATTGCAAACCATTATGCAGCGCAGGTTGACAGGAGAGCCGCTGGCTTACATCTTACGGCAATGGCACTTCTGGGATTTTGAGCTAGAAGTGGCTCCGGCTACTTTAATCCCACGAGCGGATACCGAAGTTCTAGTCGAAAAAGCCTTAGCGTTAGTCGGCCCAGATCCAGCTCACATCGTCGACTTGGGTACCGGCACGGGTGCGATTGCATTGGCGTTGGCTAAGGAGCGCCCAGATTGTCAGGTGACTGGTTTGGATCGTCAAATGGATGCTGTTGATTTAGCTATCCGCAATGCTGAGCGATTACAGCTTCGCAATTGTCGTTTTCTTTACAGCGATTGGTGTACTGCATTAGTTGGATCTGAGCAAAGCGTTGATTTGATCGTCAGTAACCCTCCCTATATCGATGTCACTGATCCGCATTTAGCCTGTGGTGATGTTCGTTTTGAGCCTGCATCTGCCTTGGTGGCTGCAAATGAAGGGCTTGCCGATATCCAGCAAATCATCAGTCAATGTACTGGCTACCTTCGCTCAGGCGGATGGCTGGTATTGGAGCATGGCTATCAACAAGCTGAGCAGGTAGCTTCCTTATTAACTCAGGCAGGTTTTGCTCAGGTAGAATCAGAAAAAGACTATGGCGGTCAATGGCGTATCAGTTTTGGTCGGTGGCATTAAAGGTACATTTTTCTACGGATAAATTTTGACCTATGGCATTTCAGCGCATATAACTAAGAGTATAAATGGACGCTTTAGGAAGCTAAACGCATGAATGATGACTTTTTATTTGCCGATGAACCGGATGAAGAGACTCCGCTGTCAGAAGCTCAAGGCTCATCAGGCCAGTGGAAAGTCATGATTGTGGATGATGAGCCAGAAGTGCATGCAGTCACTAAGCTTGCATTGAATGATTTTAGTTTTCAGGGTAAGTCCATTGAATTCATCAGTGCTTATTCTGGTGCTGAAGCGAAAGCACTGCTAGCACAACACCCCAACACAGCGATTATTTTGTTGGATGTGGTGATGGAAACCGATGATGCTGGCCTGCTAGTGGCGCAATACATCCGTGAAGAGCTGGCCAATACACACGTACGTATTATTCTTCGAACCGGGCAGCCAGGGCAAGCGCCAGAGCGCCAGGTCATTGTTAATTATGATATTAATGATTATAAGTCGAAAACGGAACTGACCGCTCAGAAGCTATTTACTGTGGTGATGTCGAGTTTGCGTTCCTATCGCGATATTCTCGCCATCGATCATAGTCGGCAGGGACTAGAAAAAATCATTCATGCCTCCGCTGATTTGTTTTCAGCGCACTCGATGGAGCAGTTTATTGATGGGGTGTTGCAGCAACTGACCTCGATTTTGGGCTGCAACGATGATGCATTATTAGTGACGTCCTCGTTAGTGGCCGGCAACCCTGCTGAGGATACTGATCCTGAACACTTGATTGTCTTCGCTGGCATGGGAGAGTTTGAAAAGCGGGAAGGCCAGCCAGTCACTGAAGTTTTGGAAAACAGCTTGCTACAAGCTTTTTATGATGCGTTAAAAAGCAAAGCGATTGTCTACAAAGAAAACTATCTGGTGGCGTATTGCACCAGCAAGTTTACGCATGGCTCTTTGTTGTATGTTTCGGGCTTGCCCGGTCAGATCAGTGATAGCCAAAAAAAATTGATTGAGCTATTTTCGCAAAATGTACAAATTGCCTATGAAAATGTGCAATTACAAAATGAAATTGAAGATACCCAACGGGAAATAGTCTATCGCTTAAGTGAAGCCGTTGAGCATCGCTCCATTGAAACCGGCAATCATGTTAAGCGCGTGGCTTTTATCTGTTACGATCTGGCAAAGGCGTATGGTTTACCGGAGGATGAGGCAGAAAAGCTGATGTTTGCCTCACCGTTGCATGATGTTGGCAAAGTAGGTATCCCGGATGGAATTTTAAATAAACCGATGAAGCTGGATGAGCGCGAGTGGGAAGTAATGAAAACACATGCCAGTATAGGTTATGAAATCCTGAAAAACTCGAAGCGAGCTATTATTCAGGCTGGAGCCATCATTGCGCGCGATCATCATGAGAAGTGGGATGGTAGCGGCTATCCGGCCGGTAAAAAGGGGGAGGACATCCATATTTATGGTCGTATAGCCGCCATTGCTGATGTTTATGATGCACTGCGACATCGGCGTTGTTATAAATCAGCCTGGCCGTTGGAAAAGGTGATCGATACTATCGAGAAAGGATCGGGCAGTCAGTTCGACCCACAACTGGTGACTCTGTTTAAAAGTAGAGTTGAAAAGCTGGAAGCGATTTTAAAAAAATACCCGGATTCCGATGAGGATGATGTTCGTTAAGTGGTAAGTTAAACAAGGGTTTCTATGATAAGCAAGGTACTTTCATTAGGTAATATTCAAGTTGGTAATGAACAGCCATTTGTGCTATTCGGTGGCATGAATGTGTTGGAATCCAGAGACTTGGCACTTCGTATAGCCGAGCATTATGTGCAAATCACCGATAAACTCGGTATCCCATTTGTGTTTAAAGCGTCCTTTGATAAAGCGAATCGTTCCTCGATCCATTCTTATCGCGGCCCGGGCCTTGAAGAAGGGCTGAAAATCTTTGACGAAATTAAACGCACCTTCAAGGTTCCTTTAATTACAGATGTACACGAGCCCTGGCAGGCAAAGCCGGTTGCTGAAGTCGTCGATGTGCTGCAGTTACCTGCTTTTTTGGCCCGGCAAACCGATTTAGTGGTCGCCATGGCAAAAACAGGTGCTTTGATCAATGTAAAGAAACCACAGTTTCTAGCGCCGTTGGAAATGCGCCACATTTTGACTAAGTTTGCTGAGGCCGGTAATGAGCAAGTGATGTTGTGTGAACGAGGCTCAAGTTTTGGCTACAATAACTTGGTGGTAGACATGCTTGGTATGGATGAGATGAAGCCTCTGGCACCGGTTATTTTTGATGCGACCCATGCGTTGCAACGGCCTGGTGGTCGAACTGATTCGGCTGATGGTCGAAGAGCTCAGGCTGCTCAGCTAGCTCGTTCTGGCATGGCATTGGGGCTGGCTGGTTTGTTTATCGAAGCGCATCCAGAGCCTGAACAGGCAAAGTGCGATGGGCCTTGTGCCTTACCATTGAGCAAACTTGAGCCCTATTTGGTGCAAATGAAAGCATTGGACGAGCTGATTAAGGGCTTCCCTCAGCTGGATACGTCTGATTAATTAAGTTAACAGCCCTCTACGTGCAGCAATGATCAATAGCGTTGTTGCACGTAATGCTTCACTTCTTCAAAGCGTTCATGCAACTGCAAGCAATACTCTTGGATCACCGACCAATCTTTTTCCTCACTCGCCTCTTCCAACAAGGTTGCACAACTCGCTAGTGCCAATGCACCGACACTTTTAGCCATGGCTTTTAATTGATGCGTTTGATAGCGCAAAGCAGAGCGATCTCGTTGCTCTTTCGCTGTGTCCAGTTGCTTGAATAGCTCAACGGCCTGTTGAACGAAGAAGTTCAGGTGCTCTTCATGTTTGTCAGGGTCATTTCCAAGATAATTGGCTATGGTGGTAAAACAAATAGGAGCTTGATGGTCTACTTCGATGGCAGTTTGTTGAGATAACATGCCTTTATTGACTTGATGAGTTAGTGGTAACCAGCGATTCAGAATGCTTTCCAGCATTTTCAGTTCAATCGGTTTGGTAATATAACTATCCATACCCAGACTAAGACACTTTTGTTCTTCCCCCTTGAGGGCATTGGCAGTAATAGCGACAATGCGGGTAAAATGACTATCATCATCCACTTGCAATGCTTCTTTACGAATGGCCTCGGTCAAATCGTAGCCACTCATATTAGGCATGTGCAAATCAGTTAACACCAAGGGATAACGATAGCGACGCCACATGTCTAAGGCGATAGCGCCATCGTCAGCCACTTCGGCAGCATAGCCCAGCGCGTTTAATTGATCCAAAATCACCTTTTGGTTCATTACATTGTCTTCTGCCAATAAAATTAATTGCTGATGTTGTCGAGCGGCCTCGATGGCCGGTGCGGTCTTGATACTGTTTTCCGATGATTGCGAGGTAGTTGCGATGCGGGGTTTACGCCCGGCTGCTATTAAAACAGCATCAAGCACATGACTACGACAAATCGGTGAACTATGAATGTACATCAAACGAGGGTTAGTTTGTTCCGCGAGCTCAATCAGATTGGTAATGACGACAAATTGCACCTGCTGAAGGTTGCTATGCTGGAGTAAACGATCAATATCAGCTTGGCTAATTTGTTCATAGGTGGCATCTAACAACCAGACCGGTTTTATTTTTGGCGGCAATGGCGTTTGGCTCTCAGCTCGTTGAAACAACGGTTCGATCGTTTGGAAGGCATGGTAGTCAGCGCCGGTGTAATTGAGGTAGGCCTCCAAGTGTTCATGGTTATGCCAATCTTTGCTAAATAACACCAGTTGAATATCAGCCAATAATTCTTTATTCAGATAACGCACTTCTTCAGAACGGCGCATCGGGATCTGCACAGAGAACTCGGTGCCCTTATCAAGTTCACTCTGTACCTGAATATCGCCATACATCAGTGATGTTAGCCGTTGGCAAATTGATAGCCCAAGACCAGTCCCGCCAAACTTTCGCGTAATGGAGCCTTCGGCCTGGTTAAATGGTTGGAAGACATAATTAATTTGTCGCTTTGTCATGCCTTTACCATTATCAATGATGCTGAAACGGATCTGGCTGTAATCCATGGTTTCTTCCAGTAAATCAGCACGAATAATCACTAAGCCGGTCTTTTCTGGGGTGGTATCGGTAAATTTAATGGCGTTACCAGCCAGATTGTAAAGAATTTGTCGTAATCGAACGGGATCACCATACAAGCCGTCCGGGATCTTGGGATCAATGAAGACTTTTAAATCAATTTGGCGCTGATAAGCGACCGAGACCAGAATGCGTCCAACCGCTTCAAGGATATCAGCCAGCGATAATGGAATGCTCTCTAGTTCCAGCTTGCCAGCTTCAATTTTAGAGAAATCAAGAATGTCATCCAAAATTCGCAACAGGGAAAACGAAGACTCCCGGATGGTGTCCGTCATGCGAAACTGTGCGTTAGAAAGCTGCGTCTTGCGCAGTAAGTCCATGGTGCCAATAATACCATTCATGGGTGTACGTATTTCGTGGCTCATGGTGGCTAGAAAAGTAGATTTTGCTTCATTGGCTTTTTCAGCGGTCAATTTGGCGGTTTCCAGTGCATCGGTACGCTCTTTGATCCGTTGTTCAATTTCCTGACGCAATTGCACAATGTCTTGTTGTGATTGCGCAAGTTTATGGTCACTTTTTTCAATCCGCTGAAATAAGCGATTGATGTAACTGGCCAACACCCCAAAGTCGTTTTCGACATGTTCTTCGAGTTTGTTGCTGAAGCTGTCTTGTTGCATCACTGAACTCGTGTGTGCAATCAACCCACTGAGTGGTTTATCAATAAAGCGGTTCAACCAGCTTGCCAGTGCCCATGCCATAAGACATGCAAGACTTAATCCCATCGCAGCTGCAAGCCACCATTGCTGTGATGGGATGGCACTTAAAGAATCAGCTGTCAGCCAGAGCAAACCTAAGGCGAGCAGCAAGCAAAAAAACAGGCACAATGGCAAAATTCGTCGTAATAAAAGAGAGAAAAAAGATGTTTTTTCCATGCAAAATCCGAAGCTGATGTTTGAAGTGCTGCTGTTTGCTTATTGGCCACCCAACAGAGTGAGTTTAGCATACCAAAACTTGCTTACGACAAAAAAACAGACGAATGAGCTTATAGACAAGCAAGCAGGGAACGCAGAGTGCTCAGAGAATAAGCGAACACGTTCGCAGCCAAAAAAAATGATTGACTTGCAACGCCAAAATCCGTTTAATACCACCCCGTTGCCCAGATAGCTCAGTCGGTAGAGCAGAGGATTGAAAATCCTCGTGTCGGTGGTTCGATTCCGCCTCTGGGCACCATTTTTTTCCAAAAATGGTGTGTTGCAACTCTTGTTTAGGCTTCACAGCCGAAATGCCCAGATAGCTCAGTCGGTAGAGCAGAGGATTGAAAATCCTCGTGTCGGTGGTTCGATTCCGCCTCTGGGCACCATTTCAAACTTGATTCTCTTGTTTAAATAATATCTTATTTTCTTTCTAACTCTGTTTAGCGGAATCTCGCGCTATACCTTCGGTGGTCCGATTGTTCGCACCATCCCTGGCGCTCACCTGCTAATGCAGGCCAGCTAGAACTGTCCAAAGCCACTCCCGGCGGCTTTGTGTTCGCACCATCCCTGGCGCTCACCTGCTAATGCAGGCCAGCTAGAGCTGTCCAAAGCAGCTCCTGGCAGCTTGGTCCGCCTCTGGGCACCATTTCAAGCTTGACTCCCTTTCTTCCCTATTAACATCATTTCTGTTTGAAACTTGATATACTTATCGCATGATGAAATTCAGAGTTGTGGTTCAACCATGACGAAGTGAGGCTAAAATGGCAAAAGCTGTAATTTTAGTGCTGGATAGCTTTGGTATCGGCAGTGCGCCCGATGCTGATCGTTTTGGTGATGTGGGGGCAAATACATTGGCCAGCATTGCTCGCGAATTTTCAAAGCAGAAAGGTCGGTCTTTGGCATTACCCAATCTGGCGAGCTTGGGGTTGATTAAAGCAGCTCGTCAGGCCTCGACTGATCCGATTACGGTTGCTGATGCATCCCAAATTGCTGGTGCTTATGGCTATGCCGCCGAGCTAAGTAGTGGCAAGGATACTCCGAGCGGTCACTGGGAAATTGCAGGTGTGCCCGTGTTGTTTGAATGGGGATACTTTCACAACAAAACCGACAGCTTCCCGGCAGAGCTCATTGAGAAACTTTGTGCTGAAACGGGAGTGACGGGGGTGTTGGGCAATTGCCATGCCTCGGGTACTGAGATTTTAAAGAAACTTGGCGATGAGCATATACGAACTGGCAAGCCAATTTGTTATACCTCAGCGGATAGTGTCTTTCAGGTCGCTGCTCATGAAGAACACTTTGGCTTGGAAAAACTGCTGGAATTTTGTCAGGTGGCACGCCGTTTATTGGATGAATACAATATCGGACGAGTTATCGCCCGACCATTTTTAGGTGATGCGCCAGACAACTATGCCCGTACCGGCAATCGACGTGATTATTCGGTATTACCACCCGCGCCAACGGTATTGGATAAACTAACCGCCAGCGGTGGAGAGGTGATCAGCATCGGTAAGATTGCCGATATCTATGCGCATCAGGGCATTAGTCAAAGTTTAAAAGCCACTGGGCTGGCCGCTTTGCTTGATACCACTCTGGCGCAGATGCAAACCGCCGCAGATCGTAGTTTGATTTTTACCAACCTGGTGGATTTTGACCAGAACTTTGGCCATCGCCGTGACCCCATCGGCTATGGTGAAGCGCTGGAGTATTTTGACCAACGTTTACCCGAGTTCTTGTCTGCATTGGACGATGATACCTTGCTGGTCCTGACTGCTGATCATGGCTGTGACCCTACATGGCCAGGTACCGAGCATACCCGGGAATACATCCCCGTGCTTTGTTATACCAAACAAATGGCAGATATTGAGTTAGGAGAGCGAGCGAGTTTCGCTGATATTGGCCAGACGTTAGCCAGCTACTTTTCACTGGATGCCATGGATTATGGTGAATCTTTTCTGCCTCAACTAATCAAAAATTAAGAGATATTGCATTATGACAACACCTCATATTGAAGCCGCTTCGGGCGATATTGCATCCACGGTCTTGATGCCCGGTGACCCATTGCGAGCAAAACATATTGCTGAGACCTTTTTGCAAGACGTTCGCTGCGTTAATCAAGTTCGTAATATGTATGCTTATACCGGAACCTACCAAGGTAAGCCGGTTAGTGTCATGGGTTCGGGCATGGGTGTGCCATCTATGTCGATTTATGCCACTGAGTTGGTTAAGTTTTACGATGTGAAGCGTATTGTTCGGATTGGATCTTGTGGCGCGTTGCCGCGTGCCGTTAACGTACGGGATGTAGTGATTGCAATGGGTGCCAGTACCGACTCCTCCGTCAATCGAAATCGTTTGCAAGGCATGGATTTTGCCGCGCTTGCCAGTTTTTCATTGATTGAAAAAGCAGTGGCTGCAGCCCGGCAGAAAAATATTTCGGTACAGGTGGGCAATGTGTTTACCTCAGATCTATTTTACAACCCAAATGCAGAGCTATTTGATACCTTAGAAAAGTACGGCATCTTAGCCGTGGAAATGGAAGCTGCTGGTTTGTATGGTGTGGCGGCAGAGTATGGGATTGAAGCTTTGAGCATCCTGACGGTCAGCGATCATATCCGAACCGGTGAGTCATTAAGTGCCGAGCTACGCCAAACTTCTTTCAACGATATGGTTGAAATTGCTCTTGGTTTAGTGGACTAACTGCTATGTCGATGACTAATCATAAAATGTTTTACGTCTCATGGGAGGCCTTTCATCGGGCGAGCCGTGAGTTGGCAGCCAAGTTATTGACTGGCCGTTTTGATCGTATTTTGGCAGTCAGTCGGGGTGGTTTGGTACCCGCGACCATCCTTGCTCGCGAGTTGAACATTCGCTTGCTGGATACTATTTGCATTGTGAGCTATCAGCACGATCAGCAGGGTGAATTATCGGTAATTAAAGGCTGCGACTGGCAGGATGATGAAAAGCTATTGATTGTCGATGATCTTGTCGATACCGGCGAGACCGCTAAAGTACTGCAGCAGCAGTTTCCAAAAGCTACGTTAGCTACTGTGTATGCCAAGCCACTAGGTAAGCCGCTGGTAGATGTTTATGTCACTGATATCGAGCAGGATACGTGGATCCAACTACCGTGGGATACCGAGCTTAGTTACAGTGCGCCTTTAGTAGAGCAGCAAAACTAGGCTTCATTTCAGACGCATTTGCACCCAGACCAGCCGGTGATCCGAGCTGGTCTCTCTCTTTTGTACCAACTCGTAACCTGTATCACCACTTGCCGGCCAAAAGACTCCGCTTCTGACCACCTCAATGCCTGCTTTACTTGGTAGTACATAATCGGCGCGCATCCGCCAGATGGCGGTATGGTGTGCAGCATGTGGCTGATCCGGGCTGTGTTCAACAGCGCCACGACTGCTTGGTTTTGGGTCTTGTACTCGTGGGTGAGTAAGTAAGCGCTGGATCCCTGCTTTGATTGCATCTCCCTCAACCGGTGAGGCATTTAAATCGCCCAGTATCACAAAAGGTGATTGGCTATCGTAACCGCCTGCTAGTCCACTATCATCATAGATATAGTCGCCTTGCTCACCGCTAATGTAATCCACCCAGAAACGGATCTCATCGTGGTTGCGCTTACCATTGCGATTTTCCGGACCATCAAATACTGGCGGTGTTGGGTGGCTGGCAAAAACATGTAACCGTCTACCATTTACGTTGATTGGCACATCCCAGTGCGATTTTGATGATAATGGAAACTGCTGCCAAGCTTCGTCTTCATACCATGGACTACCGTCAGCCTGTGTGGTTTCGAGATGCTCTGGCATGTCTTTCCACTTAAAGTGGCGAAAGGTGCGTATAGCGTCATGCTCAATGGGGTAACGAGAGAGTAATAACATGCCGTACTGGCCAGGATAAAAACCATAGCCCCAGGCATCTGCACCAACGCCACTGGCTTCGCCGTCCCGATCCAAATCAAATGGGCTCGGCTGACCAGTATTAACTTCAGCATAGTAATAGTATGGATACTCTATAGGTTGAGCTCCTTGCTGAGCAACTGCAAGGTAGTTTTGTTGCAGGGCATGCACCCCTTTTGCCGGGTTCGCGATATAGTCGAACTCGGTCAGCAAGATCACATCTGGCCGTTCGAGCTGAATAATACCAGCGATAGCTTGGATCTGTGGCTCCCGCCCGGTAGCAAGCCGTTTAATCAGCTCGGTTTGATCACCACGTTGGCCCCGGGGCAGATAATTGTCTGCTTCCATACTCACGTTAAATGTTGCCACGGTGATCTCGGTTGCATTGGTCGTCATGGCTATTCCTAGTAAGACAGTGAGAAAAACAACTATTCTGAAAGAGTGTGACATGGTCGAGCTCAACTGGGAGGATATAGCATTATGATAACGCAAAAACTCTTTTTTGCAGAGCCGTTGCATTTTAGAGGAGGATGAAGAAGAAATTATGTACAAAATTATTGCATTAGGAAGTACGCAACTCTGACCAGTCATGTTACAATAATATGACCAACTGAATTAGATACGCCGTATGGGAATAAGTTCCCATGTCATTCGGTTCAGCGTAAAAAAAACGTCATATTAGTGGGATATTATGGCTCCCCAAATTGAATACAACATAGGTATTCAAACGGATTGGGTAAAAATTCAGAAACTACCAGGTGAAACGATATGAAAATTAAACATTTAGCTATGGCTGTCGCCTTAGGGCTTGGTGTCAGTCAATTTGCTGTTGCTGAGACATCTTCTTCCATGCGGGGGCAGATTTTAAGCCCGACTGGAACTGCGGCGCCAAATACTCGTATTATCATTGAACACATTCCTTCCGGTACCCGTACTGAAGCGATCACTAATGCATCAGGCAACTTCGTTGCATCGGGTCTGCGTGTTGGCGGTCCATACCGTGTGATTATTGACTCTGATGTGCACCGCGATGCCGAGCTGGAAAATATTTTTCTGTCTCTGGGCGATCCTTATCGCTTGAACCAACAACTAGAAGCTGATGATGTTGAAAGGATTTCAATCACTGGTTCGGTGATTAACCCAGCCTCTTATCAGGCTGGTAGCTCCAGTACTTGGGGAGAGAGTGAGATTCGTACCCTGCCTGCTTTTGACCGTGATCTGAAAGATATCGTCCGTCAAAACCCATTGGCAACTGATTTAGGCGATAGCAACCGCTCTTTGACAGTCGGTGGTAATAACCCCCGCTATAACAGCATCACGGTTGATGGTATTGGCCAAAATGATGATTTTGGTTTGAACTCCGGTGGTTACCCAACCAACCGTTCACCTATCTCAATTGATGCAATTGAACAAATCTCGATCCAGTCGGTGCCATTTAATGCCCGATACAGTGGCTTTACTGGAGCACGTATCAATGCGGTAACCCGTTCCGGTACTAATGAGTTATCAGGCTCTTTCTTTTATGAATATGCCAGTGATAGCCTAGCAGGTTCACCTAAGGTAAATCGGTATGACCCAAGCGGTAACAAGCCAGAACTTGACTATAAAGAAGAGACCTATGGCTTCAGCGTGGGCGGTCCTATTTTAAAAGATCGTTTGTTCTTCTTCGTTAACTATGAAAGTTATGAAGAGCCAACATCGATCGCACAGGGGCCATCTGGATCAGCTGCCATCAATCAAAAAGACATTGATCCGTCAGTGATCACCAGGATACAAAACATTGCGCGTGATGTGTATGGTGTTGAGGCCGGTGATTGGAACGTCACACCTGATCAAAAAGATGAGAAAATTCTTATCAAACTGGATTGGAATATCAACAATGACCACCGTGCATCATTTACTTATCAGCGTGCTGAAGATGAAGCGGCAAATAACACTACAACTGGTGGCAACACTAATCTGAATTTAAATTCGTTTTGGTATACTCGTTCACAGAAAATGGATAATTTTGCCCTTCAGGTTTATTCGAACTGGAGCAGCAATTTTAGTACCGAGTTCAAAGCGTCTGTTAAAGATGTAGTAACCGGACAAGATCCATCACTGGGACGTAACTTTGGCCAAGTTGTAGTTCAATTCACAGATGATGAGAACAGCGTTGGAAATGAAGGACAAATTAATTTAGGTCCAGATCGTTCACGTCATGCTAACCGCTTAGAGACGACTACTACTGAGCTGCAATTGCATGGTGAGTACTTGATGGACGAGCACCAAATTCAATTTGGTGTCGAGTATCAAGAGATTGATGTGTTTAACGTGTTCGTTCAAAACTCGCTAGGTAATTTCTTCTTCGATAGTATCGCTGACTTTGAAAACCGCTTTGCAAGCCAAATTGAGTACCAAAACGCTTTTACCAACAACTCTAATGATGGAGCGGCAGAGTTTAGCTATGGTAATACAGCATTTTATATTCAAGATACGTGGGATGTTAGCTGGGATTTAACGTTGAGTTTTGGCTTACGTTACGAGCGTTTTCACTCCAATGATTCGCCTGCCTTCAACCAGAACTTTCAAGACCGTTATGGTTTTGCCAATACCAATAACATGGACGGCTTAGATCTGTGGTTACCGCGTTTTAGTTTCAACTACAACATGACCGATCAACTGACGCTGCGTGGTGGTGTTGGTATGTTCTCTGGTGGTCGTCCAAACGTGTGGATCTCTAATGCCTATACCAATGATGGTGTTACCATTGTTGCTGCACCAAACTTGTCTGATGTAGAAAATGTCGATATCACTCAAGTACCACAAGAAATGCGTGATGCACTATCGGCTGGTGATGGTAATACCACGCCTATCGATCCTAACTTCCGTATGCCATATGATACTCGTTATAGCTTGGCCTTAGATTATGACGATCTGGATTTGTCGTTCTTTGGTGCTGGTTGGTTTACTTCTGCAGAGTTTATTTATACTGATAAGAATCGTGAAGTTGCTTGGACTAATTTAGCAAAAGCAGCCTTGCTAGACGACGCTGGAAATCAAATCACCTCGCTTGGCGGACGTCCGTTGTATGTTAGCTGGGACCCTCTATTGGGTGACCGTCCAACGGAAGTTGGTGGCTTTAACACCGATCGTTACGATATCCTGTTGACGAATGTGTCTGGCGGCCGTAGTTTAATTTCCACTTTTACTATCGGGAATGCTTGGGATAATGGCTTAAGCTTCCGTTTCAGCTACACCAATCAGGACGTGAAAGATATCACTTCTGGTGGTTCTTCTACGGCACACTCAAACTACAACTTCCAGACGGCTGTGGATAAAAATAATCCACAAGTTGGTCGTGCTTCATATGAAGTGAAACATCGCTTTTTAGCCAACCTGAGCTACAATGCAGAAATTTTTACTGGTTATACCAGTAGTGTGAGTTTATTCTGGGATCGCACCTCCGGGCGCCCATACAGTTATGCGTTGGATGCGTTCAATTTCCGTGGCTTTGGTGATGGTTCACAACAGAACTTACATAGATCTACTAACTATCTTCCATATATCCCAACTGGTGCTGATGATCCAAACGTTCGTTACACCGGAGGTTTGGATTATGCTGAGTTTGCTGGGTATTTAGCTGCCGCCAATTTAACTCAATTTGCTGGTGGTTATGCCGTGCGTAACGAGGGTAATCGTGGTCCATGGAATACCAACCTTGATCTTCGTTTAGAGCAGGAAATACCTGGTTTCTTTAATGATCATCGAGGGTCTTTCTACGTGGATATCCGCAACGTTCTAGGGATCTTCACCGATAACCAGCGTCATACCGTGAGCTTCGCTGATACGGGTGTACGTTTAGCGTCTATCGGCATTGATCCAGTGACTGGTCAGTACATCTACGGTCGTCCGTTTGGTGGCTTTGATGATACACCGCGTTCAGCGACACAATACAATGCTCGCGCCTCAACCTGGTCAGCGAAGATTGGTGTACGTTACCGCTTCTAATCTGTACTAATTACTAATAAAACCGGCCTGATGGCCGGTTTTTTATTTCTATATCGGTCATTTTTAGCGATAATTAGTACTTGTTTGTAAAAGAAAGTGAAGCCTTACGTGGGTAAAAACACCATTATCGCCATTGCCGGTGCATCAGCATCCGGAAAAAGTTTATTTGCATCAACCGTGTATCAAGAGCTGGTTGAGGAGCTGGGCGATGAGCGTATCGCTATTTTGGCGGAAGATGCCTATTACCGCGATCAAAGTCATTTGTCGTTTGAGCAGCGAACCCTCACCAATTACGATCACCCTTCGGCGTTTGAACATAAACTGTTGGTGCAGCACTTAAAAGATTTGCGCCAAGGTCGTTCCATCGAGATGCCACAATACAGCTACAAAGAGCATACTCGTCTGAAAGATACGATTGCAGTGCAACCGGCGAAAGTGATTCTGGTTGAGGGGATCTTGCTGCTGACAGACCCTAATCTTCGTGCCGAGTTTGATATCAGTGTCTTTATGGATACGCCACTGGATATATGCTTATTGCGTCGTATTAAGCGTGACCTGGAAGAACGTGACCGCAGTCTGCAATCTGTGGTAGAACAGTATGAAGGCTCGGTTCGACCGGCGTTTTTCGATTTTATCGCGCCGTCCAAACAATATGCCGATCTTGTTGTCACCCGCGGTGGCATGAACCAGATTGCGATCGATATTATAAAAACAAAAATTCGCCAGTTGCTGGCGGAATAACACTCAGGGAATAAGCTATGATGGGATTGGTGGGTATTATTGTCCTTTTGCTGGTGGCCTATGCGGCATCGGCACATCGTAACCGTATTAATTGGCGGACCGTCGGTGGCGCTTTTACCATTCAATTGGCTATTGGTGCTTTTGTATTGTATGTGCCTTTTGGTCAGGATGTGTTGTATAACATTTCGTTGGTGGTAGCCAATGCGGGAATTCAATTCTTGTTTGGTGATTTAGGTAATTTCTCTCAAGGTTTTATTTTTGCCATTCATGTACTGACCATTATTATCTTCTTTTCGTCTTTAATTGCCGTGTTGTATCACATCGGGATTATGACCTGGGTGATCCGGTTAATTGGCGGCGGCTTGCAAAAGTTATTGGGCACCAGTCGACCCGAATCCATGTCTGCTGCCGCCAATATCTTTGTCGGACAAACGGAAGCACCACTCATTGTCCGCCCCTTTATTCCAACCATGACCCGCTCCGAGCTATTTGCCGTCATGGTGGGGGGGTTAGCATCAGTCGCTGGTTCTGTTTTGGCAGGTTATGCAGGCTTGGGTGTCGAATTGAAGTACTTAATAGCTGCCAGCTTTATGGCGGCGCCTGGTGGTTTTCTAATGGCGAAGATGATTCTGCCAGAAACTGACCAGCCGAAGAATGAGCTCACCGAAATCAGTACTGAAAAACCGCATACCAATGTGATTGATGCGGCAGCATCTGGTGCTTCTAGCGGCATGCAGTTGGCACTGAATGTAGGAGCAATGTTGCTGGCTTTTGTCGGCTTAATTGCGTTGGTCAATGGTATTGTTGGCGGTATTGGAGGCTGGTTTGGAAAGGATGATCTGACACTACAACTGATTTTTGGTTATGTCTTTCAGCCTCTGGCCTTTATTTTGGGGGTTTCCTGGGAAGAGGCTCGGGTTGCCGGTAGTTTTATTGGCCAAAAGTTGGTTATCAATGAATTTGTCGCCTATCTGGACTATGTTCAGGTGAAGGAGCAATTGAGCGAACATACGCAAGTGATCGTGACGATCGCGCTGTGTGGCTTTGCGAACTTCTCCTCTATTGCGATATTATTAGGCGGTTTAGGGGGTATGGCTCCGGGCCGTCGGGCTGACATTGCTGAGCTGGGGTTAAAAGCCCTGCTGGCAGCAACGTTGGCCAACTTAATGAGTGCTGCTATTGCAGGGCTCTTTTTTTCTTTAGGCTAGTACCTCGACATTTATTGGCTATGCCAATGTGTTCTGGTACACAAACAGGTCTTATTTATGACACAGCAAGTTCCAACGTTAGATATAAGACGGTTTGCCACCGACAAAGATAACTTTGTTGCCGAAATTGGCAAGGCCTACACTGAATTTGGATTCTGCGGCATTAGTGGCCACGGTATTTCCGATGCAGTGGTAGATGATACCTATAGTGCGATTAAGCAATTTTTCGCGTTACCGAGTGATGTCAAAGCTCGTTATTACCAACCCGGGCAGGGCGGTGCCCGAGGGTATACCGCGGTTGGTGTCGAGAAAGCAAAAGATAGCAATCATCCGGATTTGAAAGAGTTCTGGCATGTCGGTCGGGAGCTTGATGGTCCGGCACCACATCCTAGCTTGTATCCCAATGTCTGGCCAACCGAAGTGCCTGAGTTTAAAGAGGCAACCTATCGGTTATTCATGGAGTTGGAGAATTTAGGCAACCGCGTGCTTGAAGCGTTGGCTTTGTTTTTGGATCAGCCACAAGATTACTTTGCTGATAAAGTGAATTTTGGTAATTCTATTCTTCGGCCTATTCATTACCCACCGATTAAAGATACCACCACTCAGTCTATTCGTGCTGGTCAGCATGAAGATATTAATCTGATCACTTTGCTGGTTGGTTCAAATGAAGCAGGCTTAGAAATTTTACGTCGTGATGGCAGCTGGTTACCTGTTACGACTATTGAAGGCACGATCGTGGTGAATATTGGTGATATGTTACAACGACTAACTAATCACGTGCTGCCATCGACAACACACCGGGTGGTAAACCCGGCTGGCTCAGCGGCAGACGAGCCTCGCTACTCGATTCCGTTCTTTATGCATCCGAACCCGGACTTTGTCATTGAGACCTTGCCGAGTTGCATCAGTGCTGACAGGCCTAATCGTTATCCAGAGCCGATCAACTCCAATGACTACTTATTACAGCGTTTGGAAGAGATTGGCTTATTGAAAAAGAGTGAAAAATAAGCACCTTGTTGCAGATACATGCGAGTGGCTCAAAAGCGGTCAAATTGTTGTATATTGCAGTTGACAGCTTTTTCGAACTCGCTATACTGTGCGCCATGTTGAGCAGCGATGCCTGACATACCACGCAGATGTGGTGGAATTGGTAGACACGCAAGCTTCAGGTGCTTGTGCTCGAAAGGGCGTGAGAGTTCGAGTCTCTCCATCTGCACCAAATTAACCGGCCAAGGCCGGTTTTTTTGTGCCTGCTATCCATGCAGGCATCCCTCCGGGACCAGCCATTGGCTGTCCAAAAGCACTCCCGATGCTTTTGCGTTTTTACCTTTTTAGCTCAATGCGACGGATAAAATCTTCGACCAGTAAGTCGTATAGCTTGTTGCCTAAGTGCAAGTCTTCAACGCCATCATCAATATTGGGGTTATCGTTCACCTCAATCAAATAGACTTTTTCCCCATCTTGCTTCAGATCGACACCATACAAACTGTTTCCAATAGGCGCACAAGCCCGGATGGCTGCATCCAATACATGGCCAGGGACTTCATCAATAGCACAAGTGGTAAAAGCGCCACTCTGGGTTTTGCCTGTACCGTGTTTGTAGATTTGCCAGTGATTTCGGGCCATAAAATATTTACATGCAAAGAGTGGTTTGCCATTTAGTATGCCGATGCGCCAGTCAAACTCAGTAAAGGTATATCGCTGCGCTAGAATAATCGCACTTTGTTCAAACAGCTGTTTCATTTGCTGTTTCAGCTCGGTCATGGTTTTGACTTTTACCACCCCTCGGGAAAAACTACCGTCCGGGATCTTTAATACCATGGGTAAGCCAAGCAGATCGGCAGCTCGCTCCAGATTGTCGGTATCTTGTTTGAATAACATTAAACCATCAGGAACAGGCACTTTATGTTGCTCGAACAGAGTTTGCAGGTAAATCTTATTACTGCAGCGTAAAATCGAATTAGGATCATCAATCACGGCTAATCCTTCGCGCTCCGCCTTTAATGCCATTTTAAAGGTATGATGATTAACGGCGGTAGTTTCACGAATAAATAAGCCATCAAACTCAGCCAATCGATGATTATCTTTCGCTCCAATAATTTCGGTATCCATACCTGCCTTTTTCGCTGCCTTACAGAATAACTCGATGGAGCGGGGGGTGCAGGGAGGGAATTTTTCATGAGGATCAAGCAGAATAGCCACATCATACTTAAAGTGTCGCTGATTCGGCTCTGCTTGCCATATTTTATGGCTAAAACGCTCTAAAGCGTCAGCAAATAAAGTCTGCTCTGCTTCGACTAACTTATGTAGGCTACCAATCCGTAATGTTTTTACCTGCCATTGCTGCTTTTTGATGAGGTCGACTTGCAAGATGGGCACTGGAAACGCTTCAAATAAGAAACCTGCTACTTTTTTCAGATGTTTGTTGGGTGTTTCACCAAAATAGATTTGAAATGACAGTGAGCTGTTAGCTTCACCGCTTAACTCTTTATTTAATTGATTGAGCGTAGCGCCAGGAATATCATCGATGATATCCGCGATCTCATCCCGATTAAACTTATTAAACACTTTGATGGATGGAATAGCATGGTGATCTCTGGCTTCTGCCAGTAATGAGCAATAGTACCCTGAGCCGAGGTACTGAGCTTGTCGACATAAATTGATCACCCGTACTCGCTGTTTTGTTTTGACCGGTAATTTTAAGTAATCAGCCAGAGTGACGACTCCATCGTATTGAAAGAATGGCCCCCAGTCTTGTAATTTATCGACTACGATTAAAAGCTTAGACATGCACTATGGTTCCTCATAAACAGATGGCACTATTGTACTTAGCATAGCTGATTAAATGACAATGAATTTTCTTACTCGTTACTAGCAAGGAAATTCTCTTGAGCCATGGTGCTAAACAGGCTTCAATGCGCCACAATTTTTTGTGTTTCAAAAGCAGGAGTAAGCTGTGTTTCACCACGCGGATGATGAATTGTTTGTACGACCAGCAGAGCTTGCTGATTTATCTGCTTTATTGTCGTTAGAGCAGGCTTGCTTTGATTCAGATCGCTTGAGTCGACGCAGCTTTCGACACTTTATACTTGATCAGCGTAGCGATATTCAGCTGTTAGTTAAGCAAAGGACAATAGCCGGCTATTTTCTGGTGTTATACCGCCGGGGTACCAGCCTTGCGAGGCTGTACTCATTGGCTGTGCTTCCAAGCGAAAGAAAGCAGGGCTACGCGCAGAAATTACTCAATGCAGCCGAAGCGGTTGCCCGGCAGCGGCGCTGCGTGTTTCTTCGGTTAGAAGTCCGCTTTGATAACAGGGCTGCAATTCAGTTGTATCGCACTCAGGGGTATCAAGATTTTGATGTAAAGCATGATTTTTATGAAGATCATAGTGATGCGCTTTGCATGCAAAAACGAGTCTACTTTTTTGATGCGAGCGCAGCTAGACCACTGGTAGGCTATATCCAGCAAAGTACGTCTTTTACCTGTGGCCCGGCTTCATTGTTAATGGCGATGAATTATTTTGAACCGAATCAGCATCACCCGTATCTAGAGGAGCTGGAAATATGGCGTGAAGCAACCACCATTTTTATGACATCCGGTCATGGCGGCTGTGGGCCTAGGGGGTTAGCTTTAGCTGCTTACAAGCGAGGATTCGCTGTGCAGGTGTTATTGAATCAGGATGGACCATTATTTGTTGACTCTGTACGGACGCAAGAAAAGAAAAGCATTTTGGAATGGGTGTATCAGGTCGAGCTGCAGAAAGTTGAGCAAGCAGGCATTTCTGTTCAGATACAAGATTTTTCATTAACCGAGTTATTGCGATGGCTTAATGATGGTTATCTCGTTCTTATTCTGATTAGTACGTGGCAGTTTGATCGTAGTAAAGCACCGCATTGGGTGCTGTTGTGTGATGCGGACGATCATTTTGTCTATTTGAATGATCCCGACGTAGACACCGAGCAGGGGCGTACGGCAGCAGAATATCAATATATCCCCGTCAGTCTTGCTGTGTTTCAAAAAGCTTTTTCGTATGGTAAGCAGCGCTTAAAAGCTGCGGTTGCGTTAAAAAAACACAACTAGCTTACTTTTCCAGCAAAGTCACTTTAAAAAGCAAATAGTGGTTGCTTCCTCATTTTCAGCCTCTATAATGCGCGCCATGCCAACGGAACAGGGCACTAGCCAAGTCCCGAAGCGCTTTAAGAAGAGCAAG
>NZ_JAUZVZ010000050.1 GCF_030717845.1 Alkalimonas collagenimarina
TCACCGGTAAATTGGGAGCGAAGCGAGTAATTTATCCGTGTGCAGCGCCTTGTTAAGCCATGGCATCTAACTCAGCCTGCGTGTTGTATAAGCCCTTATGAGTTCCATCAATAATTGAGGTCAGAGACTCCCTTAACTCTTTATATTTGGCATTCGTTTCAAAATCATTTGACGTTAAATGAGTAAATAAATTATATGGTTTATCTTTAGTTGGAGATTCATTTAGATAGAAGCCTTCAAAATCAGGGTTGTGAACAACAGTTTTGACGCGTCCATTTGTAGAGTCAGCTAACGCCCGAATATTTAAATTTATTGTCCACATGGCATTTGCAGCACCATCTTTTCTGAGTTTTGTATCTAAATCGTGAACCGCTATAGCATTAGCGTTAAACTGATTAAAAATCTTGATGAATGTCGGTATATTTGCCTTACCTCTACAGTTGATTACGCAATAACTGCCCTCCATTCCACTCTTTTCAATGATGTACTGATATGCCAAATATTCAGTATCGCCCTCAACCAATATTGCATTCGGGTAAAAAAAGAACTCATTAACAGTAGGGCAGCAACGATTAAGCATTTTGAGATTATCTCTTTCGTCAGGACTAAAATGAGCTTTATCCGTCTGGAAGTAGAAAACTCCTTGCTGGTTATTTGATACTTTGATTAGCGTCGTGTGGTCTTGAGTGAGATCAATGAATACTGGCGAGTGTGTAGTGCAGATGACTTGCCAACCTTCAAGATCCGCAAGTGCATAAATGGCTTTCCTAGCAGCTCTTATTATTGATGGGTGAAGATTAATTTCAGGCTCATCAATCAGCAGTACTTTTGGAGTTTCATCTTGAATTACTTTTGTTCCTCTTTTGTACATCCCTTCGCTACATAAAGCGTTCACGGCAGACCATAAAAAGGCTCTTTTTAATCCAGTACCTTGGTGTTCTAGCGATGATGGGTGATTACTTGTTTTAACAAAAAACTTACTACCATCTTTAATGGCATCTTCTGCTTTAAACTTGCCAACACCAGTCTCAAAGCTTACGGTAGCACCTTGAAAAAGTTTATTTAGCTCTACTTCGATTTTGTTGCTTAATTGCCCAATACTCCCCGAGAGTTCTTTATCAACTTCCTGAGCAAGCTTTTCTATTTCAGCAACAATTCCAGCAACTTTACTTTTGTCATCTTTTAATTTTTTTGCGGCATTCTTTGATGCCAGATCCTTTACGACCTTCTCCAGCGCGTCGTATCCATCATTTGGATTTAATCGTATAGGGGTTGGTAATCTGCTTTGTAGTAAGGTATTCCAACCGCCAGCTCCGCCTTTCTTCCAGTCATTTGTTTTATTGCTGAAACTATATTTAATACCGCTTTCATCGGGAGTTTCCCAACGAATTTGAAATTTTGCACATTCCCCAAACTCAGGGTCATTTTGCAGATGCCATTCCTGCCCTAAAGTTTCAATGTCATCCTGTGTAACATCATTAAATACACCTGTAATTATCACGGGTTTATTAGTATCTCGACCGTGAAAATGATCCAAGCTTAACGCGCTCCCCATTGATACATAGGCTTCGTATGCGTCTAAGATTGTAGACTTACAGCTGTTATTTGGGCCGACCAAAACAACAATATTGTCGATAAGTATTTTTATCTCGTCCTTAATGCCCTTAAAGTTTGAGATAAGTAATGCAGAAAGTTTCATAGGAACATCCTTATTGATTGGGCTTAACGCCCGCCACAAACGCGAGCAACTTGTTGCGAGTCGAGCGCCCAACGGGCGCGTTTTTGATGGCGCTTGTTATACATGCGGTGTCAAACTCTGCTGTAACTAATATTTTGGTTTACTGTACCGTCAATAATTAAATAGCTGGTTCCACAACTACATTTAACGTTACCAACCACTTTATTCAACAATGGACCTGCAACACCAAGCTCAACAAGCAAGTCTCCTGCATGACATGGCTTTGCTCTATCATCAGATTCCAAATTTATATCGTCTCTAACTGCTTCTTCAAACTCAGCTTGTTTACCCGCCTCAAGGTAGTTTGCATTTGACCACTTAAATTGAATGTTCATATGAGCCTCTGTGAAATGTA
>NZ_JAUZVZ010000051.1 GCF_030717845.1 Alkalimonas collagenimarina
CTTCAAAGCCTCCCACCTATCCTACACATGTAGGGTCAATGTTCAGTGCCAAGCTATAGTAAAGGTTCACGGGGTCTTTCCGTCTAGCCGCGGGTATACGGCATCTTCACCGCAATTTCAATTTCACTGAGTCTCTGCTGGAGACAGCCTGGCCATCATTACACCATTCGTGCAGGTCGGAACTTACCCGACAAGGAATTTCGCTACCTTAGGACCGTTATAGTTACGGCCGCCGTTTACCGGGGCTTCGATCAAGAGCTTCGCTTGCGCTAACCCCATCAATTAACCTTCCGGCACCGGGCAGGTGTCACACCCTATACGTCCACTTTCGTGTTTGCAGAGTGCTGTGTTTTTAATAAACAGTTGCAGCCAGCTGGTCACTGCGACTCTCGTTCGCTTCCACCGCTAGGGCTTCACGAGCAAGAGCGTACCTTCTCCCGAAGTTACGGTACTATTTTGCCTAGTTCCTTCAGCAGAGTTCTCTCAAGCGCCTTGGTATGCTCTACCTGACCACCTGTGTCGGTTTCGGGTACGGTCGTCAATACCTGAAGCTTAGAGGCTTTTCCTGGAAGCATAGCGTCAGCAACTTCAACTCCGTAGAGTCTCGTCTCGTGTCTCAGTCTTAGCAGCCCGGATTTTCCTAAGCCACCAACCTACGCACTTTCACGCGGACTACCAACGCCGCGATTGCCTAGCTTTCTCCGTCCCCCCATCGCAGTATTGCCGGTACGGAAATATTAATCCGTTTCCCATCGACTACGCCTTTCAGCCTCGCCTTAGGGGCCGACTTACCCTACCCTGATTAGCATGGGATAGGAACCCTTGGTCTTTCGGCGGGGAAGTTTTTCACTCCCCTTATCGTTACTCATGTCAGCATTCGCACTTCTGATACCTCCAGCCATCCTCCCGGACAACCTTCAACGGCTTACAGAACGCTCCTCTACCACTTGTGTGCATCCCACAAACTACTGTTATTCTCTCAACATCGACTGTTGTTTGAACGCTTTACCGCCGGGCGCTTCGCGCGTCGACGTTAATCAATAGCTTCTGGTGATGCACACAAATCCGCAGCTTCGGTGTATGATTTAGCCCCGTTACATCTTCCGCGCAGGCCGACTCGACTAGTGAGCTATTACGCTTTCTTTAAAGGGTGGCTGCTTCTAAGCCAACCTCCTAGCTGTCTATGCCTTCCCACATCGTTTTCCACTTAATCATAACTTTGGGACCTTAGCTGGCGGTCTGGGTTGTTTCCCTTTCCACGACGGACGTTAGCACCCGCCGTGTGTCTCCCGAGTAGTACTCATTGGTATTCGGAGTTTGCATGGGGTTGGTAAGTCGGGATGACCCCCTAGCCCAAACAGTGCTCTACCCCCAATGGTATTCGCTCGAGGCGCTACCTAAATAGCTTTCGAGGAGAACCAGATATCTCCGAGCTTGATTAGCCTTTCACTCCGATCCACAAGTCATCCCCTAATTTTTCAACATTAGTGGGTTCGGTCCTCCAATTGATGTTACTCAATCTTCAACCTGCTCATGGATAGATCGCTCGGTTTCGGGTCTACACCCTGCAACTAGACGCCCAGTTAAGACTCGGTTTCCCTACGGCTCCCCTATTCGGTTAACCTTGCTACAGAATGTAAGTCGCTGACCCATTATACAAAAGGTACGCAGTCACGGAACAAGTCCGCTCCTACTGCTTGTACGTACACGGTTTCAGGTTCTATTTCACTCCCCTTACAGGGGTTCTTTTCGCCTTTCCCTCACGGTACTGGTTCACTATCGGTCAGTCAGGAGTATTTAGCCTTGGAGGATGGTCCCCCCATGTTCAAACAGGATACCACGTGTCCCGTCCTACTCGTTTTCACTGCAAAGGCATTGTCGTGTACGGGGCTATCACCCTGTATCGCTCCTCTTTCCAAAGGATTCCACTAACACCAAT
>NZ_JAUZVZ010000052.1 GCF_030717845.1 Alkalimonas collagenimarina
GTTGTAGCCCCATGAGCAAGATTGTTACGTAGTTTGTTTGTCGTACTAGTTATAGCACCAACTAAATCTATTTCTGCCAATGCCTCAGTGATTTCACGTTCATTAGGATCATCATCTATGAGCATTTCTGGTTCATTATCAAAATCATGCTCTTTAAACTGTTTAAAGTATTTCTTATCGCTAGCATATTGCACCGCTTTCGTTAGCAAACTAGGGAATCTCTCATTTTCAATCCACTGTTTCTCCTTGGCTCGTTTCAAAAGCTTAGCAAAGGACGGAACGGTTTGATTTGGGCTCTCGAATAAGAACCGATTACGCAAAGCCACTTCTAAAGTGATAAACGCCATCAATTCAGACACCTGATGAAACCTGTATACGAACCACGTATATAGGCATAAATTTTTTGCAGTCTCAAAGGACTGCCGAACTTCAATTGGTACACCTTCGTGAAGATTAATCTTGCTAAGGATTTCATGGCGATCCATGAGTGACCCTGAAAAGTGCTTTTGTCTTGGGTCAGGTAATAAAATCTCATTGAACGATTTAAGCGGATCATCTACTTTTTCAGTTTTACTCATCTACTCAGCAAATCCTTAGTATATAAATGCTTACTTGGTAAGCTGATTTAATCAGCTTAATATGCCATTGCTAACTGTCTGTGCTTTCTTTCATACGAACACTATACATGTGCAAATGGTCTTCAAGGCTCAAATAAAACTCTTTTAAGAATTCATCCAAGGTTTGTGCTTCATCAAGCACCCATTCAAAGAACATGTCGAAAAATGGCTCTCTGAAGTCTTTGTCATCAGGAGCGCCAACACCATCGAAAATAATGCCCAAAATTTCCTCTGAGTAGGGAATAACGATATCACACCCAAAAGCTTCAGACGCTTTATCAGCAGCTTGAACTTGCCCTGCTACAACACAAAACAAATCAGAAATTGTCTCACTATCAATGGTTCTTTCAGCAAACGGAATATCACGCTGCGCCATACTTAATCCTTTTTACAGAGTAATGCATACCCCCTCACTTCTATGTATGTACTGCTCTTAATAAGGAGGTGCCAAATTTAAATGTCATTATCCATACTGGATATACCATGACTTTACTAAACCCCATTTTAGTCGCATGATCAACTAGGTATCATATATATTACTGCAACAACGCCAAGGCGGTCTGTGGTCGTTGATTAGCTTGCGATAACACCGTCGTACTGGATTGCTGCATAATCTGCGCTCTGGTTAGCTCTGCCGTCTCTTTGGCATAGTCAGTATCGCGTATTCGCATTCGCGCGGCTGATACGTTCTCTTCAATATTATTTAAGTTCCTGATAGTCCCTTGCAGCCTATTCTGAATTGCACCAAGTTTTGCCCGAGATCCATCGATAATTTGAACAGCCTCATCGATGATCTGTAGGTTCAAATTGGTAATTAATTCTTCATCCTCTGGTGGTGCAATATTGTATTTCTGAAGACCTACTTGCTCAGTACTTAAACCTGTCAGTGAAGCTATAAATGCTTGATTTGCTAATGCCGTAGCTTCGTCAGGTGCTGTACCAGCAATTCTGAATTGTAAGGTTGTATCGTTGAACAAAGTGAAAGTGTTTCCACTGATGGTCGCTTGAATATTCTCCCCTGGCCCTTCATTAATGGCCTGCCCTAAAACTAAAACATTTAAGTTCGGATCGGGGCCAAAAGTCACTTCCCCAACCGTTGGGAATGGTGCATATGGACTGCCCACCGGCTCACGTAATAGATAAAAAGGTCCACCATTTAC
>NZ_JAUZVZ010000053.1 GCF_030717845.1 Alkalimonas collagenimarina
AGGTACTTTTTTCTACATCCAGCACGTTGACGGTCGTTTCATCGGCCCACAGCACCGGTTGCTCTAATAACGTGTTTTTCATTAACACCAGCAGTGGTTCCAGTTTATCAGCACAGGTAATTAACCAGCGGCTCATGGTTTGGCGGCTTAGCTCAATACCGGCTTGGCCGAACATTTTTTCCTGCCGGTATAACGGCAGGCCATAGTGCATTTTGCTGCTGATTATTTGAGCCAGCAGGCTGGGTGTTGCCATGCTTTTAGGGATAATCGCCGGCGGTACATCGGCAATTTGAATGGCTACTGTCGTGCCTTGATTTTCACACGCCCGGCAGCTGTATTTAGGGCGGATGTTTTTAATCACCCGGATTTGGGCAGGGATAAACTCAATCTGCTCACTGACTTCCTCGCCCATCCGGTGCAGCGCATGGCCGCAGCAGGCACAGGTTTTATCGGTAATGTCGTGGATAACTCCTACCCGTGGCAGCTCGGCCGCAATACGTGGACGGCGTGGTTTGACTGGTTTTTTTGCTTCTGTCTGAGCCGCTTCAGGCTGTGCTGTCGCTTCGTCAGCCAGCTGCTCTGCTTCGTTCAGCACCTCGCCATCGCCCTGGTAGCTTTCGCTACTGGGGCTGTATTTTTTATACTGGGCAAGGGTGTACTGCTCCAGCAATTGCTGCAGCTTATCTTCGAGCTTTTGGTTTACCTGCTCTAATTTGGCGATGCGTCTGTCTTTTTGTGCCAGTTTACGTTCAAGTTTTTCAGTCTGCTCAAGCAGCATTTTCTTAAGCAGTTCCACATCGTCTGGCAAGGATTTAGGTGTCTTTTTCATGGCCGTTATTGTAACGGCCAATACGACTAAGTGCCTGTGCTGATTTAGATTATTTTTGGCGCGATCGCCGGGATTTATAGCGGATCCGCATATCAACCAGCGCTTTGGTAGTGCAATGGTTGATGGGGTGTCAGTTTTTGGATGTCGATACCTTGTAGCAACCAGTGCCACTGCTGTTCGCTGATGGATAACACTTTGCCGGGCATAAGACGCGGCCAGCGGAATTTATCTTTTTCCAGCCGTTTGTACCACAGGCAAAAGCCGGTATTATCCCAGTACAGCACTTTTAAGCGGGTACGTTGCCGATTGCAGAATACAAATAGGGCGCCACTAAACGGCGACTGCTGCATGTCCTGTTCAACCAACAGCGACAAGCCATTGATAGACTTTCTGAAATCCACCGGCTGTTTATGCAGGTAGATTTTGGGTGGGTCGATAAACATCTTCATGATTAAAGCGCCCGGAGCAACGCAGCTAACCACAAGGCATCCGTGCCGGGCGGTAAGTGCAGCTCGACATCGCGCTTTTTCAACACAATGCTTTGATTGAGTATCATGCCTTGTGTGGTCAGCTCGACAAAGCCGGTATCGTCTTCCTGTTGCCAGGCGAGAAGCTGCCGCTTACGAAAACTAAAATAGCTCGGGTCAATTCCCTGCTGTTTTGCAAATTCGGTTTGGGTTAAACCACTGGCTTTATGCTGGTCAAACAGCGCTTGCCACTGCTCGGTTGTTCTGCGGATCATGTGTGAACCCTTGTCTGGTAGTAGAATCAGACAGGGTAAGAAGATTTAGCTAGGCTTGGAATGTGCGGTTGGTGTTACGCATA
>NZ_JAUZVZ010000054.1 GCF_030717845.1 Alkalimonas collagenimarina
TCAGACTGATGACAAAGTCCTGGACGTAGATCCAGGACTTTGATCTAATAGGGGTAGTTGATTTAGAGGCTACCTTCTATGCTCAAAACTCCCTCACCTCAACAGTACCAATTAGAAATGGTGACGCTCGAAGAGCTTGTTCCCAAAGACCATCTCGTTCGTAAAGTCGATGCTGCCATTGATTTCGAATTCATTCGTGAAGAAGTCGAACATCTGTACTGCAAAGACAACGGCCGTCCGCCGATTGACCCGGTTCGCTTATTTAAAATCATGATCCTTGGCTATCTGTTTGGTGTGCCCAGTGAACGTCGCTTGATGCAGGAAATTCAGGTCAATGTTGCTTATCGCTGGTTTTTGCGTATGGGGCTGACTGAAAAGGTACCAGACGCATCCACCCTGAGCCAAAATCGGATCCGCCGCTTTAATGGTACCGATGTGTTCCAACGCATCTTCGACCGTATTGTGGAGCAGGCTATCGAGAAACGTCTGATAGGTGGCACCACTTTGTACACCGACAGCACGCATTTAAAAGCCAACGCCAACAAGCGCAAATCCATCAACAAGCAAGTGCATGCCAGCACCTCGGCCTACATCGACGAACTGAACAAAGCCATTGAAGAAGACCGACTCGCCCACGATAAAAAACCATTGAAAACGGCAGAGTCAAAAGCCACCACAAAGGACCAGAAAGTCAGTACCACAGACCCGGACAGTGGCTTTATGACACGCGAAGGCAAACCACAAGGCTTCTTCTACCTCGACCATCGCACTGTCGATGGCCGTCATGGCCTCATCACCGACACCTTCGTGACCGCAGGCAATGTGCATGATAGTCAGCCTTACATCGCACGCCTCGACCGACAGCTTGAGCGATTCAAACTCGACCCGATAGCCGTTGGGTTGGATGCAGGATACTTTACCGCACCGGTGTGCCACCTTGTTCGCGAGCGGCAAATAGCACCGGTCATCGCGTATCGTAGGCCGAACTTCAGCAAAAATGATTTTAAGAAAAAGCACTTCATCTACGACAAACAAAGCGATACGTACCGTTGCCCAAACGGAGAGCTCCTGACCTACCGGACAACCAACCGGGAAGGCTACCGGCATTACCACTCCAACCCGAAAATCTGCCTGCATTGCCCGCTACGCAGTCAATGCACCAGCAGTAAGAAGGCACTTAAAATCATCACGCGGCATGTGTGGGAAGAGGATAAGGAGCACGTGCAGGAGATACGCCTGACCAGTTGGGGTAAAAAGATTTATCACCGACGAAAAGAGACGGTAGAGCGTAGCTTCGCAGATGCAAAACAGCAGCATGGCCATCGCTATGCACGCTTCAGAGGCCTGTTTAAGGTGCAGATGCAATGTCTGCTGGCAGCTGCCGCGCAGAACATCAAGAAAATGGCCTTGCTGGCCTTTTTATCGCATTTTTACGGCTATAAAAACGCCGTATTCATGTTTAAGAGGCTGATTAGGCAAGTTCAACCTGTCCATGGTGGTGAGTTGGCAATTTAACGACCAAGGGTGCAAACGAGCGTACGACCAGGATCGCTACCCGGAAAAAACAAACCCCGGCTAAAAAACCAGGGTTTGTCAGTAATCTGA
>NZ_JAUZVZ010000056.1 GCF_030717845.1 Alkalimonas collagenimarina
GTAACCGTTCACCAGGGCCCTATTGACTGGCTGCTTTGAAGTCATCGAGTAGAGGATAGGACGTTTTGTTCAGCGTCGCTTCGAGAATGGCGCGGAGCCAATTCAGTGGATTCAACTTTTGTTTCCGGCAGGTTTCTACGATGGTGAGTATACGTTGTCTGAACAGTTCCCCTCGGTGAGAGCACACGCCGTAGCTGCCTTTTCGCCACAGCACATAGCTTCGCAATGAACGCTCTGCTTCATTGTTGGTGAGGGGGACGCCATCGTGACTGAGAAATACCCAGCACATGTCATCGTGTTTTAACAGTAGCTTACACCGGTTCTGATAGCGGGGAGTAACACAGCGTCTTGATGCCAGTTCAAGTTGCTCTCGCCAGGCGATGCGTAATTTTTCCATCCGGCCCCGGTATCGCTTTTCACTTAGTGCGTTACGCTCATGCCGGTGTTGCAGCCGGAACAGTATGCGAATGAGCCTGACTAACGTTGTTCCATAGGTTTTATTCGTGCCCCAGCTTTCCGCCAGAGCATTCATGTTCCTTAAGATATGCGCCCAGCACAACTGTCGGTGGTCAGCATCAATGTAGTGATAACCGGCATACTGGTCGGTAACAACGATGTTTTCTGGATTATCGCCCAACAGCTTCTTTGCCGCCCAGGCGCCGCGTGAGAAGTGCGTCATGAAGCAGGATAACTCCGCTGTGCATACCTGCCACATCCAGCGGTTTTCGTTGTCACGCTGATGACGGGTTTCATCGCAGTGTACCACCGCCTCAGTGCGCATTGTCTCTTTGATATCCTGATACGCTGGCGTCAGTACTGAACTCACCCGGCCCTGCGCTTCAGAGATAGCACCGCGACTGAACGATAAACCGAAGTTCTGCTCCAGCTGTTGTTGAATTTTACTGATGCTCTGGTGAAACTGACCGGACTGCATTGCCACATAGGCCAGCAGGTTATTGCCCATCTGCCCCTGATTCACGTTGTCAGGTAGTGTTGCTCTTACCGTTTTGCTGCACTGGCCACACTGCCCCTGATGTAACTGATGTTCAACCACAGAGAAGGCCTGAGAAGGAATATCAAAAACCTGGTGGCGTCTATAGGGTGAATCACTGATTGCAATGGCACCACCACAGACACACGTATCACCGGGATAATAGCTCAGGGTTTCATCAACGCTGTCGGCCAGCATCCGCTTGCTACCTTTATGACCGGATTGCGCGCCACGCTTACGGCCTGTCGGCTTTTTAGCTGGCGCAGAAGAGGACGCCCCCGGCCCATTCGACGATGGCGGGCGCGACGAGTTACGACTGTTTTGCTTCAGTCGGTCTTCGAGGTCGTTGAGCCTGTCCCATAATGCTTGGATAACACATTTTGCATCATCTAAGTTATCGACTTCGGGCGGCTTGGATGGCTGTTTTTTACGTGGCATAAGAACCACTTTGCCAGACTGGCGGGATCAATCAATAGGATCCAAGAGATCACTGAAAATAAATATTTTTAGCTGTCAATAGGGCCTTGGTGAACGGTTAC
>NZ_JAUZVZ010000057.1 GCF_030717845.1 Alkalimonas collagenimarina
GTAATGCCAGTCAGTTAAGCTGACTGGCATTTTTCTTTTTGGTTGGGTATTTCTTTGGTTTTGGTTTTACCCACCGCGGGTAACTCCTGTCCTCACGGCGCTCTGGGAGCTTGAAGTATCCCATCTGCGTCAGCAGAGCCTCGTACTGTTTTGGGATATTCCCTGGACTACTAAGCGATACCGTTACGAAGAAGTGAGTGATTGCCATTGAGCAACTCGTGAAGCTCAGTTGGTTTGGCCAAACGCTATTTAGCTTACCTGCAGCGGCTGTCATGCCTTGTCTTATCAGGTTGTAGCACAACAGCAGCCCCCATAATTCTTGTCGGATCATATCTGGACGTTTACTTCTCAACGTATGTTCATTGTTGAGTAAAGACTGCTTCATTTCACGGTAGCCCAACTCAATTTCCCAACGATATCGATATAACTCAACCATTTCATCGCTTGGGAAGCGCATCGGATCAACCATAGATGACAGTATACGATAGGTTTTCCCTTTGATTGTTTTGGTGACGAGTCTGGCGTCCACATAGTCGGGCAAGTCAGTAAAGTTTTTTCGTGCCTGAGGCGTACTGGTTAAGCGTATGTGCTTGTCATTTTTACTAAAACTTCGGATGACTTCGAACTGTAAGTCTTTTCTGGCGGGTAGCATCCAGTGTCGTTGTTCACCTGCCTGATGCCAGCGATTCAGCAAACCTAACGAGTAATAACCTTTATCGAAGATGGTCAGAGAGTGGTCTGGTGTGGTCTCTATTAACTGCTCCGCCAGTTTCATCTCGTTGGTTCGATAACCTGCAAACGCACTATTGAGGAGTTGATGACTGGTTATTTCCATATGGCAAACCATACGAACTTGCGGGTACGTATTTTCCCGATGTTGATTGCTCTGTGTTTCAAATACCTCGTGGTTTTCCTGTGTGTCTGCTGTTCTCCATACTACACCATCTACTGCGAGCAGGTTCAGACCCGCCCACGTTTCAAACTTATTGGACTCATAGCTTTTCTTTGCCATCACGCGGAAGACTTCGCGAACGGCATCTTCCCCCAACCGCTGCCTGGCCTGAACAAGGGCGCTCGGTGCAACCAATGGCTTTTTATCTGGCAGCATAATATCCATCTGAGTGGCAATATCCCAGACAGACTTCTGACGGTATAACGACATACCGATAATTGACCAAAGTACTGTTTCCAGAGGGAGCCGTCTTTTACGGATGGTAGCAACACCAGCCTGCTCAAAGCCTTGCTGTATAAGCTCTGGCGAAAGAAGCTCAGCATACTTCTCAAAGGTATGAAATGTACCGCAAGAGTTAAAGGCTGCCGCCAATTCACTTTCAAAACGCATATAAAAAATCCGATATCAGTTACCTGATATCGGATTTTGAAGCCTTGAAAAGATCGGTCAACTGATCACGAAAATTTTCTTAACTGATCGGCATTAC
>NZ_JAUZVZ010000058.1 GCF_030717845.1 Alkalimonas collagenimarina
CTGAGGTATCCCCACAAATGGGCTAGTTAAAACAAAAAGTTAGGCGAGAAGGGAACATTCATGGCCGTTCACGATCTGATCTTTCGCCAAAAATTTCAAGTCACTACCAGCCATGAATGTGAAAACTATGCTCGCCCATTTTCTCTCTTTTGTCACCCCTGAAAGGATGCATAAGACCAGATTTTCATCACTATTTTCAGCAACGCAAAGTCTGTTGCAGCATCAGCGCTGTACGGTCACCGCCATTGGCCGGGGCATTGACAGCGATACGTGCGAAAAACACAGCATCAAACGGGCAGACCGGCTGCTCAGCAACAACAAGCTCCTGGCTGAAATGCCTTGCATCTATGCATTGATGACCAGAGCCATTCTGGCAAACAGCAAGCACCCTATCATCCTGGTGGATTGGAGCAATGCCGATACCAAGAAGCAGAATCACATTTTAAGAGCCAGCCTTGCCTTGGAAGGTCGCTCACTGACCTTGCTGCAAATGGTCGCACCCACCGATGATTACAACAGTCCACGGGTACACAGTCAGTTCCTGAAGCGCCTGAAACTCATGCTTCCTGACGACTGCAAGCCAGTGATTGTCACTGATGCAGGCTTTAAAGTCCCGTGGTTCAAAGAAGTACGCAAGAGCGGTTGGCACTTCATCGGCCGGGTTCGCGGCAATCAGCATGTGAAATTGCCAGAGCACGATGAATTTATCAGTGTGCAGGAGCTGTACAAAAAAGCCCGCTGCAATCCGAATCACCTGGGGCGCATTGAGCTCACCAAAGCCAAGCGCTATCAAGCTCAGGCGGTGCTGGTCGGCACCGGATGGAAACTCAGGAAGCGGGATAAAAAGCGCAAATACAAAGAGCCCTGGCTGCTGGTTTCGTCCCTGCCAAAGTGCCTAAACTATGCCGATAAAATCGCAACTTGCTACGGCAAGCGCATGCAAATCGAAGCCAGCTTCCGAGACCAGAAAAGCGGTACTTATGGGCTGGGTAGCAATGCGCATGGCACCACGGAGCCAACGCGTTTGGAGCTCCTTATTTTACTGGCGGCTCTGGCAAACTGGCTGCATTACATGCTAGGTGTTGCTACAGAGATGGCGGGCCTACACCGGCAGTTTCAAGCTAACACGGTGCGAGACAGGCGGGTGCTATCCTTCAATTATCTGGGCATGCGGCAATGTAAGTTCGAGCGGCTCAGGCTAAGTGCTGCACAGATAGCCGCTGCCATAGAGCAAATCATGCTCTGGGTTGCCGAGCTGGATTGGGCTGTGATCAAATTGGAAAAGAGCTGATACTATGAGCTTTAAATTCGTGGGGATCCCTCAG
>NZ_JAUZVZ010000059.1 GCF_030717845.1 Alkalimonas collagenimarina
CAGGGCAAGATCACGAACATTTAGCGCCCACTTTAGCATAACTGATTGACCGCGATCTTCAGCTGTGATCAGATACTGGCTTTTACGCGGAGCCAGTTTATGAACATCGATATTTTTGCAGAGCACTTTTCAGAATTAGAAGACCCAAGGCAAGCCGCTAAGGTCGTTTACCCCTTGTTTGACGTCGTGTTTTTAACGCTGTGTGCCGTTATCGCTGGCTGTGAGGGCTGGGAAGATATTGAAGATTTCGGTGAAAACCGCTTTGACTGGCTGCAAGAGCATGGCTTTTTTAAACTGGGCTTGCCGGTACACGACACCATAGCGCGGGTGATGTCATTGCTGGACAGCGAAGCCTTACAGCGCTGCTTTGCCAGTTGGATGCAGGCTTGTACAGAGCTTACCGATGGTCAGGTGGTCGCAATCGACGGCAAAACGCTTCGCGGCTCCTACAACCGGGAAGACCGCTGCTCTTCTATTCATATGGTTAGCGCCTTTGCCAGCGCCAATGGTGTGGTAATGGGCCAGGTTAAAACGGACGAGAAGAGCAACGAAATTACGGCGATACCTCAGCTGCTTAACTTGCTGGAGCTTAAAGGATGCTTGGTCAGTTTGGATGCCATGGGATGCCAGAAAGAGATAGCGCAGCAGATAGTAGATAAAGAAGCCGACTACCTGTTGACGGTTAAAGGCAACCAAGGGCAGCTGCACGACGCAGTAAAACAAGTCTTTGCGGGTAAAGCGTATAAAGACAGTGCAGCGCAGTCACTGGAAAAGAACCGTGGGCGTTTGGAGTACCGTGAATTCCAGGTCTGTCCGGCCAGTGAATTACCGGAAAAACTCAAAGCCGCCTGGCCAGCGCTGACAACCTTAGGCATGGCAACGACTTACCGGGTGGAAAAGCACAAGCGTGCGGTGTTAGAGCAACGTTATTTTATCAGCTCAGCCGCGCTTAGCGCCGAGCGGCTATCCCGTGCAGTGCGAGAGCATTGGGGTATTGAAAACCAGCTGCACTGGGTGCTGGATGTGAGCTTAAGTGAGGATGCGTGCCAGATATACCGTGGTAATGCAGCAGCCAATCTTGCCACGATGCGACACTTCGGCTTGAATATGTTACGCGCTGAGAAGCGGAAAATGAGTATCAGAAGAAAGCAGCGTCAGGCATTGATGAATGAGGCTTATCTTGATGCCGTGTTGGAAGCTGGCATGAGTGTGGTGATTAAATGACCACTCGTAATCTCACCCTG
>NZ_JAUZVZ010000006.1 GCF_030717845.1 Alkalimonas collagenimarina
TAAAGAAACAATGACGATATCACCAGTGGCGCGCACGGCTAAACCTGCCATAACAGCGCAAGGTAGTCTAAACACATAATAAATACAAATTAAACTGTTAGATTAATAACATATTTAGCGCGATATATACAAGGGTTTTACTGTGGGTGAACACCCAACGGTGCCCGACGCCAGCGAAAACACACGCCGAGCCAGCAATTCACTTGGAAAATCCCCCCACAAGTACCGTAAGCCTTTTACATTGTTGAATTTATGGTATGATGAAATATCAGCTTATCGCTACAGCATAATGAACTCTAATTAAAGGTTACTCTGGTAGAATGAACGGCAATACTCTCGATACAGATCAGAATACATTTTCCTTTGTTGATGCGGAACGAAAAGTACTTGATTTTTGGGAAAAACAGGACATTTTCCAGAAGTCTCTTCGTCAAACAGCCAACAATCCACCCTATGCATTTTACGATGGACCTCCATTTGCAACTGGTACACCACACCATGGGCATCTGCTGGCATCCACCATTAAAGATATTATCCCTCGCTACTTTACGATGAAAGGTTATTATGTCCAACGCCGTTTTGGCTGGGATTGTCATGGCCTGCCGATTGAGCATGAAACCGATAAAACCTTGGGTATGTCAGCCAAAAAGGCCGTTGAGACCTTAGGGATCAAGGCATACAATGATGAGTGTCGAGGTATCGTTCAACGCTATACGAAAGAGTGGCGCTCTACCGTTACACGGATTGGCCGCTGGGTCGATTTTGATAATGATTACAGAACCATGGAACCTTGGTACATGGAATCTGTATGGTGGGTATTCAAGCAACTTTGGGACAAAGACCTGATCACCCAAGGCGTCAAGGTGGTACCGTTCTCTACCACTCTGGGCACCGTTTTATCCAACTTCGAGGCAGGCTCTAACTACAAAGACGTACAAGACCCAGCACTGGAAGTGTTGTTCAAATTAGCAGACGAAGACTGCTATATCGCAGCGTGGACCACCACGCCCTGGACATTGCCTTCCAACCTGGGGCTGTGTGTCAAAGCCGACGCCGACTACATAAAAGTTTTAGATGAAGATAAACAGATCCACTTTATCATTGCCAAAGCGCGCCTTGAAGCCATAGGTAAAGGGAAAAACTTAACCGTAGTGCAAGAATATAAAGGCGCCGACTTGGTTGGTAAACGCTATGAGCCGCTCTTTGATTATTTCAAAGAGTTAAAGAATGCAGGCGCATTTGTTGTTCTAGCTGACGATTATGTCACCATGGACAGCGGTACAGGTATCGTGCATATCGCGCCTGCATTTGGTGAGGACGATAACCGCGTCATGAAAGAGGCAAATATTCAGGCCGTTGTGTGTCCTCTGAATATGGTTGGCGAGTTTACCGAAGAAGTGACTGACTTTAGCCGCATGCACGTGAAAGAGGCGGATAAGAACATCATTCGCCACTTAAAAGAAACAGGTCACCTGTACAGCCACACCACCATTGTACACAGCTACCCGTTCTGCCCGCGCTCTGACACGCCGATCATTTATCGTTCTATCCCATCATGGTATGTCAAAGTAGAGCAAATGCGTGACAAACTCGTGGCATTGAACCAACAGATCAACTGGGTACCTGAGTATATTAAAGAAGGCCGGATGGGGAACTGGTTGGCAGGCGCCATTGACTGGGCAGTCTCGCGAAACAGATACTGGGGAACACCCATTCCGCTGTGGCGCAACGACGTTACCGGCAAGTACTTATGTATTGGCTCTATAGAAGAATTGGAGCACTATTCAGGGATCCGTGTCGATGACTTACACCGCGACTACGTCGATGATATTTCTTTCACTGTGGCAGATGAAGAAGGCACCTACCAACGTATTGAAGAAGTACTAGATTGTTGGTTTGAATCTGGCGCAATGCCGTATGCTCAGCTCCACTACCCGTTCGAAAACCAGTCGCTTTTCGAGTCTAGCTTTCCGGCTGAATTCATTGCCGAGGGATTGGACCAAACACGCGGTTGGTTCTATACCCTGTTGGTACTCAGTCAGGCTTTGCACGACAAACCAGCGTTTAAGAACGTCATTGTCAATGGCATCGTGATGGCAGAAGATGGCAAAAAAATGTCGAAGCGCTTGCGCAATTACACCCAGCCAGATGACATCATGGAAGAGTTTGGTGCCGATGCATTACGCTTATATTTAATCAACTCAGGTTTGGTTAAAGGCGAGCCACAACACTTTTCAAATGAAGGGGTGAAACTGACTGTTCGTCGTGCCATGCTGCCTTGGTGGAATGCCTTTAAATTCCTCAAAACCTATATAGAAATTGATGGTTGGAAACCTTCAAATACAGCGCACACGATCACCAATCCGTTGGATCATTGGATACTGTCAAAACTGCAAACGTTGAAGTTAAAGGTCACCACGGAGATCGAAAACTATCAGCTTTATAACGTTATTCCGGTGTTGTTTGAGTTTATTGAGCAATTGACCAACTGGTATATTCGCCTTAACCGCTCGCGCTTTTGGGCTGAGACACTGACTAAAGACAAGGTGTGTGCCTATCAGACACTGTACACCTGTATCTATGAGTTGAGCCTGGCCATGGCACCGTTTGCGCCATTCTTATCTGAGCATATCTATCAAGAGATGCTTGCCTTACAAGAGGATGGGGAACAACCTGAGTCAGTGCACTTGTGTACGTATCCAAGCGTTGATGAAGCACTCATTCAACCTGAGCTTGAAGATGCACTCGCGCTATTGCAAAACGTCGTGCTGCTAGGTCGTCAAAAACGTAATAAAGAACGGATCAAGACCAAAATCCCACTGATGAGCCTGACAGTGATCCACCGCGATACAAGCCTACTTCAAGAGATCAAGAAGCTAGAGTCTTACTTGCAATCTGAGCTGAATGTAAAATCTGTTGTCTACCGTGAAGACGAAGACAGCTTTATCAATTTCTACGCCAAGCCAAATTCACCTTTGCTGGGCAAGAAGTTGGGTAAATCATTTAAGCAATATAAAGCACTGATTGAAGCACTCACGGGCGAGCAATTACGCCAGCTAGAAAAAGACGGCAGTATTGAGCTTGAGGGCATGCGCTTCGACAAAGAAGAGATCCTCACCTTCCGTGAACCGAAAGAAGGCTCAGAAGTCATTTCTGATAGTTATATTTCCATTAAACTGGACTGTAAACTGAACGAGGAGTTATTGGCTGAAGGGCTGGCCCGTGAAATCGTAAACCGAGTTCAGAAAACACGTAAGCAGCTTGATTTTAAGATCGAAGACCGCATTTATGTCGAATACGCATGTGATCAAGCGCTCGATGCGGCTATCGCTGCACATGCAGATACCATCTCATCGGAGACATTGGCATTGAGCTTTGAAAAGCGCGATATTGCATCTGATGACACGGTTGCTCGTTATGATGTAGAGGGTCATTCGCTATTGCTTAAGTTGAATAAAGCGACATAACTTGGCATTGCCAAGGCGTGCACAACACAATCACACTTTACATGCTTGTGTTGTGCACGCCGTTAGCTAGGCAGATCTACAGACAAAATTCAGCGAACATGGCCCAACCTACCCTTCTCACCCCATGACTCAATACATGCTTTACATGTTATTTATTAATGTTTATAATGTTTTTATCATTCAATTAAGCGGCTGAAGATATGCCGTAGGTGTGTTGTTCGTCATACATCAGAAAATGACCACACCCTGAGTGCCTGGACAAATAATAATTTAATATCCCTTTAAACTGGGCTGTATGTCTGCGCTTATTATTCCATAAGTATAGCCTGTGTTTTGAGGTCACTGAATGCTGATCCCCTATCACCTTGTCGGCTTGCCGCCGTTCTATCCAGGGTGTGTTGTCACGCATGGCGATCGGCATAATAGCACCTGTTTATGTCAGTAGCAGCAAGCTATATGACGATATGTGAGCAACTAAAAAAGGAAGCTAACCTGGTGGATAGAACATGGATCCTGGATCGCGTACAACAGTTCGGTGATCTCCCCGCGGTTGTTGAAAAAGATCAGTGCATTACCTTTGATGCCATTGCCCAAAGTGCTCGCAACTGGCTGACCAATGAGTCGATCACAGAGCACAGTATCGTTGTCATCAATGGAGTATTTAACGCAACGACATTAGGATTGATACTTGGTGCCTATATCAAGCAGTGTACAATCGTTCCCTTATTCAATAGCGATGCTGCACAAGTAGAAACAATCATTAACGCAGTACATCCAGATGTACTGTGTGACACACGCGACGACACCATATGCTGTACCACGCTAGCCACCTTGTCACCCACCAAGCATGCACTATTAAAGCAACTGGTCACACAGGGAGCGTCCGGACTGATTTTATACAGCTCAGGCAGCACAGGTACACCCAAAGCCATTTTACTCAGCCTGGACAAGCTTTTGCAGCGTTATCAAGTTTATAAAGAGCAGGCCACCTCCACCATCGCAGGTTTTTTGTTTTTTGATCACATTGGTGGTTTGGATGTCCTAATGCAGTGTCTAATGACGGGTTGTACCTTGGTCAGCATGACGAAACGCACCCCCGAGGATGTCTGCCAGGCCATTGAAAAGCACCGTATCAATGTATTACCCACTACGCCGACTTTCCTTAACATGGTGTTGATCAACCGCAGTTATCAACGCGCAGATCTGAGTTCACTGACTGTGATTGCATATGGTTCAGAAGTCATGCCACAAGCAACACTCGACTTGCTGCAACAGGCATTGCCGCACGTCACGCTAAAACAAACATATGGAATGAGTGAGCTGGGCGTGTTACCCACAGAGTCGAAGGCAGGCAACTCGCTGTGGTTAAAAATTAAAAAAACCGACTATAAAGTGCAGGATGGCGTGCTGTGGGTCAAATCGCCAACAGCCATGCTTGGTTACCTCAACCAAGATCACCCGACATTGAATGACGGTTGGCTGTGTACGGGGGATTTGGTGGAACAACGAGGGGAGTACATTCGCATTTTGGGGCGCCAGAGCACAGTAATAAATGTGGCGGGTGAAAAAGTGTTTCCGGCAGAGATTGAAGCCCTCTTATTGCAAATTCCATTTGTAAAGAATTCATCGGTATGGGGGAAAAAGAGCCCGATCACCGGAAAAATTGTCGCGGCGACAATTTACACTGATGACGGTGTCGATCCACTGCAGGCAAAAAAACACATTTTAGATATCTGTAAGCGAACCTTAGCCCCCTACAAAATTCCAAGGCACTTCGAATTTGTAAATGGGCAATACCATAGCGAAAGGTTTAAAAAAATCAACAAGATACAAGGAACAATAACCAGTGGAAAATAAAAAGGGTACAATTGTGATCAGCGGTGGAAGCCGAGGGTTGGGATTCGAAATCGCATCCCAATTTTTGGAACAAGGATATGCCGTTGCGACATTTTCAAGAGGCAGTACAGAGCACGTAACCGCACTTGCAGATGATCCGCGCTTTTTTTGGAAGTCGGTTGATGGCAGTGACTATCAGGCTCTGATCGAATTTCTCAAAGAAGCCCAGCAGCGACTCGGCAATATTGTAGGCCTGGTCAACAATGCCGCCATTGGTGCAGATGGCGTGCTCAGCACAATGCGTACGTCTGACATTGACCGCGCGCTGGACGTGAACCTCAAAGCACAGATCTATCTGTCAAAACTGGTTTCTAAGAAGCTCTTGCAAAACCGCGACGGGTTTATAATTAATATCTCTTCCATTATGGGCGTAAGGGGTTTACCAGGCGTTTCTATTTACAGTGCCACAAAAGCGGCAATGGACGGCATGACAAGAAGCTTAGCGAAGGAGCTTGGCCGCAAAGGGATCCGTGTAAACTCCGTCTCTCCGGGCTACTTTGCCAGTGATATGGTGAAAGATCTGTCAGACGACATTTTAGTTAAAATTGAGCGCCGTACGCCGTTAGGACGCTTAGGTACACAGAGTGAGATTGCCAAGTTGGTGCTGTTTTTAGCAACAGAGGGGCATTTTATTACCGGGCAAAACATTGTCATCGATGGAGGTTTTACATGTTAGACGCACAACAGATTAAAAATGCGATATTGGATAGTATTATCCAAGAGGTGGCCACAGTCCTGTCTGAAAAGTCGCTCCCGATCACAGATCTGCAAAGTGCCACGGCATTCTCTGAATTGTCATTAACGTCTCTGGATTTGGCTGAGCTGATCAGCAATCTAGAAGCGCGCTATGAAGTTGACCCATTCGAAGAATTGGTCGCCATCACCAGCGTCGTTACCTTCGATGACCTCGCTGCGGCCTATACGCTGAGCTTGTCAGGCCAATCAAAGCAGCCACATGACGCCCTCAGTGAAGAGCTCAAAGCCATAAAGAATCAAACACGGTAATCGAGCTAGACACTGACATACAAGATCATAGCGACACATTGGCGATATACGCCACCATTTTGGTGCTCGCTATGTTATGTCAGCTGTTCATATCTAGCGTGACTCAGACACATAAACGTAGAAGTAGAAATACATGATGGCTACAGATGATATAGCAATTGTCGGGCTCGCTTGCCGATTTCCCGAAGCAAGTTCTCCGACCCAGTTTTGGCAAAACTTAGCGCAAGGGCGGGAGTCCATAGCAAGATTATCCGATGCGCAATTACGTCATGCTGGAGTCAGTGACAGCGAATTTGAGCAACCCAGTTACGTCAAAGCATACACACCCCTTGCCGATGTCGACAAGTTTGATGCGCGCTTTTTTGGAGTCCCTACAGCAGAAGCAAAGCTCATGGATCCACAACAGCGGACCTTGCTAGAAATTGTCTATCACGCTTTAGAAGATGCCGGCGCTTTGCAAACAGCCCAACAGAGTGAAACCGGTGTCTATGCAACCGGTGGCGGGATCACACGTAGCTATTTATACCAAGAGGCAACAAAGCACTTTAATGGCAATAGTGATACGGGCAGTTTGTTACAGTTACTCAACGATAAAGATTTTCTTGCTACACGGGTGTCCTACAAATTAAATTTACAAGGCCCCAGTCTCTCCGTTCAAACCGCCTGCTCAAGCTCCATGGTTGCTGTCCACTTAGCAAGAAGTGCGTTGCTGAGCGGAGAAATCGATATCGGGATCGCCGCGGCTAGTTGTATCAGATTGCCACAAGATAGGGGTTATAATGCCGCTGAAAGTATGATCTACTCACCAACAGGCCGCTGTAGGACCTTTTCAGACGACGCCGATGGCACCATTTTCGGCAGTGGCTCTGGCGCCGTGGTGCTCAAGCGTTATCAAGACGCACTGGCCGATGGCGATCATATTTATGCGCTACTTAAATCAACCGCCGTCAATAATGATGGGGCTGGGAAGTTTGGGTTTACGGCATCCAGTGTGCCTGGCCAAGCCAAGGCCATAGTTAAAGCTATCGCATTGGCGGGGATCAGTGCGGATCAGCTCAGTTATATTGAATGCCATGGCACCGCGACCAAAATAGGTGATCCGCTGGAGATCCGCTCGCTCGAGAAGGCATTTTCACTGGATACCGATAAAAAGCAATTTTGTCATATCGGTAGCGTCAAACCGAATATTGGTCATTTAGAGCAGGCAGCAGGACTGGCCAGCCTCATTAAACTTGCGCTGATGATAAAACACCGTCGGCTTGTGCCCACCATTAATTTTCGCGCGCCCAACCCTAAATTGAAACTGCCGCAATCCCCTTTTAAGATGGCACTAGACTATGAAGCGTGGGAACCCGAACAACAACGACGTTACGCCGGGTTAAACTGTTTAGGTGTGGGAGGCACCAACGTATTTGCGGTGCTCAGCGATCTTCCAACAACCGATACAACGCTATCCAACGACAACAGCTTCGTTGAACCAGCACAAGATGTGCTGTGCCTATCAGCCAAAACGAAGGCTCAGCTCGTCGAATATATTGAGTGTATCGCAAACGACGAACGGCCTTTACCACTGTGTGCCCTTGCCTATAACATCAATACCAGCCGTGCACATTTACCAATCAGAAATACAGTGGTGATCAACCGAGATATGAGCATAGCGCAGTGGCGTGAACAAGCCCTGACCAAGATTTCAGCGCCTAGCGAACAGCGCAGAATGACATTTGATAAACCAGCCCATTATATATGCAACCCCACAGAGTTCGTTAATCCCAGCCAGTTAGCGGCACTCACCACAGACATGCGCTGCCAACATTTTACAGATACCCATCAACGCTGGCTGGACTCTGAAGCACTCACATTGATAATTGCCTCTACGGCCCCCTTTGCACAACATGTGGCTCAGTTGTTTGCATTTGAACTGGCATTGTATGAGCAATTAAAGCATTGGGGCATGAAGATGGCATCATTTCTTGGCGAAGGGATCGGTCAATATGTGCAACTGTTATTGGCAGGCGTGCCTTTGCAAAAATGGCTCAATACGCTGGAAAAAGAGCTACACACACATCAGCGTCATTTGAGCCACACACAAACTGACTGCTTTTCTCAGATGGGTGAAGTGGCCATTGAGCAAGAGGTCCACCTTGCAAGTGAAGCACCCATCATTTATCGCAATCGTCCTTCAGACAACACCACCGAATCAGTATGTGTCTGTGACAGCGGGCGGTTTACTGCCACCGACCTGTGGTCCCTTCTTGCAACCATTGTTGACCAAGGCGCGCACATTAACTGGCAAAACTACTACCCTTTCAACGCTTTTGAAAAACACACTTTACCCAACTACCCGTTTGAGAAAAAACGCTATTGGTTGGTTGATGAAGACTAACATTGCTACACCTAGACTAACAAAAGATACAAGGAGCATGAAATAACATGAGTAACGCAGCAACATCTTCAGCCAGAACATTAGTGATTGGCTTTATTGAAGAAATGAATCGCTCATCACTACGTGGAGACGAGATCCAAAATAACTTTGAGCTAAAAGATAAACTCAATATTGATTCATTGAACAAGCTCATTTTACTTACCCGAGTCACCGAACACTTAGGGATTGAATTTGGCACAGCCGATAAAACCATTAATGACTTCACCTCAGTCAACGATCTGATCTCATTTGTTGAATCACACATCACTGCGCCAGAAGCGTCGTAACTTTCTCGACCTCGCTTTACCACGGCAGCTGGGATCACATGCTTTGTTGATGTTTCTGGCTGCTGCCCCATACCAATCACAGCAATATAGTGCGGATATATCACGCATCGCCATTCATTAGGTTTAATACATCACCAGGTGACACCGCACAGACAGGCCAATTCATCTGTGTATCAAAAAGGTCCGGTAGAGGGTTTTAAACATGCTTGGTGCCTGCTTTTTGCTTCATTATCCAAAGCACTTAAAAGCTGGTTATACGGTTTCACTTGAATGGTTCTTAGGGATCACGCCACCGGATCTCAGTACTGTACTGAACAATGAATGTTGCTTTGACTGTATGGTATACACCATACGTTTTCGCCAATCAGGCAACTCGGAGAGAAAATGGCGTTTAATTCTTGGCGAATTCAGTTTGAATAATTTGACTATGAACTTAAAATCAAGGGGTTACAAACCCATTGCCGGATGATACAAGACGAATATTAATCTCGATAATGCCTCTGAGCGAATCGGCATTCCAGGCTTTTACTTGTTCAACATACAGGCCTTTTTCACGGCAATATTCGCTCAGTTCAGCTTCATTTAAACTCGCAGTTTCAATCACTGTGGTAAGCTTAGCTTCTGCTGACCATTGCTCTGGTTTTGATTTATATCCGGGCACAGGACGACCTTGTTGTTTGGCTTTATCGCGCCAATTATACAAAGTTTGCAGCCCAACCCCTTCATTTCTGGATACTTCAGCAACGGTCATATTCGATGGAGGCAATAACTTACTCAAGATCATTTGCTTACGTTCTTTACTATAGCGTGGCACAATCAAGCCTTAACGCCCCAACTGGTTAAATTTTAAGTAGTGACAACTAGCCTGCCAGAGGAGGATGGTTATAGAAGCGTGAATCACTGTATCGATAATCTTCACTGATAATATCTAGCCATTGAGTATCTACTGCATTACTGCATACCAGTGTCAGCACATCAAATTGACGACAGTTGAACCAGCAGCGATATTTTTGTTGTGGTGCTCTGGTAGCTACCCAGTTGGCAGTTAGTTGCAACTGTAGCCATCCGCTTCGGCCTGTAATCATGGTATTACATTCAAACATATAACATGCCTCCAGCTGAGCGGCATCAAAACCAAAATATTCACCAATAAAAGGACATATTGCTTTAAATAAAGCCTCTTTAGCTGAAAACAGCAGAGTAGTCGCCTGTTCGCTGGTAAAGCCCGCGCTCACTAGTACATGCAGCTCGTCTGTATTATGAATAGATTTGGCGATCTCTCTAGCTTGCTGAGAGGTAAGCCAAAGTTCAGTATCAATACCGACAAAATTGTCAATTGCCAGAGGTTGCGTCAGCACAACAGCACAAGCACTGTATTGGTGATGAGTAATAGAGCCCGTCACAATCTCGGGCCAGGCCGGAGCCCGAAGCATACCAATGCCAAGCTGTGGCGGGACAGGATTAAACAACCCACTTTGCTGCATTGAAAGGCGTGCCAGATAGCGCCCAGCTAAGTATTCAGCTTGCCTTTTCACTACTGATCCCTCAATAGACGTTGGCAAGTCCAACGCTAAATCAGCAAAATTAGCATGTTGAAAAGACCCTAGCGAGAAGTTTCCGCGAGCCAAAATCAATCGCTGCAGAGTATCGCTAAACAATTGAATTTTGAATAGGCTTGCGACTGTACTGGTGGCTAGTGGCAATACCGATAAAAACGGAAACGGAGGACAAGACATATCTAGTACCTTTTCAATTTAATCATGATCGATTGAGCTACCAGTCCATGGGTAGCTCAATAACCGGAGTCAGTATGATCTGTACCAGCAACAGTGGACACTTTGCTAAGCACTGTTTTTCAATTCGTAGTTTTCAGGGCTAAGATAGCCAAGAGCACTATGCCTTCTGGTTTTGTTGTAATCAACCTCTATGTACTCAAACAAATCCGCCTCCGAATTTACCGGTACGATTCAGGGCTGGAGCCCTACGATTATCTGTGCCGGTTACTGACTGAGCTGCCTAAAGTTACTGACAAGGAGCAACTGCAAAAGCTCTTGCCTTACTGATCCTCAAAACCAATCACACCGCAGGTGTGGTTGGTGTTACGCTTACCCAGGAGGAAGCAAGACAGTGGGTTCTTATATTTACACGCTGGTATAACTACGAGCACAAGCATAGTAAGTTACGGTTTGTGACACCCCATCAGCGTCATACGGGGCAAGATAAGGCCATACTGGAAAAACGCCAAGAACGTCTTGAGGTGGCGAAAGCAGCCAACCCAGGCAGGTGGGGAAAACGTGATGTGCGAAACTCCACACCAGTGGGACCGACAACGCTAAACCCGGAAAAAGAGCAGATTAAACAGGTAGAAAAACAGGCCGCTTAAACCGGCTGATGGTGGCAACTAGCTTGAAAAACGCCGCCATCAGTGATGGTGCTACCGTATCTTTTGCTCTTTTATATAATTGACCACATGCTCAAATGCTTCATTCACAGCTTTTGGATGTTCCCAGTCTAAGTCGTTCCAGTCAATACCACTATCAAGTGCCAGCAGGTTTTCTGTAAGGATAAACTTCATCAGTTCTGGTGATTCGAGAGTCCCTAAACGGTAACGTTTTTTCTTCTCAACAGTCACCGGTGATTTAATATTGTTTAGAGTGTCGTGAATTCTCTTATTGATGGTTCTTTTGTGTTCCACATTAAGGAGTGTCTGGCCGGTTTTCTTACGAATGCGGCGCTCTTCAGTAAGCACTATCTTCTTTATCGTAGTGAAAGGCACCGAATTGCCGTTTTGATAAGCCTTTAACACGGCCGGATAACGCGTTAGCACGCTGTAATTGTCAAATGCTCCCATCGATATTCCTAATAAACTAGCCATTTCCCGAACTGTTAATCCTTTACCCTCAGTTCGTTGTCGCATTGCACTTAATGTTTCAAGCTCGATTATTGCCTCCTGAAAAGCCAGCAGTTTACCATATTGGGGTAAATCTTCACGGCTGGCATTTTCTTGAAATTGTTTAGTACGAGGTAATGATGGTTTTTGGCTGTAGACTTTAAAGTGTGCTGCACCGTCGATACCGTTGGCGTAGATCATCGCGAAAAAACGACGATGCCCAGTCAACAGCTGGTAACTATTGCTGTCGAGTGGGTAAATGGTCGGAACCTGAATCAACTCAGAGACTGATATGTTTGCTGCTAACTCAATGATCGAAGTGATGTTGATATTAGCTTTTTTCCACTCGAAGCTGCTCTTGTGAAAGCAGTTCAGAATACAGGACTTGCCTATCACGACCTTATCTTGGCAATCCAACCGCTCTATTAACTGGGATTTTGACAGTCTTCTAGTGGCAATCTGATAAGCAAGCTGGTCAGGTACTATCACAGCGGGGAAGAAACGAGCATTATTCTGATCGGGCTGGATGCGGTGAAGGAAAATTGATTTGTATTCATACGGCTGATCGATGAGGATTCTGGAAAAATCCTTACAGCTCAGTTCGGCAGTTAGTTTCTGCTCCAGAGACGGAACATTCAATAGCACTCTCCACTCACTTCATATAGTTCTAAAGTATTTTAGAACTTTTAGTCGTTATCAGCAAGAGATTTGACAGCCAAATGCTTGCCAAATCAAGTAAGAGTACGGCTTAGTAATAACCGATAAAATTGGAAAAGAGCCAATATTATGATCTTTGAGTTCGTATGGATCCCTTAATTGAGACTATACCCAAACAACCTCAAGATGCGAGTTTCAGAGTTGCTGGGTACTTTCAATACAAGGCAAGCTGGCGACACTAGACCACCTTAGCTAGCCAAGGTAGCGGAGCCGGAAGGTACCAAGCAACTCCCTTCGGGACGGAGCTACAAGCCCTTTAAGCCGTGTTGGCTGCTCTCACTTTGGAACCACCAAAGTGTCAAACAGCTGTTTTGCCTAAATGGTTTTTACTTTACCGCTAGAATCTGTACCTTGAGATTGTTCGGGTACACAAGAAAGTACTGACATCTTTGTTAAAAATTTTTCATCGACTACATAACAATCAAATACTAACTGAGGTTCAGTGTACAGCCCCTCCAAACCAGCTTTTCGGCCTTCTAGATATGCATCTTTAAATATTTCATACAATAAACTCTCAATCGAACCCATACTAAGTCTTTCCATAATGTAGTTATAATCCTCAATTATTCTTAAGCTATTGATATAGCATTAGACGCGAAACAGCCATGAAGGCTGCGGCACCAAACATCGGCTGTAACAAACACTATCAAAACACATAGTGGTTAACCACAAAAAAGTTGATAAATTTATTATATTTTAAACATAATACGTATAAATACAACAAATTCGCAGCTTTTCATCGCTATTAGCGATAGGGAAAAAATTCTCACGATCTCGAAGACCGCCTTGGCTGATCATTCAGCCGTACCACTACAATCCGACACCTTACGGTGCCTCACATTTTGAAATGTAGCCGGCATCAACATCCCGCAGGCCGAAACTTCAATCAAGCAGCAGATAGAACAAGACCGCTCTTGGTCACCCCCATTGCAGTTCGCCGTTGCGATCTTGCTACTGATCATCACCTTGCTATGAAACCGTCGTGGCATCAACAGCAAAACAGCAGCCCCCTTTTTCCAATATAAACCGGGACAAGGTAAAACAGGCAACTGATAAGAAGTCCCAGCCGCATGCGCACCATACTGAGAAAAATTAACCAGCCCGATTAGATTGAAGCCCTAGCTTGGATGCATCCATCTTAACTCCTGACAACTACACCGAAGAGGGTTTTTGAACATCGTCAAGAGGGGACATTGAGCTCTCCCCCGCCGTAACAGAGTAACGGGCTCTGTTGCAGAAAGCAGTGTGATTCATAGCCACATTTCAACTTTCGCCACTTAACACCTAGTAAGCACTTTCATGTCACAAAACTTTTCATAAAATAGTGACAAAAGTGACCACCTTTCACCCCTACGAAATTGTTTAATTTTTAATTTTTTTTATCTTGCTCCCCACGCGCGCGAGGAGACCGCATGTTAACTCGAACAAATTTACCGGGCTAGCTTGTCCCCTGGAGAATCTAATACTGCCTTACTAGCATTTAGAATCCAACGGTTAATAATCTCTGGCGGCATGTCCTCTGATGAACAAGCCAGCTGCATGAGATTTAGAGCGAATACCATTAAACCGGAAGATACAGGCTCGACCCGCTCGGCACTTCTTGCGTAAAAAACTATTTGAACCACTCGACCAGCAATATCAGGCTGAACGGTTGACATACAATATGCAGAGTCGAGAGGGCGAAATTCTAAGAGGAACTCATTAATTTCTTTCTGTACCTTGTCAGCTGAAAGTCCAGTTTGCTCAACTGCTTGCCGTTCCGATAATAGCATCAAAATACTTTGGCAATTATCGTAAGGTCCAATAACGCACCGTTCTCTAACTGAATAAACTATTGAGCTGGCGAAAACACTTAGCCTTTCGTTCAATTTATCTAACGTTATCTGAATGTCTATACTCTCAATCATAACCTTTCCTTTTTAGTGGATTTTATTTACATCGCAGGCTCTCAAATCACAGGATTATTGAATTATTCGTTGCTAAAGATGAGCTCCAAATAATGAAGTGACTGAGTGTTAGGCCATGTCTTTATAAATTAATATGACAAACTCCTCAAGTTGACAAATCAAGAAAATTTGTTATTATTCACTAACTTAACCAGCATCCTTCCTTGACGAAATCGAGCTTAGTCGTTACTCTCTTGTCATGCTAATTATTTTTAGTGATGAAATAATGTCGAGGAAAATAACAATGGGCACAGACGCAGATTCAAAATCCCAGATTGATTTAGATGACTACTTGATAGAACAAGCTGAAATTGCGTTTGAAAAACTGCCTAAATCAGCGCAGGAACTTCTCGAGCACTGGGCATGGATTGGTAAAGCAGCGGCAGAGCAATTGACTGAAGAAGAACAGCTTCTCTTATTGTCTCAAAGTGCGAATGTGAAGCTGATCGTTAAAGCAGAAAAATAATTTCTCACTATTTAGCTTGACCGTTACGAAAACAGCTGTATATAATTACAGGTAACTCAGCAGAGCCTCACAACAGCAAAAAAGATTTTATTTACTTTATTGTTGTTGGATGGTTTTGTATGAAAGATTTAAAAGTTAAAAAATTACCCCCTCAATTAACCTGTCACCCGCGGGCATTGCCGGCATTTCAATTTACCCAGTTTATTTTTCACTTTAATAGAAAGCTTCAGTCAAGTGAGCCTAGACTAGCTTTATTGGCTCGGATAACTACATTAAGCTCGATATTAAAACCTGATGAAAACCTTTTCTTTGAAGGTTGGATGCCTTTAATCTGCGATCAGCGTAATGAAAGGAGAAAGACATATTCAGCCGGTCTATCGGATATCGAAGGTCGGGCTTGGATGTATGCGCTTCAAGCCATCGTAATCTTATCCTCTAAACAGTCATACATACGAAATGTCGCACTGTTTTTTGCGCATGCCCCCAAAGGAGTGCAAATTCGGCTTTTTGGCGGAAGGTTACCTCGAACAGTTCTAGCAAGGACCATAGCATTTTCAGGTGAAAGTAGAGCTTCGGTGCGACGCATTTTGAATGCGGAGGTGCCAAATGTCTGAGCTCTTAGATGAAAAGCATTTAGCGTTAATCTCTAAGCACAAGCTGAAGCGCGAAAAGGAGCTCATATGTGCATATGAGAATTTGACCAACTACGACGTCGATACCTTAATTCAATATTGCTACGACGCTAAGGATAATGAGCAAGCTCATTTGCTTCTAGCTTCACTTTTTACTGGGCGCTCTATAATGGCGTTGCTGGATGTGTCGACTGCAGTGGACGAATTCGTAGCAGGCGAATTTGGTGTACTTACTTCTTCTATTTCTCACCCAAAGGTGCCTGAATCTAGCAATTCGAAGCAAGTCGAGAGACCCGCAAATTCCTCGCCGTATGTTTTTTTATCTTCATCAATTCTAAGATCCGTTCAAAACGCCAGAGACCGCAAATTTGAAGACTACAAAACAAAGCTAAAGAATCTTGTTTCTGAGATAAACAAAAAGAACAACGCCCGTTTAACCTTAGGACGTATTCAACGATACCTCGCCAAGGAAGCAAAGGACTTGAATATTTCTCAAGCAGAAGTAGGTTGGATTTCTAACACTCCTCTGAAAGATCACGCGGGAAGCTCGTACTTGTCAATGAGTTCTGGTGATTTAGCTCGTAAGCACTACACATTTATTAATAGGCTTCTGGAAAGCGCTGGCAAGGCGCCTTTCAGCCTTGAAGTACTATTAACCAGTCCTGACGCAGCGAAGATGATGGGTAGCAATAGAGGCTTGTCTAACGACGATCTAAAAGTTTCGTTTGTGAACATTCGGGAATCGATCGATGCATCTCGAGCAAGCTTACCAACCACACTTTGGCAGCTATACAATGACTATACGCACTTTACTGTCTCTTTGCTTATGGTGAACACTGGACACCGACCAACGCGCGACCCTTTTGGTTCTCTCAGAAATTTTGATCTCAATCGCGAAGTGGTATGGGTTCAGGATAAAAAGGCGCGTGAAGAGGCAAGTCGATTAGTTCCTCTAAACACACTTAGCGAATTACAAATACGCTACTACCTCTCGTTCTTGAAAGATTTCAGCGGCATAGTTAAATACAGTCACCCCGGTGAAGCAGAAAAGCTTAAACAGAGCTTGTCTGGTGAAGCCCCTTTATTTCGGTTACGTAACACAAGAGGCCTTACATTTTATAGTGCTAGCACGGTGAGGGATCACTGCAGCTCACCTATACCTGGTTCATCAAATTGGCATCGACACTGGATTCGTCAACATTTAGCGAGCCAATCACATGTTGATGTTAGTGCAGTCGACGCATTTATGGCACATGAAAACCTACTGGATGAGTCATTTTCCCGATTCAGCACCCTTGAGACCCTTGAGCTGCGTAAAGTTTCTAATGCTATTGAGCAACAACTCCAAAAGTTGGATGTAAATGCACTGGAGGTGACGTTATGACAACTAATTACCGGGAGACCTCACCATGGAGTAAAAAAGCATTCGACATAGCCGCGACATTCTCCAAGCTCTTTGAGACCAGTATCACTGATTTAGCAGACCTCACCGGCTTTTTGTTACTTTCAGAAAAAGTAGCGAGATTAGTTATTTTAGGGAGCGCACGTGGCGGCTTAGCAAAACCTCAATACCTGGTAGAACTAGTGAGGCGAGTTGCAACGGATAGTGTTGAACTGCAAGTATGCCAAATCGGTTGCTACGTTGAGTTTAATAGCGAGCCAACGACAGAAGAAGGGAATAAAAGCTTTCTGAGGTGGTTTCCAGATCCCCACACGTTAGCGGCCATTCACGCATTAGTGAAAGAACCGAAAAAGAAGCAGTTCGGCTCAATTACAGAGAAAGCGCTGCTCAAAATCATTAACGAACGGGTCACTAAGAAGACGATGCATCAACCTTTCTCAAGTATGAAGCAATTCTGTAAAGCTGCCTCAATGTTTGTAATGGACAGCGCACAAATCGCCTTGCCTGCGTACTTAGCGCGTTTCATGACAGGAGAGACTAGCTCAGTCAGTATAAGCGCATCATCATTACAAAGCTTGTGGGGGGCGACGTCTTCAGAAACTAGATCGGGGAGAACGGACACTCTTGAGAGTACTCAAACGGTCAACACTCACATCAAAGGCAAACCTAGTATCAGTAGTAAAAGCTTTCTTTCTCGATTGCGCCGTGCACTTCGTGTTAAAGATAGCAAAGGGCAATTGATTCAGAGGCGCAGAGTAATTGATGAACTGTTGTCATTGAATGAATGTGAGCATTCACTTGCAGAAATGCTGCTGCTGGAGTTTATGATCCATGGAGTTCGTAATCAAGGTTGGGCAATCTCCTCAGCAAACACCTATCTTTCTCATATCGCAGGTCCCTGGTTGACGGAAACAAATGATTTGGCCGTTGATAAGTTACATTCGAGCCAAATGACGAGGTTGTTCAATCTGTTGATGAAAACGTCTGAGAAAAACGTATCTGCGGCCGAAAAAGCCAGCATTCTTAATCAGTTTTTCGCATTCAACCATAAGGTTTTTGGTCTGGAACTGCCTGATTCGAGTCGAGGGCAATTTAAATCGGTTCAGAATGTGCGAAATTACGTGATTAGTGAAACGAACTTTGTAACGTTATGCAATGAAGTCAGCTCAAACCCAGATCATCAAAACTTAATAGGAGAGGGACTAGTTCAGTGCTTAATCCTAATGGCTCGCTGCGGGCTCAGGCCTTCTGAAGTCACTAAGCTACGCATCAAGGATGTAGAGCCGTCAGCTGAGCATTATATTTTCATCAGAGAGAATCAATACGGTACTAACAAAACATACTCTGCAAGAAGAAAAATCCCTTTGTCGATTATGCTGCTACCGACAGAGTTCAGCTTTTTTAAACGCTATTTCGTGCGGCGCGCACATGAAGTTGGGGCAAAGCGAAACTATTTACTTTTCCCTTCATGCGCGAATACAAACTTGCCATATACGCTTGCTGATTTTCATAGAGAGTTTAGTAAGCCGTTGACTCGTATTTGTGGTGAAGCTGTGTATACCTATCATCTTCGACACAAGGCGATTTCCGTGTTTCAGGCCGTGCTTTGCTCAAGTCTACTTGCTGATGCAATACCATATGAGAAAGCACAAATTGCTGTGATTCGAAAATACTTCCAAACACTAGTCGGTAGAGATGTCATCTATCAAATTGCCACATTTGCAGGTCACCTAAGTCCGGAAATAACCTTTCATAACTACATGCATTTTACGGATACTGTACTTTTCGAACATTTGACGAAAAACCAAAAAAGCATGCATCGCGACTATTGGGAAAGCTTAGCCAATGTTTCAAAGCACATCATCACACGGCGTTGTGCCACTGAGTATCCTGAAAGCGAAGAAATGCAAGCGGTGCTCATTGAGCTGCTTTGCGGAAAAAAAGCCGCAAGTAAGCTTGGCCAGGAACGAGCAACTGGTAGGATAGAACTTCAATTGCGTCCAAGAAAAGCGACCTATCAAGAATGTTTAAGCGCACTAAAGTCTTTAGAGCGAGGCAAAACCCTTACACAAGTGACTGTTCAGCTGGGTGTTGACGCCGCACAGTTATTCTTGTGGTATGAGATCGCTCGAGAACTGGCGGGTCTCTCGACGACGAAAGGCAGCCCTCGTCTTTTTCCTAGCGCGTCAAAAAATAAATTGGCGCCCATCCCTCCTCCCTCAACATTGGAGCAGGCCAAGGCGGACTTAATAATAGAGAGTGCGCGTCAGTTATACAGGAACTCAAAAGAGGCGCTGGTCTGGCTAGTCAGGTTTGTAGTCACGAACGCAATGAACAGTCATAGCTATATTATATTTAATGATATTGCGACTTTTGAGAGATTTATGACGGTTGCGTCACAGTTAACCATACCAGAGGACTGGAAAATTAGGCTCGACCCACCCGAGGAGTATGCGACAGATGCTTTGAAGACATGGAAGCAGGCAGATAAATGCTTGACGATAAGCATGTCAAATAACCCTGTGAAAACCAGAAAGTTTCCCTTGGGCCGTGTTTACGTGCATTTTCTTTACCCTAGAGATCCTTCTGAAAAAGACTCCAAACCGCGCAAATCTAGCAATGGGTTCAAGTATGTTTGTCACTTGCTGGCGATTATGATTCCTGAGGTCTTTATTCGAAAAGTAGGTGATAAGTATCAGATTTAGTCCGAATTAGCTCAGTGCATGATAGAAACGTACAGAGCTTTCAACCTGGTAACTAACATTGTTGAGGACAATTTTGTTAGTCTGAAAGGACGATTAAAGTGCAGATACACGGATGAGTGTCGATTTAGGAGAAAAGTCATTGATGAAGCCAAGAGAGCTGGCTCCCCCAAGGGCAGCAAATTTATTTCATAAAGCATCTAAGCTCGTACAAGAAATACATGGTGTGAAGAGATTCCCCGTTGATGTTGATTCGATGGCTAAAGGGGCAGCAGAGCTATTTAACTGGGGTGATCCAATAACAGAACTAGCGCCAATTAACATAGCGGGGTTTGAGGGAGTCTTAACGTCGGACGACACAGGCTCAAAATGGATGATTGGATATAATGGCTCCTTGTCGTCACAGGGACGTATTCGTTTTACTAAAGCTCATGAACTTGGCCACTATATGCTTCATCGAGATAGGCAGCGAGAATTTCTATGTAGTAAAGAGGATATGCTCAATTGGGAAGGAGCAAGAGACTTAGAGGCAGAAGCTGATAAGTTTGCATCTCATCTATTAATGCCGATTGATGATTTTCGAATTCAGGTCAGTGGAGATATTAATTTCGAGCTATTCAGCCATTGTGCAGATCGTTACCAAGTGTCGATGACGGCAGCCGTTTTAAAGTGGCTTAGCTTCACCAATGAGAAAGCACTATTAATCGTTTCTAAAGATGGATTCATGGAATGGGCGAGTTCTAGTAAAGCAGCAAAAGAAAGTGGAGCGTTCTTCAGAACCAGAGGAAATGTGATTGAGATACCTGAAGGGACTTTAGCGTCATCCGAACTAAATGAAGAGAGGTTTGGGGTAAGTGTTGATGCTCGAAAATGGTTCCAGCATGCGGATAGGAATGTAGCTTTAACTGAACTGAAAATTTTCTCGGAGCAGTATGATAATACTATGACCCTTCTGCTCCTTCCTAAATACTTAGAGTGTTGGGCGCCAAGAGACGAAAGTTAGCTTTTCTTGAAAGTTTCCAAAATTTTACGCAGCTGATCTTTTTCTTGAGCACCTAGATTTTTGTAATTTCTAAAAAAAGCATCATCCAAGTGTTTTTCTTCGGGTTGACTTGTATCGTCATCAAGAAAATAGTCGGCGGTGACGCCAAGTTGAGCTGCAATGATGGCTAGTCTCTGTGCAGAGGGATTCTTTACCTCGCGGTTTTCTAGCTCCCATAGGTAACTTTTACTTACGTTGGCCGCCTTTGCTAAAGACTCCAACGTGAAGCCTTTTTCTTTTCTCAGTCTATTGATCTTTATCCCCAACTGACTTGACATACTATGCTCCTGACCCTGCCGTTCGGTATACCGGAAAATATTTATTGACAATAGCACAGAACAATGAAAACATGAAAGAGTTTCCGGTATACCGGAAATAAAGTAACTGAATGCAAATATTTATTTTCTGTTCATCGCTGTAGGTGATGATTGCAAACTAACTAAACTAATGAGGATCTATAGTATGAGTAAGCCTGATAATCCGGGTAACCGACCTGACCAACCACCTGGAAGACCAGATAATCCGGGTAACCGGCCTGACAATCCGCCAGGGAGACCAGGAACACCTCCCAAACCTCCGACACGGCCAGTGGGTTAAGTTATGGCTTGGTTTCTAGATCAGCCTGAGATGCTGCAAGGCGAATTAGATCGTCTTGCAGCTCTTGGTACTAAGTTTGATATTGACGAGGATGCCAAAGCAAGAGGCATACTTGTTATCGACGTCAAATATTGTATTGACGATGCTGAGTTGCAGCTTGAATGCTCTTTCCCACCGGAATACCCTTATTTTCCGCCAGAAATACGTTGTAAGGAGTTTCCTCCCGGAAGGCACTTAGAGCCGTTTGGCAAGTCTCTGTGCATTTTCGCGGATAAAAATAACTCTTGGGATATAGCTCACGATACGCTTGCTGGGTTGATTAAGGATCAAGTAACAAGAATCTATAGGATTCACAAGAATCCAGATGAAATCTCAAGCTTTGAAAATGAACTGGAAGGTTACCAGCCAAGTGGTCAATTGTTAGCCGAAGAGAACTCTATAATAGTGGAGACTTCTGATTGTGAGCCCTCAGCAAGCAAAGGTCGTGGTTACATTCAGCTCAGCCCTATTAAGGATGGGACTCGTGAAGCGATTCGTGGTTGCCTATCTCAAGTATTCGATGAAGAAGGGAAGTTAGTCTTTAAGGATGAAACTGGCTACTCGAAGCGTTTCAGCTTCAGGTGTCCTATTAGATGGGTAAAATTGTCAAAGCCATTAAGTGCAGTTGATCCTGAAGGGATATTTTCGCAACTTGTTGCCGAATTCCCCTGTATGAACGAACCTACTTACTTAAAAATTGGAAAGGTAAGTGTTGATATAATCGGGGTTTGTTTCAAAGAAGAGGCAGCGCGAGGACAATTTGAAGCCAATTGGCTTTTTCTCATTCGCCGCTCTTGGAAAAGAAAAGGAAAGCCGTACGGTACTATTTCAATAATACGATCTGACCACCTTCATCCAAATCAATTGTTGGCAAGAACCCCCAGACTTGTTGGTCTAGCTGAAGCAACTGTTGCGATTATCGGCTTGGGCGCACTGGGTTCTCAAGTTGCATTTCAGCTTGCTAGGGCTGGCGTTAAAAACTTCTATTTAGTTGACCGAGATCACCTTCAAGTTGGCAATTTACAACGGTGGATATTTGGATTGCCTTTTGTCGGTATGTCCAAGGTGCAAGCCGTTGGTCAGATGCTCCACCAAGGGTATACGGGACTCTCAATTCAAGCTTTTAAGCTTGAAATTGGAGGTACTCCGTCAATTACCTTGGAAGATGGTAGCAAGGTCCTCATGACTAAGTTTTTAAACGACGAAATCATTCGAAAATCTGATTTAGTTATAGATTGCACAGCTATGCTAAATGTTAATCAGTATTTATCGCACCTCTGTAAGTCACATGAAACAGACTTTGTCTGGTGCAGCGCTACAAACGGGGCATGGGGTGGAATTGTAGGTCGCTCTCCAGCAAGCTATGCAGACGATGTTTGGTTGAAGTTTAATGACGAGTATGGCAACCGAAAAATACCTGAGATCTCGACGGAGCCGTCGGCTTTTGTTCAGCCCAAAGGTTGTTTCCACCCCACTTTTACAGGGACGGGGTTTGATCTCGACACTATTTCAATAATGGCTGCGAGGATGGCAATTTCAATTCTTCAGGGAGAAACTTATGGGATCCTTGAACATGATGTATACGTCGTTGAACAGTGGGCGGATAAAGAGCCAATAGCACCGCGTTGGAAGGGATTTAGATACTAGGATGGCTAATGTATGGATAAGTCAGTTGTGCGTTGATAACTTGCTCAGAGAAATCGAAAAATTTTCACCTCTCGAAACGGGAGGATCTTTTTTTGGTTACGTTGGAGATAACGGTGATGTTGTTATAACAGACCTTATCCATGCTGGACCGAAGGCTAAAAGACGCCGATATAGCTTTGAGCCTGATCAGGTATTCCAGCATGCTGAAATGGCACGTTTATTTGAACTTAATGGCGGCAGGACATCCTACTTGGGCGATTGGCATTCACACCCGCTCAGCTCTCCTGAACTTAGCCTGCGAGATGAAAGAACATTATTGAAAGTAGCCTGTTCCGCCGACGCGCAGTGCCCGCATCCGATTATGATGGTTATTGGTTATTTTCCTGAGCAATGGACAATAAACTGTGTCAGGTTCAAACACGGTAAAAAAATGATATGGCCTTTCTTTTCGTGTCACTACGAGACGCTGAACGTTATTTTTGACTGATAATGACTGGCCTTTCCTATAGTAACTTAAAATCTAACTCGTCTGTACATTGATGGAAACCGAAGTCCCATGGATTACATAGTGTTATTTCGGTACCAAAATCGTTAGTTAGATCGTTGGTGTTCGGCGAGAACTCGAACACCATGCTTTATAGGCAAGCGCAGCGGAGCTAGTGGAGCTATAGAGATCCACCAACCCCTTTAAACTTCTCAACAAACGCCGAAATCTTCTGAAACACCGACTGCTTCTTAGTTCTGTATTCCGGGTTCAGCGGGCTTAGTTTCGGCAGTGTTGAGTTGAGCTCGGTGCCATTTTCGGTGGCGTACTCACGGCGCAGCGATGCACGTATGTAGCGCCTGGCGGCGTCTTCATTCAAGTTTTCTGAGCGAATCAACTCTTCTGCTTCACGCTCTTGCTCGGCTTGGGCGAATTTAAAGAACTCATCGATAATGCCTGCTTTATCGGGCATCTCGTCTAAGTCGGTTTGATTAATGAAGTCGACTACTAAGCTTTCTTTGGCGCGATTGCCCAGGCTGGCGCGAATCATACGACGGACTTCATCGATGAGCTCACCTTTGCTTTTGTTCTTCTTGTTTTGCTCGAAGATGAGTTCAAGAATGTAATCAAGATTAATCTCTTGTGACTTCAGAAGGTCAACTTCAAATTCAACATCGTCCCAGTCAATCGTTGACTGCGCTTGGTCCTCAGCAGCTTTTTCGCGACGGATCCAATCGCGAATATCGTTATAGGTAGAGCGATAGTCCTGAACTTTACGCTCGGGTGGTATCCGTATGGTTTGCAACGTTGCAATATCGTCGTCGCTTAAGTGATGTTCAATTTTGAATGCTTCAACAGCTTCAGCGTCACTGGTATCGATTTTTTGCAGCGCTTTGAGGCTGGCGAATTCATCGTAATTTTGCAGGATGTTTTCAACGCGCAAAAACTCACCAAATAACTTAGCAAAGTCCTTTTTGTCCTTTTCTAACTCAATCTCATCGGGATTTGGAAAACGCTGCTCTAACTCGCTCACAACTTCCATAAAACCGCGCCTTGCTTGACCCGTAACAACGTCGGTAAAGCCTTCCATATATTCTGTGTAGCTTTTCTCGAGTACCACGTTTTTGGTGTTCTTATCCCCAAACAAGGTAATAGCATCGACCGTCGCTTTTTCGAGATCACGGAAGGTCACAATGTTGCCGAAAGTCTTGGTGGCATCATATATGCGATTGGTGCGCGAATAGGCTTGAATAAGTCCGTGGTAACGCAAATTCTTGTCAACAAACAAGGTATTCAAAGTTGGTGCATCAAACCCGGTAAGGAACATACCGACCACTATCAACAGGTCAATGTCTTGGTTCTTAACCCGCTTCGCTAAATCACGGTAGTAGTTTTGGAAACCATTACTGTCCACACCGTGGTTAGATTTGAACATAACGTTGTAATCAGCAATGGCAGCGTTTAAGAACTCTTTTGCGCTGCTGTTCATAGCCGACACTTCAAAACTCTCATCGGGTATTTCGCCTATGGAGTCCTGTTCCTGATTCGCTGCAAACGAGAAAATAGTTGCAACGCGCAGTGGCCGGTCGGCATCTTGCTGTAATTGTTTGAACGCTTCGTAATAGGCCTTTGCCGCATCGACACTGCTGACCGCGAACATGGCGTTAAAACCACGCCCGCCAGCCTTCATGCGGTGCGTTTTTTGACGGAAGTGTGTCAGTATGTATTGGGTAATCTCACGAATACGTTCAGGGTGTAGCAGCGCTTGTTTGTTTTCTGCGGCGCTGAGTTTCTTCTCATCCTGTTCTGTCTCAATCTCACGGAATTGCGGACGTACATCGTTGTAGTCCACTTTGAACTTCAGCACTTTTTCGTCGCGAATCGCGTCGGTGATTACATATGAATGCAGCTCACGACCAAATACGCTAGCGGTGGTTTCAGCACCTAATGCGTTCTGGGGGAATATCGGCGTTCCGGTGAAACCAAACTGATAATAGCGCTTAAACTTCTTCTGCAGGTTTTTCTGCGCTTCACCAAACTGGCTGCGGTGACATTCATCAAAAATAAACACCACCTGCTTACGATAAATCGGCAAGTCGCGTTCTGTCTTCATCAGGTTATTAAGCTTCTGGATAGTAGTGACAACAATCTTGTTGTCATCCATAGACAGATTTCGCTTTAAGCCAGCAGTGCTGTCCGAGCCATTAACACTCTCGGGCGAGAAGCGTTGGTACTCCTTCATGGTTTGGTAGTCGAGATCTTTTCTGTCCACTACAAAGAACACTTTATCGATAAATTCAAGATCGGTTGCTAGCCGTGCTGCTTTAAAGCTAGTTAAAGTTTTACCCGAGCCGGTGGTATGCCAAATGTAGCCGCCACTCTCGGTGTTACTCCAAGTTTTGGCTTGGTAGGAGCTCTTAATTTTCCACAAAATGCGTTCGGTGGCGGCAATTTGGTAGGGCCGCATCACCAGCAAGGTATTGCTCACATCAAATACCGAATAGTGCAGTAATACCTTCAATAAGGTGTCTTTCTGAAAGAATGTCGCGGTGAAGTCTTTGAGGTCTTTAATCAGGCCGTTGTCTGACTTTGCCCAGTTCATGGTGAAATCGAAGGTATTCTTGTTGCGTTGCACTGTGTTGGCGAAGTAGCGAGTGTCGGTGCCATTGGTAATCACAAATAGCTGTAAGTACTTAAACAACGAACTCTCGGCGTTAAAGCTCTCTTTGCTGTAACGGTGCACCTGATTGAATGCTTCACGAATGGCCACTCCCCGCTTTTTCAGCTCAACCTGCACCAGCGGCAAGCCGTTGACCAAAATCGTCACGTCGTAGCGATTTGCGTGCGATCCCGTTTGCTCAAATTGCTTAATCACCTGTACTTTATTACGAGAAACGGTCGTTTTATCAAGAAGGTAGATGTTTTGAATGCGGCCATCGTCAAACACAAAATCGTGAATGTAGTCGTCATGAATTTTCCGTGTTTTATCCGTGCTGTTGTCACTTGGCTTATTAAGGTAAGTCTCGACAAAACGTAGCCATTCACCGTTGGTAAAAGTAACGTTATTCAACGCCTGAAGTTGCACCCGTACATTCGCCAACATAGCTTCGAGATTCGTCAAACCAGGCACGTATTCATAGCCTTGATTCACCAAGTCTTGAATCAGCTCGCGCTCTAAATCACTTTCGCTTTGGTAGCTTTCAGCAACTTCCCATTGCTTCACGTACCTATCCAGTACGATGAAATTGTTCGATTCAGCAATGGGCGTATACGTATTCATTCCTTTGTGTCCTTCTTTTGCAACAGCTTCTTCATTTCACGATCGAAATCAGATTCTATTTTTTGCTGCGTATTAAACTGCTCGTACTCTTCAAAGGCTTTTTTCTCCGCGGCTTTGCGTGACACGCGGCCATAGCCCTCAAGTACTTGGTATTCATTAAACGCTAGAAATTTATCTACGCTGTCGGCAAAAGCCTCCATCGTAAAGGTGTTACGTCTCTCAATAATGCTTTCAATGTAATCGAAAAACGACGATACAGTGCGCTCTAACCGTTTAATCTCATCTTCACTCAAATAGTTTTTAGCGATAACCGTATCAGACTTCAGCACTCGGCCTTTGGGAGCGTTTTTGTATGTCGTCATCCCCATTAATGGTTTGCTTGCATCCGCCTTTATCTTAATAATCTCGGCGGAAGTGTGTCCTGTTATAGCGAAGTGGAATTTGTCTTGCACATGAGCATAAAACTGGCGAGTGGTTTCAGACTTTGGATCGTAGTCGATACTGCATTCGGCAAAAATATCGGTGATCTGCTGATAAATCCTGCGTTCACTCGCACGGATAGAGCGGACTCGTTCGAGTAGCTCTTTAAAATAGTCTTTTCCAAAATAACGACCATTCTTCAGTCGCTCATCATCCATAGCAAAGCCTTTGATGATGTACTCTTTGATCAGCTGAGTGGCCCAAATTCGGAACTGAGTGGCTTGAGTAGAGTTGACGCGATAGCCGACGGAGATCACTGCGTCGAGATTGTAGTACTTTACTTTCTTAGTTTGGGTTTTTCCAGCAATAGCGCCATGTTCAGTGGTTAGTTCCAAAATGGAACTAACCACTTTTTCTTCCAGTTCACCACTGTCAAAAATGTTCTTTAAGTGCTTAGTAATTGCAGGGCGCTGAACCCCGAACAGTTCCGCCATACGATCTTGCGTTAACCAAATGGTTTCATCGCTCAGCAGCACCTCGACTTTAATGTCGCCATTAGGTGCGGTGTAGAGCAGGAATTCTGTAGTTTGCCCTTTTAGACTGAGCGACCTGGTCATAGTGTTCCTTCCTTGTATTTTCCTTTGGCTCTAATGAACATCAGTCCCTACCTCTTTCGAAAATCCGTATGTATTTTTTAAATGGTTAAGCAAGAACTTAACCGTTTGTTTTTCAGGCTCCGTCGGCTCAGCAAGTTCTTCGTTTGACAATGTTCGATGGCTGTAAAAGTTCATGACCAGCCTTGAGTATGACTGCTTGTTATCTGGCAATAAATCTGACCATTGTGGATAACCAAGAAAGTTTGCGGCTTTCTCATACAAGTTCCGGAGTAAAGTAAAATGATACCTTTGGACTTCATTACTCTCGATAGCCTGCTCAATCATTCGCTTTATATACAAGTGGTACGAAAAGCTTTTATTAGAATCACCTCTCTTATCTTCGATTTCGAAGGTGCCATCTTCAAACCGCCTAAGAATGTAACCAGTCTTAGCTTTTAACTCGTTGTATAAGACATTGTAAAAAAGAGGGTTATGAGTGGAGACGATAAACTTGAGCTCTGATTGGCTTGATCGTATTAGTTGAGCAAGATCAATAGCCAGCTCTATCAAGTGATTTTCGTCTAGAGAGCTGACTGGGTCATCAATAAACACGTATTCTAGCTGATCAAATTCACGCGTTTCACGTTGATCGGGCTCTGCGACGTTCAAGATTGTTATTACTTGATCAAGAAGCGTATAAAAAATACTCCAAATGAAATTACTTTCTTCACCTTTAGAGATTTTCATATTCCCGGAGTGCTCATCGTCTCCTCGCTCCATCGAGAAAGTCACCTCTGAAAATGCCTTAACTAAAATTTCTTTCCCGCTCTCATCTTTTAACTTGTAGTCTTGGTTAAATCTCGGAGTTAGCTTGTCATTCGAATAGCGCTGAAAGTTGGCAATGATATTTTGGTCTTGTCCTTGTTCCTTAAAGATCCAATCCGTGAATGAGTTAGGCTGAATTTTCAGCTTTGGTTCAGTATCGCTCTCAAGGTCATTATCCCAAAAGAAAAGATCTTCAGTGAAAGCGTTGTAATACAAGATTTTCTGCCGTGAGAGATTTGCTTCTCCCTCATCTGCATCAGACTCATTGTTGGACGCAATTAAATTTTTAAATACACGCGAAAGACGTGTCTTACCAGTTCCATTAAACGCGTATATGAGCTGGGCCTTTTTCGCCGAAGCCTGCAGCTGCTGCGCTATTTCCTGAAGCGTCTTGCTCATTTCATACCTCTACCTGTTCAAGCTTCGGAAAACTTAGTAGCAAATCACGGTAATACTCATACTGCTTTTGCCGTAGTTCGATTTCCCGGGGGAGACCTTCGGTGATGGAGTTGGTTAGAGCGTCGAATTTATCGAGTATCGACACTATCCTTTCTTGTTCCGTTAGTGAACGTGCGGGGTCATTAGGAAAAGGAATTGGAATCTGAAATCCCTTTATAATACCCGAGTTTAAATCCCCCCTTGCTCCCTGCCCCAAAGCTTTAAGGTTTTCATAATTGCAGCTTACCCAATGAAAAACATACCGATATAGAGCTTTTTCTGGGTCAACGTCTAAGCAACAACAATGCTGATTAGTCGTAAGCGGTATTTTGTTGATAGCCGAACGGCCAGCTGTCGCTCCTGATATCGCAACAATTACGCAGTTTTCGGGAATCCACTTAGTCGCTGAGTTCTTAAGTGCAGCTGGTGTTATCATTACATCTACACTTTCGATATCTGTGAACTTCACCTCTTGCGTTCTTAACCAAGGAATACTCCCTCCGTCGTAGTATTCAGGATTTCCTGCTGTAGGTGTACCGCCAGAATAAGACTTCTTAATGATATCCCCCAAGGGCTTCCACTCCACCTCGCTGTTCTCAAAGCTGAGCAATTTATCGCGATAGTAGTTGTATTGCTTTTTGCGTGCGCTAAGCTCGGCGGTGAGCTCGGCGGTGAGCTTGGTAAATGCATCCAAGATTCGGACTATTTCCGCTTGGATTTGCAGCGACTTTTCTGGGTTTTCAGGGCATGGGATTGGGATTGGATATTTTTTAAATCCATCCATTTCGACAGATGCAAAACTCGACTGAGTTGTATTTTTTGTGCACCATTCAGACAGTAAAAAGCAGTAATAATAAAGAAACTTAATATCTAACAGACTACCGTACTCGTTCTTTAAAGTAAGGCAGGTAAATCTCTGGTTAGCTAGAAAAGGGACTTTAATTAATGCGTGTTCTCCAATTGTTGCAGACGTAGACACAATTATTGAATTAGCTGGGAAGATCTTCCCGCTTTTTACGGCCTGATTCGAAACTTTCTGCAATGAATCGTTTAAGATACTTCCATTTTCGCGGAGATCATCCATTCGAAACCAAGGAATCGTGCCATTTTCCCAATACTCCTTTTTTGACTTCGAGGGTGTGTACCCATTTTTCAAATGAAAAACTTCAGAGAGTTCTTTCCACTCAACCGTGACCCCGCCTAGCAGCTTTTCGATAAAACTTAGCTCGCTCATCTTAGGCACCTTCAATCTCCGCCACAATCGCATCGATATCCGCACGCAACTGGTCAATCTTGGCAACAGTGGTTTTCAGCTCAGCATTTAGCTCGGTAATGTCGATAACTTCTCGGGTGTCTTTGGCTTCAACATAGCTGCTAACGGAAAGATTGTAGTCATTCTCTGCTACTTGCTCGAAGGGTACTGATTTTGCGAAGTGCTCGACATCGTCTTTTCTCTCGAACGCTTTGATAATCTGCTCGATGTGCTCATCGGTCAGTAGGTTGTTATTGGTTTCTTTCTTGAACAAGTTACTCGCGTCAATAAACTGCGTGGTGGTGTCTTGCTTATGCTTAGAGAGCACCAAAATATTTACAGCAATGGTGGTGCCAAAGAACAAGTTCGGCGCTAAGGAAATCACAGTTTCAACGTAGTTGTTGTCGACCAGGTACTTACGGATTTTCTGCTCGGTGCCGCCCCGATAAAAAATACCTGGGAAGCAGACAATAGCCGCTCGACCTTTGCTGGAAAGGTAACTGAGTGCGTGCAAAACAAAGGCAAAATCCGCTTTTGATTTAGGCGCGAGCACACCGGCTGGGGCAAAGCGCTCGTCGTTAATGAGTGTTGGGTCGTCGCTGCCAATCCACTTCACGGAATAAGGTGGGTTTGAGACAATGGCATCAAACGGCTTGTCGTCAAGAAAGCGCGGGTCGGTCAGGGTGTTGCCCAGCTGAATGTTGAACTTGTCGTAGTTGATGTTGTGCAAGAACATATTCATACGGGCAAGGTTGTAGGTGGTGTGGTTGATTTCCTGCCCGAAGTAACCGTCTTCAATATTGTGAACATTTAGATGCTTTCTGGCCTGCATCAGCAAAGAGCCAGAGCCTGCTGCCGGGTCATATATTTTATTGATGCTGCTCTGCCCATGAATGGCCAGTAGAGCTATTAGCTTAGACACATGCTGTGGGGTAAAGAACTCGCCACCCGACTTACCGGCATTGGCCGCATAGTTTGAAATTAAGTATTCATAAGCGTCGCCAAACAGGTCAATTTGGTTATCTTCAAAATTACCAAAATCTAAGCCCGCAACGCCTTTAAGCACATGCGCTAAACGCATATTTTTGTCTTTAACGGTGTTACCTAAGCGATTGCTAGTGGTGTCAAAGTCGGCAAACAAGCCTTTGATGTCTTGCTCAGAAGGATAGCCGTTAGCTGAGTTCTCAATCGAGCCGAAAATTCGAGCAAGCTCGGTGTTTAGGCTTACGCTGTTGTTGGCGTTTTTAGCCACGTTAACAAACAACTCGCTCGGGTAAATGAAGTAGCCTTTGGTTTTAATGGCATCGTCTTTGATTTCATCGGTAATAACCGAATCATCAAGCGATGTGTAATTGATGCTCTCGTCACCGTTCTCAATGTAAGCGGTGAAGTTCTCACTAATAAACCGGTAGAACAAGGTGCCGAGTACATACTGTTTAAAATCCCATCCATCTACTGAACCGCGAACATCATTGGCAATTGCCCAAATTTGGCGTTGCAGTGCGGCACGTTGTTGGTTGCTCGTCATTACTTGATACCTGCTTTAATTCGTTACATGTTTATTTTGCTCGGCTGAGCAACTATTTGCTTCAATACCTTTTATTGTTAAGGCAGCTGATGTTGTTCTTTGTTACCTGAAGAGCTTAATCATCCACCAGCTCAAGCAACTCACCAACTTCACAATCAAAATACCGACAAAGCGTTTCTATCACTGAAAAGTCGATGCGCTGTGCCGTCTCTTTATACAGCAGCGTGACGGTGTTTCTGTTCAATCCGGTGTCGCGCGCAACGTCCATAATTTTGAGTTTTCGCTCACCCATCATTCTTGCTAAATGACACTTAACCATAACCACCCCAAGAAAAAGTTATCCTAAATGACAAAAAGACATTGCAAATGTCATTATGCGTGCTAATATGTCACTTAGGATGGCAATTTGAACTGTTGAAATACGTATTGTCATCTAATCTATCACTAACAATAGGAGGATGCCATGTTAAATGACATGACATATTTAACGACCGACGAGCTTGCTAAACGTATCAAATACGACGCGCGCACCATTCGTGAGCAGTTGAAGGATTCTGTACTACTAGAGGGCGTCCACTACATTCGCCCATTTGGTGGACGCAAGATCTTGTTTGTCTGGGAGACTATTCAAAAGGACATGGTGAAGGCGTCGTCGGCAGGGATTTTCTTACCAATGGCGCGAGGAGGGATGGCGCATGGGTAGAGTGTATGCAAGAAAGGAAACGAACAAACTTTTCATGGATTTCAACTATCGCGGTAAGCGCTGCCGTGAACAAACTGAATTAAAGGACACGCCTGCAAATCGCAAAAAGGTAAAAGCATTTTTGGAGCGCGTTGAGGCTGAAATCACCTTGGGAACATTTGAATATGGGCGACATTTTCCAGACAGCCCGCGTGCAGAGAAGTTTAAATCACAGCAGTTGCATGGGCGTCAGCTCGAAACACCGCTGTTTTCTGGTTTTTCCCAAACTTGGTTTAGCGAAATGCAAATTCAGTGGCGCCCATCACATCAAGAAAAGGTGCAATCCACGCTTCGTATGCATTTATTACCGCATTTCGGAGAAAAGGAAGTTGGCTGCATCAGCAAAGCGGACATCTTAAAGTTTCGAGCATCCCTCGCCAAAGTGATCACTCGAAGCAATAAGCCATTATCATCGTCGCGGATAAACCACATCATGACACCATTGCGCATGATTCTGCATGAGGCAGCCAACCGATTCAATTTTAGCTCACCTTATGAGGGAATTAAATCACTGAAAGTGCCGCGCTCTGACGTAGAGCCATTCAGCATTGATGAAGTGCGGCTGATCTTGCAATCGGTGCGCCCAGACTTTAAAAGCTATTACACAGTCCGCTTCTTTACTGGTATGCGCACGGCAGAAGTGGATGGACTGCAGTGGGACGCAGTCGATTTTAATCGCCGCCAGGTCATTGTTAAACGGGCGTTAGTTCGAGGCATTATTCAAGAGACCAAAAACGACAGTTCATACAGAGCTATCGATATGAACGACCTCACAATGGAAGCACTTCAAGCACAGCAAAATGTAACGGGTGATCAACCATTCGTGTTTTGCAGCTCAGCAGGTACGCCGCTGTCGCATAATAACGTCACCAAGCGCGTGTGGTACCCACTATTGCGTTTTTTAGAGCTTCCTAAACGTCGGCCATATCAAACGCGGCACACGGCCGCCACGCTCTGGCTTGCTGCAGGAGAAAGCCCAGAATGGATAGCAAGACAGATGGGACACAGCACAACCGAGATGCTTTTCCGCGTTTACTCGCGTTATGTACCCAACCTAACACGTCAAGACGGCTCTGCTTTTGCTCGCCTGCTTAACGCTGAATTCTCAAATGTATAAGGTGAACACCATGGATAAATTTTATCGTAAAGAATTATATAAGCTCAAGATTCACCGTATGGCTAATACATTAATGCTTGGCTTCAGTATTAACAGCGACAATTCATTAGTTCTGGCACTGGGACATGGGAACGAGAAGAATAACTTCGAAGCCATGGTCCATTGGATCGAGCGTATCATTGACGAGCGCGAACTATCTCCAGAAGATCTTTGCATTACTGTATTCGTTCCGTTGCTCCAACGCGACCTACACGACTGGATATTCAGCCGTTACGAATTTTAAAGGGCAGACATGGCGTACGACCTTTACGTACGCCATGTCATACGACAGATCATGACAAATGAAAAATACCTAACAATTTCACAAGCCAGCGCTTACACCGGTTTGTCGCATCGAACCATTCAGTGCTACGACGCCACAAGTAAATTGCCATCGATAAAGGGCGACAGTGGCGTACGACAGATATCAGTGGGAGATTTGAAAACTTATGCAAAAACCACATCAAACGGTAAGAAAGATGGTCTGACGGGGATCTTGCTTGAAATTCTTGCATTGCTACCTTCGACAAGTATTGCGGCTTTAGCGCAGAAACAAGCACTCAGAGAAAGAACCGAAGAGCGACATTGATATGAATTAAGGAACAGCTGGCCTCCTAGTGTGCTTAGCTCTCAAGTATCGTTTTGTACGCTTGGACCAACTCAAGATTTACGACGTCTGTGATGACTGAGCAAGACTCATCTACTCTGTCTACCTTAGGGCAAAAGCGAGAACTAACTAGTACCTTTATGAACTAAGTTGGCATATTATATGAACTCAATAAATGACATATAATCTATTGATTAATAATCAATATTAGTATTTTAATTTGTATACTTAAAAATACTGTTTCTAGAAAGAATATTCAGCAAGCGTTAAAATTTTAGCATTCAGAGAAGCAAAGAGGACTCGAATGATGAATGAAATTACTAACGCTTTAAAAATTTTGGTTGAACTAGATGTAACCTTCCTAATTTTTATCACTACAACTTTTGGGCTAGCAGTGGCTGCACTTGCACTTTACGTAGTACTAAAAGTTGTAACGAGTCAGACAAAGGGGAACAGAAGACCATGAAGCAATGGGTCAAGATGCCGAGCGATTGGATAAAGGATGGTGAAGGAACGAAATTGCGGAGCTTGAAATGGCAAGGGGAAGAAAAATCGGATTACATTGCAGCTTTAATGCTATATCTGATTTTTGTACACCATGCCAACGATGAGATTACTACACAGTTCGATGAGGTCGGACGCTGCAGTATTACTTATGATGCCTTACTAGCAATCACTGGTCTCAGCAAAGCTAAAATATCTGGAGGTATTCAAGTTTTAAAGAGTCTCGAGTTGATTTTAGTTCTGCAAAACGGGAACCGAAATGTTTACGTGGTCAAAAATTATGGCGAGTTCTCAGGCTGGGCGAAGCTGCCTGCAAAGCGGCTTTATAGCAGAAGCATGAGCGAATTATCTGTATTTCAAAACTTCAAGCTCCGCTCGAAGGTCGAGCTGAATGCGTTAAAAATTTACCTGTTAATTCTTGCATTGCGAAACAATCATTCAAACGCAGCGTCAGTCAGCTATGAGAAAATTTCTACATATACAGGAGTGGCACGCAACGATATTAGGAAGGCTTTATCGTTTCTGGTTACGCAGGGGTTGGTGCATGTAGATCAGCACTCGACAGAGATTAATGAATACAGTACTTCAAGTAGATATAGGCCTTGCTTCATAGATGCATATAAGCATCAAGGAACGTCAGGGCGTGTACCTAAATGATCGCAACTATAGCTGGTTAAATCGCGTGAATAGTTGCTTTAGGAGGGTTTATATCCCTGAAATCTTATTGAGGGTATGGTGTTATTATGGGAGAAAGGTCACAGCGTTACGTCGCCTCGGGTAAATTGCCATCGATAAAGAACGACAGTGGCGTACGACATATACCAGTACTTGCGTTAAAGCCCTATGCAAAAGTAGAGTGTTTGAGTGAACGGGTGAGGGATGAGCAGCTTAAACAGCTCCTACTTGAAGTCCTAGAGCTGATTCCTACGAACGACATTGCAGCGATATCGAAGAAACAGCGGCTGAGGGAAATGATCAATCAGCTGGGCAGTTCGCAGGGATAGTTCGTTATTTAGCTTTCTTTACCGCCTTGAGCTTATTAATTTTGCTGAGCAAATCTTCAAAGCAGCCTTCACAGAAATCAAACTGAAACTTTTCACCGTCACGCTTCGAGCCATAACCAAATTCAGCAACTAGGCGAGCATACTCGGCAAAGCTATCAAGGTTCGCCATGTTGTTTTTCTGAGCCTCGTTCACCACGCTCTGCCCGCAAATATCGCAGGTAATATCTGAAACCACTCGGGTTACTTGGACTGAATGTTCTTTCATCGGACTTTCCTCGATTGTTAAATCAAGAGCCTGGCTATTGAATTTCGGCCAACGGTTGTATCCAACCTCGGGAGCATTCGAGCGGAACTGGCGGATAAATTCAACCTCTTTTGCCGACAACTCCGCTTCGGAACAATCCTCTGACTCCCAAAGGATTTGCTTGCGAATCGTCTAGTCTTGACGGACCGACTTGGGAAGCATGGCAAAATCATCATTGATAACCTGCATGTCTGGGCTGCCAAAGTAGCGGTAGCTGCCAACGCTATCCTTTCCAATGTATATCTTGCCCGTAGGATAGGTGATTTTGTAGATCTGCTTCATTAATATAAACGAGTTTTAATTTGATAACGTTCGTCGATAAAGGGCGTGTTTGGTTAACTTATTAAGTGTATTTCTCGAACCAAACTTCTTCCATCTCTGCCAGTAACTCGTTTCCACCTAATATTCGATCATGTTTTTTAAGTAATGAATTGATTAATTTGGTCAGTTCGATCAGGGCCGAGTGAATTTCACCTAACCAGACATCACTACCTATTGTGTCGTAATAGAGCTCTTCTTTATTGCCCCTAAAATCCCACGCGTCAAGTCTGTACCGAAGTCCTACGGGCAAATTATCAAGCTTCAGCAAGGGAACCTCATATTGTTCAATCCAATCCTGCGGCAGATGTGGCTTCGCTTTCGCAATCATTTTTTCGATTTTGTGACCAAACTTCTCTATCCAATTAATAATTCTTTTTCCTTTTCTATCTTGATGTTCATGGTAGCTGATAAAAGACTTTAGAATCGCTTCGATGCCCATGCGTAAATCGATAAAGCACTTAGCCCTTCTGGATCGGGGAGTATAGAAAAGAGGTCCTTCACTGTTGATGCAATGCTTGTATCGAACTTCAAAATCTATCGCGTCATGTAGAAAGTGGCTGGAAATATCCAGATAATTTGGTCGTGTTGCTTCTTTTGTCATATTCAGAGTGCCTCGTGCACTTATTATTCGTATTTATCGTTGAACTTGGGAATCCAGAAGCTTCCGTCGGAGTATGCGGCAAACGGGCATGTTTGGGCTGATTTATGATAGGCAGCAACACCTTCCAGCGTGTTCTCGGCAACAATTTGGAAGAAACCAGTCGGATAAAGCAGCTCCCAACTATTTGTGAATATAAGTCCCGTACTTAGGCAACCTTCATCAATTTGTGATATCTGCTGATAGAACGGAATACTCGTTTTTACGTTATACTCCAAAGCTCTCCCCGGGATGCGATACTCATGCATTAGGGAGTTTCTATACTGCCAAAGCAGATTTTTGTGCGTAAGCTTATCCCAAGAGCTTCCGCCTAGCTTGATTGGCTGATTCATCTCATCATGAGGCCACAGAGCTAAAACATCTTCAGGCATCGGATCTTTTGCGATATCAATTCGTGCTGAAAGATCGCTCTCGCTTGTTGCAAAATTACGGCTTATAACATCCTCTGCCCAAGTATTTAGATCTGCGAATTGCACATCATTTTGTTGTTCGATCTCAATCGCGCGCTTTAAGTGGAGCAGGCTAATCCGGTCACAATCCAACCAGTTTGCAGAGGTCTTTACAGTCTGCTGGAAGCGAGTCCCGTTGGTTTTCTTATCTGGAAAGCGGCTTTTTGCTAAGGAGTCAATGATTGAGCAGAGGAGGATTTTTGCATGGACCCCTTGGTTTTCGAGGTTGTTTGTCGACACTGCGGCAGTGATCATGGCTTTATTAAATTCGATGAATCGATTTATCTTTTTTTCAAGAGTTTCGGTCATACAATGTTTCCTCTTGCTAACTCTGTACTCACCGGAAATACTGAGCGCATGCGAGTTATCTTTCCCGATCCAGTAACTCGTTATACGAATAATTAATCCGAGCTATCGACTGGAAACTCTACTTTAAAAAACTCTGGGTCAGGTTTAACAACGGCAAGAAGTGGGCCGGGCATGCGCTCGGTAATAGAAAGGCTTAGAATTTCAGCCGACTTTGATTTTGCGATAACTAGGTAATTTTCAGTGAGAAATTGCTTTGGCTCATTTCTATCTGCCTGTTCATACCATCTGCATATTTCGGCGGAAACAGATTCTGATCCGGGTTCGCCAAAAGTCAGATTAATGCTTTCTAATGCTTCTCTTAAACGTTCCTGCACTTTAAGGCCCCTTTTCGTCTAGCATTGGTATTGCGACGCATGCACACTATCCCAAATCACCGAGCACGCACTTTAACAGTCTAAAATAGGGGAGTTTGCGAAAAGCCATTCCATGAATAGAAGCCAAGACTAGGCTTCCTGAAATCGCGCTCATCTAACTCCCTGAAAACGCTTTATCTACTCCACGACACTACAAGATTATTTAGGTTTGAGCAAATATTAGCCAGCGCAAAGCGTTACGACGGAAATGGAGGGTAAAGGTCAAAAAATCGAATCTCAAAAACCCAACCTGAAAACTCTGCCACAGATTTGCCACGTATATGTCACAGACCATTTTTCGGCGAGTTTTAGCGAATTTGGGCAAAGGTCATCAGTGCTTTGAAGATGACTTCAACTCATGAAAAGAAAAGTAATGGGATTTGAAGGGGGAATGCGCTGAAAGTCTTTGATGGCGCGCCCGAGAGGATTCGAACCTCTGACCTCCGCCTCCGGAGGGCGGCGCTCTATCCAGCTGAGCTACGGGCGCATATTCTAAATTTTGACTTCAACTCTCAACACCGTTTTTCCGTCCGACTTTTACCTCCGGAGGGCAGCGCTCTATCCAGCTGAGCTACGGGTGCTTTTGCAACACTGGGTCACAAGCAGCGCATTATAGACAGGGTTGGCAGCTAAGTCTATTGCCTGACTGTGCATTTTTCGTGCGAACAGTGTTTTTAGCCTGTTTAGCCCATTTTGCATTATAAAATAGCCTTTTACTTTGCACCGACAGTTCAAGCCGTTATGCTATTCAGTACTACCGCTTGGGAGCCTGCATGCAGAAAAACATGAAACTGCTTTCTTATTGGCAAGTAGCCTTGTTATTGGGCTGTATACTGCTATCTACATTGCTTACCGAGCAATTGGTTCGTCAGGATATCGCCTATGCGCGTGGCCAGCAGTTGGAGCAACAGGTAGCGAATGCCGGCCATATTCGCTCTTTTCTGGAAACGGAATTAAACCGGGCGCTGCACCTTAATTTTGGTTTATCCGCCTATATTCAAGCAAAAAGTGGCGATGTCACTGCAGAAGAGTTTGATTTGCTACTGCCGGAGCTTGTCAAGCAAGGTCTTTACATTCGGAATATAGGTATAGCACCGGGCAATGTGTTGAGCTATGTCCATCCCATTGAAGGCAATGAAGGTGCGATTGGGTTGTATTATCCGGATATTCCCGAGCAGTGGCCTGCAGTTAAAGCTATTATTGATAATCGTCAGGGTCGTTTGGTTGGGCCTGTGCAGTTGATGCAAGGCGGTGTTGGTTTTATTCACCGCGTCCCTGTTTTTATTCAGGACGATTACTGGGGTATTGTCAGTATTGTGGTTGATCCCAACACCTTGTGGCAGGAGCTTCAGCTGATCGCTGATCGCTATGGCATTGATGCCGCCCTTCGAACCAAGTTAGACGATGGCCAGTTCAGCGCCGGTTTTTTTGGTCCGACCTGGCTGTTTTATGACGACAGCTTGCTGCTGACGCTGTCTATCCGAGGGGCGGAGTGGCAGTTGGCTATTCGCTCTACCGACCCTTTACGTACAAGGGCGCTTGAGATCCGCGTCATGGGCTACTCGGTATCGCTTTTGCTTTTAGCGTTACTCGGCTGGCTGACGTTTTCTCGCCGACAATTGCAAAATTCTACGCATCAACTGAAGTTACAACAGCAATACCTTACTACCGTGATGGATAACGTCGCTGATGCCATTGTCACTACTGATGCTTCTGGTCATATCGAGCAAATCAATCAAGCTGCATCCGATATTTTTGGCTTGGATATGTCGCAATTGCAAGGCGTGCATTGGTGCTCGCTGCTATATGATCCAACCGAGCAAGATGCTTTATTAGCGGCAACAACATCGGCTCACAAAGCCGTGATCACGCAAGGCCGTGATCACTTTGATCAGGCTTTCCCGCTCTCGATTTCTCGCTCTGAGGTCGATTTTAATCAACTGAAAAAGCACGTCATTCTGCTGCGGGATATGACCGAGCAACACAAGGTTGATCGCTTGAAGTCGGAGTTTGTCTCTACCGTAAGTCATGAGCTGCGCACGCCATTAACATCCATCAATGGCAGTATCGGCCTGGTACTGGGTGGAGTACTGGGCGCGGTTACCCCGCAGGTCAAACAACTGCTGCAAACCGCCTACAACAACTGTGCTGCGCTCACCCGACTTATCAATGATTTGCTGGATATTGAGAAATTAGAAGCTGGAAAAGTCAGCTTTGAGTTTCAACAAGTACGGCTGGATGATGTGTTGCAAAGTGCCATCGCCGCGAACCAGCCTTTGGCGCAATCGGCACAGATTTCCTTGAAATTGGTTTGTCTGGCACAGAATGTCCGGGTGTATATTGATCCCGCTCGCTTACAACAAGTACTGACCAACCTTATCTCCAATGCCATTAAGTTCGCACCGAAAGAGAGTGAAGTCGTACTGCAGTTGAGTGTGGACCAGTCGCAAGCTCGGGTCGAAGTGCTGGATGATGGTATTGGAGTGCCGGAGCACTTTCAAAATCAGCTATTCCAGAAATTTGCGCAAGCGGATAGTTCAGATAGAAAACAACAGCAAGGGACGGGCCTTGGTCTCGCTATCTGTCGGGCACTGGTGGAGCAAATGGATGGCGAGATTGGTTATCAAAAGCGACACCCCATCGGCAGCTGCTTCTTCTTTGCATTTCCTCGGGTGGAACCGCTGGAAAGCACGGAATACAACCACTCGACCTGAGTAGTAACCATTTAATGGCAAACTAGAGATCTTTGCCCTTTTTTTTGGCATACTCGGTGGGATTACCTGCCGGTTCGCGTGGTTTCAGTATGCAGGTAGACCATCGAAAACAATAATGATGCAGCGGCACAACGTGCACTGCCACACTTCGTCCCGAAGGAGACTTTTTATGCGTAAGACCTTAATCGCAACAGCGATAGGAGCTGCCCTTGCTCTATCCGCTTGTTCTGAGCAGCCAAGCTCGCCACAAGATTTATCTGCCGATACCGCCGTTGAAGCCATGGTAGATGTCGTCGCTGAAAACCCATTTTTCCAGTCAAGTGCCTTGCAGTATGAAGCACCTGATTTCGGTTTAATTGATGATGAGCATTTTATTCCTGCCTTTGAAGAAGGCATGAAGCAGCATATGGCTGAGATTGAAGCCATTGCCAACAACCCTGAGCCTGCCACCTTTGAAAACACCGTGGTCGCCATGGAAAAAAGTGGTGAATTGCTAACACGGGTGTCCCGGGTCTTTTTTAACTTATCCGGTACCGATAGCAACGAAAAGCGCCGCGAGATCCAGCGTGAATTATCGCCGAAATTGTCTGCTCACTCCGATAATATTAACCTAAATCCAGAACTTTTTGCCCGGGTCGAAGCCATTTACAACCAGCGTGACTCGCTCGGTTTAGACAGCGAATCTGCCCGTTTGCTGGATATCTACTACGATCGCTTTGTACGCTCTGGCGCAACCTTGACCGAAGAGCAGCAGGTGAAAATACGTGCGCTGAATGAAGAGCACTCCAACCTGACCACGCAATTCTCGCAAAATCAGCTGGCTATCACTAGCGCCATTGCAGTCGTGGTAGATGACGTAGAAGAGCTGGATGGTTTATCCGACAGCCAAATCCGTGCTGCAGCCAATGCTGCGCAAGCAGCTGGCCACGAAGGCAAGTATTTGCTCAGCATCACCAATACCACTCGCCAGCCAATCTTAACCTCGTTGAATAACCGCGAGTTACGCCAACGCGTTTGGGAGGCATCAGCCTTCCGTGGTACTTCAGGTGAGTTGGATAACCGGCCTATCGTCTCCCGGCTGGCACAAATTCGTGCCGAGCGCGCCAACTTGTTAGGTTACCCGGATTGGGCCACCTATCAGCTGGAAAATACCATGGCTGAAACGCCAGAAAATGTATTGAACATGCTAAGCAGCATGGTCCCAGCCGTTGTTGCCAACACGGAGCAAGAGCAAGCCGATATTCAAGAGATGATCCGCCGTCATGGTGGCGACTTCGATGTGCAGCCTTGGGATTGGGAATACTACGCCGAATTGGTACGCCAGGAAAAATACGATTTGGATGAAAGTGAAGTCAAACAGTACTTTGAATTCAATCGTGTGCTACATGATGGCGTGTTCTATACCATGAATCGCCTGTACGGTATCCGCTTTGAACCACGGCCAGATCTGCCGGTGTACCATGAAGATGTCGAAGCCTATGAGGTGTTTGATCACGATGGTACCAGCCTCGCTATTTTCTATGCCGATTACTTTGCCCGTGAAGGCAAACGTGGTGGAGCCTGGATGAGTGCATTCGTCAGCCAATCACACCTGCTGGACAAAAAACCGGTGGTAGTGAATGTGATGAACATTCCAAAAGCACCAGACGGCGAGCCGACCTTAATCAGCTATGATCATACCACCACCATCTTCCACGAATTGGGCCATGGTATTCACGGTATGTTCTCGAACGTGAACTTCCCTACGCTGGCAGGTACATCGGTATCACGCGATTTCGTCGAGTTCCCTTCAACCTTTGAAGAAGACTGGGCTGCGTACCCTGAAGTACTGGCGAACTATGCGAAGCATTACGAAACCGGTGAGGCTATCCCCGATGAGCTGCTGGAAAAAATCATGCAATCACGTAGCTTCAACCAAGGCTTTGATACGCTGGAATACATTGCAGCTTCTTTCCTCGATATGGAATGGCATATGCTTAGTGGTGATCAACCGGCTCAGGATGTAGAGACTTTTGAAGCCGCTGCATTGGCGAAGCATGGTGTCGATATGTCTGCCGTACCGCCACGCTATAAGTCAACCTTCTTTAACCACTCCATTGGTGGTGGTTATTCGGCTGGCTACTATGCGTATATGTGGAGTGAGATTTTGGCAGCTGATGCCTTTGCCTACGTGCAAAGCCAAGGTGGCCTGACCCGTGAAAACGGCGATCATTACCGTAAGAATATTCTGGAAGTGGGCAACACCCGTCCTACCATGGAGTCGTACATTCAGTTCCGTGGCCAGGAGCCGACTACAGAAGCACTGTTGATCCGTCGTGGTTTGAAAACACAAATCGATTGATCTGCGATTAAGTAACCGCATCAAGCCAGCCGCTCAGGCTGGCTTTTTTATGCTCTATGATTAATGCCCTATCACTTTAACCATAAAAAAACGCAGCCATGGTGGCTGCGTTTTTTAGACGGGATTGCATTTAATGCATTACAACTGAGGGCCGGCTGCGACCAGGGCTTTGCCTTCGTCGTTGTCAGTAAACTTCTCGAAGTTGTTGATAAAGCGCTTGGCCAGATCTTTTGCCTTTGCATCCCACTCGGCTGCATCAGCATAAGTGTTGCGTGGGTCCAGAATACCATCTTCAACATCATGTAAATGCGTCGGTACCGCCATATTGAAATACGGCAACTGCACAAACTCTGCGTTTTCAATGCTGCCATCTAAAATGGCATCAATGATAGCGCGGGTCGCTTTAATGGAAATACGCTTGCCAGAACCGTTCCAGCCAGTGTTCACCAGATAGGCTTCAGCACCAGCTGCTTCCATCCGTTTTACCAGTACTTCTGCATACTTGGTTGGGTGCAATGATAAGAAAGCAGCACCAAAGCAGCTGGAGAAGGTTGGCGTTGGCTCAGTAATACCACGCTCAGTTCCGGCTAATTTGGCGGTAAAGCCAGACAGGAAGTGATACTTGGTTTGTTCTTTGGTGAGCTTTGCAACCGGAGGTAGTACACCAAAAGCATCCGCCGTTAAGAAAATCACTTTTTTTGCATGGCCCGCTTTGGACACTGGCTTGACGATATTGTCGATGTGGTGAATAGGGTAAGATACCCGGGTATTCTCCGTTTTCGAACCATCATCAAAGTCGATGGTGTTATCTGGTCGTACCGTGACGTTCTCCAGCAACGCATCGCGACGAATGGCATTGAAAATATCAGGCTCGTTTTCTTTCGACAGATTGATGGTTTTGGCGTAACAGCCCCCTTCAAAATTGAAGATACCATCGTCATCCCAGCCGTGTTCATCATCACCTATCAACTGACGCTTCGGATCGGTTGATAAGGTGGTTTTACCGGTACCAGATAAACCAAAGAATACCGCTACATCACCTGCTGATCCAACATTGGCAGAACAATGCATAGACGCAATGCCCTGCAATGGCAGGTAGTAGTTCATCATGGAGAACATGCCTTTCTTCATTTCGCCGCCGTACCAGGTTCCACCAATCAGCTGGATACGCTCAGTCAGGTTAAAGGCGACGAAGTTCTCTGAGTTCAGGCCATGCTTCTGCCAGTCTGGATTGGTGCATTTGGCACCATTCATCACGACGAAATCAGGCTGGTAAGTTTTCAGCTCGTCATCCGTTGGCCGAATAAACATGTTTTTCACGAAGTGGGCCTGCCAGGCAACTTCGGTGATAAAGCGCACAGCAAGGCGAGTATCAGCATTGGCACCGCAATAGGTATCGACCACAAACAAACGTTTGCCAGACAACTGCGTCGTCACTAAGCCTTTTAAATCGGCCCATACTTCTGGTGTGATTGCTTTGTTGTCATTTTTACCCTGATCAGCCCACCACAAGGTATCGCGCGTGGTGTCATCGCGGACGATGTACTTGTCTTTCGGTGAACGGCCAGTAAAAATACCAGTATCCACAGCGACAGCGCCCAGACTAGTAACTTTTCCCTGCTCATAACCTTCGAGATCTGCCCGGGTTTCTTCGGCAAATAACTGATCATAACTGGGGTTATAAACGACTTCCGTGACATCTGTGATGCCATATTGGCTCAGATCCAGATCGGACATGATGTAGGCTCCTAAGGGTACTGTAGATAAGGGTGCAGTCTCTAGGCGGACTTAAAATTCATTTTATGATGTGTCTGACAGCTCCGCTGCCTAAAAAACACCCGAGCATAATACCGTTTTTGAGCTGGAAAAGATAGGTTTTGATCGCGTAGAAATGCTGCCATATCAAGGCATGCCGCGGCCTATGCTGATTTATCGCATATTTATTCAGTGTTATGCAGTTACTTTTTGTGGCTGAGTTTGAAAACTTACTGTGGTTGGATCAGTTTTGGCCAGGGCAAATCAGCTTGCCCCATAACAACAAAGTCAGGATTGGCCAGACTTTCACGCTGATTGTAACTCAGCGGAGCAAAGCTGCTATCGAGAATTTTGCCACCGGCCTCTTCCACAATAATATGCACCGCACCGGTATCCCATTCACCGGTAGGGCCAAGACGAACATAACAATCCGCTCCCCCTTCTGCGACCAGACAACTCTTTAACGAGCAACTGCCAAGCGCAATGTATTCCACTTGCTGACCTGGGGGTAACAACTGCTCGATGCGTTCGCGTGGTTGCCGTCGACTGACAGCAACCCGAAGTGGCGCGTCGATATGATGCTGATGTACCTGAATGCGACGTATTTTTGAACCACGTTGTTTAAAAGCACCATGACCACGAGTGGCGTAATACAACACCTGCTCTTTTGGCCAATAAATCACGCCAAGAGCTGGCCAGCCATGCTCTACCAAAGCAATACTCACCGCAAAGTCACCACTACGGGCAACAAACTCTTGAGTGCCATCCATCGGATCAATCAACCAATAGCGTGGCCAGTGTTGTCGCTGAGCGAGTGGCAGTAACTGCACTTCTTCGGAGATAATCGGGATATCAGGCGTGATCAGCCCAAGATGCTGCATGATAATATCATTAGCAGCTATATCGGCCGTGGTGACAGGGCTTTCATCGGCTTTGGTTTTTTCCTGATAATCCCCACTCTGATAAAGCCGCCACAACGTATCGCCCGCTTCGCGGGCTGCAGTTTTAATCGGTTCAAGCAGTGAGCTCAAAAACATCAGGATTCCTTGCCAAATAGGCATCAGCCAAAAACAGGGCCGCCACGCTTCTTGCTTCGGTAAAGTCAGCTTGTTGCAATAACTCGGTGATACGGTGTCGTGGCCAACGTGTTAATTCCAACGGCTCTGGCTCGTCGCCTGTTAAATGTTCTTCATACAAATCAAGCGCCAACACTATATGCATTGTAGCATTAAAATAGCCGGGTGCCAGAGCAAGCGACTTCAGAGTGATAAAACGACGGGCGCCAAAACCAATTTCTTCTTTCAACTCACGGTTAGCAGCCATCAGCGCATCTTCGCCCGGATCAATCAGACCTTTCGGAAAGCCCAGTTGGTAATCATGAGTACCGGCGCAATATTCACGTACCAGATAAAAATGCTCCGGGTCCGGGCAGGCCACCACCATCACGGCACCGCGGCCACTGCCACGCATGCGCTCGTAGGTACGCTCTTCGCCATTGCTGAAGCGAAGTTGTAGTTGCTCAATCTTAAACAATCGGCTTTGAGCGACAATTTCTTGCTCCAGAATATCGGGTTTTTGTTTTTCAAGCTTTGATTCAGCCATGAGACTCCCTCTGCTACAATAGCGACGCTCACCATCATAAAACGAATGACAGGAAAAAACGATGCTCGACTGGGATCAAATTGATACCGTGCTGCTGGATATGGATGGCACTCTGCTGGATCTGCACTTTGACAACTACTTCTGGCAGGAGCATTTGCCACAACGCTGGGCCGAAATTTCAGGGCGTACTCTGGCCGATACCAAAGCGGAGTTGATGGCAGAATACCATCTGCTGCATGGCAAACTGGAATGGTACTGCTTAGATTACTGGGGCAAACGCCTGCAATTGCCCATTACCGAGCTAAAACGCGAAGTAATGGATAAAATTCGCATGCGCGATGATGTACCGGCTTTTTTAACGGCACTGAAGCAAAGTGGCCGTGATATTGTGTTGGTTACCAATGCCCACCCGGAAAGTTTATCGCTAAAAATAGAGCGCACGGATTTGGCTAAATACATCGAAAACCTGATCTCTACGCACGAGTTTGGCGTAACTAAAGAAAGCTGGGCTTTGTGGCAAAAGCTACAAGACCGACTCGGCTTTGACCCGGAGCGCACCTTGTTTGTTGATGACAGCCTGCCCATCTTGCAAGCTGCACAGGATTTTGGCATTCGCCATCTATTGGCCATTGCCAACCCGGATAGCCAGCAAGTTAGTCGGTTGATTGATCAGTTCCCAGCCATTACCGATTATCAGCAATTGCTCAGAGGCATTCAGCGTAGTCCGCGCCATCAACCGTAATCGTCTGTTCATTGAACGTTTATCGCTGGTGAAGCCCAGTGATATTCTTTATAACTGCCACAGTTTATGCCCTAAAAAACAATCAGGTGCCCCGACAATGAAGTTTTTAGCCCTATTAGCAGTTGCCGCCATCACACTAATCGGCTGCAGCAGTTTACCAACAAACCATACTGCCTCACAGCTGCCAACCGCCAATGCAGCCGCCATCGAAGGTCATATGTTATTTTTGGCTTCCGATGAGTTGGAAGGCCGTGATACTGGCAGCCGAGGCCATGAGATTGCTTCTTTGTATATCGCCACTCAATTGCAAGCACTTGGCTTGCAGCCTGCCGGTGACGATGGTTCTTATTTTCAGCAGGTACCGCTACGCAGCAGCCGGTTGGTGCCCAACAGCGCCAGCCTGACCCTGCATACCGGAGCAGGTGATACCAGTCTTGCGTACCCGAAAGCCTTTTTTACTGGCTCGGATCCGGTGGAGACGGAATCTACCGTTACCGCGCCGCTGATTTTTGTCGGTTATGGCCTGATCTCCGAAGAATTTGGCCTGAATGATTATGCTGGCCTCGATGTGGACGGGAAAATCGTCGTGATGCTTACTGGCTTACCAGACAGTATTCCCAGTGAGGAAGCCGCTCACCTCGGCCGTGAACGCAGCCGTTTTGCCGCCGAGCAAGGTGCAGTTGGTATCATTACGGTGCACACACCGAAACAAGAAGCGGTTCGCCCTTATGCTAACAGTATTTTGTACCTGAATACCCCATCCATGCGCTGGCTGGATGCAGACGGCCAACCTGGTGGTGTGCAGCGTCAATTACGCGGCGGTGCTTATGTACACCATGAAGCCGCTACCGAATTATTTGCAGATGCAGAAACATCGTTAGCTACTATTTTCGACCAACTTGAAGCAAACGAATTACCACAAGGTTTCGACCTGAATATCAGTGCAACCTTAAACCGCCAATCGACGCATGAGAGCATTACCAGCCCGAATGTGGTCGCTGTTCTACCTGGTTCCGATCCGGTACTACGCGATGAATACGTGGTGCTGACTGCTCACTCCGATCACATTGGCATCATTCAAGATGTTCGCAGTGATAATCGCATCAACAACGGCGCGATGGACAATGCCGCTGGCGTCGCTATTTTGCTCGAAACTGCCCGCATGCTGACTGAGCTGGCAGAGCCACCCAAACGATCCATTCTGTTTTTAGTGGTTACCGCGGAAGAAAAAGGCTTATTGGGTGCAGATTATTATGCTCAGAACCCAACCCGGCCGATTGAGCAATTAGTTGCCAATGTTAATATGGATATGCCGGTACTGTTGTATCCCTTTGCCGATCTGATTGCTTTTGGCGCCAATCATTCATCGCTTGGCAGCGTGGTAGAGCGGGCAGCCAGCAAAGAAGGCATAATGCTTAGCCCGGACCCAATGCCAGAGCAGGCAATTTTCACCCGCTCCGATCATTACACCTTAGTGCGTCAGGGCATTCCGGCGGTCTTTTTAATGACGGGCTTTCAATCGCAAGATCCGGAGCAAGATGCAGCCGCTATCTGGGGTAGCTTCTTTAGTAAGCATTACCACAAACCGACGGATTCCATTGCTGATTTAACCCGGGAGTATGGTGCCATTCGCTATGATTTCGGTGCTATTTTCACCCAAATCAACTTCAACATTACGCTGGAGTTGGCGACGGATCCACAGCGACCTTACTGGCTGGAAAGTAGTTACTTCCATGATGTGATTGGTCAGCCACATACCCAGCAAGTGCCTCGGTCTGCCGCCGAGTAATGCGGCCGGGAAATGGAGCAGAATAACACTGCGAACCATGCCGCTACGTGTTGTGAACACAGCGCAGTTGCCTTTAACGTACTGCGCTTTTTCTCTTTGAACGACTCAGGTTGCCAGTGACCGCCTTATCACGGTATAGTTAATTTTTAATTAACTATTAACGGCATGCATTTATTTCTTCGTCTTGTTATTTTTTGCAGTTGCCTCGTTGTCAGTGGCACTCACCTGTCGGCGTTGGCCACTCAGACTGAGGCTGAACCAGCTCGGGTCGCCGGCCATTTGCACTTTCTGGCGGATGATCTGCTGCAAGGAAGGGAAACCGGTAGCCATGGCCATCAGGTGGCTGCCCGTTATGTCGCCAGTCAATTGCAAATTTTTGGCCTGCAGCCACTGACCGACTATCCCGATTTTTGGCAACCTGTTCCTATCCGAAAATCCCGCCTCCAGCAAGACAGTCAGCGTCTTGTGCTGCACCTGGCCGATGGCGACCATGAGCTAAAAGCACCCAATGATTATTTTATGCTGCCTGATCTATGGACAGAGCAATCGGCTGTGACTGCTCCCGTGGTTTTTGTTGGTTACGGCTTGGTCTCGGAGCATTTTGGCTTGAATGATTATGACGGGCTGGATGTCAATGGCAAGCTGGTGATGATGCTGACCGGCCTGCCTGAGCATCTGCCAGCCGATGAAATCGCCCATCTTCGGCTGCAACGGCTGCAGCAAGCCAAAGATCGTGGTGCCGTCGGTGTTATTTATTTGTATACCCCTAAACAGCAAAAGGTGCAGCCCTATCAATTATTCTTGCAACACTTTAGTCTGGCACCCGTGATGAGCTGGTTAACCGACCAACAGCAGCCCGGTAGTAATCTCCATAGTCATGGCTTTCAGGCCGAAGCTTACCTGCATCACGATGCAGCTGCTCCGTTTTTTCAACAGGCCGCCACGCCGGTTGCCGAGGTATTTTCACAAGTTGAACAGCAGCAACTGCCAGCAGGCTTTGAGCTAGGCGTTTCTGCCACTTTGCAGAAGCGAAGCCAGCATCAGGCTATCGAAAGCCCTAATGTGGTGGCAGTCCTGCCCGGCAGTGATCCGACATTACGTCATGAATACCTGGTGCTGACCGCTCACACCGATCATATAGGCCTCAGCCGCGATCTGCGTTATCCACAACAGCCCGTCATCAACAATGGCGCCCTTGATAACGCTGCCGGTGTAGCGATTTTACTGGAAACTGCCCGGGTACTGGCGGCCGGGCCTGCACCCGCTCGCTCGGTGCTGTTTTTGTTTCCCACCGCCGAAGAGCGCGGTTTACTCGGAGCCGAGTACTTTGTCCAGCACCCTGCGGTACCGCTGGAGCAGATCATCGCGACCATCAATATTGATACACCATTGCTACTGTTTCCATTGGCGGATATCTTAGCCTTTGGCGCCGGGCATTCCACTTTAGGTGCAGCGGTGGCCAGAGCTGCCGCCAATGAAAGGTTAGTGATCGGCCCGGATCCTTTGCCGGAGCAGGCCCTGTTTACCCGCTCGGATCACTATCGCTTTGTTGAGCAAGGTATCCCCGCACTTTTTCTGATGGTAGGCCAAACCTCAAGCGACCCAGCCATTGACGGCAGTAGCATCTGGCAACGCTATCTGAGCCAGCATTATCATCAACCAAGCGACTCCATTACCGACTTAACCGCAGCGTTTGGCGGTATCTATTACGATGAAGGTGCCAGACTCAGTAAGGTGCTGCTGCATTTGATTTCGGAACTGGCCAACACCGCAGAGCAACCGCAGTGGCAACAAGAAAGCTTTTTTCAGTCTCAACCTGCTTTGCCTGACCGCCCGGATAACCACTAAGCGCATAGCAAAATCTCGAGTCAGCTCTATGGCCAGCAAGGCTTAATCTGACAGCTGTTGCTGTATGTAATCAATCACCAGCTGCACTTTCGCTGTCAGGTGACGGTTCTTCGGATACAGTGCCCAGATCCCCTCCGCCTGTGGTCGATAGTCTGTTAACAGTTCAACTAAATCGCCCTGAGCCAACGGTTGCTGCACGTAGTAATCGGGTAGCTGAACCAGCCCTAGCCCTCGTTGAGCCGCATCCAGTAGCGCTAAACCACTGTTGCATTGCACCCGGCCACGCGGACGAACAGTGACCGCTTTCCCTTGCTCTTGAAACCGCCAATGATCCAAGGTACCTGGTAAACACTGATGCTGATTCAAATCAGCCAATTGCTGTGGCCGTCCATGCTCAGCCAGATAGCTGGGTGCGGCTACCAAAAACAAGCGGCGATCGGCCAACCGTCGTGCCATTAAGCTGGAATCTTCCAATTGACCAAGCCGTATCGCCAAATCAAAGCTGCCCTGAATTAAATCCAGCCGCTGATTACTCAGCTGAAACTGCAATTCCAATTCGGGGTATTGCAGTAAAAACTGATGCAACAAAGGCGCAATGCGATGCTCACCGTAATACACAGGTGCGGTAATGCGCAATCGCCCTCGCGGCGAGCTACTCAACTCAGTCACCGCCTGATTGGCCTCCCCTAAACTATGCACCAAGTGACGACAATGCTGTAAATACAGCTCCCCTTCTTTGGTGAGCGTGACGGAGCGAGTCGAGCGGAACAACAGCTTAAGCCCGAGCCGCTGTTCCAGCGCCGCCACATTACGGCTGACCTGTGCCACCGAGCAATCCAGCTGCCTCGCTGCCTCGGTAAAGCTATGCTGTTCTGCTACCGCGACAAACTCACTGATCCCCTGCCACTCTTTCATGCCTGCTTTTACCTATTTTTGCATATATGCAAAACTGATTTACTGTTTAACTAGATTATCTCTAATCCAGAAATAATTACAATGGGCTACGCTTAATCATAAAAATAAAAACCAAATCATCGACCAACTACAGGAATCACCGTTATGCAATCCATTAAAACCCGTGCCGCGGTTGCTTGGGGACCAGGCCAACCACTGTCGATTGAAGAAGTCGATTTAATGCCACCACAACAAGGCGAAGTTTTGGTTCGTATCGTTGCCACCGGTGTGTGTCATACCGATGCTTATACCCTGTCGGGCGATGACCCGGAAGGTATCTTCCCGGCGATTTTAGGTCACGAAGGCGGTGGCATTGTCGAAGCTATTGGCGAAGGAGTCACCTCGGTTGAAGTGGGCGATCATGTCATCCCGCTGTACACGCCGGAATGCGGCAAATGCAAATTCTGTTTATCTGGCAAAACCAATTTATGTCAGGCCATTCGAGCCACACAGGGCAAAGGTTTAATGCCAGATGGCACCAGCCGTTTCTCCAAGGATGGCAAGCCGATTTATCACTACATGGGCACTTCCACTTTTTCTGAGTACACCGTGCTGCCAGAGATTTCACTGGCCAAAATCAACAAGAGCGCACCACTGGAAAAAGTCTGCTTGCTCGGTTGTGGCGTCACCACCGGCATGGGCGCCGTTATGAATACCGCTAAAGTACAGGCCGGCGATACCGTAGCCGTGTTTGGTCTCGGTGGCATCGGCTTATCCGCCATTATTGGTGCGGTGATGGCTGGTGCCAGCCGTATTATTGCCATTGATATTAACGAAAGTAAGTTTGAAATCGCCAAACAACTGGGCGCCACCGATGTAGTCAACCCAAAAGATTATGAACAACCTATTCAAGAGGTCATTGTTGAGATGACCGATGGCGGCGTGGATTTCTCCTTTGAGTGCATCGGTAATGTGCATGTGATGCGCTCAGCACTGGAGTGCTGCCACAAGGGCTGGGGCGAATCGGTGATCATCGGGGTCGCTGGTGCTGGTCAGGAAATATCCACCCGGCCATTCCAATTGGTGACGGGTCGGGTCTGGCGCGGTACTGCCTTTGGTGGTGTCAAAGGTCGTTCAGAGTTGCCCGATTATGTTGAGCGCTACCTGGCGGGTGAGTTTGAACTGGATACCTTTATCACTCATACCATGCCATTGGAGCAGATCAATGATGCCTTTGACTTGATGCATGAAGGCAAATCGATCCGCACCGTGATCCACTTTTAAGAGGACCAAACATGCCCGCCTTAGAAAAAATCAATGACCAACGGCTGTTTGGTGGTCGCCAGATGCGTTTTGAGCATGACTCAAAAACGCTGCAGTGCCGGATGCAATTCTCCGTGTATCTACCGCCACTGGCGACACAGCAAGATGTCCCGGCACTTTACTGGCTCTCCGGCTTGACCTGCACCGATGAGAACTTCTCGGCCAAAGCAGGCGCCCAGCGCTTGGCCGCAGAACTGGGCATTGCGCTGGTGATCCCGGATACCAGCCCGCGCGGCGATAAGGTACCAGACGACCCTGAGGGTGCGTACGACTTTGGCTTGGGCGCCGGGTTTTATGTCAACGCCACCGAAGCGCCTTTTGCCACGCACTACCAGATGTACGATTACATCAGCAAAGAGCTGCCAGCTTTGGTGGAAGCAGAACTGCCGTTATCAACCCATAAAGCTATTTCTGGCCACTCGATGGGTGGTCATGGAGCGCTAGTCATGGCGCTGCGCGAAACAGGCAGCTATACCTCGGTCTCAGCCTTTTCCCCCATTAGCAATCCCATTAACTGCCCTTGGGGTCGTAAGGCCCTCACCGGCTATCTGGGCGAAGATGAAAGCCATTGGCAGCTCTACGATGCCTCGGTGTTGTTAGCCCAGCACAAAACCACCTTACCCATACTGGTGGATCAGGGTGATGCCGATCAATTCCTGGCTGAACAGCTGAAACCAGAAGCCTTACAAGCGGCCAGTGAAGCAAGTGGCTCAGCGATCAAATTACGCATTCAACCAGGGTATGACCACAGCTACTACTTTATCGCCAGCTTTATCGAAGACCATCTGAGGTTTCATGCGCGGTATTTACTGCCTCAATCTTGAAGCAGCAGCACAAGAGTTGTTACAAAAATAGCCAGTCATCTACTTTATTACTCTGTTATGCTCGACTTAACACCTTAAAAATCAGCAATCGGTGCTGATAAAATGAGTATAGCCCCATGCAAAAAGGAACTTTGATGAAAATGACCATGGCTACGGCTGCAGTAGTACTAACCAGCTTATGGCTGCTTCAGGCCTGCAGCTCACCCAATGCAGTGCAGCAGTTAATCACTGAGCAAGACGTTATTGAACAAGTACCAGAGGGCAAACAGCAAGGCATGTACCGCAACCTGTATCGTGGTAAACAGGATTATCCGGTCACCTGTGAGGACGACTGCTACCCACCCCACCCAGAGGTAGCGTGCAAAAGTCATGGCCAGGATTGTCAGTTTATCGGTGATCAAACCCCTCCCGAGCTTACTTCTGGCTTTCTGGTGCACTGGGTTGGCCATGCTAGTTTTCTTATCAAAAGCCCGGATGGTCAGCAATTGCTGTTTGACCCTGTGATGGGCCAGTTCGACCGGCCGGTCAGCTGGGCTGCGCATCTGATTGGCTTGCGCCGCCCCGTGCCGGCAGGCTTACCTCAGGAACAACTAGCTGCCAGCGATGCCGTGCTGTATTCCCATCTGCACTACGATCATTTCAGCCATGCTACCATCCGACAAATTGGCACCGAAGCAAGGTACTATGTGCCAGTGGGTATGGCCGATTACATGCCTAAAGGCGGTTATCAGGTGCTGGAAAAGGCCTGGTACAGCAGCAGTGAACTGGGTGAACTGACTGTGCATATGGTACCAGCACATCACTTTAACAGCCGCATGCTGTTCAACGATGACAATAAAGCAAAATGGGCCGGCTGGCTGATTGAACATCAGGGCAATACCCTGTTTTTTGCCGGTGATACCGGCTATTCACCGCATTTTAGCGATATTCAGCAACGATATGGTGATATCGATATCTGCTTGATACCGGTGGCCTCCTACCATCATGACGAGCACACTGAATGGTACCGCTATGTGCATACCACGCCAGAAGATGCACTGGTTGCCGCCGATGATCTTGGCTGCAAAGTAATGATCCCCTGGGGGTATGGCAATGCCAGCTGGCAAATGGGCGATCACAGTTCGCATTCACCACTCTTGCGCTTGCTGCATATGCAGCAGCAGCTAGATAGCCAGGTACCACTGCTTATTTTAAATGAAGGGGATTCGGTACAGCTGTAGTCGCATCGAACAATCAGCTACTTCAGTTGACTGCAAGCCGCTTCATTAGAAGCCGAGCTTTGCAAAAAGTTTTGATCCATCGACTCGGCTGGACACTCGCAGCTGCTGCCAACGATTTTAGCAGGCACACCAACGGCGGTGGTATGTGCCGGTATCGCGCTCAGTACTACTGAGCCGGCACCAATGCGGGCGCCTTCGCCGATTTCGATGTTGCCAAGAATTTTAGCACCAGCACCAATCATCACACCGGAGCGAATTTTCGGATGGCGGTCGCCCTGCTGATTGCCGGTGCCCCCAAGGGTAACTCCCTGCAGAATCGACACATTATCGCCTATTTCAGCAGTTTCACCCACCACAATGCCGGTAGCGTGATCAAACATCAGGCCATGGCCGATACGACAGGCCGGGTGAATATCCACCCCGAACACCTCCGAACAGCGGCTTTGCAGAAAGCGGGCTAGCTCCTTACGATTTTGTCGCCATAAACAATGCGCCAGCCGGTGAGTTTGGATGGCATGAAACCCTTTCAGATGCAGCAATACATTGAGGTAGGTATCCGCCGCCGGATCGCGGTCGAGCACCGCTTTGATATCATGGGCGACATGAGTCAGCATTTCATCGCAATTAACAAAAGCCTGATCAAACAACTCACGAATGGTGAAAGCTGACACCACCGCATCGGATAGTTTATTGGCGACAATAAAACTCAGCGCCGAACCAAGGCAATCATGGTTCAGCACACTGGAATAGACATGGCTGGCGAGCAATGGTTCTTTGGTAACCAGCTCAAATGCTTCCTGTTTCAATTGCTTCCAGATTTCATGCCGCATGGTATTTGCCTCGATGTGCTGCACCCGCTGCTGTCAGACCAACCTAACTGCAACTCTATGGGGTAAATACGATAGCGGATCCACTGCTAACAGGCAATGGATCGGGTAAGAAAAAGGACATCCAGCCATCTAATTGTTCGTTATGGCAGCATGCAGTTGGCGTACAGAGTGGTGGTAGCTGGCCAATCGGAAAACACACCCATTACTCCGACCTCCTGAGCCAGCACATGCAGTAGCTGCAGCGCAACGCTGTCATCTGTAGTTAGGTCGGTAATGCTCTGATAGTACCAGCCGCCACCGTCGTCCAACCGACCCGAGCGCTCTAGCGTCCAGCTGATGATATTAAGCCCGGCTTGCTGCGCCGCTTTGGCGTAGGCAGATGGCCGGATCGCCCCCTCTTCGCTGGTAACCAGCACCCAAAGCGGTGGAGCAATAATGTTCAGGCCAGCAGCTTTCAACTCGTCCATACTTGGCGACCAACTGCCTGGCTGCATGGGATCAAACGCCGGATCCTCGTAGCGACCATCCAGCCAGACTGCCTGTTTGGCATAATCTGGCTCGGCCTGCAGCCAGTACAGAATGTCCTGCCAGTCGAACGACTGCAAAAACACCTGTTCTGGCGGCACGCCAGCGGCTTTGTACTCATCCACCAGTTGCTGGGCATACTGCTGCTGACTGAACCGGCCCTGAAACGGCATCGACACTTCAGCCGTTTTGAGCTCGGGTGTCATTTTGCGGCCCAGCTGTTGAAATAAGGCGATGCTTTGCTGATGCGACAGCACGGCCGGGCAAGAGCCCGCATACAAATCCGTACGCCAGTCGGGTGTGCCTTGGACATACTGCTGAACTGAAGTGGCCGCAGGATTGACTCCATCCATTTTGCCGCACAGGCTTAGATACTCATCTAAATCAATATCGCTGGTACAGCAACGAGCCGAGGCTGGCCGGCCGCTAGCCGCATCCGCTGGTTGAAAAGGTTGGCTACATCGCCCTGCCAACTCCGGTCGCAACAGAATATCGGTGGTCTGATGCAAGTCGCATTGAGCATGGCGACAGACCAATTGACGATCACGGGTAAAGGTCACATCGCATTCTAAAATCCCCGCGCCCATCTGCGCCGCGGCCCGGTAGGAGGCCTCGGTGTGCTCCGGAAACATCAGTGGCGCACCACGATGACCAATGGAAAAATCATGTGGCTGCAGTGGTCCCTGACATTGCTGCAACTGTTGCTTCAACTCGCCTTCAGGTAGCTGCGCAACCAAATAAGCCGGGCGCGGCCCAAGCTCAACTCTTGCAGAAGTATCCTGCCCTGCTGGCTGCTGACAGCCTGTAAGCAGCCAAAGGCTCAGCGCCAAATTCAACCATAGACCCCATTGTCTCCTCATCATTACCCTCTCTGTTTCAACGTAAACCGCGCAGTCTGGCAAAAAAAGATGACAGCCTGATGACGCTCAGCTGCAAAAAGTTACAATGTAACACCTCATGATAATTCAAAGTAAAAACAACACTCATTAATTCACAAAACCGTCATTTTGTCGGGCCATACTTGCACGCCGTCGGGATCTGATCCGACCACAAAACCATGAGAATCACAAATACAACCTATGTTCAGACGGAGAGCCTTGTGCAGTATTTTAAAACCAAACGCCTTAGCCTGGCGATTATAGCCGCTTTAACGACCACCGCTTATGCCGGTGAAGTGCAGAACACAGAGCAAGACGAAGCCATGGAAGTCATTTCTGTCTTGGGTAAGCGGGTCAGTTACGCCAACAACAGCACCGATGACAGCATGAAAAACCAGCAAGCATCGATTGGCAATGTGATGGACTTGATTGATTATTTACCAGGCATCAATGTCGGACAGGGCGATGCCTTTGGTGGTGATGACTACACCACCACCATTAGCATGCGTGGCTTTGTGATTGACCGTGCCGATCAGCAACTCGGCATCACCGTTGATGGGGTACCAAATGGTGGTTCCGCTTATGCCGGTGGTAGCAAGGCCAATCGTTATCTGGATGTGGAAAATACTCGTTGGGTGGAAGTAGGCCAGGGCAGTGCCGATATTGCATCTGCTTCGCTGGATGCATTGGGTGGTACCATCAATTTTGTTTCCAGCAATCCGGAGCTCGATCGGGGTGCCCAGTTTGCATACACCACTGGTAGCTTCAATGCCCGTCGTTATTTTGCCCGCTTTGATACCGGCGAGCTCTTTGGCCACACCAGCGCTTATGTCAGTGTTTCAGATAGCTACAACAATCGTTGGATTGGCACCGGCAGCAATGGCCACAGCGATCGCTTTCATATGGAATTTAAAAGCGTCACGGAACTCGACAGCAGCCGCTTCACTGCAAGGTTGTCTTACGACGACGCGCACGAAGACAATTACGATTACCGTAGTCTGGAGCAGTTCTACCAAAACCCACGCTGGGATGGCCTGACCAATGTTTGGACCGGGGATCCGGATATCGATCAAAACTTTGCTGAAGCCTGGTCGACCCTGCGTGAAAACACTCTCTTTTATGTTAAGAGCGAGTTTTATTTGACGGATAGCCTAGAGCTGGACATGACGCCCTATTTGCATCTGCAAAATGGCCGTGGCGACTGGTTACCGCCTTACCAAGTGTTTGCCGCCGATGCCAGTGGCAACCGCATTCAGCGTGGCAACGGTGTCAGCCGAACCACCTTTACCCATGTCGATACCAATGGCCAGCCCATACTGGCAAGCGATGCCGACCTAACCGGTGCCACCCGAGTATCGTCGTACCGCCATACTCACTACGACAAAACCCGTTATGGCACCACAGCCAACCTGAGCTGGGAGCTCGGCGCTCACCGGCTGCGCAGCGGCATTTGGCTGGAACATCAAGACCGCAACCAAATCCGTGACTGGCACGAAGTACTGGATCCTAAAGTCTATCATTACTTTGATAACACCCCATACTGGGTGCAGTTTGATGACGATTACCGCCAGCGCGTGGCAAAATATTACCTGCAAGATCAAATGCAGTTTGGCGATATGCAGCTAACCCTTGGCGTGCAGCAGTATCGGGTGTCGGTTCGCCGCACTGACAACTTTGATGCGGGCAACAATGGCCGCTTAGACAGCAACTCCTCCTTGCTACCAAGCGCTGGTTTGGTCTATGGCCTGACGCCAAGCATCGAACTGTTTGCCGGTTACTCCAAAAACTTTAAAGCCATTCCGGATACACTACTGAACACAGTGGGCGAAGATTTTTCCGAGCTAGAGCCGGAGACTGCTGATAACATCGATCTGGGTTTGCGTTATTTTGGCGGCGATGTAAATGCATCACTGACTCTGTACCAAATCAACTTCGACAACCGCATTACCCTGCTAACCTATGAAGAACTGGATGGTGCACCGGATTATTTGTCGGAGCTGGATGGTACTTACGTCAACGTCGGTGGCGTGCGCTCCAAAGGTCTGGAAGCCTCGCTTGACTGGCAGCTGTCGCACAATCTGTCACTGCGTTCCGCACTAACACTGAATGACTCGACCTACACCGATACCATCAACGGCTATCGTCAAGGTGATAAAGTGGCCGCCGTGCCTGAAACCATGCTGAATTTAGGCTTACATTACCACGATGGTAACTACCGGGCAGGGCTAAGCGCCAAATACACAGCAGAGTACTTTGGTGCCGCCAAACGACTGGATACCGCAGCTGGCCCGGTGTGGAACCGCGATGTCATTCCGGCCCATACCATTTTCAATGCTTATCTCGGCTACGAGCACAGCTTAAATGGAAATGGCTTGTTTAAAGGCGTGGATTTAGCGCTGGTACTCAACAACATCTCAGACAAAGCTCATATCAGTGGTGGCCAGGAAGGTGCCTACCTGCTGGGGGCCGGCCGCACGATTAGCGCTACAGTCAGCCTGAGTTTCTAAGCAACAACGGCTCCCCGGGGAGCCGTTGTTTTACTTTAATACATCACTTCAATACATCAGCCAATGCTTTAAGACAAAGCGCACTATTTTCCCGCTTAGCGCCATAGCCCATTAAGCCAATGCGCCATGCTTTGCCTGCCAGATCGCCGAGGCCTGCACCAATTTCCAGATTGTAGTCCTGCAGCAGGCGGCTGCGTATTGCCGCATCATCAACCCCTGATGGGATCCAGACGGTGTTTAGTTGTGGCAAGCGATGATCTTCGTCCACTACAAAGGTCAGCCCCAACGCTTCAAGACCGGCTTTTAACTCCTGATGCATGGCGGCATGACGCTGCCAGGCTTGCTCTAAACCTTCTTTGGCCAACAGGCGCAGGCTTTCGTGCAAAGCATACAAAGCATTGACCGGAGCGGTATGATGATAACTGCGCTTGCCCTCGCCACTCCAGTAGCCCATTACCAGACTTTGATCCAAAAACCAGCTTTGCACCGGGCGCGAGCGATTTTGCATGCGCTCAACCGCACGTGGCGAAAACGACACTGGCGATAAACCAGGCACGCAGGATAAACACTTTTGGCTGCCAGAATAAATGGCATCAATGCCCCACTCATCGACACGTAATTCCACCCCACCTAGCGAGGTAACTGCATCGACAATCGATAAACAATCGTATTGCTGGGCCAGCGCGCACAAGCTTTTGGCATCTGATAATGCCCCGGTCGAAGTTTCCGCATGCACAAAGGCAAGAAAGTGCGCCTCTGGATGCTGCTTCAGCGCCTGCTCGACGGCCGTTGGGTCAACTGGCTCACCCCAGGGAAAATCCAGCACAATGGCGGTAGCACCACAGCGCTCTACATTTTGACGCATCCGTTCACCAAAGACACCGTTACGGCACACGATGACGCTATCGCCGGGCTCCAGCAAGTTCACAAAGCAGGTTTCCATACCAGCAGAACCCGGCGCAGATACCGCTAATGTCATCGGGTTGTTGGTTTGAAAGGCATACTGCAGCAGACTGCGTAGCTCATCCATCATGCCAATAAACAATGGGTCCAAATGGCCGATGGTAGGTTTGGCTTGAGCAGCCAGTACTTCAGGGTAGACATCGGACGGGCCGGGCCCCATCAGAATACGACGAGGAGGATAAAAGGGCGGAAAATCAGGAGCTGGGATCATCAGGTTCTCTCGCAACACAACCAGAAAAAAACCAGCCTACCAAAATCAGCACCATTTCGCTGCTGATTGCGATTAATACCGGGCATTCATTGCTGAAATATCAGCAAAGGTCAGCACAGGCTAAAACCGGATCCGATAGCGACCTTCTGCATCCGGCGCGCCAACAAACTGCATGGCTTGATGCACTTCTTCCGGCATGGTGTCATCCGGCTTCAGTGTGCCGTCCACAGTAAACTGGCCGGAGGCGATTAAACGTGCCGCTACATCAAGGCCCAGTGGGTTCTGGCCATCCGTCAGCAACACCAACTCGCCTTCTTCGCAGTGCAAGGTGGCAAAAATATGCTGCAGATCGATCCAGCCGGTCGGTGGTTGTAGCCGCGCCTCTTGCCAGCTCGCCTGACCACTTAGTTGCTGACACCAAGGCGCACCCTGACGATACAGCTCAATATCTACCATCAGCTGACCATCGGCATCAATCGGTAAAGGCAGCGTCAGCATAGGTGCCAATTGTGCAACCGGGTAGCGCAGTAACGTATCGCTTAGCTGCACCCCGGAAAAACCATAACTCAGCTGACCTTTCACATAGGGTTGTTGTGCTTCAGCCAAGTCACCAGCTTGCACATCCACCACCAGCTTCCCCGTCAACAACGACCAGGGTTTCAGCTGCCAATGAATAGCGCGAAGTTCAATCGACTGATAACGCGCGGCGGTCAGCTGACCCTGCCACAAGGTTCCCTGCACCAGACCAAGCCGCAACTCAGGCGGCAGGGGGGCCAACTTCAGCCACCAGGCCGCTGGGGTTAAAATCAATAAGCTCAACAGATAGACTGCACTGCCGAGCAGTACCATACTTCGAATACGCATCTACTCTACCAAAATTCGTCGTACCTGAACGATGCCAGGTTGATTGGACAGACTGACATCCAGATTCACCAAGCGCAAGCCATGCTGGTAATGCAGATCGTGCAACCAACGTAACAATTGCTCAAAAGCCACGTCATCCAGCACCAGCTGCATTTGCTCGTTTTGCGGCTGCATCCGATTGACGCGGATACCATACTGACGGGCACTGTTGGTCAGGATTTGCGATAAGCTGCCGGAGCTGCGCTCGACACTGACGCCTGATTGTTGCAACTGCGGCAGCACCGAGTGCAACCAGAGCAGTTGCTGCTCCGCTTGTTGCAACGCACGCTGATTGCTTGCTTTGGCCTGATGCACTGGTTGCCAAATCAGCCAGTAAAACAAAAATACAGCGATGGCAATCCCACAGACCAACACCAAGCGCTGCTCTCGCTGTTGCAACGACTGCCACCACTGGTTCAGTTGCTGCTTCATGGTTGGCTCCTCATGCTGACTGTGCCTTGCACTTTATTACCATCATTGCTCAAAGCCCCTTGATCAACCTGATAGCCAGCTTGTTCTAATTGTGCCTTTAATCGATCAAAGCTTTGAAAGCTCTCAGCTCGGGCCTGAAAACGCAATTCGTTGCGGCGTGCTTCGTAGCGCAAGTTATCCAGCTGAACTTCCTGCACAGTCGCCAAATTATTCTGCAACGCCTGCAACAAGCTCAAGAAGTGCTGCTGTTGGTCGCCACCACCGGCTTGTTGCAACTTTCGCTGCACCAAGGCCCTTAGGTTCACCACGCTTTCTCCCGGAAAAGCAGCCTGATAGGTGCTAATGGCCTCTTGTTGCAGTAAGCGTGCCTGCTGACCATAGCGCCAGCCTTCCACCGCTGTTAAACCGAGATATAAGATCAAACAGACACCTGACAGCACCGCGGCGACCCGCCACTGCTGCCAGAGCCTATTGCTTTGTCGTTTTGGGGCATACTCCCCCTGCAGTACATTAAAGGATTGTGATTGACTTTGCTTGGCCAATAGCAGCAATGGCAGTTCAGGCTCGGCCAGCGTATGCGGCTGCTGGATATCATCAGGCCAGGGACTGAAGCTGATGAGTTCAGGCAAGGCAGCCAGTTGCAAATAATCCGACCACCAATCCTGCTCAATACTGGTCGCTTGCCATTCTGCTTGTCGCAACAACCAGCTACCGTCGAGCTCAATGGCCGCAGGACCCTGATCAACCGGCAACAGCAATGCATCGGGAAGCAGTTGACGGGGCTGAAAACCAGCATCTGCTAACCAGGACAACCATGAATCTAGCTGTTGCCGTTTGCATAGTGCGACTTGCTGCACGTAGTGTTCAGCTTGTTCCGGGCTGGCAGGCTCTTTTTTCAGCGCTGCATACGCCAGCCATAACTGCTCGATATCTTCGGTAACATCATCCTCCAGCATATAAGGCAATGCCTGCAGAATTTGTCGGCTTGGCTTGGTGGGCAGAATCACCTCTTTGAGCACCAGATCGGCAGCAGGCACCAGTGCGAGCACAGGGCGCGGGCCTAATCGCTCAGCCAATTCCGGCAGTTCGGCAGCGGAGCTCAGTGTACCTGAAGCGATCACCTCTTGACTCAGCGGCGTCCACACCAGCCAGCTGATGCTTTGTTCGGCACGACTTCCAAGCCGGATCAGCAGTTGTTCACTCATCCCGCGCCTCCTAAACGCCTGCTCATGATAGTGACTCCTTGATCCTGATGCACTTTCAGCACGGACTCCATCGTCATCCCACTCTCCTGATAACCTATTCGGGCTGTTAATTTAAAATAGCTGGAGCTCACCGTCACCAGCTCTTTAATGGCTTCATCCACCTCGATCCCGGCCAAAGCACCGGATCCCCAAAATTCATCCACCGACTCAAATCCATTGTCTGGACGATTAGCCACCAGATCCATCGCTGCCGATGGGTCCAGTTCAGCCACCAGGGCACTTAACAAAATAGCCGTGTCTTCAGTCAGTGTATTCACATTCAACTGCAGCACTTGCTCATCAGGGATCACGCAGATATAAGGCTGCAACAGCTTATAATCATCTGGCGTGATCTGGTAAATAGCACGCAGTTCCGTCTCGGTTGCCATCAAGGTATTGCCAGCATAATACGGATAAACCAAGGCAGCATAGTCATCGTCTTCGGCACTACCCGCGGTGCGCAACAAGGTATCTTCATCCAACCAATCCGCAATGCGTGCCATCAAAAACTCTGCTGGCATCGATAAATCCGTCGCCACCAGCTCCAGCAAACGCTGAAAGCTTTGTTGGGCCGGTGTTGCCTCGGTGTTCATTTGCCCGGATGGATCAGCTGCCTGATACAACGCATTTAAATTGAAGCAACTCTGCAGATCGGTAATCACACCGCTAATGGTGCCATCCGGCACTGGAAATACCGCGCCCTGCAATGCCCAGTCTTGCCCCAAATGCGCTGTTTCCTGCCCTTGCAACGAGCGCCTCAGCACTTGTCGGGCGAACGCTTCCGTCCCCATGGCATACCAAAATGCCTGCTGTTGCTGCTGTAAGTTTTGCTGTCGCTGCAAGGTCAACTGCAAGCGACCACTCATATTGACCGCGATCACCACCACAATGGCCACAATCATCAACACCATCACCAAGGCCACACCACGCTGACGACTCTGAAGATGCATCATCGTATCTGCTCCCCGGCAGTGGCATTCTCATTCGGTAGCAACACCACCTTTTCGATCAATCCCAACTCGTTATGCGTTAATCGAATACGCACCGCTTGTGGCCAGGACGCATCGCGCCAGCTATCTTCCCACGCCTCGCCCTGTAGAAAACCAAACTCCAGCTCTGCAATGTCTTCTAACAACACCTGCACCCGCGGCTCAGTGCCGGTGATGGCGTCAGGGTACAAGGTAAATAAACGCTGCAATTGCTCTTCTTGCAAGCGATAGCCCAGTAGTTGCAATTCACTGCGTGGTAACACCATGCCGGGATTGCGCCAACCATGGCGAGCAAAACCCAAAGCACCATCTTCACTTTCCAGCAAAAAACGACCGCCCCAGAAACGCTCTTTTTGCGCGGCTTCACCTTGGATCCGTACATGACGCAAGCTGATTTGCATCAAGTCCCGCTCCATTACCATCAAGGCAAACTGTAGCTTTTGCAACCGCTCAGCAGCTTGTTGCGATAATCGGTCGCCTTCAGTCACACTGTTTAACACGGCAAAAGAAGCCAGACCCACCATAGCAAAAATCGCCACAGCCAACAGCATTTCGATAAAAGTGAAGCCATCAATACGCTTCAGGCCACAGGCTCTGACTTTAATTCGCATGTGGCCGTCCAATAAAGGTGATTAATTGGTACAGTATTTCATCCGGTTGCTCGACCAAACTGACCTGCACTTCCACCTGACGCAAATCATTGTCTTCCACCGCCGTGACCCGCTGCTGCCAACGCCACTGGCGATTGCCCAGTTCTACCTCACCCTGCTCTTGTTCTGCTGGCGGCCATCGCGTTTCCAATTGCAACAAGGTCAGTTGGTTGGTCGCCACGTAGCTGGCAAACGTCATATCCTCCAGCATGGTCACCGCTCGGATATGCTCCGTTACCGTTCGCATAACCGCTAGCCCTGCAGTAGCAAAGATAGCCAGTGCAAACAGCACTTCGATCAAGGTAAAGCCACGCGGCTTCATGGTAGCTGGCTCCCCACCTGCTCGCGATACAGCGGAATACTGAACTCGCCCCGCACCTCGACATACCAAAAAGGTCGTTCGCTCTCATCCTGCAAAATCAGTTGAAACGGCGTAATTTCACCAGACGATAAGATAAAAATATGTGGCAGCACAGCGACATCATCAGCTTGGCCTTGCTCGGCCTCCAAGGCGTCGGCTGCCCAATTTAATTCACCAAGCAAGCTATCCTCTTGCCAGGGTAGTCCTTCGAGTTCCAGTTTAAGCTCCTGCCCAGCTGGCAGTTCGTGCCACAATAATGAGGCCGGGCTATCGGCTGGCAGCCACTTGTCGTTATCAGGCTGGTATACCAGAAACTCATAACCATTGGGTTTAATGACTACGCCCCATTCTTGCTGCCGCATTAAGGCCGTTTCAGCGGCATAGTGAAATAGCTGCTGAAAGCGATGCGCTTCTTGCTCTAACTGATCATCCCGGTTATCCCAAGAGAAATTGACCACCACCGCGCTGACCAGTAAGCCAAACAGCAAAATCACTAGTATCACTTCCAGTAGGGTAAACCCTATCTGCTTGCTGGCGGTACGCTGCATCAATGCTCTCAGTTATTATTGTCGATATCCCAGTTGCCAATATCGTCATCGGTACCGGGCACCCCATCCGGTCCCATGCTAAAAATATCAATACGGCCGAACTGCCCCGGGCTTGCCAGTTGGTAATCTTGTCCCCATGGGTCACGTGGTAAGCGTCGGATAAAACCACCTTCGGGAAAAGAGCGAGGCACTGGTTCTGACGCTGCCGGTTCAACCAGAGCACGCAGACCCTGCTCCGAAGTAGGATAAAAGCCATTGCGTAACCGGTACATATCCAGCGCATTTTCCAGCTGCTGAATATCGACCACCGCTTTCTGGCGATCGGCCTCTTCTTTATTGCCCATCACATTTGGTACCACCAGGCTAGCGATAATACCCAGAATCACGATAACAACCATTAATTCCAGTAAACTAAACCCTTGCTGCTTTTTCATGTTACCCACCTACCATATGATTAAGTTCGAGGATCGGCAGCAAAATTGCCAGCACGATCAAAAAGACAATAATTGCCAGGGTAATCACTACCACCGGCTTAAAAATTTCCAGCGTGACCGTCATGGTCATTTCAAACTCCCGGTCAAGCGTATCTGCCGTGCGGATCAGCATGGTATTGAGTTGACCACTTTTTTCACCGCTGGCAATCATATGCAGCATCATCGGCGGAAACAACTTGGTTTGCTCCAACGCATTGCGAAGTGAACTGCCTTCACGCACCTTTAAGGTGGCTTCCGCCACCGCCTGCTTCATATAACTATTGCTCAGGACATCACCACTGATGCGCATCGCCTCCAACAGTGGTACCGAACTGGCATTCAAAATACTCAAGGTGCGGGCAAAGCGGGCCGTGTTAATACTGCGGATCACCTTGCCGACCAAAGCGCTGCTTAATAAGAACTGATCGTAACGATAACGCATGTCTTTGCGCCGCAACAGCCGCTCAATCAGCACAGCCAACAGCAGTATCGACAACAGGATCCAGATACCATAACTACGCACCACATCACTGGCACCGATCATAAAGCGGGTTAGCAACGGCAGCTGCTGGCCCATATGCTCAAACTGCTCAGTAATTTGTGGCACGACGGCCGACAGCAAAATCGCAATCACCGCAATCGCCACAAACACCATCACCACCGGATAAATCGACGCCATTAAAATCTGATTGCGCATATGCTGACGCTGTTCAGTGTAATCGGCCAGTCGGTTTAACACCTGATCAAGATGGCCTGATTTTTCACCCGCGGCTACCATGGAGCGATATAAGTGATCGAACACATGCGGAAATTCTGCCAACCCCTCAGCCAGACTATAGCCTTCGACGACTTTAGACCGTACTCCCATCAACATGTTCTTCAGCCGAGGTTTTTCGCATTGCTCAGCAACCGCCAGCAAGGCATTTTCAATCGGCAAGGCTGCCGCCACCAAAGTAGCCAGCTGTCTGGTGATTAGTGCCAATTCTGCAGTGGGGATTTTGCGTTTAAACCAGCTTTTGCTGGCCGAGATGGCTTTTTCTTGTCTGGATGCCACTTCCACTGTTAGCGGTGTTAACTTACGTTCTCGTAATAACTGCCGGGCCTGGCGCGCGTTATCCGCTTCCAGTACTCCCTTGCTCTTGCGACCCCTGCCATCCAGTGCCTGATATTCAAAAGCCGCCACTACAAGTCCTCACGGGTGACGCGCAGCACCTCTTCCAAGGTGGTTTGTCCCAATAAAACTTTATCAAAACCATCCCGCCGAATACTGGGGCAGTTCGGCCGAATGTATTTCTCGATCAACTGCTCACCCTGACGGTTATGGATCATCTCCCTGCAGTGATCATCCACCACCAACAGCTCATGAATACCGGTACGGCCCCGATACCCGGTAAAGTTGCAATGCTCACAGCCTTTGGCCCGATAAATCAGCGCGTTGTCTTTTTTCTGTACCCCGAGCAGGTTGCGTTCTTCTTTATCCGGAGTATGTGCTTCTTTGCAATGCGGGCATAAGGTTCGCACCAACCGCTGCGCTAACACTCCGAGCAAACTGGAAGACAACAAAAAGGGCTCAATACCCATATCTTCCAATCGGGTAATGGCACCAGCGGCCGTGTTGGTGTGCAAAGTCGACATCACCAAATGGCCGGTTAAACTAGCTTGCACGGCTATTTGCGCCGTTTCCAAATCACGAATCTCACCGACCATCACCACATCTGGATCTTGCCGCAAAATAGCACGTAAACCACGGGCAAAGGTCATATTGACCTTGGTATTCACCTGGGTCTGACCAATACCTTCCAGCTCGTATTCGATTGGATCTTCCACCGTCAGAATATTGCGATCCTTGGTGTTAATCTCGGTCAGGCCGGCATACAGGGTGGTACTTTTACCGGAGCCGGTGGGCCCGGTCACCAGCAAAATCCCGTGTGGCTTTAAAATTAATTTGGAAAACTGCTGCTGAATAGCCAGCGTCATGCCTAAATCAGCCAGATTCAGGTGCGAGGTGTTTTTGTCCAGTAAGCGCAGCACCACCCGTTCGCCGTGACTGGACGGCATGGTCGAAACCCGCACATCTACTGCCCGCCCAGCGATTTTTAAGCTGATACGGCCATCTTGTGGCACCCGCTTTTCAGCAATATCCAACTTGGCCATGACTTTAATCCGCGACACCAGTAAGCTGGACAGCTTGCGATTGGGCCGGAGCACTTCCCGCAAAATACCATCGACCCGAAAACGCACCACTAATGCTTTTTCAAAGGTTTCAACATGAATATCCGAAGCACCCAGCTTGATCGCTTCGCCCAGCATGGCATTGATCAGCTTAATAATCGGCGCATCGTCTTCGTTATCGAGCAAATCTTCGCTTTCCGGAATGTCATCGGCCAGCGAGGCCAGATTCACCTCATTACCGATGTCTTGCATGATTTGCTGAGCTTCAGACGAGTCTCGCTGATAGCTCGCTTCCAGAATGCTTTCAAATTCGAGCGCCGACAACCGGGTAATGCTGAACGAATCCGACAACATGCGCCGTACTTCCAGCACAGCTTCCGGCTTCGTCGCTGGCTGAACATAAAGCATGAAGCCCTCGGCTTGCTGTTGCAGCAACACCGAATGACGTTTGGCAAAGGCAAATGGCAGACGAATACGAGCACTGACCGGTTGCGCTTCAGGCAACTCGTCATGCTCCATCAACAACTCGCTATCCATTAGTCCTGCTTCCTATCTTGCTGCAGATATTCATCAAAGGTCGGCGGCAAGATCAAACTATCGTCCCACTCTGGCAAAACAGCTTGTGGTGTTCTTGGCATCAACTGAATGCCACGCTGATCACGCTCTAACTGCTCAGCGCGAATGTAATTGTATTTGCGTTGGCTCATCTCCGACATAGTGGCACCGTCACGGACGATGGAGGCCCGGATAAACACCATCAAATTTCGTTTGCGTTTGCTGACGCTGGTCGATTTAAACAAATGGCCCAAGATAGGAATATCACCCAATAGTGGAACTTTTGAAGAACTTTCCTGCACATCTTCATCAATCAAGCCACCTAGTACCACAGTGGCGCCATCATCGGCCATCACGGTGGTACGGATTTCCCGTTTATTGATGGTGATATCAACTGCCGTCGCACCACCGATACTGGACACTTCCTGCTCAATCATCAACTGAACAGCATCGCCTTCATTGATCTGCGGCGTCACTTTCAGTTTAATCCCCACTTCCTGCCGGTTCACCTGCTGGAACGGGTTGTCATTATTAGAGCCAGTGGTCGATCCGGTGATCACCGGCACTTCCTGCCCAACCAGAAAGAAGGCTTCCTGATTGTCCATGGTGGTAATATGCGGCGTAGCCAGAATATTGGAATTGGTGCTGGTGCGTACTGCCTGCAGTACAGCCCCCCAATTGCCCTGATACACCCCCAGCATAGCGCCGTTTAAGCCTTGTAATGCTTGCGCTAACCCGGAGTAATCCCGGTTACCGTCCGGCGTTACCGTTTCAATGATTTGCCCGGTAGCAGGATCCCGCGTTCTGGTCGTAGTACCACGGGTAAATTGAGAGGCTTGTGCGGCACCCGCGGCGATACTGGAAATAGGCACCACATTGCCGGTACTGAAGTTGGTCAGACCGCCGTCTTCATGGATCCACTGCACCCCAAAGTCGGTGCCATCGCCATCAAATACTTCCACAATAATGGCTTCAACCAGCACCTGAGCACGACGGATATCCAGTTGGCGAATGACATCTTCGAGTGAACGCAAAATATCAGGTTGAGCGGTAATAATGACCGAGTTGCTATCGGCATGAGCTTCTATGCTCACATTACGGCCCTGACTAGCACGGCGCCCTTGCGGCTGTTGTTGCTGTGACTGACCGCTGGCTTCTGTCACAATGGTTTCGCCGACACTTTTTAACACAGAGATCAGCTCTTCGGCTTTGGCGTACTTCAGATAAAACACCCGGGTATTGCCACTGGTTTCCAGCTCGGCATCCAATCGCTGCACCAGCTCAACCACACGTTGACGCGCCTGTGGCTCACCGCTAACCACTACACTATTGGTGCGTTCATCGGCCACAATGCGAGGAATAAGAAAGTCTGGCTGCTCACCACGCCCCTGAGAGCGGTAGATGCTTTCCAGAATTCGCACCATTTCACTGGCTGAACCATAGTTTAAGCGAATAATTTCAACTTCCTGATCACCAGCCCGATCTACCCGTTGGATAATATCCACCATCCGGTTCACGGTAGCGGCAGGCCCGGTCATCATTAACACATTGGAGGGATCATAATTGACCACATGGCCGCTGCCCGCCTGATTGACAAACTGGCGCAGTAAAGGCGCTAATTCGCGCACCGAAACATTGCGCACCTGCACCACCCGGGTCACCATTTCATCACCCATGCCGGGATTTTCATCACCCACCACTGGAATATTTGACGTTTTGGCATCTTTGCCACGCACCACTTTCAGTACACCACTTTCCATTTCCACCACAGCAAAGCCGTAGACTTCCAACACGTTGAGGAAAAACTGGTAATACTGATCGGCATTGAGCATTTCATAGCTGCGCACATTGACACGGCCACGCACCTGAGGCTCGACGATGATGGTTCGCTCCAGATTCATGCCCACAATGCTAATAAACTCATTGATATCGGTGCCACGGAAGTTGGGTGAATACATCACTTCTTCTTCATTGGCGTGAATAGAATAACTGAGTAAAACGGCCAAACCCAGCACTGCAAACTTGCGGCTACACCGCTGTAAAAAAGACCCTGACTGCATTGTGTATGTCACCATCTGCTTCATCATTATTATTGAGACAGGTTGAACTGAATATCGATCAGCTCGCCATCGCGCTCGATCCGCACCGAGGCGTCCGACGCCTCACGTAATTGTTCCATTGCCATATTGGCCTGCTGTAAATCATTCAACGGTATACCATTGATTTCAACCGCCAGATCATTCGGCCGAAAACCCAAGCGCTGGAACATAGCGGGATCCCGGCCGGGCATCAGGCGAAAACCTAGCATCTCATTGCCACGTCGCTCTGGTGTGACACGGATAAACTCAAAAAACCGCATGGGTTCGGCTAAAAGCGCCTCGCGCTGTGCCGCAAGTTCGGCACTGTTCACACGAGGACCCATCGGTTGCGAAGACTCGACGATGGTCTCTGGCTCAGGTTCATCCTCACGGCCAAGCCCCACATTGGCTTCAGCGATACGGGTAAATTCAACGCCATCGAGCATCAAGGTTTCAAATCGTCCAGCAACGCGAAGCAATACCCTATCATTAAACACCTGATACAAGGTGGCATTGGTGCCTTCGATGCTATCACCAACAGCATAACCAAATTCAGCGCCCCGGCTTTCAATCACCGCGCTCCCCATTGCAGGATCCAAGCCGGAAACCAAGCCAGTCAGCTTCACATTCAAGCGCGTTTTTGGCGCTTCAGTGACTACGGGTTCTGGTGTTGCTGCCTCCTGTTGCTCGGCTTTACCAAATAAAGAGAAACTTAATAAACGCTGTACATCGGGCGCCGATGCTGTTGCAGCCGAGCCTGCGCCCACTTGCGGCTGCCAGCTATTCGCAGCCGGTTGTGGTATCATCAACCAGCTAAAGCGAGCCAGTAACCAGCCAGCCAGCACAAGCAGCAACACAGCCAGGATCTGACTGATCCGCTTTTGGGGCATACGCTGAGCCCTGCTGGTGATATGTTGGGAAAAGGACTGCCAATTCATTTATCAAGTTCTTATAATAGAGGACGCATCATCTTACTGAGTTGTGCTTCAGACAACAAGGGGCGCTCTAAAGTTTCACAGTATGTTAACGGCAAAACGGCGCTGACTGACCTACTGTATAACAGATAAATAGTGTCGACCAGAGGATTATTATGAGCAAAACAGAAATACAGCATCCAGACAGCATCCGGCTGGATAAATGGCTGTGGGCCTGTCGTTTCTACAAAACCCGAACTCTGGCAAAAAATATGATCGATGGCGGTAAAGTGCATTATAATGGCCAGCGTTGTAAAGCAAGCAAAATGGTAGAAGTAGGGGCCAGCATCAAACTGGCTCAGGGCTACGATGAAAAAACAGTCATCGTCAAAGGGCTGGCAGAAAAGCGATTGGCGGCACCACTAGCACAAGCGCTGTATGAAGAAACGAGCGACAGCCTAAAGATACGCCAGGAACGGGCCGAGCTTAGAAAAACCAATAGCCTGTATGCTCCGCATCCTGATACCAAGCCTGACAAAAAAATGCGTCGCCAGCTGCTGCTTATTAAATCCCAGCAATGAGAACCCAGATGAATTCAGATACTTTATTCCGCTTTTTATTCCGCGACAAACATGTCCGTGGTGAAATTGTCGATTTAGCCCACAGCTTGCAGCACATGCTGCAGGGCCATGATTACCCATTCCCGGTAAAGCAACTGTTAGCCGAGATGGTAGCAGCCACCAGCTTACTGACGGCCACCTTGAAATTTGAAGGCGAAATTTCAGTGCAACTGCAGGGGGATGGCCCCGTCCGTTATGCCACCGTCAACGGTACTGATCAGCAAGTGTTCCGGGGTGTGGCACGGCTGCAATCGGAAATTCAAGGTGAAGGCTTACGTGCTTTAGTTGGCGAGGGCTACTTGCTGGTGACCATAACGCCGCATCAGGGCGAACGGTATCAAGGCATTATCCCGCTCACCGGGGATAGCTTAAAAGAAACAATCGAAGCCTACTTTGTGCAATCGGAGCAGCTACCAACCCGGGTTTATCTGTGCACCGATGTACAATCTGATAAAGCCAGAGCCGCCGGCATGTTGCTGCAAGTCTTGCCGGTTGATCAACAAAAATCCCATGAGGAATTTGCTGAGCTCGTGGTGCTGGCGGATACGATTCAAGCGGATGAGCTGTTGAACTTACCTGCGGCCGAGGTGGTACATCGTCTGTTTCATCAGGAAGTGGTGGAAGCGTTTCCGCTGCAGCCAGTCCGCTTTGAATGCGGCTGCTCACGATTAAAGTGTGAGGCCGCTATTTTAAATTTAGGTGCCCAAGCCATTCAAGAGCACATCGCAGACGGTCAGCTGGATATTCAGTGCGAGTACTGCAAAACCAACTACCACTTTGATCCAGCGCATCTGCAGCAGCTACTGGACACAGTGCAGCAGGATCAGGATAAAGAGTAAAAAACCATTTAGAGTGAACTTTTACGTGCTTTAAGCGGCAGATAGATCCGTGCCACCAAGCCACCATGAGCGTGATTATGCAAAGTGATCTCGCCATGGTGCATGTCTACAATTTTTTTGATAATGGCTAAACCAAGTCCCGATCCGCCGGAACCACGGGCACTATCGCCTTGGGTGAAAGGCTCAAACATTGCCTGCATATTTTCTTCCGGAATACCTGGACCATAATCCCTGACCTGCAAATAAACCTGACGACGTCCTTGTTCATAGCCGGTGCTAATTTCAATATCACCTGTGCTGTAGCGCAGTGCATTTTCCATGAGGTTATTCAGTACCCGCTTGATAGCAATACGTCTGGCCGGAATGCTGGGTAAGTCAGCCGCCAACTCATGCAGTAACTCTCGCTGTTGCAAATGCTCAGACTCCAGCAGCTCCTCAATCAGATCATTCAAATTGATCCATTGCAGCTCTTCGTCTTTATGGTGGCGAATGTAATCCATAAACTGATCAATAATGGCATTCATATCGTCTATGTCATTGATGATACCATCACGGATCCAGTTATCTTGCTGTTGCAGCATTTCGCTCGCTAGCCGTATCCGGGTCAGGGGCGTTCGTAAATCATGGGATACCCCAGCCATCAACAAGGCACGATCTTGTTCTAAATGTTTGATACCCGTCGCCATATGGTTAAAGGCTCGGGTCACGGCCCGGATCTCGCTCGAGCCACGCTCAGGCAAGGGGTCTGGTATATCGCCGCGGCCAACCCGCAACGCCGCATGCTGCAAACTCTTTAATGGCCGGTTGAGGGTGGTGGCAAACCACCAACCACCAGCCACACTAAGAAAACCAATCATCAGCAAATAAAAAGTCAACAGCGAAAACTGGCTTTCATCGAGGCCAGACAAAGGAATACGAACCCAGTAATCCGGCGCCTGTGGTGGCCGCACCCAGTAGGCGAGTTGAGCCCCCTGCTCTATGCGCACCTCTGCCGGGCCACCGAGTTCATTCGACATATCGGTCGACATAAACTGATAAAAACGCGCTTGCAACAAGCCATGCTGTTCCGCCAGATGCTGAGGATAAATTTCAATATCGGTCGCTTGCTGGAAACGTTGCGCCATAGCTTCGGTTAATAGCGCTTCATCATGGTGGTGATCAATAAATACCACCTTAATTTGTTTAGCCACCAACTGATTGATTTGCTGGGCAGTAGGCTTAATGACATAAAACGCCACCGTGACATAAGACACCAACTGATTAATCAGTAACAGCAAGCCAATCAGAAAAACCGTTTGACCAAAAGCACTGCGGGGGAGCACTCTCATGAAGTCACAGCACCATCCGGCACAAAGACATAGCCAAGCCCCCATACCGTCTGAATATAGCGGGGGTGTGCCGGGTCATCTTCTAACATCCGTCTTAAACGGGAGACCTGAACATCGATGCTGCGTTCCATGGCGGAATAGTCCCGGCCTCTGGCTTGGTTCATCAACTTATCGCGGGACAAAGGCTCTCGCGGGTGACTTACCAGTACTTTGAGCACCGCAAACTCACCGCTGGTTAATGGCATCACCTCATCGCCTTTGTGCATTTCCCGGGTGGCCAGATTAAATCGAAAAGGACCAAAGGACACCACCGTTTCCTCTTGCGAGGGCGCTCCGGGCAGCTCTTTATTTTTCCGCCGCAAGACAGCCCGGATGCGTGCCAGTAATTCACGTGGATTAAATGGTTTAGGCAGGTAATCATCGGCCCCCATCTCCAGACCAATGATGCGGTCGACTTCATCACCTTTGGCAGTCAGCATAATGATCGGAATGCTGTTGTCCTGATGACGCAACTTACGACAAATTGATAAACCATCTTCACCAGGCAGCATCAGATCAAGCACGATCAGATGAAAGTTTTCCCGCTCCATCACTCGCTGCATCTGCTCATAGTCGGCAACAGCGCGAACCTGAAATCCCTGCTCTACCAAATAACGCTCCAGTAAAGCCCGCAAACGAACATCGTCATCAACAACCAAAATTTTCGTGGTTTCCTGCGAAGCCATGCATCGTGACCCTGTAGTTTTTTCACCACTATAAACCAAAACAAACCCGGGTGAGAGACCCGGGCTTGAAAACAGTGTTACAAAGTTTGTCCAACAGACACTGGCTTACTATGGTTGCGGCTGATGTGCTGGTTGTTGCTGTTGTTGCTGGCGTTGAGCCAACTCCGAACGATGGATCCGTTTCATCGGCGGGTTCACCCAATGCAACTTATTGGGCAAAGCACTCATTCTGTTTGCTTCCTCCACCAGCTGCATTTGCTCATAGTCCGTCACCCAGACATACTCACTTTGATTGATGGCAGAGCAGCCGGTCAATGCCAGCACCATCGCACTTGCCAGAACCACGATATAGTGTTTCATGATCATATCTCCTGACTAACCCAGTCACTTTAAGTATAGTTTGTTTTTTGTACAAAACAGAGCGGTTCGATTGTTTTGTGACCAATGGCAGACAAAGTGCGATTAACGGCTTTAAAAGTAGTCAACCAACCCCCATTGAGTCTTTCTGAATGTTTTTTTGTTTGGCACCTTGATGAAGACCAACTTGATCAGTCGTGAAGGCTACCTGAAACTGCAGCAGGAGCTGGATTACCTCTGGCGCATTAGACGCCCTGAAATTACCCAAAAAGTCAGTTGGGCAGCCAGTTTGGGGGATCGCAGTGAAAATGCAGACTACCAATACAACAAAAAACAACTGCGTGAAACCGACCGTCGCATCCGGTTCCTGCGCAAGCGGCTCGAAGTACTGCGACCGGTTGATTACGCTGCTGAGCAGGAAGGAAAAATTTTCTTCGGCGCTTGGGTAGATATCGAAAACGATGATGCTGAGCAACGTCACTTTCGCATTGTCGGGCCAGATGAAATCTATGGCCGCCGCGATTACATTTCTATCGACTCTCCCATGGCGCGCGCCTTACTGAAGAAACAAGTCGATGATGAAGTACTGGTAACCACACCTACAGGAAAAAAACGCTGGTATATCAATCAAATCCGTTATCAGTTGTCTGAGCCAACGTCAGAATAACCAATTGCTATTGGATTTTTATGGTAAGAACAGAGACAATTCCCGCATCTACTCATAACTCGTATGATGCTTCTTGAATGGCTATAGCATCACTTTTACACCTGAAACACGATTCAGGGATCAGGAAATAATTATGACCGTTACGCTTGAACAGCAAATCGCCACGGAAATTTCAGCTCGCCAAGAGCAGGTTCGTGCCACTATACAGCTGCTGGATGAAGGCGCCACAGTGCCCTTTATTGCCCGCTATCGCAAAGAAGTGACCGGTGGTTTAGATGATACTCAGCTACGTACACTAGAAATGCGTCTGTCGTACCTGCGTGAGTTGCAAGAGCGCCGACAACTGATTTTAAAAACCATTCAAGAACAAGGCAAGCTAACGGCTGAGTTACAGCAAGCCATTGAGCAAGCCGACAACAAAACCCGACTGGAGGATTTATACCTTCCTTACAAACCCAAGCGGCGTACCAAAGGACAAATGGCCATTGAAGCAGGCTTATTGCCTCTGGCTGAGGCTATTTTGACTACACCCACACTGGATCCCGAGACAGAAGCAAGCGGTTATCTGAAAGCCGATGCAGGTTACGGTGATACCAAAGCTGTGTTGGATGGTGTCAAATACATCCTGATGGAGCGTTTTGCAGAAAGTGCCGATCTGCTCAGCCGTTTACGGCAGCAGCTGAGCCAGTCAGGGGTGCTAAAAAGCACCGTGGTGACAGGCAAAGAAAAAGATGGTGCCAAATTCCGCGACTACTTCGACTATAGCGAGTTGTGGAAACAGATCCCATCACACCGCGCATTGGCTATGTTTCGTGGCCGTAATGAAGGCTTCTTGCAATTGCAGTTAGTGCCGGATAGCGATGAGGCCGAAGCGCATCAACGATGTATTGCTCAGGTGGCATCGCATTTTAACTTACAGCAACAAGGCCGCCCGGCTGATGCCTTTTTGCAAACCGTGGCGCAGTGGACCTGGAAAGTAAAACTCTATTTGCATCTGGAAAATGACTTACTCAGTGAGCTACGAGAGCGTGCCGAGCAGGAAGCCATCAAAGTATTTGCTCGCAATATGAAAGACTTATTGATGGCTGCTCCGGCTGGTTTACGGCCAACGCTTGCCTTGGATCCTGGTCTTCGTACCGGCGTCAAATTTGTCATGCTGGATGAAACCGGCAAATTGGTGGCTAATCACACTATTTTTCCACATGCCCCGCAAAATCATTGGGATAAATCGCTACGTACCTTGCTCAATGTCTGCCAGCAGTTTAAACCTGAACTGGTGGCTATTGGCAATGGCACCGCCTCGCGCGAAACCGACCAACTGATTGCTGAGTTGATGCAAAAAGCACCCGAGCTGAAGCTGACTAAAGTGATGGTCTCAGAAGCCGGAGCCTCGGTGTACTCCGCTTCAGAGTTTGCTGCCCAAGAGTTTCCAGATCTGGATGTATCCTACCGCGGCGCTGTATCCATCGGTCGTCGCTTGCAAGACCCTCTGGCGGAGCTCGTGAAAATTGAGCCGAAAGCCATTGGCGTCGGCCAATACCAGCACGACGTCAACCAGAGCTTGCTAAGTAAATCGCTGGAAGCTGTGGTCGAGGACTGTGTGAATGCGGTCGGAGTCGATTTAAATACTGCGTCCGTCCCCTTACTCAGTCGGGTGGCTGGGCTGAACAAAACACTGGCACAAAACATCGTGCTGCACCGTGAGCAACATGGCCGCTTCGCTAACCGAAAGGAATTGTTGAAAGTCGCTCGCCTTGGACCAAAAGCCTTTGAACAGGCGGCAGGTTTTATGCGAATTTCAGCAGGGGATAACCCGCTGGATGCCTCGGGAGTTCACCCGGAAGCCTACCCATTGGTTGAAAAAATTCTGCAACAACATCAGAAATCGATGCAAGACGTGCTTGGCAACCACGACTTTATCAGTAAGCTGAAACCAGAAGATTTTGCCGATGCTCATTTTGGTATTCCGACCATCAGCGATATTCTGGCTGAGCTCGATAAGCCCGGCCGCGACCCCCGGCCTGAGTTTAAGATGGCTACCTTTAAAGATGGCGTCAACACGCTGAACGATTTGAAGATAGGGATGTTGCTGGAAGGCGTGATTACCAATGTTACCAACTTTGGTGCCTTCGTGGATGTCGGTGTGCATCAGGATGGCTTGGTGCATATCTCATCGCTGGCAGATAAATTTGTCAGCGATCCACATCAACTGGTTAAAGCCGGCGATATCGTCAAGGTCAAAGTGTTAGAAGTGGATCAAGAGCGCAAACGCATTGCACTAACCATGCGGATGGATGAACAGCCGGGTCAAACGCCGGCTAGCCAGAAAACCTCACCGACCAAAGGCAAAAACAACCATAGCAACGCGCCACGAGCGGCTAAGCCAGCCAAGGCAGCCGCACCAGCGAACGCAGCCATGGGCAATGCATTTGCTGATGCATTGGCAAAGCTTAAGAAGTAACTATGAGTGGCTGGGGAGTGTCAACCAATCGCTCGACGGTTGGCACCTAGGCCTGCTGGCGTAATGTGCTTTGCTGCGGTGTGGTAGCTTGTTGGTAGAAACCGGAAATGACTTGTGAGCGGCGTTGCAGGGTTTCACTCTCGGATTGCGGTAATGCATTACTACTGCTATCAGGAACACGGATCTGCTGTTCAGCATCTTGATCAGCAAAGAACCGCTGAGGGGCGCCAGGTTCATTGCTGCGGCTGATGGCCTCTTTCGCCATTTCTGCTCTGGCGGCCAGCATACGGCGGCTGGCATCGGCGGCAATACGACGGTCGGCAGCTGAGGGCTCTGCCGGGGCTAAAGCAGCAGCTCGAACTTGCTGCATTTTCTGTACGGTCGCTTGTGGATCACCTGGGATCTCGGAGAGATCAATTTGCACTTCTCCGCCGACAGCGTATTGATTGCCGTCCGGTCCACGCTCATAAGTATACGTCGGGGCGCTGGCGTACTGACCACCTATAGCAGCATGGGCTTGCTCGTGCGTACGCACTTCACGGTCTCTCGCCCTTAACTCGCGCAGCTCTTGCTGCTCGGCTTGCTCTTGTTGACGCTCTGCTTGTTGTTGGCTCCGGCTGGAGTCTTCCGGGTTGCTGCCTTGTTCAGAATCTTGCTCAGCATCGCTGTTGCGACCTGTGACAGCCTGAGGCAACTCAGTGTCCTGACCTGCCCGCTGGACACCACCATTGTTGCCGCCATTAATCGCTTGCTGCTTTTGTTTATCATCACTCGCGACCGGCTTTTCTGCCGGACCTTTACTCAGCTCTTTAACCGGCTCAATCAGCTCACGACGTTGATTGTCCCGTCGAGCCATATCGGTCGACGGGTTGCTGGTATTCAGGCTGACATTAGGATAATGCGAGGTGATGTTCATCAGGGTTCCGTTTAAGCACGGATATCCACAATAGTACCCAGCACTTCATCGGCAGACTGGATAGAACGAACATTGGCCTGAGCATTAAGCTCTTGGACATTTAAGTCAACCAAGCTCGCTTCAACACTTGGGGCACCAGCCTGACCAACAGCATTTTGCGCTGTGGACTCCAGTGTGCCATTTTCAGCTTGTTCAGCTTCTGCCACCGGCCGCTGCGTTTCAGCTTCAGCCGCATTGTTACGGTTTTGCTGCGTTTGCTGGTTTATATTTAAGGTGGCGTCCGTGACCCCGGTGCTGGCACGTTGTAACCCTTGCATGCCTGCTGCGAATGCGGATTGGATCTCCATAGAGGACCTCCTTTAATGACTGCGTGGAATGTTCAATTATTGACCATTTCGAGCAAAATTGAAAGCTTTCTGCCGAATTTAAATCAGCAACAACCACCAAAGAGCAGGCTACCTGGCCTGAGCATGGAGCTGTTTTTGTATGTCATAAAGCCACTCTGCGGCTTCAACCGGATGCGAAATAAACGGTGCGTGTGAGGCATGCTCAAAACGATGGATCAATGCATTTGGTTGGCACGCCCTGAAAGCATCCACGACAGATACAGGTACCAAGGTATCCAATCGGCCAAAACCGGCAAATACTGGCATCGCCAACGCGCTCAACTCATGCCGTAAGTCACAGCTGGCTAACAACGCTAGTCCGCCGATAAGCGCCGCTGGCTGTGCGGTGGGTTGCTGCAAAATCGCCTGACGCAAGCACTTAATATCTTCCCGAGCTGATGGGCTACCCATGGCTTGGATCGCCAAAAAACGTTGAATGGTCTGATTGATATCGTGACTAAGCTGCTGCTGAAATTTCTGGAACAGACTGGCGGCCATACCCGGCCATGAGGCATGAGCCATAAAACAGGGTGAAGCGGCCATCAGCACCAAGGCTTTGACTCGCTCTGGATAACGAGCAGCCAGCGCTACTGCCACTAAACCACCCAAAGACCAGCCACAGAGCACGGACGACTCTGGCAGTTCGGTTTCAAGCTGCTGACAAACCGCTGCTAACTGATACGGCTCGGGGTACTGACCCGACTGTCCAAAACCAGGAAGATCCAATGTCGTTACCCTCCAATCGGATTCAAGCATCGGCAGCCATTGCTGCCAAACCGCCCGGTTCATGCCCCAACCATGCAATAACACCAGCGAGGGTTTGCGGCTTTCGGTTATCACTGCCATAATTCACCATTAAAAAACAAATAAAACACATTATGATTACCAGGCTAATCACTCAAGGGCTGCATTGGCTGCTACCCAACCGCTGTCTCTGGTGTACTTTACCGGTTCATCAGCCCAAACAACAATTGTGTGATGCCTGTTGCCATGCCTTGCCCACATTTGACATTGCATTTTATCAAGGCAACTTGTTGTGGTTACCGGCTGTTCAGCGCGGTTTACCCAAACTAAAAGCAGAGCGCCTGGTCAGCCTGAGTTGGTATCAGCAACCCTGGAAGCTCGCTATCTCACAATGGAAGTTTAAACAAGATTTAGCGGCCGGCCAGTGGCTACTGACGAGCTTTGCTGAGTTGGCGCACAGCTATCAAGCAGCCGGGTTTCCGCTCCCCGATGTACTGACCTATATTCCGATGCCAAAACAGCGACAACGGCAACGTGGTTTTAACCAGGCCGAGCTGCTGGCCACTGCACTAGCCGATGTCTGGCAACGGCCAGTGGTTGCTTTGCTAGACCGTCAGCAGCTCGATAAGCAGCAACTAAAGCTAGATCGTACAGAGCGTTTGCGAAATTTACAGCAGGCTTTCCAGGTACTGCAGCCACAGCAGCAGTGGATCCAGCAAGCAGAGTCCATTGCTTTGGTTGATGATGTCATCACCACCGGCTCAACCATGCGCTTCGCTTGTAAAGCATTGCAGCAGGCGGGTGCTCACAGCATCCAATTGTGGACGCTGGCTATTACCGAGTCTGCTGTTGACTAATCCTTCACCAGCGTAGCTTTACTCGTCGTCTTCGTCCTCATGGGAAGCGCTGGCACGAAATGCATGGCCCAGATACATAGCATTGACCAGCAATCGACTCGAGCCTTTAAAGTAACCACGAAACACCGGATTATCCGTCATGGCAATCACTCGCCCCTGCCCCAGATTGTGCGCCAATAACACCGCGCCCTGAGCAATACGAGGTACATATTCTTCTGCGGTGTAACCTGCCAAATGAGGCTGCTCACTGTACAAAGCTACATTAACAAAAGGCAACGGGGATGGCTGCAAAAGCAGAGTTGAGTTTTTAAACACCGGCAAACGATTGCGTGGTAACCCAAATGTTAGCGGATGACTCAGATCCAACTCAGCTTCAAAAATAGCGCCAGCAATACGTTGTTTGGCCGATAACGCCTCCTGATCAGCATAGCGTAAATCATGCTGTGGAATTAACCTCGCCATCTCATTGCTGTGCCAGACCTGAGCTTGTAGCAACTCGTGCTGTGCCAGCCAGGCCACCGCACGTTTCTGCCCCCAGAGGATACCTCCGTCTTGGATCCAGCTGCGTAACTGATCACGTTCTTGCTCTCCCCATTGCCGATAATTGCCGTCGGGTAAAACAATGTGGCTGTAGCGTTTCAAATCGACCCGGCGCAGACGGTCTGGCTCGACCATAGTTGGCGAAATACCAGCTAAACGCTCAAGATTATACCAAAGCTCTCCGGCCTCAGTAGAGTTGATACCCGGTCCTGCGATTAGTAGCACTTCAGGCAAATGCACCGGAATAAAGCGATGACTGCCTAAATCACTGCCAGCAGAAGTCAGGCCGGTTTGTATCGCATGCACCTGCAGACCGAACGATTGCTGAATTTCGGTCAGATACTGGAACCAACCATTCTGTTGCTGTAAGCCGGCAGGGATCAGTACTGTGCCAGCTTTGAAGGCATGTTCCCCTTCGCTGGTCACTGCCGTAAAATCCCCACGCGCCATCTTTACTGATAAACCAGATGCTAATACAGCCTGAAGCATGGCTGGAGCCGACTGATCCTGCCAGGAAAAGGCATATGCATACGCATCCCCTTCTGGCACGGCAGCAAATCGATTTGTTGGCTGCCATGGTTGTGATGCCAGCGCTCTGGATGGATCGCGCTGCACGGTGGTGAACTCAATATTATAAGCATACGGCAGAGTCCAGCTGGACACATCGTAAAAGGTATTATCAGGAAAGTTTTTCCGGGTACTAAAAGCAGCTTTTAACAAACGGTATTGTGGTTGTTGCAAAGGGACAAAATAGCTTTCACCCGCCTTGTAGCTGTTTTGGCCATCTTGCCAGTCTCGCTGTAAGGCAAAGACCTCTATCTGATGCTGTTGTAACAGTTGCAATAAGCTGGTTAGACGAGTTTTATCCTCAGCCTCGGTCAGCATGTAGCCACGATTATTTTCTTGCCGGGATTCGGTTTGACCCAATTGAAAAAATGCTTGTTGGTATTGTTGCAGTTCTTTGCGGTATTCCACTGCTCCACGAATGGTGGATAAAGAGGTTGTGAGTTGGTTATCGATGGTTTTCTCAAACGTCAATACACCATGGATAGATTCTTGTGCATGCCCGCGGCTGCTGGCTTGTTCGTACAAGATCCCGACAGCACCGGTAACATCCGGGTAGGTCGAGCCTTTACCTATGTAAAAATCATCAAAGCTCTCTTCGGTATAATACAACTCACCCTTACTATCCAGAGCAGCGGCATGGAACTCCGCCAAATAACGCGTTAGCTCAAAGTTACGCTCTGGGGTGAGCGGATAATTCCGGCTCGGGATCCCTGGCTGGAAAAAATAACTACTATTGGTCCCCATTTCATGAAAGTCACCGACCACCTGCGGCTGCCAGTGATAATACTGCGCAATACGCGCCTGACTTTCTGGATGTTGCAACAACAACCAGTCGCGATTTAAATCAAACCAATAGTGGTTTGGCCTACCATTTGGCCATGGTTCAACGTGCTCCCGATGCTGCGGATCGGCAACGGGTGTAGCGCCACGATGCATATTGACCCAATGCGAAAACCGATCATGGCCATCCGGGTTGAGACTAGGCTGGATCAAAATAACCGCCTCATCAAGCCAGCGCTGTACCTCGGCAGAGTTCGATGCGGTCAAGTGATACGCCAATGACACCGCGGCATGGGCGGCACTTGGTTCATTACCATGCACACCATAGCCCAGCCAGATTACCACCGGCGCATCTTCTGCCAATGTCTGGCCCTGACTCTGAGCTAAGTTTTGCTGGCGGATCTGCGCCAATCGTTGCATATTTGCCTCTGATGAAATCACCAATTGCAATACGGGGCGACGTTCATGCGAATACCCGATGACCTCAAGTTGGGCTAATGGAGATTGCGAAGCCAGCTGTTCAAAATAGTGTTGGATTTGATCATGCCGCCAATGCCATTCTCCCATCGCATAACCACTGACCTGCGATGGTTTTGGTACGTCAGGTTTCAGTGGGCCATCTGGCAGCACCGCCTGAACAGCAAAACTACTGCAGAGCACGAAAAAGGCAAGTGACAGATTTTTCATCCAGGTTCTCCAACCAAATAAATTTATGAGATTTTACAACGCTAAGTGTCTATGAAACTGACAGCAAACTCAAGCAGGGCTGGAAACAGAGCGCAAGGCAGAGTATGATAGGTTATACCCTAGTAATTTAGTCAGGTACTCATGATGATCACTATTTCAGAAACTGCACAAAGTCATTTCGTGACCTTGTTAGCCAAACAACCGGCAGGAACACATATTCGTGTGTTCGTGGTCAATCCAGGCACGCCAAACGCGGAGTGTGGCGTATCCTATTGCCCGCCAGACTCGGTCGAAGAAACCGATGAACAGTTGACATTTAATGGCTTTAACGCGGTTGTAGACGCAGAAAGTCAGCCTTACCTTCTTGATGCAGTCATTGATTTTGTCACCGATCAAATGGGATCGCAGCTGACATTAAAAGCGCCGAATGCCAAGGTACGTAAGGTAAGTGACGATGCCTCGTTACAGGAACGCGTACAATATGTCATTGATTCCGAAATCAACCCTCAATTAGCCAATCATGGTGGTCAGGTTTCTGTGGTTGAACTGACCGAGTCTGGCATTGTGGTATTGCAATTTGGCGGTGGCTGCAATGGCTGTGCTCAGGTTGATTTAACCTTAAAAGAAGGTATTGAGAAAGAGTTACTCAATCGTTTCGCGGGCGAGTTGACGGGTGTAAAGGATATGACAGAACATCAGCGTGGCGAGCATTCGTATTACTAAACGTCTCTACTGTACACAATGCTTGATACGAACACGGTCTGGTACGAAAAAATCAATAGGTAGGTGCTATGAAATTATCGACGCTATGGTTAACTGTTATCTTACTGTGGATACTTCAGCCCGCTCAAGCAGCAGTGGTGTTGATTTATCATCATATTGCTGAAGATACGCCTCGGGTCAGTAGCACCACTGAAGATGAATTTCGCCAGCACCTGACCTACCTGCAAGAAAATGATTTTGAAGTCATCGGGCTAGATACGCTGCTACAGCAACTGCAACAAGGCAAAGCGGTTGCCGATAATGCTGTAGTGATCACTTTCGATGATGGTTATGAGAATAACTTTACTACTGCACACCCGATTTTGATGGAGTTTGGTTTTCCTTACACTATTTTTATCAGCCCGGGCGATATCGACAATCGAACAGGCCCGGTTATGAGTTGGCCGCAAATCAAGCAGATGTCAGATGATGGTGTGCTGGTGGCCAATCATGCTATGTACCATGAAAAAATGGCTCAGCCTAACCCCAATGAGAGCGAACAAGAGTGGTTGGCCCGGATGAAGGACACCATTGTAACGGCAGAGCAGCGTATTAAAGAAGAAACAGGGCAGAGCCACCAATGGTTGGCTTATCCTTATGGTGAGTTTAGCCCTGCATTGGAGTCTCTGGTTAAAGAGCTTGGTTTTATCGGTATTGGTCAGCAATCTGGTGCTGTTGGCCCGACCACAAAACTAACCAGGCTGCCACGCTTTCCAGCAGCTGGTCGCTTTGCCGATATGACTGATTTATCTCAAAAACTACGCACACTTCCTTTTTCCATCATTCAGCATGTTGATGCCAACCCAATGGTCCACAGTGAAAACAACCCTCCGGTGTTAACGCTGAAAGTAGAAGTAGAAGATTTTCGGCCGGCCCAACTACGCTGTTACGCTGGGATGGAAGTGATTGAACCAGACTGGCTGGATGACCAAACATTTCAAGCCCAGGCCAGCAAAGCGGTCAACCAAGGCCGCAGTCGTTACAATTGCACAGCTCCATCCATTAGTAAACGAGGCTACTTTTACTGGTACTCCCAGCCATGGCTCTATGGCCGCTCCAGCGACTAACCACGCTTTAGCTGGCGAATGACCCAAGGGAAGTCTGCCAGCAAGTCTTCGGTTCGGACAGTCGGCACCCGGCCAGCAGCTAGCTCTGGTTTAAACATGGCCACCAACTGCCCTTGCGGGTTAATCAATACGATAGACGCACTGTGATCGACCAGATAGTGTTCCTCTGTTGTGCTGGACATGGCGTACATCAAACCCAGTTGCCGAACAAAAGGAAAAAGCTGGTCATGGCCAGCAGTCACACCAAGCACAGCAGCTTGATCAAAGTAATGCACATAATTGGCTAATTGCTCAGGCGTGTCGCGGTTTGGATCAACCGAGACAAACCAGATCCCTAATGGCTCTTTAACATGCTGCTGTAAGTCTTCATGCACCCCAGCCAATTGGGCCAGTGTTAACGGGCAAATATCCGGGCAATAGGTATATCCAACAAATGCCAAAGTCCACTGACCATACAACTGCTCACGAGTCACTGCGGAGCCCGTATGGCCTTGCAGACGAAAATCGGCCAAGGTTCTTGCCTGTGGATACATCAACGTATGTTCTGGTTCATGCTGTTGCTGCCAGTGATGAAAGCCAATAATGCCAGCCAGTAACGCCAGCACGGCGACCACCCCATAAAAAAACTTAGCTACCATAAATCGGTGATACCTTTACATAATGATCAAGCAGTAATACTAAAAACAACACCATCAGATGCACAATGGAAAAGCGGAACATTTTCATTGCCTGAGCCTCATCGGCACCAAACTTTAAACGCCAGGCGTGCTGCATAAAACGAATATTGAGCAGACAAGCTCCTACCAAATAAATCAATCCGGTCATTCCCACCACATAAGGCAGTAGACAGACGATGAATAACAACGCGGTATAAAGCAGAATTGCACTTTTGGTGAAGTCGATACCATGAGTAACAGGTAGCATTGGCATGTTTACTTTGGCGTAATCATCCCGACGGTGAATTGCCAAGGCCCAAAAGTGGGGAGGTGTCCAGGTGAAAATGATCATCACTAACAGCAGCGCATAGCCATGCAAACTACCTGTGACGGCAGTCCAACCCAACAGCGGTGGCATCGCACCTGCTAAACCACCGATGACGATATTTTGAGGCGTAGCACGTTTTAAAAACATGGTGTACACCACCGCGTAGCCAAATAAGCTAAGCAAGGTAAGCCAGGCTGTGAGTGCATTCACGCCCAGATACAGCATAACAAAACCTAGCGAGGCTAAGATCAGAGCAAAACTTATGGCTTGGGCCGAACTGATACGGCCTTTGGCAACGGGCCGGCTATGCGTTCGAGCCATTTTGGCGTCAATCTTCTGATCAACCACATGATTTAAGGTCGCAGCAGCGGCTGAAAGCAAACCAATACCTACCGTAGCCAACAAAACCACCCACACATCAGGTAACGACGGACTGGCCAGCATCATTCCCACCCAAGCCGTCAATACCAGCAACGCAACCACTTTCGGTTTAGTCAGTTCTAAATAATCTCGCCACTGGGCAAAACCAAACCGGGTTGCTTGCTTTGCGATTGCCATTAGTGGATCTCCTGTTGCTTAGCTCGGTGGCGCAACTGATACAGAATCAGCACCATACAGAGCAATAAATTAGCACCAACAAAGTTGTGCGCGACTGCATTGATCAACGGCAAATGCAGCACGACATTGAGCACGCCTAAACTAAACTGTAGCAGTAAAATCAGCGCTAAGGCCACCGCTAACTTTTTCATGGTAGACGTTTCTGCCCGACGCCACAACAAGGCGCTAAAAAGCCCCACCACAAGTAAGGTAATCACAGCTCCTAGTCGATGAAATACATGAATGGTCTGGCGGGCATCGGCCGACATCACACCAAACTCATAATCATCATGCCCTAAGTGCAAATCAAAGGCCTCTGAAATCGCCAGTCGGCTGCTCCAACCTGCCTCACAAATAGGTAACTCAATGCAGGCAAGTGCCGCATAGTTTGCAGCAGTCCAGCCCCCTAATGCAATTTGAAGTGCAACAACGATGGTGGTGATTACAGCTAGCGGCTTTAAGCTCGCTAGCCTTGTCTCTATGCCCTCAACGAGCTCTGGCCGCAACTGCAACCAATAAAGCCCTAGCAAACAGAGCAGGGTAAAACCTCCCATCAGATGAGCCATGACCACGATAGGCAGTAAGCTCATGGTGACCGTCCACATGCCAAGTGCCGCTTGAAAAATCACCAAGCCAGCGAGCAAAGTTGGCAATAAGCGTGGGCCTTGCTCTTTACCGAACCAGCTGAAAAAGAATATTGCAGCAATCATCAAGCCTAAGGTACCCGCAAAATAGCGATGCACCATTTCATTCCACGCCTTAAACGGCTCAAGGGGGCGTTCAGGGAAAGCCTGCTCTGCCAGCGCGATCCGCTCTGAGCTCATTGGCACTTTCAGAAATCCATAACAGCCGGGCCAATCAGGACAACCCAGGCCAGCATCGGTGAGCCGGGTATAGGCACCAAGAATAATCACTACCATGGTCAGTACCAAGGTCCAGCTGGATAGAGTTTTTAGCATGCTTTTGTTCATACGCGGATCCGATCGTAGTTCATCAGTTTAAGTAAGTCAGAACGAATGTGGCGAGCAATATCGGCCTGTGACAACTCATCACTGCTAAGGGGGTATCGAAGCAAGACCAAACCCTGCACATCGATAATAACGATATAATTGTCTATCTCGCTGTGATTTGTTGCTTGTTGCCAGGTAAATACCGGGAATCTTTGCTTTAACTCAGTGATAGGCTCTGCACTGGCCAACAATGGCTGTACCTGCGCCTGCTTACGGCCCAAACCAATAAACATCTGTTGCACTAAATACAAACCTTGCTCACATAACTCGTCACAGGTACCGGCCGGGACCACGGCTAGACGCCAGACTTTCTCATGGGCCTCTAATGCAGGTAAAGCGAAAACCTCTTCTTGCAACCACTCTCCCTGGCTGACCGTACCACCTTCAAACCAATCAAAGTGCAATGCTAGTTTTGCTAAAATGAGTGGCAAAAAACAGAACACCAGGAATAATGCTAAAAACTTATTCTTACTCATCACTTCCCTCTTTACGAATACTGGCCGCCAGGGCGACACCCACCACCGCAATTGCTAACAAAAACCATTGCAATGCATACCCCCGGTGCTTCTCAGGTGGCATCACGACGGCTTGATAATGGGTAACAAACGGGCTAGCGCCCTGTTGATAAATAACAGCAGGAAACGCTGGCTGTGGTAAATACGCCGCTAAGTCATCCAATTCAATTTGCTGGATCCTCATCGGCCACTGACCATGATCCTCAAGGTTTTGTCCCAAGCGTATATTGCCAAATGTGGTACGCAGCACACCTTCTATCGCTAAATGCTCTGGAATTTCAAATTCTGGTAATTCAGCCCGGCTACCAGCCCCTTCAATCCAGCCCAGATTTACCAGTAATGGGGCATCAAAGCGACTAAATTGCACTGGAACCACCACATCGTAGCCGACCTTACCATCGACAATCTTATTATCGACTAACCACACCATGGGTGCCAGCCACTGCCCGTGATCCGCAAACTGCAATAAATCAGCTTGCGACAAGTCAATACGCTGTAATTGCGTCCAATTCACTGGCCCCTGCGCTTGCCACTCGGACTGCTGCTGCAATTGACCGGTTTTTTCAGCCGCTCTATCCAGCTGCCACCAGGAGAGCTTGATTAAAATCGCAAATGCCGTCAAAGTGATCAAGAACCACACCGGATGCAGATGAACATGCATGCGTCTAACTTTAAACTGCATAACAACATCTCGGGAGACTAGAATAGATGTGGCTAAAATTAATTATCATCGCACTACTGCTCTTTATTGTTTTTAATTTATTTCGTGCGCTGTTCACCATGTTAAGAAGTGAACCGGGAACGGTGCGGATGAGTCAGTTTCTTGGTAAGCGTGTACTTGTTTCCGCTATCGCCCTTTTGCTCATTCTACTGGCCATAGCCACCGGCATGATCACACCAAATCCCAGGCCTTACTAAAGATAACTATTGAGGGTGGAGCCTTCACTCCACCCGACACGCCATCCCTTATAGCACATAGACCACAAAGAATACGATCAACCACACCACATCTACAAAGTGCCAATACCAGGCGCCAGCCTGAAAGGCAAAATGTTTCTCAGGTGTAAAGTGCCCTTTCAATACCCGCAAGAACACGAAGAATAGGATGATTGCTCCTAGTGCCACATGGATGCCATGGAAGCCGGTCAAAATAAAGAAGGTGTTGCCATAAATGCCAGAATCCAACCGAAGACCTAAATCACGGTAAGCATGCACGTATTCATAGCCCTGCAATCCCAGAAAGATAACCCCTAGTATTAAGGTGACCAACAACATCGTCGTTAATTGCTTGCGCTTATTCTGCTCAAGGCCGGTGTGAGCAAAGTGCAAGGTAATAGAAGATATGACCAGGATTGTGGTATTGATGGCAGGTAAACCCCAGCCCATAGCTTGAGTTTCAGTACCACCAGGCGTGGTCAGTAGAGGCCAAACCGCTGAAAAATCGGGCCATAATATAGCACCGGTCATTTCATTATTACTGGCCCCACCTAACCAAGGTATAGCAATCATCCTGGCATAAAATAACGCACCAAATAAGGCAGCAAAGAACATGATCTCAGACACAATAAACCAGCTCATGCCCTGCTTAAATGAGCGATCCATTTGTGCGCTATATAAACCGGACATCGACTCATCAACCACATTTTTAAACCAGCCATACAACATAAAGAATAAAATAGCGATGCCAAGCAACAGCATGTAGCCGCCCCAACCGCTTTGCTCTTTATCCATATCCATGACAAAGAGGCCTGCTCCCATGGCAATAAAGAAAAGAGCGACGGCCCCGACAATAGGCCACGGGCTTTGATCGGGAACATAGTATTTTTGGTAACTTTCATTATTCATTGTTATTCCCCAAATTCAGATGCATTGTCGTGCTCATCTGGCTGCCATTGGGCAGTCACATCATAGAGCGTGTACGACAACGTAATAGTACTGTACTGAGCAGGCAGCGCTGGGTCGACATAGAACTGCAATGGCATCAACATGTCCTTCCCGCCCGCTAAATACTGCTGAGTAAAGCAAAAACATTCAATTTTATGGAAAAATAGTGCCGCCCGGCCAGGTGAAACCGATGGCACGGCTTGACCCACAATAGAGCGAATCGTCGGATTTTCAGCAAGGTAATTCATGACATGAATTTCACCCGGGTGTACCGTCATTCGGCGCACCTCAGGTTTGAATATCCATGGCATTTGCTGATTTGGCCGGGCAATAAACTCAATCGTTATTTCCCGGCTGGTATCGACAATCGCTTCCTCAGCCGACACAGGTTCAGCAGCCGTCTTGCCATTGATCCCAGTGATGTCACAAAACACATCGTACAAAGGCACTAAGGCATAACCGAATGCAAACATGGCCACAACGAGAAGGCTTAATTTGCCAATCAATGTACTTTGTTTTGCATTCATGCTGCTGACTCCTTATTTTATTTGTGGCGGTGTACCAAAGGTGTGGTAAGGCGCTGGTGATGGCACTTCCCATTCCAAACCTTCGGCTCCCTCCCACACTTGAGCTGTCGCTTTTTCACCACCCCGGGCACACTTAATGATCACCCAGACAAAGATCAACTGTGACAAACCAAACAGGAAGCCGCCCACGCTGATAAAGGCATTAAAGTCGGCAAATTGCAGTGCATAATCAGGGATCCGTCGCGGCATACCCGCCAGACCAACGAAATGCATCGGGAAGAACAATAAGTTAACCGAAATCAGCGAGCACCAAAAATGCAGCTGTCCCAATTTCTCATCGTACATATGTCCGGTCCATTTTGGCAGCCAGTAATACGCTGCAGCCACAATCGAGAACACCGCACCAGACACCAAGACATAATGGAAGTGAGCCACTACAAAGTAGGTATCATGGTACTGGAAGTCTGCTGGAGTAATCGCCAACATTACGCCAGAGAGTCCTCCTATGGTAAAGAGCACGATAAAGGCCAGTGCAAACATCATTGGCACTTCAAAAGTCATCGCCCCACGCCACATGGTAGCCACCCAGTTAAATACTTTTACCCCGGTTGGAACTGCAATCAGCATGGTGGTGTACATAAAGAACAACGTAGCAAACACCGGCATGCCGGTAGTAAACATATGGTGCGCCCATACCAGGAAGGACAAAATTGCAATACTAGCGGTTGCGTACACCATGGAGGCGTAGCCAAACAGTTTCTTGCGTGCAAAGGTTGGTACAATGGCCGAGACAATACCAAAAGCAGGTAAAATCATGATGTACACTTCAGGGTGACCAAAGAACCAGAAAATATGCTGGAATAACACAGGGTCACCACCACCAGCGGCATCAAAGAAACTGGTAGCGAAGTATTTATCCGTCAACACCATGGTCACCACACCGGCCAAAACAGGCATTACCATGATCAACAAGAAGGCAGTAATCAACCAGGTCCAGACAAACAATGGCATTTTCATCCAGGTCATACCAGGTGCCCGCATATTGACGATGGTTACGATGACGTTAATCGCACCCATGATCGATGAAATACCCATGATGTGAACAGAGAACACAAACAATGCAGTGGTGTCGTTGCTGTAAGTTGTCGATAACGGCGCGTAAAAAGTCCAACCAAAATCAGGACCACCGCCCGGCATAAACAAAGTAATCAACAGGATTAAGAAAGCAAAGGGTAAAATCCAGAAACTCCAGTTGTTCATTCGTGGCAACGCCATATCAGGCGCCCCAATCATCATCGGGATCATCCAGTTGGCAAGCCCGGTGAAGGCGGGCATTACCGCGCCGAATACCATGATCAAGCCGTGTACCGTGGTCATCTGATTGAAGAACTGGGGATCGACAAATTGCAACCCGGGTTGGAATAATTCCAAGCGGATCACCATTGCCATCGCACCACCGATGAAAAACATCACCAGTGCGAAAATTAAATACATACTACCAATGTCTTTGTGGTTGGTAGTAAACAGCCAACGTTTTATCCCCGTCGGCTTATGATCATGATGCTCATCATGATGATCTGCAGTGGTTACTGTACTCATTAGTTACTCCCCTTCCCCTGCATGTATTCGTAGACTTCAGCTGCTTGCACTACATCTCCGGTATCATTCCCCCAGGCATTACGGCCATAGGTAATCACCGAAGTCAGCTCTCGCAGACTCAACTGACGGGCAAAAGATGCCATTGAGGTGCCCGGACGCCCGTCCACCATCACCTTAATGTGTTCAGCACGGTCTTCCATAGTAACCTGATTGCCTTTCAGTGCCGGGAACATCGGAGGCAAACCTTCACCATTCGGTTGATGGCAGGCAGCACAATGCGCCATATAAACGCGTTCACCCAACTCCATTTGCTCATCCAGGTTCATCTGTAAAGCTAATAGGCGCTGCTCTTCTTCACGAATTTCAGCAATGCGAGCTTCTTCTGCTTTGGCCCATATTTCAAAATCAGCAGGTTCTTTTGCAATCACCACTATTGGCATAAAGCCATGATCCATACCACACAACTCTGTGCATTGACCCCGATAAATACCGGGTTCATTGACTTGAGTCCAGGCTTCGTTAATAAAACCCGGGTTGGTATCTTTTTTGATGGCAAAATCAGGCACCCACCAGGAGTGGATGACATCATCTGATGTCATCAAAAAGCGAACTTTTTTATCGGTTGGAATCACCAGCGGTCGATCAACTTCCAGCAAATAATTTTCACCTTTTGGCAGGCGGCCTTCAATCTGACCACGCGGTGTCGCCAGAATGGAGAAGTAATTGATATCGTAATCAAGGTACTCATAATGCCAGCGCCACTGCGAACCCGTAATAAGCACGGTAACATCCGAATCACTGGTGTCCTCCATGGCAATAAGTACTCTGGTCGCCGGAATCGCCATCACGATCAGGATCAACACCGGGATCGCCGTCCAGATAATTTCTACCTTAGTACTTTCGTGAAAGGTGGCCGGTTCGACCCCACGGGATTTGCGATGCAATAGAATGGACACAAACATTGCGCCAAATACTACCAAGCCTATTGCACAGCAGATCCAGAAAATCGTCATGTGCAGATTGTAAACCTGCAGACTGATATCCGTTACACCGGGGGTCATGTTCAGGTTAGAACCTGAAGCACAAGCCGGGCCTGCCAACAACAAGGCGGGTAGCGACCAACGCCAACCTCTCGTTTTCGCCACGTTACTTCTCCTCTGACATTTTGCAAAAGCAAGCTGCAGAAACGGAGCCCATAGTACATCGTGATCCATGGCTGACATTTCGCAATTGCTGATTTGAAATCGTTATAGTTATTTTCGCATTGCTAGCGCACAATGATTTGATTGTTATCGCACAAAGCGGAACTGGTGCTGCCCTTTTTTAGGTACTTATTTTATAACCAGCCTTAGTGTAAGAATTATCCAAATCGCGCTCAGTGTAAACCCCTAAATAGCAAAAGCGCTGGCAAAACCAAGTGGTCATACCAGCGCTTTCTGTTTTTTGTCTCAGATAGTTAGGGGGCTACTGTCTGATCCGGGACCTCGTCACCGTATTAATCATCACATCCAGCTTCCATTGCGTATTACCCCCACAGCCAAACCTTCAATGTGAAAGTCTTGTTCTGTCAAATCTACTTCAATCACATCAAAGTCTGCATTTTCGGGATGCAACAGCACTTTGTTACCTTGACGCTCAAATCGTTTCACCGTCACATCATCGCCGACACGCGCTACGATGACCTGGCGCTGCTCAGCTCGCTCAGTTTTGTGGACGGCCAGCAAATCTCCATCCAAAATACCGATATCTTGCATACTCATACCCTGTACCCGCAATAAAAAATCCGCATGAGGTTTGAACAAGTGTGCATCCAATTGATAGTGCTGCTGCACATTTTCGGCCGCCAAAATGGGTTGACCTGCGGCGACTTTACCGATCAGCGGCAGACCCAATTGCTCAGGTTGCTCGGTTTCGTCTTCAATAATACGTAAACCGCGCGAAGTACCCGGTAGCATTTCAATCACCCCTTTGCGGGCCAGTGCTTTTAAATGCTCCTCTGCCGCATTGGCAGATTTAAACCCAAGTTGGCGTGCAATTTCTGCGCGAGTTGGCGGCATACCTGTTTCCGCCTGATAATCGCGTACTAATTGTAAAATTTCAGCCTGTCGTGCAGTAAGTGGTCTCATAGTGCTGGTTACCTATACAGTGATTACTGTTAGTATATACAGTCTTTTAGCAAATGCAAACCTTCCGCAGAACGGAGTCATTCATGCTTTTACTTTGCCATGCTAAAATAGCATTTTGTCTTGATGAGATGCTTGTATGTTGCTGCGATTAAAGTGGTTCGCATCCTTATTAAAATGGCCATTGCGTCCTTTGGTGCGTTTCAAAGTATTGCCCGATGATCCGATAACGGAATTGCAACTTGACCGCAGCCAGCCCATTTTTTATATCTGCCATACCGAATCTGCCAGTGATCTGGCGACTTTACGTCGTGTTTGCCAGCAGCTGGAGTTACCAGACCCACTGCAGCCGGTCACGTGCGCAGGGCAAAAACTGGATCGCATACTTTTTCTGGAACGCCCACATCAGCTGATAGGTGGTCGCTCAAAAACGACCGCATTGCAGCAAGGCCAACAGTTGCTGCAACTGCATAGTCAGCAACCAGAACTCAACGCCCAGCTGATCCCAGCTGCTATTTTATGGGGCCGGGCCCCAGGCAAAGAAAATAGTATCAAATGGTTGATAGGAGAAGCTCACTCACCCAACTGGCTGGCTAAATTGCTGATCATACTGATTTCAGGCCGCCACACCATGATCCGGTTGAGCAAGCCGGTTGCTCTGCAACAAATGGCCACACAGTTTGGCCATGGTCCACTCATTGCCCGCAAGCTACTTCGCATGTCGCGCATCCATTTTTATCGTCAGCGATTGGCGGCGACAGGCCCCAGATTGATGAATCGAAATCAACTGCATCACGCTTTACTCGCACGATCGGCGCTAAAAAAAGCCATTGCTGATGAAGCGAAAACGCACTCCATCACCAAAGCTGCAGCCCGGCAGCGCGTACGGAAACTGGTGTTAGAGATCGCGGCGGATTACCGTGAGTCTACATTACGGGTAGGTGACAGAGTGCTCAGCTGGCTTTGGAATAAGCTGTACCACGGTCTTAGTATTAACCACAGTAAACAATTGCAAGAGCTGGCACAAAAAGGCCATGAGATCGTTTATGTACCCTGTCATCGCAGTCATATGGATTATCTGCTGCTGAGCTATGTGATCTATCATCAGGGATTGGTGCCCCCCCATATAGCAGCCGGCATTAACCTGAATTTTTGGCCAGCAGGCCCAATCTTCCGCCGTGGTGGCGCCTTTTTTATTCGCCGTAGCTTTAGTGGCAATAAGCTTTACTCCACTGTATTTCGTGAATACCTGAGCCTGCTTTTTAGCAAAGGCTATGCCGTGAAATATTACCCGGAAGGGGGGCGTAGCCGCACTGGTCGTTTGCTGACGCCGAAAACTGGCATGCTGGCCATGACGGTACAGGCGCTGCTGCGAGGCATTGATAGGCCCATCACCTTGGTGCCGGTCTACCTTGGTTATGAACATGTGATGGAAGTGGATACCTACTTAAAGGAATTAAAAGGATCAGCCAAGCAGAAGGAATCTGCTTTTGGTGTATTTAAAGCCATGCGCAAGCTCCGTAATTATGGCTTTGGTTACATTAATTTTGGTGAACCGATTGCTTTGAACAGCTTTATGACCGAGCGGGTACCTGATTGGAAACGTCTGCGCGATGAAAGCGAAGCCCATAAACCAGCATGGCTTGGCACCGTAGTTGACGAGCTGGCCACGACCATCATGGTGCATATTAATCAGGCTGCAGCGCTCAACAGCATTAACTTAATTGCACTGGTGTTGCTCGCGACACGCCACAAAGCTCTGGCACGGCCTGAACTGGAACAACAAATCCAACTTTATCTGGATTTACAGCAACAACTTCCCTATCACAGCCGAGTGACCAGCCCAGAGCAAACACCGTCGCAGTTGGTCGAACATGCGTTAAAATTGGAGAAGATCACGCAAAGCCATGATCACTTTGGCGACATCATCGAGTTGGATCTGCAGCAAAGCATTTTGCTTAGTTACTACCGAAATAACGTCATCCATTTGTTTATGATGCCAGCTATTTTGGCCTCGGCTTTATTAAGGCAGCGCCACCTTACCAAAGTTCAGTTAATAGCAACAGTTCAGCAGCTGTTTCCGCTATTGGCGGCCGAATTGTATTTGCAACCGACCAGCCTTCCAGAGCAGATGATAGATCAATTGCTTGATTTTATGGCAAAGCATCAATTGGTGGAGCTCTCGGATGAAGGAGTACAAACGGTTAGCCAGCAACAGTCGGGTTATCGTATGTTAGGTTTATTAGCAGGGATAAGCACCGATACGTTGCAACGCTACGCCATCGTATTGAATTTACTGCAATCATCCTGCACGCAGTCATTCCAGCAAATCAGCCGAGCCACCCTGGAGCAACAAAGCCAAGCCTTGGCTGCACGTTTGTTAACGCTGCATGGCATTACCGCCCCGGAGTATCTGGATAAACAACTGTTTGCCACCCTGATCAGAGCACTGCGCCAACAGAATTACTTACAAGCAAGTGAGGACGGGCAGCTGGCTCCATCAGCGCAGATCAAAGTGCTGACCACCACAGTAAACTCGCTGCTGCACGCTGATGTCTTGCAAAGCATTCAAGCCTTGGTCAGAACCCATATATCTCATGATACGGAGTCAAAGAAATAACCACCGCATCGAATGGCCTCAGGATGAGCTGCTGGTAACGGGGTACTGGCGGATCACACCCTCTTGCATGGTTGATGCAACCAGCTGGCCCTGACGGTTAAAGAATTGACCACGTACCAAGCCGCGACCACCAGAAGCACTGGGGCTGTCAACGGCATACAGTAGCCAGTCATCAAAGCGGAAGTCTTGATGAAACCACATGGCATGGTCGATGGTAGCGACCTGCATATTGGGCGCCATAAAAGAGCGGCCATGCGGCTGCAGGGCGGTGGGTAAGAAATTAAAATCCGAGGCATAAGCCAGCAGGTATTTATGTACCCGTAAATCATTCGGCATCTGACCATTGGCTTTAAACCAAACATAGCGCTTGGGCAGGCTCACTTCAGGTTGGAAAGGGTTTTGAAAATCAACCGGTCGCATTTCGATTGGTTTTTCACAAATGAACTTACTGCGCAATGCTTCTGGAATAAGCTCAGCATGTTGTTGATAAAAATCCAAATCCGACACCAGTTCATCCGGGCCGGGCACTTCCGGCATCACGTCCTGATGCTCAAAACCCGACTCTTCGCGCTGAAACGACGCCGTAAGGTAAAAAATTGCTTTACCAAATTGAATGGCGCTGACCCGCCGGGTGCTAAAGCTTTTGCCATCCCGAATCGCTTCGACTTCATACACAATGGGCTTACTGGCATCACCAGGTCGTAAAAAGTACGAATGGAAAGAGTGGATTTTACGATCTTCGGCTATGGTTTCCTTGGCAGCCGACAGCGCCTGCCCCATAACCTGACCACCAAAGACTGCTTTAAACCCGAGGTCCTGACTTTGACCACGATACAGCCCAAGCTCGATGGTCTCTAGCTTTAACAATGATAATAAATTATCCAACACCTGACTCATGAGTACCTGCTCGCTTTTGCTTTATCCAGAAGGGGATGCAAGCTAGTATACCAACAAATACACCCTCATTCGCAACGAAGCTATGGCTTATTGGTTATTTAAAACAGAACCCGACGAACTCAGCATTGATGATCTGGCAGCAGAGCCAGAGCGTAACTTTCTTTGGGATGGAGTTCGAAATTATCAGGCACGTAATTTTTTACGCGATCAAGTTCAGCTTGATGACTTGGTATTTATTTACCACTCCAGTTGCAAGCCCCCGGGCATTGCCGGTATAGCCAGCATCAGCCGCACCGCCTACCCAGACCCAACACAGTTTGATAGCAGCAGCCTCTACTTTGATGCAAAAGCTACTGAGCAGCAGCCCCGCTGGGTAGCCGTAGATGTTCGTTACAAGCAAAAATTTGGTAAACTTTTACCACTCGACAAGTTGAAAAAATTCGGTACACTGGAACAGATGCCATTGGTAAAAAAAGGCAACCGACTATCGGTGATGCCTGTCTCCGACACTGAATGGCAGAATATCCTCAGCCTGATTCACGATCAGGACTGAAGCTTTTCGACGTAACTGGAAATAAGGTAAGTAGTTATGCAAACCGCACTTATTGAAAGGCGCCAGTCGACTAGGGAAATGCAACAGTTCTGGGATGAACTCAATCTGGCACAAAAGTTTTCTGTGGCCGAGCTCCAGCGTTACGGCTACGAACTGGCTTTCGTTCGTCATGCCACTACCGGCAACCTGGCCGTATTACGAGCAGGCCAACGGTTCGCTGCGATCGATCAAGATGGTGAGATCGACACCGAGCCAAAAATCACCATTCGTCACTGAATCTTAATTCACTGACATAAAAAAACAGCAGCTCATCGACTGCTGTTTTTTTTCGGCCTCCCTTAGGCCGCATAGATGACTCAACCTGCTTGTTGTTTTTGCTCAATGTAGCGGTTGATTTGTCGTTCCAGTACCTGCAAGGGCACACTGCCGTTTTTCAGCACTTCATCATGAAACTCACGGATATCAAAGTCACTGCCTAAAGCGGCTTCAGCTTCCTGACGCAAGCGCCGAATGGTGATTTCACCTAACTTGTAGGATAACGCCTGTCCGGGCCAGCTGATGTAGCGGTCAATTTCAGTCACGACATTATGCATCGACAGGGCACTATTGTTTGCCAAAAAGTCGATGGCTTCCTGCCGGCTCCAACCTTTGGCATGCAGTCCGGTATCTACTACTAATCGTACCGCCCGCCACATCTCAAAGGAGAGCCGGCCAAAGTTGTAGTATGGATTTTGATAAAAGCCCATCTCTAAACCAAGGTATTCGGCGTACAACCCCCAGCCCTCACCAAAGGCCGAAGTATAAAATGAACGGCGATAATCAGGCAGGCTATCTTGCTCCTGAGACAATGCAACCTGCAGGTGATGCCCTGGTACCGCTTCATGCAGGGTCAGTGCTTCCATTTCATACAGTGGGCGACGGTTCAAGGCATAGGTATTGACCCAGTAGTAACCCGGTGCCGTGCTACGATTTGAGCTGACATAGCGGCCCGTGGTGTACTTAGGGGCAATTTCAGCTGGTACAGGCTCTACACCATAGGGGGTGCGTGGCAACACCTGAAAAAACTGAGGTAAAGCTGCATCGGCTTTTTTCGATAAATAGGCCGCATACATCATCAATTCGCGTGGGGTTTCGGCGTAAAACTGTGGATCGGTTCGCAAAAATTCGACGAAATCAGCAAAGCTGCCTTCAAACTCAAGCTCATCAATCACCTGCTGCATCTCAGCCCTGATGCGCGCTACCTCATCCAGGCCAATCTGGTGAATTTCAGCTGGTGTCATCTGCAAAGTGGTGTAATGCTCCAACCGGTTTTGATAGTAAGCTTCGCCATCGGGTAGTTGCCCTGCAGCCAGCGTTTGACGAGCATTTGGGTAGTATTCATCAACGAAAAACTGGTAAAACGACTGATAACTTGGATTCACGGCATCCCGAATGGCTTGCCTGGCCCGTTCAGTCAGTTGTTGCCACTCTGCATCAGCAATCCCCTCCGGTTGACGACGAAAGGGGGTATAAAACACATTATCTTCTTCCTGCTCAGTCACATAAGCAATGATGCTCTGTTCAAAACCAGTCAGTACTTCCTGCGGCTGTGTCATGCCATCGGCGATACCTTGTCGCATCCAATCGATTTGCTGTTGAAAGTAACGAGGCATATCTTCTAGTCGGCTTAAGTACTGTTCGAAATCGTCCGTCTGGCGGAAACCACCCCGCTGCGCCATGAACGCAAGGCTGTTGTGAAAACCTGACTCTGCCGTTAATGGCATCCGATGCGCACCAAAACGATACTGATCATAACTATTCGCCAGTCGATACGTTAACACGGCATGATTGATCTGATTTTGCTCCGATAAAGACTCCACCTCAATCACGGCCAGACGATCCAGCCACTGTTTACGTTCTGAGGCCACAACTGCCAAGTGCTCGGCTGACAAATCGGCCAGACGGCCTTCTTGCGCTTGATTGCGCTTTTGCTCTGCCTGCCACAATGCAGACGCAAAATCGCTAAACTGCTGATCAGTCATTCTGCTGTCAGATGGCTGACTGGCACAACCCAGTACCAGCATCACTCCGACACAATAGGCTAAAAATCTCATGCAACCCCCTTCTGTTTCTGGTTTGTAAATGGATTCTACCGATCCTGCAGCCGAATGCCAGCCTCGACCAACGCTCTGACCTTACCACTAGCCGCATTTATAACCTGAGTGGCATAAAAAAACAGCGTTGTCAGATAAATTAACAGCAAATGTTAAAAAGGACTTGGCTAACTGCCCTGAAGTCGTTATGTTAGAGGCTATAACAAGCGATACGGTTGATTCTGGCTGGGTCAACCAGACAAATCGCGTGGTTGAGCTGTACTTTTATACTGCGCTACGTTCAATGTAGTATCCAACGGAGTTTACGCTGTCATGATGTATAATGACCCGGTTGCGCTGGCACGAGAAAAATCTTCTCAAGCTGCAGCTTTTCTTCTAAGGCACAATCTTGCGCCTCATCCGGTCAACTATACGGTCAGCTATGAATACAGCAGTGGCAGCAATGATGGGCTTTGTCAGGCCATCGAGCAACGAGTCGCTGCCAAGTTACCCTTTGATGATTTCATTATGGCTGAGCTTTACAGCCATTGGGTGGAAAAAACCCAGCAACACAACGAGCAGTTGGTGAAACGAGTCGGTGGTATGGTGAGCCGGCTCTCTGGTTGCACGGATATTGCTCATGAGGCGACCAGTGAATATCTCGAGCTACTTGATCATCAACTGCCCGAACTTATCCATCAGGATCCCGCTTTAAAGCTGAACATGATGCAGCTGATTGAAGCCACCGAAAAAGTACGCCGCAGCCACCAACAATTAAATCAACAGCTCGATATGGCCAACCAACAAAGCCACCAATTACGCAATGAATTAAAAGAAATGAAACAGTTGCGCTTGCTTGACCCGCTAACAGGCTTATACAACCGGTTGGCGATGCAAGAACATCTTGAGCTGTGGTTCACTGAACAGCCAGAGCGACAAATAGCGGCTATCGCTGTCGATTTGGACCACTTCCGCCAATTCAATCAGGATTTTGGCGATACCATCGGCGATATTATCCTCAGCAAGGTGGCTCGCAAAGTACGTAGTTACGTGCAAGACAGTGGCCTCCCCATTCGAGCTGGCGGGGAAGAGTTCCTCATTTTACTGCCTGATGTTGATCTTCGTACCGCCGGTGAAATCGCCGAACAGGTGCGTAAAGGCGTCGAAAAGCTGCGATTTGTCTCGGCTCGCAATAAAAAAACCCTGCCCAAAGTCACCATCTCATTAGGCGTTTCTTTGTATCAGGCCAAAGAGAACTGGCAGCAATTCCTCGCCAGAACGTCACAGATACTACAAATCGCCAAACATCGGGGTCGTAATCAAGTCGCCACAGAATCCATGCTCTAAGACCAATCAACACAGATTCATTTGGCTTGATCAGTTGGCGTAAGCCAGTAGATCTTTTACACTAGCGCCTGAATTCGTTTCCAAGGCCACAACATGTCTGACTCCAAAGCAAAAACCACTGATTTCGGCTTTAAAACCGTTGCCGAAGACGAAAAAGTGTCGCTGGTTGCCGATGTATTTCATTCGGTTGCCGCGAAATACGACGTGATGAATGATTTAATGTCATTTGGCATTCACCGCTTATGGAAACGCTTTACCATCGACTGCAGTGCCGTACGCCCCGGTCAAAGCGTGTTGGATCTGGCTGGTGGTACCGGCGACTTAACGGCCTTATTCTCCAAACGGGTTGGCCCTACCGGCAAAGTAGTGTTAGCCGATATCAATGCTTCCATGCTGAATGTTGGCCGCGATAAGTTGCGCGACCAGGGGCTGGTCGATAACATCGATTATGTGCAGGCCAATGCAGAAGCCCTGCCGTTTGCCGATAATAGCTTTGACATCATCACCATTGGCTTTGGTCTGCGTAACGTCACCAATAAATCAGCGGCTTTAGCATCGATGTTTCGGGTGCTAAAACCCGGTGGTCGTTTACTGGTGCTTGAGTTTTCCAAGCCAGAATCCGAGTTGCTCAGTAAAGCGTACGATCTATACTCGTTTAAGCTGCTGCCCAAGATGGGCCAACTGATCGCCAATGATCCCGATAGTTACCAGTACCTTGCCGAATCCATCCGGATGCACCCTGATCAGGAAACCCTCAAACAGATGATGGAGCAGGTTGGCTTTGCCGAAGTCAGCTACCACAATCTGACGGGTGGTATTGTCGCGCTGCATCGCGGATACAAGTTCTGATGATGCAGCTCTGGCCACAACTCCTGCTCAGTCTGGCAGAAAAAGTACTGGCTGATATCATTGCCATGGATCAAGAGGCAAAACCTCGTTTGAAACGATTGGCGGGCAAGCAATTTGCTTTTCAGTTGCAAGAGTTGAAGTTACGGGTGGTGCTAACGGCAACCGACTCCACTATCTTACTGAATCAACATCAAGAGCCGGTCGATTGTGCCATTCAAACCGATCTGGCGAGCCTGAAGCGCTTGCGCGATCCTAATCAGTTAACACAGCTCATCAAGCAGGATGCGGTGCAAGTCGAAGGAGATTTACAGGTCGCTCAGCAATTCAGTGGCTTTTTCCAGCAATTGCAGCCAGACTGGAGCGGCAAATTGGCCAGCTATCTGGGCGATGGTATGGCACATAAGGTAGAAGTAAGCCTCAAGCAAATGACTCGTGTCATTGCCAGCAAAGCGCAACAACTCGATCAACTCAGTACGGAGCTGTTGCAAGACGAATTACAACTTACGCCGCATCCGCTAGAAGTCGAGCAATTCAGCGTCGACGTGAGTCGCTTACAAGCTAAAGTGGATCGTTTGCAGCAACAATTGACCGCATTGCAGGAGTAACCGGTGCAGATAGGACGTTTTTATCAAATTCAGAAAACCTTACTGCAGTACGGGCTGGATGAACTGATCCCGCAGACGCATCGCCCCTGGTATATCCGCTTGCTGCGTAAAAGTGCCTTTTGGCTTCGCAATCAACACGCCGATCAACCGATGGGTATTCGGCTGCGGCTGGCTTTGCAAAGCCTTGGCCCGGTCTGGATCAAACTAGGGCAGATGCTGTCGACCCGTCGTGATTTATTGCCTGCAGAATGGGCCAATGAGTTGGCAAAACTGCAGGATAAAGTAGAGCCTTTTCCCGGCGAACAAGCTCAAGTACTGATCGAGCAAGCCCTTGGTCTGAGCTCGATCCATGACAAGTTTCCTGAGTTCTCTCTGCAACCGCTGGCTTCAGCATCAATTGCTCAGGTCCATGCCGCCAAGATGCTGCAAGTGGATGGGCCAGATGCCGATGTGGTGATTAAAGTCATACGTCCGGGTATTCGTAAACAAATTCTGGCCGATTTAGCCTTGATGGATACAGCCGCTGAAGCAGCCGCTCGTTTCTTACCCGATGGCAAACGGTTGCGGCCACGCGAGGTCGTCGCCGAATACCGTAAAACCATTCTTGATGAACTCGATTTGCAGCGCGAAGCAGCCAATGCAATTCAGTTGCGTCGCAACTTTATGGATTCTGACTCGCTGTATATTCCTTATGTCTACAGCGATGATTGTCGTATCAATGTGATGGTGATGGAGCGTATTTATGGTATACCCGTCTCCGATATTGAGGCATTAAAAGCTCAAGGCACCGATATGGAGCTGCTGGCCAAACGTGGAGTAGAGGTCTTTTTTACGCAGGTGTTCCGCGACAGTTTTTTTCATGCCGATATGCATCCCGGTAATATTTTTGTTTCCCGCGAAACACCAAACAACCCAAAATACATCGGCATTGACTGTGGCATCGTCGGCACCTTAAACAGCGAAGATAAGCGCTATCTGGCCGAAAATTTCGTCGCATTCTTTAACCGTGATTACCGCAAAGTTGCTCAACTTCATCTTGACTCTGGCTGGGTGCCAGCAGACACCAATGTCGAGGAGTTTGAAAGTGCTATTCGCACCGTTTGCGAGCCTATTTTCCAAAAGCCTCTGGCCGATATTTCCTTTGGTCATGTGCTACTGAATTTATTTAGCACGGCCCGACGCTTTAATATGCAGGTGCAGCCACAGCTGGTGCTACTGCAAAAAACCTTGCTGTACATTGAGGGGCTGGGCCGTCAATTGTATCCGCAGCTGGATCTATGGAAAACCGCCAAGCCATTTCTTGAAAACTGGCTGCAACAACAAATTGGTTTACCGGCCTTATGGCAACAATTAAAAGAAAATGCCCCGTTTTGGGCTGAAAAGCTACCGCAAATGCCAACGTTGTTGCACCGGGTATTGGAGCAGCTGCCTAAACAACAAGGTATGATGTTGCAATTAATGCAACAGCAGCAGCTGCAAAAAGAACGGCAAGCGGCTCGGTTACTGTCTGCTATTGGCGCTGGCTCCATGGCCATTGTCGCGGCGCTTTTATTCAGCTCGGGCACCATGCTGGCTGCCGCAGCAGTCGCAACGGGTGCTTTATTTTTTGCTGCGAAAGCAGTATGGTCGTAACCTGAAACATTTCAGCTGTATTTAAGGAACTACTATGGGTTTTGGTGGCATTAGTATCTGGCAATTACTGATTGTATTGGCAATCATCGTACTGCTGTTCGGTACAAAAAAATTACGTGGCATCGGCACGGATCTAGGCTCAGCAATCAAAGGCTTCCGCAGCTCCATCAAAGACGATGAAAGCAAGGCTGATGATGACCACAACGGATCACCTGATCAGTTGAAGAAACCTGCTGACTCTGATGCTGAACAGACATCAACATCTGCCAAGCAGAAAGAACACGACAAGCCATAAATGGGTTTCTGGGAGCTGTTAGTCATTGCCGTTGTTGCCTTGCTGGTTCTGGGCCCTGAGCGGCTGCCTGGTGCTATTCGCTCGGTCAGCCGAACCATCAACTCCGTCAAGCAATTTGGTCAACAAATGCAAGCTGAGTTGAATGACAATCTACGGGTCCATGAACTGCATCAAAAACTAAAACAAGCTGAGCAAAAAGGCTTTCTGGATTTAACCGATGAAGAAAAATCTGCTGTTGCTGAATTAAAGCAGGCCGCGGCAGATGTCAATCCCTCCAGTAAACCAAAGCAAACAAAAACAGCAGAGAATGATGACGATCAAAGCCGAACCTGACAGCCTGCTTGGACACTTAGTTGAACTGCGTAACCGGTTACTGCGCTGCGTCATTGCTGTGCTGCTTGTGTTCGCTTGCTTAGCGTACTTTGCCGCCGACTTGTATGAGCTGCTATCGAAGCCATTAATTGCGGTGTTGCCAGATGGCAGCAGTATGATTGCCACCGATGTAGCGTCGCCATTTTTTGCGCCATTTAAGTTAACCTTTGTGGTCGCTATTGGCTTAGCTATCCCCTACATCTTGTTACAAGTCTGGCAATTTATTGCACCCGCCCTGTACCAGAAAGAGCGGCGGTTGGTTGCTCCCTTAGTCATCTCCAGCACCTTGTTGTTCTATGCAGGCATCGCCTTTGCGTACTATGTAGTTTTCCCCATTGTGTTCGCTTTTTTTACCAGTTATGCCCCGGAAAGTATTACCATTGCTACCGATATAAGTAGCTATCTGAATTTTGTCCTGAAGCTCTTTTTTGCCTTTGGCATTGCCTTTGAAATCCCGGTCGTTATTCTGCTGTTAATTTGGTCGGGTACCACGACAGCCAAAGCTTTAGCTGCCAAACGAGCCTATATTGTGGTCGGGGCTTTCGTGTTCGGTATGTTGCTGACTCCACCGGATGTCATCTCCCAAACCCTGTTGGCAATTCCGATGTGGTTTTTATTTGAATGTGGGCTGTTATTAAGCCGTTTTTATCAACCAGCAGCCGATGCCGATAATGGCGACACCGAATCGGATGAGGAACTCAATAATGAAAAGTAACCATCTACTGGCTTTGCCCTGTTTCGCTCTTGCAACTTTGATGCTGTTGCCTCTGCAAGCTGCCGAATCTTCTGTGGTACAAGCGCTTTCGCTATGCCAACAGGAACAAGATAATCAGCTGCGACTGCACTGCTACGATTCGATTCAAGTGGATGCTAGCGAGCAAGGTGCCTCCACTGCTGCAAAACAAAATCAACAAGCCCGGCAACCTGCCGCGGCTGCAACACCTGCGGCATCTGCTGCTACGGCGGAAGACCAATTTGGCAAGCCAAGGCAAGCTGCGGCCAATGAAACCGACCGCATCTACTCCGTTGTCAGCAAGGTAGAGCAAGATGCTCGTGGTCATTTGGTGATTCACTTTGAAAATGGCCAAACCTGGCGACAAAACAGCAGTGAATACTACCCCGTTAAAGCTGGTGAAGAGCATTATATTCGCCGTGCCATGCTTGGCTCATTTATATTAAGTAACGATGACAGTAACCGTTCTACCCGTGTCCGTAGGATGAACTAGACGAATGGCCTGGTGTGATGTTGGCGTCAACTTGTTCAGTGAACAATTTACAACCGATCGCGAACAGGTCTTAGCACGCGCTCACATGGCAGGTGTTCAAAGGCAGATCTTGATCGCATCTGACCTTGCCGAATGCCAGCACAATATCAACTGGTGCCAACTGCATGCAGATTGCAGCACTAGCGCAGGCATCCACCCGCATCAAGCCAGCAAGGCCGGGCCGAACTGGCTGCAACAATTACAGAGCATTCTGACTAACAACGATATTGTCGCTATTGGTGAGTGTGGCTTAGATTTTAATCGCAACTTCTCTAGCCAAGCGGATCAAATTGATGTTTTTTCAAAACAACTGCAGCTAGCCAATGAGGTAGCTCTGCCGGTGTATTTGCATGAACGCGATGCGTTTGATACCCAGTATCAGCTGCTCAAGGATTATGGCATCAAGCATGGTATTGCTCACTGTTTCACCGGCGATAGCACACAACTCAAAGCCTATCTCGACCTTGGCCTCTATATTGGTATTACTGGCTGGCTTTGTGACGATCGGCGAAATCAGGCATTGCTCGATGCCATCACCTACTTACCGCTTGATCGTATCTGTCTGGGAACTGATGCACCCTATTTGCTGCCAAAAAACCTGTCCCCTAAGCCTAAAAGCCGACGCAACGAACCCGCTTACTTGCCGGCTATAGCTGAGCGTGTGGCGCAGTTAAAAGGGCTTTCGTTGCACGATGTCGAGGTTCAGTGCTGGCAAAATAGTGTTACACTATTTAATCTTGAGCGAGGTATGCCATGACGCTGTTGGATTGGATAGAGTTTAGAACCATTGTGGCAGCCCTAACCGGAGGGTTCGTCAGCGCTATCGCATTCAGCAGCTGGTTAATATACAAGTATCGCCGTCGCATAGAGCGCATGGAGGCTCAGCTCGATAACATCATTCAGGAACGGACCCTTGAGTTGCAAATTACCCTGCAAGAATTGGCAGAAAAGAATGAGCTGCTCGAAGCCCAAAGCACTACTGATGCGCTTTCTGGAGTACGCAACCGGGCATATTTTGATCGAAAAATGGTTGCTGAGCTCAATCGTAGTCGCCGTGAGCAACGTCCTCTCGCGGTTGTTTTGCTCGATATTGATTTTTTTAAGCAAGTGAATGACGACTTTGGCCACTTGGCAGGCGATCAAATCATTCGTCAAGTGGCTGAATTAATCCAGAGCAACTTAAAGCGCTGCAGTGATCATGTTTGCCGCTATGGTGGTGAAGAGTTCGCCTTGATTTTACCCAATACCGATACGGTAGGTGCCGTGGAAGTTGCTGAACGTATTCGCGCTTTGCTGGCCGCCGCTGCTCTGCACGTTGCAGAACACCAGTTAGCCGTCACCATTAGTGCCGGCTGCTATGCCGCCAATGCTGATGCTGACTCCAGCCCCGAGTATTACATTCATTGCGCAGATAAAGCCTTGTATCAGGCAAAAAATGCCGGCCGAAACCAAGTGATCAGCTATCCATCCTTGTTCAATGCATCGGCTTCGGATACCGCTTCAAAGGAACAACCCCATGTCTCAAGCTAGTTATTTTCCCTACAACAGAATGCGCCGTATGCGTCAGGCTGATTTCAGTCGCCGGTTGATGGCGGAGCATCAACTGACCGTCAATGATTTGATCTATCCGGTATTTGTATTGGATGGTGAGCAACAGCGAGAGCCCATCGCTTCTATGCCCGGCATTGAGCGCCTCAGTATCGACTTGTTGGTCGCAGAAGCCAGGCAATTGGCTGCTTTAGGGATCCCAGCGATTGCACTATTTCCAGTCACGCCAAGTACAAAAAAATCTTTGGATGCCGAAGAAGCCTGGAACCCGGAAGGGCTGGCGCAACGTGCTGTTCGGGCGCTGAAAACCGCCGTGCCTGAGCTAGGCATTATTACCGATGTCGCGCTCGACCCATTCACCACCCATGGGCAAGATGGCATCATCGACGATAGCGGTTATGTGGTGAATGACGTCACTACCGCGGCACTGGTCAGGCAAGCACTGTCGCATGCTGAAGCCGGGACCGATGTGGTCGCTCCCTCGGATATGATGGATGGCCGTATTGGCGCCATTCGCGAAGCATTGGAAGAAGCTGGTTTTATCAATACCCGTATTTTGGCCTATTCCGCTAAATACGCTTCCAGTTACTATGGTCCTTTTCGCGATGCCGTCGGCTCTGCCGCCAACTTAAAAGGTGGCGATAAAAAAACTTATCAGATGGACCCGGCCAACAGCAACGAAGCCTTACGCGAGGTGGCGCTTGATCTGGAAGAAGGCGCGGATATGGTGATGGTAAAGCCCGGCATGCCTTACCTGGATATTGTGCGGCGGGTCAAAGACGAATTTGGCGTTCCTACCTACGCCTACCAGGTTAGCGGCGAATACGCCATGCATATGGCCGCCATTCAAAACGGCTGGCTGGCAGAACAACCGGTGGTTATGGAATCCCTATTGGCCTTCAAGCGCGCCGGCGCCGATGGCATCCTGACTTACTTTGCCAAAAAAGTAGCGATTTGGTTGCAGGAGAAAAAGAACTGACCGGCGATGCGGTCAGTTCTTTGCATCAAGCGAACTCGCACTCTGATCGCGTTTTTCATAGGTCATTTCTATGTATTCGAGAATATGTTTTGTCATGACCCCCATTACGATCACAGCTCCGGTATAGGCATAGAACTGCTCAGCAACGTAGCTTATAAAACCGCACAATACTAAAAAAAATGTCAGCATAAATGCCTTGAATGGCCGGTTTTGGTAATGCTTGCTGGCGTAGCGATTGTATAAAGTCATCATAGTCAGTTAGGCTCCCCAGCAGTTAATAACTGCTGAAAAGGGTACCTATAACGGAAACCAAAAGTCAATAAAATAATTATTAAACTCTAATTAATGAATTATTTTAACAGCTAATTATTAACAAATATAAAGCCCCTGCTAGCTCTTAAACGCTCTGGTACCGATGGCATCCTGACTTACTTTGCCAAAAGAGTGGCGATGTGGTTGCAGCAAGAAAAGAACTGACCAGGCACTGGTTATTGCAGCTGATTATCCGGTTGCAACTCCATCACGGAAGCGGAAACCAGCAGCAGGCGTTTTAGGTTTTGCACAGCAATACTGGTAAAGAAAGCATAAAATGGCGTGCCGAGGACACTCAGGTAAATAGTTGCTAGCAGCATTCCTTGCATAGCCTAAGTCCTTTCTGGATAGTGAATCCTTACAAAAATTTCTGCACATACCAGCAGCTGGCCTGCACGCCGAGCTGCTGTTGCTGTGCCCAGCTCAGCCCATGTCGCACCAATTGCTCAGCGATGCCCTGGTTACGCAGTGCGTCGGGTACATAGGTGCGCCAGAAATCGACGCTATCACCCAACAGCTGGTATTCCAGCAGTGCTTCTTCGCCTTGCTGCACAATGCGGAAGCGTTGCAGTTCGGGCTGATGCTCAACAGAATATCGCATACTTGCTCCTTTAGAGTTCGCGCCACATCACATGCTGTGGCCCGGATGGGCCGCCATGATACAAGCTACCACTGTCCTGAAAGCCGGTCGCTTGATACAGCTGACGAGCCGCTGTGTTACGGCAGTTGACGGTCAGTAGCAAACGCTGAGCGTGAGGAAAATGCTGCTGCACATAGCTGGGAAGTTGTTGCAGTGCCGCTTTGGCAGAGCCTTGCCCTTGCGCTGATGCCGTGATAAAAAACCCACGCAAGCCAAGGTCGTTTGTCTTAGCAAAGGAATGATAACGACCATAGTCGTTATCCAGTATGAAGCAACCCACCAACTGTCCTTGCTGATACAGTAACTGAAAGTGTTCACCTGCGCGTTGCTGCGCTAACTGTTCCCCGATAGGCAGTACAAAAGGTTGTTGCGCTGGCAGCACCTGTAGTTGCAGCAGTTCGGCGGGCGCCGGTAATGGGCAAGGAAGGATGGTAATCATCCTAACGCAGCTCCAGCTCCCAGCCAGCAGCCTGCTGATACTGCACTTCCTGCTCCAATTCAGCTCGCATCAGCGGGTGCTGATCGAGCCAACCGGCAGGCAGTTGTAGGATCAGTTGCTCACCCTTGCCAGATACACTGACGTTTGGCAGTGCTTCATGCCGACGGCGCATGGATAGCACCACTGCCAGCCTCAGGATACGGGTCAGACGTACCGTCAACAGGACCGAGGTCATGGTTTGTTTGGCAATCAGCTCACGGTTGATATCGGCCCGATGGTTATGCACCAAAGCCATCAATAATTGCTGCTGTGCCCGGGTAAACCCCGGCAGATCGGAGTGGCTGATGATATAGCCACCATGGTGATGGTGATTTTTGTACTCGATTAGCAAACCAAGCTCATGCAGTAGGGCTGCGCCATGCAATAAACTCAGGCCATCAAAGCCGGTTAGCATCCAGCGCGAAGCGACTTGATTGGCAAGCGACAATGCCATATCAGACACACGGCTGGCATGCTGTTGATCAATATGATAACGCACCATTAAGCTATTGATGGTGTGTTGCCTGACATCAGTACCTTGCAGCTGTGGTAGCATGCTGTACAGCACGCCCTCACGCAAAGCACCACCAGAGAGAGTCATGCCTTTGATGTGCAATGAGCGAAACAAGGCGATAAGCACGGCTAAACCAGATGGGAACACCTGTTTACGTTCCTGCGCCAAGCCGATAATGCTGAGCTGATCTTGCCGGCCACAGATTACGGCTTGTTGCATGATCCCTTCGAGCCGGGGCAGCGTGATGGTTTCATCCATGCCCTGCGCAATCAATATTTCCTGCATGGCTTGCACGGTGCCTGATGCGCCGACAGCAACCTGCCAGCCCAGTGCATTGAACTCATCCGCCACCGGAGCCAGTACCTGCTCAGCTGCAGCAATAGCCGCAGCAAAATTTTCTTCAGATAGCTGAGCATCGGCAAAGTAAGCATCCAAGAAGGTCACACAGCCCATATGCAAGCTACTGAGCTTAAGCGGCTGCACCCCTTGCCCGACAATAATTTCGGTACTGGCACCACCGATGTCGATCACCAGACGGTTTTGCTCACAGCTTGAAGTATGGGCCACACCCTGATAAATAATGCGGGCTTCTTCATCGCCACTGATGACTCGAATAGGATGACCCAGAATATGCTCGGCATCGTGCAAAAAGGTTTTCACATTACGAGCCAATCGAAGGGTAGCGGTGCCAACAATACGAACATTTTGTGGCGGAATATCCTGCAGCCGTTCAGCAAACAGGGCCAGGCATTCCCAGCCTCGCTTCATCGCTCGACGGCTTAATACCAAATTATCATTTAAACCTGCGGCCAGGCGGACTTTGCGTTTAACCCGGCCAATCACTTGCACGCTGCCACCGACCACCTTCACCATCAACATATGAAAGCTGTTGGAGCCGAGGTCGATGACGGCGTATATGTCTTGCTGATCTGAGCGTATCGACTCAGCGGCTGCGTGGACGTCTGGCTGCATTTGGGTTTCGTCCACTCTGGCCACTACCACTTCGCGCCTGACCAGAGCGCCGCCGCGCCCGTGGTTTTGGCGTGGTTAAATCGGTCAGTAAGGCCTCATGATCGTACTGAGTCACTGGCAACGGATGACGGATGTACTCTTCAATGGCAGTTAAATTCAGCGCATAACGCTCGCAAGCAAAGCTGATGGCAGCCCCGCTCTCACCGGCCCGTCCGGTCCGGCCAATACGATGCACATAATCTTCACAGTCATCAGGCAAATCAAAATTGAAGACATGACTAACCAGAGGAATATGCAAACCACGTGCAGCCACATCCGTCGCCACCAGAATATCAACCCGCCCCTGCGTGAAGTCATCCAGTACTTTCAAGCGCTTTTTCTGAACCACATCGCCAGTCAACAAACCTACCCGATGACCATCGGCCTCTAACCAGGCATGCACATTTTCGCAGCTGTGTTTGGTGTTGGCAAAAACAATGGCTTTATCAGGCCACTCTTCTTCCATCAAGGTCAGCAGCAACTTCATTTTATCTGGATCTGAGGGGTAAAATAACTCTTCACTGACCCGGCTGGCTGTCATTTGATCCGGCTCGATGTGGATATGTTCCGGCTCATTCATTTGCTCAAAAGCCAGTTCCTGTACCTTATAAGACAAAGTAGCGGAGAACAGCAAGCTTAAGCGCTCGTTAGCTGGTGGCATTTGGCGGAACAAAAACCGAATGTCTTTGATAAAACCCAGATCAAACATGCGATCGGCTTCATCCAACACCACCACCTGAATTTGATCCAGTTGAAACAAGCCCTGTTTTTGGTAATCAATCAAACGGCCGGTGGTGCCGATTAAAATATCTACGCCTTGTTCCAGCAACTGCCGTTGAGATTCATACCCCTCGCCCCCATAAATGAGACCAAGGCGTAAGCCAGAGCTTTTTGACAGTGCTACGGCGTCCTGATGGATCTGAACCGCCAGTTCGCGCGTAGGAGCCATGATGATAGCGCGAGGCTGGTCAGAACCTCTTGGCTCATGCGTTAACAGATGATGAAAAGTCGCGGTTAAAAAGGCCAGCGTCTTGCCGGTACCGGTTTGAGCTTGTCCGGCAATGTCTTTACCTTTCAAGGCTAAAGGCAGACACTGAGCTTGGATTGGAGTACAATAACTGAAGCCCTGACTAGTCAGTGCATCCAGTATCTGAGGTGCCAATGCGAAATCGGCGAATTTGTGTGGTGTTAAGTGTGTTTTATTCATACCAGCCTAGCATAACCGTTCCCCTTGCATTAGGAAACAGCCGCGTTTAAATTGATGACAAATTTTGCAGTCGATCTGCCCAGTTCAAAACGGAGAAAATCATGAGTGACCAAATTTTACATGTTTCAGACGACAGCTTCGAAGCTGATGTACTGAGTGCTGAACAACCTGTCTTAGTCGATTTCTGGGCTGAATGGTGCGGACCCTGTAAAATGATCGCCCCCATTCTCGATGATGTTGCAGGTGAATATCAAGGAAAAGTCACTATTGCTAAGCTGAATATTGATCAAAACCCAAACACATCGCCTAAATACGGCATTCGTGGCATTCCAACCTTGCTGTTATTTAAAAATGGTCAGGTTGCCGCCACCAAAGTCGGTGCTTTATCCAAAACACAATTGAAAGAGTTTTTGGATAGCAATATCTAATGGTGACACGCACTGTTGTTGTCAGGCCCGCTCCGTAACAACAGTGCTTTAATTTTATGCAATTTTCGCTGAGAAAAGATAGACGGCTGCATCATCTCCTGCTATTGTTGTTTTCAGCACAACATCCGTGACCACGCTTGTCCGTCGAATAGACCAACTCCAAATCATATTCATGCACACTGATAAGCAAACAACCCTTTTTTGATCAACAAGAAACCCATCACTATGCATTTAACAGAATTAAAAAGTAAGCCAATCAACGAACTGGTGGAATTATCTGAGTCTATGGGCTTGGATAGCATGGCCCGTTTGCGTAAGCAGGACATTATTTTCGCCATTTTGAAAACCCACGCTAAAAAAGGCGAAGAGATTTTCGGTGGAGGCGTACTGGAAATTCTGCAGGATGGCTTTGGCTTCTTGCGTTCAGGCGATAGTTCCTATTTAGCCGGTCCGGACGATATTTATGTCTCTCCTAGCCAAATCCGTCGCTTTAACTTACGTACTGGCGATACCATTGCCGGACTGATCCGCCCGCCAAAAGATGGCGAGCGTTACTTTGCCTTGTTGAAAGTCAATGAAGTGAACTTCGGTCGACCTGAGCATGCCCGCAACAAAATCTTATTTGAAAACTTAACACCGCTGCATGCCAACGACCGGCTGCGGATGGAGCGCGGTAACGGCAGTACCGAAGACATCACCGCCCGGGTACTGGACTTAGCAGCGCCGATTGGCCGGGGTCAGCGGGGCTTGATTGTGGCGCCGCCAAAAGCCGGTAAAACCTTATTACTACAAAACATCGCTCAGTCTATTGCCGCCAACCACCCGGATTGTGTGTTGATGGTATTGCTGATTGATGAACGGCCGGAAGAAGTCACCGAGATGCAGCGCCTGGTAAAAGGTGAAGTGATCGCGTCGACCTTCGACGAGCCAGCCAGCCGCCACGTGCAAGTGGCAGAAATGGTGATTGAGAAAGCGAAGCGTCTGGTTGAACACAAAAAAGATGTCATTATCCTGCTCGATTCCATCACCCGTTTAGCCCGTGCTTACAACACCGTCATTCCAAGCTCTGGCAAGGTACTGACCGGTGGTGTTGATGCCAATGCACTGCATAAACCAAAGCGTTTCTTTGGTGCGGCCCGTAATGTGGAAGAAGGCGGTAGCTTAACCATTATCGCCACGGCGCTAGTCGACACCGGCTCAAAAATGGACGAAGTCATCTACGAAGAGTTTAAAGGTACTGGTAACCTTGAATTGCACCTGGGCCGTAAAATCGCTGAGAAGCGTATCTTCCCAGCCATTGACTTCAACCGCTCAGGTACCCGCCGTGAAGAGTTGATGGTGTCGCAGGAAGAATTGCAGAAGATGTGGATTTTACGCAAAATCCTGCATCCGATGGATGAAGCCGATGCGATGGAGTTTTTAATCGATAAACTCGGCATGACCAAAACCAACGATGAGTTCTTCGATTCCATGAAGCGTCAGCGCAGCTAAGTTTTCATCTGCAAAAAACCGGCTTTTGAAGCCGGTTTTTTTATGCCCATCAACCAACCCTAGCCCAATCGCTGATGAATCAATGCATTCGTGGCTAAAGGCTCAACAGACAGCCGACAAGCTGCCAGATAGTCTTTCACGGCTTGTTCAGCCGCCTGTGCCGAGGCTGCATGCACTCTTGCCAACCGTTGCCCCGTGCTCACCTGCTGTCCAGCAGGTACAATATCGCTTAAGCCAACCGCTGGATCGATCACTTGATCAGGGTGAGCGCGGCCACCTCCAAGGCGCACCACAGCCATACCCAGCGCCACCGTATCCGTATAGTGCAACACGCCACCGGCTGGCGCCAACACATCCAGTACCACCGGCGCCTGAGCCAAATAACGGGTCGGTTTCTCTAGTAAGTCGGTTGGCCCCCCTAAAGCGGCCACCATGCGGGCGAAGTATTCGGCGGCGTGGCCACTGTCCAGGCTCTGCTGCAACGCTGTCATCGCCTGGTCCCGACTGGATTGCAGACCGCTTAGCAACAGCATATCCGCGCCCAGCTCCAGGGTCAGTTGATGCAAGCGTGGCTCACGCTGCTTACCGGTCAAATAATCCAGGGTTTCCAGCACTTCCAGGGCATTGCCTGCGCTGCTGCCAAGGATCTGATTCATATCGGTGATCAAGGCTCGGGTCGGCACGCCTGCACCACAGGCGGTATCGACAATGCTGCGCGCTAATGCATCCGCATCCTTGGCAGTGGCCATAATGGCGCCATTGCCCACCTTGACATCCATCACCAAGGCATCCAGACCTTCCGAGAGCTTCTTCGATAAAATTGAGGCAGTGATCAATGGGATGGACTCAACCGTGGCGGTGACATCCCGAATGCCGTACAAGCGTCGATCCGCCGGAGCCAGTTCATCAGTCTGACCGACAATCAGGCAGCCAAGCTCAGGCAGCAGCTGACGAATGCGGCTCAGCGACTGATTGCAGCTGTAACCCGGAATGGCCTCCAACTTATCGACCGTACCACCGGTATGGCCCAACCCCCGACCCGCAATACTTGGCATAAAAGCACCGCATGCAGCAACCATCGGTGCCAGCATCAAAGTGACTTTATCACCGACACCACCGGTACTGTGTTTATCCACTACCGGGCCACTTAACTGCCCCTGCCAGTTGAGGCTGGTGCCACTATCGCGCATGGCTAAGGTCAAGGCGACTTTTTCATCCACCGACATGCCATTCAGATAAATCGCCATCGCCAGTGCGGCGGCCTGACTATCACTGAAACTGCCATCCGTTAAACCTTGCGCAAATTGCTGGATATTCGCTTGGCTGAGCACCTTGCCATTGCGTTTGATTTTGATGATTTCCTGTGGAATTGGCATCCGTTACTCCGTCGGCACCTTGGTGCTGTTGGCTAAATACAAAGGGGTAAAGGCATCGGGCAGTAACTGTTGTACTTGCCAGCCTTGCAACTGTTGAAGATGATTGCTGCTGTAAATGATGGTATCAGGTAAGAAAAATTCAGCAATCACCTGACGGCACATGCCGCACGGCGGCGTCAAATCAGACTGAGGCGTATACACCAGCAAGGCGTCAAACTGACGCTCCCCAGCCACCACACCAGCCGCAATGGCATTGCGCTCGGCACAAACCGTGGCGCCGTAAGAGGCATTTTCTACATTGCAGCCCGTGTAGATCTGGCCGCTGATGGCACGTACGGCGACTCCAACCGGAAACTGGCTATACGGTGCATAAGCCTGAGCCGCTGCGGTTTGTGCCGCCTGATACAAAGGTTCAAGCTCTGGCGTTAGTGCTGTTAATGCTGTCATTAATGTCTTCATCCAAACTGCCCACAACGGGCCGGATAAACAGTTATGACGGTAAAGCTACTTCAGATCAAGGGTAAAGGTTGAAAAATTGTTACGGTAGTAACCGCACAGAGCGGACCGACAATCGTGCGGCGCCGCCTTTATCATCCGTTAAATCTGGCACCAAATAGATGGCGTTGACATGCGCTGGCACAATCCCCTGATCCGTTGAAGTAGCAGGGGTCCAGTCTGGTCGCTGAAAATCAGCCCTACTCAGCCGAACCTGTTGCCAATCATCGGTAGCAGACACAACCGCCTGATAATGGGCGTAACTCTGATCGCCCAGCTCACCGTACTCCCGTTGCGATAATTTAATAACCAAATCGGTACTGCTCTGATAACTGAGCTCAATTTGGGGCTCATCCTGCAAACGCCCTTCAGGCAGATCGTAAATCAGCTCCACCCAGGAATTGTTTTGAGCATCGACTCTGGCAACGCGTTGAAATTCGATACGAGCAATACCATGCTGAACGAGCTCTCCCTCATAGGTAGCCGTACTGCCATGTGGATCGGTGGCATAGCGCCAGTTGGCAGCATCCAAATCACCCGTTTGCGGTAATTCTTGAGGGCTACAAGCGACGGCCAACAACGCCATAGCACTAATGATTAGATATTTACTCACAAATTGCTCCTGTTGTTGGGTTGAGCCAACTCAAAATCATCGGCATCGAGGTAAGCGGGAAATTTTTCTTTAAACTGCTGCAAAGCGGTCAAATCCAGCTCTGCCTGCAAAACGGCAGCCTGATTTTCGGCCACATCAGCCAAAGGCTGGCCGATATAATCGAGCAGCAGGCTGTCACCGGCGTAAGCAACGCCGTTGCCATCCTCGCCGACGCGATTGCAGCCGATGACATAGGCTTGGTTCTCAATAGCACGAGCCGCCAGCAAGGTACGCCAAGCCAAGCGACGTGGCGCTGGCCAGTTGGCGACATAAATTAATGCATCGTAATCGTTGCGGTTGCGACTAAACACTGGAAAGCGCAGGTCGTAGCAGACTTGCAGGCAAAAACGCATGCCGCGCCATTGCGCGATCACCCGGTCGCTGCCCGCCTGATAGGCCTCATGCTCACCAGCCATTCGAAACAAGTGCTTCTTATCGTACTGCCAGTAGTCACCATCTGGGGTGACAAAGTACAACCGATTAAAGTATTGGCCGTGCTCATGCACCGCGATTGAGCCGCAAAGCGCCGCTTTAGTGGCTTTGGCTTGCTGTTGCAACCAAGGTAGGCTGACTTGCCCAGCAGGCTCAGCAATGTTTTTACTATCCATCGAAAAGCCGGTGGTAAACATTTCCGGCAACACAATCAAGTCTTGCTGCGGCAACGATGCCAGCTGTTGCTCAAACTTATGGAAGTTCAGCAACGGCTGCTGCCAAACCAGTTCAGTTTGCAACACAGCAACTTTTAGAGCCGACATCGTATCTCCTAAAGTTGGCATAGCACCCCCGCAGCCTGCTGCAAGGTGCTTTCCTCTTTGGCAAAGCAAAACCGCACCAAGCGCTGTGCTGGCGGCGTTTGATAAAAAACGCTGAGCGGTATAGCCGCAATTTTATGCTCAATAGTGAGCCAGCGGCAAAACTCAACATCGGGTATATCGCTGATGGCACTGTAATCGGCTAACTGAAAATAAGTACCTTCTGCCGGCAGCAACTGCAGGCGACTACCTTGTAAACCATCAACAAAAGCATCCCGCTTTTGTTGATAAAAGTGAGCCAGACCACTGACCTGCTCAGGATGCTGTTGCAGCATGGCGGCAATGGCATGTTGCGCCGGGGTGAAACTGGAGAAGGTGACGTACTGATGCACCTTACGAAACTCAGCCATCAGCTGCGCAGGAGCTACACAATAACCCAGCTTCCAGCCGGTGACATGAAAGGTCTTGCCAAAAGAAGAAACCACCAGCGCGCGCGCCGCCAGCCCGGCAAAACACAAGGCACTTAGCTGTGGTCTCTGGTCGAACACCATATGCTCGTACACTTCATCACTCAGGCAATACAAACCATGCTGACAGACCAAACGTTCCAATTGCAACCAATCGTCGTGCCGAAAAACCTGACTGCTCGGATTGTGCGGGCTATTGACAATAATCAGCTTGGTTCTTTCGTTAATATGATCGGCCACCTGCTGCCAGTCGACCCGAAAATCAGGGGCTGTGAGCACCAGATGCACTGTTTTGCCACCAGCCAACTGCACGGCAGGGGCATAACTGTCATACGCCGGATCGAATACAATCACCTCATCGCCCGGCTGCACCAGCGCTTGTATGCCACAGAATAAGGCTTCCGTGGCACCTGACGTCACCGTGATTTGCTGCTCTGGACAAACCCTTTGTTGATAACAACGGGCAATCAGTGCAGCAATTTGCTGCCGCAATGGCAGTATGCCGGGCATAGGAGCATACTGATTCAACCCCAGCTGACTAAAGTTACTTAGCTGTTCCAGCAAAAACGGCGAGCAACCAAAGTCCGGGAACCCCTGCGATAGGTTAATGGCTTGCTGTTCCGCCGCCAATTGTGACATCTGACTGAAAATTGAGGTGCCCACCTGAGGCAATTTACTCGGCAATTCGACCTGCATCGACGGTTCCTGTTTGTATCAGACGTGTAACACGCCCTGCGCTATCAATGATAGAGTGACTCTACCTGAAAATCACACGAGCAGCGAATCGTGTCGCGCTTTGTGCAAAGCAGTTGCTAATTGAAGCAATCATGCTATCATTTTAGCCTGTTTTATGTATAGACATCTAAACGTCAGGCCGTTCAGGAGCGTTATTTCATGCATCATGCGTCGCAGCACGTGCAACAGCTGAATCCATATGCCATCGCGCTCTGCGCTACCGCACGCTGGATCGCCAGCCGTCACTGGGTCCCCGCGACCGGTGGCAACTTCTCCATTCGCGATGGTGAACACAACGCCTTAGTCACCGCATCTGGCAAAGATAAAGGTGAACTCAGCCCACACGACTTATTGCCTGTCAGTTGGGTTGATGGCCACATAACCTGCCCCGGCACACCATCCGCTGAAACCGCCTTGCATGCCCGGATTTATCAACTAGACCCTGCGGTTAAAGCCGTATTGCATACACATTCAGTACAAGCCACCGTCTTTTCCCGCATCATCACAACCGATCAGTACATTTTTTCCGGCTACGAGATGCAAAAAGCCATTCGTGGCCAGCAGAGCCATGAGCAAAACTGCCCCATTACCCTCTTTGCCAACACTCAGGATATCCCAGCTCTGGCCGAATTGGTGCAGCAACAATGGCCGCAGGTTCAAAAAGCTTCAGCACTGTTGGTCAGAGGGCATGGTCTCTATGTCTGGGGCCAAAGCCTGGAAGAAGCAAAAAGACATTTAGAGGGATGGGAATTTCTTATACACTGTGAGCTGGAACGTATCCGACTCACTGGAGATTTATGAAGTACCGCGCCCTAATCACCGATATTGAAGGCACCACCAGCCGCATTGCTTTTGTCACTGAGGTGTTGTTTCCATACGCTACTGAACACTTGCCGGATTTTATCCGTAACCGGCAGCACCAAGCAGAAGTCGCGTTAGAACTAACTGCCATTCGTCAGTTGATGAAACAGCCTGAAGCCGATATCGAAGCGGTGATTACGCAGCTGCATCGTTGGATTGCCGCCGACGAAAAGGTCACTCCGCTGAAGACCCTGCAAGGCTTGGTGTGGCGTTTAGGCTATCAGCAAGGCCATTTTACCGGCCACCTCTATCCCGACGCCGCCGAACAGTTGAAACAATGGCATGAGCAAGGCGTGCAGTTGTATGTCTATAGTTCTGGCTCTGTTGAAGCGCAGAAGCTGCTGTTTCGCTACAGTGATTTTGGTGATTTAACCCCTCTTTTTAGTGGTTACTTTGATACCCGGGTTGGCGCCAAGCGCGATATTTCATCCTATGCCGCTATTTTGCAGCACCTGCAACTGCCGCCCGGACAGGTATTGTTTTTATCCGATATTGCGGCTGAACTCGATGCCGCTCGTGCATTAGGCATGGCCACTTGCCAACTGATCCGCGAGCAGCAAACACCTGGCGATCACAACATCGCCGAAGATTTTTATCAGGTCGAGATTTAACCATGTCACAGTTAACCATTTTTCAAGCCAATCAAGCTGAGCACAGCAACGTACAAAAGAGTAGCTTTCAAAGCAGTGACCCCGCCCAAGTTGCAGCCAAACTTGCGCAACAAGGGATCCGGTTTGAGCAATGGCAAGCGAGTGCTCAGATAGACGCCAGCACCAGCAATGACGCTATTCTCACTGCCTATGCAGCTGATATTGAGCGCTTACAGCAGCAAGGCGGTTACGTCACGGTGGATGTCATCTCACTAAGCAGTGATCACCCGGATAAAGCCGCATTACGGCAAAAGTTTCTGGCCGAACATACCCACAGTGAAGATGAAGTACGCTTTTTTGTCCGTGGAGAAGGCTTATTCTGTCTGCATTTAGGCGATCACATCTATCAGGTGCTATGCCAGCAAAACGATTTAATCAGCGTGCCGGCTAACACGCCACACTGGTTCGATATGGGCAGCGAACCCAATTTTACCGCAATCCGGTTGTTTAATAACCCGGAGGGCTGGGTGGCCAACTTTACCGGCAGCGATATTGCCAGTCGGTTTCCATTGTTGGCCTAAGCACACACCAGAGGAGTGCATGGCTGAGTTTTTTTCACTCGACGCGTAGTTTTATCTCGTTTGTCAGCATCTTGGAAAGCGCTTACTCTAAATCTGTCGCCAAGCAACACGGCGGTTCCACCCTGTCTATCCTTGTCTTTTACCCGGAGCCTTTGCTCCGGGTTTTTTTATGTCAGCCGGGTAAGCGCACCAGCGGCCACCGCTGCTTGATCCAACACACCGCTATCCAGCACCCAGCCGGTCACCAGGCTGGCTGGCGTCACATCAAAAGCAGGGTTATAGACGGGAGCATCGGCCGGCGCCCAGCAAATAGTACCGAAGCTGCCAGTAGCCCCGCGCACCTCATTCGCACTGCGCTGCTCAATCGGGATCTGGCTGCCATCGGGGCAATGTGGATCAACCGTGGTATGAGGAGCCACCACGTAAAACGGGATCTGATGATACTTTGCCAATACAGCCAGACTGTAGGTACCGACTTTATTGGCAAAATCACCATTGGCCGCAATGCGATCTGAACCAACGAAGATACGATCGACCTGACCACGCGCCATCAGCATCGCAGCCATATTGTCGCAAATTAACTGATAAGGAATACCTAATTGCTGGCACTCCCAAGCCGTTAAGCGACCGCCTTGCAGCAAGGGTCTGGTCTCATCGACCCATAGCTGGATATTTTTTCCCTGCTGATGGGCTAACCGCACAACCCCCAAAGCGGTCCCAACGCCTGCCGTAGCAAGACCTCCGGTATTGCAGTGCGTCAGTAACTGCTCCCCCGGTTTCACCAAGGCGGCGCCATGTTCAGCCATGTGCTGACAAAGCTCTACATCTTCTGAAAACAACTGCTCGGCACAAGCTACAGCGGTGGCAACAAAATCATCCGCTGCTAACGCTTGCAACATACAATCCAGATTATTCATCAGGTTCACTGCCGTTGGCCGGGCTAAACGCAGCGTTTCAGCATCCTGCCGCAACTGCTGCCGACTATCGCCCTGCTCAGCGCGGTAAGCCAATAGCAAGCTTGCCGCAATGCCGATGGCCGGAGCACCGCGCACCTGAAGGTTTTGAATCAATTGCACCATCTCTGCAACAGTCTGGCATGGCAGCCATTGCTGTTGATGAGGTAGCAGAGTCTGGTCCAGAATGAACAACTGATTTTGTTCAGTCTTTATACTGAGACCGGTAAGATTTTTCATAGTCTATGCCTTATTTAGCCTTGCAGACGTCTAGAATGTCTGCGATTATGCAGTTCTGTTTCTGTCCTGACAAGTCTGTGATCTCAATGAGCGACTACCATACCTTTACTATCGCCGATGCCAAAGCTTTTGCACTGGCTCATGGTGATACCTTTCGTGAAAGTGACTCTTTGGAAGCCGAAGAGTTTGGTGATGGCAACCTGAATCTTGTGTTTCGGGTAAAGAATGCTAACGGCCGCAGCCTGATCGTCAAACAGGCCCTGCCTTACGCCCGTTGCGTCGGAGAAAGCTGGCCGCTGACCATCGAACGCGCTCGAATTGAAGCCGAAGTGCTACTACGTCATGGTCGTATTTGCCCTGAGCATACCGTTAAAGTGCTGCACTACGATGCCGGTGTTGCCGCCATAGTCATGGAAGATTTAGGTCAGCTGGCTATTTTGCGCAGCGAATTGGTCGCCGGTAAACAGTTCCCGCAGCTGGCTGACCAGCTTGCTTTGTATCTGGCTCGTACGCTATTTTTTACCAGTGATTTCGTACTCAATGGTCTGCAAAAAAAAATCGAAGTGGCTCGTTTTATCAACCCGGAACTCTGCCTGATTACCGAAGATTTATTCTTTTCCGATCCGTACTGCAATCATGAACGCAATGCTATTCACCAGCCCATCATGCCACAGGCCCGTGAGCTGTGGCACGATGAAGCACTGCAGGCAGAGGTTGCCCGTTTAAAAGCCGATTTTTTGTCCAAGCCACAAGCGTTGTTGCATGGTGATATGCACAGCGGTAGTATTTTCATCAGCGCCGAACAATGCAAAGTGATCGACGCCGAGTTTGGTTTTTATGGCCCTATGGGCTTTGATGTCGGCAGCTTTATCGGCAATTTGCTGCTGAGCTATGCCGGTCAGTTTGGCTTGCAAGAAGATGCCGGGCGCCGACAGCAGCAGCAAGATTACTTGCTGCGCCAGATCGAAGACTTATGGCAGCACTTTAGCCATGAATTTACCCGGTTGATGCAAACAGAGACTAAAGAAAACAGTTTCCGTAATAGTGAATACCAGCATTATTTCTTACAGCAACTACTCGCCGATAGCTTGGGCTACGCTGGCTGCGAACTCATTCGCCGCACCGTCGGTTTGGCGCATGTGGCTGATTTAGAACAGATCCGTAACGAGCAACAGCGCGCCGCCTCTGAACGTTGGGCTTTAGCCTTGGGTCGCAGTTTGATCATGCAACGACAGCAGCTGACCACCATTCAACAGCTGCTGACGCTGGTGCGGCACCAGCAGTTACCGGCTTAAAGCGATGTTGCTTTTCGCCGTTGCTGCCACTGCATCACCGTCACCAATAGTGAAGGTAAAAAAGTCAGTGCAATCACGGTAGAGCACACTAAGCCTGTCAGCACAATAATACCTAAACCACGATAGAGTTCTGTACCGGCCCCCGGGAGTAACACCAGGGGTGCCAGGCCAAAAATGGTGGTAGCCGTCGACATCAATATAGGCCGCAGCCGGGTGGCCACAGCGGCTTGCACAGCCTCGACCACTGACACGTTATTTTCTGTCAGGTTTTTACGACTTTGATCGACAATCAGAATCGGATTGTTCACCACGGTGCCTAATAAAATCAGAAAACCCAGCATAGTAATCATATCAAATGGCTGCTGAAAACCATTCATGCCGAGCATGCTGAACAGCTGACCCACTCCATTGATACTAATTAACCCCAGCAAACCACCGGCTAAACCTAAAGGCACAGTGGCCAGAATAAACAAGGGATAGCCCCAATGCGTAAAAATGGCCACCAGCAGTAAATAAATCAGCACAACAGCGATGACAAAATTACCTGCCAGCGCGGTCCGGGTGGCATCCAGTTGATCCGCCGCGCCACTAATTGCAATCGACACCCCTTGCTCGATATGTCCATCCTGCTGTAATTGTGGCACCAACTGTTGTTGCACAAGTGCAACTGCCGTTTCCAACGCCACAGAGCGAGGGGGAATGATGTACAAGGTGACGGTTCGACGACCATCCACCCGGCGTAAATTATCGCTATCCGCGACCTCGTTTAAATCCGCTAATGCATTAAGTGGCAACACACTGCCCTGAGGTGTTAGTACAGGGGCCTGAGCCAAAGCAGCTAAACTTTGTTGCTGACCAGCATCACTAAACAGAAAAATATCAATCTTGTCATCCAGTAAGAAAAACTCATCGACAAAAGCGCCATCACTTAAAGCCGCGACAGCAAAGCCGAAATCAGTAGCGCTGAAGTTAAGCTCAGCCAACCGATCCCAACGAGGCCGGATCTCAATCAACTGCTGATCCAACGATAACGATGAAGGGTCGGAATTCAACTGAGGATTATCAAATAATGCCTCGGCAGCACGATAGGCGGCTTCTGCCGTTCGATAAAGGCTGGCCAGATCGGGCCCTGATATATCCAACGCAACCGCACGGGTACCGCCATCATTACTTGAAATAATCGAACCACGCGAAGAAAATGCCCGCATGCCCGGGTACTGACGAAATAACTCGGTCATGGCCGTCATCATGGCATCAATATCTTGTGGTCTGGTCGGCTCGCTTAACACCCGAATTCGACCAACAGATACACTCAATGAATAGTATTGCAACGATGGCATGCTGGTTTCACCCCGATCAAACCGGCTTGGGTCTGCTTCGACCTGCTCAGTCAGAAAAGCCTTCAGTTCATCGGCTATCAGTGCCATTTCTGACAAATTATACCCAGGGGGCGCAATCATGGAGGAAAATGCTTTCGGCTCCTCTCCTTCAGGCAAATACTCTGCCGGTGGCATTAACCACCAGGCCCCACCCAGCACCAACAGTACGGTAAAAAAGATACAGCTCAGTCTGGCCCGGCTGCTGGCGATCAGGCGGGATATCAGGCCGAACAAGCGGCCATTGGCAATGCCTGACTTGCCTTCCTGCTGACTAGCCTGACCGCCAAACCCCAAGCGGGCTATAGCCGCCGGGATCACATAAATCGCCACCAACATTGAAGCGATTATGGCCGCGGCTATCGCTATGGCAATATCTGAATACAACTGTCCGGCTTCTTGTTGAATAAACAAAATCGGTGCAAACACCAATACCGTAGTCATCGTAGAGGCCAATACCGCAGGCCACACATCACGAACCCCCTCTAAAGCTGCATCCATTCGAGCCAAGCCTCGTCGTCTGGCTTGCTCAATACTCTCCAACACAACGATGGAGTTATCCACCGTCATGCCAATGGCAAAAGCAATACCAGCCAGTGAGATCACGTTGATCGTACGGTTAAACAACAATAAGCCGAGAAAAGCAGCAATAGTACAAATAGGAATGCCGATCACCGCGACTAAGGTTGCCCGCCCCGACCGTAGAAACAGATACATGACCAAGGTTGCCAGTAAGGCCCCTAACACCAAATTGGTCCAGACACTTCGCAGCGAGTCCTCAACATAGCGCACATCATCACTGGATAAGCTCAAGCGTAAACCATTGGGGATCAACAAGTCCTGATTTATCCGCTCTACTTCAGGAAGCATGGCGTTTTTAATATCAATGACATTGGAACCGCTTTCTCGCCGCACCGACAAACTGAGCGAACGCTCGCCGTTGGCAAATGCTAAATCACGTACTTCAAAATGATCCAGTTTTACAAGAGCCACATCTTTCAGACGGATGAGAGAGCCTTCTCGTTGCAGTAGAATCAACTCTTCAAGTTCAGATAAGTCATCGAAACGGCCAACCACCCGCAGTAAATAACGACGCTTCCCGCTATCAATATCTCCTGCGGAAGCATCCCGATTCCGGTTTCGAATCGCCTGACGCACGTCCAACATACTAATGCCACGCTGTGCTAAGCGCGATGGATCCACCAGAATTTGGATTTGTCTGGCTGCGCCACCACTCACTCCAACTTCAGATACACCAGCCACTCGTTCCATCCGGGGTCGAACATAATCTTCAGCAAAATCGCGCACCATATCCATATCTAGCCCGAGCGGGTTGCCAGGTTCCGGCATCAGACGGAAATACATAAATGCATTGCTGGAAAAAGAACTGCTGAACAAGCGTGGTTGATCAACATTTTCTGGATAATTTCTGACCTGACTAAGGGCATTACTAACACGGATCATCGCTTCATTGATATCCACCCCAAATGGGAATTCCAACTCGATACTTGCCGAGCCGGTTTGGGCTTGAGAAATCATTCGCTGTAAATTTGGCAAGGTACGCAAATAACGCTCTTGTTCAATGAGTATTTCTTTTTCTATATCTTGTGGCGTAGCACCTGGCCAGCCGGTCACAACACTAATGGTACGGACCTCTAAATCAGGGATCATCTGTACAGGGATCCGAAGCGCAGCCGTAATACCTAGTACGACAATAATTAATACCAGTACCGTTAAAATAGTCCCTCGACGCAGTCCAGCTTCAAGCATGATGTATACTCCCTTGCTTATCGAGCCTGATCACGTAACTGCACAGACTGACCATCTCGCAACAACTCATTGCCCCTTACCACTACGGCCTCACCATCCGGTAAGCCACTGAGTACTTCAACGCCTTGGCTATTTGAGCGGCCAAGACTGACCAGACGCCGGTAGGCCACCTCATCTTTCACAGAAAATAAGCTGTAGCTGCCATCAGGATGTCTTAAAATAGCATCGCGTGAGACTACCTTTACCTGACGATCAGTCACTGGCAGTTCAATTATCGCGGTTGCGGAGGCTCCCGGTAATAAAAATGGGTATTCAACAGGTAACTGTATTCGTAACAGAAAACTGCGATTGGCACTATCCATCACCGGAACCTTCGCCTGAATTTCTCCTGCGACCTCCGAATCTGCAGCCTGATCACTTCGAACACGAACTCTAGTCGCTGAGGTAATGGCCTGGAAATGCTCCTGAGGCACCTGCACATCAAGCCGAAGTGGGTGCAAAGCAACCAATTGCAGCACAGTGGTTCCCCGATTAACCCACTCGCCTACTTCAGCTTGTTTTCTGGCTATTACTCCTGAAAAAGGAGCAATAAGCGTATGACGCTGTACCAACTCCTTCTGTTGCAACATCGAAGCAACAGCTTGCTCCAGAGTAGCCTGCGCTTTATCTAAATCAGCACTGCGTATAGCCAGCTCACTTTCCGGGAATAAATTCTGTGCAGTTAACTTTTCAGCTTCGCGGAACAGACGTTTCGCCTCGATCAACTCAGCATCCATCAGCGTCACCATCGCTTGTAACTGACTCAATTGATGATTAGCAAGTGCGGTATCCAGTTGCAATAAAACCTGCCCGGCTTCGACATGATCACCCGCATCGACCATCACCGCAGCAACAAGACCCTCAGTACGAGCTGATAAATCCGAACGTTGTAAGGCGTTCAAGGTTCCAGTCAATCTGAGTTCCTGTTGCAAATCCTTACTCTGGGGCATTGCAACATCAACCACAGCGTTATCAGCTTTGGCCACCCCAACCACTGCCATCGCAAACAGAGCAAGGTACCAAGATACAGCGCTATAGCGAAAACCCATCATCCTCTCCCCATCATAAATAAGAATAATTCTTGTTTACTGCTTAGTATGCAACATAACATCTGCGGAATCACTTTTTATTGCATTAAAGACATGACCTATCATGTCAAATATCCTTAGACATTGATCTGCTGGCATGGACAATCTTGCTTTAATTACAAACTGTTACAATTAAATCAACTGTTGGCAAATCTCTTTATCCTTTATCTGCGTTTTTATGGCAGAATCTCTTGTTTTACGTAACCAAGTGATGTTATGGATGATACGCGCACAGCAATTAAATAAGACCTTTGGTCAAGGGGATAATCAGGTCATTGCACTGCATGGCGTTGACCTCACCATTTCTGAAAATGAATTCGTGGCCATCATGGGTACTTCTGGTTCAGGTAAATCGACCTTGATGAATATTCTTGGTTGTCTGGATACTCCCACCAGTGGCAGCTATCAGTTGGCCGGGCAAGATGTGGCTAGTCTCAGTGATGAGGCGCTCTCAGCTATTCGCAATCAATCTATTGGCTTTATCTTCCAATCCTTTCATTTGTTACCACGCTTAAGTGCGCAGCAGAATGTGGCATTGCCTCTGCGTTACAGTGCTATTGAAGAAGCAGCAGCACTAGCCAAAGCAGCCATACTGCTCGATCGCGTTGGCCTCGGGCATCGTATGGAGCATAAGCCACATGAAATGTCTGGTGGCCAGCGGCAACGGGTCGCAATCGCCCGGGCACTTATTAACGATCCGAAAGTGATTTTTGCCGACGAACCTACTGGTAATCTGGACAGTAAAACATCGGATGAAATTATGCAGTTACTCAACGAGCTGCATCAGCAGGGCAATACCATCGTCATGGTGACGCATGAAGATGAAATTGCGGCCCACGCCAAGCGCGTGATCCGCATGCGCGATGGCATCATATTGGAGGATAGCTCATGTGGTTAACTGCCTTTAGTTTTAGTTTGGCCATCAGCATGGCTGGAGTGACTGGTTCCAATAGCCCGGTCTTGCTAACCGGCACTCTGCAGTCACAAACCAAACAAAATGTGGTCTCGCCCATGACCGATAATTGGCGGGTGCAGGTGCAGTGGTTAAAGCCAGAGGGTGAAGCTGTAGTCGCAGGCGAGCGGGTTGCAGTATTCGATGCCGGCTCCTTGCAAAGCACCATTGAGCGGCTCAAAACCCAAGTCGATAGCGCCAATGAGCAACTGAATAAACTGACCATTCAACATCAGCTAACGGTGATGGAGGCTGAGTATGAGGTCGAGCGCCGCCAGTTGCTGCTGGAAAAAGCCAGTATCGATGCTGCGATCCCATTGGAGAATATCAGTCACTACGATTATGAGTTATATCAACTAGACCATCGCCGGGCCGAAACCGAACTGGAAAAAGCAAAAAAAGCGCTGGTACTTGCTCAGGTGGCACAACAAACCGAATTAACTAAGCAGCAACTGCAAATCGACCAACAATTAGAAGAGCTGGCCGATACCGAGCAACAGCTGGATGCGATGAGCGTCTACGCCAACTTTGATGGTGCTTTTACTTACGGCACCCATCCTTGGTATGGCACCAAGGTATTTTCTGGTATGACTGCCCAACCCGGCTGGTTGATTGGGCAGGTGCAACCACTGACAGATTTAACTATCGAGGCTTGGGTGTACGAAGCCGATGTGGCCGCTGTTCAACAGGCCGAAAGCTTGACCGCTCGCTTTGATATTGCCGCCGAACATCCTTTTTCTGTCCGTTTACATAGTCTGGCGCAACAAGGTGAGCAGCGCCGGCAATGGGGACCAGGCTTGTATTATCGGGCAGAGTTTCATAGTTCCGAATGGCCAGTAAACAATCCTCGGCTAGGGATGGGTTTGTTGCTGGAGGTGCAGCCATGATCCGTCTGTATAGCCTGTTGTTTGTGTTGCTGATGGTGACGGCTTGCCAGCCCGATGAAACCGCAACGACAAGCCAGCAACGCCAGCAGATCCGAGCCACCGGCGAGCTGTACGCAGAGCAAACCCAGCAAATCTCGCCACCCAGTGTGTCACGCATGTGGCAATACTCCATTCAGCAGATGGCTCCTGAATCCAGCATGATCGAGGCTGGTGCTGTGGTGGTCGCTTTTGCTGGCCAGACGGTACAGGACGAGCTGCGCAATCAACAAATGGAGCTAAGTAGTGTGCAAAAAGAACTGGCCAATCAGCTCCAACAAGATGAACAACGGCATGAAGAATTAAAACTGACCCTGGCTGAACGTGACATGGAGTACGACCGCTATAAACGACGAGCCGAGATTGTCGATCATTCCCGCTCGGCTAATGATAGGGCCAAAGCACAAATTGATTATACCATCGCCCGCAATCAACGGACGCTGGCCGAAGCCCGGCTGAACTTTCATCAGCAGCAGCGCGAGATTGAAGCTCAGTTGCTGCAATCCCGTATTGCCCGCTTGCAATCGGAGGTATCGCGCTCACAACGGGAACTCGCCAGCCTACAAGTCAAAGCCCCCTTTGCTGGCATGGTGTTGTATATACCCAACCACCAGGGTGAAAAATCATCGGTAGGTGATAATGTCCAATTTGGTCAACCGGTTGCAGCCGTAAGCTTACTGGATACGCTAAAAATCAGAGCTGAGCTGGATGAGATTGATTTGCGTGACGTTCAAATTGGTCAGCGCGTGCATATTTCTCTGGATGCATTACCAGATCGCAGCTTTAGTGGTGTCATCGAAGATCTGGGCCGTGCCGTTCGGGATAAATCGCGGGAACAACTGAGCCGGGTCATTGAAGCTACCATTGCTTTTGACGTGCTGGAGCCAGAGCTGATGCGCCCGGGAATGACCGCCCGATTGGCCATTCAGCTACGTGATGATGCGGAGGACACCGAATGAAATATGGGCTAATGATAACGGCTTGCCTACTGCTACTGGCCTGTCAGTCAGAACTACAGAATACTCCACTGCTTGAGCTGCAACCTCAGCACTTTCAACACCGGGTTCAAGCGGAGGGGGAGTTGTTTGCCGTCAACTCGATCAGCATCAATGCACCGCAAAGCCGCGGACCGCGTTTAATTGCCGAGATTCAAGCGGAGTACACCCAGTTGCAGGAAGGTGATTTGGTGGTGCGATTTGACCCTCGACAATTACAACGAGATCATCGCAATGCCGATCATGCGCTTGCCACGGTTCAAGCTGAACTGGCACAACAACAGATTGAACAAAACTCTGAGCTGGGCACCATCGCTCTAAGCCAGGCTTTAGTCTCACAGGAGTTTGGCTTTGCCGATCAATTCAGTATCGATGATGTGCAAATCCGCTCGCGACTAGAAATTATCGACTCACTGCAAAACAAAGCTTACCTTGGAGAAAAACAAAACTTCTTCAATTGGCAAGAGCTAAGCTTTACTGATAAAGCCAAAGGCCAGCAGGATCTATTGGAGCTGCGACAGCAACAGCAACAGACCTTACGCCAAGCGGCCAGCGATGGCTTAGAAGCTCTCGAGATCCGGGCACCTTATGAGGGCATTCTGGTGCTGGACGCGGACTGGAGAGGCCAAAAAGCGGAAGTTGGCGGCATGGTATTCCCCGGTCAACGCATTGGCAGCCTGCCCGATTTATCGCTGCAACACCTAAAACTCTTTGTTATTGAGCACGAGGCCTCTGGTTTGGCTGCAGGTCAAGAGGTCAGCTTTCAATTGGCAGCACAGCCGGGCCAGCAATTTAAAGGTGAAGTCATCCAGGTCAGTCAGGTTGCGCAATCAAGGCAGCGGCGTGATCCCCGCCGTTATATCGAAGTCACGGTAGCCCCCGAAGCACAGTCTGAGCTATTTCTGCCTGGTAGCCGGGTCAAGGCCACCATTCTGTTAAATCAGGTAGAACAACAATTAGTCGTGCCGCTGCAAGCCATTTTCGCCGAGCGAAATCAGCTGTATGTCTGGCGCCAAAGTGGTCGGGAATTTGAGAAGCAGACGGTAGAAATTGGCCATAAAAGCCTTACCCATGCCGAAGTGGTTCGCGGTGTTAATGCGGGTGATCGTATCGCCCTAATCGATGTGGGCTCCTAAACATGAAAAGCGCTGTTTTATTGAAAGATACTCTGGCTGAATTGGCTCAGCACAAGCTTCGCACTTTTTTAACCTTACTCGGCATGATTTTTGGTGTCGGTGCCGTCATTGCCATGCTTAATATCGGTGAAGGTGCAGAGCGTGAAGCACTAAAAACCATTGAAACGATGGGGCTTCGCAACCTAATTGTTGAGGGCCGCAGTTTCGATGAAAATACCTTGCTGGAGCATCGCAAGCATTCATTAGGCCTGCATTACGGCGATATCGACGCCGCTGTATCCACCTTGCCTCAGGTGACCGGCTACAGCGCAGAGCGTCGGATCGAGCGTTATGCCATGATCAGTCATGCGGGTAAAAGTGACGGCCAGGTGGTTGGGGTCAGCCCCAGTTACTTCCAACTAAGCCAGCTGGATTTTCATGCCGGAGCACCTTTTTCAGAGCATGATGAAGTACAGGCAGCTCCGGTTGCCATATTAGGATCATCGGTCGCGCGCAGCTTATTTCCTGATGGCGATGCACTGGGTCAGTTTGTCAAAGTGAACCATGTCTGGTTACAGGTTACTGGTGTACTGGCCGAGCCGTATCAAAGCGATCAGGATTTTCAAGGGGTGCAGTTAGGAGGAGAGCAGAATCAACTCTTTATGCCATTAAACACCGCCCAAAGTCGTTTTCGTGCCGAGCATCTGGCCCCGGAGCTGGATGCCTTTCGCATTCAACTGGCCGAAGGTGCAAACTCAGCCCTTATTGCACAGGCCCTGCATCACCTGCTGAGCTACCGGCATAATGGCATTGATGATTTCACTATCATCGTTCCTGCTGCTTTATTGGCGCAACAAAAGCAAACTCAGCAAATCTTTAACATCGTCATGTCCTGTGTTGCGGGTATCTCATTGCTGGTCGGCGGCATTGGCATTATGAACATCATGCTGGCAACGGTGTTGGAACGCACCAAAGAAATTGGCTTGTTACGTGCCGTCGGCGCCACCCGGCGCGATATCAAAATGCAATTTATTGCGGAAAGCTTTGCCATCGCCATTTTAGGCGGTGTGCTTGGTATTGTGTTTGGTATTTTGCTGTCTGAAATCATTGCTTTTTACTCGGACTGGGCGGTCAGTTGGTCTATTCCTGCGATTGTGATTTCATTTAGTATCTGCGCCTTGATCGGCGTTGCGTTTGGAGTTTACCCCGCGATTCGGGCAGCAGAGCTTGATCCGATTACCGCCTTGCAGACCGATTAAGTTCGAACCAAGGCCAGAGCCGGATTTATCTGGCCATCGTATATTTATAGGCATCTGCATCGTTCCGTTTTTCATTTGATGGGTATACCCGCGCTACAACCGAACTCCATATATCATGCTACAGCTGCATACTTATCGGGGTACTGAAAGGTTCCAGATGATTGATGGCTTGAGCTTTAGCCCTAAGATATAGTGTAAAAAGAGGATCCGTGTAACGAAGTCCAGCAGGAGGTTTATCCTGCTGGATAAGAACGAGATCAGTACTTGATACTGCAACCGTATGGGCGGGTTACAGGGTTGCTGACTGGCTGGCCCGCGAGTACTTCATTACCGGCATTAGCCAGGTAAGCGTCTGCTTTTGGAATATCCTCAGGGTTAGCGGTTGGGATGCTGTCGATGCCGCCCATGTACAGCAAGTTGCCATCGCCACCAATCACATACATATGCGGCGTAACACGAGCATCATACGCCCGGCCCATGGTACCGGCTTCATCCAGTAATACGGCACTCGGGTTAGCGCTGCGACTTGCCGTCAGCTCATTGGCTTGCTCTGGGCTGACATGACCCTGGCTACCTGGCTTGGAAGAAATAACTGTTAACCATACGGTCTCTTCTTCGGTAAAATGCTGCTGCAAACCTTGCATATTGTCACTGACGTAATGCTTCACGACAAAAGGACAGTCGTGATTGGTCCATTCCAGAATAACATTTTTACCGGCGAAATCAGCCAGTGAATGCGTTTGGCCATGGCTATCGATGACCGTAAAATCTGGCGCCGGGGCGCCAACTTGCGGTGCAGCAGCCACAGCTGTTACCGTACCAGCCAGTGCCAGAGCACTGATAAGTTGCTTTAGTTTCATGATGTTGCTCCTATTGGGCTAAGTGCCCAGTTGTAGTTTCTCTGCAGCCACCACGGCTCTGACTGCATAAGGTTGTATCAGACGCTAACTGCTTTCAATCCTGCACGCTCTATCTGGCAGGAGACTAGCCGTCTGACGATGTAGCTGCCAATTGCGCCAGCTGATCGCGTAGCGTATTCGGCGTTAAAATTTGTGGTAACACCAGCGGCTCTTTCCCGGGCCAATACAGCACATACAAGGGTACACCGTCACGCTGGTAACTTTGTAAATAAATACTGATGTCGGCATCTCGTAAGGTCCAGTCGCCTTTTAAGTAAGTAACCCCATAATCTTGCAGTGCTTGCCGACTACTATCCGTATTGAGCGCTACCCGCTCATTGACCAAACAGGTGATGCACCAGTCCGCGGTCATATTCACCAGCACCGGCTGTTGCTCTGTGGTTAATTCCGCCAAACGTGCCGGGCTCCATGGCTCCCAATGCGCTTGAGTTGAGCTACTCTGGCTGCCTTGCTGCGGCTGCAAAACCACCAGCAATAGCAATGCCAGTAGTGCCAAAGCCCAACTGAGCTGAGGCGCCAAACGAAAGCCCAGCCCTAACTGATGACGGCCAAACAGCCAGAGCGCAGCGGCTAAGCAAACCAAGCCAACCAACACCAGAGCCTGCGCATCCACGCCAGCTTGGCGCCCTAGTACCCACAGCAGCCAAACGGTGGTTAAGTACAAAGGATAAGCGAGCCACTGCTTGAGCGTATCCATCCAGGCACCGGGCTTGGGCAGTAAGCGCGCCATACGACGACTGTAAGCCAAGAGTAAAAATGGCAGCGCCATGCCAAAGCCAAGGGCTAAAAATACCAACAAAGCGACCGGAGCCGACTGCGTCACTGCGTAGCCAAGTGCCGCTCCCATAAAGGGGGCTGTGCAGGGGCTCGCCACGATCACCGCCAACACGCCCGTAAAGAAAGAACCTTTCGCCCCTTGTTGCTGACCAAGGCCAGAACCCAATTGCATCAACCGGCTGCCAAACTGCACCAAGCCAGATAAGCTTAAACCCAGTGCGAAGAACAAATAGGCCAAGCCACCCACCAACCATGGGTTTTGCAATTGAAAGCCCCACCCTACAGCAGCGCCGGCTGCCCGTAAGCCAATCAGCACCAGCGCCAGCAGCGCAAACATCGCGAGCACACCCAAGGTATAACTCCAGGCGTCACGCTTTTGTCGGGCCGAATCACCACTGTTGTTGGCCAGGCTGATGGCTTTTAACGATAGCACCGGAAAGACACAAGGCATGAGGTTGAGGATCAAACCGCCCCCTGCCGCCAGCAATAACGCCAACATAAAGGCACCAAGACCAAATTCAGCCGTCACGGTTGCTGCGCTGCCTGCATCCATCCGCTGCGCCTGCACCACAAAGGATTGCGAGCCACTGATCAGTACCATCTCGATCTGATCAGGTGCCTGATGAAAGTAGGTGTTTTGTGGCTGGCGTAGCAACAAGCTGCCATCTTGCCAACTTATCTCTTGTGCGCGAGCATGCTCTACTAAGTCGGTCGCTGCGACAAAAAACGCATCCACCAATAAATCATCTTTCGATTCAATCACCGCAGAAAACACGCCATCTTGAACCTGATACGAAGCCGTCCGCTGCAAGGAAACTGGCTGAGACGCTTTACCCTGAGCAATTAATGCCTGAAATGGCTCCGAAGGTACGGCCTGTCGAGCCACCGCCAGCGGCAGTTCAAGAGTCATGTCGCCAGGAATGCAGATTTCCTCACACACCAACCAGGAGGCATTCGCCTTCAACAGTAAACTGGTGCCTGAGTAGTCGGCAGGAACCTGAACCTCTGACAACAGAACGGTCGAGCCTTCAAAACCATAGTTCATCAAGGGAGGGATGGAAAAAGCTTCTGGAGTAGGCCACTGAATACCAGATACTTCGACGCCATCGGGCAGCTGCCACTGAATGCTGGTCGGCATGCCGGAATCACCGGGGTTTAACCAGTAGGTATGCCAATGCTCTTGCGGCAATAAATGCAGAGCCACCAGGAAGCTCTGGCCAGGCGATACCGACTGGTACTGGCTAACCAGTTCAACCTGAATATGAGGCGCTTGCTTAAAGCCAGTAGTCACAGCATGAGCAGGAACCGTCAAAAGCAACAGCAACCAAGCGCAAAGATAATGACGAAGTTTCATAATAGCCAAGTAATTATTAATGCATTGATCTAGTGTACGCCATGCCATAGGGGGAGGATCAAGCGAAACCACCTGGCTGCGACCACTCTTATAAAAAATCAGCTGAATGGTGAGATGGTAAATTCGATTGCACAGCAAAGCACGCTTTTGCACCAAAAAGATGCAATGAAACACCATAAACCCACGCCTGGCCCTGTATTCCGGTAGCGCCCATTTCAGGCACAACTCTTGCTGTACAGCTACTATACACTGATAAAAGGAGTTTTTTATGTCCACGCGCCTGCCCCCTTTGCGAGGTCTGCGCTGCTTTTGCCTTGCGGCTGACAACCTGAGCTTTAAAAGTACCGCCCAGCAACTTTTTATCACGCCATCGGCTGTCAGCCACCAAATCAAGCAGTTGGAGGATGATCTTGGTCTTGCATTGTTCATTCGTAAAACCAGAGCACTGGAGCTGACACCCGCCGGACAAAGCTTTTATCAGGCGATCCAGCCCGTGATGCAACAAATGGTACGAACCATCAGTGAGTTTAGTCAGGCTGACAGCACCAAAGAGGTCACCATCAGCATGCCGGAGTTTTTTGCCAGCGAATTATTTTTACCGCGCTTGAAGGGCTGGTCAACGCAATACCCAGCCATTAACTTACGACTGGATACGGTGAAAACCCGCAGCGACCCCACCCGTCAAACCGATGTATCTATAGTACTATCCAGTTCAGAGCCTCAGGCCGAGCAATGCCATGAGCTGTTTCCCATCAGTTACCAACCTGCCTGCAACCCAAGTTTGTATGAGCAGTGCGCCTCATCAGAATTAGAAGCATTAAATCAATTCCCTTTGTTGTTGCATCAATCCAGGCCGCACGCTTGGCACCAATGGGCTGAATTTGCAGGCTTTAATCATTTCCGCCCAAAGCAAATACTGCAACTCGACAGCATGTTTGGTATGGCCCGAGCCGCTGAGCAAGGGCTTGGGATTGCATTGATCCCGATGCCGATTAGCCAGTCGTGGTTCCATAGCGGTGCCTTGGTGGCTTTATTTACCGAGCGCTGGACCACACGCGATCGCTATTACCTCGTTCAACATCGAAGACAACCTGAGCGACCTGAAATTCAGTGGCTGATTGATTGGGTGCTGCACAGCTTTGAGCAGTACAGATGATTTGAGCAGTACCGATGAGCGGATTGGTATAGATGAATTGCATTCATCCATCAGGTGCTTTTATATCGTTTGTCAGTCTGCCTGACGATCTCTAAAGTTATCCCTGTCGGCAACCCTAGACCGACAGCAACTGGAGAGTCACCATGAAAGCATCTTTATTATCTTCGTTAAAACCTGTCGCGGCCTTACTGCTTGCCTGCTTCGCAGGCGTGGTGAGTGCCAGTGATCATTATCAAATGGCTATTGTTCAAGCTACCCCGGGGGCGGCTGATATTCAAAACGGTGCCATTGAACAGGGCTTGTTAGAGCTAAACAGTGCAAGCCGGGCCAAAGCCGATTTATTTGGCAAAACCATGGCGCTCTGTGTTGCCAACACACGCTTGGCCGAGTACGAAAGTGCTACCCCAGCTTGTAACAGAGCGGTTCATTTGGCCCGAACCAATGCATTGGCAAGCAGCGCTGAACGCCGTGAAATGCAAGCACTGGCTTTAACCAACCGCGGCGTAATGCACTGGGTCAGTCTGGATGTTGCCAAAGCTCAGCAAGATTTTCAGCGCGCAGCAAAACTAAGTGATAGCAAGTTAGTGCAGAACAACCTGCAGCAATTTGAAGGTCGTCTGGAAACGCTGATGGCTTCAGCTACCGCCAGCACCTTGCCATAAACATTCGCGAAAACATGAGTTGTACCAGGGAGAGCAGGCCCGACAGGATGTCGGGCCTTGTTTTTGTTTCACATCTATCCAATCAACCTGAATTACGCATGCCAGCAGCAATACCTGCAATCGTCACCATCAAAGCACGCTGAATAATGGAGTTGTTGTTTTCTGGTTGATGCCGTTGCCGATGTAGCAGTTCGACCTGCAATAAATGCAAGGGATCAACATAGGTATTGCGTAGCATGATGGACTCGCGGATCCAGCTTTCTTTCTCCATCAGCACATCACTGTGAGTGACCTGCAGTAACAAGGCTTGATCAGCCCGCAACTGCTGACGCAACTCATCGCCTAAATGCTGCAACTCCGCAGGCACCAGCTTGTGATCATAATAGGCTGATATCTCAGCATCCGCTTTTAAAAACACCATCTCCAACATCGATAACCGGGTGGCGAAAAATGGCCATTGTTGCTGCATGGTATTCAAGGTGTGCTGCTGCCCCTCGGCCACTGCCTGCTGTAAGGCGCTGCCAGCACCTAACCACGCAGGCAGCATCAGACGGTTTTGCGACCAGGCAAAAATCCAGGGAATTGCACGCAAACTTTCCACCCCACCCGTTGGGTTACGCTTGGCCGGGCGGCTACCCAAAGGCAGCTGGCCAAGCTCTTGCTCTGGTGTGGCAGCACGGAAATAGCGTACAAACTCAGGGTGCTCACGAACCATACCCCGATACGCCTGACAAGAGTGCTCGGCCAGTGCATCCATCACCTGACGCCACTCTGGTTTCGGCACTGGCGGCGGCAACAGCATGCCCTCCAGCACCGCACTGACATACAGACTAAGGCTGCGCTCGGCTAATTTGGGCAGGCCAAATTTAAAGCGGATCATTTCACCTTGTTCAGTGACTCGTAAGCCGCCATCCAGAGAGCCGGGTGGCTGCGACAAAATAGCCGCATGAGCGGGGGCGCCACCCCGGCCCACCGTACCGCCACGGCCATGAAACAAGGTCAGTTTCACCCCTGCCTCAGCACAACTATTGACCAACGCTTCTTGCGCACTGTACTGCGCCCATGAAGCGGCAATCACGCCTGCATCTTTGGCCGAATCCGAGTAGCCAATCATCACTTCTTGCTGCCCTTGAATGTAACCTCGATACCAGTCAATCGCCAGCAGCTCACGGATACACTCGGGAGCCTGCTGTAAATCGCGCAGCGTCTCAAACAGCGGTGCCACTGGCATGGCGAAGCCGATACCCGATTCTTTCAGCAACAACTGCACCGCCAACACATCTGAGGGTTTACCGGCCATCGAAATCACATAAGTACCCAAGGCTTCTTCACCATGTAAAGCCACCATGGCACAGGTGTCCAACACCTCTTGCACCTCTTCCGAGGGTTGCCACTGCCGCGGAAATAACGGCCGGCGGTTCGGTAATTCACGCAGTAAAAATGCCTGTCGGTCCTCTTCCGACCATGACTGATAATCGCCCAAGCCCAAATGCCGGGTTAGTTCACTGAACACCGCAGCATGCCGGGCGGCATCCTGGCGGATATCAAGCTTGAGTAAGGTCACGCCAAAACAGTAAGCTCTTCGGATTGTATCTTGCAGCCTGCCATCGGCAATTTGTGACATACCACACTCACGCAAGGAGCGATCACACAGCAATAAGGGCTCTAGCAATTGCTCCTGATGCCAGATTAAATCAGCAGGACGCTGCAAGCGGTCGCGCTGGGCCGCTTCAGCCAACCAATCACGGGTATAGATCAGCTGCTGCTGTAGTTGCTTGACCAGCGCTCGGTACGGCTCAAAAGCGCCCTCACTCAACTGCTGCAATTCGTCATTGGCTTGATTCATGGAGAGTTCTTTGCTGAGCAGATCAAGATCAGCGATAAAAAGATCCGCGGCTTTCCAACGGCTCAGCAGTAGCACCTGACGGGTCACTTTGGCCGTGACAAAGGGGTTACCATCACGGTCACCACCCATCCACGAAGCAAACCGTACTGGCGTGGCATCCAGTGGCAAACCAACCCCGGTGATTGGTCGCACTTTGGCATCCAGTTCCCGCAAAAAAGCAGGTACTGCTTGCCACAGTGAGCTTTCAATCATGGCAAAGCCTGACTTCGCTTCATCAATCGGCGTAGGTCGTTGCTCACGAATTTCATTGGTAAACCAAAGCTGAGCGATCAACTCTTGCATACGCTGACGCAAGCTTTCTTGCTCTGGCTCGTGTTGCTGTTGTTCTAAGCTGGTCAGGCAGGCAGCAATTTCGCTCAGTTTATGGATCACAGTACGGCGTGAAACCTCGGTCGGGTGCGCTGTCAGTACCAATTCAATCGACAACTTCTGCACAGCTTCAGCAACTTGCTCAGGGGTTCGCTCGGCCTGTTGCAGATGTTGCATCAACGCCGCAAGTGGAGCAGCCTGAGCATCACCAGCCAACACTTCCTGGCTGGTGCTGTGTTGTTGCTCGGCCAGATTGGCTAAATTCAAAAAGTGAGCGAATGCCCGCGCTACCGGTAATAACTCGTCATCCGATAATGATTGCAACAGCTGCTTTAACTGTTGCTCTTGCCCCGCATCGCCACCGCGAGCTTCTTTTGATAACTGGCGGATCTGTTCGATACGCTGATACACCTGCTCACCGAGCTGCTGCCGAATCAAATCACCCAGTTGTGTGCCCAGCAGACCAACGTTGGCCCGTAATCCTGCATAATGTTCCATACTATCCCCTCACACACTTTGGCTGTTTGGCTTTGCTACAATGACAAAGCCGGATGGTTTCACCCTACGCTTGCTTTAGGCTGTTCTCAACTATGATAGATCACGAAAGCGCTTACCAAATCAGACGGGGCTTCTGTCACACTTAATGAATAGATGGCTGTCGGATCAGTGGCTCCGATGGCTCAGACTGAGCATCGAACTCAGCCAGAAGACGGGTTTGAGCTTGTTTCTCCAACTCGTCGATCATTCGAGCCGGGTAATGCGGCGCAAAAATAGAGCGCATACTGCCATCCTGAACACTCTGATCCAATGCCTGTTGCCAACGCTGCACTCGACTGGCTGCAATCTCCAAAGAAAAAGCCAAGTACAAGTGCGAGTGATACAGCGGAACCGAGGCCTGTAGCTGCACGCCCTCATGCTCGATAACATCACCATAGCGCAAGTAATTTAACGCAATCACTTCGGCTCTGCCATGGCGCACCATAGCCAAACAGTCTCCAGCCTTTAAGGTGACTGTCAGGTTTCGTCCCTCCTCAAACCCGAGAGTATTGAAATAGGCAATTTGTGTCGCACCACGGTAACCGCAGGCACGAAGACGCCGCGCAAAACTCTCGGTATCGCCAGGTAGCTCCTCTTCCGTTGCCATCACATACAATCGCATATCAAACATCTTGATCGGACCCACCCATTGAAATAAATGCTCCCGCTCTGGTGTGCGAACCGTTTCGAACAACACTGAATTACGCTCTTTCTGTGCCAACTCAAACGCCCGGGCCCAAGGCAATAAGCGAAAGCTAATGGATTCATCCAACCGATATTGCAGCAATTGGATCAGTCGCACGGTAGCACCATCTACATCGCCATGCTCATTGAGAAACTGCCCCGGAGGGCTGTGTTCGGTGTAAAAAGTCAATTCAGGGTCCGCTGCCCCGACCGATGCTATCGCAGGTAGGCCGTGCAAACCCCATACGACAGCAAACCACCATGGCAAAAGCTTACAAAATAATCGCAATAGCACCCTCAGATCCTAGCCAGTTTAATTGGATACCTCACACTATAGCAGGCTGGCAGCAACTGATTGAAAACAACTGGTGTTTTAACCTTTTTCTTTGCTGATGATTCACTTATGATAACGTTTTTACCGATAACGGATGAATGAGCCATGAGCAAAATCCAACTCTGTAAAGCGATTTGTTTCAGTCTTTTTTTATTTAGCAGCGCACTTTATGCCAAAAGTGCCGTCTGGCAAGTCAGTAACGACCAGCATCAGTTATTTATTGGTGGCACTGTCCATTTACTGCCAGCCAGCGAATTTCCCTTACCCGCCGAGTTTGATAAAGCCTACCAACAAGCTGACCAGTTGGTATTTGAAATCGATCTGGCCAAAATGGCTGATCCCAATATAGCCCCAATGGTGCTTGGCTATGCCATGTACCAAGATGGTCGTACTTTGCCCGAGGTCATCAGCTCAGAAAATTTCCAACGCCTTCAGCAGGCCGCGGCTGAGCTCGGTATTGATATCAATGCGCTCGTTGGGTTTAAGCCAGACTTTATCCTGGTGCAAATGATGCAACTTAAATTGCAGCAGTTGGATATGGCAGGCGAAGGCGTCGATATGTACTTTTTTAATAAGGGTGCAAACGATGGTAAAAGTACAGGCTATTTAGAGACACTGGAGCAACAATTTGAACTGTTATTTTCCATTTCCGATGGCTTTGAAGACGAGTGGCTGGAGCAAAATTTAGATCAGCTGGATGATACCGAGCACTTTTTGCAGGCAACCCTGACCGCTTGGCGCCGGGGCGATCGCGACGCTTTAACCGAGCTGACCAACGAAATGCACGATACAGAGGTAGGCCAGCGTTTTTACCAACGTCTGTTGACCGATCGCAACAAAGACTGGGTAGAGCAAATAGATGCCATGCTGCAAACCTCAGAGGTCGAGTTTGTCTTGGTAGGTGCGCTTCACCTCGCCGGGCCAGATAACGTGCTGGACCTGCTGGCTGAACGTGGTTATCAGGTACGGCAAATCAGTGCTGAGTAAACTAGCTTAGTCGTGAGGCCCCGGTTTTCGTTGCCGGGTAGCTTTGGTCGCGCCGCGCTGTTTTTTCTGCTGCAAGCGGCGCTGCTGGCTGCCATAGGTCGGCTTGGTGGCCTTGCGTTTTTTTGGCGTAAAGCCACAACTAGCGACCAGCTCAATAAACTGCTGCAGCGCGATTTGCCGGTTTTGCTCCTGACTACGGCTTTGCTGGCATTTAATCAATACCTTGCCACTTTGGGTAATGCGATGGTCAGCTTTTCGTAGCAGACGCTCTTTGTACATGATTGGCAAAGATGACGTTTGGATATCAAAGCTCAACTGCACCGCGGTTGATGTTTTATTGACATGCTGACCACCCGGCCCACTGGCTCGGATAAACTGCCACTCCAACTCGTCGTCAGCCAGCTGTATGTTGTTTGATATCTCGATCATGCGTTACCTCTATAACTCTTATTCATCAATTGTATCATAGCCAGATGCTCAGTTCGTCGCTGACGGGTAGTATCCAACACGAACAGCAGTCAGACGTATGAAACATCTGCTATACTAGCGTCCGAAAAACAACCCCCGCTGGCTCTGTGCCACCGAAACGGAGCCTTACACCATGTCGACCACTGATTTTTCTACTCTTTCTTTAACCCCAGCTCTGTTGTCTACCCTGCAGGAACTGAATTACCAGCAGATGACGCCTATTCAGCAGCAAAGCCTGCCTGCCATTTTGGCTGGTCAGGATGTGATTGCCCAAGCACAAACCGGCTCCGGCAAAACGGCTGTGTTTGCGCTTGGCATGTTGTCGGCACTGAAAGTAAAACGCTTCCGTATTCAGGGGCTGGTACTTTGCCCTACACGTGAACTGGCCGAGCAGGTCGCAAACGAGCTGCGCACCCTGGGCCGTAGCATCCACAATATTAAGGTACTGACCTTATGTGGAGGTGTGCCCAGCCGTCACCAAACGCTGTCACTGGAACATGGTGCTCATTTTATTGTTGGCACACCGGGCCGGGTACTCGATCATCTGCAGCAACAACGACTGGATTTATCCGAGCTAAGTATGCTGGTACTAGATGAAGCTGACCGCATGCTTGAAATGGGCTTTCAGGACGATGTTGCCACCATCGCTGCCGCCATGCCAGCCCAGCGACAAACACTACTATTCAGCGCTACCTATCCGGCTAAAATTGAACAGCTGGCCGCCAGCCTGATGCGAGATCCAATTCGCGTCTCTGTTGCGGCGAATCCGGCGCAAAACCAGATTGAACAACAGTTCTTTTCATTGGCGGGCAGCTCCCGCGAGCTGGCGGTGATGCTGTTGTTACAACAGTTTCAACCTGCCAGCTGTGTCGTGTTCTGTAACACCAAGCGCGTGACCCAACAACTGGCCGATGCTCTGCAACAACAAGGCTTCAGCGCCATGGCGCTGCACGGTGATTTAGAACAAAAAGATCGCGACCAAACCCTGCTGCAATTTGCCAATAAAAGCGCCCGTATTTTGGTCGCCACCGATGTAGCAGCTCGCGGGCTGGATATCAGTGAATTGGATTTGGTGATCAACGCTGAGTTGGCGCACGATACCGACACCCATACCCATCGCATTGGCCGCACCGGTCGCGCGGGTTTAAAAGGACAAGCGTTCACGCTGATTGATGGTAGCGATGATTACAAATTGAGCTTGTTGCAAGATGATATAAGCGACACCATCCAGCTGCAATCCTTGCCAGCCAAAGCGCTTTTGGATAAAACACCAGTTCAGGCTGACATGGTGACCATTCAAATTCAAGGCGGGAAGAAACAGAAACTGCGACCCGGAGATATTGTCGGTGCCTTAACGCGCGACCAACAAGTCGCCTTTGAGGATGTCGGTAAAATTCAGCTGCATGATTTATGGGCCTACGTCGCCGTGAAGCGCAGCGCGGCAAAAAAAGCGCTGCAAATTCTCAATCACGATAAAATGAAAGGTCGTAGCTTTCGGGCGTGGCAACTCTGAGCTACCAAAGCGGGAGAATCGCATTACCGCCCAGCAAGCCTGGATGAAGTTTTACGACAGTATTTGTAACTTGAGTGTATTCCAACCGGCCTGTCCCTCTGGGCAAGCCGGTTTGGGTTGACGGTTACAACTTAAAGCCCTGCAGCGATTCTTTCATTTTTGCCGCCATCTGCCGAAGCTCCTGACTGGCACCGGATAATTCGGTCGATTTTGCCGTTGTATCCTGCACTGCATTGGCAATGTGCTCCATGTTTTCATTGATGGTCGCAGATACCGTTGCCAGTTCTTCTGTCGCGCTGGCTAACTGGTCGTTAGCATCGGTAATGCTGGATACCGCAGTACTAATGCGCGTAAGCGTTGCACCCGCTTGCTGTGAGCGCTCAATCGTCTGCTGAGTTTCCTGCTGGCTATCGGCCATTGACTGTACCGCTTGCTCGGAGCCTTGCTGAATATCTTCGATCCGTTTATTGATACCCTGCGTCGACTCTTGCGACCGGCTCGCCAAGGTACGTACCTCGTCGGCCACTACAGCAAAGCCCCGACCCATTTCACCGGCCCGGGCTGCTTCAATCGCTGCATTGAGCGCCAGTAAATTAGTTTGCTCGGCAATGCTGCCAATCACATCGGTGACCGCTCCTACTTCTTCGCTGCGCTCTGACAACTGCTGAATCACCTCGCCCACCTGTTTGATTTTTAGGTTCAGGGCATTAATGGCTGTAATGGTTTCTTCTACCGCCAAGGTGCCGGAGCGTGTTTCATCATCCGCATCCCGAGCCGATTGCGCCGCTGAAGAGGCATTGCGTGCCATATCCTCGCAGGTCGCGGTCATTTCACTGACCGCTGTAGCCACCTGAGCGGTTTGATCCATCACGCTTTGCAAAATATGCTGCGTTTGCTGGCTGGTTTCATCCAGCATTTCAGATTGTCCGGCCAATTGCTCCGACATCTCACTTTGCTGGCGTATAATGTCGCGCAGCCGCTGCACCAAACTACTTAGTGCGGCCAGTAAGCTGCTGCTATCACCCGGTTTCAAGGCAAAGTCGACTCGAAAGTCACCGCTGGCCACTTGCTGCACCATCTCTCTCGCCGTTGCGACTTCTCCACCAAGCTGGGCTAATAACCAGCGACGAATATACAGCGATAAGCCAACGGTAATGGTAATGATCAACACCACCACCAGACCAATACGCAGTGCTAAGCTCCAGAACGTGGCTTTCACATCATCAATGTAAATGCCCGAGCCGAGCACCCAGCCCCATTGCGCATCACGATCAACAAACGATAACTTGGTATATCGCTCTTCAGTCACGCCACCGCCGGCGAGTGGCTTTGGCCACTCATATTCAACAAAACCAGAGCCATAACGATTGACCGCATCAACAAAACTGACAAATAAATTGGCATTATCCAGTCGCTGTGACTGGCTGCCATCTTTGCTGCGCATGTGGGTAGCATGCATAAAGTTAGGGCGGTCAAGAATGGTGCCATCAAGGCTGGGTACGGTTGGGTGCATGATCATGCGAGGAATGGGTCGGCCCATATCGTTGATCCAGACATACTCAGTACCATCATAACGAATGGCTTGGATTGCACGGAGCGCCTGTTGTTGCGCCTGCTCAGTACTCAGGGAGCCTTCTGTTTCAAGTCGCTGATAGTATTCTACAATACTCAAGCTGGCTTCTATAATCGCCATCACCCGAGCTTCCCGCCCCTCCATCAAGCTGGTGTTTAGCGCACTTAGTGCGACGGCAGCCAGCAGGATAAACCCCAACAAGGCCATCAATGGAATGGTCAGTAAACGGCCTGCAACGGTAGAAAAGAAATTCATCGCTTCATCCTCAGAAAGCTCACACTATGAATAATGACTGCTATGTCAGAATGTTAAGCTTAGCTCAGAACTTTTGTTTTGCCTTTAAACCATAGTCTAATTTTTTACGCCAGCAGCCTTATGAAACCAGCACTTTGCCGCAACGGGCTGCCAATGCTCTTGTACAACCGCCGGCATGCCTTTAATTTAGTTGTTTACTTGCTAAAAAGGGTTGCTATGCGTGCTTTGATCATTCCCTGTCTGCTTGCCATCAGTTGCATGGCCAGCACGTCAGTTCGCAGTGAACCACAGGTTCCTTTCTTTCCAGACAGCCAGTATCAGCCGGATGTTGCCACCGTGCAGCAGGTGTTAGGTTATCCGCTCGGTCAACGTATTTCTGACCCAGCTGCCATTGCGCGGTATTTTGAGCAACTAGCGGCCGATCACCCGGAACGGATCAAGTTGGTGCCCTACGCCGAAAGCTGGCAAAGCCGCCCATTGTTTTATGCCGTGATTGGCAGCCCAGAGCACATCGCTGAACTTGATCGCATTGAAGCCGATATGCGCAAGTTAGCTGACCCACGTACGCTATCAAATCGTGATGCCCGGCAATTGATGCAACAATTACCTGCCAGTGTCTGGATCGCCAGTACTCTGCATGGCAATGAAATCAGCCCAGCCGATGCCGCACTGGCATTGGCCTATCATTTATTGGCCGACCAGAGCGAACGCACGCAATCGATCTTAAACAACACCCTGGTCTATATCGACCCACTGCAAAACCCGGATGGCCATCACCGCTTTGTCAGCCGCTATTATGCCACCGTTGGTTTAACCCACTCGGCCGATCGGCTATCCGCTGAGCACAACGAGCCGTGGCCGAATGGCCGGACCAATCATTATCTATTCGACATGAATCGAGATTGGATTTCACTGACTCAACCTGAAATTCGTGGCCGGGTGCAGGCTCTGCAACAGATGTATCCACTGATTTTTGTCGACTCGCACGAAATGGGGGGTGATATGGGCTACTACTTCAGCCCCGAAGCCGAACCCTATAACCCACACATCGGCACACAGCAACGTGAAGCACTGAACTGGATTGGTCAGAACAATGCGCATTGGTTTGATGCGCTGGGCTATGACTACTTTACCCGGGAGATTTTTGACGCTTTTTATCCTGGCTACGGCGCCAGCTGGCCACTGTATTACGGCAGCATTGCCATGACCTATGAAATGGCATCTGCCCGCGGCCATCAGTTCCGTAAACGCGATGGCGATATCCTGACCTTTGCGGATAGTGTGCAACAAAATTTTGTCGCTTTTAAAGCAACGCTGGAAACCGCCAGCCAGCGGGGCCCTGAACTGCTCGAGCGCTTTTATCAGTACCGGGCCAATGCCATTGAGCAAGGGCAAAAAGGTTCGGTTCGCAGTTATATTTTCCCGGCGACCCGAGATCGGGCTGGCCATCAAAAACTGATGGGTACCTTAACGCAGCATGGCATCGAAGTCGGCCAGAGCACGCAGGCATTTACCGCCTGTGGCACGCGCTATGATGCCGGAGCTTATGTCATCAATGCCGCACAGCCAAGCTATCACCTGATCCGTACTTTGCTGGACGATACGGTACCGATGGATGCTGATTTTATTGCCCGGCAAGAAGAGCGCCGCGCCAACAACCTGCGTGATCAAATCTACGATGTCACGGCCTGGTCATTGCCATTGATGTACAACCTGGATGTGATGCCATGCAACCGCAACGTCTCAGTCTCGACTGCACCAGTAGGCCCTGACACCATTCTGGCCGGCCAGGTCAATCAAGCAGAAGCCGGCTTTGGCTTTATCGTCCCTTGGGGTGACATGGCAGCTGCCCGCTTTATGAGTGAAGCGCTGCAGCTAGGCCTACGCCTGAAAAGCTCGGATCTGCCTTTTACCCATCAAAATGGCACCCGCTACCCAGCCGGTAGCTTGATTTTGAGCCATAGCGACAACCCAGAGCAACTGGCCGCCACCGTGCAGCAGTTGGCTGTGCAAACGGGCGCGCATATTGATGGCATTGATAGCAGCTGGGTACTGGATGGCCCAAACTTTGGCTCGATGAATGTCAAAACCCTGCATCAACCCAACATCGCCATGCTATGGGATGAACCCACCAATCCGCTGAGTGCGGGCAGCGCCCGCTTTGTCATTGAACAAGGCATTAACTACCCGGTCACCGCCATTCGCCCTGCTCAGCTTCGCACTGCCGATTTAAGCCATTACCAGGTGCTTATTTTGCCGGCCACGGCACGGGGAAATTACCAACAAGCACTGGGCCAAGCTGGTCAGGCCAACATGCGCCATTTTGTCGAACGAGGCGGGGTGTTAATCACACTGGGGAATGCCACGGAGTGGCTGATCCAAGGTGAGACTCCGCTACTCAATAGTAAACGCGAATTCAAGGTCAATGAACACAACGGCAACAACGCTGATGAAAAACCACGGGTCAGTGGCCGGGTTATTGCCGATATGGCGGAATACCAGCAATTGCTGGTGCCACAAGAAGCCGATCCCGACTGGGTGCCCGGCTTTTTAGCGCGTACCAGCGTCGATCAAAACCACTGGCTAACGGCCGGCATAGCGCCGACACTGACCAGCCTTTATGTTGGCAATCAGGTTTATCAGCCACTGAGTATCAATCATGGCCGCAACGTGGTGACCTTTAAAGGAGCAGATGAGTTATTGGCCGGTGGCTTTGTCTGGGATGAGAATCGCCAACAAATTGCTCATAAACCGTTATTGATGGTGCAACCGCTGGGCCGTGGGCAAGTGATCGCCTTTACCCAAGAACCTAACTTCCGCGCCTATGTCGATGGCATGCACTTGCTGTACATCAATGCCATCTTTCGCGGTACCGCGCACGCCAATCCACTGCGTTAATCCTGCCCCTGCAATGACTGCATTGCAGGGGGCTTCCAGCTCTCCTGCAATGCTGCTTCCCTGAAATTCATCAAATCGTCATCAATGTCTATAATCATACATCATGATTAGGGCGCCCTGACTCGCCCGACACCCATCGCATGATGCTGGCATAAATTATGAATGACTACATTTTATACAGGCGAAAACAACCGAATCACGACCGGTCTTGCTTGTTTAAGCATCAAGTTGCACCCAAAAAGTGCAACCCCTGTTCCATAGACGTCACACTCGAGGGAGTATCTACCATGCCATTGAAAAAACAGTTTTTAAAAAGCCGCCCCGTTGTCAAAGTGACCTTTGAGATCCCGGCAGAAGCTGCCGGCCATGCAAAAGCCGCTTACTTGTTGTGCGAAGCACAGGGCTGGCAAAAAGAACCATTAAAACAGCTGAAAAACGGCAGCTTTAAAACCATGCTTGAATTGCCGACCGATCAGCAAGACGATTTTGAATTTCGTTATTGCCTGCTCGATGAACATGGAGAAGAACACTACGATAACGACTGGCAAGCCGATACCTATCGGCCCGGCGCGCTGGGCGTAGACAACTCCGTGGTTCGTGTGCGAAATTAACGGTACTGCGATCGGTATCTTGCTGCCACAAAACGGATTGAAGTGATCGATTGACTCACTTTCATCATACTGGGTAAGCTATGCAGCCAACCTAAGGATGATTATGAGTAAAAGCAACGGCCACAATGTGTTTGGCGATCCATTATTGGCTTGCTGTCTGCATGCAGTCACTGAAGAGTCAGCTCATCCTTGAGCCGCCTCTATAACGACTTTTACCGCAATGGCCCGAATCACCGTGCAGGAGCCGATGTCAGCTTTGCCGATATTGTGAAGTTGTTTGGCTTTCGCGGCATTCGGGTGGGTCGCTGGGTCACAGCCGAAGAGCAACACATTGCCGCCAACTTATTTTTTGATGCGCTGTGCGATCTGCAGCAATTACTGCAGGTGCCAGCAAAGGTCATCTCTCTCAACCAGACGCTCACCTTAACCTTTGGTATTGGTGGCCAGCCCGGTGTCTGTGCACACTATCAGCCTCGAGGCCGTATTTTGGCACTGGCGAAAAATGCCGGTGCGGGTAGCCTCGCTCATGAATGGTTTCATGCCTTTGACCATTACATCGCGCCAAAGCTCTTTCCATCAGCTCACGCCCATCATTTTGCCAGCCGATGCTTTATCAATCAGCATGCCTTTCACCCTCATCCATTAAGCCATATCTTGTTAGAGGGTTATAAAACGCTACTGTTATCCGCAGATGGCCAACAGCCTAGTGCGTTTTTCAATCGCTGCATCCAACTTGATAAAGCGCGCCAGCAATTGTATTTGTCGCAACCAGAAGAACTCTGCGCCCGAGCTTTTGAAGCCATGCTGCAAGCGCAGCCACTGAAAAATCACTTTTTGGTCAGTGGCACCCGACAAAGTGAATTGGCCAAGGCAGGGGCCTACCCCAATCAGGCCGAGTTAGATGCTCTTGGAGACCACTGGTTTCGCTACTTCGCTCTACTGGGCAACGCCATTAATGCGCAACCCTAATCAGCGCATGAGTTTTTTATTGAAAAAGCGTGGCATTTACTGTGATTCCAGCTATGGTAGTTTTATCACTTAAAGCAGGAGCTGCTTATGCCCATTAACACCGATCTTAATGCCGAAATTCGTATTTTAAATTTATACAACCTGGATAGTGTGCGCGAAGGACTCAAAGTCCACCATGAGGCCGACACCGATACCAAAGCGGCTATTCAACGCTTGCACCAAAAAGGCTTGCTGACCCAACCTGATGGCGGCTACCTAACCGATCTGGGAGTGCACTGCGCTGAACAGCTACAATCCGCTCTGCGAATATTAACCACGCCAAATAACTAATTCTCATTAGTCCGCTTGCCCCCCCCACCGCCAGCGACACCAATATGGATGTCGCTGAAAGGGATTAAAGGTACAACACAGCTACTACCGATGGCGGGAAAACATTGATAGCTGACTCCGGTAGCAAATTGCTGTGTCAGCTGTTTTCTCAATGATTGTCTCAAATATCGCCTGATCTTAGCCTAGTTAGATGCAATCAATTAGACATAAAAAAAACATTTTTTCAACATTGAGCTTTGTGCTAGCATGCTTCGCTACAAAATTTGATAAGGACTTTCTATGCAATTCAAACTTACTCTGTGTGCTGCATTAGTAGCGGCCACCTCTGCGGTTGCAGACAGCAATTCGGATATTAACTGGAACTATGTATCTGCTGGCTATGCCAAAGCCAACATCAAGTTGGATGCTGCTGATTTTGGTGAGCGCAATCGCTTTAAACCGGATGGCTGGCAGTTACAAGGCAGCTATTTATTGACTGAGCGGCTTTATTTGCGTGGTCGCTACGATCGGGTCACTGGTGACTTGCTGAATGTTAGTGCCAAATCAGAGCAAAGCTGGCTAAGCTTAGGCCTGCGTCAGCAAATTATGCCAGGTCTGGATACCTTTTTTGAAGGCGGGTATGCCAAAGAGTCAGCCTCCTCCGATATCCTCTTTATGGATGATATCGCGCTGCGTTATCGCGACTCTGGCAGTGGCTATCAACTTGGTGCAGGCGTACGTTACATGGCAACACCAGAGCTTGAGCTAGGTGCAGCTTTAAGACATATCAATGTTTCGGGGCTCGATAGCTCTACTTTGGGTGAGCTTAATGCAAGTTTTCGTTTAAACACTCAGTTTGCAATCTACGGCAACTTTTTGTTTGAAAGCGATAACTCACTGCTGGGTGTGGGTATCAGCTACCACTTCTGATAAAACAACAAGGGCTATCCGTAGACAGCCCTTGGTTGATTTAGCAATGCATTGTGCTTAAGCCACTTTATTGGCTTGGTGCTCAATAGTTGCCTTGTCGTTACTGCCATTGATGGCAATTTGTTTTGGCTTCATTTTTTCTGGGATCTCTTTCGTCAGGCTGATGGTCAGTAAACCATCGTCGCTGCTGGCGTTGGTCACCTCGACAAATTCGGCCAAATTGAATTTTCGCTCGAAGGAGCGGTTGGCAATGCCGCGATGCAAGTACTGACGCTGCTCTTTGCTATCGTTTGCTTTACTGCCTTTGACGGTCAGTACGCCTTGCTCGACTTCGATGCTGAGTTCGTCCCGGCTGAAGCCTGCTACGGCCAGTGTAATGGCATAGCGGTTTTCATCCAGCACTTCGATGTTGTATGGAGGATAGCCGTTGTTGTTCTGATCAGAGCGCAAGGCGTGATCCAATAAAGAGGCAAAACGGTCGAAACCGATGCTGCTGCGGTACAGTGGGCTAAAATCTATTGAGTTCATAACATATTCTCCGAAAAGCAATACGAGTTGTGATTAAGGGTACTCTCTTAGAGACCTACCCCGTCATCACTGTATATAAGGGCTATGAACTCGTTTTCAAGTTGCACTGACGAAAAAATTGTTCAGTTTTGCTGCATCATGTCCATCATCTGCTGCAGCTGTTCAGGATCCATGCCCTCTTCATCATGCAGCATCATTTGCTGTATCAGCTGGTCTTGAAACCCTGCGGCGGCTTTTTTATCGGCTTCGGTCATGCACTGCTCCAGCAAGTTGATGACTTGCATGGCTTGCGCCATTTCGGCTTCTTGCTCTGCTCGCATGTCATCTGGTAAGTGCTCCAGCATCTGATGCGACATTTCTAGCATGGGCTTGCTCATTTCCAGTAGGGGCCAGCTGATCTTTAAACTCAGCTCAAGAAACTCGGCGGGCTGAAAGCCGTATTGTTTGATAATTGCTTCCATGCCTTGAATGTAACCGGCATCCAACTCTTGTGCCTTTAACGATTGGTAATGGCGCGGCCAATCGCAATGCGACTCCAATACCATATCCTTGCTATCGTTGTCTGGGTGCCGTTCTTCAAACGCCATAAGCTCCGGCTGCATCGCCAGATAACGCTCAACGTTGTCTTTGGTTAAGATGGTTTTAGCCCACACCGGCATGGCGAGCAAAGCAAATACAACCAGTAAAATCGGGGTTAATTTATTCATAATGCTTGTTCCTTGTTGCATTTTAGCAAACAAATCGTAGTTTATCCGACTTCGGTAGTCGCTGCCAGTGCCTTTTATTTGAGCTGCGGTGGCAGACAGGCTACACTGCCGCTTTTATTGAGTAGGGCCTAAGGATGGCGTTAAAAGCAACTGTATTTAAAGTCCAATTGAATATTGCCGACATGGACCGTGGCTACTACGCCGATCATAGTTTGACCTTGGCACAGCACCCTTCTGAAACCGATACACGCATGATGGTCCGTTTATTGGCCTTTGCCTTAAATGCCTCGGATACCCTTGCCTTCACGAAAGGGCTCAGCTCAGAAGCGGATGAACCGGAGTTATGGGATCAATCGCTCTCTGGTGAAGTAAACCTGTGGGTCGAGTTTGGTCAACCCGATGAAAAATGGCTGCGAAAAGCCTGTGGTCGGGCCAAAAAGGTACAGCTCTATTGTTATGGTGGTCGCAGCACCGCTGTCTGGTGGCAGCAGCAAGCCCCGAACCTGCAGCGCTATCAGAATTTAGCCATATCGGAGTTTGCGGAATCGGAAGTTCAACAGTTGGCGGCGATGGTCAATCGAAGCATGGAGTTACAATGCACCATTACCGAAGGTCAGGTATGGCTGAGTAACCAACAGCATAATGTGCATTTGACGCCACTTTGCTTAAAACAATAATACGGCCAAGTTCATCAGAGATTCATAAAGTATGATTCATTCTCTAGTCTTTTAGGCTCTCAGTGCATAGCACTTTCGGCCAGTAGCTTCTAAAATTGAAGGGGCGGCTATTATGACTCACATCATTTTTAAACTGACTGCTCACATTGAGCATCTCGAGTGTAGTAAGGGATTATTATGCGATCACAGCGTTTTCTTTTTGTAGCCTCTGCTACGTGTTTCATGATCACACATCTACTGCTTATGGCGCAGGCTATCGCGTCCGAGCCGGTTATTCTAAATGTTCACTATGGCGATCAGCAGCAAGCATTGACCCTGACAGACCTCGATGCTATGCCGCAACAGCAGGCGTCTTTTCAGGCTGCCTGGGGACCTAAAGGTCAATGGCAAGGGGTCTATTTGCATCAATTGTTGCAGCACTATGAGCTACAGGGCTTTCAGGACATTCGCTTAAATGCACTGAATGAATACCGTATTCGCCTGACTCAGCAAGACATTGAACAAGGCCAACCGATTTTGGCAACACGCTTTAATGGCGAACCGATACCACTGGAAAAAAATGGCCCGATAATTTTAATTTGGCCGCAACAGGCTGAACAGGTGCTCATTGGAACCGCACCATTGGTACTCTGGATTTGGAGCCTGTCTGAGATACGAGTTCGCCCCTAATGCTGACAATGCGTTCGATTAAGCTCACCAAAGCGATTGCCTTGGTATTGATTGGCTACAGCTTGGTTGCGATGGCGAGTTGTAGCTGGATTTGGCATGCCAAAGTGAATATGCAGCAACGTCCAGCCTTGCGCGTGATTGATGTTGGCAGGCAGATTGAGATGCTAAACCGAGAGGTGTCAGCCTATGCTGAAGCGCTCACCCACCAGAGTAATGCTGAGTTGACTCAGTCATTATGGAGCCGGATCCAGGCCCGGCAACGCACCATTCAAGGGTTATTGCATCAGTTTGTCGATTTGGAAAGTAATTTCAAAGTGCTTGAACGGCAAATTCAGCAACTTCAGCACGTTGTTGAACATGAAAAGCAGCATATTGACCCTCAAGCACTGCAACAAATGGTGGAGTGGATCCAGGAAGACATGGATATATTTACCAGCGATGTACACCGCTCGTTGCAGGAAATCATCGCGGGGCAAACCAACGCCTTGCATCGTTATGGCAATGCAGTGGCTTGGCTGAGTATCGGTGTTTTCTCCATCGGCTTTGTATTGCTGTTGCTCTTTATCCTACTTAGCAAACAAAATCGTCAATTGAATAAACTCGCCTCCGAAGATGGTTTAACCGGCCTGCATAATCGGCGCAGTGCCATGCTGCAAGGTGAGTTACTATGCGCCATGGCGCAACGCAATCATCAACCAATAACCCTGGTATTGCTGGATGTCGACCACTTTAAACAAGTAAACGATGTCTATGGCCACCCGGCAGGTGATAAAGCACTGCAAATGTTGGCTCAATTGATGAAAGCCTATGCCCGGCGTACCACGGATGTGCTGGCCCGCATTGGTGGTGAAGAGTTTATGCTGCTGATGCCAGATACCGACGAAGAAGTCGCGGAGCAGTTGTGCAAGGTGCTGTTGAATGCACTCGCAGAAACGAAAGTGAGCGATGAACAGGCTTTTCACATCACCGCCAGTATGGGGCTGGCTTGCAGTGAACAGGGGAAGTACCACTTTGACGAACTGTACCGTCAGGCGGATAAAGCCCTGTATCAAGCCAAAGCACAGGGCCGTAACCAACTGGTGGTATTTCAACAAGATTAAAAAAGCCCGCGACATGCGCGGGCTGGCTTCTCCACTTACAGTGGTTAGAAGCTGTACGACACCGAGGTGTAGTAGAAGCGCCCAATATTGTTGTAAGCCGCTGTAGTACCAGTAGTGCCGGTAGTTACACCAGGCAGGCTGCGATCAAACACGTTATCAATACCAACCGCCAACTGCACGCCGCTGGCAAACTGATAGCCCAGACGTAAATCCGTCACAAAGTAGCTACCATAATTCATGATATCGCTAGGATCCGGATTGATAGCCAGCTCCTGCTGACGGTACAGCGAGACATTGTCGATAAAGCGTGTTTTCCAGCTTGCCGTCCAGACATCGTAACGGTAATTGATACTCAGGTTGGTTTGCCAACGCGCATCCCCGACTGTTCCGGCGTATTGGTCAAACTCTTCCGGGCTGTCCTGGAACGAGAAGGTTTTTCTGGAATCGAGATAAGTACCAATCAGCTTGGTGTTAAAACGACCGCCCAGTGCATCAAAATCATAGCCCAGCTCAAAATCGACGCCTTCAGCGGTCAATGCCGCCACATTCTGAGTAATTGAGGTGATCAACGTCAGCTCACTCTGATCATTCCGCTCGATTAAAGCACAGAATTGATTGTTGGTGCCACTTGCTGAATCAACGCATTTGTTCAGAATATTCTGCGCCGACACCGCAGAGATAGCATCGTCTATCTCAATAGACCAGTAATCCAGGGTCGCGCTAAAGCCCGGTAACCAGTCTGGCTGATACACCAAACCAACCGTGTAACTGGTAGACTTCTCTTCGGTTAAATCCGGATTACCACCACTCAAACCTTCGATGGTTGATGCGGTCGCTTGCGGATCAAAGTTTTCAGGGATACCCAGTGCCGCACAATTGATACGTCGGGTTTCACTCTGCACCTCATCAACACCGCAAGGGTCTGTGACCCGGAAGAAGGTTTGATTTTGTGGCCCATACAGTTCACCAATGTTCGGCGCCCGTAAGGCTTCAGAATAGGTTGCCCGCGCCCGCAGCTGCGAGTTCAGGTGCCAATCCAAACCAGTTTTCCAGCTGACAGCACTGCCGATGGTGCTGTAATCGGCGTAACGCACGGCGACATCAAACACCAGATCCTGAATCAGCGGTAAATCAGCCAACAGTGGTATCGAGACTTCCCCGAATACTTCGTTTACCTCAAAGCTGCCTTTTTCATACTGCAATGAATTCAGAAAGGTTGCGCCAGTAGCGGCAAAGCTATCCGGAACACTTTCACTTTCTTCTTTACGGTATTCGGCACCCATAGATACACCGACATAACCGGCAGGAAGCTCAAATAAACCGCTGTTGTTTAAGTGGCCGCTAAGCACCGTCTGGCGGACAGTACTGTTGCTGTATGAGTTGGTGTTGAACCAGTTGCGCGCCTCGGCATTAATGGCATTGTCACCAAAGATGCTGGTGGGTACACAGCCATTGGCGCGCGCTAGCTCGTCACGACAAACTATTTCATTACCGACCACAATCGCATCGATCGATTGAGCAAAATTGGTACGGATCAGGTTGTTGCGGTTGATCTGCTCCAGCTTGGTTTCACCAAAAACACCGTAAAGCTCGTAGTTCCAGTCAAGTCCCAGGGCACCTTCGATACCAGCCACAAAGCGAGACGTGGTGCGGGTATTGTTTTCCAACCGGCGGCCAGCATCTTGCTGGAAGCGGTGTACGGCAATTTCATTGATGCCATACGCATCCATCAGTTGTACCAGGCTTGGATCCAGGTAGGCATTGTCGCGCCCAACCATTAAAGCACTGTCGTATTCGAAGAAGGATGGCTGCCCTTCGCTGTCGCCTTTGCTGCGAACAAACTTGGCTTCGGCATAGATCAGGGTATCCGGCGTCAGTTCAAAGTTGATTTTGCTGTTCACATTAAAGCGATTAAAGGCTGGCTGTAAATCGGTGTAACGGCGTAAATCTAACAACTCACAATCAGAGCAACGTCCCCACTGGCCATAAGTGGTGCCTAAGTCCTGAGCACGGACACTGCCATCTGGATTAAAGATAAACCAGTCGATGCTTCCGCTGTCTGACTCTAGGTAGAAATTGCCTGCTGTCGAGCTGTCGTACCAGCCGGCATTGGCCACGGTGATGGTATCCGGGATGCCATCATGTATCCAGTTGCCATCGGCATCGCGATAATCGCCGTCGTCTGGGTTGCGCACTGCCATATAGGATGTGCGTGTCTGGCGACGCTGGGTGGCATTCATACCACGCTGGCCGGACACTTCTGCCGAGATGGCAAAGTTACCGCGATCATCGGCAAAGTTGGTACCGAACGAGCCGGTTAGCTTGTGGTTGCGGTACGGGTTGTCTTCAGCAGTGCCCAGCATGGCCTGCACATCAAACCCTTCAATGTTGCGCTTTAACTTGAAGTTCACCACGCCAGTAACCGCATCGGCACCATAAACCGCAGAGGCACCACCGGTGATGATTTCGACCGATTCAATCCAGGCCGTAGGAATGGCGTTGGTATCTACCGCCGCAGAGCCAGCACTGCTGGACACATGACGCTTGCCATCCACCAGCACCAGAGTACGGGATGCGCCCATACCACGTAAATCCAGCAAACTTAAACCAGCCGTACCAATGAAGCGGCCTGAGTTGGCCAATGAGTAAGTAGCGGCTAACGATGGCAGTACATTGAGCACTTCACCAATATTCATGGCGCCAGTTTCAACCAGATCCCGGCCGCTGATCACCGTCACCGGTGATGGAGCCACAGCACCTTCACGTAGAATGCGCGAGCCAGTTACCTGAATCCGCTCTGGCGCCGCGGCGACGTCACTGCTGGTGGCATCTGCTCCGGCCAAAGCCGGAAACATTACAGCACTGCTACCGAGCAGGCCAATCTGCATCGCCCGATGCAGTGATGAATTACTAAATTTAGTGTTGCGCATAACAGCTCCCTGAAAGATACGACCAGTTGTTGCACTGGTTAAAAGCGTTGCACTGCGCATGCAGACAACGATGGCTTTACCCAAAATGGGCGCATTGTAAGGAAAGATGGCGCAGGATCCAGCAAAAACGGCCAGAAAAAAACCGTTCGATGAATTGTTATGCAGGTTTAGTCGGATAATTATACAGAGTGGTGGTATATCAAGCACCACTCTGTACTGTTCATAAGCTAAAGTGCAGCTTGATACCGGGCAAAAGCTTGCGTTAGATCGGCAATTAAATCGTCCGGATCTTCCAGGCCAATATGCAAACGGATCAAAGGCCCTTGGTGTGGCCACTGGCTGGCAGTACGTAGTTTTTGTACATTCAGGGTAGGTGAAATCAGGCTTTCGTAGCCACCCCAGGAAAAGCCCATTTTAAAATATTGCATGCCTTCAACAAAAGCGGCCACGGCTTTGGCACCGCCTTGCTTTAAGGCGAATGAAAACAGGCCGTTACTGCCGCTGAAATCACGCTTAAACGCCTCATGGCCTGGGTTGCTGCTAAACGCTGGATGACGGACCGTTTCCACGTCTGGCCGGTCGGCCAGCCAACGAGCAATCTGCAGCGCATTGTGTTCGTGTTGCTGCAACCGAATCCCTAAAGTGCGTAACCCACGACTCGCCTGATAGACATCATCGGCCGAGGCGCAGTAACCTAACACATAGCTGTGCTCACGTAATTGCGGCCAGTGCTTTTCATTGGCACTGGCGGTACCCAGCATCACATCGGAATGGCCGACGATGTACTTGGTTGCCGCCTGAATGGAGATATCGACCCCCATCTCGAATGGCCGGCATAAAATCGGTGAAGCCCAGGTATTGTCGAGAATGGTCACGATTCCATGCTGCTGTGCTATGTTGCAGATAGCTGGCACATCCTGTACTTCCATCGTCAAAGAGCCCGGCGACTCCAGAAAAATTACCTTGGTCGATGGCCGGATCAACTCCACAATGCCAGCACCAAGCATGGGATCATAGTACTCGGTGTCGATGCCCATCGGCCGTAAAATCTTTTCACATAAAGCCCGGGTGGGTTCATACACCGAGTCCACCATCAGCAGATGATCGCCTGATTGTAAGAACGAGAGCAAAGCACCACTCACAGCGGCCGCACCACATGGATACAAAGCACAACCAGCACCACCTTCCAGCTCACACATCGCCTCTTGAAACGCGAAATGCGTTGCTGTGCCGCGACGGCCATAAAAAGGGACTCGATTGCCTTTATGCTGGCTGGCATGCGCCAGCTCTGCCATGGTGTCAAAGGTAATAGTAGAAGCTCTGACTACCGGAGGATTCACCGCTTGACCAACCCACTTTTTGCCGCGGCCTGCTTGAATGAGGTGTGTATTTTTCTTCATGCAACAACTCCTTAAACGCCAAGTTCGGGCTCAGCACCTTCACGATCCTATAATCTTTCATCATGGTACTGCTTTTGGTCGCCCAGATCATCTGTCAGACCAAAGTTGCAAGGAAATTCATGGAGTTCTGGTCTATGATTAATGGCATCACGTATACATGAAGTACGACATTGTAGTTGAGTCGTTACTAATAAGAAGCTGAAAAAGCCAGCATCATTATAAAAATAAGTATCGATGTATAAGGATAGAGACAACACAAATTAAAATCCCTAGGAGAAACTATATGCGTACTTTTCGTGTCACGCCCCTGGCCATCGCCATCACTTCCATACTAACAACCCCACTGGTGGTTGCTGATGATGATACTGCTGCTGAGCGAGTTGAGACCATAGTGGTCACAGGTACCCGCGTTGCTGGCCGCACAATTTCCGATACCGCAGTACCGGTCGACTTAGTTCGCTCCGATGTATTGGAGCGCTCTGGCACCACCGAACTTAATCAAGCGTTGTCGGTTGCTTTACCATCCTTTAACTTTCCCCGGCCAGGCCTTGCCGATGGTACCGATACCATTCGTCCCGCTACACTACGTGGTTTATCACCGGATCAGTCCTTGGTATTGGTGAACTCAAAACGACGCCATGCTGCCGCACTGGTGAACGTGAATGGTACCGTTGGCCGGGGCGCTTCCGCAGTGGATCTGAATACTATCCCCATGGGAGCCATTAGCGCCATTGAAGTGTTGCGCGATGGTGCATCCGCCCAATATGGCTCTGATGCCATAGCCGGGGTTATGAACGTACGCTTACGTGAAGCAGCCGATGGAGGTTCCGTGACGCTAGGCTATAGCTTGCGGGATACCAGTTACACCACACCGACCACCCCACCTCCGGAAGGGGCGACCTGGAGTGCCCCGAGCGAACTAAAACGCAGCCGCAGTGATGGTGAAACCATTACCCTGTCTGGCTGGAAAGGCTTTGAGTTGGGCAATAACGGTTTTTTGACCGTTTCAGCTGAGTACAAAGATCAAGAACGTACGGAACGTGGAGGCTGGGATTATCGACAACAATACCCTCTGCTGGCAGATGGTAGCTTCGATCCCCGTGAGCAAAGCTTTAACCGCTTTAGTGCTTGGTATGGTGAGCCAGAAATGGAGCAGTGGACCTTATTTGCCAATGCAGGCGTCACCACGGATAACGGCAAACTCTATGGCTGGGCAAGTTATCAGAATCGTCAAGCCACCTCTGGAGGCTTTTACCGGCCAGCCAATGATGCCAGAAACGTGCCTGAGATATACCCAGACGGCTTCTTGCCGCTTATTTCACCAGATGTGGATGACTTCAGTGCCGCCTTTGGTTATGAGTGGGATTGGGGTGAATGGCAATTGGATACCTCTGTGGTCTATGGCTCCAATAAAATGGCCTTTACCATTGAAAATACACTCAACCGCTCCTTTGGCCCAGCCAGCCAAACCGAATTTGATGCCGGTGGTTATAAATACAATCAATGGGTCTACAACTTATCGGGGGTAAAAGCCATTGATGTCGATGGCCTTGCCTCAGCGCTTAACCTGGCACTTGGCGTGGAGGCTCGTCGCGAAAGCTATTCGATCTTTGCTGGCGAACCTCAATCCTATCAAAATGGTGGTGTATTGTTGCCAAATGGCAACCCAACCGCCTCGGGTTCTCAGGTATTCCCTGGCTTTCGACCATCCAATGAAGTTGACGAAAGCCGGACCGCCATCGGTGCCTATATCGATCTTGAAGCGAATATAACCGATCAATGGCTGGCATCGGCTGCCTTACGAGCGGAACGTTACTCCGACTTTGGCAGTAACCTATCCGGTAAGTTTGCCACCCGCTATGATTTCACCGACACCTTTGCACTTCGCGGCTCAGTGCAAAACGGCTTTCGCGCACCATCGCTGCAGCAACAAAACTTTACGGCTACTTCGACCAACTTTATCGGCGGTATTCCGTTTGATATCACCACCTTCCCCGTCAATGATCCGGTGGCGGTAGCTCTTGGAGCTCGGGAGCTGGATGCGGAGAAATCGATTAATTTTTCGCTCGGTGCTGTGATGCGCTTTGATACCGTCACCATTACCGTGGATGCTTACCGCATCGATATTGATGATCGCATCGTTTTGTCAGAGAACCTGACGCAGCCGAATGTGCGAGACTTTCTGGAATCACAAGGCTTTATCGGCATAGGTGGCGGCCGCTTCTTCATTAATGGGGTCGATACCGAAACACAAGGTGTGGATGTGGTGATCAACTGGCCAGTGTTGACCGATACTATGGGCAACTTTGACTTTACATTAGTGGGTAACCTAAATAGTACCAAAGTCACGCGAGTACCTGAAACAGCCGAACTAGCTGCATTGGATCCTGCTCCAGTGCTGTTTGATCGAGTAAATGTGCTCACCTTTGAGAAAGGCAATCCCAAAGACAAATTCGGTGCCATTGTTAACTGGGCTCATGATCGCTTTGGCGCCACCTTAAAAGCCACTCGCTACGGGGAAGTATTGACACCAAATGCCAACCCAATCAACGACTTTACATTGGGCTCAAAAGTTTTGGTTGATTTAGAGGGGCGCTACCAGGTAACGGATAATATGCGGATAGCGTTTGGGGCAGATAATCTGTTCGATACATATCCGGATGCATTCCCAATCAACTTGAATACAACAGGAGCAACCGCTTTCTCTAACTACTCCCCCTTTGGTCGTTCTGGCCGGATGTTGTATGCACGCCTAAGCTATGATTTTTAAGGTTTAGTCGGGCAGTATAAAGGCGCCAATTGGCGCCTTTATACTCAATACAGACCAACAAGTAACTACTGCGATAAACCATGAATATCGGCCAATGGGATCAGCGTTTCCAGTGCCGGTTTGGCAAAATAATACCCTTGCATATACCGCACTCCCAATGACACTAAATATGCCAATTCTTCCGCACTCTCAATGCCTTCGGCAAGCACCTTGGTGCCTTGTAGCTCGCATTCAGCCAAGGTGCTTTCCACTATTAATTGCTTAGCAGGGCTTTGGTCAATATCACGGATCAGCGACATATCGAGCTTTAATATGTGCGGCCTGAGTTCGCGCAGCCATTCTTGGTTGGCAAAGCCAGAACCATAGTCGTCAATGGCGGTTAAAAAGCCATGCTTGGCATAACTTCTAAAAATCCTATTTAAGTGCGCTTTGTCCGGGATCTCTTCGCTTTCAATGACTTCAAAAATAATGTTTTTCTTATTAAAGCCATACAAGTCGCATGCTTCGAGCGTGGCTTTGATGCAGGTTTCCGGGTTGTACACTGCATTGGGCATAAAGTTGATATTTAAATAACTATCACAGCCAAGTCGTGCCGCTGTTTCAATCGCTTTCACCCGGCAGGCCTGATCAAAATAATACCGGTTATCACAGGTGATCCGCTCGAACACCCAGCCTGCACCTTGTCCTTCCGGGCCACGTACTAAGGCTTCATGCGCAAAAATAGATTGGGTTTGCCAGTCGATAATGGGCTGAAACGCCATTTTTATTTGAAAACCAAGCGACTGGCCACTCAAGCAATCTCTGCAAGTTTGCTGTTTTATACTGGTCGGAAACTCCATGCGCCCCCCGCGTTGTGTTGCATGAACCTTTAGTATAGCTATAAATCAGTGACAGTTGCACAGCTATTGAGCCTAAACTTCTGTATTTACATCGGTTCCCTATCCCCCTTCGCTGGCAAAACATACCAGCACTGACACCTGAGTCAGAGCCATGTATACTAATACGCATTCATGAGCCCGCGATTGATCGCTGCTCTTTTTCTGTACGTATCCAGCAGCTTTGCGCTGAAGTGAACCTATGAAATACAAAGATTTGCGAGATTTTATCAACCAGCTGGAACAGCGGGGCCAACTGAAACGCATTTCGGTTGAAATCGACCCGGTGTTGGAAATGACGGAGATTGCGGACCGAACGCTTCGTGCTGGTGGGCCGGCCTTGCTGTTTGAAAACCCCAAAGGCTCAACCATTCCGGTACTGGCCAATTTATTTGGTACCCCAGAGCGTGTTGCTTTGGGCATGGGTCAAGAGGATGTTGCAGCACTGCGCGAAGTCGGTAAACTCCTCGCATTCTTAAAAGAACCCGAGCCCCCGAAAGGCTTGAAAGATGCATTCAGCAAACTGCCAATTTTTAAGCAAGTGCTGAACATGTCACCTAAAAAAGTACGCAAAGGTGCCTGTCAACAAGTGGTTTTAAGCGGCGATGACGTTGATTTAACGACTCTCCCCATTATGACCTGCTGGCCAGGCGATGCTGCGCCACTGATTACCTGGGGCTTAACGGTCACCAAAGGGCCACACAAAGAACGACAGAACCTCGGCATTTATCGTCAGCAGTTATTGGGTAAAAACAAATTGATTATGCGCTGGTTATCGCACCGGGGGGGCGCTCTGGATTTTTATGAGTGGCAAAAGGCGCATCCGGGCGAGCGTTTCCCGGTTTCTGTTGCCTTGGGGGCCGACCCCGCAACCATCTTAGGTGCTGTTACGCCAGTACCAGATACCCTGTCCGAGTATGGCTTTGCTGGCTTATTGCGGGGTGATAATACCGAAGTGGTACAATGCATTAGCAATGAGCTGCAGGTGCCCGCTAGTGCTGAGTTTGTGCTGGAAGGGTACATTGAAGCTGGTGAAATGGCACCTGAAGGCCCATATGGCGATCATACCGGCTATTACAATGAGGTTGATGACTTTCCGGTGTTTACCGTGACGCATATCACCCATCGGGACAACCCAATTTACCACAGCACTTATACTGGCCGGCCACCGGATGAACCGGCCATCCTTGGCGTCGCTTTAAACGAGGTGTTTGTACCTATATTGCAAAAGCAATTCCCGGAAATAACCGACTTTTATTTACCACCGGAAGGCTGCTCCTACCGGCTTGCTATTGTCACGATGAAAAAGCAATATCCCGGCCATGCAAAGCGTGTGATGATGGGCGTATGGTCTTTCTTACGTCAATTTATGTACACCAAATTTGTTATTGTCTGTGATGACGATATTAATGCCCGTGACTGGAAAGATGTGATCTGGGCGATAACCACCCGAATGGATCCAGCCCGGGATACCACCTTGGTGGAGAATACTCCCATCGACTACCTGGACTTCGCTTCTCCCGTATCTGGCCTTGGCTCCAAAATGGGTATGGATGCTACCAACAAATGGCCGGGGGAAACCAGCCGTGAATGGGGAGAGCCTATTGTGATGGATCCAGAAGTCAGTGCGCGTATAGACGCACTGTGGCCTGAGCTGGGCATTGATATCGATGACATATCAACATGAGTTTCTCGGTACAGATCCAGCCAGCGGGGATTGAGTTTCAGGTTAACACCGATGAAACCATTCTTGAAGCAGCGCTTCGGCAAGGCATCGACTTTCCCTATCGCTGCCGTCAGGGTGTATGCACCAGTTGCGTCTGCCGACTTCGCTCTGGTCAGGTGCGTTATAATCCGCCAGAGCCACTGAACGATATCGACAAAGCACAAAATTTTACCTATGGTTGCTTAGCCTACCCATTAACTGATGTGGTGCTACACCATCCATTTATTCGACCCTGAACGAGACCAGCATGATAGTAACCACTTGCACTGTAGACTCCATTTCGCCACTGACTCCTCATGTTCAACGAGTACGACTCGTGCCAGAACAACCAGTGCACTTTTTACCCGGCCAGTACTTACAACTGTGCTTAACTGATGAAGATAAACGGCCCTTTTCTGTCGCCAGTGTACCGGGTCAAGCACACCTGGAGTTGCATATTGGTGCCTCTGCCAGCGATGAGTACAGCAGTCAGGCGCTGAATCACCTGCAACAACAGCAACAGAGTGACCAACCGGTGCGCATTGAAGCAGGGTTAGGCCATGCACATTTGCGAACCGAGCGCGATCATCCGATTGTACTGTTAGCGGGTGGCACTGGTTTTTCCTACATTTACAGCATTGCTCAGGCATTGCAGCAACAAGGGAATAACCGGCCAGTGTTCTTGTATTGGGGCGTCCGGCAGCAAGCATCACTGTATTTGTTACCTGAGTTACAGCAATGGGCCAGCAGCCAGAGCAAGTTTCGTTTTATTCCGGTGGTACAGGAAGCCGACGACGATTGGCAAGGCAGAACGGGGTTGGTACATGAAGCCGTGCTGGAGGATTTTGTCTCGCTGGAGGCTTACGACATATACATCGCAGGTCCTTTCCCGATGGTTGGCGTGGCTCGCGATGCTTTCTTAAAACAAGGCGCACATCGTGAGCAAATGTTCGCCGATGCCTTTGCCTATATTTAATCCGTAAAGCCCCGACCGGGGCTTTATAATTTATAACAACTGCTTTTTCAGAGCTTTCGCAGTGGCATTATTTTGCACAATTGCCTGCTCAAGCATGGCCCAGCCCAGCTCTGTTTCACCATTTAGGATCCGTTGGGTACCACTCCAGGCCAGCACTTCAGGATCTTGCTGCGCAATCAGATACTGCTCCCAATGTAGATCAAATGCAGCCAGAATTTGCTGGGCCCTGCGATCACCATTGCGGGCAGCCATATCCCACCAATACCTCGCTGTCATATTGGCTGGTAGCTCCTGAATTGGCTGGATGTGTAATTGATAGCGACCACGGTGGTTCTGACTTCTCAGAATACGGTAACGACCGGGTGCGGCAGCAGTATTAATGGTTGCTGCCAACAGCTGTTCTTCATCCCAGTTAGATCCCTCACGCAGAAAATCAACCTGAGTAATACGCCCCCCGGACCCCAACTCGATATGCGCCAGCCCTACAAAGTCATCCAGCGATGCAGACAAACGAGACCTATCCCGAAACAGACTCAGATCAGGCGCCATATCCTGCTCACTCAGTTCATGCCTTACCTGCCAACTTATATTTGAACCCATAGCAACTAGCTCAAACAGGGTACCGAGCACTTCCTGATGTCGCGGTGAGCCGGCATTGGCAAAATCCCAAAGCTTGTCGTTATGCAAGAGTGCATGCACGCGTTGAAAATTCAAGTCAGCGTCCAATCTGAAGTCCATACGAACGCGCACGATATGCTTTTCACCGGTCGCTTCGTACTGCCAACGCCTGACGGCGCGAGTCGCTGAGCGCTCAAACACCCCTTGCGGAAAGGCATCCAGCGTATCAATGGTCTGCACCTTACCTTCCTCATCCACTAAAAAACGCAGCATGACGTAACCGAACTGACCTCTGCGTGCGGCATCCACTGGATACTGGGGAGCAGGACGGCTAACTGGCTCCGGACCTGCAGTTCGTTGCGTGATGGCATCGGCACGCCGTTTTGGCAACTGAATACGCTGCTGCAATGCGGTATAGACTTGTTCTGCCTCTGATAGCTGCTCCGCGCTAAGTGCGTCGGATACCTGCTGGATAGCACTGCGAGCGCCTGGATGTTCCAGCTCGGCAGCCAAAAAGAAATAACCCAGCGCTGTGGCTTCATCCACAGGCTGGCCCTGGCCATGCAGTGCCATCACACCAAGATTGTAGGCAGCAGTTTCATTGGCCAATGGAATAAGCTCAACAAAACCTTGCTTTGCTGTAGCAAAATCTTGCCGTTGATACGCATCAAGCGCATCCAGCCAACTGGCCGCTAAGGAAGAGTGGGCCGCCAACAGCAAACAAAAGGGAAGGATCCATTTCACAGACAATCTCCTATAACAATTTGTTAAAATAATAGCTCCAACAGGAGACAAAAACAACCATTCTCTTGCCAAACTGGTCTAGCCAGTGCCGGTGTGGCACAATGCCGCTATCTTTGTTGACTATGAGCCTATTATGACGCATCTAACCGAAATTAAAGTTCGCGGTTACCATCTTGATATCTACCAGCACGTCAACAACGCCCGCTATTTGGAGTTCTTAGAAGAAGCCCGCTGGGGCTATCTGGAAGACAATGGCGATATAGAGTTTTTCCGCGAGCTTGGTCTGGCCTGGGTAATTGTGAACATCAACATCAATTACCGCGAAGCAGCCACCATGGGGCATACCCTGCAAATCAGCACGCAATTTAGTAAGATTGGCAGCAAAAGTGCCATGGTACGGCAAGAAGTGACGATCAAAGGCAGCAACCGCATTGCCGCCGATGCCGATATTACTTTTGTTTGCCTGGATCAAAAAACCGGCAAAGCGGTGCCGATTGAAGGGGCTTTAAAACAGCGACTGGAGCAGCAGTTGCAGGGCTGATCCGGACACATTCAGTTTACTCTGATCGGCCCAAATGCCTGGAGCGGCGTTGCAGGATTTCCTGCAATTGCTGACCGGCACTTATTTCATCGCCACAGGGCACATACTTTGCAGCCATTAAGCCATCAAAGCCAAAGCCGTCTACACTCGGATCACCGCTAAGACAGCCACGAGAGTTGCGTATAGGCTTACTGCTATCATGGATTTCCTGATAGCGCTTCTCTACGGTAATTTTTGGCTGCGCATGCCGTTGTATTTGCTGCGCCCGATGTGCCGATGCCAACTCTTCTGTTGGTTGCACATGTCGTAGGGCGCGGTCCATTAAACTTCCGCGTTGGTTTACACCCGATGTTAGTGCTGCTGATTCAGTAGCAGGCCTTTCTTCACCCTTGCCATCATCAGCGGTCACTTCAGCATCGGCTTCCGCAGCCAGAGCCGGCTCGGTATCCGTATCAGGCAGCACAGCCTCCTCGCTGACAGCTTCTGGTTCAGCCATCAGCTCTTCTACATCAGCAACAAGCTCCTCTTCTAAAAAAGGCTCTTGATTAGGCACCACTGACTCTGGTTCAACCCTGGCTGGAGCTTGATAAAAGTATGCCTCGATAGCAGCAGGCATCACGTCAGGCTCAATAGGACGTTGCCAACTTTGTTGGCTCAGCAGCAAAAACAACAGTCCATGCCCTGCCAGGGCCAGCAGTAAAGGCCAGCGCCACCATAACAAGGATGCGGCTTCGCCGCTGGGCACATCCTGTACCCATTCTTCGTTCGAAACCAGCCAGACCGGCTCTTGTCTCTCCACGCGCAGCTCGTTGATGCATCCATTAAGATGCAGAGTAGACCTGGCTTTTTGCTAAAAATTCCCTAACTAGCTAAATACATATTCGCTACACGCACTAGTACGGGTTACTCGGCTGATAGATGGGGCTCTGACTACCATCCAGACTGATCCGCAGCGGTTCTACCCCGGTCTGATGGCTGCCAAGCTGATAGCGATCGCCAGGCGTTAAGCGGTAGCGCAGTAAATCGGAGATAATCACCGGCTGGCCACATTCTGTTTGTTGGTAGCGCGTTTGTGCATCGGCCCGCACTATGTACACTTCATGCTGACCAAATACGTCCGTCCAGCCGTTGCGCTCTACCCAGAGAGCCGTTTGCTCTGAGACGGCAATACCTGTCAAATCCCGGTCTGGGTGATGTGCCAGAAAGGTCATTAAGCGGCCCATTCGATCGCGCTGTTTAAAGTGAGTGTCAGTGATGGTTCCCCGGAGCATTGGGGCTTGCAAAAAGTCACCACTAAACTTGATGTTGGCATCACAAAAATCAGCAGCTACTTCGCTGGATACGGCACTTCCGACACCATCCGGGTTGTACACCAACTCACCTAAAATCGCATTACCTGCCGAGGTTCCTCCAATAATAGCGCCTTTTTGGTAGGCATAGTGCAATGCATCTTGTACCGCGGTGCCTTGCCAGTAACGGATGTACTCGGATTGATCGCCACCGGCAAACCAAATGAACTCCGCACTGCGGATCGCCCAATCCACATACTCAGTATTGGCTTTATCACGGCTATCAACAATAAGGGTTTCTACGGAAGCGGCTTGTGTTGAATGCAGCAGGTAATCATTGTAGCCAGCCCCACCACGGGTTCGCAGTACCACTATATTACCGCCTTGAATATGAGGCCGTACTTTCTCTACAAAGACGGCATCCACATCCGTACTGCCGCCCATTAAAATAATACCAGCTTGCTGCTCTTCGAGCTCAACACACACATCACCGGTATAACCCACCGCATAACGAGTTAAATTGGCAGGCTTATCCGGACGAGGGCCATAACCACAGGCTTCGGCATTCGCAAGGGCTTCTAATTCGCTAAGCAAGGTGGGATCGGGGTCAGAGATGTTGCTGCCGCAGCCTTGCAACATCACAATTGAATACAAAACCACTAACGTTTGTGGGAACCAGTTTATCTTCATTTTTTCACTCACTATAAAACGTTCGCAAGCCCACCCAAAGGGTGGACTTGCTTTTTTCAATCCAGTCAGCGGTTAGGTGTGCTGATTAATACGGATTCGATGGCGTATAAAAGCTACTAAAGTTACCGTTAATGCCGATGCGAATTGGCGATATTGAACTGCTGTTGTTCAGCAAGTTGTAGCTATCCCCTGAAAGCAGGCGGTAACGCAGCAGATCATTGACCACGACCGGGTTACCACAACTGGTATTCTGGTATTGAGTCTGACCATCAGCCCGAAGCACATAGACCTCGTAACCTCCATCGACTACAGCGTGACCATTTGCCTGAACAAACAGGGAGGTTTGTTCTGATACCCCTATTGCTCGACCATTGCTGCCCAAGTGTGCCTGTAGCACTGCCGAACGCCCCATGCGATCACGCTCATAAAAGTGTGTGTCATTAATGGTATTTGCCAGCATCGGAATATTCAGAAAGTCAGTGCTGATCTTGATAGTTTCATGACAGAAATCTGTGACGACTTCCGAGCTAACAGCCCCCTGCACACCATCAGGGTTGTAGACAAACTCACTCAATACGTGGTTTCCTGCTGAGGTGCCGCCGACCACGCCACCTTTGTCATAAACGTACTGGATGGCATCTTCTACTTTAGTACCTTTCCAATGACTGATGTAGGTACTTTGGTCGCCACCGGCTAACCAGACAAATTCCGCAGTACGGATCACCCAGTCGACATAGTCGCTATTGGCTTTGTTTTGACTATCCACAATAATGGTTTCGACCGATGCGGCATTGGTAAGCCCCTGCAGATAGTCGTTGTAAGCTCCTGTGCCAGCCGTGCGTAACACCACGATGTTACCGCCTTGGATATGCGGCGCAACCCGTTGACTAAATGCATCATCAACATCGGTACCCCCCCCCCATCAGTAGGACGGCTGGTTCATCTAACTCCACACAGCTATCATCCAGAGAACCCACCCGATACACCGTTAAGCCACCGGGCTTACTTGGACGAGGTCCATAGCTGCATTGGCCTGGCGCCGGATCAGGCTCACCGCTCTGACCATCGCCATTAAAGTTCACCGTCAGCTGATAATTGCCAGTGCCTGAATACCGGGTGACTTTAATGTAATGTCGTCCGGCAGCCGCAGCTGGGTAGGTACCCGTTTCCGGGTTATTGGACGTTTGCCCAGACAAAATATAGCTGCCGGTTTCCCGGTACAAAAACCAATCAAAGTCGACATTATTACCATGGCTTAGGTTGATAGAAATATCGCCTGTGCTGCTGGTATCGAAATAAAACCAGTCGACATCGTTGCGGTTGTGAATACTGGCATCCACCGTGACACCAGAGCACAAAGGCCCATTGGCATTGCTTTCGGAGTTGTTGTTCTCGACTTCTTGGGTTAGACAGGCATAGGCATTGCTGCTTAACAGCAAGGCTATAGCCCCGATTTGAACGAGTGCTTTCATTTTTGTTTCCTGCTTTATCATTGTTATTGAAATAGCCCACACGGGCTGATAACCACGCAGCATGGATTACAGGTACCCAAGCTACGGTAGTATTTGGTATGAACTCAGAACTGAATTCTTAAAAGGCGAATGGCTATTCGTCGAACCATTCAGAGAGGTGATAATCGGTAGAGCAATCATGCAAACACACCAAGCGGGGAGCTCGGCGAGTCGAAACTAGTTGGCAGTATCGAGGCATGATCATAGACAAAAACTAATTGCTTACTTTGTAAACACTATTGTCCTGAATAGATATTCTGTCAAGAAAGAAAACTATGCAGTGTCAACATAATTGACAGCTAATCACCAAAAATACAAATAAAAATAGGCAGATAGCCTACTAAAAAAAATGTGATTTTTTTCCGCCTTAACCTGCAGTGGATTAGTACGCCTATTCGCTGCCGGTCATTACTTTAAGCAGCTCCTCAGCCACCCCATACCCCTGATCAGCAGCGCGCTCAATTAATGCCAAACCTTGCTCTGACTCGCCATCTAATGTTAAGCGAACTCCGTGCCACGCCATCGATGTCACTTCATTTTGCTGCAGTAAGTAAAACTGCCAGTCAACCCGCTGATTCGCTAAAATGCGCTGTGCTTTGGCATTGCCATTTTTTGCCGCTTCGCTCCACCAATAACCTGCAGTATGTTGACGAGGCACTGGGTAACGCTTTTGAACCAAGATAGAGTCTCTTCGAGAAGGCCGGCTGATTGTGTAGTGGCCCGAAGTAGCGCCACGTATCCGCTTCCCTATCAGCTCTGAGGCATCCGGTGCTTCCAAGGCGTGATCGGCCAGCACCGCCTGAATAACACCATCCTCCACTTGCACCAAGGTATAGCCTAGAAAGCTGCGGTATCTAAAACTGAGGGAGCGAGAGCCTAGCAGCTCGGTAAAATCGGGAAGGTCCCATTCATCTGGTAAGGATTCATCGATAAAGGTGTGTTTGCCAGAAGCAATATGGACGAGATGTAACACACTACCAATATATTCTTGATAAGCAGATATCCCCAACGCCGCATAGTCCCAGATCTGATCACGCTCTAAAAACTGTTGCGCCTCCCGCGATCGCAATGAACCCGGTACCCAAAAATTTAACTGCGTACTGACCAAATGCTGTTTGCCCGTAGGTTCAAACTTCCAACGGCGAAGGGCCCGGAGTGTGTCTCTTTCATAGATCCCAGCAGGATAACTGTCTATCACATCCACCACTGGAACGCTGCCATCCTTATCGACCAAATAACGAATGACAATGTATCCAAAATGACTGCGACGATGAACATCATCAGAAAAAACCGGCATAGGGGTCGCTAATGCCTGCAAATCGACGACATCATACAATTGAGTGGCTTCTGCATCATCCCGAATAATGACTTGCTGTCGTAGCTCTTCAAAGCGAAGCCGGGCTAAACGACGCTCGCTTTCGCTAAGTTGGGCAGATATTTGCTGTTGGATGGTAGCGGCATCCTTATTACCCAAGGAGTGCGCCAAATGAAAGTAAGCCATCGACTCAATAGGGTTCGCCTCGATGCCGTGACCGTGGTAATACATCACTCCCAGATTAAAGGCAGCCTCAGCATTCCCCAGTTCGATCAATGCAGAAAAGCCTGTATAAGCAGTGGAGTAACTCTCTTTCTCGTAGGCTTGTAGTGCTTGAAAAAACTCAGCTTTGACTGGTCTTGAGTAACCAAAGCATAACAATGCTGTACTCAATAAAATGTATAACCAGAGAATGCCATTCCACGTGCTGCTGTTCATTCCATGCTCCAAAAGAGGTCGGTTCCATCTCAGCAAAAATAATACATTAACCTAACGCGGTGGTCACCTCATTTAAATTGAGAAATGCAAGGTTTCGTTAACTATTGTCTAACTGGTCACGGAGCTGAAACCAGATTTCTAATCGAGACGCTGGGCTCATGCTGGCATTAGCGGGGCTGGTCGAGGGCAAGCAGAGCAATTCACATGGCAAATCACGCGGTAATGACGGTAGTACCAAGCGCCGAAAGCTCTGCTCCGCTTTACGGCCATTAAAGGCGATAAGTCGTATTTTGGGGTGCTGTTGTAAAAACAGGTTAAAGTCATTGGGGGTTTCATTGCGGATGGCACTGTCCAGGCTGCCTTGGCGCTCGCAGTGCTGTAGTACATCCCATAGCGCTATTCTGTGCTGCTGCAAAGCTGCTAAACGAGCGGGGTAGGACTGTTCCAAGCTGAAGCCACAGAGTTCAGACAGGATCGGCCAAAATAAATTACGTGGATGGCCATAGTATTGCTGCTGTTTGAGCGACGCCGCACCAGGCATGCTTCCAAGCACCAGCACCTGTGCATCAGGCTGACTGACAGCAGCCAGCCCGGTTAGACGCTCAGCTGCCATTAGCGCAAGCTTGCTGCCAGCTCAGGCTGATACTGTACGGCTTTTTTCCATGCTAGTCTGGCTTGTTCCTGCTCACCTTCCTGCTCTGCCAACCAACTCAGCATAGCATACAAGTAGCCATTACTGGGGTGATCATGCAGCCAATGCTGCACTTGCTTTCGTAACTGCAGTACCGAGCGGCCTAAAGGGATCTGACGCAAATAAGGCCACGCCAACTCCAAATCAACCAGCGCCAGTGTATTCACCAACAGGCGCTCGGCCTGATCGCTATGACCCTGATTGGCTTTAGCCCAGGCCCGACCAATCACGGCGGCTACCGACTTACGCTCTTTACCCGGTAGCTCCTGCCAATAGTCGGCCTGCTCCGAAAAACTGCCATCCTGCACTAAGCTGCTGATAGCTTTTGGGTAAATCTGATAGCGCTGAGCAGCCCATTGCACTTTGCTGAACCAACGATATTTAAGTGCCGCCGGGATCTGCTCCAACAGCATCTGCCATTGACCCGCTTGCTGCAAACTATACAAATACAGCTGCCCCAGACCACAGGCTTTTGGTGCTTGCTCTACCTTGTCTTGTAAAAAAAGACTGGCTTGCTGAGCTTGACCACGTTGGATCATTAAATCGGCTTTAACAAACCAGCTGTTGGCTTCATCTGCAGGCAATTGCCGTACGGACTGATCCGCTTGCTCCTGCTGCCCGGCGTAAAAAGCCGCATAGCTGATTAAAGTAAGCTTTTCATCATGGTACTTCTTTTCAGTCATTGCTTGTTGCAGCAGCTGGGCCGCATCTTGCCACTGTTGCCGGGCATAAGCACGCAACCCTTCCTGAAAGGCTTGCTCTGCTTTTTGCCGCCGGCGCCACCGGAAAAAGCCCAACGAACGGCTAGGTAATGCCCAAAGCCAGCGCACTATCTTAACTGCCAGCCATAGCAAAAGCGCAGCCACCAGCAACATGATGACCAACCCCACCACCGTCATTTCTAACGTGTAACCTGCCAGTACAATGCGAACATAGCCTGGCTGACTAAAGACCATTGGGCCAAGCCACATCGCTGCAGCCAACACCAACAAAGCGACTAAAATTTTTATCATAGCTCGCCCCCAGCATCATCTCCGAGTAGTTCTAAATTGCGCTGATAGCGTTGCAAAGTATCTACGCTTTGCAGAGGCGCGATATAACCAGGGTGTAACTCGGTGCCAACCAAGGCAACCAAAGCAGCCGATAACCGCTGAGTATCGGCATGCTCGGCTTGGAAGTAACGTTGTATCAAGTCAGCAGCTTCTCGTAGATTGGCTTGAAACACCTTGGTTTGTTGCTGCATAGCGGCCAGTTCAGCTTGCACCAATTGTTGCTGAAGCCGATGCCGGATCAAGCGTTGCTCTTCAGTCGAAACGCTAAATACATCATCCTCCACAGTTGAGCGCACTTGCAGTACCTGACTCAAGCCTCCCTGCCACAAAGCATACCAGCGCTGACGCCAGCTGGTTTCTTCGGCCTCATCTGGCTTCGCAGCAGAGTCAGCGTGCTGATCTTTGAATGGTAAGGTGTGGGCCACCTCTCGCCATTGCCGAATCGTCAACTGCACTTCGGTTGGGTCAGGGATGCTTAGTTGACTCAGGGCTTGCTGATCCTGTCGGATCGCTTCACGCACACTAAGCAGAGCAGGCTCGGCTAAACGCGCCAGGCGGCTATCGGCACTGCGTAATAATTGTTTTGCCGTTTCGACATCCAGCTCCAGCCACAACTTTTGGCTAGCCATACGCAGCAAGTAATCCACCTCGGCCAGCAACCAAACGCTTGGTGCAGCACCTTGCTCCTGACTCAGTCGTTGCTCAAGCATCCGCAGTTGCTGTTGAAATTGTTGCTGTTGCTGCTGTTGTTGCCGAGTCAGCTCATTTAGCTGTTGCCGGCTTTGTTGTTGCCACTGATCCAGTTGCTGTTGCTGCTCTTGACGTCCTTGATGCATGGTACGTTCAAGCTCGGCCTGTTGTGCATCCAATTGCTGTTGCAACTGACTTTGCTGTACTTGTTGATGCTGGCTAAGCTGCTGCCACTCAGGGTACGCCCAGTAGCCACCAGCAACCAAAATGCCGGTTAGCACCAGACTGTAGAACAAAGCAAAACCCGCCAATCCACGGCCACTTTTAGGAGGTTCATCGACCAAAGCATCCTCCTGCAGATAACGCATATCATCGTCAACAGATGCTACGGATTCATCCTGCTTGGTTGGCTTTGCTTGCTCAGTCATAAGTAGTCCCTCTTGTAATGGCAAATGGCGGCCATTAAAGCCGAATCATTGGCATTGTCTGCCAGTATAATATTCGCAACCGGAATGCCCATCGCCAATGCAGAGTCATGCATACGCGGGCTAACGACAATCCAGTGCCGCTGTCGTAACCAGTCATGAGCACTGACAGGCACTAAGGTAAAAAGTTGCTGCATAATTTCGTCACTGGTCACCAGAATACAACTGACCGAGTCTTTCCAATGTGCTAGCAGTGAAGCTCCATCCAGTGCAATAGGCACTCGTCGATAGCTTTGTACATAGCGCACTTTAGCGCCTCGCTTTTGCAGGCTTTGCTTCATCAGTTCGCGACCATTCTGCCCACGGACAATGACAATATGCTGATTTTCAACCTGCTGCATACAGCTCATCGCCAGCACCCCTTCACTGCGCTGATCGAGCGGAAAGCGAACTTCACGCCCAGTCCATTGCTTTAAAGCCGATGCTGTCGTTTCTCCCACCGCCAGCAGAGGTGCTTTTAATTGACTAGCTTCCAATTGCTGCTGCAATGAGGTGACAGCACTGACACTGACAAAAATCAGCTGATCTGCTTCCAGCAGCCACTGCTGCTCTTTCGCTTTCAGCGCCACCATTTGCGTCGCAATCAAAGGCTGATACACATAATCCAGTCCCATTTCATCAAGGCTGGCCAATAACTGATCAGCTTTACCGGCAGGCCGGGTAATAAGAAATGCTTTAGCCGCCATTAATCACGCTCGGCGTAAGCCGCTGCCAATAAAGTCGCCGCCCCTTGCGCAAGCAGCTGCTCAGCCACATCAATGCCAAGCTGCTCAGCTTGAGCTCGCGGGGCTCGCGACTCAGCCTGCAAGATCTGCTGACCATCCAGGGAGCCGACCAAACCGCGCAGCCAGAGCTCATTACCTTCCAAAAGCGCATAAGCACCAATAGGTACCTGACAGCCCCCTTGCAAACGACGATTCATCGCTCGCTCGGCCAGCACTCGATCGGCGGTATCTTGATGATGCAAAGCGGCCAACAGCTGTTGTGTAGCCACATCATCTGCCCGACATTCAATACCTACAGCGCCCTGACCATTCGCTGGTAAACTGTCTTCCGGTTCCAGTAAGCAGGTAATACGACTGGAAAAATCCAATCGCAATAAACCAGCAGCGGCTAAGATAATGGCATCAAAGTCACCTTGATCCAATTTTGCCAAGCGAGTATTCACATTGCCACGTAAGTCATGGATCTGTAAATCAGGCCGCCGCGCTTTCAGCTGACATTGTCGTCGCAAGCTGGAGGTACCTACCACAGCACCAGCGGGTAGTTCTGATAGCGTTGAGTAGGTATTCGAAACAAAGGCATCGCGAGGATCTTCCCGCGGGCAGATGGTTGGCAATACCAGCCCCTCAGGAAAGGCGACCGGCACATCTTTCATGCTATGGACGGCAATATCCGCTCGGCCGTCCAACAATGCAGCTTCCAGCTCTTTGACAAACAAACCCTTGCCACCAATTTTCGCCAAAGGGGTATCTAAAATCTTATCGCCCTGCGTTGACATCGGCACTAATTCAACCTGAATACCAGCATGATGCCGCTCTAGCTCTTGCTTAACGTAATAAGCTTGCCATAAAGCCAGAGCGCTTTTACGGGTGGCAATACGTACCAGTTGGCTCATGTTAGTTTTCCTTTGCGGTCATGAACAGACGCTGCAAGAAGCTGCTGATATCGGCTACTTCCTGAGCACAGACACTGTGCTCCATCCGATAATCGTGCCAGCTGACTTGGAAGCCTTGCTTTTTTAACGCATGAAATGCTTGTTGACCGGCCGCAACGGGTACCACTGGATCCTGAGTACCATGGCCGAAAAATACCGGGATGCTTTTGTTGCTAGCGGTTGCCTCTGCTGCCAGCTTGTCAGGAGCACACATATAGGTGGATAACGCCATTACGCCAGCTAGTTTATAAGGCAGGCGAGCCAGTAAATGCAATGCGATAACTCCGCCCTGACTAAAACCCGCCAGCACAATCCGCTCGCTGTCCAAGCCATCGGCTATCAGCTGGTCCAGCAACTGTTGCACAGCATGGGCTGATTCTCGTACCCCAGCTTCATCAGCCCGGTTGGTTAAATCCATGGTTTTAATGTCGTACCAGGCCCGCATACGCATACCGCCATTGACCGTAACCGGTTGCTCAGGAGCATGCGGAAATATAAAGCGAATACCGGCATCAGCCGGGATCCGTAGCTCCGGCACTATGGGTGCAAAGCCATGGCCTGAATCACCTAATCCATGCAGCCATACAACAGCAGCCTTTACCGTACCGTTCGGTTTTACATCAACAAAAGGGAGTACTGCCATGATTAGACTCCTGAGGGTTGAGGAGCCAATAGCACTGGACTACCGGCTTGCTTGGAAGCCGCATCCGTTAAAAGTTGCCATAATTCGCTACCACTACGGTTATCAATCCATTGATCGTTTTGCCATTCACAATGATGACCGTTAAATTTAGTGGCCACCCAGATTTGCTGCAAAGGAGGCTGCTTATTGATGATGATTTTACTGCCATTACTGAAAGTCACTTCCAGCAAGCCACCGTGAGATTCATAATCAAGATCGACATCCAACTGCTCAATGGCCTCTTCGATGGCCAGCATGGTGGCATCGGCTAATTCATCATATTCGCGATCATTCATTTGGTCACCTGTTTGCTTTTGCTGCTAAGGATGCGATTATAGAGCGTCCATTAATTTATGAAATAAAAACCATGCATCAACGACACCTTTTCTTCAGTACTTCAGGCACCATGCTTGGCCGCCTTCTGCTGCCAATCGCGGTCATTACTTTACTCAGTGCCTGTGGTCAAAAAGGTCCCCTTACCTTACCACAAGAGCCTGCTCCTGTCGCCGAAGAGCAAGAGAAGATGGAAGAAAACTCAGCCGCTACGGCTACTGTTCAGAGTGAGTACGATGGATTACTTTAATTACCGAGACCACCAGCTATTTGCTGAAGATTTACCGCTGTCCGATATTGCCAATCAATACGGCACGCCCTGCTATGTCTATTCCCGAGCAACGCTGGAGCGCCACTACAATGCATTTTCTGATGCGGCTGCCGAGCACCCTCACCTGATCTGTTACGCTGTGAAAGCCAACAGCAACATTGCCATTCTGAACGTACTGGCCCGGCTTGGCAGTGGTTTTGATATCGTATCCGAGGGTGAGCTGCGCCGCGTGATGGCGGCCGGTGGCGATCCAAACAAGGTGGTATTTTCTGGTGTAGCGAAAACTGCTGATGAAATGCGCTATGCGCTGCAATTGGGCATTAAGTGCTTTAATGTTGAATCCGAATCCGAGCTGAACCGCTTGCAACAAGTTGCGGCAGAGCTCAAGGTGATGGCTCCCGTATCTATTCGGGTCAATCCAGACATTGACGCTAAAACCCATCCATACATTTCTACCGGCTTAAAAGCCAACAAGTTTGGCATTGATATCAACGATGCAGAGCGTATTTATCAGCAAGCCGCTGCGGCCACTAACCTGCAAGTGGTGGGTGTCGATTGTCATATTGGCTCGCAACTGACTGAAACACAGCCATTTCTGGATGCACTGGAAAAATTACTGCAATTGATTGATCGCCTGCAGCAACAAGATATTGTGCTGCATCATATTGATATCGGCGGTGGCCTTGGTGTTCGCTATAAAGATGAAACGCCTCCCCACCCTAGTGAATACGCAGCAGCGGTCGTCAAGCGCCTCAAAGATTACCCGCATTTAACGCTGATTTTTGAGCCCGGCCGGGCCATTATGGCCAATGCCGGTATCTTGCTGACGAAAGTGGAATACATCAAGCCAGGCCAGGAAAAAAACTTTGCCATCGTCGATGCTGCCATGAATGATTTGATCCGTCCGGCACTGTACAGCGCCTGGCAAGAGATTGTCGCGGTAGAAACAGGTGCACAGCACGAACAACAGCAGTATGATGTGGTAGGTCCGGTCTGTGAAACCGGAGATTTTCTGGGTAAAGACCGCATGCTGGCTATCGCTGAAGGCGATTTACTGGCAGTGCGTTCAGCCGGAGCTTATGGCTTTACCATGAGTTCCAACTACAACAGTCGCCCTCGGGCCGCAGAGGTATTGGTGGATGGTGGCAATTGCCACCTGATCCGACAACGAGAATTATGGCAGGACTTATGGCGCGGCGAACAAACTCTCCCATGAATGCTCAGCGCTCTGAGAAGCGCGGAGGCACGGTACTGCATTTTTCCAAAATGCATGGGCTGGGTAATGACTTCATGGTGGTCGACAATGTCAGCAACAATGTCTACATCACTCCGGAGCAAATTCGAAAGCTGGCCGATCGCAACTTTGGCATTGGCTTTGATCAATTGTTGATGGTGGAACCCCCCTACGATCCGGATCTGGATTTTCATTACCGGATTTTTAATGCAGATGGCTCCGAAGTAGAGCAATGTGGCAATGGTGCCCGTTGCTTTGCCCGCTTTGTGCGCTCCCGCGGGCTGACCAACAAACATAAAATAGGTGTCAGCACTAAATCAGGCACTATTCATTTGCTGGTGGAGCAAGACGGTCAAATCACCGTCAATATGGGGGTTCCTCAGCTGGAACCTGATCGTGTTCCTTTTAAAGCCAATAAGCAGGAAACGACTTATATCTTGCGAGCAGACGATCAAACGCTGTTATCTGGTGTGGTATCGATGGGTAACCCACATGCCGTGACGGTGGTCGATCAAATTGATGCCGCCCCGGTCGATATCCTTGGACCTTTGTTTGAATTGCATGAACGCTTCCCGGAACGTGCTAATATTGGTTTTATGCAGATCCTATCGCCACAGCACATTAAACTACGGGTGTGGGAACGCGGTGTCGGTGAAACACTGGCCTGCGGCACTGGCGCCTGTGCGGCGGTCGTTGTCGGGCAACTGCAAAAAAAATTACAACAGCAGGTTCGAGTTGATTTACCGGGTGGTAGCCTGACCATTCGCTGGCAAGGACCTGGTCAGCCGGTCAAAATGACCGGCCCCGCCAGTCACGTATACGATGGACAAATAGTACTATGAGCAAAAAAAGTGACAGTAATACCCTGAGCGCAGCTGAACTGCAGACCGATGAAGCCTTGATGCAGGCGGCGCTGGTGGTCGATCATTTACAACAAAATCCTGATTTCTTTTTGCAGCATCCTCGCCTGCTGGCTGAACTGCGGCTGCCGCATCAGCAAAAAGGCAGCATCTCTCTGGTGGAAAGGCAACTGGAGCTGCAACGAGGAAAAATCAACGCACTGGAAGAAGAAATCACCCGCCTGATGGGCATAGCCCGTCATAATGAGGTGATTTTCCGTGCGCTGAATCAATTGCACGTTGAGTTGATGCAGTGTCAGGATGCCCAGGATTTACAGCAGCACTTGACGACCTTTAGCAAAGCTATGCCAGGTGTGCATGCCTGCCAGTTGTTTTCGTTTCTTGATGAAACCACCAAACCAGCCTATCAGGACTTTGAGCTACTGCTGAATCGTCGCCTCAATCATCGCCAGCTGTATCTTGGTCGGTTAAATCAAGAAGAACAACAACATATATTCCCTACCAATATTCACTCGGTGGCACTGCAATTGATCAAGGTACAAGACAAACCACTGGCATTACTGGCCTTTGGTAGTGAGCAAGATGATCATTTCCAGCCCGAGATGGATAACCTGTTTTTAGAGCATCTGGCTGAACTGGTGGTACGGGTACTCTGCCCGGCACATCATGCGGCTTAATCATGCTATTTAACCGCGATGCCAGCTAAAGCAAAACCTGTCAACTCAGCCATGGCTCTATCCATGGCTGGCCCTTTGCAGCAATTTCTTGATTACCTGCGCAATGAGCGCAATTACAGCCCCGCGACCCGCGATAGCTATCGCCGGCAGCTTGAAACCGTGGCCCTGCAATCCGGAGTTACCAGCTGGGTGCAACTCACACAAGCCATGCTGCAACGTCATCTTGGCCACGCTTTTCAACAGGGTCTTGCTCCACGGTCCTTGGCTTTACGCGCCGCCAGCTTGCGCAGTTTTTATCGCTTTTTACAACAGCAGCAGCTCTGTGATGATAATCCGGCGCAGTATCTGAAAGTGCCGAAAGCGGAAAAGACGCTTCCAAAGCTATTGGATGTCGATCAAATCCGCCAGTTACTGAGTGCCAAGCCAAACGATGCGCTCGGCTATCGTGACCGTGCCATACTGGAGTTGTTTTACTCCTCTGGCTTACGCTTGGCAGAACTCGTTACGCTCGACCTCACCGATATCAATTGGCATGAACAGTTAATCAATGTTCGTGGCAAGGGCAGTAAAGATCGCACCCTGCCCATTGGTCGCTACGCCATTCAAGCGCTGAAGGAATGGCTGCAATACCGACCAGAGTTCGTCGGCCCAGAGTTACCGGCCGCCGATGCGGATGCGCTTTTTCTGAGTATTCAACAGCAACGTATCTCGAGCCGACAAGTGCGACAGCGGGTCGATCGCTGGGCCAAACAACAAGGTTTAGCACAAACATTGCATCCACATATGCTACGCCATTCTTTTGCCAGTCATATCCTTGAATCCAGCGGGGATTTACGCGCCGTGCAGGAGCTACTAGGCCATGCCAACCTCAGTACCACTCAGGTCTATACCCATCTCGATTTTCAACATCTTGCCAAAGTCTATGATGGCGCCCACCCAAGGGCCAGGAAGAAAACCTAATGCAGGTCTTTAAAGCATTGCCTCCAATCAAGGTACTGTCATTCGATCTGGACGACACCCTTTACGACAACAAGCCTGTATTGCTGGCAGCGGAGCAAGCGATGCTGACAAGCTTACAACATCAGTTGGATCCTGTGCTGCATCAACCGCTCGACTATTGGAGCAAAGTGCGCTGGCAGTTGGGTCAGCAACAGCCAGAAATTCGACATGATATTGGCCGCTGGCGCTTGCTGGGGGCTGAAGCAGGCTTGTTGCAGCTGGGGCTGGCTAAGCAAGAAGCTGTGGACATCGCCGAGCAGGCTTTTCAAGCTTTTTGGCAAGCACGTACTAAGATTACCATTGCTCCAGAGGTAAGCGCATTGCTGCAACAACTGGCCGCACACTATCAGCTGATTGCCATCACCAATGGCAATGCCTGTGTGCAACGAATGGGGCTGGGACCACTGTTTGAGTTTGGTTTGCAGGCAGGACCTGACGGTCGGATGAAGCCTTTTCCGGATCTGTATCTGGCCGCTGCTAACACGCTAGACGTCACGCCACAGCAGATCCTGCACATCGGCGACAGCCACCGCGCCGATGTGATGGGCGCATTAAATGCAGGTTGTCAGGCCGCATGGCTGGATCATCATGCCCGACCCATCAGCGTTTTACCGCACCTACGGCTGACAGAGCTTCAACAGTTAGCCTCCCTACTCGTTTAACCACAGGCCTTGTTAAGCACTGGTTATTTATCCACTAAATCAGCCCGCTTTACTTGGCGCAACCATACAGCCTGTTATAATGGCTACAAACGCCAACCAAGAGATTGCTCGATGGATGTGTCTGAACTGCTTGATCAACTAAACGAACCGCAACGAGAAGCCGTGGCTGCTCCACCGCAACATATGCTGGTGCTGGCAGGTGCTGGCAGTGGTAAAACCCGGGTCTTGATCCATCGTTTAGCCTGGTTGATGCAAGTAGAACGGGTTGCGCCTTACAGCCTGCTCGCCGTAACCTTTACCAATAAGGCAGCGCAAGAGATGCGAGGTCGCATTGAGCAAACGGTGGGCGTCAGCATTCATAACCTCTGGATGGGCACCTTTCATGGCTTGTCGCACCGCCTACTTCGCACGCATTATCAAGAAGCAGGCTTACCGCAAGGCTTTCAAATCCTCGACTCCGATGATCAATATCGCTTAATCCGCCGGGTACTAAAAAGCCTGAATCTGGATGAAAAACACTGGCCCGCCAAGCAAATTCAATGGTTTATCAATGCACGTAAAGATGAAGGCGAACGGCCAGCGAATATTGAGGCCGGTGGTGATTTCAGCCTGCAGACTATGATCAAAATCTATACCGCCTATCAGGATGTCTGTGATCGAGCTGGTTTGGTCGATTTTGCCGAAATTCTGCTACGCTCGGTCGAGCTATTGCAACAACATGCTCAGGTGCGCGCCCATTATCAGCAGCGATTTCGCCATGTGTTGGTGGATGAGTTTCAGGATACCAATGCCATCCAATACCGCTGGCTGAAACTGCTGGCGGGGCCAGACAGCAAAGTGATGATTGTTGGCGATGATGATCAATCCATCTATGGCTGGCGTGGTGCCCGGGTCGAAAATATTCAGAGCTTTCTGCTGGATTACCCCGAGCCGGTCACTATTCGGCTGGAGCAAAACTACCGCTCCACCGCCACCATCTTAAAAGCGGCTAATGCAGTGATTGCGCACAACAGCGATCGCTTGGGCAAAGACCTATGGACCGATGGCCGCGAAGGCGAGCCTATTTCGCTTTATACTGCCTTTAATGAATTGGATGAAGCACGTTTTATTGTTGGCCGCATTAAAGATTGGCATCAGCAAGGCAATAGTCTGAGTGATAGCGCTATTTTGTATCGCAACAATGCGCAGTCCCGCATTCTGGAAGAAGCTCTGATTCAAGCGGGGTTAAATTACCGCATCTACGGGGGGGTGCGTTTTTACGAGCGACAGGAAATTAAAGATGCGCTTGGCTACTTACGCTTAATCGCCAACCGCAAAGACGACGCCGCCATTGAGCGGGTGATTAACACGCCCGCCCGTGGTATTGGCGATACTACCTTGGGCAAAGTGCGGGCCTTTGCACGTGAGCAGCAACTCACATTGTGGCAAAGCTTGCAGCGTATGTTGGCAGAAAAACAACTCACGGGTCGGGCTGCCAATGCCATCACACAATTTATCGAACTGATCGAGCGTTTAGCCGAACAATGCGATGATTTGCCACTGCATGAACAAGCCGACCATGCCATCAAACAATCCGGTCTGTATGCCATGTATCAAGCGGAAAAAGGTGAAAAAGCACAAACCAGGCTGGAAAACTTAAACGAATTGATCACCGCTTGCCAAACTGCTCCCTATGAAGCCGATGAGCATCTGACACCACTGCAGTCTTTTTTGTCACAAGCAGCCTTGGATGCCGGCGATTATCAGGCCGATAGTTATGCCGATGCCGTGCAACTAATGACGCTGCATAGCGCCAAAGGTCTGGAGTTTCCATTAGTGTTTATCAATGGCTTGGAAGAGGGCATGTTCCCCAGTCAGCAGAGCAGTGAAGAATCTGGGCGGTTAGAAGAAGAGCGGCGGCTGTGCTACGTCGGTATGACGCGTGCCATGCAAAAGCTGTATTTATGCCATGCTGAAAGCCGCCGGGTCTATGGCCAAGAGCATCATCATCTACCATCGCGCTTTTTACGCGAGATCCCGGAAGAGTGCTTAGAGCAAATCAGGCTTAATACCCGGGTGGTGCAACCCATGAGCTCGCAGCGCTTTGGCCACCAAGCAAGCCATACAGCCTTTGAAAATACCGGTTTCAAACTGGGACAACGAGTGCTACACAGCAAGTTTGGCGAAGGCACGGTGCTGAATTATGAGGGCAGTGGGCCGCAATCGCGTATTCAGGTTAACTTTGACGACCTTGGCAGCAAATGGCTGGTGACTTCGTATGCCCGGCTGGAAGCCATTGCCTGATGTTGAACCAGCAGCTGCCCGAATGGCTGGCACAAGCGGCTGCAGCACATTGCCGTTTGCCGGTGGTGTTCAGCGGTTTGCAAACAGAGATTTGGCCTGAAGTTCAGCAATTTTTGCAGCAACATTCGGATAAAACTCTCTATTGGATCGGCCCGGGCGCTCCTGAACACGCACTCGTCCCTAGCCGTCAACACAAGCAGCTAGGTGCCGAATGCGATCTGCTGATCATTAATGCCGAGCAGGGTTTCCCAGCTGATCTGGTGGCTGCCTGCAGTGGCGCATTAAAAGCTGGTGGCCTTTGGTTGCTGCTGATCCCAGAGCCGGATGCATGGCAACAAAGCGCCAACCCGGCCCATCGACATCTATTACCTTATCCACTAGATGCTGAGCAGCATCAGGGCTATTTTTTGCGTTTTTTTTGGCAACAGCTGCAAGGCTGTGATGTAGGTTGGCTAACCACGAAAACCATTGAACGTCAGCCTAAGTTTCCTACCATCACTCCAGCTGTAACTCCTTCCGAGCCATACGCATCCGACGAGCAACAAGAAGCAGTCACTGCCATCCTGCGGGTGGTTTCTGGTCACCGTCATCGCCCTTTAGTGCTCAGCGCTCATCGCGGTCGCGGCAAATCAGCTGCACTAGGTATTGCTGCAGCACAGCTGGCGGAGCAAGGAAAAGCAAAATTAATCCTGACAGCTCCCAACCAAGCCGCGGCCCGGATCTGCCAGCAGCATTTTCAGGCCAACTGTGCAGAAACCTTGCATGACGCCTTGCAGTTTATGCCAGTAGACGCCTTACTTCGCCAATGGCCAGCTGCTGATTTGTTGCTTATCGATGAAGCGGCAGCTATTCCAACGCCGCAACTGCAGCAACTCACCCAGCAGTATAGCCGTATCGTGTTCGCAACCACCGAACATGGTTATGAAGGCACGGGGCGAGGTTTTCAGCTTCGTTTCCAGCAATATTTGGCATCGCATCGGCCCGGCTGGCGTAAACTGCACCTGCAACAACCTATTCGTTATCATCAGCAGGATCCTCTCGAGCAATTGATCTTCCGGTGCTTTTTATTGGCAAACGATGGGACCGATGGCACGATATCCCCTGATGACATCGAACCATCCGATGGTGTTTTGCAACAGTTTCAGGCCAGGGATCTGCTCGAACAACCAAAAGTACTCGCCGAATTATTTCAGCTATTGTCCTTGGCTCATTACCAGACTCATGTCGATGATCTTGTAGCATTACTGGATAACCCGACTCTGAGGGTGCATGCTATGTACCTGCAAGATCAGCTGATTGGCTGTGCCTTGGTCAGTCTTGAGGGGGACATACCAGAACCGCTGGCTCAGCATATTTATAAAGGCACTCGACGACTACAAGGTCACATGCTACCGCAAAGTCTGGCTTTTCATTTGCAACGGCCAGAGCTTGCTACCCTACCAGCAGCCAGAATTCAACGCATTGTGGTGCATCCTGAGTTACAAGGGCGAGGCATTGGTACCGAACTACTGCAGCATCTCGCAGCACACTATCAACAAACAGATCGGTTGCTTGGTACCAGTTTTGCTGCATCTGAAGCGGTAGTTCGATTCTGGCACAAGTCCGGCTTCGTGCCGGTTCGCCTTGGCATCAAAGCCGATCATGCCAGTGGTGAGCACTCGTTGCTGATGCTAAAGCCATCCGGCTCTGAGCAAAAACTAATGAGTCAACTGGAAAACAGTTTTCGTCACCAGCTCTATGAGCAAATCCCCATCTTTTACCGACAGCTTGATCCTGCTCTGCTAAGACGATTGGTCACCCCTCCGCGCAAAGCACTTAGCAAACAGGACAATGAAGCGTTGCAATTATTCAGTAACCAGCAGCGGCCATTCGAGCTGGTCTACAGTCAACTGCGGCATTGGCTAAATCAAAATTTGGATTATCTTTCTGATAAGGACGCAGCATATTTAATAGCGCAATTTTGGCTCCAACTTAGCTGGCAAGAAATGGCGCAGCGCTTTGAATTGACCGGAAAAAAGCAAGTGATTGCTAAAACCCAACAAATTGTTGCCAAAGTATTATCAGAAATGACTTAAGCGTAGAAAGCTGACAAGGCAACTGTTAAGCTATGATTTTGATTAATGGTACTACCATGCTGCTCAGCACTGTTTTGTTCCTTGTTTCTGGCCTTAGCGCTGATGACTTTACTCCTCAACAACGTACCTTATTGCAAGCTGCCGTCAACACGGAGTATTTAAGTCATCGGCTTGATGATGGCTATAATGCTTGCCAAGATAGTGCTTATGCCTCGCAATGGAAAGTCTTACATCATGATTTACAAAACTACCCAGCTAAAGATGTGATCGAGCGAGTGCTCGCTTCACCCAGCGAGGTAGTTACACAGTTCGCTGCAACCCTAAAGCTCAGGCCAAACCGTAGTGCAACTCAGTGGCTGGAAGAGGATCTAACGTGCGATCAAACCTATTTGTGGCAGCAACTATTTAGTGATTATCGAGCAGTGTACTTTGAATTAGAGCTCAGTTCCCCGCTGGAGCGCAGCTTTGCTGATTCACTTGAGCTGACACAACAAAGCCAAGTGATAGACCAGCAACGCAATCAAGCTCTCATCAACGAGAGTAATAGCATCGCCATCGCCACCATTGAAAGAAAAGACCAGCTAACAGCAATTGAACAAGCCAATTACCTGCATATCGAGTATCAAAGCGACTATATTTTTCGCATTCAACGTGGCTGGAAAAACTACCCTCCACTCTATCTTGGTATGCATCGCTACTTGTCTGTTGCGGAGCTAAGCGATCATCAGCAGCAATGGCTCATATTCCTTGATTATCAACAGCGCTTTATCGAAGCAATGCCACTTTCAGAAGCAACAAGCCACCTTGAACTGCTAGGAACCGAGCATTGGAGCTTTGATCGACATGGTAATTTACACCGGAATCCATAGACCATTAAATCCTCCTCGGTCCCCCTTTAAGTACAGCTCGTATTTTAGAAGGGAGAGGTAAGCACTATTCAAGAGAGAAGTACACCACAGCCAGCATGGCGACCAAACTGCCGGGAGCAGTTTGGGACTGCCGAAGGCAGGTCCGAAGGGCAGTGGGCAGGGAGAGCCCACTGCAATGCCACCAGCAAAGCGCTGTGGCAGCCATGCGCGAGTGTGCGTCGTCAGGCGC
>NZ_JAUZVZ010000060.1 GCF_030717845.1 Alkalimonas collagenimarina
CGTTGCAACCCTGCGCAAACGTAAGCTTCCTATGGATGCGATGATTTGGGCCGTGATAGGCATGTCACTCTTTCGCACCGAATCCGTCCGTCAGTTAATCAACAAGCTGGACATTGTATTGCCGCAAGATGTGGATTACGTCGCCCGCAGTGCGGTGACGCAAGCGAGGAAGAAGTTAGGAAGTGATGCTGTCCGTGATGTATTTCACCTGTCTGCACAGACGTGGCATGAACGAGCTGAGCACCCTCACTGGTGCGGTCTGAATCTTTTTGGTGTTGATGGTGTGGTCTGGCGTACGCCCGATAACAAAGAAAACAGCGCAGCATTTGCGCGAACCGCGAATAAAGCCAGCGAAGCAGGTTACCCGCAGGTGCGGATGGTCTGCTTAATGGAGCTTAGCAGTCACTTAATCCTTGATAGTGCGTTTAACAGCGTCTGTGAGAATGAAATGAATCTGGCCGCTCAACTGATAGCGCGGGTGCCGGATAATAGCCTGACATTATTCGATAAAGGTTTTTACTCGCTGGGCTTGCTGCATGACTGGCAGCATAAAGGCATCAACACACACTGGTTGTTGCCACTGAAGAAGAACGTACAATACGAGGAAATCAAAAACCTTGGCAAGCAAGACAAGCTCATTCGTCTGACAACGACACCCCAGTCGAGAAAAAAGCGACCCGACTTACCTCTCATCATCGAAGCACGACTTATTACGCGGCAAATCAAAGGAAAAGAGGTAAAAATCCTCACCTCCATGGTCGACCCTATGACTTATCCTGCCGCCGAGATTGTGGACCTTTACAGCCATCGCTGGGAAATCGAAATGGGATACCGGGAAATGAAGCAACATCTGCTGGAAAGCCGGTTTACACTGCGCAGCAACCTTCCAGAGCTTATCCGGCAGGAGCTGTGGGGGTTACTGCTCGCCTACAACCTAATTCGATATAAAATGGTGCTGATGGCCAAGTCACTCAAAGGTGTATTCCCAAACCAACTGAGCTTCAGAGATGCCTCATCACACATCATCCACAAGCTGACCTTAATGCCAATTTATGCACCTGGTAACGTGCCTAAGCTCATAATGGATATCGAGAAAAACGCCAGTCAATTTAAGCTGGAAGGAAAGCGAGAGCGGAGTTATCCAAGGATATTGAAGGTATCGAAAAACCGGTACCCTGTCGCTAAAAACAAAAATGCCGCTCACCTTAAGTGAACGGCATTA
>NZ_JAUZVZ010000061.1 GCF_030717845.1 Alkalimonas collagenimarina
ACCCGCTGCGCGGCTTTCCGCGCTAAATTTGGGCGTTAGGCTTAAAAATGAGGCGAGAAAGATGAATGAAGTTAAGGATCTGATTTATCTCGACATGGATAAAGTTAGCTCGCTTTATAGCCAGATAACTGGGGGAATAATTCAGCAGTTTGAAACATCAACTTCCTCCAATAAGACGGATAAAAATCTACGAAACTATGATCTCAAGCTGTTCAAGCATGAGGCGGGTGGTGTCGGTACTGATTCGGAGTCATTTAAGGAGACGCGAGTTAGTCACCATGAATTGTATAATGAATTAGAAGATCAGCTTTTTAAATTAGGTTATGCAGCAGAAATAGGTGTTGACGTAAGCAAAGAACAGCTGGCTTCGGGTGAGGCAATATCGATATTCGAAAACACGCTATGTATTAAAGCGACAGGGTGGGCCGTTCTCGAAGATTATGAGCGTATATGTCGAATATCAGCTAACTACAAAGATATTGCGGCCCTTATAAATCGAAGTATAGAGTCTTCGCTAAGAGAGTCAGATGAGTGTAAAGAGATACTAGAAAAGATCGAGTCCCAGAGAAATGAAATCCGATTGATGAAAAATGGACAGCAAAAGACCAAGCGAAAAAATGAATTAGATGAGTTGGAGCATAACTTAGAGCTTTTTATTAAAGCTAAGTCAATTGGCGAGGTTGAAGACTGGATCATTGAAGGAATGCAAAACTGGATAAGGGTATTCCTTCCCGGAGTAATTAATTTCCGGCTATATCCATTTGATGATATGCCTGAATTTCATATATTGTCGAATTTAAAACGAGAGTCTTTTCTGGAGAGTAGTACTGAATCGGTACATTTTCTTTATGGATCAAAACCAACCGTTAAGCTTGATATTCTTGGCGTAATTACGGCGATTCCCAAAGAAGGAAGCGAGCAGTTTGATCCAATGATCGAGTTCAATGAAGAAGAGTTAAATCAGGAAGGACGTGAATCGGAATCAATAGAGAGAGCTTTCAGAGGTGTTTTTCGTGGCTTCGATGGGTTTGAAGAAATGATTCGAACGTGTAGGTATCCTCGAATTATGATTCATCCAATTGCAATTTATCGATCTATCAAGCCTAACAAAGCATTGCAGCGGACAAGCCGCTGAATGCGGCGT
>NZ_JAUZVZ010000062.1 GCF_030717845.1 Alkalimonas collagenimarina
GTTAAATACACTGTTGCCGACTAAAAAGAAAAAGCCAGCAAAAATGCTGGCCTTTTAATCATATATTAGTATGAATCTTTATTACTCTCTCACATTAATGTGGGATGACATTAAAGCTTGAAACTTTTCTCTCGTGTATGCCTAAATGCTACATGTCAATAGACATAAAAATATAACAATAAAGCTTAAAACTAATCTGACAAGAATCTCAATAAAAATAAAAAATAAAACAATAAAGATCGAAACTAATTAATTGCTTTCCTATACTTCCGGTTTCCAACTTTTAGAAAAGCCAGCGCTTTTCGAAGTTGGCGCATTTGCAGGACGTTTCATTTTCACAGTCATAGGAAATGGGAAATCGACTCCTAACAACAACGCTTCTCCTTGACCCAAGACAGGGAGAAAAGATGCTGAACGTTGATCAATAGCGCCAACAGCCTTTTTTACAATTTCTTGGTCCAGCTGATTGGTCAACCTATGCACAATAAGTGTACCAATCTGACTTAAAACATCTTCAGGAATGTCACGTGGTCGCTGAGTAGCAATGATGGTATTTAAACCATACTTTCTACCTTCTTTAGCAATATTCCCAAAGGCATCCAACTCAAACCTGTTCGTTTCTTCACCAATTCGCTTATTGAGAAATTGATGAGCTTCATCAATAAATACTAATAGAGGTGCACCCGTTGTAAAAGGACGCAGCGCAATACAATAGGATAAACAGTTTATGGCCATAACGAGAAAAGACTTAACAAGCACTGGAAACAAAGCTAAAAAAGTTGATAGTGATCCAGAAAACTGTATTCAAGTGCGCGGTGCGCGAGTTCACAATTTAAAAAACATCGATGTCGACTTACCTCGCAACGCACTGGTGGTTTTTACTGGTATCTCTGGCTCTGGAAAGTCTTCTCTTGCCTTTGGTACTTTGTTTGCAGAATCACAACGTCGCTAATTAGATTCAGTGTCGCCTTATGCGCGTAGATTAATCGACCAAGTAGACGAGCCAGATGTTGATGCTGCAATTAAATTGGCTGGTTGACGCAGG
>NZ_JAUZVZ010000063.1 GCF_030717845.1 Alkalimonas collagenimarina
CTAGGGGTGGCGGTCTTTGCCATCATTTTAATTCTGGGCAATGTGTTTATTGTTCGTAATAGTGAGTGCATGGTGATCGAGCGGTTAGGCACCTATCACCGCACCATGCAATCCGGCATCCAGATCACCGTGCCCTTTATTGAAAAGCCGCGGCCGATTATCATGCTGCGTAATTTAAAGTTTGTCGAAACTCCACGGATTGATTTGCGGGAAGCCGTATTGGATTTCCCTGGTCAAAGCGTGATCACCAAAGACAACGTCACCGTCACCGTCAATGGTGTGTTGTATTTCCGTATCATGGATCCGGTGCGTGCCGTCTATGAAGTTGAAAACATCATTCAAGCGGTAGAGGTGCTGGCGAAAACATCGCTACGTGCTGAAATTGGCCGGATGGAGCTGGACTCTATTTTTGAATCTCGCGAGCAAATCAACGAACGTTTGCGAGTGGTGCTAGATGATGCAGGGAATGGTTGGGGCATCAAAGTGGTTCGGGTTGAACTGCTCGATATTGCCCCACCCGTTGATGTAGAAGAAGCCATGCGTAAACAAATGACTGCCGAGCGGCAGCGTCGTGCTACGGTGACCGAAGCCGAAGGTGAAAAGCAAGCTGCTATCGCCCGTGCTCAGGGTGAGCGCGAAGCTGCTATTTTAAGTGCTCAAGGTGAAAAAGAATCTGCCATTCTGCGTGCACAAGGGCAACGTAAAGCGATTGAGGAAGTTCTGGCTTCTGGTGATGGACAGTTAAGCTCCGATACCGTTATTGGCTACTTGCTGGGTCGTGAATATCTACAAACGCTGCCGAATATTGCCAAGCAAGGCGATCGCATCTTCCTGCCCATTGAAACCACCAATGTGCTGGGCTCCGTTGGCGCCATTCAGGAAATGCTGAGCTCTAAAAAGTAATGTGCTTTAAAGCGATCAAAAAAGGGCCTCTATGGCC
>NZ_JAUZVZ010000064.1 GCF_030717845.1 Alkalimonas collagenimarina
TAGGGCCTGTTGATCTTTGCTGTTCATAATTCAGCCAACCCACATTGGCAGCCATAATAGACAGCAAGCCAAGGCAAGTGTACTTGCATAATTCCGGGCCAATTTATCATACCGGGTTGCTACTGAGCGGTAATGTTTTAGCCTGGCAAACACGTTCTCTACTAAATGGCGATATTTGTACAGACACCAATCAATATCGCCATTTCCAATTTTTGAATTACGTTTACGCGGTATCGTTGGGACGCCATTTTTCGCTCGGATCTGCTCCCGTACTTTCTCACTGTCATAGCCCCGGTCTGCGATAACATGCTCGGCATCAGGCAGTTGTTCAAGTAACTCTATAGCTGCTTTGCTGTCGTGAACTTCACCGCCTGTCACGATAAAATCTACTGGCAAGCCGCAACTATCCACTGCCATATGGATTTTCGTCGTGTTACCACCACGACTTTTCCCTATCGCTTCTTTATCTCCTGAGCGAGCACCTGTCGCATGCTGATGCGCTTTGACGATGCTGCCGTCTATAAATTCCCATTCTAAATCAGCCAATTGCCTTAGCTCGGCGAATAGCTGCATTAGAATGCCTTTTTTAGACCACAAGTTAAAACGCCGGTAGATGGCGCTCCAATCTCCAAAAGTTTCTGGCACATCGCGCCATGGGCAACCGACCCGCATCCGGTACAAAATGCCTTCGAAAGTATTTCTGTGTTCCGGTTTGTCATAAATGCGGCCTGTTTTAAGCATCAATCTGATTAGCTTTGACCAGCACTCGTCTGTTAACATTGTCCTTGGCATGATGGGTTGTCATGGTTAGTTTTTGGCGAAAGTAATTGTACCAGCCCATCATGCTGTCTAATAATCCATCTCGAAAGATCAACAAGCCCTA
>NZ_JAUZVZ010000065.1 GCF_030717845.1 Alkalimonas collagenimarina
TGGAGCCGACCTTGAAATACCACCCTTGTATGTTTGATGTTCTAACGAAGGCTGCTGAATCGCGGCTTCGGACAGTGTCTGGTGGGTAGTTTGACTGGGGCGGTCTCCTCCTAAAGAGTAACGGAGGAGCACGAAGGTTGGCTAAGTACGGTCGGACATCGTACGGTTAGTGTAATGGTAGAAGCCAGCTTAACTGCGAGACAGACACGTCGAGCAGGTACGAAAGTAGGTCATAGTGATCCGGTGGTTCTGAATGGAAGGGCCATCGCTCAACGGATAAAAGGTACTCCGGGGATAACAGGCTGATACCGCCCAAGAGTTCATATCGACGGCGGTGTTTGGCACCTCGATGTCGGCTCATCACATCCTGGGGCTGAAGTCGGTCCCAAGGGTATGGCTGTTCGCCATTTAAAGTGGTACGCGAGCTGGGTTTAGAACGTCGTGAGACAGTTCGGTCCCTATCTGCCGTGGGCGTTGGATAATTGAGTGGAGTTGCTCCTAGTACGAGAGGACCGGAGTGAACGAACCGCTGGTGTTCGGGTTGTCATGCCAATGGCACTGCCCGGTAGCTATGTTCGGAACGGATAACCGCTGAAAGCATCTAAGCGGGAAGCCGGCCACAAGATGAGTTATCCCTCAGACTATAAGTCTGCATAAGGGTCGTTGGAGACCACAACGTTGATAGGCAGGGTGTGGAAGCGTGGCGACACGTTAAGCTAACCTGTACTAATTGCCCGAGAGGCTTAACCATACAACGCCCAAGTGGCTTGTGTGCACGC
>NZ_JAUZVZ010000066.1 GCF_030717845.1 Alkalimonas collagenimarina
GTTACATGTGGGTGTACGGCTGCGGTCTGGAGTCATCAACAGGCCCTAAACTGGTACTGTTTGATTACCAGGATGGGCGTGGTGGTAAACATCCCAAAGCCTATCTTGATGGTTACAAGGGATATCTGCACGTGGATGGCTATACTGGTTATGAGCAAACCGAGGCGACCTTAGTCGGTTGCTGGGCGCATGCCAGGCGCAAGTTCGTCGAAGCCCAAAAAGCCCAGGGTAAAGGCAAAACCGGCAAAGCCGACTGGGCCATCAACCATATCCAGAAATTGTACGCACTGGAGAGTAAACTGAAAACCCAGAGCGCTGAAGTGAAATACCGGGAACGACAGAAAGTCGCCAAGCCCTTGTTGCAACAACTGTGGGATTGGCTGGAGAAATCCAAAGACGCCATCCCCAAAGAAAGCCTACTTAGCAAAGCCATCACCTACAGCCTAAACCAATGGCCAAAACTGATACGCTATCTGGACGATGGCAAATTGAACATCGACAACAACCGCGCCGAGCGTGCCATAAAGCCCTTCGTCATCGGCCGAAAAGCCTGGCTGTTTGCTAACACCACCTCGGGGGCTAAAGCCAGTGCGGCACTATACAGCTTAGTCGAAACCGCCAAAATCAACGGTCTTGAGCCGTATGATTACATGACCACATTGTTTAAAGAGCTCCCCACCGCTGATACACCTGACAAGTTGGCCCAGCTTCTGCCACTCTGATCTACAAGGCAATCACACCGGGACGGTGTGGTTGCTGCAACGCTTAC
>NZ_JAUZVZ010000067.1 GCF_030717845.1 Alkalimonas collagenimarina
TTATTCTACGATATCCGTAACGGCCTTTATGCGCGTGGTAGATAGCCTCTATTTGTGACTTTAACGCTTCATCAGGGCAAGCCTGATTCAGTGCCTGGCGATGATAGTAGTAAACGCTTTTGGGTAAGCCGGTTGCTTTAAGTAAGTGACGTAAGCTAAATTTCGCCTTAAGCTCATTGACCACTAAGGTCTTTTCTTTGCTTTTTTCTTTTTCGCTTGAGCCAAGGCTTCTAACTTTTTTAAGACAGCATTCTCCGCACGTAAATAATCCAATTCTTCACGTAACTCTTTTTCTGTCATTTGCTCTGATGGCTTAGGCTCAGAAGAGAGATGTTTCATACAGGGCATGCCTTTTCTCTGTGAATGAAGTCTGGAAATACCTTCAAGAGAATAAAGCTTTTGCCACTGAAATAATATACCTGGCGTAGACAAGTCAAAATAGGCGCTCGTATATCCAAGCGACCAGTCATTTTTACGCATTGCGGTTAGTACTTTCATCTTAAAATCAACGGTGTAAGGGTAGTCTGATTGCAAAAAGCTATTTGCACCATGTATCCGATAAACCATTGACCAATAGCGAATTTGTCTAGCTGGAACATTGTGCTTACAAGCTAGAGAATTCGAACCTTCTTGTTCAGCAAGTTGTGCTAATTTAAGTTTAAATACTCTTTGATACTTGGACATAAAAAGACCCCCAGTAATTGGAATGTCCAACTATTGGGGGTCACTTCA
>NZ_JAUZVZ010000068.1 GCF_030717845.1 Alkalimonas collagenimarina
GTCAACTCATGCCTTAAAAGAAATATTCACAGATTTATTGAAGTGGATAATACCAACTGTTACTTTAGTTCCGACAAAGTCGCTCGGTAATTAGACCGACATAATCCCTTGGTAATCACACTAGTACACATTAGTTCTGTTTTATATGCTCCTGCGCTTGCTGTGCTTTTATTCTTCGTCCTTCTGCATTCACAAATCGGGTCACAAGACTTGTTGCATTGAGGTGTTCATTTTTCTTGCACTCGTCACTTAACTGGTCGTAAACTCGTTTGACGACATCAGTGTGACCGAGCTCATCAAGTCTTCTTCGTATTGAAACAAGCATTCCTTCATTGCCGCCTGAAAAAGCATGCTCAAGTACGGATCTGTATGGGACTCGGTTTCGCATGACATCACGGCATGAAGCCCACCTTGGGCTCAATGCATGCTTGTCATAAATGTCATCAATCATTGATGTAACTGATTCTAAGATGGACATGGACGGGTTTCTTTTACACTGATTAAATGATTGGCGTACTGTTAGTTGTTGGAGGGTTCCATTGGATTTTATATTCGATTGAATAAAGAAACCTACATCATCTCGAGGCCCAAGGTGTTCCC
>NZ_JAUZVZ010000069.1 GCF_030717845.1 Alkalimonas collagenimarina
ACCTATTTGAAGGTAAACGGCCAATGGTCTTATCTTGCGGTGATTATTGATTTGTACTCGCGAAGCATTGTGGGCTGGGAGCTTAGCCAAACGCGAACGGCAGATTTAACGGTGTCAGCGTTGAAAAAAGCACTGACGCATCGCGAGGTCAAGCCAGGCTTGTTATTCCACAGTGACCGAGGTGCAGAATATGGTGCTTATCTATTTCAAGATGAGCTGGCCCGAGCTGGGATAAGGCCAAGTATGAATAGACCCAAGCATATGACGGATAATGCACACGTTGAATCTTTTTTTAAGACCATGAAAACAGAGACATTCCACGGTATAGTATTTGAGTCGGTTAAACAGCTGAGAATGACCTTAGCTTGGTATATTGATAGTTATTACAATACGAGTCGGCTCCATTCGTCATTGGGGTTTAATACGCCAATTGAATATGAAAGTAAGGCAGCATGAAATTGAAATCTAAAAGCGTCTACTTTTTAGGGGGAGGTTTC
>NZ_JAUZVZ010000007.1 GCF_030717845.1 Alkalimonas collagenimarina
ACTCCAAACCGCTCCCCCGTTAACTGACATGTTCATATACGCAATTGGATCAAGTGATTGTGGTTGGGAGTATCCACCATCTGGTGCCACTAGTACCTCTTGTAATCATGGTGGCGCTGTCATGCAAGCGGCAGTGTTTGAACTAGGTTATGGGTCAAGTAGGATCGCCTGGATGGGTGGAGGAACACTTCCCAGTTCAGCGTATTTAGGTTCCTCGCCTGTATGCGAATCATTTGGTGAGCTCACGTTTGATTGCACCGCTGGATTAACCATTGTAGGTTGGGTAGTTGACTACGATCTCAGTGGGTGGCAGGGGGGCTTTTTCCGCTACCAGAATACCTCAACGAACTCTCCGTTTAATACTATGTCAGTTCAAATCAACATTCTGTAAACTTAAATGACCTCGAAAGGCCCAGCTTTCAGCGGGGCCTTTTTTGCTACTAATTATTCTCACACTGTTATACTCAGCGGGCCACGCTGCTCTTTCCGCATTATTTCCAAGGCTCGATCAAGTGCATCCGCGGAGTCGTTATTACCAATCGAACGATGAAACTCGGCTACGTTTTTCGCCATTTCCATGAAATTAACTGGTTCAGAACCTTTAGTTGGCTCTAGGGTTTGCGCATCCAAGTTAAGTGTCATGAGCATAAATGGCACGCTCTCTTCAAGTGTCATATTTCCTGCTTGAAGTTGATCGTTAATCCACTCTTTTAAATCGTCTCGACTCATGTTTCTGAAATCGACGTTACTTTCTTCATTACTACTTTGAGGCGCCTGTTTGACATGATCTACCGTTTTTTGAGATGGCTGATCCATTAAACTCTTGGTCAGAACGTTTGCACTCGGTGAAGTTGCATGAATTTCCATTAAAATTCCCTCTCTTTTATTTAACACTAACGTATTGTGCAAAAATTAAGCCATCGCGAGGGACATCAAAATCTGTGTCATTGTAAAAATGATAGTTAATGGTTGTGAGCTAAAAAATGGAAGTCTGTATCAAACCGCTCTACGGCTTGATACAGGTTTTAGTATGAAACTTTATTCCCAAGTATGATTCTTTATTGCATAGTGTGAAACTTTATTACTACACCACAGCAGCTTGTTGGGTAAAAAAGCAAACACCAATGCCGAGCCGGATGGATCTGACTGACACCTACGCCTATACAACACCATGACCGAACTTCCCGACAACATCCTTCACCTGCCGCAATACCAAGTACTGGGCTGCAAATCAACCGACGACGAAATGCACTTCCAGGTGGACGTGCCCGATCCCATCGCCTGCGAGGAATGCGGCGTGCAGGGTGAGTTCGTACGGTTCGGCAAGCGGGTCACTCTCTGGGTGGTCCGCCGCCGATACACCTGCCGGGCCTGCAAGACAACATTCAGGCCCCAGCTACCGGAGATGGTGGACGGATTCCGTATGACACTGCGGCTGCATGAGTACGTGGAGAAGGAATCCTTCAACCACCCCTACACCTTTGTGGCGGCACAGACCGGCCTGGACGAGAAGACGGTGCGCGACATCTTCAACGCCCGCGCCGAGTTCCTGGGGCGCTGGCACCGCTTCGAGACGCCCCGCATCCTGGGCATTGACGAGCTATACCTGAACAAGCGCTACCGCTGCATTCTGACCAACATTGAGGAGCGAACCCTGCTCGACCTGCTGGCTACCCGCCGCCAGGACGTGGTGACCAACTACTTGATGAAGCTGAAAGACCGGCAGAAGGTCGAGATCGTCAGCATGGACATGTGGAACCCCTACCGGGCAGCGGTCAAGGCTGTGCTGCCCCAGGCCCGTATCGTGGTCGATAAGTTCCATGTGGTGCGCATGGCCAACGATGCCCTAGAGAGAGTGCGCAAGGGCCTCAGAAAGGAGCTGAAACCGTCCCAGAGCCGGACTCTCAAGGGAGACCGGAAAATCCTGCTGAAACGCGCTCACGAAGTCTCAGACCGGGAGCGCCTCATCATGGAGACCTGGACAGGCGCGTTCCCGCAACTGCTGGCCGCCTACGAGCACAAGGAGCGCTTCTACGGCATCTGGGACGCCACCACACGGCTCCAGGCAGAAGCCGCCCTGGACGAGTGGATAGCCACCATCCCGAAGGGCCAAAAGGAAGTCTGGAGCGATCTGGTCAGGGCAGTGGGGAACTGGCGCGAAGAGACCATGACCTACTTCGAGACGGACATGCCCGTCACCAACGCTTACACGGAGTCCATCAACCGACTGGCCAAGGACAAGAACCGTGAAGGGCGCGGTTACTCCTTCGAGGTGATGCGGGCACGAATGCTCTACACCACGAAGCACAAGAAGAAGGCACCGACTGCGAAGGTCTCTCCTTTCTACAAGAAAACCATCGGTTACGGACTGCCGGACTTCGCAGAGGAACTCAACTACGGAGTCGATCTATCAACCATCTGAGGGTGGTATCAGATTGATGGGGTGAAGGTGCCCCATCAACCATTAAATCCGTATACCCTTTCTAAAATGACCAGGCTGAGCAGCGCATGCTCAGGATCCGGTGTCACACCGTATTGCTGAGCCATGCTTTTGTCGAGATCGTCAGTGCGAATCACATTGGCACGTAAGGTATAGCCATCAAACTCCATCACATGCCCCAGTGGCTGCTGATTTTCAGCCGAGGTATCGACTGGAGCACTCTGGCCGGCTTGATCGATGTTTTGATCTGGTTGTCCACAGCCAGCTAATGCCACAATCATGGCGAAGATGCCGGCAAAAAGCCTGATGGGGTGAGGGCCAGTGTCACTGATAAAATGACTCTGTCCGGCGGCTGGTCCACTTGAGGTCGTTTTATTGTCGGTGTTCATCGTCAAATCCTTTGGGTAAGAACATCAGGCAGGCGAGCCATTGAGGATAACGAGCGCCAGCTGCTCGGGATGTCTTTACCAGTAATGAGGTAAGGCTTGTATACCACCATAGGACGGCACCAACTGGTTGTCGGTGCGCTAGCTAACTTACCGGCATTATTGATTTGTCAGCAGATGAAACACTTGAAGAAAAGCGGTGACTGCAAAAGCGGGATTAGGCGTGCTATCAAGAAGTAAGGGGGGCGAGCTAAAGGCTGAACAGCAGTCTTTAGCTCGATGAATGATGATGAGTGTGGTACTTATTGACGGCCCGGAAACTGCTGGAATAGATGGGCCACTGTTTCTTCAACAGCTTGCTTCGGGTTTTTTAATGCTTCACGTGTCAGGCGGCCTTCCTGGATCCCTTGCCAGATCAATTTATTCTGAGCAGCGTCCACCAGATCTATCTGCACTGTACCTTGCTTGTAATGCACAGTTTCAATGTCTTGCTGATACAGCGGGAAGCCTAAGTGCCAAGCCGAACGGTAACCATAATGGCCAAAGCCAATATTAGCGCGAAATGGACTGCTGCGAATATCGGTTTTATCTTCTGTGTTGGAAGCAAAGTTCAGTAATAACTCGGCATCATCTTCTTGGTAACGATAACCAAGCGCCTCCATTTCTGCCCTAAGGGCCGATTTGAAGTGATCGGTTAAAAGGCTCTGATATTCTTCGGTATCCGTACCTGGTGCTTTGTAAAAACCAAAGGTTTGATACTGACTAAAATTTACATCGCGAGCATAGTCAACACGTGCATCTGGTTTTACTGAACAGCCGCTTATCACCAGCATGATAACCAGCATCATTAGCACAGTTACCAGACTAAATGATAACTTCGGATCGGAAGGGACCATGGTTGATTCTTGTTTAGGTGACAGCATAATTAAACTCCTGCAGGGTAATGACTGTTTCTCTATTATAAGAGACAAAACCATGAACGGATTAGTTCGTGTTATTTATTAAGTTAGCACCATACAACTGAATGCTACCTTAATCCATCTCTTTGTTCTGTTGCATCTTACTGAGCTGCAGGCTAAAATGTCGGCTTGCTTGAGGGAGTAATCGGCCAGATCAACCGGCGCTGTTGTCAACATCCTTGTACCTCATTGTACATGGCAGCAGCATCTGCATAGCAGACTGATGAGACTTGAGACATACCATGAACCCATAGCGGGAGTTTGTGGTTTGTCTTGTAGTTGTTTCCCGCAGAGTGAATTTGATGGATGCTTTTCTTGCTTCGTTTACTGCGGTGGCTATTGCTGAAATAGGTGATAAAACCCAGCTTCTTTCGTTATTTCTTGCTGCACGTTTTCGTTCCCGACTAGCGATTATTGCTGGTATTCTGGTGGCTACCTTATTAAATCATGCAGCCTCTGCCTGGCTCGGTGTCTGGGTTGCGCAGTTCATTCCACAAGGCTGGCAGGGCTGGTTGTTGGGTGGTTCTTTTATCGTGGTGGCATTATGGCTACTTATCCCGGATAAAGACGACAGTGATGACAGCAGTATGTTGAAGTTTGGTGCCTTTACTGCCAGTTGCGTGTTGTTTTTTCTAGCTGAAATTGGTGATAAAACGCAAATTGCTACCGTGATTCTGGCCGCTACCTTCGAAGATGCCATTTGGTGGGTGATTTGGGGGACTACGATTGGTATGTTGGCGGCCAATGTGCCGGTAGTCTATGCAGGCAGCTGGTTGATGGAGAAAATCTCTCTTGATTGGGCGCGCCGCGCTGCTTGTGGCATTTTTATGCTGCTGGGTGTGATTACCATTATTAATTATTAGGAACATTATGATCGACATAAAAGCTGTCAACTATCAGGATTCGGAGCAAGCGCAACAACTGGTGTATCTGCTTAATCAGTACGCGTTGGATCCAATGGGGGGCGGCGACGCCCTGGCTGAGCAAGTGCAACTGGAGCTGGCCGTTAAACTGGCCGATCGCAGCGATACCTTTAGTTTTATCGCCTATGATGATGACCAGCCCGTTGGTTTGGTTAATTGTGTCGAAGGGTTTTCAACCTTTGCTGCGAAACCAGTCATGAATATTCATGATGTTGTTGTGTTACCTACTCACAGAGGCAAAGGGATAAGTACGCTGCTGCTGAATGAAGTCGAGCAGTTAGCCAGGCAACGTGATTGTTGTAAATTGACTTTAGAAGTGTTGCAAGGCAATAAGGTGGCCAAAGCCAGTTATCTGAAGTTTGGCTTTGCCGGCTATGAGCTAGACCCAGAAATGGGGCAGGCCATGTTTTGGCAGAAAAAACTATAAGTAGAGCTCTGGGTTAACTAACTAGCGCTTAAATTTTGTTTCAAGGATCACCGATGAGTTGGTCCTTTCTACCCCTTCCAGATTACCTATATCATCCAAAATATGGCTGAGCTGCTCGGTATTGTGCGCTTGCACTACGGCGATTAAATCGTATTCGCCGCTGATGGCGTACAAAGCTGAGACTTGTGGAATATGCTTTAATTCGCTGTTGGTGCGAGCAGTGAGCTTTTGCCGTACCTTAATCGACACATGCGCCGAGACCTGCTCCGATAGATACTGACTGCCGAGTTCCACCGTAAACCCTTGTATCACCCCTTGCTGCTCTAATCGTTGCAATCGATTTTGAATGGTAGAGCGCGAAACCTGAAGTGCTCGGGCAAGGTCCGACACACTGGCCCGGCCATTGGTGCGAAGGATAGCCAGTAACTGCTCATCATCAGAACTTATCACTTTGAACTCCTTTCTTATCATATTGACCATATAACTTGGTATATTGTACAGAATGATACTGCAAATTGGCAGTGATAGTGACTAAACTGGTGGCACTTTATTTCGGTTCAGAGCCGACACGCTAAAAAAGAGGTATATCATGCAGCAAATCAACAGAGCAGTTTTCGATGAAGTGATGGTTCCTAACTATGCGCCAGCCAAGATGATCCCTGTAAAGGGACAAGGCTCTCGTGTCTGGGATCAGCAAGGTAAAGAGTACATCGATTTTGCTGGCGGTATTGCTGTGAACTGTTTAGGACATTGTCATCCTGCCTTGGTTTCTGCCCTTACAGATCAGGCTGAGAAACTGTGGCATTTATCCAATGTGATGACCAATGAACCCGCTTTGCAGTTAGCTCAAGTCTTGGTCAATGCAACCTTTGCTGAAAAAGTTTACTTTGCCAACTCTGGGGCAGAGGCCAATGAAGCTGCGTTGAAATTGGCGCGTCGAGTTGCCAAAGATAATGTCGGCGATGAGAAAGATCAAATTATTGCTTTTAAACAAGGCTTTCACGGCCGTACTTTTTTCACTGTGACGGTAGGCGGGCAGCCAGCCTATTCCGATGGTTTTGGTCCAAAACCTGCTGCTATTGAACACGCTGAGTTTAATAATATCGATAGCCTGAAAGCGCTCATCTCTGATCGCACCTGTGCAGTGATGGTAGAGCCTTTGCAAGGTGAAGGCGGCGTGGTTCCTGCTGATGTGGAGTTTATGAAAGCAGTGCGTCAGCTGTGTGATCAGCACAAGGCTCTGTTGATTTTTGATGAAGTACAAACAGGCGTTGGTCGTACCGGTGAGCTCTATGCGTATATGGGGCTTGGGGTGACACCTGATATCCTGACCACGGCGAAAGCACTTGGCGGTGGCTTCCCGATTGGCGCTATGCTAACCACCACGGCTCTCGCTAAGCACTTGGTACCCGGTACCCATGGTTCAACCTATGGCGGTAACCCTCTAGCCTGTGCTGTGGCTTTAGCGGCAGTGAACACCGTAAACACCCCTGAAGTGCTTGATGGCGTGAAAGCGAAAGAGCAGCTATTTCGCGACGGTTTGCGTCAAATCAATGAGCAATACAAGGTGTTTGATACCATTCGTGGTCAGGGCTTGTTGTTGGGGGCTGTGCTGAACGCAGATTATGCCGGGAAAGCGCGTGACTTTATGATGGCTGCCGCTGATGAAGGCTTGATGGCCTTGGTGGCTGGTGCCAATGTGGTGCGCTTTACTCCATCACTGGTGATACCAGATGCAGACATTCGTGAAGGTCTGGCTCGTTTTGAGCGTGCTGTTGCGAAGATTGTTAGCGCGTAATGCAGAGCGAGAAGCCGATGTTAGTCATCCGTCCAATCAACTCAGCTGATTTTCCGGCACTGAAAAAAATTGCCGAAGAGTCTGGCCATGGGTTTACCTCATTGCCGGTGAATGATCAGCGTTTGCAGCAAAAGATAGCGCATTCGGAAGCCAGTTTTGCCACTGCAGTAGAGCAGGCTGGGCAGCAAGGTTATTTGTTTGTATTAGAAGATACAGCGACCGGAGATATCGTCGGCACGACAGGGATTGAAGCCGCGGTAGGGTTAGAAACGCCTTTGTATCACTTTCAGCAAAATACCGTGATGCATCACTCGGTTGAGCTGAGTGTATTAAATCAGCTGAAAACCTTAACGCTGTGCAATGATTACACTGGCGCATCAGAGATCTGTACTTTGTTCTTGCGACAAAGTTATCGGCAGGGTTACACCGGCCGGTTTTTGTCCAAGGTGCGTTTTTTATTTATGGCAGAGCATCCGCAGCGTTTTTCTGACATTGTCATCGCTGAAATGCGTGGTGCTGCCGATGATAACGGCCAGCCGCCGTTTTGGTGTTGGTTACAGAAGCTGTTTTTAACCATTGATTTTCCGACGGCGGATCATCTGATAGGTGTTGGTAAAAAAGCCTTTATCGCTGAGTTGATGCCGCGGCATCCTATTTACGTTGGCTTACTGCCAGAAGAGGCGCAGCAGGTGATAGGGCAGGTGCATCAACAAACCAAGCCTGCATTAAAAATGTTGCAACAGGAAGGCTTTGTGCATCGCGGCTATGTTGACTTGTTCGATGCAGGACCGACCATCGAAGCGAGGCTAAGCCAGATCCATTCAGTGGCCAGCAGTGTGAAGGTCCCTGTGCGGGTGGTGGATAAGGTGGAACCTGGCCAGATGCTGGCCATTAGCAATACCGGCACGCAAGGATTTCGTGCCAGCTTTAGCGAGCAAGCGCGTTTTGATGAGCACGATGCTGTGCTGTTGGTTCAGCCTGAATTGGCGGATGCGCTTCAGCTTGAGGATGGCGATCTGGCTCGCTTTATTGTACTGGAAAAAGGCCGTCGGTAGTCTAATTAGCTCCATGCGAATTTGTCAGCCCGTCCGGGGCTCCAACGGTTCGCTTAGAGTAAGTCTTATCTCGCTTAACTGATTGGCCTGTGTCGTTAGCCGGTTAGTTTGTGTAAAATACGGCTCCTTTGGAGCACCCTGGAAGTTAAGAAGTAAGGTGAGCATCATGCATAGCAACGTCAATGAACTGTTTGAAAATTTGTGGCAGAACTATCTGGAGGTGACTCCATCTGCAAAGCGCGTCCATCAGTTGTTGGGCTCGTCTCAGCAGCAAGATATCTGTAATGATCATATTGCCTTACGTACCTTCAATATAGAAAAAATTGGTTTGGAAAAACTGGCTGCTCATTTTAAAGCCGTCGGTTATGAAGAATGTGGTGAGTATCATTTCGAAGCGAAGAAGCTCTATGCCAAGCATTTTGAACATCCGGATCGCAATGTGCCGAAAGTATTTATCTCTGAATTGTTGTTAGAGCAATGTTCCGAGCAGTTGCAACAAGTGGTGTACAAGCTGGTTGCACAAATCCCTGAAGAAGCGGTCACCGCCGATGACTTTTTGTACTCAGGCACGCATTGGGCAATGGATCATGCGACCTATGAAGCCTTACTGGCTGAAAGCGAGTATGCAGCCTGGATGGCTGCCTGGGGCTTTAGAGCGAATCACTTTACCGTCAATGTGAATCAGCTGGAGAGCTTTGATACCTTAGAGCAAGTCAATCAGGCGCTGAAAGATGCCGGGTTTTTGTTAAATGCATCCGGTGGTGAAATCAAAGGTTCAAAAGAGGTATTGCTGGAGCAGTCCTCGACCATGGCTGATTTAGTCACGGTCATGTTTGCAGATGGCGCAGCTACTATCCCTAGCTGTTTTTATGAGTTTGCGCGTCGTTATGAAGTGGCACCAGGTTTGCTGTACAGCGGCTTTGTTGCAGCATCAGCCGATAAAATCTTTGAAAGTACCAACGCGCGTTAAACCGCTTTCGACGTAATTGTTCTGCACGCCGGGTGATCCATCATCCGGCGTTTTTCGTTTTGTCATTCAGATACAATTCATTGTGTTTTTTTTAGGCTGCATGTTACTTTGTGGCTGATCACTTAACTAGCAGGATGCTAAATCGATGACATTCAAAAATTTATCTGCCGGGCTTTTGCTGCTGGTGTTTAGCAATGCGCTGGCAACTGAGCTTGATTTAGAGCGTGTTAGAGTGCAACTGGAGCATCCTGCCAATGGCAGTCTAATGGCACTGAAAGAGCAACCCTACTTGTTCGCATCCGGTTTTAATCAGTTTCAACGTTGGCTGAGTGTTATTAATACCAGTGATTACTCGGTACAACAGCTCTCTATTCCAGCTCAGGCACAGTTTTTTGATCAGGCTCGTCTCATGGGGGCAGATCAAACCCAATTAGTGTTCTGGGCAACCGATGGCTTGTATCGTGCAGATTTAAGTGATGGCAGTTATCAGCGTTTGTTTGAAGTCAGCTCAGTGCATCGTGTAGTTGATCCGGTTCGATTACGTCAGCGTGGATTTGTTTTGGATTTAGGCAATGGCCCCAGTGATTTTATACTGCCAGACTTTGATTCGGTAAAGCTGGTGCGCCAACAAAGTGATGGCAGTTTCCAGCAGTATGCGCTGCAGTTGCCAAGCTTGATCCAAACGTGGGCAGGACGGCGTGTCACCTATGAGCCCCGACGACACTTTGTGGTGGATACCAATGGTAACGGTTTAAAAGATGTACTCTTTGTTGATCAGGGGCAGTTTCTGGCTTTTGAACAAGCCGAAGATGGCAGCTTTGCTACCACCGGTAAAGTACTCGACTGGCAGGTGCCATTATCCAATGAACGTGATGCTGATCAGCGTAATGATGCCGGTCGCAGCTATCAAGAGCAGCAGATGGATCGTTTGTTTACGGTGCAGGATATGAACGGCAATGGTATTGCTGACTTGGTTATTGAGCGCGAAATGCTAGCCGATGCGTTGGATCGCAACAATCAATACCGTATTCATTATGGTCGCCAGACAGAGCATGGGTTGGAATTTTCGGCTGAACCGGACACGACCGTGATGACTGACAACGTACCGATTGACGTGGTGATTGGTGACTTTAATGGCAATGGGCGGCAAGACTTTTACATCCCCAACACCAACATTGGGGTCGGTACCATTATTCGGGTGTTACTGCGCGGCAATGCCAATCTGGATGTTGATTTTTTTCTGATGGATGCCGCAGGCAACTACCCATCCAGGGCGGATTTCCGTCAACAAGCGCGGGTTGATGTCAGTATTACCAACGTGCGCTTTGATTTACCATTATTTCAATTGGCAGACCTTTCGGGTTTAAACCAAAAGCATTTGTTGGTTGGTGAGAGCGGCAGACTGCGTGTGTATGCACCGGATGAGCGGCGTCTCTTTGCCCGCAGGGGCGACCGTTTGGAACTGGAGCTACCACGGGATAGCAGTGGTGTTTTGATCACAGATGTAACTGGCAATGGTAAAGATGATATCGTGTTACCATTTGATGCGCAGGATGATGAAGCACATCGCAATCAAGTTCACTTGATCTTCAGTCGTTAGCCAAGAGCTCCAACATGACAAAACAGCTGTTTATTCGCAACAAGTTAATATCGCTGAAAGGCAATATCATCATTTGTGATGAGCACGATGAGCCACGTTATCATGCCAAAGGTAGCTTTGCCGTGTTTTATCCGCGCTGGCGGCTTTTTAAAGGTGAGGCTGAAATAGCCAGTCTTCGACGCAAAATTTTTGTTTGGAGGCCAACCTGGCAGGTTCATAGTGAGTTGGGTGACTTTATCATTAAGAAGAAACTGCTGTCCTGGCACAGTCGTTATCAGGTGATTGGCGGCCCCTTCGACGGCGCCGAAATCAATGGCAACTTCTGGGATCGGCAGTTTGAAATTAGCCATCAGTTGCAGCTGCTGGCACAAGCCAGTGGCAAAATAATGTCGCTACGTAACCGTTATACCATCGAGCTGCTTCGCGAAGACGATTCCACTGAGTTATTCACCGCCATCGTTATGGTCACGATGCTGATGCACCGCCGCGATCGTCAGCAGAATCAACAAGGTCGCTAAAACAGCACAGTAGCCATACTGTGCTGTAAAGATTAGAACTCGTATTTATGCGCACTAAACAGCTGCTGCACTTCCAGCCAGATATCGCCAGGTTCTCCATCATTGACCCATTGATCATTAATTCGCACCACTGGTGCCACTTCTTTGCTGGAGCTGGTGAGCCAGACTTCATCGGCGGCGAGAACTTCCGCCCGGCTTATGACGCGTTCTTCAACCTGACGTTGGCTATACTGTTCGAGCACCTTCAGCAAAATATGCCGGGTAATGCCGGGCAGTAGCTCGGTACTGAGCGGTGGCGTGGCAATGACGCCATCTTTGACCACAAACACATTGCAGGCGGCCGCTTCGGTTAAGTTGCCTTCACGGTTAAACAGGATGGTTTCCTGCGCACCCTGGGCATAGCCTTGCTGGTAATGCAGTACATTGCCGAGTAGTGAAGTCGACTTAATATGGCAGCGCTGCCAGCGTAAATCATCAGCAGTGACCACACTGTATTTTGGTGCTTTGTCCTTATCGGCTACCGGAGCCGGGGGGATCTCAAACACAAAGGCAAATACGGTTGGGCGAATATGCGCCGGGAAGGCGTGGTTGCGTTTGGTGTCGGCACCGCGACTCACCTGAATATAGACCCCTAAATTCTCGCCCATGTCCTGATTGCGCTGCAGCAAGTTTTCAGCTAGTTGTTGCCAATCGCTCAGGCTTAATCCGGGCTCGATACTAAGTTGCGATAAACCGCTCAGCATCCGTTCGAGATGGGGCACTAAACCAACAAATCGGCTCTGATAAGAGGGCACCACTTCATAGATACCATCACCAAATAAAAAGCCACGATCCATCGGGGAAATTTTGGCTTGCTCGGCCGGTAAGAAGTCACCATTTAAATAGACAATACTCATATTCGTTCTCAACTAAAGCCACACAGGGCGCGAAAGGATTGGATCAGGGCGATGCCTTCACTGGCATCGAGGCTGTCTTCGGTCAGGGTATTGAGGCGGCTAACACCATCAACACTGCCACGATCCGATAAATACTGCAGGATATGCATAGGGTCCACTGTGGCCAGATAATCGTGTTGCCGCCACAGAGAAAGTAAAGCGATCAGGCCGTATGCGCCCCAGTTGGACACATCGGCCAGCAATAGTTCATCGCACTCGGTTTCTGCAGGGGTGATATTAAGCTGACTGACGGCTGCTTTAATATTGCCCATGCCAATTTCATTACCCCCATCACCAATGGCAATAGTGGGGCAGGCGGCGAGTTTCAGGAAATAATCAAAGCTAGCACAGCGCTCAGTAATATCTTCACCGCGCATGTTGTAGTAGCGATCTCCAGCCGCCAAACCTGGCCGCTCAATGGAGAGCACTGCTTGAGGTAAATACTGCTGCAGAGCTTCTGAAGCAATGGCTGGCAGATCCTGATCGCTAAATACAGGAATTGGATGGCAGCGGTAATCGGTTTTTAGCACCCTGTACAAAGGGTTGCCACAGACCAGCACCGGGTGAGCTCCCATCTGTTCAAGGCATTGATACAGCGCAATGGCACCCACCGGGCCATCGGTTTCGAAGGTATCGGCGACTGGAAAGCCTGTGCCAATCAATACTACGCCCTGACACTGATTTAAAATACGCGCGGCTCGCAGGTAATAGCCAGGGCGTAAGGCTTTCTGCAATTGCTGCATACCACGAAGGTTGCGGGCAACCAGTCGATTCTCGAGCTCTTGACTCAACGATTGTAAATCCTTCATCCGACGGACTCCTTCATACCACTGGCTGCAGGTGTTGTAAGCGACGCTGAAATTGTTGCTCAGCCAGATGCAGCGTATTGTGTGCCTGTTCGATACTGATTGCTTCAAAGTGTAGCTCAGTCCCGGCACTGCGTTGTGCCAGTTGCCAGCAGTCTAAGGATAATACTGAGCCTAACTTTGGGTAGCCCCCCAGAGTTTGTCTATCGCTGAGTAGCACAATGGGCTGGCCATCAGGGGGCACTTGCACCGCACCATAGCAGATCCCTTCGGATAGCATACTGCGGCGTTGGCTGGATAAAGCGAGACCCTCCAGCCGATACCCCATGCGGTCTGATTGCTGGCTGATGCGAAAGGTATGCTGATAAAAGCGCTGCTTACTGGCTATGCTAAAATCATCACTTTGGTAGCCTTCAATCAGCCGTAACTTCAGTGGCGCCTGATAATCAGGGCGGTAGCTTTTTGGCAATTGCCAGTTCGGCTTGTTTTGGTGGGTGCCGATAGCAAGTTGCTGACCCACTTTCAACTTGCCACCATCCAACCCACCAATCCCTTCACGTACTACTGTTGATAGGCTGCCAAACTGCGGCGTTAACTGAAAGCCGCCATCGACTGCTAAATAACTGCGTAATCCGGCTGTGGCCATGGCTAGTTCGATGATATCGCCTGCCTGCACCGGATGGCTTTGCCACAAAGGTTTTGGCTGCTGATTGATCCGCAATGGCATTTCAGCACCACAGACAGCAATACGACTGGGCTGCAACATGGTCAGCTCCAGTCCACCCATGCTTATTTCAATGCAACAGCTGCCCGGGGTATTGCCAAGCAGAGCATTCGCCCAGCGGAAAGCCTCGGCATCGGCTGGCCCACCGGTAGTTAATCCCAACTGACTTTGGCCAAAACGACCTTGATCCTGTAATAAGCTGAGGATGCCCGGCTGCTCAATACGGATACCTGTCATAGCACCCCTCCGAGCTTTAAAAACTCTGCTTTATCAATGGCTTTAAAGCGAACTTCATCACCTACAGCCACTGGCATGCTAGGCGTTTGGTCTGGTGTGAACATGCTTACCGGACAAAGGCCAATTAAGTTCCAGCCACCTGGCGAAACGGCAGGGTAGACTGCTGTTTGCCGATCGGCAATGGCGACTGCACCTTTGGGGACTTTTGCCCTTGGACTATCCAGTCTTGGGGTGGCTAGTTGTTCGTTCAATTCGCCAAGGTAAGCAAAACCGGGAGCAAAGCCTATGGCATACACCCGGTAGCTTTGTTGCTGATGTAATTCAATCACTTGCTCAATGCTCAGTTGATGCAGCTTGGCGACACGTGCTAAATCTGGGCCGCTTTCTTCGCTGTAATACACCGGTAGTTCTACCAGCTGACCACTTTGTTCACTCTGCTGTGACAAGGCTGACAGCGTATGGTGGATGCGCTGCCGAACCGCAAAATGATCGGTGAATAGCGGGTTGTAACAGACCAGCAAAGAGGCATAGGAAGGGGTTAAATCAACTAATACATCGGCAAGCGCACTGTGCAGCGCCTGAGTGGCCTGTAGCACTCGCTGGCTGATGTCGGCGGACATGTGCTCGGCAAAATACAGGATCAGTGCGCTCTCACCGGCAATTTCAATGCGATAACTCTGCTTGCTCATGATGCTTTAAGCACCTGTTGGATCTGTTGTACCTGAGCGATAGCCGCTTCGTTATCGCCGTGTACGCAGAGTGTATCGGCAATGAGTGACAGCCGTTGACCTGATTCAGTGATGACAACGCCTTCGCTGACCAGTAATTTAACTTGCTCTAACACGTCTTGCTTGTTCAATACGGCGCCAGATTTGCTGCGGGGCATCAACAGGCCTTCATCGGTGTAGCGTCGATCGGCAAAGGCTTCAAACAGCACATCGATACTTTCTGCCTGAGCCTGCTGCTTGTGCTGATGTTGTTTTGCGGTTGCAAGCATCATCAGTGCCAGCGGTTTATGGTAGCTGGCGATGGCCGTAAAGACAGTTTCCAAAATGGCGGGGTGGCGCATCATATCGTTGTATAAAGCACCATGTGGTTTGACATAGCTGAGTTGCAGACCATGAATTTGGGCCATACCATCCAGTGCTGCGATCTGGTAATGCAGTAAATTAACCAATTCTTCTGTAGAGCAGTTCATCGAGCGACGGCCAAAGCCTTGTCGATCCGGATAACTGGGGTGTGCACCAATCTGAACCTGATGGTGTTTAGCCAGGGCCAGCGTTTGTTGCATGACATCGGCATCGCCGGCATGAAAACCACAGGCGATATTGGCCATATCAATAAATGGCATCACTGCGCTGTCCATTCCCATGGTCCAGCTGCCGTAGCTCTCGCCCAGATCGCAATTTAATTTCATCGCCTGTTTCCTGTTCTATGGCATCGTACCGGATTAAAACAATGCCAGCTTTGAATTTGGTATATCGGTCACCAGCATGCAGCCGGGCGTGTGAGTTATGCAAAAATCAGGTTTTGCTTCTGCAATGGCCAGTTGCGGCGTGACGCCGCACGCCCAGAATACTGGCACTTCTCCAGGCTTAATGCTAACCGCATCACCAAAGTCAGGCTGATTTATATCGCTGATACCGATGGCCGAAGGGTCACCAAAATGTATCGGTGCGCCGTGCACTTGCGGGAAGCGGCTGCAGATTTGTATTGCCCGGATAGCATTCGCTGGTGTCATCGGTCGCATACTGACCACCATGGGACCACTGAATTTTCCTGCAGGTTGGCAGCGTATCGAGGTGCGATACATCGGCACATTAACCTGTTCGGTGATGTTACGGATTTCCAGGCCATCCGCGATCAGTGCTTCTTCAAATGAGAAAGAACAGCCTAACAGAAAGGTAACCAGGTCATCTTGCCAGAGTCCACGAATATCGGTTTGCTCAGCTACCAGCTCTCCATGGCGAAAAATCCGGTAGCTGGGTAGATCGGTGCGGATATCTAAATCGACTGCAGCACTGATTATGCCGGTATCGCCTGGCTGACTGGACATGGCTACCAGCGGGCAAGGCTTAGGGTTAAGCTGACAAAACTGCAGAAAATCAGCCGCATCGGTTTTTGGTAAAATCACCATATTGGCCTGGACATAGCCAGCTGCAAGGCCGGACGTATTGCCGGTATGGTTTTGCAGACGGCATTGCTGGCGAATTTCTGCTGGACTGGCTTGTTTAGTTAACATCAGCGACCTCTGGGCGTTCTGGATGGCTAGCTACAACACGACTACTCTATATTGAATATAATATTTGCTCAATAAGTGAATTGAAAAATAATTTATTCATTAGCTCTTTCGTATTAAGAATAGCATTATCCTAATAAGAGTCCGACCCCCAAAAGGGCAGTCAGTGTCCAGAGCAAACTGCCTTTTGGCAAGGTATCGCCAAGAGCTCTTGCCAGTAGCAATGACAAGATAACACTGGTCGCCAATAGTGTTTGTACAATGGCCGCTTTACTGTGACTAAACGCCAGCATTTGCAGATAAATCGCAGCGGTAGTCCCTATAAGGGTGGCAGCCAGCAAGATCAGCCAGGGTCGCAGCTGGTGATGTGGTCGGGGCAGCAGTCGTGTCCGACTAAACAGCAGCATCGGCACAATGATGGCCATACCACCGAGTAACCGCCAGCTGCTGGCGCTGGCGACATCAATACTACTGTGTAAAAACACATCCCGGCTGATGACTGCGCCGATCGCTTGGCATAAGGCAGCAAGGGCGGCAAAACTGTAGCCGCTCCAGAGTTGTTGCGGCTGTTGTCGACGCTGCAGCCGAAGCACCATGTCAACCGCTAGTAAAATACAGGCTATGCCAAGCCATTGCTGCCAGCTTAATAGCTCCATCAACCAAATAATGGCAAAGATAGCTGTTAGCAATGGTGCCAGAGTTTCTGCTACCAACAACGATAACCGGTCACCAATGCGATTCAGTGCTAAAAAAAAGCAGGTATCACCCAGGCCAATCCCTATCGCACCACTGAGCAGCAACATCATTAGCTGGCTGGTGCTGAGGGGACTTGCGCTAATCCACGCCGGACTGAATGGCAGGGCAGGGCTTAATGGCAAAAGAATAGCGAGACTGATCAAGCCTTTCCAAAAGTTTAGAGTCACAGGCGAGAAGCTGGCACCAAGTTGGCGATACAAACGGGCGGCGACGGCCCAGCAACAGGCGGTGGTTAGGGCCGCAATAGCTCCAATCATAAGGAGACCTTCCAAAGCAAAAAAGCAGCCTAATCAGTTCGCGTTCTCGCTGCAAGGGCAATAAGCCCAAAATAAGTGAAAGATACAAAAGATGCGGACAGACTGGCAAGATACGCGATTAATGGTAGTTGCATCACCCCTGTTTAGGATTACTATGGTCATAACCTTTTATCTCAGGAATATGCGTTATGTTTAAGTCCATGGTGGTTGGTCTGCTTACTGCAGTGAGTTTAAGCGCAACGGCAACGCCAAGCTGGATCGATGCGAAATCAGCGATACAAGCTATGCAGCAAGGTGAATTGACCAGTGAACAATTAGTTCGGTATTACCTCGACAGAATTGAGCAGCATAATCAACAGGGGCATAATCTGGCGGCGGTGATGGATATTAATCCTCAAGCTATTCAGCAAGCACAATTACGTGATCAAGAGCGGGCTAGTCACAACAGCCATTCTGCGCTACATGGCTTGCCAGTGATTTTGAAAGCCAATATTTCTACCGCGACCATGCCAACTACAGCTGGAGCGCTGGCGTTAAAAAATCATATCACCGGGCGTAATGCGGCCTTAGTCGACCAATTGGAACAAGCAGGTGCTATCATTTTAGGCACCGCGAACTTATCGGAGTGGGCTAATTTTCGTGGTACCGGTTCGGCCAGTGGTTGGTCTGCCTTGGGTGGGCAAGCACGAAACCCTCATTTATTAACGCACACCCCTTGTGGCTCCAGCTCTGGTTCTGCCGTCGCTGTTGCAGCGGATCTGGCTTTATTGGCGGTAGGTACGGAAACGGATGGCTCCATTATGTGTCCAGCCGCGATCAACGGTGTGGTAGGTATAAAACCAACACGAGGTGCGGTAGCGGGTGAGGGCATTATTCCGATTGCCAGTGCGCAGGATATCGCAGGGCCGATGGCCCGACATGTGTTTGATGCGGCCTTGTTATTGGATGCTATGCTCAGCGACGAGGCGCGTAAGCAGTTACCGGTGGCGTTAACGAAGGCAACAGAGCAAGCTCCTGAGCTCAGTAAAGTGATTTTAGTTCGGGCGTACGATGAACAAGATGAAGCCATTGGGCCGATGATGGATGGTATTGCTGAGTTTTTATTGCAGCAGGGGATAGCCGTTGTATCGGTGGATGAATGGCAACTGCCAGCAGAGTTGTATCAGGATGAGCTGAAAGTTCTGATGTATGAATATCGTCGCGAGCTGGACCAGTGGTTACAAGACTATGGTGTTGATGATAGTGTGAACTCAGTGGCCAAAGTGGTGGCATTTAATCAAGCCAAAGGTGAAGAAGCCTTGGCATTCTTTGGTCAGGAGTATCTGGAACAGGCTGCCAACCTGGATCTGGAACTTGAGAATGAGGATTACCAGCGCGCACTTGCTAATGGCCGTCAATTGGCGATGAATGCACTTGACCAGTACCTGAAAGAGCTTGAGGCTGATGCCATTATACTGCCTTCCTATGGCCCAGCCTGGCCGATCGACCATATCAACGGAGATGTGTTTAACTTCGGTACTTCAACTGCAGCAGCGGTTGCCGGTTACCCATCAATCACTCTGCCTGGTGGCTTTAGTGGTGTATTGCCCTTGGGCGTGAGTCTGGTAGGCCTGCCCTGGTCAGAGCCAACGCTGATTGGCTTAGCGGCTCTGATGGAGAAAGAGTTAAAGGCCTACCAACAGCCAACATTTTTATCGCAGGATAAAGAATAAGCCAGATAAACTAAATGGTTCATTCCAGTACGTTGAGGTCGGCTCTGAACTGCTTGACCTCACCACTTTCAACCATTTGCTGCACCACTTGCTGCAGTTTTGGTAGCAACTCTTGGTGAGGGCTGTAGCGAGACAGTGTCAGATTAACGGTGCGACCTTGCTGGAAGTTGAACTCATAACTGGCTTTTTTGAAGCGCTGATGAAAGCGGGGATTGTGTTGTATCACATTGATAGAGCTTTGTGCTGGTCCAATAACCGCATCGACCTCACCAAGTAACAGCAGGGCAAAAGCATCATCCAGTCGCTCGGCCTCGACCAGGTTGAGTTGATTTTCAGCCAACTTTTGATTGAGTTCCTGACTGTAGACATAATCTTTTACTACCGCAATACGATGTTCCGATAATGCATTCCAGCTTGCAATATCAGTCGATTCTTGTAGCAGATAAACTACTTCAGGTTTGGCTTCGTCATAGGGAATAAAATGCATATAACGAGCGCGCTCTTCACTGTGATTGAGGCTGCTCATTAAGTCGGTTTGGCCTTGCTCCATCTGCCGCAGGCAACGAGAGAAAGGAGTATTAGGGCTGAAGCGAAGTTTGATACCAGCACGTTCGGCGATGATTCGCATCAGATCAACGGTTGGGCCGTATGGCTCTGAGTCTTCAGGGTAAAAATGCCAGTATGGGTGATCATCCAGACACCACTCCAGTTCCGGATGCTCGTGCGCATTCAGTGTTAGCCCATACAACAGCGCTGGTATCATAACCACTAACCGTAACATAGCATTCCCTGTTCAATGACGGCACAACCCAAAGGTTGTGCCTCATCATACGCATTTTAATCGTTGCAGTGCAAGCGCTTCATGTGGCGAGTTCAGGGATCACGCTGTACGTTCTGTTCGATTTTGTTGTTGCTGCCACTGGCGCCAGATGATCCGCAGGATTAATCCGGCAAGCAGCAGTGCAGCCGATAGTTCGAGCCAGTAGGGGAGGACTGAATGCTGATGCTGCATAGCACTTTGCACTGAGATATCAAAATAATTCAGCCCAAAGTCGAGCAGCCAACCAAAGAACACCGACATCACAATGACACCAAATAAATAGGCAGCCAGCGCTCGTTTTCCCAGTTCTTTATAGACCACACTGATGGTGGCGATATTGGTAGCAGGCCCGGCCTGCATAAAGACCAGCGCAGCACCAGGGGATATACCCATCATCATCAGGGCGGCGACAATTGGTGTCGAGGCGGTAGCACAGACGTACATCGGTACTGAAATCAGTACCATCAATAACATGGTCCAGATACTGCTGCCATATTTAGCCAGTGCATCCATCGGCACCAGGGTTTGCACCAAAGCTGCGAAAAAAAGACCTATCATCAACCACAGATAAAAATCGCTTAGCAACTTGCCGGTGCTGTACTGCAAGCCATCTTTAGCTTGTTGCCACAAGCTTGGTTTGGTGGCAGTTGCTTTTTTAGCAGCGCAGCAGGATGCTTTTTCAGGCACTGAAGCTTGCTTCGACTCTTCAGCCTTAGCTGATTTGCTGGAGCAGCAGCTTTTTACCGGGGCCATTGCCTTGCTTTCGTGCCCGGTTGCCTTACCGACCAATAAACCTGAAGTAATAGCGCTTAAAATAGCGGCGATGGGGCGGACAATTGCCATCACCGGCCCCAGCAATACATAAGAAACTGAAATCGAATCGACCCCGGTTTCAGGCGTGGCACTTAAAAACGCCACGGTAGCGCCTTTACTGGCACCGCCGCGTCGCAGCTGCATCGCAGCAGGGATCACGCCGCAGCTGCACAGCGGTAATGGTGCTCCCAGCAAAGCGCCTTTCACCACCGAGTTGCTTTTGTAGCCAGTCCATTGGGATCCAGGCTTTCATGATTGCCGCTACCAGCAAACCGACTAATAGCCAGGGCGCGGATAGCACAAACAACTGCCAGAAGTTGTCGATAAAAGTTAGCATGAGGTGCGCTCCTGATGATGGTGTTCTGGTTTAACCGGCTGCCCTTTTTCCAAGGCTGCTAAAATAGAGCACTCAGTGGCACTTAATGGCCCGCCACAACAGGCGTCATCAAGCTGCTGCAGTGCTTGGTGAAAGCGCCGTAACTCAGCGATCTGCTGCTCAATGTCTTGCATTTTGTGCTGCACCTTGTCTTTGACATCGGCGCACTGCCACTCACTTTTATTGTCTTCAATCTGCAGGAGTTCGCGGATTTGCTGCAAGCTAAAACCAACGCTTTTGGCGCGCAGGATAAAGCCCAGCCGTTGGCTGTCGGCTTCATTGTACAAGCGATAGCCCGCTTCCGAACGGGCGCTTGGGCTTAATAACTTCTGCTTTTCATAAAAGCGGATGGTGTCGACACTAACACCATGCCGCTTGACCAATTCACCAATTTTCATGATTACCTCCTTAAGTAAGGATAGTATAAACCCTAGAGCTAACTCCAGAGTCAAGCGGTCGATCATTTCATCGTGAAGTGTGTATTTAAGAGGATAGGTGAGTAGATGGCATCCTTGACGCCAGTAAGCTGATGTGACAACGTCGCTATTCTGATCAGTGCAGCATGGTTTCAACTTGGGTTTATTTTGATACAACATAAGTTTTCTTACGTTATTGCTGCATCGATTGCCTGCGTTATTACCGGTTTGGTCTGGTATTTGAGTGGTGATAATACAACGCTTAATGATAAAAGTGGCCATACTGCTGAAGTGCCTCGAAGTGTCCGTGATAAATCTTCTATCGATTTGCATAAAAACACGTTGAAAAAGACATCAATTGAAGATGCAGAGCATTCAACGATAAATCTTTTCGCAGATGCACTGCTGTTGCATGAGAAAGCACAACAGGGGGAGAAGCTCAGTCAATACAGGTTGGCTCAACTTATGGAGACGTGTGCAAGCGTGGCTTTGTTTCGCGATCAAATGTTGGATGCCTTATCTATGTTGTATGGCTATGCAGATAGCTTGGATGAAAAGCATTTAGGGTTTATAGAACAAAATATTGATGATTGTGCCGATTTTAACTCTGGTAATTTGGCGATGTTTTTACCTTCAGACATGCAGAATGATTCAAACTACCAAAGCAGGATTCTGCATGATGCTGGGTTTATTTCTTTGGTTTGGTTGAGTACAGCAGCAAGTCATGGGCAAGAAGATGCATTGGCAGAAATTATGTTTCATGGGCCTGAGGCTTTAGCCAGGGCTGGAATGAGCTCCCCTAAACTACAACAGCAGTATCTGGGCCTATTGTCGAAAAGGTCTCCTGAGGCTTGGTTAGGAATTGGGGCCTGTACGAGTGCTAATGATCCTGGCTCTGTTGGCCTGGCAATACAGACACTTGCTTGCGAGCAAAGTCAGAACTGTCGTTCATTGAAAAACTACGATGCACTCACGATGCGCCAATTTTTGACGAACAGCCTGATCAAACCTCAAAGTCAGCTGCATCATGAAGAAGTGCTGTCCTGGTTTAAACCGGACTATGCGAGCGTGCTGTGGGAGCAGAGCGACGAGCTGGAAAACTTCTCAGAGATAAAAAGCCAAGTGATGATGGAGCAAATGGAACCAGCATTTCAAGCTGAACTATTAGAAGGTTGCCTTTGTTCCATTGGCCTTTGTTAGATAGTGGATAAATGGCCCCTACTGCTTTCATGCAGTGGGGGATCGTTGATAGTATTCCAGAGTTAAGCAGTCAATTGGACCAGCCTATGATGGTTGTTAATACGACAGTTGTGATGAATACAGACACCGCGAGCAGCATTTCCAGGGCAATGGTTTTTTTTAATCTAACCAAGCCTGCTGGTTGGTGCAACGCAGGAACCAGACGTAATTTATTGAAGGCACCAAGACCCAGCAGCACACTGACCAGGCCTAATTTAGGCAGCAGTATTCGGCCATAGGTTGTTTGCCAGAGTTGGCTTGGCTCCGAGAATAAAAGTAATAACATACCCAGTCCGCTGCCAATCAACAGCAACAGCACAACGACCATGAGTTGCCCGAACTGCTGCATCAGGGGTTGTAGCTTGCTGGCAGACTGCTGTTGGCATAGTCGCCATAAAACCGGTAAAGCGCCGATCCAGAGTCCGATGCAAAGCAGGTGCAAGCTAAGTGCTAACCGTCCAATGAGACCATGCTGAAGCAGATGCCCACTCAGGGTGAAGCTGAATAATAGCAGCAGCACCACAGTCAATTGCATGAGCGCTTGTAGCCGCTGGTAGTGCCTGATTAGCAGACTCAGAGCTAGTAGCGTAAAGGCCGCCCACTGCCATAGCATGGCTTGCCCTGTGCCATCGGGCAGCAGCATCCAGATTAGTTCGCGGTCAAACATGCCACTGACGCCAGTCATGGCAATACTGCCAATAAAGAGTAAAAAACTGGCAGTTGCACTCAATACGCCCAGACCAGCAACGGTCAGATAGCTTTGCCAGTGAACAGGCTGCTCTAATTTATGTTGGCGCGACAGCCAGCAGCAAAACAATGCTCCCACTGTCAGCGCCATACAAATGAACAGCGTTAGCCGGCTTAAAACCGTCCAAAGCTCCCACTGCATTTAGCTTTCCAACTCAGTGCTAGTCTCAGCCAGCATCGCATGGTGATGATGCTGGTGCGATTCTGACTCAGGTTCCGGGTTCGATGCTTCAGCGTCTGGATCTATTTGAAAGCTGATAGTACCGGATACCCGGTGACCGTCGGCGCCAAGAGCCGCCCATTCCAGCTGATAGTGACCTGGCGCTAATGTCGGTAGCGGAAATTCAATGTGATCTGTCGGCTGGCGATTGCGCTCAAAGCCAAACTCTATCGCTTGATCCTGATGTGTCAGGTCGAGTGACAGCATCCGCACCGGATCACCAAAATGCAGCATGACTACGGCGGTTGGTTCATTTAATACCGCACCATCAGCCGGGATCGAAAACTGCATAGGGGTATGGGCCAGCACTTTGGCTGGTGCAAAGCAAAGGATGACTAACGCAAAAAACATCATAAAACGATTCATGAAAACTACCTCAAAATTCTAGTGGATCAGTATAGGCACTCGGTATGGCCCGGCACAGGCTAACCAAAGTCATTAAAAAAACGAGTGAAAGGGAGTTAACTGAATGGTTTGGGTGGTTTAAATAACGCTAATTGATTGACACTTAAGTCACTGAATGCATGGACACTCAATGATTCTGAAGGTTCGAATGCAGGGAGGTTATCTGCTTGATCGGCTGCGGTAGATTGAACACAGCAGCTGGCGCAGATGGCACAGGCCTGAGCGTAACCATCTGATGGGGCGATATCGGTAATATCGTGCCGAGTAGTGTCCTCGTTGGCAGCGGGTTCACTGTACTCTATCTGAAGCTGTTGTTGCAGTGGGGCTGAATTTTCCATGGTGCCATGATCAGCATGACAACCAGCCATAGCCAAGCCTGCTATGCTTTTTAGCAACAGCGTAGCTATCAGGACAATGGCAGAAAAACGCATTCAGGCGCACCTTCTTCAGACGATGACGCAACCTTAGCGAAAATTGCAGTTAAAGGCAAACTCGTCTGTTGTATTTTGACAGTCATGGCATTTAGGTGTATCTTTAGCACATTCTCACTCAGGTATTAGCCATGCTTAGCACCTTTGTACAACGGCAAAAATTTTGGGTCATCCCGATGATGGTCAGCCTTGCCTTGTCCTGGTGTTTGCTATTTTGTGGCCAGTTACTTGCTGAACATCATCCGGCAGAGGCGCAGTCTGATGCACCGCCGTGCCATTCAGTGCTATCGACTACGGCTGAATTGATGTCAAACCATGATTTGTGTTCTGGTTGTGCATTGGATGCGGTTACGAGCAGTGGCTTAGAATTTCCCCCTGTTGTGTTGTGGCAAGAGCCTGTACTTGAACTGACACTGGATGAACTCCCCGTTGAGCAAGCTGGTTTATATCTGGCTCAGGGCCCGCCTTACCCCCGAACGACCCCTCTGTACTTAGAAAAATCTCTGTTGTTAATCTGAAATCTGCTGGTTTTCTGATCGTCGGTTGCATGCTGTTGCATGTGGTTGCTTTAGATTTTAACCTGGCAGGATTTTTTTATGTTGGCTTCAAAAAACGGACGCTCTGCGTTGTTAATCTGGTTCATGATGTTCAGTTATGGTGTATGGGCTACCCCGCATCAGCATGATCATGAGCATCATCATTCGGCGAATGCTTCTGCGGTGACGCAGGATGATCCACTGGCTTCACTGCGCGGTGAAGCGACCACCATCTATACCTGCTCAATGCATCCGCATGTACGTTCAGAAAACCCTGACGACCGCTGCCCGATTTGTGGCATGGCGTTAATTCCGGTAGAGCAGGATGATGATGAGCCGCTACCTGATGAAGAAGGCACCGTGCTGCGTTTAAGCCCGCGAGCTCACGCCTTGTTGCAACCTGAGCTGACGCCGGTGCGGTTGCAGCGCGCTGAGGCCAGTTTGTCGCTTGTGGGTAAACTAGCCGCCGATCAGAGCCAGCTTAAAACCATCAGTGCCTGGAGCTCCGGACGGATTGAGCAGTTGTATCTGAATAGTACCGGGGTGGATGTTACGGCTGGTCAACCGATGGTGGAGATTTTTAACCCTGATTTGATTGTGATCCAGCAAGAGCTGGTGCAGGCCGGGCAACTATCTTCAGCTCAGGGCAGTGCACGGGCTGGTAGTTTGCCAGCCCGTTCAACGCTTGATGCAGCCAGGCGGCGCTTGCGTTTACTGGGTGTGCCCAGCGAACAAATTGAAGCCATCCTGCAAAGTGAAACCTTGCAAGACACGGTGACCATAAGTGCGCCGGTGTCCGGCCGGGTGTTGGATAAGTTGGTCAATAGCGGTGCTTATGTCACGACCGGACAACCCCTTTTTACCGTGCTGGGTTTGGATACACTCTGGTTAGAGTTAGAAGCCTTTGAGCATCAACTAGCCTTGATCGTGCCTGGTCAAACCTTGACGGTCGAGCTGTTGGCTTTACCCGGTGAGCAGTTGCACGCCGAAGTGTTGCTGTTGGAGCCGGTCGTGGATGCAAGCCGCCGAACTGTGCGGGTGCGTGCTCAGCTGGATAACCCCGATGGCCGCTTAAAACCAGGCATGTTGGCCAGAGCGCAGCTGAAAAGCAGCCAGGATGATGTATTACTTATCCCTGTCTCGGCTGCGTTACTGACTGGCGAACGGGCTTTGGTGTATGTGCAGCTGGAGGATGAACGACCAACTTATGCAGGTCGTGAAGTCACGCTGGGCCGTCGTTTTGGCGATCACTATGAAGTTCTGGCCGGGTTGAATGAAAACGATCTGGTGGTCAGCAAAGGCGCTATGCGCCTTGATAGTGAACTGCAAATCCGCGGTTTATCCAGCATGATGGCTGCCACTGGCGAGGGTGGCGATCCGCACGCGCATCACCGGTCTGCGGACGCTGGGCAGACTGAAACCCAGCCTACCCAGTCAACGGGAAGCTCATCGGTAGAGATGACGAGTGATTTTCAGTTGGATACCAGCAAAGAAAAGGCATTACTTGAGGCATACACCCAGCTGTATCAGGCACTGACTGAAGACGATTTAGCCAGCTGGCAACAAGGCGCTGCAGATTTTCACCAGGTGGTAGCGGCCATCGACTGGCCAGATAGCTTCAAATCAGAAGTGAGTGCCATGCAGCAGGGCGCAGGCCATAGCCATCATGTCGGCTCGCTGGAGCAAGCTCGTGAACAGTATTATCCCCAGGTACAGGCATTGCTTACACTTGCAGAGCAGGGCGTGCTGGCCGCGGGCTGGTATCGGGCCTATTGCCCAATGGCCCGTGGTGGACGAGGCGCCGCCTGGTTGCAACCGCAGGATAGCGTGCTGAACCCTTACTATGGCGCCATGATGCTGCGCTGTGGGGATGTGGAAACACAGTTCCCTGCCCGCGAGGGACATCAATCCAATGGGCATCCAGCTGATGGAAGCGGGCACTCCTCTTTTACGCTTACGGATGAACAGCAAGCACCACTGTTGCAGGCTTATCAGCGTTTGTACCAGGCACTGACTGAAGATGATTTGGCAGCCTGGCAACAAGGTGCGGCAGATTTTCATCAGGTAATAGCGGCCATCGATTGGCCAGATAGCTTAAAGTCAGAAGTGAGTGCCATGCAGCAAGGCGCAGGCCATAGCCATCACGTGGGCTCGCTGGAGCAAGCTCGTGAACAGTATTATCCCCAGGTACAGGCATTACTGACTTTGGCAGAGCAGGGGGTGTTAGCTGCTGGCTGGTATCGGGCCTATTGTCCGATGGCCCGTGGTGGACGAGGCGCTGCCTGGCTGCAGCCGCAGGATAATGTATTGAACCCTTATTATGGTGCCATGATGTTGCGCTGTGGAGACATTGAGCAGCAGTATCCGCAGGGAGATGCTCATGACCACTGAGCGTGTTGAATCAGTTAGATCCGATCATTGGTTCGACCGGTTAATGGCCGTTTGCGTGCAGCAAAAACTGTTGGTGTTGCTGTTGGCTGCAGTGTTGTTAGTTGCCGGTGTAGCTTATGCACCTTTTGGCTGGAAAACCGGCATGCCGCTGCAGCCGGTAGCGGTAGATGCCATTCCAAATCTCGGCGAAAATCAGCAAATTGTTTTTACCGAGTGGCCGGGGAGGTCACCCCAGGATGTAGAAGATCAAATCAGTTATCCGCTTGGCGTGGCCCTGATGGGAGTGCCGGGTGTGAAAGATGTGCGCTCCTTGTCGATGTTTGGCTTTTCCAGTATCGCAGTGATATTTGATGACAATGTGGAGTTTTACTGGTCGCGCACCCGCTTGCTGGAAAAGCTGGCCAGCTTGCCACCTGCCGCTTTGCCTGATGGCGTGCAACCAACTTTAGGACCGGATGCAACCGCACTGGGTCAGGTCTACTGGTACACGTTAGAGGGGCGCGATCCTGGCGGTAACAGCACTGGCGGTTGGGATTTAGATGAGCTGCGGACGATACAGGACTGGTACCTGCGTAATGGCTTACTGGCCGCAGAGGGCATCAGTGAAGTGGCCTCGATTGGCGGTTATCAGCGTGAATACCAGATTGAAGTGGATCCGGATTTATTGCGTATCCATCAGGTCAGCTTGACTCAGGTGACGGACGCGGTGATGGCATCCAACCTGGATGTTAGTGCTGGTAGCCGGGAGATTAACGGCGTTGAGTACCTGATCCGCGGTGTTGGTTTTGTCAAACAACTGGCTGATATCGAACAAGCCGTGGTGCGGTTGGCGCCAGATCACACACCTATTCGGGTGTCGGATGTCGCCAGAGTGCAATTTGGCCCGGCTGAGCGGCGCGGCGCACTGGACGTTAATGGCGCCGAAGCGGTTGGTGGTGTGGTCACGGTACGTGAAGGCTATAACCCACGCCAGGCTATCGATAATGTGAAAGCTCGTTTGCAGGAAGTTAGCCGTGGTTTACCAGCTAAAGCCGTGATCGACTGGCAGCAGGTCAGCCCGGCAGAGGTGGATGCGTTCGCCCGTGACTGGCAATTGCCCGGCTGGCAAGGCCGGGATCAAGCGGTACAAAGCGAATGGCAGAGCTTCTTACGTGCTCAGTCGGCAGAGAACTGGCCAGAGTGGCTGACTATAAGCCAACTGACGGTAGTGCCGTTTTATGATCGCAGTGAACTGATTGATGAAACCCTTGGCACTTTGCAGGATGCACTAACACAGCAATTGCTGGTCACCGTGGTGGTGGTACTGGCCTTGTTGCTGCATATCCGGGCCGCTCTGGCAGTTAGCGTGATGCTGCCCATGGCCGTGTTGCTGAGTTTTATTGCCATGAAGTGGTTCTCGGTAGATGCCAATATTGTGGCGCTGGCAGGCATCGCCATCGCCATTGGTACCATTGTGGATATGGGCATTATTGTCAGTGAAAACCTGCTCCGGCAGCGACAACAGCAACCTGAACTGAAAGCCGTTGATGCAGTGATGCGAGCAGGCCGGGAAGTGGGGCCGGCTATTCTGACGGCCATCAGCACCACCGTGATCAGCTTTTTACCGGTCTTTACCATGACAGGTGCCGAGGGCAAGTTGTTTGGCCCGCTGGCTTACACCAAAACGTTTGTGCTGCTGGCGGCTGCTTTTCTGGCGCTCACCGTATTGCCGGTTCTGCTTTGCTTACTATTCCAATGGCGGAAATCTGATGCGGTTCGCAACTGGCAGCAATGGTTGCTAAGCAGCCGACGCTGGTGGTTGCTGGCCGCGCTGCTCTTACTCTGTGTCTGGTTAAACAATAGCTTGCTCTGGCTGGCCACTTTGCTTTATGGCGCGGTTTTGTTTTGGTCTGCATACCAGCAAAGGTTACTGGCTGCCATGCTGAAGCGCTGGCCAGCTCTTGCGAAACAGCAGCAGCGTTTGCAACAACTTCGGGCCGTTTTACCCTTTTCTGTCTGGCGGCTGGGGCATGTGTTTTTGATCATCGTGTTGCTACTGGCCGCGATCAGTCTGCTCAGTCAGGTCTGGCAACCACTCGGCCCTATGCCAGGAGCCTTGGTAAACTGGTGGTTTGTGGTACTGCTCATTGGTGGGGTGCTGGGGTTTTTCCTGCTGTTTTTGTGGGCTTATCCCAGGTTGCTGGCTGCGTGCCTACGTTTTAAGTGGGTGTTTTTATGTCTGCCACTGCTGGTGGTGGGCTATGGTGCCACGGTCTGGCTCGGCGCGCAGCAAACCCTTGGCTGGGTGCCCACGCTCTACAGTAAACTCGGCGGTGATGCTGAGCATGTCAGACACTCGGATAGCTGGGTTGGTTTAACCCATCGCTATCCGGGGCTTGGCCGTGAGTTTATGCCAGCATTGGATGAAGGCGCCTTTTTATTGATGCCAAGTTTAATGCCGCATGCTTCTATTGGTGAAGCCCTGGCGGTATTGCAGCAGCAGGACCAGGCCATTGCGGCCATCCCGGAAGTGCGTTCTGTGGTCGGTAAAATTGGCCGCGCTGAAACGGCATTGGACCCGGCGCCGTTGGGTATGATTGAAACGGTGATCCAGTATCACAGCGAGTTTAAAACTGATCAGCAAGGCCGTCGGCTGTATTTTCGCTATGACAACCGGGCGGGGGAGTTCGTCCGGGATGCGAACGATCAGCTGATTGAAGATCCGCGTGGCCGGCCGTACCGGCAATGGCGGCAGCATATTCAGTCACCGGATGATATCTGGCAGGAAATCGTACGGGCGGCGCAGCTACCAGGGGTGACTTCAGCGCCGAAACTGCAGCCGATAGAAACCCGTTTATTGATGCTGCAAACCGGCATGCGGGCGGCTATGGGACTTAAGTTGTCGGCACCTGATCTTGCGACTTTAGATGAGCTGGCAGTAGAGTTGGAACAAATGATGCGCCAGGCACCCGGGGTACAGCCTGCATCGGTCAGTGCCGAGCGTATTGTTGGCCAGCCTTACTTAGAAATTCATCCGGATCGTGCTGCTATTGCCCGCTATGGTCTGAGCATGCAACAGGTACAACAGGCCATTGCTACCGCCATTGGCGGCATGGATGCTGGCCGCACGGTGGAAGGGCGTGAGCGTTATGCTATTACCGTGCGCTATATGCGTGAACGACGTGATAGCCTGGAACAGCTGGCTGAGGTGTTAATTGATACGCCCACCGGTTACCCGGTACCGCTGTCGCAGCTGGCCGACATTCGCTATCAGCGTGGGCCGCAGATGATCCGCTCAGAGAATACCTTCTTAACTGCGTATGTAACTTTTGGCAGTGTTGCTGGCTGGGCCGAAGTGGATGTGGTGGATGCCGTGTCAGAGTATCTTGCCGCTGGACTGGATGCTGGTGATTGGCAATTGCCAGCCGGTGCCAGTTACAGCTTTGCCGGCAGTTTTGAGAACCAGCAGCGCGCTACCACCACTTTGCAGTGGGTGGTGCCATTGTCCTTGTTGCTGATTTTTATGCTGCTGTATTTGCAGTTCCAGCGCGTCAGTACGGCGTTGATGATATTCAGCAGCATCACCGTGGCCTGGTCGGGTGGCTTTATCATGCTGGATTTATTCGGCCAGCCCTGGTTTTTAAACCTCGACTGGTTCGATACCAATATGCGCCAGTTGTTCCAGTTACAAGGTTATCATTTAAGCATTGCGGTTTGGGTTGGATTTCTGGCGCTGTTTGGTATAGCAGTGGATGATGGTGTGGTAATGGCGACTTATCTGAAACAACAATTTGCCAGTGCTAAACCAGAAACCCGCGCCGATGTCAGAGCCATGGTGATGGAGGCAGCGCAAAAACGCATCCGGCCTTGTCTGATGACCTCAGCTACGACCATGCTGGCACTACTGCCGGTACTAACCGCCACTGGCCGCGGCGCCGATCTGATGATCCCGATGGCCATTCCCACACTAGGCGGCATGTTGTTTGTGTTGCTTAGTGTCTTTATGGTGCCCGTGCTGTATGGGATGGTAGAAGAACGACGGCTAAGCAGCTAAAAGTGGTTTGCTAAAACGACAAGGCCCATGCAGTCAGCGTGGGCCTGGTTCTCCTTTTCAGTTCGAAGCTTCCTTAACAATCAGTTGTGCACTGTGTTGCTCGGTGTGAAATAGCCTGAGTATCTTCAGGACGCGACGGCTGCTTTGAAATCCTCTTTGAAACGGCGGGAAAGTGGCAGCTGTTGACCGCAGCTGAGGCTGATGGAGCCATCGCCACTGCTTTGGTAGCTGATACTGTCAATATAGCTTAGGTTGACAGCCAGGCTGCGGTGTACCCGGCAAAAGCCCGATTGGTTGAGTTGCGCCATGGTAGCGGCCAGAGTGGCACGCATCGGATAGATCCTGCCCTTGCTATGCAGATTGACATAGTTGCCATTGGCTTCCAGCCAGGCGATATCTCCGACCCGGATCAGGTACTCCTTATCGAGCTTCTTCACCAGAAAGTAACCCGGCGCTTTGGTGGAGTCATCGGATGTTCCACTGTCTCCTGTACTACTATCTTCGCCAGCATCTGTATCAAGTTGGAAAGCCTCGCCTTGCAAGCGCGAGTAGACGAAACGAGCTAACTGATAACCACAAAGAAACACAACGTAAGCCCAGACGTCTTTGCGGTATTCGTACAGCAACTCACGACTGAGTGGGCCAAACTGGTAGTTGCTGCCGAGCCATTGATAGACCCAACTGCGCAGGGTAACCATAATGCCAACATGGCTTAGTGAAAAAAGCACAGAACCCGCGAGATGCAGTAGCAACTGCCGGATGGGCGCCTGAAATTGTAGCGGGTGTTGCTTGAACCACCAAAACAGCAATGGACTGCATAGCAGAGTGCTGACTACGCTGCTGTATTCCCAGAGCATAGGTTGCCAGAGTAGTAGTTCGCTGGCAGGATCGCGCTGATGCTCTGTCCAAGTGGAGCTGACATTAACCGCAGCATTGATGGCCAGAAACAAAAAAAATACCAAATAACCGGTTAGTACGGGGTAGCGCTGGACCCATTGCACCAAGAAAGAGTTACCGCTTGTCATCCGATCCCACCTGTTATCCCATTTTGCCACCCCTAAGCTGAGCGGCTGTATGACAGTTTGCTACCTCCATGCATACTAGCACGACATATAATTTAAAATCAGCTACATCCGGGGAGTCATTATGCCTGTTGCTGTAAAAACTATGCCTCAACCTTATCCCGCCAGACGTCACGATCTGGACTGGTTGCGTGTACTGGCCTTTGGTTTATTGATGTTGTATCACCTTGGCATGCTGTATGTAGAATCCTGGGGGTATCATTACAAAAGCCAGTACTTATCATCCTCGCTTGAGTACCTGATGTTATTGTCGTCCCCCTGGCGGATGTTTTTAATCTGGTTTATTTCCGGTTTTGCGCTTGCTGCTGTGTTGCAAAAGTATCTGGGCTGGAAATCGTGCCTGGTGTTCGGGCTAAAGCGGACGGTGGTTTTATTGCTGCCATTGCTGGTAGGGCTATGGCTGATTGTGCCTCCACAGCTGTATGCGGAAATGGTGCAAAAGGATGGGCTTGAACTGAGCTACTGGCAATTTTATCGCGCATTTTTTGATTTGCAGCATCCGCTGTTTAATGATTACCAGCGTGGTGTCTGGCCGCACGTTGATGTGAATCACCTGTGGTTTTTACGCTCACTCTGGACCTTTACTTTACTGGCGTTATTGCTCACGCCACTTTTGTATATACGGCATCTGAGAGCTTGGCTGGAAGGGCTGTTCGGTATGTCCCTGCATTGGCAATTGGTGCTCTGGAGTGGTCTGCTCCTGTTGATCCGTTACCAGTTTAGTGGTGATAGCGTCCGCGAGTTGCAAGGGTTACTATTTTTTCTGCTGGGGGTGTTGGTAGTGCAGCTGCCTGTCTTTTGGCAGCGACTATCAGAAGCCCGCCTCTGGCTGGGTTGGTTCTGCTGTCTGAACTACCTGCTATTGTGTGGCCTCTACTTCATCATTAACCAGACGGAGTTACCACCTGAGTTGATGCAGGGCAGGTTATTTGCATTACGCCTGAGCTTTTCGATGCAGGGCGTGGCAGTAACCTGCTGGTTGCTTGCGTTGGCTCAGCGTTATCTGAATCGACCACATCGCTATTTGTCAGTAGCGAACCGAGCCATATTTCCTTGTTACCTGCTGCATCAGACGCTGCTGATAGTGGTGGCACTCTGGCTGACGCCCTATGCGCTGGGAGCCTGGTTGGAAGCTACGCTTGTGTTGTTGTTGACGGTGCTTGGCTCTTTCTGTTTTGTCTGGATTTTTTGGCAGCTACCCTGGTGTTCGGCCCTGGTTGGATTAAAGACAGGCTATGTTTTTACTGATCGACAGCGCATCTTTGGTTACGTGCTAGGCTTACTGTTAGTCAGCCCTTTGGCGCTAAGATTACTGCTCTGATCGGTAGACTTCGCGAGCAACAAAATCCAGCATGGTGGTATTGAGGTCAGGGGGAACTGGTCATTGCCTTTCGTTGTTTATAATTTTATCGGTGATGTAATTTAAATAAGAGGTTCGATAATGTATAAGCTCTCAACGTTAACTACTCAATGGCGTCAGCAAGTGCCGTTGATTAGGCCCTGTGGCTGATTTATGCCACAGAGCTCCAGAGACGAATATTCTTTAACTCATCTTCCAGCAAATCTGCTGTAATCTCAGTGTCGTAGGCAGCCTGAGCTCGCAACCAATAGCCATTGGATAAACCAAAGAAGCGGCAGAGCCTGAGATCTGTGTCTGCTGTTATCGAACGTTTTCCAGCAATAATTTGGCCGATCCTCTGGGCTGGCACGCCAATTTCTTTAGCTAAGCGGTATTGAGAAATCCCCATCGGCTGCAGAAACTCTTCTTTCAAAAGTTCGCCTGGCGTTACGGCATCAATGTTGCGCATGAGTAACCTCCTAGTGGTAATCAACAATTTCGACATCTTCCGCACCAGCCTTGCTCCAGCGGAAGCAAACCCGGAATTGCTTGTTGATTCGAATGCTGTGCTGACCTTGGCGATCACCAAACAACGGCTCCAACATATTTCCGGGCGGTACTTTAAGATCATCCAACTGACTTGCAGCCTGAAGTTGCCGTATTTTCCTTAAGGCAACACGCTCAAAATTGACGAATCGCCTGACTCGACGACCACTTGCAAGCTTCTCGGTATCTTTGCACTTGAATGATATGATCATTAAACGATAGTAACGCCTTGCGTTATTAGTGTCAATGCGTTCGCGCAATTTTTCAAAAGTAGATAGAAGCGGAAACTTTCTTCCAGTATCAGCCTATTCACAGCTAAAATTGCCTATTAGGGATATATATTTATTGATAAACGGTAAAAATATATTGATATATGGGTCTTGTGCCGTTATGGTGATTCAAGTCAATACTGATCAGGAAATCGCTATGGATATACAAACTCATTCCCGTACCCGGCAAATCAAGCAGTTAAGCCGGTATTTATTTATCGCGCTCACCGGTCTTCGCTACCTACTTTTCCTTGGGTGGCCAGCCATTGTTGCCATTGCATTTATACCAAGCGGATCGCTTTACCTTGGTGAGGCTTTGATACCTATCGAGAGTATAAGCCTGCCGTTCAAGGGTTTTATTCTTGTCCTGTATGCCGTTGGATTAACCATCATGCTGAGGATCAATCATCATTTCCGACAGTTGATGAAACACTTTATGCAGGGACATATTTTTGATCCTGACGCCATTGGCAGTGTCAGGGGCGCGCTGCACAGTGGTATCGTGTTTTTTCTGTTGTCCTGGTTGTATGTGTTACTTGGCTTGATCTACGACTATTCAGTCAACTCAAGGCTGGACTTTTCATTTACCACTGAAATTGTCATTGCCTGCATCTACTTTGGTTTGATGTACACCTTGCTGTGGGCGTTGGAGATAGGCGCTGATCTTAACGAAGAATCAGAGATGACGATTTAGGAGCTGTCATGGCCATTATTGTAAACCTGGACGTTGTTCTGGCTCAGAACAAAATGCGTTTAAACACCCTGGCGGAAAAGGTCAATATCACACCGCAAAATCTCTCGGTATTGAAAACCGGAAAAGCGAAGGCAATACGCTTTGATACGTTAGAGAAAATATGCCGGGCTCTTAACTGTCAACCTGGGGATATTTTGGTCTACCAGGACGAAGATGAACTATAGGGAATTCATCAATGCCTTCATTTGCAGATTCACCAAACGTTTATGCCAGAATTGCCGGGTTGTCCTATCTCTTGATCATTTTTCTTGGTCTGGTGGGCTATCTATTTATCAGAGAACCGTTGTTTGTTTCTGGTGATGCAGCGACAACGGCCAGCAATATCCTGCAAGCTGAAACCAGCTGGCGGCTCAGCATTACCGGTGATGTGCTGATGCATGCGCTCGACATCCCTGTGATGATTATTCTATACCTCTTACTAAAGCAGGTGAGTAAACCTTTGGCTTTGCTCTCTGTCGCTTTTAATTTGGTACAAACCGCTGTGCTTGTGGCCAACAAATTGGTGCTGTTAGCACCGCTAATCATTATGAACAATGCTTACATTTTGTCTGCCTTTACGGCCGAACAAATTCATGCCCAGGTTATGGTTCTGGCAAGTCTGCATGATTATGGCTTTGGTCTTGGGCTTATCTTCTTTGGTTTTGCCTGTATTGGCTATGGAACACTTATTTTTCGCTCAGGCTATTTCCCGAAATTTCTTGGGGTTTTTCTGATGGTCGCTGGTATCAGTTATTTAACCAACAGCTTGATCTTGCTTATCGTTCCTTCTCTTTCCGGCGTGGTATTTCCTATTCTTGTACTGTCTTTTATCGCAGAACTCACTTTTGCGCTATGGCTGATTTTCAAAGGTGTTCATCAAGAACAGTGGCATCAGGCTGTTGCGAGAGGGAACCAAAGTGTGCCTTAGTTTAAACATCTGACCAAACAGCATATTCGTTACCGCTGGGATCAGTAAAGTGAAAGCGCCTACCACCGGGGAAGTTGAAAATATCTTGCAGGATCTGCCCACCAGCGTCTTTCACTGCGCTTAATGTTTTCTCCAACTCTGCGCTATAAAGTACCACCAAAGCGCTGCCATCTTTGGTCAGCGCCCTTTGTTCACTTTGGTAGTAACCGCCATCGATGCCAGCGTTTTCAAATGCCATATACTCTGGGCCATAGTCGATAAAACCCCAGCCAAATACCTGGCTAAAAAATGCCTTGGTTGCTGCCATATCACGGCAGGGCAGTTCGATGTAGTTGATTTTTCTGCTTTGTTTCATGGGCTGTTTCCTTGGGGAGTGCTTCGCTATTCAGCGCGCAATTTCTGCAGTAGCCAGCTGCGCACTGCCTCCGTATGGTTGATATCATCAGAGTATAGCCAGTCTGCGGCTGGTGTGTAGGGCTCATTATGGCCACGAGGCCGGTTGCGATACACCTTTTGTGGAATTGCCAGGCTGCCTAACTTACTCGGTAGTTCAACAAAGCGGATATCCATGTAAACGGTATCGGCAAAAGTAGGCTGACCAGCGTGAATAGTGCCAAGTGGCAACAGCATATCGGCAAAATCGAGGCAGGCACTGCCGCAAGCACCATCGGTCAGCAATACAACTTTCGCTGTGGTGAGCGAAGGACTTATCGCGGTAGCTGTGTCTTCTGTTGAAGAGGCAATGCTTTGTGGTACTAATTCGTTGGTGCCATGTTGCACCATTCGAACTGCCAGCTCACTAAATAACTGGGTGATGTCTGAATCTGCGCCAAATTGTTCGGTCACCTGCTGCACAATCTCAGCGACTACGGCGGTATTGTCGGCACTGGCCCGCCAGTAAGGCATGCCCTGGCTGAATAGAGGTGTGAGCACGCCATACACGTGCTCCTGGCCAAACAAAGCAAATGCCAGATCGGCACCCCATTGCGAGTTACCACCGCCATTGCCGCGGACATCAAACACGATAAGCTCAGCCTCTCTTAGTTCAGCCAACTGACTGGTCATTTGCTTTAACTGAGCTTGTTGTGGGGCTGAAGGCGTAAAGGTAGGCAGGCTGAGCCAATAGCTATTCGGAGCAAAGGATTGCAAGCTGAAATCGTTGCTGGCTGCTTGCGCTTCGTTGTGTTGCTGCCAGTTTTGTCTGGAGGTATTGCGCCAGTGCAAGGTGTGATGAACGGTTACTCCCTGCTGCTTGAACGTGCATTCGGTAAGCGCTTCGCCTTGCCAACTGCCATCCATCCGCAGAATCAGTGGCGTGTAGTTGGCCTGCACGGCTGCAAGTTCTGGCAGCTGAATGTGGAAGGGGAGTACTCGTTGTTCCAGCAACTGCTGTGGCGATAAACCATTGCAGTATTTAAGGATAGCGCCTGTTGCCGGCAAAGCTGTGGGCCAGTCCTCTGCGGTTTGGGTAACAACTGTATGCTGGCCTTGTTTGTGCACAATAATGCCAGGCCAGCGCACACGCGATCGTTGGTGGTGAAATGAGATGCCAACATGCCCATCGGCAAAGCCTGCTATGTATTGGCGTTGTAAATTCAACACTTCATCCAGGTTGTCTACAGCGGCAATACCACTGAGAGCTTGTTGATAACCTTGCTCCAGCCAGTGGTTGAAACCAGGGTTTAATTCGTCGATCACGCCGGGGTGGTTGTCTTTCAGGTTCTGATAAACAAAATCCAGATCGGTTTTGGCCAGTTGCTGCCATGGATTAGCAGTGGCACTCAGTTGAAAAGAGACCGTTGCGCAAAGGAATAGTAGTGTTTTATTCATTAAAAGATAAGAGTGAAGTTGTTAGGTTACATGAATATAACCTGATGATTTTATTCATGCCACCACTATTTACATCGAAGATGATGGGGCTGTAAAGTTGTATTTTAAAGTCAGTGTTTCTTCCTTGAACTGATTGATCATGGCATCAGCAGACATTCGGGCTCTGACATCAGGGGAAGCCGGTATCAGCGGAGTAGTGAAAACTGGTTACCGCCGCGATGTTGAGCATGCAGCATGGCCGCCGTAGCTCTTTCTATGAGTAGCAGGGCGTCATTGCCATCTTCAGGAAAGTGGCTGATGCCTATACTGATGGTAAGGTTAGGGATCTGCAGTGTGAAACGATGCAAGGTATCCAACTTCTGCAGTAATTTCTCGGCAACCAGCACCGTATCATAAATCCGTGATACATCGGTGACAAGGACCAAAAACTGATCATCGGCTAGCTGGCTAATGCTGTCGCATTGACGAACGGCCGCATTTAAATGCTGCAGTGTCAGTTCGATGATTTTCTTCGTGAACGCTGCGTCATGTTTATCGCGGATCGCTTTGAATTGATCGATTTGCACAAACATCAAGGCAAAGCCGCTGTTATGCCGCTGCGCATGCTTTAGCATAAATTGTAATTGATGCTGTATTTGCACAATACCCGGGGTGTCCGCGTATTGTTTGGGGAGCTGACTTTTCTGAAGTGCTACAAGTTCGCCCAAGGTACGCTCGGCCATGGTTTCAGCTTGCTTGAGCTGCTGTTGTAGTTCGGCATAGCTCGGTTCTGCTGGATTCATTTTCGGTTGCATAGAGGCTCCTTGCTGTCATCAGTTTTTCTCTGGGATCAAATGCCTCGGCCCCGAATTAATCGTACAGCGATTACCACTAAAGCAATGACCAGCAAGATGTGAATAAATCCACCCATGGTATAGGAGGATACTAAGCCAAGGGCCCAGAGAATAATCAGTAACACGATGATGGTTTCTAACATGAGAGATCGCCTGTTTAAGTGTTCATAGAGTCTACTATGCGATGGTTAGTTGTCGTTGTATGTGCGATAGATAACATAAGGGAGAAAAAACCCGTCCAGACAGACGGGTTAAAGGCGTGTTTTATTGAATACAACTTGATTTAAATGCGTGGTCTGGTGTTGGCATAATAAGTATCTACACTTTTTGTCCAGGTTTTATCTGCCATATTTGGCCAATGTTTTTTATCAAAACCGGGTGCATCACTTAAGGTGTCTTTATCAACATTTAAAACAAATCGCTTGTTTTCTGTATCCAGCGTCAGCGCGTCCCATGGCACCGCAAATAGCTTTTCACCCATGCCGAGAAATGAGCCAAATGACAGCACAGCATAGCTGACTTTGCCATTGGTGACATCCAACATAATTTCTTTAATGTCGCCGAGGCTTTCATCTTTCTGATTGTAAACATCATTCCCTATTAAGGTATCAGCACCCATTAAATGTGGGCCCGGGCCATCCAGAGATTCTTTATACATACCTAAGGTATCACGTGTTTCATAGTTCATATTCAGCTCCAACGTTACTAGTCTTGCTGTCGAACGAGAGTGTTGACGCAAGCTGTATGTAGCATAACGGAGCTTTCTGGTTTGCTCCGTGCGCTATCACACTCAACAAAAAACGGCTGCTAAAGTACGTTGGCGAACAGATGGTTGTCTTTAGCCGGTGTAGGCTAAAGGTTCACACCAAACGAGGATCTCATTATGAAATTACGCCACAACATCTACGCGGTACTGCTGACGTTACCTTTGTTCGCGCTGACGGCCTGCGACAGGAATACTGCTTCTGCACCGATGAATGCAACGCAAGACAGCGGCAACAGCCAAACGTCTCAGTTTGATGACAGCAGCTTAAACCGCTCTGTCTCCAATGCTTTGTTGCGTGATGCTGCATTTAGCGATAACAGCATTAGCGTTACTTCGGATAAAGGGCATATCACACTGAATGGCTCGGTAGCATCATTGCAGGATAAAAATCGTGCCACCGAAATAGTGAAAGAGGTTATCGGAGTGACCCGAGTGCAAAACAACCTTGAAATCATCATGACCACTAGCAGCTATTAAGCCATACCATTGAATGGAGACACCATCATGAAAGCACGAAATATTTATGCCGTTTTTTTTCTCAGCCTGTTTAGTTTGATATTAATTGGCTGTGGGGCAACTACCACCAGTGAAAGCACCGGTGAATACATTGATGACACCGTGATCACCACCAAAGTCAAAGCGGCGATTTTTAATCATGAGTTATTGAAAGTAAACGAGATCAGTGTCGAGACCTTCAAGGGTGAGGTGCAGTTAAGCGGTTTTGTCAGTTCGGCTTCGCATATGCCGATTGCAGTGCGTTTAGCCCGTGATGTGACTGGCGTGACCTCGGTCAAGAATGATATGCAGATAAAATAACCGACATTGTTTATTTTAATGTACGCTACCGAACAGAGTAAGCCTTGATATACACTATAATCATCGCTTACTTTATTCACAGGGAAGGATAGGCTATGCCTACAAAAAAACGAGCGGAACGTGTTTTAGAGATAGATCACCAACCTGGCCAGAATCATTTTTTAAATGCCTTGTCTGATGATATTCAGCAACGGCTGCTTCCGCACATGGAGCTGGTGCCGATGCCACTTGGCAAGGTGTTGTACGAATCTGGTGAAGTGATGCGGCATGTGTACTTTCCTACCAATTCTATCGTGTCTTTGTTGTATGTGATGGAAAACGGTGCTCAGGCAGAAATCGCCGTGGTTGGCCATGATGGCCTGATTGGTATGTCCTTGGTACTGGGCGGCGAAAGCACCACCAGTCGGGCTCTCGTGCAAAGTGCTGGCTTTGCCTATCGTTTACTGGGCCAGCGAATGAAAACCGAATTCAGCCGGCACGGCGATTTATTGCATTTGACCTTGCGTTATTCTCAGGCTTTGATCACACAAATGGCACAAACCGCGGTGTGCAATCGTCATCACAGCATTGAGCAGCAACTTTGCCGTTGGTTGTTGTTATCGCTGGACCGGTTAAAAGACAACCACCTGGTGATGACGCAAGAGTTGATTGCCAATATGCTGGGAGTACGCCGTGAGGGCGTGACCGAAGCGGCTGGCCGCTTGCATACCAAAGGTGTGATTGATTACAGCCGTGGCCACATTGTAGTGACCGACCGGCCCAAGATGGAAGCGCTTTGCTGTGAATGTTATGGCGTAGTGAAAGCGGAGACCGATCGTTTATTGCCTTGTCGTTATCAGCATAAAAAATAACTGCTGCAATGACTTCTTTGGCACCCTGCGTGCCATAGCGCACAGAGTCAGTGCACAGAACCTATTATACTTTCAGTTCAAGGCGGCATAGCACCTGTCTTGTGCCATGCTGGCATCGCCCGTGCTGAAGGTCATTGCTGTGCCGATACTCATAAAATCTGCTATCACCAATCATTTGGTTGAACTCTTACCTGCATCAGAGCGTCGCTTGTTGTTGCAGTACTGTGAGCTGGTTGAGTTGCAATTTGGAGCCGTGCTTTGTGAGCCAAACCAGGATTACCGCTATCTTTATTTTCCGATGAGTGGTTTTATCTCGCTGGTGAGTAAGCTAAAAGACCATAAACCACTGGAAATCGGCTTAATTGGCAATGAGGGCATGCTGGGTGGCACTTTGGTGCTTGGTGTGACGACTGCCCCTACAAAAGCGGTTGTACAGGGCAAAGGTACGGCCTGGCGAATTGAGTTGGTGATGCTGCAGCAACTGCTGCTCGATTGCCCTCAGTTGCGTTACATCATCCAGCAATACCTGTTTGTCTTGATGGCGCAGCTGTCGCAAAGTGCTGCTTGTGCGCATTTCCATGAATTGGATCAGCGCCTGGCACGCTGGTTGTTAATGAGCCATGATCGCGCGCACAGCAATGAATTTCATTTAACCCATCAGTTTCTGGCGGATATGCTGGGGGTTCGTCGCAGCGGTGTTACCGTGGCGGCGGGGCTGATGCAGCAAAAAAAACTAATTCAATACAGCCGCGGCCAAATCTGCATTATTGACCGGGCGGCATTGGAGCAGGCGAGTTGTGCCTGCTATCAGTGCAGTGTTGATCAGTACCATCGGTTGCTGGGAAAGCTGGCGCCAGATACAGCGCAGCAGCTGTTAACGGAGCAAGGAGCGCCATAACAGGTGTCGGATGTGATGACAAACCTCTTGCCAAATGAGCAGGCGGTTGCTGTGGTTGGTGCTACCAGAGGCCTCAGGTTTGGAACCATCCGCATGCAGCCAAAAGCCAAACAACATTCCGGTCAGGGTTGCCACGGCAAAAGTTTCTGGTGAGGTAAGTCTGTGGCGCAGTGCAGCGGCCACCACAGAGGTTTGCTCACTCAGTTGCCGCCGTTGCCAAGGCAATTGCTGTGTCAGCTGCTCAATACGTTGATCCAGTATAGACTTCGGTGGCACGTCAGGCCTCCTGTTTTGCAGCTGGGGGTGGTTGAGTGCCAATTGGACGAAGGCTTTGTACGGTAGCAGGAAAGCGCAGTAGTCTGCTGTAGTAAAGGCAGCGCCGCAACAAAAACCAGATAGCCAGCAGATTCACGATCATGGCCAGCCCGAGCGACTGCCACACTGCCAGTGCGCTCAGTTGTGCCAGCAGAACGATTTGCGTTAATACCGCAAACCACAGTGTGAGCACCAGTAAGCCAGCCAACAACGCAAACACCAGCAGGGCCACCATACTGCGGGCAACGCGCTCCCCCTCAAGGGTCAGCAGCTCCAGTTGACCATGTGCCAGGGTTTTTATTTGCAGCCACCAGTCGATTGCTTCCGCGGTGATATCGGGTTCAGCAGAAGCTGCGCCCGTAGTGGTTGCTGTGTCAGTAGCTTTAGCTGGCATCCTGCTCACCGGCCCGGCGGTTCAACCACATAGCGAACAGTGCTCCTCCTGCTAAGGCAATGCCAAGCGCTAACAGTGGATGATTGCGAACTTGTGCTCGGGTATTATCAGCCAGCTCGTGTTGCAGTTGCTGCAGTTGCGAGCTTTTGACTGCGACTGTTTCTGCTGCTTTGTGCGCACCATTGGCCATGGAGTTTACCGTGTTGTGTGCACTATCTGTGGCTTTTTGGATGGCTGGGCCAGCTGCATCTGAGGCGCTATCAATGGCTTTATGGATACCACTGGATGCTGAATCTACATGGCGGTCGAAGGCATTTTGGGTGCTGGTTGTTTCTGTTGGCTTACTCATAGTAACTCCGGTTAGGTTTAGCAGCGGCAGGTTTGCCAGTGACTGGTTCCTAGTCTATCAACCTGAGTTTCCCTACTCGGTGCGGCAGCACGCTTAGTCAGAATTAAAAAGTGTTGATTGGGTTTCAGCGAACCCTGCAACCGCCTTCTTGCTTCGCTCGGTACATGGCGGTATCGGCATAACGGATCAGGTCTGGTATGGAGCTGCCATGTTCTGGATAGATGGCCATGCCAATGCTGGCAGATAACGAAATTTCATGGCCATCAATCTGGTAAGGTTGGGTGATTGCTCTGCCGATTTTATGGGCCAGCTGAATCACATCCTCTTCGCTTTTGATGTGATTCAGCAAGAGCAGGAATTCATCCCCACCATGGCGGCTGACTGCATCGCTATCGCGCAATGCCGATGTCAGGCGGGCACTCACCAATTGCAAGATTGCATCGCCAGCGGCGTGGCCATGGTTATCATTGATGGGTTTAAAGTTATCCAGATCGACAAACAGCAAGGCAAACTGGCTTTGCTCACGTTTGGAGACACTGATTGCATGGCCAATTCGGTCCAGCATAATGCTGCGGTTCAGCGTTTGCGTCAGCGCATCGCACTGACTATCCTGGGTTAGTTTTTTTAACTTAGCCTGACTACTGATGTGCAGTGTTCCGGCGTGCAATAATGCTAACGCCAACAACAGTTTGTCTTGCTGTAGTTGCTGCTGCTCCTGGTACCATAATTTTTGTTGTACGACGATTTCACAGCGCATTTGCCGCATATCGCTATGCAAGGCATTCAGCTGCAGTTGCAGTACTGTGTTGTGCAGTACTGGTGAGTTGGTTACTTGTGGTTCACTCATCATAACGTTTGCCCTTTCGCTGCCAGGTGATTAAAAGAAACGGGGTAAACTATTTTTCTCAGCCTACCCCAAGGAGGGGGTCGATGAATGTGCGATACCGAACATTTACACAAATTTATCGTCAGTTATTTTTTTACAGCAATAAGTGGCTGCGAAGGCTCAAGGAGCCGTTCGATCACTTTTTAGCGGTGTCGTTTTTCTGAGCTTTGCCCATTTGGTTCTTATTGTGTTCGTTTTTCTCCTTGTTCCCTGTGTAAGGCGAAGCTTGGTCTTTTTTTACACTGCCAGGTTTAGGCTGAGCGGCATTCTTGTCAGAGTTACCGTTCTTTTCTGCTTGGTTGGCATTCATGCTTTGCTCGGTTTGCGCTGATTTGCCAACATTTTTTTGCTGATTGTTCTGGTTCATAATAACCTCGGTGATTGTCAGCCAGCACAGGATTGTGTCAACTGTAAGGCCACTATAGGTTGAGAGCGGTATGCAGTCGGTGCGTCAGCGCGCATAGCGGGGATCGGCCGCTTGATGTTTGCGTCAGATCAAGGCGGGCATGTACCAGTACGGTTACACTGCTTTGCAAAGTCAGCAAGGTACATAAGCTATGCAAAGCATTCAGTGGGATCCGGCTCTGATTGCCAAATACAATATCAATGGTCCAAGGTATACCTCCTACCCGACAGCGCTGGCACTGCAAGCACCTTTTGACAGCCAGATAGTGCGCCAGACCTTGCAGAGCTCCAGCGGAGAGCTGAGCCTGTACCTGCACCTGCCGTTTTGTCATCAGCTGTGTTACTACTGCGGCTGCAATAAGGTGATTACCCGTCATCAGCACAAAGCAGATCGTTATCTGGATGCATTGGCGCAGGAGATGGCGTTGTATCAGCCTTGGGTAGCACATCGGTCGATTGGCCAGATCCATTTGGGCGGCGGTACCCCGACTTTTTTAACCGAGCAGCAATTAAGCCGCTTAATGCGGCTATTTCAGCAGCACTTTGATTGTTCTCAGCTCGATGAATTAAGCATTGAAATTGACCCCCGCAGTTGCAGCCTGGAGAAACTGGCGCACTTGCGGAAGCTGGGTTTTAACCGGGTGAGTTTTGGCGTGCAGGATTTTGACCAGCAGGTGCAAATCACCATCAACCGGGTGCAGGATGCCGATTTAATTCGCCAACTGGTGGAGGGCTCCAAAACGCTGGGATTTCGCTCAGTGAATCTGGATTTAGTGTATGGTTTGCCGTATCAGCAAGCCGGATCTTTTGCCGAGACCTTAGCGCAAGTAGTGGCGCTGGACCCGGATCGGATTTCTTTGTTCAGTTATGCGCATTTGCCTGAGCGTTTTGCGGCCCAGCGTAAAATTCCGGATGCTGCTTTACCAGCTGCATCGACCAAACTGAAATTGCTGCAGCTTGGTATTGAAACCTTCAGCACCGCCGGTTACCAGTTTATCGGCATGGATCACTTTGCCAAGCCGGGGGATGGCCTGGCACAGGCGCAGCGGGATGGACGGCTGCAGCGCAATTTTCAGGGCTACACAACTCATGGTCAGAATGCCTTGCTTGGCCTTGGTGTTTCTTCCATTAGCCAGGTGGATGGGGTGTTGTGGCAGCACGAGAAAGACTTGCCGGACTATTATCAAGCCATTGACGCAGGCCATTTGCCGTTGGCCAAAGGGGTTGTGCTATCGAAAGATGATCGCATTCGCGCCGAGCTGATTGCTCAGCTAATTTGCCACTTTGAACTGGATATCGTTGCTTTCGCCAGTAAGTGGCAGCTTGATTTTGCCCGTTACTTTGCCGACAGCTTGCCGCAGTTGGCGCCGTTTATCGAAGATGGTTTGTTGGAGCTTACGTCTGGCCATATTCGGATCCGCGAGGCGGGGCGTTTGTGGGTGCGCAGCATCTGCAGCGCCTTTGATGTGTATTTACAGCAAGGCCAGCAGCGATACTCCAAAGTGGTGTAAGCTGCTGGCCAAAACAAAGCCACCGCGAGGGTGGCTTTGTTGTTCGTGCAAAGAAACCGTGCTTACAAGTGGTAGCTGATGTGCTGGTGGAAGCGTATCACCAAATCATCCCGTTCCGGATTCAGGTTTACGCCTTTGGCAAAACGGCGCAGGGCGGTTTCTACCTGGTTCATAAAGCGGCCATAGCCCATATCGGTGTAATCATCCTGCGTAGCAAAGATAATAAGCTGGACCGACTCTACCAGGTTGCTGTCGTCCCAGTCGGCAATCAATTGCCCTTCGCGGATGCTGGTATCAAAACCAATCATCTGCAACTCCTGGCCGGTGCTCATTTTGTCGAACTTACTGTTGCGTACCAGTGGCAATAAACCATTGGCCAGTACGGCTCGGTGCGTCAGCTTGTTCAGGCTGGTGGCTTCAACAAATTGATCCTGGATCAATTGGTACAGCTCGGTATAAGGCCGGTCGGACTTGGCATTAATGGTTACCTGCTCTTTGACGTAACGGCTCAGTGGCAGATTAATGATGGCGTAGGTCAGGGCACTGTGCTCTGAAGGCAGCTCGCACTGGCGGGCTTTGTAACGCGCATCCAGTGAACGCAGTTTGTAGCCATAACTTTCTTTAATACCTTTTTGCTTGGCAAAAAGATCGTACGTTAGATGCTGATGATCCCGGACTTTTATTTTCAGCTCCGGGCTATTGATTTCATCACTGAAGCGCTGCAATAAGGCCCGGACTTTGTTATGGAAGTCGGCGGCATTGGCGCGGATGTTGGCATCGGTGGCCAAAAACAGCAAAGAGACTTTGCGGGCTTTTTCTGCCGGGTTGAAAAAACTGTTTTGCGCTTCGTGGTAAGCCGGGTTGTAGAAAAACAGAATTTGTTCGGCAGTTTGCAAGGTGTAGGCCTCGGTGTGAAAACGCACTACCGGGGTTTTGCCATTGGCAATCAGATGGACGTTGCGCAGGCCCGCTTGATCGGCCAGCTCAAAGAAAATTTTACCAAGCTGCAGATAAAACTCTTTGTAGGGCTCGGCCTGATCGACCAAAGGCGCGCCAAAGCGGGCCAGAATAGAATCGGTCAGGGCAAATTCAGCAAGTAGATACTGATTATCCCTGGAACTGGTTGGAATATAAACTTTGTGTTGGCTGCTGACCGGCATAACTCCCCCGTTAAAGCTGTGCTTATTTGCTGGCTATTGTAGCAAAATTTAACCAGTTGGACTTCTCATTTTTGTTGGTTTTTCACAAAGATAGTAGCCGCTATACCGAATCGGTACAGCAGCTTGCCTTATGAACCGGAGCGAGCAAAGCGTCCCAGTTGCTGTTGTGTTCTGGCTGTGCCATCCAGCAAGGCTTTGGCGGCATCGTCGATGGACGTCATCTGCTCATTGGCTTCGTTGGTGACATGCTCAATGGCCGATAAATGCTGATGCGTTTGCTGGTAGCGCTTTTCCAGGGCATTGACGGTTTGGTTGATGCCCTGAATGCGATTTTTGGTATCGGCCAGCTGCTGCTGTAGCCCGACAAATTCGTTGCTGGTGACACTGGTTTGCTGCTGCGCATCTTTGGCTTGTTTGTTCAGGCTTTCCGATTCCGTTCGCGTTTCTTGCACCAGCCGCTCCATGTCGTTCAAAAAGCCGGAGATCTGCCGGGTGGCGTCGTTCACCTTGGCTGCCAGGGTTCGAACTTCATCTGCCACCACCGCAAAACCACGGCCAGCTTCACCAGCCCGGGCTGCTTCAATGGCGGCATTGAGCGCCAGTAAATTGGTTTGGTCGGAGAAGTTTTCTACCATCACCAGTATTTGCCGCACATTTTCCGCATTTTGGTGCAAGCCATTGATGGTCTGGCCAAAGGTATCCAGCAAGTTGACAATACCTGCCAGCTGACCAGACAATTGCTGCATCTGGCTGCTGGCGCCCTGAGCGCTGCTGACGGTGACGGTGGCCACGTCGCTCATTTGATCGCCGTGTTGCACGATGTCGGATAAATACTCCAGCACCTGATCGCTCTCGCCGCGGATTTGATGGCTGCGTTTTTCAGTATCTTGTAAATGGCAGCGGGTGGTTCGTACGGCTTTGGATACCTGCTCATTGGTTTCATGGGTACGCTTGGCTTCCTGATGGATCTCACCTAACAGCTGGCCCAATTGACTGACAAACTGGTTGTATTGCTCAGATAAGGTACGAAATTCATCGTGGGTAAAAGCAGGCAGCCGATGCTGTAAGTCAGTGCCCTTGCTGTTGGTTTCCTGCAAGGCCGATACCAGCGCCTGCACTGGGCGTACGATCAGATGGTGCAAATAAAAAATGGTGAAAATAAAGGCCGCCGAGCCCAACAACAGTAAAACCCACCAGCCGGTGCCGGCACCATCGGCCGGATAGGCCAGGAACAGAGCTGCCGCGAAGAAAAACGCCAGAAAGCCAATATTGCCGATAATTTTGCGGGTGAGGGTATAAAAGAAGGTTTGTTCTATAAAGTTATACACTTTGGCAAAACTCCCCATAGTTTATCCATGCATCAGTTTAGGTCAGAATAACAGCAGCATAGCATAACTGCCGGGGCTGACTATTGTTTCAGCGCAGGTTTTACTGCTTTTGGGCTGTCGTTTATTTGCTTGGTTGAGCAGGCATCAGCTCGAGTTTATAACGTTGAAACTCCTTACTCAGTGGCTCTTGTTGCAGCAGCTGCTGCACCCAGTGATACAAGGTATCGATGGCTAACGGGTGTTCAGGATGAATAAGCAATTGATGTTGGTAGCTTTGGTCGACGCGCTCTGAAATCAGCAGTTGAGCCGCTTTCTCCGGATAAGCATGCAGGAACTGGTATAAAAATGAGCGGGTGACAATCGCACTGTCCGTTCGTTCTTTTAGCACCAGTTCGACGCTGGCCTGATGATTACTGACCAGTGTCATCCGGTAGGTATCCGCCAGTATGTCAGGATCGGTTTCATAATTGGTTAGTTGGTAATGATAACCAAGAATTCCGGCGATGGTTTTCCCACTCAGATCATCAAACCACTGTTGTGAGCTGGCGTTGCTGCGCAGTGCAATAAAAACTTCATCATCTTTAGCAAAAGCCGGGGAGTTGTCGATGGCGATGTCACGTTGTCCCCAGCCCCAGGCGATGTCCTCGAAGAAGATCGCATCGAACAAGCCTTGCTGATAATCCTGATGGCGGCGGATCGGGGTGGTGAGGATCAGTTCAAACACATACTCTTGTTGCAATTGATTGAGCTGGCGGATCAGCTCAACCGTCAATCCTTTTGCCAGACCATGTTCCAGCTCAATGTAGGGAGGAAACTCATAGCCACCCACCCGCACCAGGTTTTTTGCAGACGCCTGATTGAAAAAAAATACCAATGCAATTAACGCAGCAATCACAACAGACTGCATAATCGATTCCTTTTAACAGCGAGTGCTAAGTTATTCCTTACCTATATCTTCGTACCATAGTTGCGGTGAGCTGGCAATAAAGTCTTCCATCAGCTGGATGCACTCTGCATCCTGCAAAATGGTCAGTTTGACACCCCGGCTACGGACATACTCCTCGGGTCCCTGAAAGGTTTGGTTTTCACCCACCACGATTTTAGGGATGCCATACAGCAAGGCGGTTCCACTGCACATATCGCATGGTGACAAGGTGGAATACAGTGTGGCTCTCTTGTAATCGGCTGGTTTTAACCGGCCTGCTTGTTCAAAACAGTCCATTTCGGCGTGCAAAATAGCACTGCCGTGCTGCACCCGCCGGTTATGACCCCGGCCAACAATGGTGCCATCAATGACCAATACGGAGCCAATGGGAATTCCTCCCTCCGCCAAGCCATTTCTGGCTTCATCAAGAGCGGCTTGCATAAAAGGATCGCGCATAGAAATACCCCATTTTCATTTCAGCATAGTAGTTTTATTGCTCAAGTGCTAGCTGGTTTTGCAGCCTTGCTGCTCTGTGGTAGATTGCAATTTCACAACGAACCAGAAGGTAACACCTATGCTCTCCATTCTTGCTTTACTGGCCAGTACAGCCAATCCGGCGGTAGCAACCGATAACGAAGCCGCAGCGCAGTTTTGGCTGAATATGGCGCAACATTGTGGCCAGGCCTATGAAGGTAAGCGGGTGATAGCCCGGGACGATCGGCCGGATTTGCTGGAAGGGAATGAACGACTGATTGTGCATTTTCGGGAGTGCTCCAGTGAGCTGTTGGCCCTGCCATTTCATATTGGCAATGCTGATGGCAGTTGGGATCGTTCGCGCACCTGGCGCTACAGCTGGCAGGATGGCAAGCTGGAGCTGCGGCATGACCATCGGTTAAACACCGGCGCACCGGATGAAAGCAACACCATGTACGGTGGTTTATCCATCGGGCAGGGCACACCAGAGCAGCAACAGTTTTTATTTACCGAACGCACCGCAGAAGATGGTTCCGCCCTGGGCTGGCGCATCGAAATTGTGCCGGGTGAGCGCTATACCTACGGTACTTTTAGTGGCGATAACTGGACCTGGCGGTTGGATTTTGACTTGAGTAAACCATTGGACAAACTACCCCCAGCACCCTGGGGGCATGAGTAAGCCGTTTAAGTGCTTAGCCAGCAGCATGAGAGCCGTTTCTGGTTGAAAGCTAGCTGCCGAAAAGTTGTAAATATCGCCAATTAACAATACTTATGTGGCCTTGACTGTCTTCATCCTGCTACACAGCGCAGGTATGCTTAACCGTGGCTGCATCATTGTGAGCCATATGAGCTATGTTTCTTTTCTTTAACTGGAGCGTACAAGTTTGACTACTGTAGAAGTGATTATCCTGGCAATAATTCAGGGCATTACCGAGTTTTTACCTATTTCTTCTTCTGCACACTTAATTTTGCCCTCGGCGGTGCTGGGCTGGCAAGATCAAGGCATTGCCTTTGATGTGGCCGTGCATGTCGGCACCTTATTCGCAGTAATGCTGTATTTCCGGCAAGATATAGGGCAATTAACGGTAGGCTGGTTAAACTCCTGCCGTGGCCGGCAGAGCACCTATGGCACTCTGGCCTGGATGGTGATTGCGGCCACTATTCCGGCAGGGCTGGCGGGGTTACTATTTGCGGAGCTGATTGAAACCTTGTTACGGTCGCCCTGGGTTATTGCTATTACCACGCTGATTTTTGGCAGCTTACTGTGGTTCGCCGACAGCACCGCGAAGCAGCATACGGTGATGGAGCAAGTTGGCTGGCGTCAGGTGCTGATTATTGGTGTGGCGCAGGCGATATCCTTGATCCCCGGCACCTCACGCTCTGGTATTACCATGACAGCCGGCTTAATGCTGGGGTTAGACAGAGCCAGCGCCGCCCGTTTCTCGTTTTTGCTGTCGATCCCCATTATTGTGTTAATTGGTGGCTATCAAGCAAATAAGCTACTTAAAAACCCAGAGATTTATGATTTTTACAGCCTAGGTTTAGGTTTGGTATTAGCCTTTATCAGTGCGTTGATATGCATTCATTTTTTCCTGAAAATCATCAGCCGCATGGGCATGTTACCCTTTGTGATTTACCGCTTGATATTGGGTGTCGCGCTATTAATCTTCCTGACTTTTTATTAGTGGAAATTAACCCTGCGTACTGGTACTCCAGTACGCTTGGGTTATAAAACCTTTTTGTAATAGTTTCTTACTGATCCGCTCCAGTTCGCTGCCGTCAATCGACATTGCAGATAAGGTGGCAGTTATTTCAATGTCATCATCGCCAAACGGGGTGATATCCAGTGATCGGCTTGGAAGTTCAGCCGCCTCCAGCACCAGCTCTACTACATCCATGGCGTGCTTTTGCTGAGGTTTTGGTGCTATCACGTAGAGGATATGGGTCATCTCCGTGCCCTCCACATCCAGTGGCTGACGGTTGATGCGATTGACTATTGGCCGCAGTAAGGTATTGGCTGCCAGCACAAAAACAGTGCCTAAGATTGCCTCCATAATTAAATCAGCACCCGCGCTGGCGCCAATGGCGGCGGAGCCCCACAAAGTGGCGGCAGTGTTAATGCCCCGCACATTGCCTTGCTCACGCATAATCACGCCGGCACCTAAAAAGCCGACACCAGACACCACATAGGCAATGACATGGGCAGCACTGCCTGCGCCATTCAGATTATATGCAATATCCACAAAGATGGCGGCGCCTACAGCAACTAAGGCATTTGTACGTAAGCCAGCGGTTCGTTGCCGGTATTGCCGCTCTAAGCCAATCAGCGAGCCAAGAATAAATGCCGCGGTAAGACTAACCAGCGTATCTAACAACGAAATAAGAGAAAAATTAGCAATAGCCTGCATGGTTAATTCCTTTAAGGCAGGGGCGATGGTGGCAAAGCGGTCAGGCTTGGTAGCCTGACCGCTACGTATTACTGCACTATGACACTTAAGCCGCTACAGGCAACTCGAGCAACCAGGTTGCCATGCCAAAGTAAATCAGTACGCCACAGGCATCGGCGATAGAGGTGATTAATGGTGCACTGGCTGCAGCCGGATCCAGTTTAAGCCGGCTTAGAACAAAGGGTAATGACATACCAATGACACTGCCCATAATCACCACCAATTGCATGGTTAAGGCCACTACCAACGCAATTTCTGGTCCGCCGCGCCATAAGCCGAGCAAAGACACCGCTGTGGCCATGGTCAGGCCTAGTAAGCCGGCAACTAAAAATTCCCGGCCCAGCATACCAGCCCAATCCTTTAGTACGATCTCACCAGTGGCCAGGGCGCGAACCATCAAGGTGGCTGACTGCGAACCGGCATTACCGCCACTGTCTACCAACAAGGGCAAGAAAAAGACCAAAGCGACATAGGCAGCAATCGTATCTTCAAAATAGGCGATGCCAGCACCAGAGAATATATTGCCAAACACCAGCAGTACCAGCCAGAACACCCGCTTTTGATAGAGTATTTTTACGCTGGCATCTTTAATGCTCCCTATAACTTGACCAACAGCACTGCTTTTATGAAAATCCAGATCGGCTTCTTCTGATGCCACGTCCATTGCATCATCATAGGTCACAATGCCCACCAGCTTGTTGCCACCGTTTATTACAGGTAATGCCAGTAAGTCATATTTGGCAATCAGTTGAGCTGCGATTTCCCGCGGGGCATCAGCACGAACAAAAATTGGGTCACGCTGCATAAAGTCACTGATTGACTGCTCTGGTTCTGCCATAATCAGTTGGCGTAACGATACTGTCCCCAGCAAACGTCTATCAGCATCAACAATATAAGCTTGATAAATGGTTTCTTTATCTGGTGCTACCTTACGTAAGCGGGCAATGCCCTGTGCCGCAGTCAACTGCTGATCCAGCAATGCATAATCAGACGTCATCACTGAACCGGTTTTGTCTTCATCATAGGATGCCAGCCGGCGAATATCTTCCCGCTCAGCCTGTGCCAGACCGGGTAGTACCCTGGCTTGATCTTCCTCAGATAACACATTAAATAAATCAGCTCGCTCATCCGGCGACATATGTAAAAACAGCTCTGATGCCGCTTGGGCATCCAGAGCCTGAACAATATCGGCTTCTTTTTCTTTATCTATATAACCAAAAAGCTCCGCCCGGGCTGCAGCGGGAGTCAGTGCCAACAACAAACACACCTGTTCCAGGTCAAAAGCGCCAAATACTGCGCCGATATCGGCCGGGTGACATTGCTGCAATAGCTGCTGCATCTCATGCTGATCTTTACTTAAGGCAATGGTCTTCAGCGTGAAAATTAAGTCTTGTCCATTCATATGCAAAGTCTCCTGTCAGAATAAGTTGAAATACAGCACGGCACCGGCCGAGACAAAATCTTCCCGGCCTTGGCGATGCAGGCGGTTGCCATAGCTTGCATCCAGTTGCAAACGGCCTGGCAACACCTCCTGTAAATAGCCAAGCTGATAGAGAGGACGGCCGGCCTGCTCACGGTGCAGCTCTACAAACAACCATTGATTGGCGGCAAGCTCGCGTTGCAGTGCGATACCGGCAGTCCAGTCATTGCTTTGCTGGTTGCGTTGCATACGTCCTGCATTCAGATGCAGTAACCAGGCATCGTCTTGCCAGCTTTGGGTTAGCGCCAGGTTAAGGTGCATGTCGCCGTACTGATGCTGGCCTGCCGCAAACTCATAAGCCAGCTGAGCGGTAATACCAAAGCTATTAGCCGATAATGATTTAAGTTCGGTTTTAGCGGCCACTTGATACTGTTGGGGTTCACCGCTGGCAGTACGCGCCACAGCAAAACCCCATTCAACGCCCGCCAACTGGCAGGCAGGCGCCAGCCATAAGCTATTGCCACTGCGTTCACTTTGCCACCAGCTCTCCAACTGGCACTGATCAGCCAGCGTGGCGTCATCAGTTAACATTGGTCGGCCAGCCTGGGTTTGCAGGCTAAAAACACTGAGACCAAGTATCAGCGCAGAGAATACTAACGATTTGGATGGGGCTAAGGTTGCATCACGCAAAGCAGCATGGTTTAAAATAAACATGTGCCTGTTCCTCTTCTGTTAGCGCGAAGTGGCCACCAGAGTGAATCAATATGTCAGGCAAGGACTTGTTGCAGCAAAAAATACAAGACAAAGCTCATTGCCATTGCAGGCGCAGGCCAGCAAAGCAGGTATAACTTTGTATTGGGTAAGGCAGAGAAAGGAAACTAACAACCATCACTACCCTGTCATCGACAGAGCAGTACACCAAAGTGACTACACTATCAGACGTTTATTTGTGCAACAGGCCTTGGCCTACTACCAGATTGTTCGCCCACAGTGGGTCCTCGCGGTGGTTGTAATTGCGTCGCATTGTAAAGCGAAAAGCCAGCTTGTCAAGCTGGCCAGGGATAACTTCACTAAATTGTCATGGTACCCGCTGCAGTGTTTTACCCTGCATGCTGGTTAGCTCACAGACCAAAATTGGCCGAGAAGTTGTAAATAACCCCAACCGACAAGGCCCATGGATCCTGGCCGGGTTCAATGGTTAACGATTTGCCATGACCGCCGCCGGCAGAGACGTTAAAGCTGGCATTTTGCTGGTTATTGGTCATGGCTGCTGCGCCATACAAGGTCAGGTTGCGGCCAAAGCGGCGATCCACGCCAAGCGACACCATGGTGGCACCGCTGTCATCGGCATCGGCAGAGCCGGCATGGTACAACTGGCCTTTAACGCTGTACGCATCGTTGATGCGGTAAGCCGCGCCCACACCGTAGGCGCTGCGATCACCGCCACTGAAGCTTTCACTTTGTTGCCAGAACGCCGTCAGACGCCATTGTTCGGTTAAACGATAACTGGCACCGGCCCGAATGCCGCTGAGAGCCGGGTTATCCAGGCGGTTGCGGCGCTCGTAGGCCAGCATCACCATCAGCGCTTTGTTGTCAAAAGTGACCGAGCCACTATACGCATCGTCTTTGTTATCGGTGGTGCTGCCGGTGCGATCATTGGATGAATAATGCAGATCCAGTGTGATGTTTTGCATGGCCGGGGTTTGATAGTGCAGGCCATTGCGAAAACGCCGGTCTAAATCGACACCACCACCGCGCACGATGTTGCGGGCATCCCCGACCTGATCGCCAAATAAGTCGGTGCGGCTGCGAACATTTTTCAGAGGGGTATCAAAAAAACCGGCCCGTACCAGGCCAAAATCGCCTTGCAAGCCTAAAAAGCTGTTGCGCGAGGCCCAGTCGCCACTGCCTTCATCCAGCCGAATAAGGCTTTCGATTTGCAACAAGACTTTTAGATTGTCCTGCACTTGGTGCGAGCCGCGGATACCAAAGCGGCTGGCATTGCTGGCCAGGTTCAGGCCGCTGTCATTGCCGTTATCCAGCTGATCGACGGACAGATGAGCCCGACCGTAAATGCCAAACTCAGTGGCATACAGCGGATTCAGCAGTAAGGCGCAACTGGCGGCCAGGTTGCAAAGCAGGAAGCGTTTCTTCATAAAAATTTCCGTCATATTTTTGCCATAATGGTAGTTGGCAGGCCAGCAAAATGAAAGAGAAAACAGATGGCTAGCTGGCCTTGAGTAAATAGAAGCGGATCTTCAAGGCCTGAGCTGCTGGCCAGAGCAGCTGCAATTGCTGTTCGAGCTGCTGCTGACTGACATCATGGAGTGCTTGTTGGGCCTTTGTGTTAAGTAAGATATCAACCAGAATAGGGTCTTGATAATAAAGGTTCATTTCAACATCATGGCTGTTAAGTTGGTAGGAGTGCAGCAGCTGTTTGATAGCATCGGTTAAAGCTGGCCGGATGTTCAAAGCTTGCAGCGATGATGGCACTTCTGAAGCCGGGCTATTGATGTGGACCAGGATATCGCCGATTTCGGAGAATTGCTGCTGCAGTTGCTGCTTGACCTGAGTACCCAGCCAGTGCGCTTCGGAGGCACTAAGTCGTGGCGCAACTTCCAGTTTTAGCTCTAGCAGAACTTTGCCACCACTGGTTCGGCTGCGCATGGCATTGATGGCATGGATCCCATCCATTTGCAAAATCAGCTGATGGTAGCTTTGCTGCTGTTGCTCGGGGATGGCGGTATCTATTAGCTCTGCCAGGCTGCGTTTTAGCAGTTGCACACTGATCAACGCAATCAGCACCGCGACCAGCAGGGCAGCCAGTGCATCGAGCCACCAGATCCCCAGCATGGCACCACCAGCCCCTATCAGCACTACAATGGAGGAAAAAGCATCGCTGCGGCTATGCCAGGCATTAGCGCTGAGTAAATCGGATCCTATAGCGCGGGCTGCTTTGATGGTGTACCAGTAGAGGCTTTCTTTAATCAGCCAGGAGAGTGCCGCCACTGCCAGTACAGGCCAAGCCGGAACAGTGCCGCTCTGGCCTTGAAGCAAGGTGACACTGTTTTGCCACAGCAGGCCCAGGGCGACTGCCAACAGCATCAGGCCAAGCAGGACAGTGCCTAAGGTTTCTATGCGCCGATGACCAAAAGGATGGTTTTTATCGGCGGCTTTACCACCCAGTCGTATACTGACCAAGACCACGGCATCGGTGGCCAGATCGGATAACGAGTGAATGCCATCGGCTACCAGGGCCGCAGAATGGCCGAGCACACCGGTGATGATTTTCAGCACTCCGAGCAGAGTATCAAACAGAGCACCTACCAGTGTGACTTTATTGGCATGAACAGCATCTTGCTTTGTGGTCGTTAATCCCGAGTGCGAATGCTTCATGACATGATGTCTTTAGGAGGAACAGATGGCTCAAGTATTAGCTGCCTAAACACCTGGCGTCAAATGTGCCGCAACCCTAGCGGGGTAGTGGCCACTTCCTCGCCAGATACCAGCCTGCTACCATCGCTACAACAAAACCAAGGGTACCTATGCTTCCTGCACTTAATGCGCTAATTGCAGGCCCCGGGCAGTAGCCCGCCAAGCCCCAACCCAAACCAAAGATAGTCGCACCAATCAACAGAGGTTTGTCTGGTTTCGATACAACTGGCAGGTGAAATTTCTCTGCCATGATTGGGGCAGGCTTGTGGCGTATCAGCCAGAAACCAGTGCTGTAGACAGCAAGGGCTGAAGCCATAACCAGTGCCAGGCTTGGATCCCAGTTACCGGTTACATCCAAAAAAGCCAGTACCTTAGCTGGGTCGATCATTTTGGACACCGCAATGCCAACAGACATTAAGAGGCCAGCTAAAAAAGCGAAAACTATGTGCATTTTCATCTCCATCAAAATAGGCTGGCGGTAAACACGCCAGCGGCCATAAATACCAAGGTAGCCACAAGTGAGCGGGCTGAGAATCGACTAATACCACAGACACCGTGGCCCGAAGTGCAGCCGCTGCCCCAGGCGGTGCCAAGACCAACCAGCATACCTGCCATCACGGTTCGTATAGACAACTCAGGCGTGCTGAAGCTGAAATCGCTGAGCAGTAGGCTCACGACGACAGGCCCAAGCAATAAACCAACGACAAAGGCCAGACGCCAGCTGCGACCTTCGCGCTGAAAAATAGCCAAGCTGGTAATACCGGAAATACCCGCAATTCTGCCAAGGGTTGCCATTAGCAATAAAGCACCCAAACCAATAAAAGTGCCGCCAATGAGCGCGGAGAGTGGAGTAAAGTTATCCATAATGTCCTCTTATTTCACAACAGGAAGCTGTGCGTCGAACCAACCCTGCATGCCAGGTGCCACGGAATACACATCGGAAAACCCCATGCGCTGCAGTGACTCAGCTGCCAGCGCAGAGCGGGCACCAGAGCGGCAAATTAAATAGAGTGGCTCGGCAGCTAGTTGCTCCAGCGCAACATCCGCCGCACAACCACTGGCGGCGACGGCTGGGTGGTTGGCCAACTGCATTTCCAGTACGCCTCGTGGGTAGTTCACGGCGCCGGCGATATGGCCTTGGGCAAATTCAGCCGGCTCGCGCACATCAATTAGTCTTGGTTCAGGGTGAGTTTTCAAGTAGCTTGAAAGTTGTTCAAGATCTACTTCTTTAATGGCAGCTTTTGCTTCTGCCACCAATTGCTGTGATGTTTTCATGTATGTCTCCTGGTTAGATAACGGACTGAGTGATAACGACGACTGCCATTATGGCTAAAAAGACGGCAAAACCCCGCTGTAACTTTTCTTTGGGTAAGCGCCGACCAATCCAGGCACCTAAATAACTGCCCGCGATACCTGCCACGACCATCAGGCCGATAGCTGCCCAGTCAAAGCTTAGACCCTGACTACTAAATACAGCATAGTAGGTGGCAAAGCCAACAAAGGACTTTAATGCAATAATCACCAGACTGGTGGCCACCCCCAGGACGATAGGTAAGCCACCCATCAGTACCAGAGCTGGCACGATGAGAAAGCCCCCACCCACACCAACAAAACCGGTGACAGCGCCGACAATCAAACCATCAGCCAACACTTTTAATTTGTTAAAGGCTAACTGGTTGGCCGTATCTTTTAATTGGCTGCGCCACATAAAAACCGCGGCAACCAGCATCAGCACTGCAAATGCCAATAACTGCCAACGGCTATGCACCAAGGTGCCACCCCAGGCACCAAGATAGGTCCCCAACATGCCAGGGATACCAAACCAAAAAACATGGCGCCAGCTTATGAGTCGTTTTAAGCCATTATGAAAAGAGCCAAAAGCACTGATGGCGGCAACAATAAATAGTGATGAGGCAATAGCCATTTCTGCCGGCATGCCTAACAGATACAATAGAACCGGAACGGTCAGGATAGAGCCGCCTGAACCAAACAAGCCTAAACTCAGGCCAATAATTATAGCGCCCAATAGTGCTAACATAACTTATATATTCCTAAAAAGAATATGCATATAACTGAATTGCATTTTAGGGCTTTGTTAGGTATTATGCAATCAATATTTAGTAAAATCTAATTTAAAGGGGTGCTCACATGGCTGTACTTAAGCAACCAATTCATATAGAAATGTTTTTTGATAATGACAGCAATACGTTTAGTTATTTAGTCGTTGATACGGCCACCCAACAGGCGGCCATAATCGATCCGGTATTGGACTATGATGCCGCCGCTGGCGCCGTCAGTACTGAGGGTGCTGATGCTATTCTGGCTTTTATTGATCAGCATCAGCTTAGCTTGGCATGGATCCTTGAAACCCATGCTCATGCCGATCATTTATCGGCCGCGCACTATATCAAGCTGAAAACCGGTGCTCCTATTGCGATTGGTGAAGGCATCCGTAAAGTGCAGCAAACCTTTAAAGTCATTTTCAATATTGCCGATCAGGAGTTGACTGCCAAAGGCGATTATTTTGATCATCTGTTTGCCAATAACGAGCACTTTCAGGTTGGGAGTTTAGCCGCTGAGGTGATCAACACTCCGGGGCATACCAATGATAGTGTCAGTTATCTGATTGCCGGACATCTATTTGTCGGCGACTCACTATTTATGCCGGATGCCGGCACCGCTCGTTGCGATTTCCCCGGTGGAGATGCAGCCTTGTTGTTTCAATCAATCCAGCGCTTGTATCAGCTACCGGATGAGACACCAATGTACATGTGCCATGATTATCAACCCAATGGCCGTGAGCTGCGTTATCTCACCTCGGTTGGCGAGCAGAAGCAGCAAAATATTCATGTGCGTGCCGATTCTGCCTCAGAAGATTTTGTGCAAAAGCGAACAGCACGCGATCAAACGCTGAGTGTACCTAAACTGATTTACCCGGCGGTACAGGTTAATATCCGAGGTGGCCAGCTGCCTGCCGCAGAAGACAATGGCAGCCGTTATATCAAAGTGCCATTAAAAAGCAGCTTCTGCTTGTGAGCGTTTGCTAAGTTGGTGCTGATTAAAAGTTATCAACTCAAACAACTGGCGCCTCAAGGATGGGGCGGTATGCCAAAAACATAATGACAAACATGATAATGGCAATAACAGTCAAATAAACTAAGTCGCTTAATTTTCTTGTGCCAGAAGTTATGTGCCGAGTACGGACGAACAAATAGATAAGTGTACTGCATAGAGCTACAACCGAAAACCATGGGCGTAATAGACTATCTAAAATAAATGAATTCATTAGTGGTGTTTCTGCACCAAATATATCGCTACTAAGTGTTTGTAAACTCCCCCTGGTAAACGGCAACACCAGCAGGACACAAGAGAGAAACACTGCACTGACCCTAGCAAGGAAGAGCATAACTCTTCCTAAAAACCGGGTTAAAGGAAAGGATTTTTTCATTTGCATTAACTTATGTCAGTGCTTAGTGAGCTATATATCTTGCTCTACCGCGGACTTTTGTTGAGGCGATTTGCCCACCAATCACAGGTATATTTTTTCTTTCAACTACAGTTTGTGCTCTACCTGCATCGTCAATTAATGAAATTGTTAAATCAGCTCTGCCAGAGCCCAGAACTGTACCACTAACTTCGATATCAATATGCTTACCTGTCATATTTGTTAATGAAAAGGCCTGAAACTCCTCAATGTTCAAATTGATAGGCTTTGTTTGGAGTGTCCCATAAATTATAGTTGCATTGTCGCCACCAATTGAAGGCAGGTTTGCAATACCATATGTTTTGAATGGCTTATTTGGCCCATATTTAACTTGAATGTATGAACCAGAAATCAAATTCACTCCAAATCCAGTTTTCGGAATGCCAAGGCCTAAGCTATCTAATTTAACAATCATTTCCATGAGATGTGATTTTCCTTTATTCAAGTTACTAAATGATTTCATATGTTGCATTTTGTGTCAACTAACATATGATGAATTTTGAATTCAAATAAATTGGGAACTATTGAGTTGGGAACAGCGGAAAAAAGTTAATGTTAACTTGTCCTATTGGCGCACTGAATGCACAGGCTGGTATATGGAATCGCTGTCAGCCGCTCCAGTGCAATGATGTCCTGGCAGACTGAGCAGGTTGCATAATCACCTTGCTCCATCCGCTGCAGCGCACGATTGATATGCATCAACTCTTGCTCTGCATTATGTTCGAGCGCATTTAACACGTCATCATTTTCCCTTTCCTGTGCTTGCTCGGACAGATCTGAACTATGCGCTTGACGAAGATCGTGTTGAATCGTTACGACTTGGCGTTCAAGATGTATTTTTCGTTGTAGTAACTCTTGCTTCAACTTTTGCAATGGCATTGGATCACTCCTGTGAATAAGCGCTGATGTAAGTACAAGTGTAGCGCTTTTTTTGTACCGTTGGTTTGATCTGGCACAATGCGGTTTATGATAGTGTGAAGAAGCGGAAAATGTCGGCATGAGAAGTATCGGATACGTCTCATGCCAGAGAGTTCGAGGGCTTTTTTCTCGCTAACCCTCTAAGTTATTGCAGTTTAGAAATAGGCCCGAACGCCCAATGAGATTTGCGTGCCAAACCGCTCCAGATAGGCTACTTGATCTTCCCGATCAATGTAGTGCCAGGCGCGGTTATTGGTGATGTTTGAAGCTTCGGCGAACACCGTGACCTTTTCGTTAATGTCGTAACTTAAGCTGGCATCAAGTTGGCCGTACGAAGCATGCCAGGCTGGTCCGCCCCATGCATCTGGGTTCAGCAGATACTTGCTACGCCAGTTGTAGGCCAGGCGTGCTTGTACACCATACTGCTCATAGTAGACTACGGCGTTGTAGGAGTTTTTCGACATGCCCTGAAAAGGCAGCCCTTGCGCTTTTAGCTCCGGATCATCATAAGTACTATCGACATAGGTGTAGTTAAACAAAAAGCCTAGACCACTAAAGGGCTCTGGCAGTAAGTCTTGCATCGATTGCTGGTAGGCAATTTCATACCCGGTTACGGTGGCGCCATATTCACCACTAACCGGTTCTTGAATGTAGTACTTGATGCCTTCGACCACGCCTGGGTTACCTTCATAGCTGATAAACGATAAAATATCTTTATGAAACACCCCTACATTGATGGCACTGGCTTCAGCGAAGTACCAGCCGATAACAACATCACCTTGTCTGGCTCGCTCTGGAGGCACACTCATGTTACCGCGCGATAATACGGGTAAACCTTGCTCCCGTGTGGTAAAGCTCGGTGCAGCCCAGGGGCGCAAGAAACCCAAGCTGGGTCGGCTAAGTACCTCTGCAGCAGAAGCTCGCAGCTGAATATCATCGGTGAGTTGCATCCTGAAGTTCATGCTGGGCAGTACATTGCTATAACTGCCGCTGTAACCCACATCCACGACCGTGTCTTGCCAGTCATTGTTGATCGGCTCTTCAGTGTCTGGATCCAGCTCTATTAAGCTGAAGTCATACCCGAATCCGTTTGAATCCACGTTAGTTCGGCTGGCGCGTACACCAAGGTTCAGGACATAAGGCATATTCAGCCATTCATGCTCTATATCAAGCTGAACATAGGCTGCGCTGACAGCTTCGGTCACACTGAAGCTATCTTGTTGCACCACACTGGCAACGATACTTTCATTGGCGGCATCTGCATTCAAGCTGCGGTAGTACTCCAGCAGATCATCGTAGTCAAAGCTTGGCCATGGGTTTGGAGTGATGCTGGGCTCGCCTTGCAAGAAGTTATCAAAATTAGCAGGGCGAAATACATTGGCTGGAATTTCAAACAATTCAAAATCACCGCGTTGAAAGACGGTGCTATCATCAAACTCATAGCCACTTTGGGTTAAGTAGTAACCACCGCGGCTAAACTGACCCGGATCGCGTGAGCGGAAACCATTTTGGCCTTTTGTTTGGCGAAGGTAAGTGATGCCGGCATCTACTTTGGTAATCAACCCACTCATCGGCTGGTAGTTGGTCATAAGTTTTAGGTCAGTCACAGTATCGGTGACACCGGTTCCTGAGTTTAAACTGTAGTGAGCCCCATATTGCTGCTCGGCACTAAGTCCCGGATCAATCACTACATCAGGCAACATATGGCCGGTGCTGTAATCAATATCGATGGCGTCGACAAAACCACGAGCAACTATAAAGCGATTATCACCGTTGTTTTTATTTCGGGCTTCTGAGTGGGCGGCATCAGCTGTAATGGTCCACTCATCGTTCAGATAGTAACGAACATTACTACCAATTTGCCAGGTATCGGTTTGGCGCGGAGTTGTTCGATTCAGTAGCTCAACCATCGTTTCTGGCCCGGTCTGACGAACTTTATTGACCCGGCCTAATTCATCAAAACCCGGATCGGTAAAGATGGGCGTGCTAGGAGTCCATGACTCATCGTAATTGACAAAACCAATCTCATAAAAGCTGCCGTCGGTGGTGTAGCGGGAGTACAATGCATCCAGATTGACATCCAGTTTATCGGTGGGTTGCCACTGCAAGGCGAGTGAAGAGCCTACCCGGGTCCGAACATCCTGAGCATTGGCAAAATACATGTACATCGGAATTTGTGAGACAAAGCGTTCATCATCACTAATCACGCCATCATTATTCATATCAATATTGATTAAAGCGTCATCTCCGTCCTCAAAACCGGATGCGCGGTAGGTATCGGCTCGAAGTGTTTTACGCGAATAAACCGCAGAGAAAAGCGCACCAAAACGGCCGTCATCTGAGGTGTCGCCAATGATAAAAGAAGCATGTGGATGAATGTCGCCAGAGCGTGATTCGTGGATCCCTTTCACAGATGCAGCAATGGTACGGCCATCCAGGGCCAATGGTTTGCGGGTTTCAATATTGACAATAGCGCCAATACCACCATCGATCAATCGTGCTTCAGGTGATTTATAGACACTTAATACACTCACCAATTCTGAGGCAATGGTATCGAAGTTAAAGTCTCGTCCAGCTGATTCGGAAGCCAGTTTACGGCCATTTAATGTGGTGGTGTTGTAGCCGCCACTTAAACCGCGTACTGAAATATTTTGTCCCTCGCCGCTGTTACGGGTAATGGTAATGCCTGGAATACGCTGTAGGGCTTCCGCTAGATTTTCATCCGGAAACTTACCAATATCATCGGCAACCACGACATCAATCACACTAGTGGCATGCTGTTTCAAAAATTGAGATTCCGTGATACTGCCCCGGATGCCGGAGACCTGGATTCGTTCTATATCCTCATCACTCGCTGCTGCGTTGTTGTCATTAGCTATGGCGAATGAACTACCAAAGCTGAGTGCACTGGCGATGGCAAGTGCCAGCGGAGTTTTTGTGTGCTTACGTTGTGCCATAAGTTCCCCTGTTATGTCGTTGTGTTTTTATGTCATCCATTGCCGGGGCAATGGAGCCGAACTGGTGCTCAAAACGCAATTTACGAAAGCAAGTGAAAGTAATTTATATTGCGTTAAGTTATTTATAGCTCTTTTTTTGCTCGTTATGCAATAGCGAAAGCTAAAAAAAATAGTGCTTGCTTTTTGTTTTTGGGGCTGGTATTTCTAATAGGCATTGGCTGGTCGCGGTGTTTTCAATGCGAAAGAAGCATTTCACTTTCGTAAGCATTTGAAAGTATCAACTGGAGTGTTATCGTAGCGATACCTTTAAACATTATGTATTTGGTTGATATGAGTGAATTAAATACCATTGAGCGGCAGCAAGAGATTGTTCGCTTAACGCAGTTGCAAGGCAAGGTGTCGGTGAAGGACTTATCCAGTCGTTTTGCGGTATCAGAGGTTACCATCCGCAATGACTTAAGTATTTTGGATAGAAAAAAACTGCTGGTCCGTTCTCGTGGTGGTGCCATGATCAATACGCAGTTAGGCCGGGAGTTGTCATTAAAAGAGAAAAGCCACCACCGGTTAGCGCTTAAGCAGCAACTAGGAAGAGAGGCCGCTAAGCTGATCGGTGATGATGAGCAAATTTTACTCGACTCAGGTACTACTACGCAGGAAGTGGCGGCTAATCTGGTCGATCGCAATAATCTGGTGGTGATGACCAATGGTCTGAATATTGCGCTGGAACTGGCTCAGGCTGAGCAGGTGCAGGTGATGTTAACTGGGGGAGTGTTACGGAAAAAGTCGATGTCTTTTTATGGTCATCTGGCTGAAAAGAGCTTGCAGGACTTTCACTTTAACAAACTCATTCTTGGCGTTGATGGCTTCGATTTAAAAACCGGGCTAGCAACTCATTTTGAAAAAGAGGCAATTTTAAATCGCATTATGTGTGAAATTGCCAGCGAAATTATTGTTGTGACGGATTCATCTAAATTTAATGCCAGGGCATTCCACCGTATTTGCCCGATGCAACGCATCCATACGTTAGTGACGGATGATGGTATTCCAGATGAGTATGTTCAGGCATTACAACGGCAAGGTGTGCGCTTACACCTGGTCAAACAGAGCAAATAACAGGAGCTTTACGATGTCCAAACTGAATCGGCGGTCTTTTTTAAAGGCGACTATGGCAACCGCAGCACTGGGCGCAGTGTCTGCATGCAGTACCAGTCAAGCTAGAGGCGCTTACACACCATCAGCCAAAGGTAAATCGGTGATGGGGTTGGTTGCCCCTAAAATGGAGACCGTTCGGGTTGGATTAATCGGCGTTGGTGAACGGGGCGTGGGCTTTGTCCGCCATTTTTGCCATATCGATGGAGCTGTGGTCACCGCAGTGTGCGATACCGACCCGAAGGTACTGGATCGTGCCGCCGATATCGTGACGTCTTTGGGGGGTGAAAAACCAGCCTTGTATGGCGAGCATCCTTACTCTTATCGCGACATGTTGACCCGTGATGATATTGATATCGTTATTATCTCAACACCCTGGGAATGGCATCACCCCATGGCTAAAGACACCATGCTGGCAGGCAAGCATGCCTTTGTTGAAGTGCCGCTGGCATTGACGGTTGCTGAAATGTGGGATTTGGTCGATACCTCAGAAAAAACTCAGCTGAACTGCATGATGATGGAAAATGTCAACTATGGTCGTGATGAGTTGATGGTGTTGAACATGGTTCGACAGGGTTTATTTGGCGAGCTGTTGCATGCAGAAGCTGCTTACATCCACGAGCTACGTTTTCAAATGAAGCAAATGGATCGCAAAACCGGCTCATGGCGCACCCATTACCATACCACCCACAATGGCAATATCTACCCGACCCATGGCTTGGGGCCAGTATCGCAATACATGAATATCAATCGTGGTGATCGCTTCGATTACCTGACCTCTATGAGCTCTCCGGCTCTGGGGCGTGCCGCCTACGCCAAACGTGAGTTTCCTGCAGATCACCCACGCAATCAGTTGAATTACACCCATGGCGATATGAATACCAGCATCATCAAAACGGTCAAGGGACGGACCATTATGGTGCAGCATGATACCACTACGCCTCGGCCATACAGCCGGCATAATTTAATCCAGGGGACCAACGGTGTCTTTGCTGGCTTCCCAAATCGAATTGCGCTTGAGCATGGCGGGAGTAAAGACTTCCATCATTGGGACTACGATATGGAAAACTGGTATCAAAAGTATGATCACCCACTCTGGGCGCGAATGGGCCGCGAAGCTGAGAAGCAGGGCGGGCATGGTGGTATGGATTTCCTGATGTGCTGGCGGATGATCTATTGTTTGCGTAATGGCGAGCCGTTGGATCAAGATGTCTATGATGGTGCCGCCTGGTCGGTCGTACTGCCATTATCCATCGCTTCGGTGGCCGATCGCGGTAACTCTCAAGATGTACCTGATTTCACCCGCGGTGCCTGGGAAACTGGCACTCCACTTGGCATCATTAGTTAGTTCTCTATGCCAGTAATATGAGCTATCCATTGTTTTAGCGCCCTTTGCCGGGGCCCGCTGCTCCGGCTTTTTTCTTTCCTTCGAGTATTAAGAGGATGTCATGCAACAGTTACGCTTGCGTCTTGCTGCCAATAAATCGGGTCAGCAGCAGGGGATTTATTCGGTCTGTTCGGCTCACCCATTGGTCATTAAAGCTGCACTGCGTCAGGCAAAACAAGACCAAAGCCAGCTATTGATTGAAGCAACCGCTAATCAGGTCAACCAATTCGGTGGATACACTGGTATGAAGCCAGCTGATTTTATCGCTTTTGTTACTGAGCTGGCTGCTGAGGAAGGGGTAGATTCTGACCAGTTGTTGTTTGGTGGTGATCATCTCGGACCTGTCTGCTGGCAAAGTGAATCAGCTGAGCAAGCCATGCAAAAATCGGAGGAGCTGATTGCTTCTTATGTTTCTGCTGGTTTTAGCAAGATCCATCTTGATACCAGTATGGGCTGTTCGGACGATCCAACCGTCTTGCCGGATGAGGTGGTTGCTAAGCGTGCGGCCCGTTTGTGTCAGGTTGCGGAGCGAACGGCTGCGCAGCATGGTTTTGCCGGTCAGTTGTTGTATGTGGTGGGTACCGAAGTGCCACCACCGGGTGGGGTGTCAGAGCTGGAAACCAGCTTGCAGGTGACCTCAGTGGACGATGTTGCCACAACGATTGCTGTGCATCGAGAAGCGTTTAGTCAACAGGGGTTATCGGACGATGTATGGTCTCGGGTGATTGCTGTGGTGGTTCAACCTGGTGTGGAATTTGATAATGATGCAGTACACCCCTTTCAACCTGAGCACGCCAGAGAGCTGAGCCACTTTATTCAGCAAGAGTATGGGCTGGTTTATGAAGCGCACTCGACCGACTACCAGACAGATTCCGCTTACATAGATTTAGTTCGGGGACACTTCGCTATCTTAAAAGTCGGGCCACAATTAACCTTTGCTCTGCGCGAAGCCTTGTTTGCGCTGGCTCATATTGAGCAACAGCTGGTTCCTGCTGAGCAATGCTCCGACTTGATCAATAGATGCCTTGAACAAATGAATAAGCACCCAGTGTACTGGCAACGTTTTTATGTGGCAACTGGGCAGGAGCTGCAGTACCTGCAGTTGTTTAGTTACAGCGATCGCATCCGGTATTACTGGCCACAGCCAGAATTGCAAAGCGCTGTGCAGCAATTATTCAGCAATTTGGCTAGCACCCGGATCCCGCAGCCCTTGTTGCATCAATACTTACCTCAGCAAGCATTGCCGGAACAAGCAGGTGAGTTGCAATGGTCAGCTGAAGATCGGGTGATCCAACATATACAACGGGTGCTCACACGCTATGCTCAAGCATGTGGGTATCAACATGAATTAAGGAGCAACTAACATGACGGCTGCGATAAACGCATGTGAGGCACAGTATCTTGGGGTGACCGAAGCTGAATTAAGCGCCGCTGGCGCTTTGGCAACTGCAAAAGAGATTTCACAACAACCAGCTTTATGGACAGGTTTGCTGGCAGAGTTTGAAGAAAAGGGGGCGGTGCTGCAAGGCTGGCTTTCCACCATTTTGCAACAGGCCAATGTACGAATCATTTTTACAGGGGCTGGAACCTCTGCCTATATTGGTCAGGCGCTGTCGGCTTATGTGCAATCGAGACTAGCGAGCGGTCAGCAGGCACAATCGATAGCAACCACAGATTTGGTCAGCCACCCTGAACTCTATTTGGCGGGTGATGCTCCTGTTCTGCTGATTTCTTATGCGCGCTCTGGCAATAGCCCGGAAAGCGTGGCTGCAGCCGATTTGGTGAAACAGCTGCACCCGCGCAGCCATCACTTGGTGATTAGTTGCAACGCAGATGGCGAGCTGGCACAAATGGCACAACAGGATAAGCAAGCACGACTTTGGCTGATGCCTGATGGTTCACATGATCAAAGCTTTGCCATGACCAGCAGTTACAGCTGCATGATGCTGGCGACTTTGTTGTTATTCGGTGCTCAATCAGAACCGGTTATTCGCATGATTGAACAAAGCACATTGTTACTGCAGCAAAAAGTTTCTGTATTGCGGCAGTGGGCGCAGCAACCCTGTCAGCGCATGGTTTTTCTTGGCTCAGGACCATTGCAAGCGGTAGCGAGGGAGTTGGCATTAAAATATCTTGAGCTGACTGCAGGTAAGCTCACCAGCTTTTATGAGACCTCACTTGGCTTTCGTCATGGGCCAAAATCTTTGGTTGATGCCCACACGCAGATTGTGGTGCTGGATGCGCAGCAGCCCTATAGCCGTCGCTACGATTTAGATTTACATCATGAGTTGTGCCAAGACCAACAGGCTTTATCGGTGCAGCTTTGCTCTGAGTTGTTGGCCGCTGAGAAGATGCCCGATGAGGATATCTGGTTATGTTTTCCGTATGCTATCTGTGGTCAGGCATTGGCTTTTTACAAAGCGATTGAATTGCAGGTATCACCGGATAACCCGTGTCCTTCTGGCATGGTCAACCGGGTGGTGCAGGGCGTTCATATTTACCCCCTACTGACGAAATAGGCCAGACACTATGCATTATGGTATCGATATCGGTGGCACCAAAATCGAGCTGGCTATGTTTGATGATGACTTTCAACTGCTGAAGCAATGGCGGGTGGCAACGCCGACCACGGACTACGGCATTTTTTTGCAAGTGCTTGGCCAACAGATTGCTCATGCAGACCAAGTCAGTGGACAGAAAGCAAGCCTTGGAATTGCCTTGCCGGGCATTATGACGGCTGCCGGTCAGGTGGTATCCAGTAATGTGCCTTGTTTAAATGGTAAGTTCGTTGGTGACGATTTGCAGCAGCGTCTGCAGCGACCAGTTGCTTTTGGTAATGATTGCCGTTGTTTTGTGTTATCGGAGGCGGTATTTGGCGCCGGGCGTCCATTTCAGCGGGTGCTTGGTGTGATTATCGGCACCGGCTGTGGTGGTGGGCTCTGTGTCGATGGTGAAATCAAGCAGGGTCGTCAGCAGCTTATTGGTGAGTTCGGTCATCAGAGTGTGGCTGCGCGGGTGCTGCAAAACCATCAGTTGCCGATGTTTCGTTGTGGCTGTGGTTTAGAAGGCTGCGCTGAAGCCTACGTTTCAGGTCGCGGTTTAGAGCGACTGTATCATCATTTTTGTCTACTAAACGATGACCCGTATCGCGGTCAACCGCAAAGCACTTATCAGTGGCTTGAGCAGTTTCGGGCGGGCGATACTGCAGCAAAACAGACCTTTTCTGCCTATATGGATGCATTGGGTGCGGTATTGGCGGCACAGATTCTGGCTTACGATCCAGACGCGATAGTCTTGGGTGGTGGTTTATCCGATATCGCTGAAATCGTTGAGGCGGTGCCCGCAGCCATTACGCCTCATTTGTTTCGTGGTATCGAGCTACCGGTTATCTGTGTGGCTGAATTAGGTGCAGCCAGTGGTAAGCGTGGTGCTGCTTTATTGGGAGCTCATATTCATGTTGGTTAACTTTTATCTTAGCGCCCCACGCGTACTGACTGACACGGGTTGGCAACGTCATGTTTTTGTTCGGATTGAACGGGGTCGTATTACCGCCATAGAGCAGCAGCCGCAAGCAGATCTGCCTGTGCACACCTTGTCGCATGGCAGCTTGATCCCCGGTTTAATTGATGTGCAAGTGAATGGCGGCGGCGGGGTGCTCTTTAATCAACAGCCTACCAGAGAAGCGCTGCGGACTATGTTGCAGGCTCATGCCCGCTTTGGTACCACCGCTATGTTGCCAACAGTGATCACCGATTCTATTGAGGTGATGCAGCAAGCCGCAGACACCATCGCCTCAGCGCTTGCAGAGCAAGAGGCGGGCGTTATCGGTATTCATTTTGAAGGGCCGCATCTATCACTGGCTAAAAAGGGCGTGCATCCCCCTGCGCATATCAGGCAACTTTCGGATGCCGAATGGCAGTTGTATCAGCGACACGATCTCGGTATCAAAGTCGTGACTTTGGCTCCTGAGATGGTGGCGCCTGAATTAATAGCAGAACTGGTGGCTGCAGGCGTACATGTTTGTTTAGGGCACTCTAATGCCGATAGTGCGACCGTCCAGGCGGCTTTAACCGCTGGAGCCACTGGCTTTACCCATTTATACAATGGCATGTCGCCTTTGCAATCACGTGAGCCCGGTATGGTGGGGACCGCCCTGGTCGATGCATCCAGCTGGTGTGGCATTATTTTGGATGGGCACCATGTACACCCATTAGCGGCTTTGTTGGCTTACCAAGCCAAAGCAAAGGGGAAGCTGATGCTGGTGACAGATGCCATGTCGCCGGTGGGTACTGACCAGCAAGAGTTTGCATTTTTTCAGGGCAAAGTAGTGCGGCAGGGAACTCGATTGACGGATCCATCCGGCTCTTTAGCAGGCTCAGTGCTGGATATGATGTCCGCTGTTCGTAATGCGCGGCAACAACTGGGGGTGGCGCTATCAGAAGCCATCGCCATGGCATCGGGGTATCCCGCTGATTTTCTGAACTGTGCCGGGCAACGTGGCAGTCTTGCGCTGGGTAAACAAGCTGATATCGTCTGGTTGGATGATGATGCTGAAGTGCAGGGCAGTTGGGTTCAAGGGCAACCCTTTTATGTTAATACGAACTATACAGGTGATGCATGACAGTACAAGCAGTAAGTACGCGCAGTAGTTTTTTTCCTATGCTACTGATTGGTATATTGTTCTTTGTATTTGGTTTTGTCACGTGGCTCAATGGTGCCTTGATCCCTTTTTTGCGGATCGTTTGCGAACTGAATGAATTTCAGGCCTTACTGGTTGCGTTTGCTTTCTACATTGCTTATGTCGTAACGGCACTCCCCATGTCGACCTTGCTAAATCGTGTTGGTTATCGCCACGGTATGGTGATTGGCTTAGGTATTATGGTGCTTGGATCCTTGATGTTCATACCTGCGGCCCAGAGCGCGCATTATGCGTTCTTTTTGCTCGCACTCTTTGTCTTAGGTACCGGTTTAACCATTTTACAAACTGCAGCGAACCCCTACATTGTCTGTATTGGGCCCCGCGAGAGCGCGGCTATGCGGATCAGTATCATGGGGATTGTAAATAAAGGGGCTGGTTTTATTGTGCCCCTGATTTTTGCCGCATGGATCCTAACTGGTATGGATCAATTTAGTGATGAGGCATTGGCACTTTTAAGCCCAGCAGAACGTGCAGTGCAGTTAAATGAACTGTCCAATCGTTTGGTGGTGCCTTATTTGTACATGGCAGGTGCATTGTTGGCTTTGATGGCGTTTGTGTATTTTTCTCGCTTGCCTGAGCCAGATTTGCACGAGGCTGGAGTGAGCGAGGTTGACTCCGGCAGCAACGATTGGAAAGCCATTTGGCAGCATCCTCAGTTGGTGTTGGGGGTTATTGCTTTGTTTGTCTATGTCGGCGTAGAAGTCATCGCTGGAGATAGCATTGGTCTGTATGGTCAGGGTGTGGGAGTGCCTCATTTTGGCATACTGACATCCTACACCATGGCGTTTATGGTACTTGGTTATGTATTGGGCGTTCTGTTGATTCCGCGTTATTTGTCTCAAGAGCATGCCCTGCAGGGATCCGCCTTAGTTGGGGTGGTGTTTACGCTCGGTATTCTGTTTTCATCGACGGATAGCACGTCGTTATCAGTCATCCTGTTGGGTTGGCTTGGGGTTCCGCCGGTGCCTGATTCAGTGTTGTTTTTGGCCTTACTCGGTTTTGCCAATGCGTTAGTCTGGCCTGCAGTATGGCCGCTTGCTTTGCATGGCCTTGGACGTTTGACTGCCACTGGCTCCGCATTATTGATCATGGGTATTGCCGGTGGGGCATTATTACCCTTAGTGTATGGCTATTTAGCCCACAGCAGTGGTAACAGTCAGTCTGCTTATTGGATGCTACTGCCTTGTTATGGTTTCATTTTCTTTTATGCCATCAAAGGACACAAGATTAAATCATGGAAGTAAGCTATTGAGAAATCAATGCTTTGATTTTCACCCATACGTATGATTGCGACTATACTAACGAGTAAATAACTCCTTGGATAGTCGCTTGATTGTAGCTTATACCTCACTTGCCCAGTATTGGTCGTTCAGTTGGCGTCAACTGTGGTTTTTCAGTTACATCTGCTCAGTTGGTCTTATTGCCAACCTTTTGGCTCTGGACTTGCCCTACGTAGCGCCACTGCTTTTAGGCAATACCGCGTTTCTGGTGATCCTGCTGCGATTAGGACCCTTCTGGGGAGTGGCCAGTTTGGCACTGGTCACGCTGCCTTGCTGGGGCTCAGGCTATATGTGGCTCAGCGTTGCTGAATTCAGCTTGATCATGCTTGGTTGGTGGCTGGGCTTTCGACACATCAAACTTCTATTTTTCATCTGCTGGGGTACTCTCGCTCCATTTTTATTGCTCTATTATGGCATTTGGTTGCAAATGAGCCCGGCTCAGGTCTTGCTGAATGTTTTGGTGCTCGTCAGTACGGGAGCCTTGACCTTGATTGGAGCGCAATTGATTTTGAATGTAGTGGTAAGTTCAAAGCAGCAACAGCGGCAGCATCTGGCAGAGCAACTTGCGGGCCGGATCACGGTCTTTTCTGCAGCTCCAACATTGGTATTGATCTCAGCCGCTTTGCATGTGTTTGTTGGCATGGACTTAGCCCGCCATCACAATCAACTCATTCGTTTCGAAGAGCGGTTTTCTGCTCATAGTTCTCAGCAATTATTGCGCTATCGAGATACGTTGCAGCAACTGGCCTGGAGTTATCAGCAGCAACCAGATGCTGAGTTGCTTCAGCATGTGCTCTGGTTACAGCCTCATTTTATTTCTGCTGCAGTCACGGACGCATCTGGCGATGTGCTGGATTATCGTTTGCGTGGGGAGTCGCGTCAGATCAGTGGCGTCAATGTAGCCGACCGGCCTTATTTTCAGCAGTTGCAACTGAAACCTGCAGGGACTTTTGTCAGTGATGTATTTCAGGGGCGGGGTATAGGCGAAAACTTATTGTTTGCTGTAAGTGCACCGCTGTTAAATGAACAGCAAGAGTTTGCAGGTATTGTACAGGCTTCTGTCATGTTGTCGTCCGTTGTTGATCTGCAACCAGAGATGATACCCGATCGTATTTGGGCGGTGTTGCTCGATAATCAGGACCATCAAGTCTGGGCTACACCACCATCGGATAGTTTTGGTCGATGGCTCGATATATCTGTGGCTGATTACATAGCCGGTGAAACGGTATTTAACCGCTCTTGGTTGACACCGATCGATGCGATTCCTCTGAATCAGCTCGGCTCTGCTATTTTGCGACACTATCAGACGGATGAAGGCTGGTTGATGATTTTGCGCTATCATCTCGACACTCATTTAATGATTTACAATGGTCTCACACTGCTCGTGATTGGACTGGCTATGTTGGCGTTGTGGTTGTTGAATCAGTCAGCCTATCGTTTTGTCCGCTTTTTCATTCAGCCACTGCAGCAACTCATTGAGTCGATGAAGCGGTTTGAACTGCAATCTGAAGCACCTTATTGCGATATTTCACAAAAAGCGACTGCCATTGAGTTTCAGCAACTGGTTGATGAATACAATGCTATGGCGTTACGTTTGCATCAGGCTGGCTATACCTTGGAGGAGCTCAATGCTAGTCTGGAAAGTCGAGTGAAAAGCCGCACCGAAGAGCTGGCTGCTGAGCGTGACAGGGCGACGGAGTTAGCTGGAGTCAAGTCTCGCTTTTTGGCCACCATGAGCCACGAACTTCGTACTCCATTGACGGCGATCATTGGATACAGCGAACAGTTGCTTCAGCAAGCAAGACTGAACGAAACAAAGTGGACGAACACAGAGCTTGAGCAAATCAATACAATCCTTCGTAATAGTATGTATTTATTGGATCTGGTGAACGACATTCTTGATGCAGCAAAATTGGATGAAGGTAAAATGGCCGTCGGGCTTGAGCCAGTCGCTATAACGGCTATGCTGCAGGAAGTTTGCCGTGATATGCAAAAGCAAGCCGAGCTCAAACAGCTCTCGCTTTCGTTGCAGTTGGATGATGCTTTACCCGATCGTGTACTCACCGATCCATTACGGTTACGTCAGATCATGCTTAACTTGCTTGGTAATGCCATCAAGTTTACCGAGCAAGGCGGTATTGAGGTGCTGGTGTCGTTAACCTCAACACATCGGATGCAAATTAGCGTGATAGATACTGGTATTGGTATGAGCCTGGAGCAGCTCGAAACCGTATTTAGCGCTTTTGAACAAGCCGATGGCAGCACCAGCCGGCAATATGGCGGCACGGGTCTTGGCTTGCATATTAGTTACCAGCTGGCGGAGTTGTTGCAAGGGGAGTTATCAGTCAGCAGTGTTATGGGTGAAGGCAGTCGCTTTATTTTAGAGTTGCCTGTCATTGAGCCTGACTCCGCCGAGCGGAGCCAGGTTCAGGATGTGCTTGATGCTGATGTTCTTCCGACATTGATAGGTAAGTTACTGGTGGTTGATGATGTTCCTGACATTCGACGCTTGGTGGTTGGGCTCATGGAACTGACTGGTCTGACTATTATTGAAGCTGAGAACGGCCAGCAGGCTTTAGAACAATGTCAGGCACATGAGGTTGATCTGGTGTTGATGGATATGAATATGCCGGTGATGGATGGTATGGAAGCAACGCGTCAGCTTCGTGCTAGCGGGTTTGATGCTCCTATTGTGGCATTAACGGCCGATGTACTACCGGAGGATAAAGCCGTTTTTTTACAGGCTGGCTGTAGTGAGGTGCTGACCAAGCCCATTCGTCGATCTCATCTATACCAAACGGTGCAGAGGTTATTAGCAGAGAGTCAACAGTCTGGCCCGGCTAGCACGGCTGAGGTGGCGGCAACCATGTCTTCGACAGCCATGATCACTCAACTACGGCAGCAGTATATTGCCCAACTGCCTGCACAATACCAGCAACTTACGGATTTTCTCAAAGCAGAAGAGCGAAGAGCAGCATTGGACTTACTGCACAAAATCAAAGGCACAGCGGGCAGCTTTGGTCTGGACTCCATTTCGCAGCAAGCAGCAAGTATAGAGCATAAGCTCAAAGCCGATGCCGAGATAGATCCTGAGATGCTGGCTGTGCTCGAAGAACAGATTGCTGCAGCTCAATCCACGTGATCATTTGAACCTGAATGCATACATAAATGCCGCTCAGTTTCCTGAGCGGCATGCTATCTATCTTTCATGGCAGTTAGAACGAAACTGTCAGTGGCTCTGTACACTGTCCTGTTGCATCTGCACAAAGCGTATAGGTGGCGCTTGATGCATTGGTTTTAAATTGATCATTGTACCGGCCTGGTCGACTTAACGTGGTGACTGGGCTTTCATCACGGTACAAGGTTAAGCCTGTCTGCTGACTGCTCCAGCGAAGTTGCACTAAGGTCGCTCCTGAACGCCCTTGGTTGACCCGGATCAGCTCCAGAGTAGCTTCCAGTGGTGGCTGAGCTGTTGTCAGCTGCAGAGCAATCAGCAAGGGATCGTGATCCGAGGTACGGAATGGATCTGCCTGGTAGAAGTTGTCTGGTTTTTCCAAACCACCAGGCAGTGGCCCCTCGCTGTAGTTAAAGGCAGGAATTTCATCCGAGTTGATGAACCAGGATGATGCTTGCAACACTTTTGCGGCTAAGCTTGGGCTGGCAAAGGCGTGGTCCAGGCTACCAGACTCGCCCATAAAGGTGTAGCTGTACACACGGTAATCATCATCGTTGCTCTGTACTGCCAGATTCACATAGCCAGCTGCTTCCATCGCTGCTAATGGATCTTCTTTGGCATAGGCGTTAAAGTCGCCCAGTATCATGATATCGCTGTTACCAGAGTTGGTTGGATCACTCTCTAACCAACGCAACATCGCCTCGGCTGATTTGGTGCGCCAGTCATTCCAACAGCCCTGGCCATCGCCTTGGTCGGCATTGACACCACTGGCATTGCCACACGACTTAGCTCGTAAATGCACTGCAATAGTCGTAAACACCGCGCCTTGTTCTGTTACAAAGCTTTGTGCCAGAGCTGGTCGCTGACGAGACGTATCAAAGTCAGGGTCAACACTGGAGTCCAGTACAGCAAAATCACCATGCAGGTTTACCTGACTGTTACGGTAAATGAAAGCTGGTTTAATGGCATCGGTTCCAAGCCATCCGGTGACTACATAGCTCCAATCGTTGGCATTGCCAGCATCGTTCAGTGCGGTCACCAGCTGCTGTAGCGTGGAGTCATCGGCATCGTTTTCAATTTCAATCAATGCCAGCACATCGGCATCCAGTGCCAAAATGGCCGGCACCAGTTTATCCAATTGACGTACCAACTCCTGCTCTGAACGGGCACCACGACAGCCGAGCTCATTAGGACCACAGCTATTGCCTGGTAGATCGAAAGTGGTAAACAAATTTTCGACATTAAAAGTAGCTACCTTGATATCACCATGCTCATCCAGATGTGGAGAGTCCGTTCTTGGGTTGCTGCTGGTGATAAATTGTGGTGTCTCTACATGGCGAATACGATAAGTGCCAAAGGCATAGCTCATCACGCCTCCCAAACCAGCTTGCAATACGTAGCCATTGCGGATTGGATTGGATGCTGAAATTTCGGAAACACCGTCTTCACCGATGATAAACGGCTGGCGATTGACGCCGGTCAGGCCGTTATCAATAATAATACGATTTAGTCGGTTGCTGGCCATCATCGCCTGTGCTTCAGCTCCTGGTGCCACCACCTGGGTTGGATTGTACAAGCGGCCATTGGAGACGGTAAACTCACCAAAGCGAACTGCATTAAAGACATCGGTTACGGTTAAATCATCGGCTGTCTGTAGCCACATACCAGCGATGGCTTCGAGCTCTGCGAAGTTGCCTGCTGGTAGCTCCAGAGTGGCCGGGCTGACCATATGCAGGCGATTGCTATCGCAGACTGCCAGTTCATTCACACTGGACAGTTGCGTTTCTTCAAAAAATTCGGCGACAGTGCCGCGTACCCGCACCAAATCACCCGGTTGCACTGGCACACCAAAGCCATTGTCGTAGACAAAAATACCCTCGGATGTGGCAGGGTTGTTGTCCTGATTTTGATCTTTCTCTTGCAGATAAAAGCCCCCTAAACCACCGTTGTCGGTTTGTTGGAATACCGCAGTGACGACGGCTTGCAATTGCACTTCTGCACCTTGAAGCGGGCTCTGGAAGCCGGAACCTTGTACCTGATGAATACGAGTGACTGGATTGTCACAAGCAAAAGGGGCTGATTCAATCGGATTTTCTGCGGTGAGTTGAAGCGCAGAAAGGCGCCAGGTACTGCAGTTGCCGCTGTCAAACTGATAGCGAAGTGCCAGATGCACCTGACCGTTCAAAGCCGCCAGTTGCTCAAAGCCATCAAAACGCACCGGTACATTGTTACTATTAAAATCATCAGGGCTGATGCTAGTTAACAACACCCAGTCAGCAGGATTTAAACCTGCACCATCAAATTGAGTGGAGTAGTAAATATCCAGATTGTTTACTCCGGCAAAGCCGCGTGCAATATCGACAGCCAGTCGCTCATCAGTTTGGTTATCGACATCAAAGGCTGGTGAGACCAGCCAGCTGTCATTGGCACTGCAGCTGCCATCGACAAAACCAGAAAAGCTGACGTTGTTAAAGCCACCATCCCATTCCCATTGCTGCTCACCCTGAAGGCTCCACTGCTGCCAACCTTTTTCAAATGGGTTGCTGGCAAAGTCGCGTTGGTACATCGTAATGCGATCGGCATCGGCACTGAGTACGCCAGTGATTAACAGATTATCAAAGCGGTTATTGCCAGTAGCATTGCTGGCGCCATCCAGCGTAATGCGAAAGTAAACCATATCTTGGTTATTAAGGTCTGATACGCCGGAAAAGTCGTAGCTACGTAGTTGGAAACTACTGCCTAGTGCACCTGAATCGACTGCAAACTCAGTGAAACTCTCGCCGTCGAGCGACCAACTTATGCGACGTTCATTAAAACCGGTAGCGGTGCCACGTTGCGCCCAGCTGAGTTGCAGGTCTTGGTAGCCGGAGCTACTTACGGACAACACGATGGCTGCACCATTATTGCTGGTGGCCGGGCCGCCTTGCACGGACAAGCTGCCACCCGCAGCATAGCCTGGTTGGGCATTGATGGTAGTGCCTGCAAATGACTGAATCGTCAGATAGCTACCAGTGGCAGTCGTATCTTCATTGAAGTCAGATAAGTAAATAACGCCATTTCCGACATCGGGTTGTTGTGGAAAAGAGTCCGGGCTAAAGCCGAAGCTGCCATCTGGCAACTCATTAAAGTTTTGTGACCAGTAGGCGATTGGAGTTTGCGCCCACAAGCCAAAGGTGCAGAGTAAAAGCACCAGTGCGAGTAGTTGTTTCATTATTCGGTATCCGTCTATTCATTATTATACATAAACCATTCATGTAGGGGCGCATGATTGCGCCCATGCCAACACATGAGCCTACAAAAGGACGCAATCATGCGTTCCTACGACCATACATCAATGTATCTATAGCCAAACCGCCTAACACTTTTTCGGTTAGCAAGGGAAAACTATAAGCTTGTTTTGTGTCATTTTCATTAATTTATTTAGCAAATGCTAAGAAAAGAAGGGATACAGGCTTCACCTGTTAACATTTGAAGGAGCTCTGTGCTGGTGACATAAAAAAAACCCGGCTTTTAAACCGGGTTTTCAGGGCGTCACCACGTAATCAAGCGGCGTTTACGTTGTCATTCTCTCGTTGTTCTGCTTCCAGCATGGATTTATCTGCAGCCAGATAATTGAAGTCAAAGTCATCGACATTGATGGTACGTAGACGAGTGACTTCGGCTTGCCGTAGTACACTGGCTTCTTGCTCTGAAATGACATTCAGTTCAAGACCAAGATCAGCCACTTCATTTAAACGGAAGAACGGCAGACGCTTTTTCGCCGCTTGGGTTACTTTATCAAAAATAGGCTCAGCCGCTAATATGTCGCGCAACGCTTGTTCGACCTGACCCAGCGGGTTGTTGTCTTTATCCGCCAGATACAGGTGGTGGCCCAGACGACTCCGTGCCTCGCAGGGGGTTTGCATAATACGGGCAACTTTGTGCTCGGTAATGTCGGATGGACGACGCAGCGTACGACCCCATGGAAACACAACGCGCTTCAATACTACGCCTACCAAACGATTAGGGAAGTTATCAAACAACTCATCCAGAGCATGTTGAGCTTTGGCTAAATTATCTTCACAAGCCCATTGAACCAAAGGTAAGTCCTGCGGTTGACGGCCTTCGTCCTGGTAGCGCTTGAGGACACTCGATGTCAGGTACAGCATACTAAGTATATCGCCCAAACGAGCCGAGATGCGCTCACGACGTTTTAAATCACCACCCAAGGTGCCCATAGCAACATCAGACATCAGCGCTAATGCAGCACTAAAGCGGTTCATTTGTTTGTAATAACGGGCAGTTGCATCACCATATGGTGCATGACTAAAAGCGCCACCAGTGACAGACAACCAGAATGAACGGAAGAAGTTGCTGATGGCAAAGCCAATATGACCAAATAAGGCGTTATCAAATGCTGTCACTGCTGCACGGGTGTCGCTTAGTTGAGCAGCTTGCAATTCAGCAAGGACATAAGGATGGCAGCGAATAGCCCCTTGACCATAGATGATCATGTTGCGAGTTAAAATATTTGCACCTTCTACGGTAATCGCAACGGGAGCACCTTGGTAACCTCGAGCCAAATAATTGCTGGGGCCCATACAGATCCCTTTACCACCGTGCACATCCATCGCATCAATCATCGCCAGACGCATGCGCTCTGTAATATGATACTTGGTAATGGCAGAAATAACCGATGGCTTTTCACCTAAATCAATCGAACCAACCGACATGGTAGTAGACGCGCAGGCCATGTAAGCATAACCGCCGATACGAGCCATAGCTTCTTCAACCCCTTCCATTTTTCCAATCGGGATCTTGAACTGGCGACGAATTCGAGCGTAAGCACCGGTCGACATCGCGGCTGCTTTGATGCCTGCGGTACTATTGGATGGCAAGGTAATGGCACGGCCAACCGACAGACATTCAACCAGCATACGCCAACCTTGTCCTGCCATTTTGGCGCCACCAATGATGTAATCCAATGGCACAAATACATCGGTACCCTGAGTTGGACCATTTTGAAATGGTACATTCAATGGGAAATGGCGACGACCAATCTTCACACCGGGTGTATCGGCTGGGATCAAGGCGCAGGTAATGCCTAAGTCTTCGACATCACCCAATAAATGCTCTGGATCCTGCATTTTAAAGGCTAGGCCAAGGACTGTAGCGATGGGCGCCAGTGTAATGTAGCGTTTATTCCATGTCAGACGCATGCCTAACACTTCTTTGCCTTGCCATTCCCCTTTACAGACGATACCAACATCAGGAATAGAACCAGCATCTGAACCTGCTTCAGGGCTGGTTAGGGCGAAACAAGGCACATCAATACCTTTCGCTAAACGCGGTAGATAGTGTTTCTTTTGCTCATCGGTGCCGTAATGCTGCAATAGCTCCCCCGGACCTAACGAATTAGGCACCCCAACAATGCTGGAAAGTACCATGCTTTTACTGGTGAGTTTTTGCAGTACACACGATTGGGCGTAGGCTGAAAATTCCAGGCCGCCATATTCTTTTTTGATGATCATGGCAAAGAAACCATGGTCTTTTAAGTACTGATACACTTCTGGTGATAAATCAGCACGATCATGGGTGATTTCCCAATCATCAACCATATCCAGTAATGTTTCTACCGGGCCATCCAGGAAGGCTTGTTCTTCCGGGCTCAGTCGGGGGGTTGGGTAATTGTGCAGTTTGTGCCAATCTGGATTGCCGCGAAATAAGTCAGCTTCCCACCATGTAGTACCGGCATCAATGGCCTCTTTTTCGGTGGTGGACATTTCAGGCATGATCTTGCGATACAAACCAAGTAACGGCTGGGTGATCAATTTTTGACGAATAAAAGCAATATTCAGCGGCAGTGCAATGAGCGCAAACAGCACCCAGCTTACCATGCCAACTGGCCCGGCATAACTGCCGGCAAGCAATACCACAGCGATGGCTGCAGTGAATAATGTCAGGCTGGCGCGATGGTATGCCAACACGCCAATCACCAACAACAGTATGAGGCTAAATACAAACCCTTCCATAATTATCTCCTAAGAGGTCTGACCACTATTGGTGTTAGATTATAATCTTCTGTCGTAAGTTGCAAGTGTTTCACTCAATAGCTGTGGACGACAGTTATAAAGCGCTTTACATTTATTTATACGAATGAGTATAGTCGTTTGGCTCAGTTCTGGTGCATGATGGCACCTGAAACCGCCCGATTCAGTGAGGAGAAGTCAACGGAATGTGTGAGTTATTGGGGATGTCAGCCAATGTACCAACCGATATTTGTTTCAGTTTTAAAGGATTAAAAGAGAGAGGAGGTCGAACAGGTCCACATCGAGATGGTTGGGGAGTGGCCTTTTACGAAGGTAAGGGCGTCTGTACCTTTAAAGATGCACTGCCTAGTTATGAATCTGAAATAGCCCGCCTGGTGAGTGATTACCCGATCAAGAGCTGTGCTGTGATTGCGCATATTCGTCAGGCTAATCGGGGGCGAGTTAGCTTGCAAAACACCCATCCGTTTACCCGAGAGTTATGGGGCCGTTATTGGACCTATGCGCACAATGGTCAGTTGCATGACTACAAAGACTTGCCGGTCGATCGTTTTCAGCCAGTGGGCACCACCGATAGTGAACGGGCTTTTTGTTATTTAATGAGCGAGCTGGATAAACGCTACCCAACCAAACCTCGTTCCCGTCGCTTGGCATTTCGCTTCTTGCAAAAGCAAGCTCAAACTCTGCAAAAGTTAGGCGTCTTTAATATGATGCTGACGGATGGCGAGTACTTACTGACGTATTGCACCACCAAACTACATTGGATCACACGTCGGGCACCTTTTGGTATTGCGCGATTATCCGATGTCGACGTCGATATCGATTTCTCCCGCGAAACCACACAAAAGGATGTAGTTACTATTATTGCGACTGAGCCACTGACTCTTAATGAGCAGTGGCACAAAATGGAAGCCGGTGAAAGCCAGCTGTTTCGCGATGGTGAGCCGATTTAGTGAGCGGTAGCTTGATCCGCTTTTTCAGTTGCTTGGTGCCAGTTTACTTTGTGCAATTGCACATCGAACTGTTCGACATTATTTTCACCACGCCATAACCGAACCAATAAGTAATCGAGCTCAGGAGCAACCCAGGCATAAATTTGACGATCAGAGTCGTCTTCTACCCGCTCGATGCGGAGTGCTCGTACGTTGGCATAGGGGAGGGGGAGTAACTCCTCTGTGACCACTCTGAAGTGATAGGTTTTTGCATCGCCGCTACGATTAAGCACTTCATAACTGAACTCTCGTTGGCCAGCCGCTAAATCGATGGCGAGTTGTTGGTGATAGCTTAGTTGATCAAGCCAGTCATCATGCCACGGCTCCGTCTTCAACGTTTTGTCTTTCCCTTCCCGAAGCTCTTGCTTTTCCGGATCTAAAGTCAGCAGATAATCGCGGTTACGACCGGTGCCGCTTCGTGTCATGCTGTATTGAATAGGTTGAACCTGACTGCCATTTAACAAGAATTTGGATTGTTCTTCACGTCGATCGCTAAAAATCATCCAACTGACATCACTTTGATAGCGAAGTAAGTAGTGCTCTTGTTCTTGCCGAAGTTCGCGCTGAGCTTTGCCATGGCTTTTGCCATTGCGGTAAACAATATAATCAGCTGTGTAAGGGGTGAGTTGCAATGTGGGTAAGTCAGGTGCGTCGGCTGCTGCGAGAAAAGGCAGAGTTAGGGCACAGAGAAAAAAAGGCGCCTTCAGGCGCCAGTTAGAGATCATACTCATCATCGTCATTGGCATATCCATGTTCCGGTAAAGGTTCATTGTCCAAAAAGGCCAAATTGCCTTCTTGATGTAACCGTCCCTGACAAAACCAGCGAATGACCAAAGGATAAATACTATATTCCTGTTCATGTACTCGTTCTGTCACTGCTGTGAGCTCATCTTCTGGAAAGATTGGGACACGAGCCTGCAGCACCACAGGCCCACCATCCAACTCTTCAGTGACAAAGTGTACACTGCAGCCATGGATGCTATCTCCCGCTTCCATAGCTCGTTGATGAGTATGCAGGCCTTGATACTTCGGCAACAGAGAAGGGTGAATGTTCAATAATTTACCGGAATAATGCTGTACAAACTCAGGCGTCAGAATTCGCATAAAGCCAGCCAGCACCACCAGATCGGGTTTATGGCTATCGATCAGTTGCTGCAAAGCCTGATCATAGCTGTGCCGAGTTGGGTAATCTTGATGAGGTAAACAATGCGCGATACTACCGGCTTCTTTGGCTCTATCCAGACCAAGCACATTGGCTTTATTGGAGATGACTGCGCAAACTTCACCGTCAATAAAGCCTGAAGCACAGGCATCTAAAATGGCTTGCAGATTACTGCCATTGCCTGAAATAAGGACAACAATTGATTTCATGCCAACCCTTACTGGATGATGACGCGTTCATCACCGGCTGCGGCGCTCTGAATTTCACCCAGATGCCAGGCATGCTCACCCGCGGCCTGCAAATGGGCCAGGGCTGCATCTACTTCAGCAGCTGGAACCACGACGATCATGCCTACACCGCAGTTAAAGGTACGGTACATTTCATGCTCTGTAACATTGCCTTGCTGCTGTAGCCAATTAAAAATAGCAGGCCATTGCCAGCTGTCGTCTTTGATCACGGCTTTTGTATGGTCGGGTAAAACACGGGGAATATTCTCCCAGAAACCACCGCCAGTAATATGGCATAAGGCGTGGACTGGTTGCTGTTTGATAAGATTCAGCAGGTTTTTCACATAAATACGGGTTGGTGCCAACAAATGATCGGCAATACTTTTCCCTTCCAGCATTTGCTCAGCAGATTGGCCGCTGACCTCCAGAATTTTACGGATTAATGAGAAGCCGTTCGAGTGAGGGCCTGAAGAGGCTAAGGCAATCAACTGATCTCCTGCCTGCACTTTGCTGCCATCAATCAGTTCTGATTTTTCGACCACGCCGACGCAAAAACCGGCAATATCATAATCGTCACCATGGTACATACCTGGCATTTCAGCAGTTTCACCACCAACCAAAGCACAACCAGATTGCTCACAACCAACGGCAATTCCTTCAACCACCGCGGCAGCTGTATCGACATTCAGTTTGCCTGTAGCGTAATAATCTAAAAAGAACAGTGGCTCAGCACCTTGTACAATCAAATCATTGACGCACATGGCGACCAGATCAATACCGACACTATCATGGCGTTGTAAGTCCATCGCCAGACGCAATTTAGTCCCCACACCATCAGTGCCTGACACCAATACAGGCTCTTTGTATCCTGCCGGAATTTGGCATAAAGCGCCAAAACCACCCAATCCACCCATCACTTCTGGGCGATGCGTCCGTTTCACCGCACCTTTAATACGGTCGACCAGGGCATTACCAGCATCGATATCGACGCCAGCATCTTTATAACTTAGGGATTGATTTTGGTTGCTCACAACATTCCTCAATTGATGAAGGGGTGGAAATGGCGCTATTTTACCTGCTTAATGGCAAGGACAAAAGCTTTACTGAGTGGCATTTGACATTGCTTGTTCAACATAGCCGGCAATACTGATGCTACCATCTGTGATTATTTTATGGTAAACTATTGATGAGAAAGGGAATTCTTTGTCGAGGTAGGTAAGGCAAACATAGGGCGCTTCTGTGTTGCTTTTGTCATGAAACCACTCACCACCGAGATGGCGGCGGAACACTTCACCGGTGTAGGCGCCGAAGATAGTACAAAGCGTAAACAATAAATCAGTAGCATGGGCTTGTTTTTTTTGCCGTTCATGCAAGGCTGATACTAATACATCCAGTTTCAGTAAACTCTCGGTACTATAATCCAATGTGAGTTGAAATTCTTCTTCTGCGTACTTGACCGCATCGTCTGCGGATTGAGTCATCAATTGCTCAAGCTGTTGATCTTGCATGGTATATCCTTAGTTTCTTTTTGATGAACAGACAATAACAACTGACGGAGTAATTTACTACCCGGACCAAGCTGTTCTTCGTAAGGGCTGAGTAGCGATAAGGGAGCGAGTTTCTCGCTGCCGCTACTGAAGTTCAGTACTTGTAAACTACCATCCGCCAGACCAGCTTGAACCGTAAAGTCAGGCAGCCAGCAAAAACCAAGCCCTAGCTGGAGTATTTCGATGGCTTCATAAAAATTATCGACTGTCCAGCGTTGCTCCGACTTCAACCAACCGCCTTGTTCCTGAGGTTTTTGTGCGGTGTCACGAATGACTATTTGCAGTTGTTGGCTTAGTTCGGTTAATTCAAGCTGTGTAGCTTGTGCCAGAGCATGTTGCTTGCCAACCACCGGTATAAAGCGGGTGACATAGAGGGGTTCACCGAGATAGCCTTTTGGAACCGAGCCGGTAATCACTAAGTCGGCTCTTTTTTCATGAATGATTTCTTGTGTGCCTGTCAGAACAGCATCAATAATCTGAACCCGGCTACCACGGCTTTCTGGATAAAAGGCTTGCAGTGCCTGATAGAGGTATTGCTTTGGATAAGCCAGCTCAACAGCAATACGAATTTCTGGTTCCCACCCTTTATCAATGGTATCGGCCAGCCGCTCCAGATCTTCCACCTGCTGAGTGACCATCCGTGAACGACGCAGCATGACTTCGCCAGCTTGTGTTAAAAAGGCTTTTCGGCCTTTAACTTCTAACAGTTCAATACCGAGCATATTTTGCAATTTCGAAACGGCATGATTCAATGAGGATTGGCTTTTATTCAGCAGAGCAGCTGCTTGGGCATAGCCACCAGCATCGACCACAGCTTGTAAAATCCGCCATTGTTCGACGGTTGTTTTGGGGCGGTACGGCATGATGCAGATGCTCTCCTGTTGTCAACACAAGCGTTTAGCGCCGTGCCACAATGACGGCCCGAAGTGGCGCCGGATACCCTTCTATGGTTTTACTATGGTCATTTGGGTCAAGAAAATCAATCAAACTTTCATTTTCCATCCAGTGAGTGCTTCGTTGCTCATGCATGCTGGTATGGTTTTGATCGACAACTTTGACGTTTTGAAAGCCCAGCCGGGTCAGCCAATGACACAGGGCTGCTGTACTTGGGATAAACCAGACATTACGCATTTTTGCGTAGCGATCTTTAGGGATAAGCACGGTATTTTCATCGCCTGGTACCACCAACGTTTCTAATACCAGCTCTCCACCTACACGCAGTTGTTGCTTTAATTGTTGTAAAAAATCGAGTGGCGAACGGCGGTGGTACAACACCCCCATAGAGAAGACAGTATCAAAGGCTTGTAAATTGGGCAGCTCATCGCAGCCAATCGGCAACAAATGCACTGCTGGGTCGGGATTAAAGTGCTTGATGGCTTGAAACTGGCTGTAGAATAGTTGCGATGGATCAATGCCGACCACAAACTCAGCCTGTTCGCCGCGCATACGCCATAGATGGTAGCCACTGCCACAGCCAACATCCAGCACATAGCGGCCTTTTAACGGCTGAATGAAGGGCAGTAAGCGTTGCCACTTCCAGTCTGATCGCCATTCGGTATCAATCTCGATACCATGAATATCAAAGGGGCCTTTGCGCCAAGGCATCAGCTGCTGCAGCAAATGTTGGATGCGCTGTTGTTGGCCGCTGTTGATATCGCTAGCCACACCAAAGCGAACCTCCGTTTTACACTCGATTTCAGAGACATTGGTTTCAGGCAGGTTCGCCAGCACTTTTTGCCAACGATTAAAGTCTCCATGCAGTGCCTCGCGTTGCCAGCTCGCCAGCTGTGCTGGCAAGGTTTCAAGCCAATGGCTCAGACGGTTGCTGGCAATCTGTTGATAAAAATCATTAAACAAAGCACTCATGATTTGAAAGCAACCATAGAGCAAAAATTAAAGCATTGAAACCAGAGGGTGCTCTCAGCAAAACCGGCTTGTTGGAGACGAACTTGGTGTTCAGCAATGCTGTCGGGTTGCATTACTTTTTCCAGAGCGGTGCGCTTTTGGCTAATTTCCAGTTCGCTGTAACCATTGGCACGTTTAAAGTTATGGTGCAGCTCAATGAGCAGATCATTGCTTTGTACGTTTTCGCTGACGATTTTTTCGGACAACACCAGAAGACCACCGGGTTTGAGTGCCTGATAGACTCGCTCAATCAGATCATTACGCTGTGGTTTAGCCAGAAACTGCAATGTGAAATTAATCACCACCATGGCTGCATTCTCAAGTGGTAACTCACAAATGTCGGCTTCCAGCACTTCGACCGGTACTTCAGAGCGAAAGGCACTCAGGTGACGCTGACAACGTTGAACCATGGCTGCGCTGTTATCAACAGCAATAATTTTACTGCCTGAAGCGCTAATATGTCTGCGCATAGCCAGGCTCGCCGCCCCCAATGAGCAGCCCAGGTCGTAGTAATGACTATTGGTTTGTTGATAACGCTCGGCCAGTTGGCCGATGGTTTGAATGATGCTTTGATAACCAGGTACTGAGCGCTGGATCATATCAGGGAATACATCCGCGACCTGATCGTCAAAACGAAAATCCTGAATATGAGCCAATGGCTCAGCGTAAATATGGTCTTTTTGCATAGGGCTTGTTCATAGCACAAAACATCGATGACTAATTGTATCTGATTTTGCTGTGGAACACGAAGCTGATGTCTGCTTAGTTTATCATGTGCTTCCTTGCTTCACGGCGTCGCACATAATCGGTTAACCCAACCACTAATAATGCAATCCCTTGATACAATGGCACCATAGCAAGGATCAAAATAGCACGTTCACCTTGCGACTCAGCTGACTGCATACCGAAATAAGGTAGCAGGGCAAATGCATTAATAATGACGGCGGCGATGGGGAAAAGGCGTTTTAATTTGCCCTTGCGTTGCAGGACGAGAATGACCGCTACGGAGACGAAGAGAGGAGTCAGTAACCATAATTGCAGACTATGCCATGGAGACAGTAGTTGACTACTGATGCTCAGTACTGCGATGGCGATGATAGCTAACAACACAAGCGAAGTAATCAGCGTTTTCATTTCATATCCTTGGTTTCATCGGCGATCCAGCTGACTTTGTACAAATCGTGCCGCCTATCTTTTAAATTCATCACTGAGCCTTCATTGCGAATTTGTTTCAGGCGATCTAAATCAAGATCGGAAAACATCAGCATTTCTGTATTGGGAGTGGTTTCTGCCATCACTGCATCGTGAGGGAATGCAAAGTCCGAGGGCGAGAATACTGCAGACTGAGCGTACTGTACGTCCAGATTGTCGACAGAAGGTAGATTGCCACAACTGCCACAAATGACGACGTAACACTCATCTTCAATTGCTCTGGCTTGTGCACAATGCCGAACGCGTAAATAACCATTCTTGGTATCGGTCCAAAAGGGCACGAATAAAATATCCATGTCTTGATCGGCCAGTAAGCGGCTTAACTCAGGGAATTCAACATCGTAACAAATCAAAATACCAATTCGCCCCGCATCGGTATCAAACACCCGCAGTTTATCACCGCCCTGAATCACCCAGTCACGGCGTTCATGGGGTGTGATATGAATTTTGCTTTGCATCTCAACCGTACCATCACGACGGCATAGGTAGCTGACATTAAATAAGTCTTCATCAATTAATAAAGGCATTGAGCCAGTAATAATATTGATGTTGTAGCTCACTGCCATGGTAGACATTTCTTGGCGAAACCGTTCGGTGTAACCAGCTAAAAAACGTATAGCTTCCGTTTGATTGGATCGATCTTCACATAACCCCATCAAGGGTGCATTAAAAAACTCTGGAAACAGCGCAAAATCGCTTTTGTAGTTTGATAGCGCATCGACAAAGTACTCGACTTGTTGCAAAACTTCATCGACTGAATTTGCTTGCCGCATTTGCCACTGAACTGCGCCTATACGCACCTGCGTTTTACGGCTTTCCAACACGCGCCCCGGAGGCTCATAAAAAATATTGTTCCATTCCAATAAAGTAGCGTAGCCCTCTGACTGTTCATCTTCCGGCAGATATTTTTTCAGCAAGCGCTTCAACTGAAAATCGTTCGATAGTTGAAAGGTTAGAATCGGATCATACAACTCACGACGTTTGACAGCTTCAATATAGTCAGCGGCATTCATCTCAGAGGAGTGCTTATGAAAGAAAGGAATACGCCCTCCAGCCAAGATAGCGCGTAAGTTATGTTGCCGGCATAGTTCCTTACGAGCCTCATACAAGCGCCGGCCCAGGCGATAACCGCGATACTCAGGATGTATCACTACATCAAGCCCATAGATAGCATCGCCTTTTGGGTTATTTAAGATGGTCTCGCGTTGACTGATCAATTCGTCGTAGGTATGAGGGTTGCTGAAACGGTCATAATCGACTTGTACCGACAGTGCGAGACCAATAATTTCATCATGATCAATCACACAAATCTGACCTTCAGGAAAGTCTTTAATCAGCTTTTCAATGGTGTGAAGTGGCCAGGCCCCCCCCAAGTCTTTGTAGACAACGTCCATCAGGTGTTTTAGCTGGGGATAGTCGGATGTTTCTAAGTTCCGAATTTTAATATGCAGTTCATCTTGCACGTGATAGGACTCCAAAATGGAAGGGCTTAGCCGGTGACTACGTCTTGTAAATGAAGGTAGATTGAAAGAGCACTCCGGACTATTTGTCTCATTCGCCTCATGGTTTCACTCGTCTCAATTAGCTTATGCGCTCAACCTGAGGGCCAACGATAGTCACTAACTCAATATGTTCTTGTGCTATCGCTTGAGACAAATCGTTCTCGAAGCCTTCCGGCAGTTCTGTATAAGGTACCTTGAGCCCTTGAATTCCGCAAGCTCGGTTACGGCCATTGGCTTTACCTAAGTACAATGCCATATCCGCCAGCTGCAGCGCTTTTTCCCAATTGACCTTTTCTTCATCAATGCCAGCAAAGGGTAAGGTGATAAAGCCAGCGGTAGCGGTGACGACTAAGCTTTCTGTACCACTGATATAAGGACGTTCAGACAGCTGATACAGTGTTCTTTCTACCAGAGATACGAGATCGGTGGCATTGATTCGGTGTAAAAATAGTAAAAACTCCTCACCGCCCCAACGAATGGCTTGATCGTGCTGACGTAAAGAGTCGGTGAGTCGTTGTGCAACCTCAATAAGGATATCATCTCCCATAGCATGACCGTATTGATCATTAATCTGCTTAAAAAAGTCGAGATCAATCAATACTAACGCATCAATTTCATCACTATGATAACGGCGGCTATGTAGGTGAAGATCTCTTTTTGCCATACGTTGTTGAAAAGAGCGTCGATTGTATAAGCCAGTTAATGGATCTCGTAAGGAGTGGTATTCCAACTGTTTGTTGGCTTCTTTCAGGCGGCGGTTGGCATGCCGGACTTTACGGTACAGCAACCACATCAGCAGACTGGTCAAGGCAACGATGATGGCAATCAACATAGTTAAGCGGTTTTGCAGCCGATTGTTTTCCAGTAAACGCTCTTGCAATTCATTGTCTTGCTCAAGGCGATTGATTCGATGAGCCTGATCGCGAGCTTGAAATCGCTGCTGTAGTTCCGCGAGTGTCCGATCTCGTTCGGTTTGAAAAAGCTCTTGATTCAGTGCTCGTTGCTCACGGAGTATTTGCGCTTCTTTAATATGGTAACCTGCGTGTTGGAGTGCTTTGGCATACTCGGTTAAAAAACGTTCTAAATCGGATTTTCTACCGTGCTCACGAAAGTACTGAATAGCAGACTCCATGATGTGAAGACCTTGTTCATGCTGATCTTGCATCACATCGATATAACCAAGATTTAACTGCACCAGCGCGTGTGTGTACTCATCATTCAGTTCCACGGCCAATTCATTGGCTTGCTGGAGCGGATGCTTAGCTTGTTCGTACTGCTCCATTAAAATGTATGAAGCACCAATATTATTTAAACTAAGCAGCACGGTATCAGGCCGCTCTAATTTTTCTGCCCACTCGATGGCTTTGTAGTGTGTGGCGATGGATGCTTCATGCTGACCCGATTCCCCTTCAATGTAGCCCTTAAGTAGATAAAGATCCGGCATGAAACCTTGCAGGGTAAGTTGGCTGGCTGATTCCAGAGCTTGCTCTGCCAACTCAAGTGCCGTAGGCCAGCTTTTTAAATCAGCTTGAAGTTGAGCGAGCTGACTTTGCAAAAAAGTTCTGCGTAACAGCGTTCGATCATTATCCGTTTCATTGACGGCTTCATAGGCTTTATAAAGATGTGTACTTGCCATCTCAAACTGATTATCTCGCATATAAAGCCGTCCAATCAGGTTGTGAGCATAATAACGAATACGGGGTTGTACTGTGTGCTCAAGATACGGTTCTATATCGACGACTACCTGATAGGCTTCATTCAACTTATTTTGATAAAACAGAGTATCTATTTTAATTGCCAGAGCTTCAGCCATGACATCAGCATTATCTTGTCTATTGGCAAACTGAAGTAAATCCGTCAAGCGTTGTTCTGCTTGTTCAATTTCTCCGGTATATACGTAATGCAGAACTTCAGAGCCATAAATACGGGTAGCTGTGGAGGCTGGTGTCTGTGAATGAACCTGAGCCAACAAAGCTTGCAGCGAAGACATTGCTTGTTCAGGATCTTCAGCAAGCACTAATAAGTATGTATCGACCTGCTGTTCGAGTTGAGGATCGGTCACGGCATAAGCTGGTTGCCACCATAATGCGCTAATCAATAGGCAGAAGCTGATGCCCGTATAGCTATAGCCATGCATTACATGGAGTATAGTACGGTACAATCCGCAGACGCATCGTTTGAGCAAATCATAAGTATTCGTGGGCAAAGCAGGTGTCCCTTTATTGTAGTGACTCGCTAAGGGTAGCAACTATTGATTAGAATACCAATTCGTTCAATTATCAATACCTTATTCATGAAAATCTGATTTATGATGAGGTTTCGCGTTAGATGCCATGAGTTGCTGACGCTCATGCTCAGTAAGAATACCGCTGCATGGGGTTTTCCGTCGGTATTTACTTGCCTTGGGGCCTGAGTCGGTTATGGCTGCAATAAATGCTTCTTCTTCAGGGTACAATCGTAAAACACTATCCCAATAGACATATGCACCATGACGGATTTGCTTGGTGTGGTACAACTGAACCAGTTGCTCTTCACATTGCTTTATTAGTTCAGGTTGTGACAATAACTTTATAGCAATCGCATGATGCAACTGAAGAATATATGCATCAAGTGCTCGTTGCTGGTGGTTCGATCGTCGTTGCCGTGGGGATCTTACGAACATCATTCAACTTTGCATTGAGTCGGCTTTGCTCGAAAACGAGCCCAGAGTCTATAGCCTAATGTGGCGGCTTGATAAATACCCGGTAAGCGCAAAAACCGCACCAGTGCTTTCATTTCTGCAAGTGACCAATAATATAAACTAGCATCCAAGCCGGTAATAAACTGATTGCCATCCCATAGATGCAAGGTTGACATCATCTCAGTGGCGTTCACCCCTTGGTAAGACGAAAAGCTTTCATCGCTGATATCTTGCAACTGTATTTTGCCGTCCAGTCGCTGCCGCAGCAGCGAAATTTCTTTGCGACACAGGCCACAGCTGCCATCGTAAAATAAGATAGCATCATCATGGTGTATATGATGGGTGGGTCTTGGCATGGCTATATCTCTATCTAGAGGTTCAGTTTGGTGTATTTACGCCGCTTCTTACAAAATTGATCAACTGACGTTTAATTTTAAGTTGCAAAGGCTTATGCCATTGGCATACTAACCCGTTGATGGCTTTAGTGAAGGAACTGCGAATGCGCTTGATGAAGGGATGGTTTCAGCTGGGGCCTGCTACCTTGGTGGCTGCAGCGTTTATTGGGCCCGGAACCGTGGTGACGGCCTCTTTGGCGGGGGCTCATTATGGCTATGCACTGGTTTGGGCATTGGTGTTTTCTGTCATTGCTACGCTTATCTTACAAGAAATGGCTTCACGGCTGGGTATTGTGACTGGCAAAGGCCTGGGTGAAAATCTGCGTGATTTGGTGCAGCAACCGGTGCTGAAGTACAGCTTGTATTTGTTGGTCATTGCCGCCGTTGTGATTGGAAACAGTGCCTATCAGGGCGGTAATATTACCGGAGCCAGCCTTGGTGCCGATGCGCTCTGGGGAGAGCTCAGTCTCATTCAAGCCATTCGAGATAGCACCGGTTTGAACCCCTGGGCACTCATGATAGGTGTGGTCGCCATCCTTGTGTTATGGCAGGGTAATTACCGCTTGATTGAACGCAGCTTGGTAGCACTGGTTTTATTGATGAGTATGGCTTTTTTACTCACCATGGTGTTAACCCAGCCTGATCTGTCGGCATTGGTAACCGGGTTAGTGTTCCCGAGTATTCCTGATGGCGCGACCTTAACCGTTATTGCTCTGATTGGCACCACTGTGGTGCCATATTCACTTTTTTTACATGCGGCAAGTTCAGCTCGTAAATGGCAAGATAAAACTCATGGGGTAGCTGCGGCCTTAAAAGAATCAAATGCAGATTTACGCACCTCGATCCCATTGGGTGGCTTAATTTCAATTGCGGTGCTATCTACTGCCGCATCGGCCTATTTTGGTACTAATTTACCAATAGAAGGAGCAGCTGATCTGGCGGTGTCTTTGGAGCCTTTATTTGGCCGAGCCGCAACCTATCTTATGGCTGTGGGATTACTGGCGGCTGGATTATCGTCAGCAATTACAGCACCTTTAGCCGCCGCTTATGCGCTAAAGGGGATATTGCAGTTAAGCAATGGTGCGTTTCGCGCGACCTGGTTGCTGATCATTGTGGTTGGAGTGGTCGTGTCATCGCTGGGGCTTAGGCCGGTTTCGGTCATTTGGTTTGCTCAGGTTGCTAACGGTATCTTATTGCCTGTGATTACGGTCAGTGTATTGTTTGCCGTCAATTCTGAACGGCTAGGCGTTTATAAAAATAGCTGGAAGCAGAATATATTAGGCGGACTGGTATTTCTGGCCACTTTGCTGCTCAGTGGTCGAAGTTTGCTGCTGGCATTCACTGCATAGTAGGTTTTGGATCATGGAGTGTAATATGGATTGGATTAGTTTTGTTGGCATTGTGCCAGCGGTTATTTTCCCGACGGCAACGATGTTGCAAGTTGTGCATTTGCATCGAGTGAAAAACGCCACCGGTGTGTCTGCATTAAGTTGGTCAGCTTTTGCGATGGGCAACTTGGCTTTGTATATTTATACAGAAAAATACTTGGAGTGGCAGGCCATGCTTGGCATGCTCGGAACCGCCATGTTGCAAGTGTATTTGATCGCATTGATTTTGCACTACCAGAAAAAAAGCAGACTCACATCGACTTAGTCAACAGGCTCTGGTTCCATGACGCCCCAGCCATCATTATGGCCGGCAAATTTGCGCGCGAACTCGTCCAACTCTTTTTCTAGCAGGTTAATGGCTTCATAGCTTGGGATCATGTCGATGGTGATTTTAATTTCCCATTGATTGGCTGGGTTGCAGTACAAGCTCACTGACTCTTTGGGGTATTTACTGATCAGTGCTTGCTCAGCACGCTCTGCTTTTTCTTGACGCTTAAATATCAAGTAAAAATCCAGCGTCATCGTTTGTGACAAATCTAGGCCAGCTTCGGTCAGAGCCTGCAGCATATCGCCATTCGCATCATCTGGAAATTGTATCATCATTGGATCTCAGCAAAGCGTTTTAAAGTCCGCAAGCGTGCTCTCTGGAGGTAGCATCGTTGGCGGTATGGTGACGCTATGATACCATAGACGCTGAGAAAATTGATGCGAGTCTTGCCATGAAGTGGTTTATTGTTTTACTTGCCAGCGGTCAGTTGCTAATTGCTGGTTTTAGCCATGCTTACACCTCACAATCTGAAAGTCTCGAAGTGATTATGAAAAGCTTTTCTTTTGAGTATCGGCAGGCGGTAGAAAGTGAATCCTCCGAAAACCGACTGCAGCATGTTCATCAGATGCAAAAGAAAATTAATGCCGCGATGCAGGCTCCACTAAGAGATGATAAAGCTGAGCAGTTTTTGCAAGGTTTTCATAAGGTTGCTGCGGTATTGGAGCAGGTTGAGCAAGCGGTAATGGCCGGCAATCATCAACTTGCAGATGAAAAGCTGGTCAAAATCGACCAGCTCCGTATTGAATACCATCGTTTACGTAAGCGCAGTATTTGGCAATTGTTGTTTGGCCGATAAAGGGTAAAACAGGCATTTTTACCGCGCGACTTATTTTATCGTGCTACTTTGGAAACAATGGTTTTACCGATAGGCGCTGGAGTCAGCATCGCTAGTTTCAGATGCTGTAAACCAAACGGGATACCAATGATAGTGATAAAGTAAGCCAGTGCTAAGAATAGGTGCCCGATAGCCAACCAAATACCGAACAATACAAACCAGATGATATTGCCCAAGGTGCCGAGACCTCCGGTACCAATATCGTCCTGACCATTAAGAAGTCTCCGATGCGCAACATCTTGGCCAAAGGGCCAGATAGCCAGTTCACCAATAACAAAGCAGCTGCGAGCAAAGGGGATGCCGATAATGCTGACACAGCATACTATACCCACCAACCACCAGAGCAGCCCCATAATTAAGCCACCACATAGCAGCCAGATCAGATTAAATATCAGTCGAAGTACGCTCATGCTAAAGTCCTTGAAAGTTTTTATAATAGTTATGAAATAAGCAAAAAACACTCCAGATTTGTAAGTTTATGATTTTAAAGTGATCCAATAAATATGCAACGCTGTTTAATGATAAAATACACTGAAAGTTGGCGAAAATCACCATGATGGAAGTAACGACTCAGCTTCGGGAGCAAATCCGAGCGATAGCCTTTGACTTGGATGGTACCTTGGTCCATAGCGCTTTGGATTTCACCGCTATTCGGCACGAGCTTAATTGGCCCGCCGACACGGATTTACTGCAACGATTGCAAGCGATAGACAGTGAGCATGAACGTGCAATGGCAGATGCAGTGATCCGTCGGCATGAAATGGAAGCTGCACACAAGTCATATATACTGCCTGGTGTACTGCGTTGTTTGGCACAACTGCAACAACAGCAGATCCCAACCGCTATTTTGACACGCAATATGCGTCAGGCAACGATGCATATGCTTGAGCGGCTGCAGATCCCAATTCAATTGGTTCTGACAAGAGAAGACTGTGCTGCCAAGCCAGATCCAGCAGGGTTGTTTAAAATCGCTGAACATTTTTCAGTGGCTCCTTCAGAGCTTTTGTACATAGGTGATTATCACTTCGATTTAACCACAGCGGCTAATGCAGGTGCTGTTTCCTGTCTTTTACTAAATGAGCAGAATCATCAATTCGCCAGTATGGCCGATTGGGTCATGACGGACTATGACTCTCTGGCCAGAGCTCTGATAAGTTAAGCTTGCAATCGCCTTGCGTCAGCCTCTATATTAGAGGCTAAAAAATTAGACAGCGGGGCGATAAGTGCTACAACGATTAAAGCAAGATTTTCATCTGGCTATGTTGACTTTAGTGGGCTTGATTGTACTGGTTTGTGTCACCCCCTTCGCAATTTATCGTTATTTTGATGGAAGTTATCTCATCGCCATAGTGGATGGTATTTTGGTCGTCTCGACCAGCAGTGCTGTCGCTTATGCTTGGTATACCAAACAAACTAAGGGTGCTGGCTTTTTTGTGGCCTGCCTTTTTTGTGCTGGCTTTGTGTTGGTGGCGACCGGATTAGGACCCGCTGGTCTATTCTGGATTTTCCCCTTTATAGTGTTTATTTTCTTTTTAGTGCCACCTTTGCGAGCATTGTTGCTGTTACTGCTGGTGCTGGTTAGCATGTTGACCATCACCGGTTTTTTTCCCGAACTTATTTTTGCTGATCGTTTTCAAATGATATCTTTTATTGTCACCAGTGCCGTTACCAGCTTCTTTTCTTATGTCTTTGCCTACCGTACGTTGCTGCAGCGACGTTTGCTCGAGCAGATGGCTGCTGTTGATGCATTAACCGGAGCAGCAAATCGTAGACAATTAGATCATGCGCTGCAATTTGCTGCACGTCATCTACCCGCAAAGCAGCCCAATCCAGCAGCATTGCTCTTGCTTGATTTGGATCATTTCAAGCTAATAAATGACACTGAAGGCCATCAAGCAGGCGACCTCATTTTAATTGAACTGGTGACGTTACTAGAACAACATACTCGGCCTGCAGATCAGGTGTTTCGATTTGGTGGTGAGGAGTTTGTTGTGTTATTGGAAGGGGTCACCGCAGAAGAGGCTCGGAGTGTTGCAGACAAGTTACGTCAACTTATTGCTGATAACTTAAGTTCTACAGAGCGAAAAGTAACGGCATCCGTTGGTGTAGCGTCATTATTGGTGGATGAGAATTGGGAGCAATGGTTATCCAGAGCCGACATGGCCTTGTATCAGGCTAAATCTCAAGGCCGCAATTGTGTGGTTATGGCGGCAGGGTCGGACACTCCTGCTGCAGCAAATGAGGTTGAAGTAACGGTTCCATACTCTTCATGACTTGAACCGGTAGGGCTGAGGTAAAACTAAATTGTTCGGAGTCTGCCCCGGCGACATAGGCTGTTATGGTGCCATAGTAATTTTCACCAAGGAAAAAAACAAAGGTAGCGGTTCTGTTGATAGCTTGGTGATTGACGCGTTGCCCACGCTGATCCACGGTTGTAATGCGATTATCACCAGTGCCTGTTTTTCCTCCTGTTATCCCTAACTGTTGATAGGCGCCTTGTAATCGTCTGGCGGTACCATCGCGAACCACTTCGCTAAGCACCCATTGCAACTTACGTGCGACTTCGGGTTCCATCACCCGAACCCCTTGAGGTGCAGCATAGTGCCAATGTGTTTCGTACGGGGTTTGCTCTGCAAACCGAAGTTGCTCCAGTCGCTGTGGAGGAAAACGAACGCCATCGTTGATGATTACCGACATGAGATCAGTGAGTGCTGCGGGTCGATCTCCTGAACTGCCTAGTGCAGTGGCCAATGAAGGAACCAGATAATCAAACGGATAACCTAATTGTTGCCAACGATAGTGCAGGTCCCAAAAGGCCTCAATTTCCAACATAATACCAATGCGGTTATCTCGTGCACTACGGTGGCGAGTTCGAAAAAGCCATTGATAAACATCTTGGCGCTGCTGTTTGCTATGAGTCAATATATCGACCCAACTGCTGTTCGGATGTTTATTCAAATAACCGACTAACCAGAGCTCTAATGGATGCACTCGGGCAGCATACGCTTGATCTGGCAAGCTTAGTTGTCGGCCAGACAGGTTTTGATGCAAGCGTCGTAGCTCAGCATCTGACACTGCTGTGCTGGTGTACTGCTCAATAAATCGGTAAAGCTGTTGCTCAGTTGCATTCGGTTCCATCCACAGATACACCGCAGCGACTCGGGCGGGGCGTTGGTGTTGTGATTGCAATAAAAGTTGCAGTCGTTGCTCTGGCTGCAGTGAGCGATGCTTGCGCCAAAACTGTTGCAGGTAATCGGCTCCTTCACGATCTGCAAAATTAGCCAGATACAGTGCCCGTCGATTGTCATCGTCATTTTCCATGAGGTGATGCCCCTGAGTATCTTTGTGGTAAATACTGTAATTGATGATATCTGCCAGTAAACGCACAAAGGGCAAGTTGATAGACTCTTGTGTGGCTTCGAGTATGGTCGGTTCACGTTGGTTATCTGCCGCCATGAAGTTGCTAAAACTATGCAAGCCGCCACCGGTAAAAAAGCTTTCAGAAGGGTTGGCGCTATAACGCCGTTGCAGTGCTTGATCCAGCAGAGTATCGAGATCAACACCCGGTTGCACCAGTAATTGATCGATCAGCCAACGACTTAGCTTATCCTGAGCCGCAATATCCAATAACTGCAGTTGCTCAGTCGGCTCATCGCCGTAGCGCTGATAAAGCTCGGCGATGATTTCAAGATAGGTGGCTAATACTCTGAGTTTGGCAGTGGAGCCTAGCTCCAACTTACTTTGATCATTCAAGTCAAAAGCACGCTCAGAGGTGTCGGTTTGCACCCGAAGCTGAGGACCTTGTTCTGTTCGTTGATACAAGACGAGTGAATAATGAACCTGCTCAGCCTGAGATTTTGATAGTAAACGGTGACCCACCAAGTGATGTGTGCTTGCATGTTCAGGTTGACGCAACGTTTGCAAAAATTGGCTGACTTGTCGCTGTAAGCGGATATCAAGGGTGCTTTGTGCGGTTAGATCCAGTCGCTCTAATTCATAAGGGGCTAAGCCGAGCAATGGAGTTAACTGCTGACGGACCAGAGTGGTTGCTTTTTGATCTTGATTAAAAGGAGTACCTTGCCAGCCTGGGGTGATGAATTGCAGGGAGGTGTTTGTAGCCGCGTTGTACAAGGATGCATTGATCACACCATCCGATGCGAGTAGTTGCAGGTAGGCATCAATAAACTGCTCCAAGGATTCACGCCCTTGCAGTAAGTAATACGATGGGCGTCTTTGCGCAATAATCAATGCAAGGACTTGTCGCAGTGCCAGACCTGTTTCCTCATTGATGTGATCTGGTGATTGCATCAGCAACTGGCTTACGTGTTGATAATCGGCACCAAACCAAGCCCAGAGTCCATCGGCCATGCCATGGACTTCGCCAAAGCCCGGGGCCGCGGCCAGTGGTACTGTATTGATGTAATGATGCAATAGCTGTTGTCGCTGCTTTATGGTAACAGGGCTTTGCTGATAAGCTCTGACGCTAGCAGAGACCATTTGATGAAACTTGTCTTTCAGGCTGTTGGTGCGACCTGCTGGTGAGTGACGATATTTTTCCAGCTGTGTAGCCAGAGTGCTGCCGCCTCCACTGGCTGAATCGCCACCAACTTGTTGTTTTAGTTGGTTGAACAAAGCAACACCAAGCCGGGGCCACTCAATAGCTGGGTTGTGGTAGGGGGATTGTGCATCAAGCAACGATTTATTTTCGATATACGCCAGCAGCTGTTGCATTAACGGCGCAATATCATCAATGGTTTGGTAGTGTCGTTGCGGGTATTGAAACTGAAATAATATCTCGTTGCGGCAATCCTCCAGCACCAAGCCGGTTTGCTGCTTTTCAGGGTAGGGGGGGTAAAAGCCCAATGCACTGAATCGTTGTAAAGCGTCGGAAAACTGTGTTTGCCGGGCCAGAACAAAACCTTGTTCAGTCAGTTGAGGCTGCCAAGTACCGATTTTACTGTATCCTCGTTGCAGGTTATAAGGACCATTCCGGGGATAAATTACGTTGTCGGATGGTGTGCTCTGCAACGTATAGGTTAATCGTTGTCCGTAGGCATGCAGGATTGTCGCTTGATAAAAGCTGGTTTTTATTTCCTGCCATATCAAGACGCCGGTTAACAGCAGCGCAACCATCATTAGCCACGGCCACCAACGGCGACTTGGTTTGGCTCTGGTCACGGAACGTTCATCGGCATGACCAGAAAAATCCTTGCGCTTAAGCAAAGGAGCCGAACCAAACTTAGGCTCAATCCTGGGACTCATAACAACAAGCTCACTAGTAAAAGGTGTTTCAATGCATAAAACGCGATGATTTTACTTGAGCGCACCAACTGTAGTAGCTCGCTCATCACGGTGCGGATCTGCATGGCAATGCCAGTGCTGTAGATTTTGTTCAATGAGAGTGCTCAAGGCCTCAATATGGTGGTTGCTGTCATTTAATGCTGGAATATAATGATAGTTTTGACCACCGGCTTCCAGAAAGTACTCTTTATTTTCTTCGGCAATTTCTTCAATAGTTTCTAAACAATCAGCAGAAAAACCTGGGCAAAAAACATGCACATCGTCAATGCCTTGATCTGGCATTGATTTTAAGGTTTCATCAGTATAGGGCTTTAGCCACTCCTCTCGGCCAAATCTGGATTGAAAGCAGGTTAGATACTCATCTTTTTCCAGCCCAAGTTGCTCAGCGATTAAGCGGGATGTTTTGTAGCACTCACAATGGTAGGGATCACCATTCATCAAATAACGCTTGGGAATACCATGGTATGAGAATAAAAGTTTTTTTGGCTTACCGTGTTGTTGCCAATACTGTTTGATTTGTTCGGCTGCTGCTGTGATGTAAAGAGGGAAGTCGTGATAGTGACTAATAAAGCGAAAGTCGGGCAACCAGCGTCTTGTGGTAAAGTCCTTGGCAATGGCATCAAAGGTGGAAGCGCTGGTTGATGCTGAATATTGAGGATACAACGGAAGCACCACTAGTTTTCGAACACCTTGAGCAAACAGCTTATCCAGTACACTGTGAATACTTGGGTTGCCATAGCGCATGGCAAAATCGACCTCAACATTCTGATAACCTTTGCTTGCTAATTGCTGACGGATGGCAATGCATTGTTTTTTGGTATGAAACAACAGCGGTGAGCCTTCCTCTGTGAAAACGGTTGCATATGCTTTAGCTGAGCGGCGGGGACGAATGCGTAAGATGACACCATGCAGAATGAGAAACCATAACAGCCGGGGAACTTCAACCACACGAGGATCAGCGAGAAATTCGGCCAAATAGCGGCGCAGCGCTTTTGGTGTTGGTGCATCTGGTGTACCTAAATTGGTGATAAGTACACCTATTTTGTCTTGTTGTTGATGGGTGAAAAAAGAACTGTTTTTATAGCGCATGAAGTTCGCTCTACTTCTAATTAATGGTTAGTCAGTGGCTGTAATTACGATAAGATGAACGCTTCAGATCCACGGATTCAAATGAATGGGGGAATCACCATCAACGCTAATCTTGTTTGGTGATCGGTAGACCATAAACCGGGTGCATACTATAAAGTATACGCAGGCCAATCAGAAATTGCCAAGTGATTCTGAGGTATGTGCTTAAACTTCCAGCAAAAAAATAGCAGCTGGTACAAATTCGTAAGCAGGGATCTTATAATAAACAAATAAAATAATGATCTAGCTTGATATATACCTGAATTTACTATGGAATATGTTGTATGAGTACGAAGCGGTTTGCCTGCAGGATGAAGGCAAGCTATTTGTATAGAAATGAGTTCCATATGTATTCGATACCTCCGATAGCTAATGATGGAGTATAGCTGCTGTAAGGGTTGATACCGGTGACGCATGATAAAACTTCTACCATTCATTCTTTCCATGTTGATCAGCCCTTTGGGGCTGGCAACTCAGGTGATTGCACATCCTTCGGTTAAGCTTGAACAACTAACACACTCCCAGTTACGAGCTGTATTTAGCATGCGACAAACGCAATGGCCAGATGGCAATACCGTGCGAGTTTTCGTGTTAGCTAGTGAGCATCCAACGCATCAAGAGTTCTGTAGGGAGCAATTACGTATGTTCCCTTATCAGTTGGATAGTATTTGGAATCGATTGAGTTTTTCCGGTATTGGTACCCGACCACAGCAAGTAACTTCTGAACAGGAAATGCAACAAATGATTGAGACGACTCCTGGTAGTATCGGTTACCGAGTGAGCAGTGATGAGCCGACAGGAGTCAATGTCATTGAAATCATTTAATAAAATTTTTGCGACCATCATGCGTGTTAAGCTGCAATCTACCCTTGCCACCCTGCTGTGCTGGTCATGCTTGCTGATGGGTATGTCTGTCAGTTGTGCAACCGAGGTGCAATGGCATGGTTTTGTTGCACAGGGTGCTATTCAGGCTGAAAAAAGCAACTTTATTAACCAAACGGGTGATCCTTCTTTGGCGCTAACCGAGGTTGGGGTCAATGCGCTGATCCAGCTCAACCCCAGATGGCGGGTTGCTGGGCAGGTTGTATATCTGGATGGGGGGAATCGCTACCCGGATGGATTGAAACTGGATTATTTATTTGTTGACTGGACTCTGGTCAATCAGCTGGACTGGCAGCTTAACCTTTACATCGGCAGGTATAAAAACCAGCATTGGATCTATTCCAGTACGCGGGATGTTCCGCTGACTCGTCCCAGCATTGTATTACCTCAGTCGGTCTATTTTGATGCGTTTCGGGATATTGCTGTCAGCAGTGATGGTTTGGCGTTAAAAACCCGCCTGGATAATCGCCTTGGTCATTTCGAACTGAATTGGAGTCTGGGGTCGACCCCTTTATCTCGGACTCAGACTAAACTACTGCTTGGAGAGCAGGTGCAAGGCCAGTCTAAGCAAAAGTACGTGCATCAGGCCAGTGCGTTCTGGCAGCCAACTGAAACAAACTGGACTGTGGGTCTATCGCTACTTGACTCTGAGTTTAGTTATTACACTTCCGCCATGGACATTATGTTCGATGGTGATTTTGTCGTGCAACGGCTAATGTTGAATGCGCATTATGTTCAGGCGAGGTGGCAGTTGATCAGTGAGGTATTCCAAGAGCGGATGGATACAGTAGGATTCTTCGAACCTCAGTTTTCCCTGCAACAATTTGGCCAGGGTGGTTATGTTCAGGGATTGTATCAATTGAATACCAGAACTAAGTTGCAAGCCACGCTGGATTATTACGTGGTCAACAAAGATGATCGGCGTGGTCAGCAGCTCATGGCATCGACTGGGGGGATGGTTCCCGCTTACTTTGGTTATCAACACAGCGCTTCGGTTGGCATCAGTTTTGAGTTAGCAGATCGGCTGAGGTTGCAAGCAGAGCATCATTGGGTCGAGGGTACTGGTCGTTTGGCTCCGACCGTGTTACCAGACTTGCAAACCAATACACATCAATATTGGCAGTTGTGGGCATTGCAACTGATGTATTGGTTCTGAGATGAATCGTTTTATTAGTTTGCCCTGGAAGCTGCTTATCGTCATGCTTCTGGTGTTGCTGGTAATGACGGTAGGCTTGACCAGCTTTTCGTTGGTACGGATCAATGATGACTTCAGCGAGCAACAACAGCATAAGCGGACTTTGGGACAACAGCAGTTTTCACAATACAACCAGTTACTGGAGAATCAGCTCCGGGTGTGGGTCGAATCCTTCGCCGAGCTTAGTTTCTCAAACCAAGATGCTGAAACCAGTATCCGTGCATTGCAGCAGGCTTTTAGCCGTCAGATAGAAACCTTGCATCTTCATTTAAATGTGGATCATGTTTGGTTGTACACAGAACCAACAGAAATTACGTATCAAAGTACAGCTCTTATCCCCGCCGCTGTTGAACGACAAGTTCAGCTGGCATTCCAGCAACAAGCGCCGCAAAGCGACATTCTGTGCGACCACTACTGTGTTAAGTCATTAGCAGTGCCTTTGTTAGCACCAGAAGGACAGATGGCAGTGGTTGCGATGACAACCACCTTGGTGGATATTTTGTTTTATTTGAGTCGCTCGTTGCAGGTCGATGTGGCCATCGTGAGTCACAACAGCAGTCAGGACCCAGCTCGCCCAGAAGACATTCGGCTGCTTTCAAGCTCGAATGCGGCTTTGCTGAATGCACTGTATTATGAGCTACCAGATTTACTGAATGTAAGCGAAATATACACTGAAGGTCTTCGATTGCAGCAAGACCAACAGTACTATTTTGCACATATGCAAGTGTTGGATGTAAGTCATCAACGTCAGTATCATCTGATCATCATTGAAGATATCACCGATTATGTTTTAGCAAATCAACGATATCAGCGGCAAATCATCTATGTTGCGGTGTTGGCATTCCTGATGTTGGCCCTGCTGACTTATATGATTACCAAACGTTTAAGTGGCCGATTGATGATGTTGGCAGCGCGATTGCCCATGCTGGCAAATCGTGAGTTTACCAAGTTTCGACAGCAGAGTGATCGAAAAACGACGTTATTCAGCGATGAAGTTGATAACTTGAATGAAGCAACGCTGACATTAAGCTGGCAATTGGAAACGTTAAATGAGCAAGTGCAACAACATACTCAAGAGCTAGAAAATATTGCCATGTATGACTTGCTGACTGGTCTGCCTAACCGCAACATGCTGCAATACCAGTTAAAAAAAGCACTGGCTGGTCTTGATGACACTCCCGGCCATGTTGGCTTACTCTTTTTGGATCTGGATCAGTTTAAAAAGGTCAATGACAGCCGTGGACACGCCTTTGGCGATCAGTTACTGATAGAAGCTGCCATCCGTTTACGAGCTTGTATTCATACTGCAGATACTGTCTGTCGTTTTGGTGGTGATGAGTTTGTTATTATTCTTACAAAAATGGCGCAGCCTGAAGAAACTGCAAAAGTTGCAGCTGCTATTTTGCATGCCTTTAAACAGCCCATTGAGCTGGCTGGCGATAGTTTTCAAATCGGCACTAGCATAGGGATTAGCGTTACATCGGATAGTACCACCCAGACAGAAGATATGATCCGTCAGGCCGATTTAGCCATGTATCAAGCCAAAGCGAAAGGGGGCAATGACTGGCATCATTACACGGCAGAAATGTATCAGGAGTTCGCTTATCGCTTGCAGCTTGAAACAGAAGTGAGAACGGCTTTGCAGCAAGAAGAGTTTAGTCTGAGCTTGCAACCACAAATCGAAGTAGCAACCGGCAAACTCTATGGGTTTGAAGCTTTATTGCGATGGTGTCATCCTCAGCGAGGTATGGTGCCGCCAGATGACTTTATTGGTGTGATTGAAAACTCTCACCTCATGGTTCCACTAGGTTATTGGGTGATTGAGCGTTGCTTTAAAATTGCCAGGCAGCTGATGCAGCATGGGCATCATGATTTAAAAATTGCCATCAATTTATCAGCAGATCAGTTTGTTGATCCGAATCTAACCCAATTCCTAAAGCAGCAGTTGCTGGCGCATCAGGTTTCAGCTGATTACTTTGAGTTGGAATTAACCGAAAGTACGCTGGTAAAAAATGTATCGGATACTCTGGTGAGTATGCATGCTATTAAAAAGATGGGCTTTGGTTTTGCAATTGACGACTTTGGTACTGGCTACTCATCGTTAAGTTACTTAAAGCAAATGCCGGTAGATACCATTAAAATTGATAAAAGCTTTCTATTTGGCATGCTCGATAATCATGCGGATTTTCAAATTATTGCGTCAACCATTGCTATGGTACATAAGCTTGAATTGAAAGTGGTTGCCGAGGGTGTCGAAAGCAGCGCACAACTCCGTATGCTTCGCCAACATCGTTGTGATCTGGCTCAGGGCTTCTATTTTTCTAAAGCAGTGCCTGAGCCAGATTTGTTGCAATTTATCCATGACAAATTTAAAGACGGCCACTGGATTGGTGGTGTAAAAAACTAGTCGGTTGTAAGGACGACATCATCCAAAGTCCATTCACCTCTGTCGTGAGCCGCTGTGAAGTCTAAAGCTGGCCCTGCCGGTACAATTTGTGTTGGATTGATCATTGGGTGGCTAATGTAATAATGTTGTTTGATATGATCCATATGAATGGTTTCTGCAATGCCAGGTAATTGATATAAAGATCTCAAATAATGGCTGAGTGCAGGGTAATCAGCGATTCGTTGTTGGTTGCATTTAAAGTGACCAACATAGACGGCATCGAAACGGATCAGCGTTGTGAATAAGCGCCAATCAGCCTCGGTCAGGTAATCACCAGTAAGAAATCGTTGTTCTGACAGTATCGCCTCAGCTTTGTCCAAAGCACGAAATAGTGCCTGAAATGCATCTTGGTAGGCCTCTTGTTTCGTGGCAAAACCACATTTGTACACCCCATTGTTGATATCGTTGTATATCCAGTCATTTACCGCATCTATAGCTGCCTGCAGACGTTTAGGGTATAAGTTGTATCGGTTGTTGGTTAACTCGTTAAAATCACTGTTGAAAATTCGGATAATATCGGCTGACTCGTTGTTGATCATGTTATGGTTTTGCTTATCCCACAACACAGGAACAGTCACCCTGCCACTGTAATCGGATTGAGCTTTTGTGTAGAGCTGATGCATAAAATCATGTTGGTACAATGGATCTGCATCCCCCAGTTGCCCATTAAATTCCCAGCCATTTTCAAGCATAATGGGCGACACAACGGTTACGTCAATATGAGCTACCAGAGATTTTAATTGACGAAAGATCAGTGTACGGTGGGCCCAGGGGCAAGCATGAGATACGAACAGGTGGTAGCGACCGGATTGCACTGCGTCACCCGATGAAATGTTTTGCCTGAAACTGGCATCCTGACGTTGAAAGCGTCCTTCCGTTTTACTGGTATCGTACCACTTATCTTGCCATTTACCATCGACCAATAATCCCATTGCATACTCCCGTTAAGCGACTAGACGTCGACCTTAGCAAAGATAAATGAGAACATTAAGTGGCAAATATGGTGCAAACCTTTCGATAAAGTTGTTTCAATGCCAGAGCTGGCGCCACCGACCTAGCTTTAAACCGCTCTCCAGCCATTTGGTTGCCGCTTGTTGAGCCGGATCTTTTGCCTGCAACCAGCAGATAAAAGTACTACTAAAAAGAGAGGATAAGAATAGCTCTTGTTCTATCCGCTTTAGATTCTTGGCTTTTAAGTCTGCCAGCTCTCGTAACCATTGAACCGTTCGGCTTAGTCGAAGTAACGCGGCTGCTTGAAGATGAATATGACCGGGCTCCAGTTTGTAATAGAGCATCTGCTTGGTTAGTTTTCGATGCGCCGCCATGGCGTTTAACCAATGCAAAATTGCTATTTTAAGCTTCTCTTGGGCTGAACTGTGTTCAAAGTCTGGCCGCTGCTGACAGGCCAACATGGCGTGATCGGCCAGGTCAAACCAAGCATCAACCACATCATCTTTTTGTTGAAAGTACAGTTTGATTTCACTCAATGGGATATTTAACCTATCTGAGATATCTCTTAATCGAACGGCTTCCCAGCCAACTTCCTCTCCCTGTTGCATAGCTTGCAGTAAAATACGTAATGCTTGATCCGAGTGCTCAGTGGTCACTGCATTCGATTTGTTCATCATAAATACTATTCCCTCCAAGTGGGTTTGCTCTTTGCTATTCGTTTCTTGCTATAAGTATGGCAGATAACGGCAATCATCTGGTTTGCTTATGAAGATAGCTGTATCGAAAAAAAGACAGGTGGCGGCCTGTGCTGCTAATAAGAAACAGATTTGGAGTGCTGAAAAGCCTATCGGACTTGCAGCCACGCCTTTTTGGGGACTTTGTCGTCAGCATATTTAGACAAAAGTCGTTGAGACTGGAGGAAATTTTTTCATATTACACTAAGCTTGAAGTAGTTAAGCAATAGACAGAGGTGTTTTATGAAACGTTTCTCGTTTGTCTTTATTTTACCTATTGTCCTGATGTTACTTGGATGTGGGCCTCAGGTTGAACCGCCTGTAACAGAGTCAGTCGATACCGATGTTGACGTTGCCGAAGTGATCGCTGATAGCCAACAACCTGCTGAACCATGTCAATTAACCATGGGATTCGATGCATGGGAGCCTTATCAATACATTGGCGTGGGTAATGTTGTTACTGGGCTTGATGTTGAAATTGTGCATGCGGTAGCCGAAGAAATGGGGTGTACCATTGCCATGCATCAAGCGACTTGGGTTGAACTGTTAAATGCGCTTCGCTCTGGCGAAGTTGACTTTGTTTTAGGTGCATCCCTGACTAAAGATCGTAAGCAATTCGCTTATTTCTCAGATCCTTATCGGGAAGAGCGCTTTATCCTTTATGTTCGTCGCTACGAAGGCAGTATGTCGTACCAAAATATCACTGAATTTGTTAAAGCAGGACATAAACTGGGTATCGTCAACGAGTACTACTATGGTGATGAAATTACCCGGTTGTATAACAATGATGAGTACCATGCTCAGTTCGTCGGCGCCATCATCAGTGAAATGAATATGGCTCGATTGATTGATGAAGAAATCGATGGATTTTTAGAAGATAGTTTTGTCGGCGCTTCTATACTGAGACGAAAGGGGTTGGATCAATTTATCGAGCCGCATGGTATTAATTTAGGGAGCTCTGAAGTCTATGTCATGTTCAGCCAGCACTCGGTCAGCGAAGAGATGGTCAGTGCTTTTAACAAAGGCTTGCAACAGATTAAAGCGGACGGATCCTATCAACAAATTATTCAGAAGTATGATCACTAGTTTGAGTTAAAGGCTTTAGCAAGAAGTCGTTGAGTAAAGCTGGTTTTCAGATAAAAGCCTCGGGGTAGTGTTTGAATGGGTTCTCCATGGGTGCCAACAGCTGAGGTTAATGCGTGGCTGTTGGCTGCTTTAGGCCTGAGTTGTAACACATGCCCATGTGCACCGCGGATGCGATCGATACCGCCTAAAGCAATGAGCTCCATCAGCTCTTCCCAGTCTTGTTGCAACAGTTGCTGTTCTTCGTGGTTAGGTTGCCATAAAAAACCAGTCCCGATGACTCGCTCAGCTATCGGGATGTCACGTTCGGCCAGAATGGGTAACCAAAGCACGTGACTTAGTTTTTGACAGACCCACGATTCATTCCAGCTTTGGTGCGTGATGCCAATCAGCGGGGCGATGCACACATAAGTACTCTCAAGTGGCTTGCCGAGTCGACTGATGGGAAGGGTTTTCAGTTCGATGCCGAGTTCAGGAAAGTCTGGTTCAGCTTTTGAACCTGCACTTGCACCTAATGCTTGCTCAATGAGTTGGCCAGTCCAACCTTTTTCTCGTTTGAGATTTGCGGGTACTTTGCAGCCAATTTGTGCGGCAAGCTGGCCTAAGGTAAAGCCAGCCAGAGCATGGCAACGTCGCATAAGTTGTTCTTGGTTCGATGGTGATGTCATATTATTTTTGAGGTAAACGATGGCAAAGCAAGCATATCATGAACCTACTTTAACCGCTGGATGAAAAGGCATCAATCTGTGTTATGCACAGGCATGCTGAGTTGGTTTAGAATTTATTTTTTTGTACTAGTCTGTTTATAAAAGACTTTATCCTGATCTATCTATTCTCTAGTCGTATAATAAAAAGTTATTTCCGGTATAAAGTTGCCTTATCTACAGTTTTATCCACAGAGCCTGTGAAAAAGTTCACATGGCTAGCGCTAGGGTATGTTTTTTGTGGATAAGTATTGGGGGTTGTACAAAAAATACCGTTTGCCGTTCTCAACACTTTGTGAAAGAATCTTTGATATAGCTAAAGTAATACAAGCTCGAGGTTTATGTGATTGATGCCGAAGGTTTTCGGGCCAATGTCGGCATAGTGATTTGTAATCACCAGGGACAGGTGTTTTGGGCAAGACGTTATGGACAGCATTCGTGGCAATATCCACAAGGTGGCATTGATCAGGGTGAAACTCCTGAGCAGGCAATGTATCGGGAGCTCAATGAAGAAGTAGGGCTGCGGCCAGAGGATGTGGAAGTTCTCGCCGTAACCAAGCATTGGCTGCGTTACCGGTTACCAAAGCGTCTGATCAGACGCGATAGCAACCCTGTGTGTATTGGACAAAAGCAAAAGTGGTTTTTACTGCGTTTAACTTGTCGGGATGACGAGGTGGATCTGGCGAAGACTGCTCACCCGGAGTTTGATGGTTGGCGTTGGGTAAGTTATTGGTACCCCGTACGCCAGGTGGTTGCTTTTAAACGCGATGTGTATCGTAAAGTCATGAAGGAATTTGCTCCGGTCGCTTTGCCATTTCCCCGTAAGACAACAAAAAATAAAGGGTAATTCTTAGTGGAAAAACCATGGCCATGCTCAGTCAGCTAAGACGCATTGTACAGGATGTTGCCCAAGAGCCTGTGCTGAATCAAGCTCTGGCTGGCTTGGTGACGAATGTAAAACAGGCATTGCAGACAGAGTGTTGTTCTGTTTATCTGGCGGATTACGATCAACAGCACTTTATGTTGATGGCAACAGATGGTCTGAACCCAGATGCAATTGGTGTGGTGGCTATTGGTTTTTCTGAGGGGTTAATTGGTTGGGTCGGGCAAAGAGAAGAGCCAATTAACCTCGCTGCAGCGCACAAACATCCCCGTTTTAAAGTATCTCCTGAAGTCAGTGAAGATCGCTTTTCAGCCTTTTTAGGTTGTCCTATTATTCATCATCGTAAAGTGCTTGGCGTACTTACTATCCAGCAAGGCACTCAGCGAGTATTCAGTGAAGATGAAGAATCTTTTCTGGTCACTCTCGGGGCGCAACTCGCCTCTGTCCTTGCTAACGCGGAGCTTCGACAAGCTGCCAGTCAAGGCACTGGCCCCAACCGACGCTCCAGCCAGCTTAATGGTTTACCCGGTGCACCTGGCATCGCCATTGGCGAAGCCTATGTGCAGCATCCTGCCAGTGATTTTAACGCCGTATCCTTGCAGCGCTCGGAAGAGCCAGAAAAAGAACTATCGCGTTTTTATCGAGCCGTAAAAATTACCAAGGCTGAATTTAAGCGTTTATCGGAGCGAATGGCCGATCATTTGTCTGCTGATGCATTGGCTATTTTTGATGTCTATCAGCAATTGCTCGACGCGGCTAGTTTAGGGCAAGAAATCGAGCAGCAAATAGCGGATGGCTGGTGTGCTAAAAGTGCTTTAAAACGAGTGGTTGAAAAGTTTGCTCGTCAGTTTGATGATATGGATGACCCTTATCTGCGCGAGCGAGGCGCGGATATTCGTGATTTAGGTGAACGTGTCCTAACACATCTGCTCGATACCGAAAAGCGGCTGCATAAGTTGCCAGAGCACGTGGTATTGGTCGCTGAAAATGTCACCGCTACGATGTTAGCGGAAGTGCCGCGCCAGCAGTTGGTTGCCATTGTGTCGTTAAAAGGCTCTGTCAACTCGCATGCGGCCATTATGGCTCGCGCTTTAGGTGTACCCGCTGTGATGGGGGTGGAAGGCTTATCGTTGATGCAGTGGCAAGGGCAGCGGTTGATTGTTGATGGCTATCAAGGCCATATTTTGATAGCACCTGCTGAAGCTATTTATACAGAGTACCAACAGCTGATTAGTGAAGATGCCGCTTTGTCTGCTCACTATCAAAAAGAGATAGATTTACCAGCGGAAACATCATGCGGGCATCGTTATTCACTGATGATTAATGCCGGTCTGGCGATTGATCCAGAACACAGCAATAAAAACTCATGCGATGGAGTCGGGCTGTACCGAACCGAGTTTCCGTTCATTATTCGTAATCAATTTCCTACCGAGCAAGAGCAGGTCGATTTATACCGGGTCATGTTGGAAGCTTATCCGGACAAACCAGTGGTGATGAGGACTCTGGATGTTGGCGGTGATAAACCGCTGCCCTATTTTGCTATTGTGGAAGAGAACCCATTCTTGGGTTGGCGCGGTATTCGTTTGACTTTGGATCACCCGGAGATATTTTTGGTGCAGATCCGAGCCATGCTAAAAGCCAATATGAATACCGGCAATCTGCATATTTTATTGCCGATGATTTCCGAGTTGCCTGAGGTTGACGAGTCACTGCGCTTGATTAAACAGGCATGCTTTGAAGTGGGTGATGAACTGGGTACCGCATTGCAGCGACCTAAAGTTGGTGTGATGATCGAAGTGCCTTCTATCATGTATCAATTGAATGAGCTGGCTAGCCGGGTCGATTTTTGTTCTGTGGGAACCAACGATCTGACGCAGTACCTGCTCGCGGTGGATAGGAATAACCCTCGGGTTGCTTCATTGTATGACGCTATGCATCCTTCGGTATTGCGAGCGCTGCATCAAATGGGGCAGCAGGTTCAAGCCTTGCAATTTCCTACCAGTATTTGTGGTGAGTTAGCAGGCGAGCCTGCTGGCGTTTTATTGTTAGCTGCCATGGGGTTTGACTCGTTCAGTATGAACAGTAGCCAGTTAGCCAAAATAAAATGGCTGATACGTCGGGTTGAGCGTGAAGAATTACAATCGGTCTTGATGGATGCACTTCAATGTGACTCACCAAAAGCAGTTCGTGTCAGAGTCCATCGTTTTTTGGAACAAAAATCATTAACTGCCCAGTTGCGTTCTTAATCGCGGTTCAGGCTACTTGAGACTGCAGATAATCTGATACACTATCAATTCATGTCACGAAGGAATTTCTTTTTTGCTCACTATAATTTTCATTTCCATTCTGATGGGTGCTGTAGTTGGCTTATTGGCCGGTTTACTCGGGATTGGTGGTGGCCTGATTGTGGTACCTATATTGGTGATACTGTTGCCTGCTTACGGTATTGTCGCTCCTGAGCATGCCATGCTGGTGGCGATAGCGACGTCGCTTGGTTCCATCATGATCACGGCGACTTCATCCATTCGAGCGCATCATAAATGGGGTAATATTCCTTGGCCATTGGCCAGCCGAATTATGCTGGGTGCGTCTATTGGCGCTTGGTGTGTAGGCTATTTGGCTCATCTGGTCGATGGGGTCTGGTTGCAGCGTATCTTTGCGGTAGCTGTCACTTTAATCGCCTTGCGAATGCTTGGCTCTCGCTCTGTTATTGGTAAGCGTGCTTTGCCCGGAAATGCAGTCGTGGTGTGGGTGTCTGGTGTACTGGGGGGCTTAGCTAGTTTACTCGGCATTGGTGGCGGCGCTTTATTTGTCCCAGTGCTGAATTATTATTCAGTTGATATGAAACGAGCTATTGGCTGTGCTGCTGCAAGTGGTGTAGCGATTGCTGTGTTTGGTACCTTAGGCTATGTCATCGCTGGCTGGCAAAGCTATCAGCTTAGTGATGGCTTTCTTGGCTTTATTTATTTACCAGCCATGTTTGGTATTATTGTGACTTCTGTATTTACAGCGCCTATCGGTGCACGTTTAACCCAGCAGTTACCGGTGTTAAAGATTAAACGCTTTTTCGGCGTGTTTTTAATGGCGGTGGCGTTGCGCATGTTTTTTGCCTGACAAATCAATAGGGATCAGTATGTCTAAAGGTTATCTGGATTTTCCGGCCATCGATCCGGTGGCGATATCCATCGGGCCGATTGCGGTGCATTGGTATGGTTTGATGTATTTGCTCGCTTTTGCCATCGCTTGGTGGTTGGCCAACCGCGAAGCAGCTCGACCCAATTCCGGTTGGACTAAGCAGCAGGTCAGTGACTTATTATTTTATGGATTTTTAGGGGTGATATTGGGCGGGCGAATAGGCTATGTCTTATTCTATCAGTTCGATACCTTTGTATCAGATCCTTTATACCTGGTGAAAATTTGGACCGGCGGCATGTCGTTTCATGGCGGTTTACTTGGTGTGCTGGTGACGATGGCCTGGTTTGCTCGTCGCTACAACAAAGATTATTTAAGCTTAGGCGATTTTGCTGCACCATTGATCCCACTTGGGCTTGCTGCTGGTCGGGTTGGCAACTTTATCAATGCCGAGTTGTGGGGGCGCGTGACGGATGTGCCATGGGCCGTGATGTTTCCCAACGCAGGCTTGTATCCACGACACCCATCACAGCTCTATCATGTCGCTTTAGAAGGGATCTTGCTCTTTATCATCATTCTATTCGTGCGTCGTTTTAATCCACCCAAAGGTACCCTGGGCGGTGTTTTTCTACTGGGTTACGGCATGGCTCGATTTACCGTGGAGTTTTTCCGGGAACCAGATGCGCACCTTGGCGTGTTATCGCTGGGAATGACCATGGGACAATGGCTCTGTTTGCCGATGATCGCCGGTGGAATAGGGGTGATTATTTATAGTTTTCGCACCGCTCAAACGAAAGTGAAGCACAGTAGCAAAAACAGTAATAAGCATAGTAAGGGGTCGGCATGAAGCAGTATTTGGCACTCTGCCAGCGTATTATCGAGCAAGGACACTGGGTTGAAAATAAACGAACAGGCAAACGCTGCCTGACGGTGATTAATGCCGACTTGGAATATCAGGTCGCTGCCAATGAGTTTCCGCTGATCACTACCCGTAAAAGTTACTGGAAATCGGCCATTGCCGAATTGCTGGGCTATATCCGTGGTTACAGCAATGCTGCAGATTTTCGAGCCTTGGGCACCAAGACCTGGGATGCCAATGCCAATGACAACACCGATTGGTTAGCCAGCCCGCATCGCAAAGGGCCCGATGACATGGGGCGGGTTTATGGCGTGCAGGGTCGGGCATGGTCAAAGCCCGATGGTGGCGTGTTGGACCAACTGCAAAAAGTAGTGGATGATTTACAGCAAGGCATTGATGATAGAGGTGAAATCATCAGCTTCTATAACCCGGGTGAATTCCATATGGGCTGCTTACGGCCCTGCATGCATACCCATAATTTTTCCCTACTGGGTGATACCTTGTATCTGACCAGTTATCAAAGGTCGTGTGATGTACCGCTCGGCTTAAACTTCAACCAGGTGCAGGTGTTTACCTTTTTAGCACTGATGGCGCAAATCACCGGCCATAAAGCTGGTGTGGCTTACCATAAAATTGTCAATGCCCACATCTATGAAGATCAGTTGGAGCTGATGCGTGATGTGCAGTTAAAGCGCAGCCCCTTTCCCTCACCAAAATTGCTGATCAACCCAGAGATCAAAAGTCTGAAAGATTTAGAGACCTGGGTCACCATGGATGATTTTACGGTCGAAGGCTATCAACATCATGAAGCCATTCAGTATCCATTTTCGGTCTGAGCCGACGGGGTAAGGGCTGACAGTAGTGATATGGCACCGTTCTTGAATAGTACAGTGCATTATCAAAACAACTGATGGATGCAAAACCATGAAAAAATGGTATTTAATCCTTTGTCTGGTCGGCATGACTGCGTGTAGTCAATTGGCGCCAAGGCAAGAAGCTGCCGAGGTCGAGGCAAAACCACGCCTTGATCCTGTGCTTTTTTATACTGAGCGGTTGGCAGAGCAGCTATTTACTGGCTTACCACCATTGCCTCAGGGCCGGGTTACAGCTGTCACCTTTACCGATAGTGAAACCTTGCGACCCGATGCAGCCAATGTGCGGATGCGACATCTAGGCTTGCAGCTGCAAGAAAGTATGCTGACGGTGGCCAGTCAGCTGGGTTACGACGTATCTGAGTTCAGAGCCGGGCAGGGGATCCAGTTGCATGCGCATCACGATGCCTTGCTAACACGAGATGTATCTCAACTGGCAGCAGAGCAATCCATTCGCTATGTCATCACGGGTACCTTATCGCAGCATGAAGATTTTACTATAGTTAATGCGCGACTGGTCGATACAGAATCTAACCGGGTGATCGCAGCAGCGGCTGATCAGATCCCCTCGGCAGTCATAGGCTCTGCCGAGCAGGTGCAACTTCGACAACAAATGATTTATCGCAACTCACAGTAATTTCAGCGGGGGATTCTATGCACAAAATAATCGTAGTGGGGTTAGCAGTATTACTGCTTGCCGGTTGTGCATCGCAACAAAAATGGCAGGATTACCGTGAGCGCGAGCTAAAAGCGGTTGCCACAGAGCCCGCTTTGTCTGATGACGTGAGTTATTACCATACCTTACGCGATGAACAAGCCAGCTATACCAGCAATCGCATTGCTAGTGCCAAACTGCAGCAACGCTATCAGGGAAGCCATCAGGCACATTTGAATCATTACGTGCAAGCGATGATGCATGACTTGGTGGCCGTGATGGACCCACAGTTTGCGGATTCAGTATTTGCGGTAACCAGCTTTGTTTATCTGGATGGCGGCTATGACGATGCGGATTTATTAGGCAATCAGTTGGCAGAAAGCTTTATGCACGAAGTGCATCAGTTTGGCTTGATGCTGATCGACTTTAAAACCACCGATTTTATTCGGGTCACTCCGTCAGGAGACTTCGTGTTTAGCCGAGATTTTCTTGAGCTTCGCGAAGAGCAACCTATCGAATATGTCCTGGGTGGAACCTTGGTACGCCACCAATCGGGCGTCATGGTCAATGCTCGCTTGGTTGGTATTGACTCCAAACGGATTCTTGCATCGGCGCAAGGTTTTATTCCGCAACCGGTGATTGCCGCACTGCAGCCTTCACAGCGCTCCCAGCGTATTTTATTGAAGCAGGGAGCTGAGTAATGCGCTGGGCTTGGTTGTTCGTACTGGCTAGCTTTCTCGTCGGCTGTAGTCAGTTTCCTTTTTGCTCTGAGTGTCAGCAAGCAACCACAGTAGCTGAAGTGAAAAGTGAACCTGTTGATGAGCCTTGGTATCGTGTACCACCACCCAGAGCTGCCGTTGCTGACGATCAGGGTGCAAACCGTGAGCAAGCGGCACTCAACCTGCCAGTATGGCCACAAAACCAAAAGCGTTTGCAACACTATGCTGAACAACTCGCCTATCAATTGGCATCAACCGAAACGCTGCGAGGGCAACGCATTGTTATCAGCAGTTTTGTGGATTTAGATGAAGGCTTGAATCAAAGCAACCCCCTTGGCAATCAGTTATCAGAGATCCTGCGGACGGTGATGCCACAGTATGGCATGGTAGTGATTGAGCATAAGCTCACCAACGCCATTTGGGTTGGTCCACAGGGTGATTTTGCCATGTCACGTGATACCCGCTTGTTAGCCAACCAACTGGAGATGGACGCAGTACTCACCGGAACCATGATAGCCACCGACAGAGGCATGGAAATCCACGCTCGTATTGTTGCGGTCGATAGCCAGCAAATCAGTGGCACTGCCTCCGGCTTTATTCCACATACTGTACTCAATCAAATTCGTCCTTAAGGCTGTTGCGCGGTAAGCCGTTAACTTGTGCATCAGCTGCATTCCTATCAACCCAACATTCTGTTAGAATTCAACGCCATTGCCCTATAGTTAAATGGATATAACGGCCCCCTCCTAAGGGGCAGTTGCAGGTTCGATTCCTGCTGGGGCAGCCATCTTGCACTTTCTTGTAACCTCCGCAAATCCCAAAGCTAATAATCTATATTCGTATTTATTCCGGTAGTTTGATTCCGTTAACTGAGCTGTTTGGATTTGAAAACAGTAATGAACTACCGTCAAATACTAGTAGTCACCAATTATGATCTACAGCAAAAAGTGATCGTTATGACATGCTATTCGGGTGCGCTGCATTAGTAGTTAATCGTTACCACTTATGAATCAGTTTTTTATGAAGCTAAATATTCATTAAATAATAAAATATGAAAATATAGCTTCACTTTTGGTTTGGGTGTATGATTATGGAGTTGATAAATCAGCAGGTGTAAATCATGACTGATAAGAGAAAAGCGACACTATTTCCCAAGCATGAAAAGCAGTTGGCACAATTAGGTGAGAATATACGTTTAGCCGCTAAACGCAGAAAGTTAACTCAAACCCAAATATCGGAGCGTACGGGGCTTTCCAAGCCTACTTTGCGCAAAATTGACCGCGGAGATGGTTCAGTTTCAATCGGTCATTATATGCTGGTTTTATCGGTGCTAGGGCTTTCTGCTGACATGACAAAAGTTGCCGCCGATGATGAGTTAGGCCGTAAATTGCAAGATATTGAACTCCTTAAAGGGAAGGCATTATGAGCCGGGAAGTAGTGGTTTACGCCCATTGGAAAGGTATTCAGCAGCCGTTGAAGGTTGGTTTGTTGAGGGCTGATAAAGTACGTAGTGGTGAACATTTTAGCTTCTCTTATGATACGGCATGGTTAACATCCCCATACGCCCAGCAAATTGACCCCGATCTTCACCTTTATAGCGGGGAGCAACACAGCCAGAATGACCGCAACTTCCGTTCATTTTTAGATTCTTGCCCTGATCGGTGGGGACGTTTGATCATGCAGCGAAGAGAGGCTGTAAGGGCACAACAAGAGAAGCGGAAGCCAAAAAAACTAACTGAAACAGACTATTTGCTCGGTGTTCACGATATGCACCGAATGGGAGCTTTACGGTTTAAGTTGAATGAAAACGGTTCATTCTTAGATGACAACAGTGAATTATCAGCACCGCCAATGGCATCATTGCGAGAATTAGAGCAGGCGGTGTCAGAAGTAGAAAAGCCTGGGATTAACACGACACCAGAATATACTAAGTGGCTGAACATGCTGATTTCTCCAGGGTCTTCACTTGGAGGTGCAAGACCAAAGGCAAGCGTTATTGATGAGTCAGGTGAGCTCTGGATCGCTAAATTCCCAAGCCGTTATGATGATTACGATATAGCTGCATGGGAAATGCTGGTTTACAAACTAGCCATTAAGGCCGGTGTGGATATGGCTGAGTGTGACATTAAACTGCTTAATAGCCATCAACATACTTTTTTAACCAAACGCTTTGACCGCCAGCCTGGTGAACGCTTACACTTTTCGTCAGCCATGACGCAATTAGCCTATTTTGATGGTGAAGAGGGTGCAAGTTATTTGGAGTTGGCAGAATTTTTGATTGAAAATGGTGCCAATACCAAAGCAGATCTGGCTCAGTTATGGCGCAGAATCGTTTTCTATATAGCCGTTTCTAATACAGATGACCATCTCAGAAATCATGGTTTTATCCACACTGCTAAAGGTTGGATTCTATCGCCAGCTTATGACATAAATCCTGTGCCGGATGGAAGCGGGCTGCATTTAAATATTGATGAAATTGATAATCAGCTGGACTTTGAATTGGCTTTTTCCGTGATCGACTATTTCCAACTTAACCGAGAGTCGGCAGAGGCTATCTACCAAGAGGTTGTTCAAGCTGTCGAGCAGTGGCGAGACATTGCTAAAGAACTCAAGATCAGCCGACAAGAGCAGGAAATGATGGCTCCTGCATTTATGGTGAAACGTCTCTCGACTTCCAACTAAGTGCACGGCTTTTTAAACGGGTCATCTAAAGAATTAACCATGCAGAAATTACTGCTGATTGTGGATCTGGAAGTCATATGCTGGGATAGTGATGTCTCCGGTGTAAACCGCAGGCAAAGTTAGGTGCTGACCTTCTTGGCAATCGCTTTATAACCTCTGAGGTCGGTACAGTTTAATACCGACCATTATCATCACCAATGTTAGCGTGCTTAAAACACCAAACTCCCACCATACATCTATAAGTGAGGCGCCAAGCTGGTTAATGCTGACGAAGCCATGGATGCCCGATGTGGTCGGTAATAACCAACGAGCATAATACAGCAGATCAGGTAACGACTCCGCCGGCCAGCTATAGCCAGAGACAAACAACATGGGCACGGATGTGATCAGTAACAGTTGTAAACCACGCTCTCGGGTCTTAAAGAGGCGGCCTAAAATCAGGGCAAAAGCGGAAATACAAAGGCAAAAGACGATGGAGAACGCCAGTAAGGTACCAAAATGGCCTATTTTTGAGTAATGCTGCAGTTGGGTGGCTACGATAAAAAAGTACATCGTATTGAGTAAAGCAATGATGGTGAATGTCAGCAGCATGCCAAAATATGCTTTGCTGCCGGTGGGTAGTTGTTTGAGTTCTGTTTGGCGGCCGAGTAACAAGGTGACGCCAATCAGCAGTGTCTGCTGGATAATCAACACCATGACTGCGGGTACAATCGAGTGGCCATAGCCATCGTGTGGATTAAACAAAGAGCGAGTCTCTAAACGGATCGGTTGCAAACCAGCCATAGCCTGTTGCGTGGATAGGCCCATACTTTGTGCTTTTTGTAAGCTTACTGCGGCTCCCATCATCAGGCTTGCTTCTGTTGCATTCTTTAGTGCTTTGCTGCCAGCCAACAAATAACCACCATGACTGGCAATTTGCACTTCTGCTACCCGGCCTGCCAATAGATCGGTATGAAAGCCTGAAGGAATGATGATCATGGCCATCACATCTCCACGCCATAGCTGCTGCTCTATTGCGCTGGCCTGATCCGTCACTTGTTTTATATCAAGGTTGGGCGACGCAAACAGCAATCGGCTCAGCGCTCGCGATGAATGGCTGTTATCTTGATCAACCAGAATTGTCGGGACGGACTCCACTTGCTCAAAATGATAGGGTAGTGGGTAAAAAAAGGAATACACCAGACCCGCACCAAAAAGCAACAGAATGGCGCCTTTATCTTTGAAGATGAGTTTCCACGTATAAAGACTATACCCCCAAATACTCATTAACGTGCTCCCCAGCTTTCAGGTTTAAATGCAAAGCGACTTAATAGCCAAAAACCCAGACCGCTTGCGACCACAAGCATGGCAAGCAGAATAGCAAGGGGTTGATACACTGCGCTCATAGGGGCTCCCGACATCCATAATTGATTATAGATTTGCAGCCAATGGGTCAGAGGCAAAATACTGGCCCAGTATTGCGCAGCATCTGGCATAGCGACCAATGGGAAGGCCTGACCAGAGTAGGCAAACGCTGGGGCACTGTAAAAGCCAGCGAGGCTCAGTCCCATTCTAAAGTTTCTGGTTGCCGCCACAATAAGCAGGCCCATAGCAATGGCGGCGCTATTCATCAAAACCATGGTCAGCCAAATATTTAGGATATTGCCGCTGTAACTTTGGGGGGCAAGCTGTTGAAAATATATAATAAATAAAGCAGAGTATAGATTGATGACGATGAAAAAAGGCAAAACTTTTGCAGATAAGGCTATCGCAAGAGAGTTCTCTGCCGTTTGTAGCCACTGGCCAGCCGTGCCATCGCGCAACTCCCTGCCTACCGCCGACACCACAAGGATCATCGCGATAATATGAAATAATGCAGGGATCAGGGTGGCAGCTAAAAATACCTCATAATCAGGGCCCTCATTAAACAGAGGGGTAGCATTCACACTGATAGGCATCGCCATGGCTAGACCTGCGTCGATAAAGATCCCTTGCATTTGTAAACGTTCAAGGCCGATAGCGACCCCAGCAGTCAATGCAGCCCCAGATAAATGCCGTTCAATGGTCGAAGAATAGGTTGAATACTGGCTGTTGACCTGCAAAACCAGATCCGCCGGTGTGCCGCTGAAAACCTCAGCTTCAAAGCCTTTTGGTACCACTAGCACCGCGTATACTTTGCGTTTTCGCAGTGCATCTATTGCCTCAGCGTGATCAATGGAACCATGCACCAGTGCTATACCAGGTGCTGCATCTGCAAGCCGAATAAACTGCCGTGATATGCTGGTTTGATCGTAATCAACCACCGCAACAGGCAGGCTGTCTGGTTGGCCTGCTGAGAAGATCCACCATATAAAAACGCACAGCAAGGGCATCATGCCTAGGGTAAGAAATAAGTCACCTTTATCTTTTTTAAGATGACTTAATTCGCGCTTGAGGCTAAGCGCAAAAGCAGCCATTAATCCTCCAGAGCAAGAACAACGGTCATTCCTGCTCTTAGCTGTGCCTTGTTTTCTTTAGGCTTTGCTTCAATTTGAAAGGTCTTCAAATCATAGCCGGGAGTGCCTCGTACTTGCTTCCAGTTTGCAAAGGACGGCAGTGCACTTAGCTTCGTCACGGTAAACTCAAGTTGCTGTTTTATAGCAGGAACATAGGCGCTAAGTTCAGTGCCTGGCATCATGCTATTTAGTTTATCTTCCCGAATATTGAACACTACCCACGTATCGGTAGGGTCAATGATGGTCATGACAGGAAAACCTGCAGGAGCTAACTCTCCCTGACGGATCGCAATGCTCGCCACTTGCCCGGTAATAGGAGAGCGGGCTTGAATTTCGCCTCTAAACGCCTCTACTTCAGCAACAGCTGCAGCTGCCCGTCGATTCTGAGCGGAAATGGCTCTTAATTGCTCTTCTCTGGCTCCTGAAGACGCCATTGTGTAGACGGCTTCGGCTGCTTTTGCTTGATCTGCACTTGCGGCTGCTTTGGCCGTGACTTCATCTAAGTGCTGTTGTGATACCAATCCATCGTTGTATAAATTTTGAATGCGAGCGAGGGTGGTCTCCATGAGTTTTTTTTCAATGAGTGCGCGTTGCCACTCTAAACGTGTCACTTCGATTTCTTCGCTGCGCAGACCCGCTTTTGCTTCATCCTGCATCGCACTTGCGGCATCTTCAGCGGCCTCAGCTTGTGCCAGTGCAGCATCTAACTCTGGGCTAGTTAGCTCAAATAGCAGCTGTCCAGCTTCCACCATATCGCCTTCTGCGACGTGCAGATGAATTATTCTGCCGGGTATTTTGCTGGCGATACGAACTTCACGAACCTCAATATCACCATGTAAAAGTTCCTGTTGTGCTTTTGGCCATAACCACCACAGCAGAGCAAGTAATGAGATGATGATAACTAGAGCAATGATTATTTTTTTGATCTGCATAACATTCCCTAAAACGTAGAGCACATATCGTGCTGTGCCAGCGATGGTAAAATTTCAACAAGAAGCTCCGGTTGCCCCGTGAGCTGAGTTAACTGCGCCAGTGCGCTGATATATAGGAAAGCAGCATTCAGAGCCTTTACTTCGGTAGCGGCTAGCCTGAGCTGTGCATCGGTCACTTCGAGTGAGGTAGCCAGCCCTTCCTCGAACGCTCTATGTTGCAAGCGGCTATGCTCTGTAGCCAGATCAATGTCATGCTGCAGTAACTGAAATTGTTCAAGATGCTCTTGAACCGCACGATATGAACTTTCTATGGCTAGCTTCACATCCGCATCGGCTTGTTCTTTGGTCAGCTTTACCTGTTCTTGCCGCATTCGTGCCGAATCGATACTCGCATTTCTGTTGACAGGGGTCGTGAAGTTGTAGCGCATGCCTACACCCACACTCCAGTCTGGCTCGGTAAGCGGAGTGGCGGAGCGGTTTAAATCATAAGAGGCTGCGACAAAAAACTCGGGGCGCTTTTTCCCTTGTTCAATAGCGATCAACTTAGAGGTTTGTTTCAACTTTTCAGCCAGCTGTTGATAAATAGGGTTGCCACTTCGAGCCTGACTCACAAACCAGTCTGGGCTATTAGAAAGCGCAACCGGCACGGGGAGCTTGGTTGATAAACAATCAAAGGTATCTGTTTCTATTAGATTTTTCAATGCAGCTTGAATGTCACTGTATTGACGCTTTGCTAAAAGTAATTCTCTATTCGCCTCGGCATAGGCAACATCCGCTTGCATTTTACCAAGCTCTGTAATCAGGCCTTCTTCTTGAAAGCGTTTTGCTCTGTTCACATGCATGGATATCGTATCCAGCGTTTTTTCACGAACCGAGACGACTTGCCGCATCATTTGGTTCGAAAAGTAGAGATCAGATAATCGCTTTAATAACTGAAGCTGCAGTATTTTTTGCTCGGCTTGTGCTTCGGATAGTCTGGAGGATGCTAGTTGCTGGGTCGCTTTCGTTCTACCTCCTGTGTATAGAGGCCAGATCACGCTTACTTGTGAGCGTAAACCGCTTTTGTTGATGTCGAGATCAGCTCTTTCGTTTACAAAGGGAATGGTAAACGAGACGTCTTTTTCGTAAGCTATCCCTGCAACCAATATACTAACCTGAGGTAAGTTCAGGTCATCTAATGCTTTTCGCTCAGCTTCTCTGGCTTTGATGTCAGCTTGCTGGATCAATACTTGTCGTACATCAACCAATCGCTGTTCTGCCTGACTAAAGCTGAGCGTTCGCTCTGCAGCAGTTAATGATAACGACGCCAGCGACAGAGCAGCAACCAGCAAGCGGCATTTCAAAGGAGCGAGCATACAACCTCACAAACAAATCATAATGAATAACTGGACAGCAGTGTTTTGGTACCGTCGGTCATGTGTTTACTAATTTTTGCTACATCGGCTTCAATGGCTTTGGATGTTCGCTTAACTCATTCAGAACAAATAAAAATATAGTTCATATTGTTAGTAAATGTGAACATACCTACAGTATTGAAAACATCAGTATTGCATCAATACCTGTTTTGCTTTTACTGTACACCACCTTATGAATTCAAAAAGATACTGTTATGCGCGGAATGCGAAGCACAGCCAAGCAGCCAGAACCGACAAAGCGTAATTATGCCATGTCATTAAAGCAAAGTATTCAGACGCTTTGGCCTTATTTAATGGCATTTAAAGGTCGTGTGCTGATGGCATTGCTTTGTCTGGTAGCGGCAAAAGCCGCTACCTTGCTTTTGCCTTGGGCGCTGAAAGAAATCGTGGATGCCGTGGATGGTCAGCGGCAGCAGTTACTCATGATCCCTGTAGGCCTGGTGGTGCTGTATGGCTTATTACGTTTTGCTACGGTGTTTTTAGGCGAGTTGCGTGATGCTTTGTTTGGCCGTGTGACTGAGCATGCTATGCGTCAGCTGGGCTTAAAAGTATTTCAACACTTGCACAGCTTGGAGCTGTCGTTTCATTTAGATAGGCAAACGGGTGGCATCAGCCGGGATATTGAGCGCGGTACCAATGGTTTAAGCTTTTTGATGCGTTTCCTGATGTTCAACATTGTGCCGACACTATTTGAGATTTTAGCGGTCGCGATGATTTTTGCCGTGGTGTTTTCACCTATCTACGCCTTGATCATGCTGTTGGCAGTTGGCTTGTATATTTTCTTTACCATTTTTGTCACCGAATGGCGTAATGCCTTTATTCGAGCGGCTAATCAGGCCGACAACACCACCAATAGCCGGGCTGTTGATAGCTTGCTGAATTACGAAACCGTCAAGTACTTCAACAACGAAGCCTACGAAGCGAAAATTTACGATGGCTTTTTGGCCAACTGGGAGCAAGCCCGGTTAAAAAACCGCTTGAGCTTGCTGGTACTGAATTCAGGCCAGGCACTGCTGATTGCGCTCGCGATGACGGCTCTGATGTGGTTGGCGGTGGCAGAAGTGGTGGCTGGCACCTTAAGTATTGGTGGCTTGGTAATGCTCAATGCTTATTTGTTGCAGCTGTTTATGCCGCTGAATTTCCTTGGCTTTGTGTATCGGGAAATTCGCCGTGCAGTCACGGATTTGGAGAATATGCTGGGATTGCTGACTCGTAACCCCAGCATTGCAGATAAAGCGGAAGCCACTGAGCTTCAAATTAGCGGGGGGTGTATTTCGTTTCAACAGGTTAGTTTTGCTTACCAAGCCGACAGGCCAGTGTTGCATCAACTGAGTTTTGCGGTAGGAAGCGGCCAAAAAATCGCCATTGTTGGGGCTTCCGGTGCCGGCAAAAGTACCATTGCTCGCTTGCTGTACCGTTTTTATGATGTTCAGGCTGGTCAGATCCTGATTGATGGGCAGGATATTCAAACGGTTACGTTGGAGTCGTTGCGCCAAGCCATTGCCATTGTACCGCAGGATACCGTGCTATTTAATAGCAGTATTCGCGATAATATAGCCTATGCAAAACCGGACGCTGCAGCCGAAATGATTGACAAAGCCATTGACATGGCCCACTTACGGGATTTTATTAATAGCTTGCCTGATGGCGATCAAACTCAGGTTGGGGAGCGTGGCTTGAAAGTGTCCGGCGGCGAAAAGCAGCGCATTGCTATTGCCCGTGCCATTGTAAAAGGGGCGCCTATTTTGGTATTTGATGAAGCAACTTCTTCTTTGGATTCATTGTCTGAGCAAGCCATTTTATCGGCAATGCGCGATGTCGCCAGGCAGCATACCAGCCTGGTGATAGCGCACCGCTTGTCTACAGTAACCGATGCTGATTGCATTGTGGTGCTGCGCCAGGGGCATGTGGTGGAGCAGGGGACGCATCAGCAATTGCTAGCTCAAGCAGGCGAATATGCCCGGATGTGGCAGCAGCAGGCGCAGCAGAAAAAATAACCATTATGCTTGTTTAGTCGCACAACGAAGGAGCGAATGATGTCCGGCCCACTGCAAGGTATAAAAGTATTGGATCTCAGCCGAATTCTGGCCGGGCCCTGGGCCAGCCAGGTGTTGGCCGATTATGGTGCTGAGGTCTGGAAGGTGGAAAAGCCGGGCGAGGGCGATGATACCCGGCGCTGGGGGCCGCCTTTTCTAAAAGATGTTGCTGGTAATAACACCGGCCAGTCGGCCTATTTTCTCTGCGCCAATCGTGGCAAGCAATCGTTGTGCATTGATATCAGCACAGCAGCCGGGCAGCAGCAAATAAAAGCACTGGTTCGCGAAGCTGATGTTCTACTGGAAAACTACAAAGTAGGCGGCCTGAAGCAATACGGGCTGGATTACTCCAGCCTGAAAGCATTGAACCCCACACTGATTTATTGCTCCATCACCGGTTTTGGCCAGACCGGCCCTTATGCAGCGCAAGCTGGGTACGATGCCATGATTCAGGCGATGGGCGGTTTGATGAGCATTACTGGGGAACCCGATGGCTGTGCAGGGGCCGGCCCACAGAAAGTGGGGGTGGCGGTGGTCGATTTGATGACCGGTATGTACGCTGTGTCTGCCATACTGGCAGCACTGCATCATCGCCATCAAAGCGGCGAAGGCCAACACATCGATTTAGCCTTACTGGATACGCAAGTGGCTTGGCTGGCTAATCAAGCATCGAACTATTTGGTCAGTGGCGAAATACCCGGTCGGTTAGGCACTGCTCATCCGAATATCGTGCCGTATCAGGTGATGCAGGTGAACGATGGCTTTATTATGTTGGCGGTTGGTAATGATGCTCAGTTTCAGCGCTGCTGTCAGGCGCTGGGTTGTACTGAATTGGCGGTGGATCCTCGTTTTATTAGTAACAGCAACCGGGTCCGGCATCGGGAGCAATTGATCCCATTATTGGCTGGTTATCTACTTAAAAATAGTATGGCTCACTGGTTGCAAGCATTCAGCAGCGCTAAGGTGCCATGTGGGCCAGTCAATGATTTGGCGCAGGTGTTTCAGCATCCACAGGTGCAAGCTCGGGCCATGCAGTTTGAGCTGCAGCACGCCAAAGGCTATAAGGTACCGATGGTAGCCAATCCGGTAAAGTTCTCGGCCACACCGCTGAGTTACCAGCAAGCCCCACCGGAGCTGGGGGAGCACACCGATCAGCTTTTAAACAAACAGCATAAAACGCCATGAAAACGCTGATGTTTACTTTTTGATTGTGGTAGCCTAAATCTTCGTTTAAGCATTCAACGTTGGATACAGCAAGCAGATGACAGCACAGCACTGGCCGACCGGCTTTATGGTATTGCAAAGCAACCGACTTGAAGCCATGCGTGATGTGATGGTGAGCTGGACTCAACAGTACCCGTTAAAGCCGCTGGAGTCTGAAGTCTTTCTGGTGCAGAGCAATGGTATTGCTCAGTGGCTAAAACTGGCTTTGGCAGCGCCAATCGCCGAGGGTGGGCAGGGCATTGCGGCGGCGGTGAAAACCGAGCTGCCCGGCCGTTTTCTATGGCAGGCATACCGCGCGGTATTGCCGGAACTTCCCGATAGTTCGCCTTACAGCAAAGAAGCGATGAGTTGGCGGCTGTATCGATTACTGGCCGACTTGCCTGATGATGCCTTGATGCAACCGCTGAATGGTTTTTTAGCCAAAGACCCAACCGACCCAAGACGTCGCTACCAACTGGCATTAAAGCTCGCGGATCTGTTCGATCAGTATCAGGTGTATCGGGCCGACTGGCTGCAGGATTGGCAAGCAGGTCAGGATCGTATCGATCACAAAGCCATCCCTGCCAATCAAGGCTGGCAGCCTGTGCTATGGCGTTTATTGCTGCAGGATATCCAGCAAGCGGGCATCGAAGGCTTGAGCCGCTCTCAGGTGCATCAGCAATTTCTAACCCGCTGCATGCAGTTAACCGAACGGCCCACCGCGCTGCCACGACGAGTTATTGTCTTTGGCATCTCTTCTCTGCCGAAACAAACGCTGGATGCACTCAAAGCCATTGCTGCCTTCAGTCAGGTGCTGCTCTTTGTCAATAATCCTTGTCAGGAGTACTGGGGCGATCTGGTGGATGGTCGCGATCTGTTCAAGCAAGAATACCGCCGCTCACGGCGCAGCAGTCAGCACCGCTTAAATACCTTAACGGAAGATGCTTTGCATCTTGCGGGCCATCCGTTATTGGCTTCGCTGGGTAAACAAGGGCGGGATTATTTGCACCTGCTGGATGAACTGGATCAGACCGGGGAGTACCACAGCTACTTTGATGGCAAAATCGATTTGTTCGAATCGCCCGGTGAAGATAGCATACTGCAACAGTTGCAGTTCGACATGTTGCAGCTGCATTCAGCACAAGAGCGCGCCGAGCTGCAAACTGAGCCGGTAGCGATTGACGATAGTTTACAATTTATTCGTTGCCACAGCCCGTTGCGTGAAATTGAAGTGCTGCACGATCAATTATTGGCCACTTTTGCACAGGCCAAAGCCGCGGGTCAGCCTTTGCAGCCAAAAGATGTGCTGGTGATGGTGCCGGATATTAATCAATATGCCCCCTATATTGCGGCTACCTTTGGGCGATTAGAGCGCGACGATCCACGTTATCTGCCCTTTCATATTGCCGATCAGGGCTTACGCCACCGCAATAGTTTGTTGGTGGCATTTGAAACCCTACTGGCATTGCCTGAGGCGCGCTTTCATGTATCAGACATGCTGGATTTTCTCGATACGCCGGCATTATGCACTCGGTTTGCGCTAAGCACGGCAGATTTAAAGCGGCTGAAACACTGGATCAAAGGCGCTAACATTCGCTGGGGGCTGGATGCTAAGCAGCGACAGAGTCTGGGTTTGCCGGCTGACTTAGAGCAAAACAGCTGGCTCTTTGGTTTAAAGCGCATGCTGCTTGGCTATGTCAGTGGCCCGAGCGAAAGCTGGCATCAGATCCAGCCTTATGATGAAGTGACTGGATTGGATGCGGCCTTGGTTGGCCCTTTAGCTCAGTTACTTGAACAGCTGCAGCACAGTTGGCGAACGTTGCAGCAAAGCCATGTGGTCGCTGAATGGCTAGAACTGCTGCACGGTTTGCTGGAACAATATTTTGTGCCAGAAAGTCAGGACGATGTAGCGGCGGTGAGCCGCATTAAAACGCAGCTGACGACGTGGGCAGAGCAAGTAGAGCAAAGTGGTTTGACAGAAGAGCCATTGGCGCTCGACATTGTGCGTGATGCGCTATTGGCTGATTTGGATAAACCGAGCTTGCAGCAACGGTTTTTGGCCGGTGCTGTCAATTTTGCCACCCTGATGCCAATGCGGGCGATCCCATTTCAGCAGATCTGGCTGCTTGGCATGAATGATGGTGACTATCCGCGCAGTGTAAAGGCGGCTGACTTTGATTTGATGGCATTGCAATACCGCCCGGGTGACCGCTCGCGGCGCGATGATGATAATTACTTATTTTTAGAAGCTTTATTAGCTGCCCGGCAAAAGCTGGTGATTAGCTGGGTCGGTTTTAGTATTCGCGATAATACCGAAAAGCCGCCGTCGGTGCTGGTAGGGCAATTACGGGATTACCTGAAAGCGGCCTATCCACAACAAGATATGCTGCAGCAATTGACGCTGGATCAGCCGTTGCAACCCTTCAGTCGGCGCTATTTTCTATCCGACAAACAATCAGAAAGTCAGCCCGGCCGTGATAAGCGGCTGTTTAGCTACGCTCACGAATGGCGTTCTGCACTTGAGCCGCAGCATGTTGTGTATGAGGATGCGTCCACACTTTGTTTTGCCGCGCAACCGGCAGAGATCAGCCTGCAGGATCTCGCGGGTTTTTTACGCCACCCGGCACGCGTCTTGCTGCAAAAAAGGCTTGGGGTGTATCTGCGTGATGGGGCGGATGAGCGAGTTGATGATGAAATGTTCCAGTCTGCTGGACTCGAGGGGTGGGCGCTGGATGATAAATTAGTCTTGGCGGTATCGCAGGCATTGCAGCACACCTGTTCGCAACACGATAAAGCGGATCAAAGCTCAGCACAGCAGGCGATGACAGAACAAGTCAGCGCCGTAGTGGCAAAAGAAGCCACCCGACTGCGCGAAGCTGGTGAGTTTCCGTTAGGTGCTTTTGGTGATGTGCTGTGGCAGCAGAAAACCAGCGAATTAACGCCGACCTTTCAGCGCTGGATGGAGCTAAGGCAGCAATCGACCCCACTTACGGAGCGGGTGAGTTGTAAGCTGCTGCTGGATAAGGCGTTGCCAGTTTTGTTTCAGGATAGCCTGAATGATTTACGTCACACCACGGATGGTCAGTATATCCGGGTGCTGGTGCAGTCGAGCCGTTTGCGCGATCAGAAGCAGCAATTGAAATGGTATCACTTGTGCCGTTACTGGCCAGCGCACCTGATGGCGCAGCGCTTTGCTCCAGTCAGCACTTATCTGGTTGGCCCCGATGGCGTCGAGTGCTTGCCACCGGTAGCTGCTGAGCAGGCAGATACCTGCTTGATGACCTTGCTGTACTGGTATCAGCTGGCGTTACGGCGTCCTTTGCCCATTGCTTGTAAAACAGCTCTGGCGCTGCTGACGTCCGATAAGCCGGAGGTGGATGCCAGTAAAACCTATGAAGGTAGTGACTTCGTCGGTGACTTTGCCATGACGGCGGAAGCCAGTGATTATCCACTGTTACAACGCTTCTGGCCGGATTATGCCAGCCTGCAGATCGAGGATGAATTTCATACCTTGGTTACCGAGTTGTATCAGCCTTTGGTAGCCTCTTTAGGTCGTGAAGGAGGGCGCTCATGAGTCAACTCGATTTACTGCGTTTTCCACTGCATGGCAGCCGGTTAATTGAAGCCAGCGCGGGTACGGGCAAAACATTCTCGCTGGCGTTTTTGTATCTGCGTTTGGTACTGGGGCATGGGGCAGAAGCTGAGCGCTTTATGCGGCCCCTGACACCAAAAGATATTCTGGTACTGACGTTCACCGAGGCAGCGACTGAAGAGCTGCGTTCACGGATCCGTGAGCGTTTGGTGGAAGCGGCCGATGCGTTTAGCCAGCCATCCGCTGCACTGCCGGGCCAGAACGATGGCGAAGACCCGTTGCTCGCCCTGCAACGCAGTTATCCGCCAGCCGATTGGCCGGGCTGCGCTTTGAGATTACGCCGGGCGGCTGATGCCATGGATGAAGCGATGATTTCTACCATCCATGGCTGGTGCAATAACATGCTGACTGAGCATGCTTTTGATACCCGTGGGCTCTTTAATCGTGAATTGGTGACAGACCAAACGGCGTTGCTGGATGAGATCATCAAAGATTATTGGCGTCAGCATTTTTATACGCTTGATCCCGAGGCGGCAGAAGCCATTAGCGATTGCTTTCGCTCGCCACAACGGTTGCATCAAGCACTGAATAAGTTACTGCATCAGATCGATCCTCAGGTCTTTTTTCAGGGCCAGCCTTTCGTGGTAGAAAGCCTGACTGACTTGCTGTCCGCTTACCTGCCAGCGAAACAGCAACAACAGCAGCAGCAAGCGGCGTACGAACAGTATCAGCAGCAAGTGGCAGCCTTGACGGAGCAGACACAAAGGGCGTGGCAACAAGAGTGGCCGAGCATTGAGCCCTTTTTGTGGTCGGTGCAGGAGTTGCTGCTGGCTGGCAAACATGACTCAGCATCAGCCGACAAGTTCGCTACGATGTTGGATAGCTTGCAAGCATGGAGTTTGGGCAGGGCGAAGCTTAGCGCGAAAATGAAAAACTTCGCCAAGGGGCGTTTTGCTTTTAAACAGAAAGTCACTATACCAGCTATCCCCGACTTAAATGCTTTTCAACGTATGGCAGAACTGGCTGATTTTATCGACAGTGAAAAACCAGCTGCGGTCAGCGAGATTGAGGTACCGCTTAAACAAGGGATCTTATGCCATGCGCTGGCTTTTGCCCGCAAAGAGCTGGATCGGCGTTTGGCCCGCCGTGCGCAGATGGGCTTTAATGACTTGCTGACTGAGCTCGATAGAGCGCTTGATCAGCAGCAATCTGGCGAGCACGCTCGCCAACTGGCCAGCAGCATCAAAACCGCTTATCCGGTTGCCATGATCGATGAGTTTCAGGATACGGACCCGCTGCAGTATCGTATTTTTAATCGTATTTACCAGATCGCCGGGAACCCGGCAGACAGTGCCGTAATTTTGATTGGCGACCCAAAGCAAGCCATTTACAGCTTTCGCGGCGCTGATATATACACCTATTTGCAAGCCAAAGCTGATACGTCGGGGCGGCATTACAGTTTAAACCGTAATTTTCGCTCGACAGAAGGGGTGGTGCAGGCCTGCAATCAGTTGTTTTTACGTGGTGAGCAGCATGAGCGAGGGGCCTTTCGTTTTAAGCAACCAGAGCAAAACCCACTGCCTTACCTTGAAGTTGCCGCTCAGGGCCGAAAGCAGCAGTTGATGCAACAGCAGCGGCAGGTTCCAGCGCTCAGTATTGTGCATTTACCAAGCGATGAGCCTTATAGCCTGAACGATTACAAAGCCTTGGCCGCCTCCTGGTGTGCCAGCCAGATAGCCTCTTTATTGAACGATGCTTTAGAGCATGCCTGCTACTTTGCCGATGAGCATGAGCACACGGCTGTACAGCCAAAAGATATTGCAGTGTTGGTGCGCAGCCGCGCGGAAGCGCAGTTGATCAAAGATGAGCTAGCCAAAGCCCGTATCCCCAGCGTTTTTTTATCGGATCGGGACTCTGTATTCAGCTCTTCAGAAGCCAGTGATATGGTGCACTGGTTACGTGCTTGCGCGGACCCAACCGATTTAGGGCTGGTAAAAAATGCCTTGGCGACCACTACGCTGGCCATCCCTTTAACACAGCTGGCGTTATGGCAAGACAATGAAATGGCGTTGGAGCAACAGGTGCAGCGCTTTATGCAGTTGCATCAATGCTGGCGTCAAAACGGGGTATTGGCGATGGTGCGACAGTTGCTTGACTACTATCAATGGCCAGCGAGGGTGTTATCCCAACTGCAGGGCGAGCGCTCGCTGACCAATGTGCTGCATCTGGCCGAGTGGTTGCAACAGCAAGCCGAGCAACTGGATGGAGAGCAGGCACTGATCCGCAGCTTAACCGAGCACATTATCGATCCTGGTGAAGAGCAGATCATGCGTTTAGAAAGTGATGCCGCCTTGGTCAAAATTGTCACTATTCATAAGTCGAAGGGATTGGAGTATCCGCTGGTATTTTTGCCCTTTATTGTCGGTTGGCGACAAGTGACCGGCAAAGATCGTCAGGTGAGTTACCGTATCGGTGATCAGCTTGGGCTGGAAATTTCTGATAAAAAGCTCTTTGCTGAAGCCTGGCAGCAAGCGGATGATGAACGTTTAAGTGAAGACATGCGCTTGCTGTACGTCGCCATGACTAGGGCTCGCCATGCACTATGGCTGGTGACTGCTGCTACTAAAGTGGGTCAGGCCAAGGCACCACAAAATCAGCTGGGCGCTTTGGGCTACTTGCTCAATGGCGACGAGTCGTATCCAGATGCGGCCGCGGTTGCGGAGCAGATGCTGTCGTTGCAGCAGGATGCCATTGTTCAGGTGATGGAATGCACGGACTGGCCAGAGCAACCTTATCAGGGCCGACAGCATGACGATGTGTTGCAGCCAGCGTTAACGCCTGCAGATCTGGCCATTCAGCCGTGGTGGATCGCCAGTTATTCTGCCATTCAGTTTGGTGGCAGCTCTGAATCAAAACGTGCTGAGGGGCTGCCGATGGAGCCAGAGCAAGCCGATGATGAAGTCGCGAATGAAATGCGTGATGAGCAGGGGCAGCCTGGCCAACCGATAGCCGCTGTGGAGCTAACAGCCCATACGGTGTTGCATGCGTTACCGCGAGGCGCTGAAAATGGCACCTTTATGCATAATCTGCTGGAGTGGGCGGCAGAGCAGCGCTATCAAGATGAACAGGGCCAGATTTTTCAAGGTTTTGCCGCGACGGCTCTGCATCATGAATTACGACTGCAGGAAGTGACCAAGCGCTGTCAGCAGCAACAGATCGAACATTTGGCCCCAGCTCTTAGCAACTGGTTACATGACTTCTTGACCACTCGCTGGCGTTTAACCGCGCTCGCCTTGCCAGATGGTGGTACAGCAGAATTTGCCTTGGCCGAGTTGGTACCAGAGCAACTGGCGGTTGAACTGGAGTTTATTCTGGAGAGTCACGCCGTCGATACCCGCCAGCTCGACCGCTTGGTCACTGCGCAAAGCTGGCAAGGGCAGGCCCGACCGCAGGCGCAGCCCAATCAGCTGAATGGCATGCTCAAGGGGTTTATCGATTTAGTGGCAGAGCATCAGGGCCAGTATTATGTGATTGATTGGAAAACCAACTGGTTGGGTGAGGGCGATGACGCCTATTCTCAGCAGGCGATGCTGGATGCCATGCTGCATAAACGCTACGACATGCAATACGTGCTCTACCTGCTGGCTTTGCATCGATTATTGCAATGTCGGCTGGCTGATTACGATTATGACCGCCATGTGGGTGGAGCCATTTATGCGTTCTTACGCGGCAGTCATCACCCGGAGACACAGGGCTTATTGATGGATAAACCGCCGAAGTCACTAATACTGGCGCTGGATGCACTGTTTCGGGGGGAGTATAAGGAGTGCGCGAATGGCTGATACGCTGTTGTCTCAAGCCTATAACTGGGCAGAGCTGGGTCTGATCAGACGGTTGGATCTGATGCTTGCGCGCTTTTTTTCCAACGAACAGCCGGATATCACGGCTGCCGAAGTGCTGGCCATTATACTGACGAGTGAAGCCAATGGCCGTGGTCATGTCTGTTTGGATCTAAAGGCGGTGAGCGAGTCCCCTGATCAGGTGCTGTTGCAACCGGGGCAAGCCATGGGTGATGAAAGAGCCGTGGCATTGCAGCAGCTTAGCCAGTACCTTCATGCCTTGGCAGTCGAAGACTGGTTGGCGGCGTTAAGCCACTCTGAACTGGTTGAAAACCATTTAAGCAACACAGTCGTTGAGCCAAATCACCGGCCTTTTGTACTGGCTGGTAGCGCAGCGCAACCCTTGTTATATATGCGGCGCTATTGGCAGTATGAAGCGGACATCAGCCGGGCTATTCAACCGCGACTGGCTCTTCAACAACACCCAGCTATTCAGCCGGGACTGGCAGGCCAGCCATTGCCCACAGCTTTGATGCGCGCTTTATTGGCAGGGTTATTCGCGTCAGCACATGACAGTTCAGAGTTCAATTGGCAGCAAGCCGCCTGTGCCTTAGCGGCGCGTAGTCAATTTGGTATTATCACCGGTGGGCCGGGTACCGGTAAAACTACCACAGTAATAAAGTTATTGGCGCTACTTCAGGCTCTTCGTCTCGCCAGACAACAGACTCCTTTGCATATTTGCCTGGCCGCACCGACAGGCAAAGCCGCCGCCCGGCTCAATGAATCGGTGGCGGGTAGTTTAGCCAAGATGGATTTTAGCCGCTTAGCTGACTCCGGCAGCTTAGATCAGCAGGCATTAAAAGCCTGTATTCCAACCGAAGTGACCACTTTGCATCGGCTACTGGGTGCCCAACCCGATAGCCGGCACTTCAAATACAATCAGACCAATCCACTGCCAGCAGATGTGGTGGTGGTTGATGAAGCATCCATGGTGGACGTTGAGATGATGGCGGCATTGCTGCAGGCGTTGCCAGCACAGTGCCGCTTGTACTTGTTAGGAGACAAAGATCAACTGGCTTCGGTTGAAGCGGGCTCTATTTTAGGCGATCTATGTCGTGATGCTGAAGCAGGGCGTTATAGCACTGAAACGGCTGATTATCTGGCGGAAGTCTGTAATCAATCCTTACCCTTAGCGTATCTGACAAGTAGCGAACCAGCCCCTGCATTGGCACAAGCGATTACCATGCTACGAGTCAGTTATCGCTTTCATCAGGGTGGCGCTATTCATCAATTGGCGACGCTGGTTAATACCGGCATGCTGGCTGGTGAGTGGCAACCAAAGCGGATAAAAGCTTTAAAACAAATCTTCAGTTCAGCCGATGCGAAAGGGAAATTGCAGCTGATCCAGCAATCACAGCAGCAGCCGCACTTTAATAGCCAGCTGAAATCCCTGCTGATTGAAGGCTATAAGCCTTATTTGGCGGCCGTAGCCAGCTTTGATGCTGCAGCTGAGCCAGCTCAGCGCGATCAGGCGGCGCTGGCGATATTGCAATTACAGCGTGACTTTCAATTACTGGCTGCGGTCAAGCAAGGAGACTGGGGGGTTAGCGGTTTAAATCAGCGAATTGAACATTTGTTGCAGCAGCATCAATTGCTGCAAACCGATGGCTACCACTGGTACGCCGGTCGGCCGGTGCTGATGACGCGTAACGATTACCATTTGAAGCTGATGAATGGCGATATTGGTATTTGTCTGCCCTATGTAGAGAATGAGCAACACTCATTACGGGTTGCTTTTCCAGATACTGAACTCGGGATCCGCTGGGTACTGCCCAGTCGATTGGATGATGTTGATACAGTATTTGCCATGACGGTGCATAAATCACAGGGATCGGAGTTTCAGCATGCGGTGCTATTATTGCCAGCAAGCAGCAGTCCTTTACTGACCAGAGAGTTGTTGTACACCGGGATCACCCGTGCCAGTCAGTGTTTTAGTTTGATTTACGACCATGAGTACGTAGTTGAAGCGACCATGCAGCAGCAGGTGCAGCGAGCCAGTGGCATAGTGATAACTACGTTATAAACTTCGTACAGATAGCTGCGCTATAAAAGATTACCCTACCATGCAGAATGCAAGTAGGGTAAGTAAGTGCGGCAGAATTACTGCGCGATGGTTGCAATGACTTTGACTTGATCCGTCACATCACTGGCGGGGATATAACCAATGCTGTTTGGGTTGGCAGCAATAAAGTCAATTTTCTCAGCGCTAGTGGCGACTTCTACCGGCGGCCGGCCTTTGCCGGTAAACACCAACCGTGACCAATAAGCTTTCATTTGCGCTGGGCTGCGGCCTAAAAGCTCTTGTTCAAAATGGTCACGTAGTGGGTTGCCATCAGGCAGGTTCACAGGCATTAAACTACCGGCACGACCCATGTATAGTCGTGATATTTCGTCTTCAGAAATATCGGCTGCTGAAGGGTGAGCAATCACCACCATATCTGCCAGTGATAAAGTCGGTACACAAAGTAGTACAGCTAATAGTAACTTTTTCATTCAGGGCTCCTTAAAAGACCAAATCAACGCCAACAGTAACCAACTGATCGCGTTGATCAGACACTTTATCTTTTTGCGAACTGAACTGAACTTTCAGTGCTGCAGATGGGTGAAAATCATAGCGACTGCCGATATTCCACGTGTCACGCTTGATGGTAAATGACTCTACTACGCCTTCAACTGCAGGGCGGAATGGGTTGCCACTACCAAGTGTTTGATAGATCTCAGCTTTGCCATCGTTATCACGGCTCTCAAAGCTGATAAAAGGCGTATAACTATTGATACGGTAGCCAGCAGAGACGTAGTAGCCATTTTGAGTTGGAATAACGGTATCTTTAACTTTGGAACGAACGATTTCCCCACCGAGCACCAGACTGCCATTATCGTAGCCTAGAGCAAGCCCCATAAAAGTACTGCTGGCATCCTCAATTCGGATCTGATGAGCAGTCTCGGCAAACCCTGATTGTTCCAACAAACCGAGTAGCCCAGTGAGTTCACCATCTTGGTCAACCATGGTTAATTTACCGGTTAAATAAGCCAGCCGGGCGCTGAAATTGCCCTGCATCAGCTCCCAGGTTGCTCCAGCCACACGATCAATGCTGACATCCGCAGGTGCTGGTGTGATGTTGGTTTCCCCGTTGTAGCTGCCGAAAATCAATTGGATGGTTGAGTCTACGGTGCCGAGTTGGCCAAAACGAACCAGTGATACGCCCTCAAGATTATTAAAATCGAGGTTATAGACCGAGTTGGGTACCCGAGCCCAATCATAGGCGTATCCTACATCCATAAAATCGGAATAACGATAGAATGGAGTACGAAGACGGCCAGCATTAATACGCGTCTGGCTATTTAACTCATAGGTCAGGTAAGCCCATTCAAACTCGGCATTAAAGTCATTCTCGCCGCGGCCCATCAATTGGGCGGTAACGGACAAACGGTCCGCTAAGTCAGCTTGTACTTGCAAAGCAAACAAGGATTCATTTTTAAAGTCGACTTCTTTGTCGTAGCCATACAATGAGTCCGAGCTGCTTAAGGTACTGCCAGCTTTGATGGATGCAAAGCCATTGAAGCGAATATCTGCGTGTACGGCTGTGGCGGTTAGTGCCAGCAGAACACCCAGACTAAGTTGTTTGATTTTCGATACCATGATGAACTTGTACCTCGATAGTAGGTTGCATAACCGTGCTTTGGATGTTCCAACAGCAACACGGTGAAGTTTCCATCGAGGCAAGCCAATGCTTGAAGAGATGCAGTCTGGCAACCATAAGAACAAATATTCTGTTAGGCCCATGACTTTGCGCGTTCAGCTTTTCAGCTGACTTGCCAAGTGGAGGCGCGGATTGTACAGATAGTGTTCAAGCCTGTAAAGGATATCTCAAATAAATACAAAGTCGTAGAGTGCAGGGTTCAGTTAACCTTGAGGGGAAGCCAATACAGTCACTGCATCACCAATCTGTACATTACTGAGGAGGGCTTGATCGATACTTTCAGCCATGGCCCAATCAAAACCTACCTGACTCACTTTAACTGTCAGTGGGCTTACGCGATACATGGTAGCGCCTTCACGGACACTTTCCTGGCGAAATAAAATCGTCAGCTCGGTACCGGACTTAACGCCAACGTTTTCACCAGCATCCAGTCTTATACGGTTGTTGGCAACTTCCGTAATGGCTGCCTGAAAGGGTTCACAGCGTAATGTATCATCAATATCCACTACTGCCGCGTTGAGAACGCGTTGAATGGACTCACCATAAGCAGTTTGCCAGAAACGATGATTTTGTGGGCTGATGGTTGTGCGCTTGCGGAAATCCCAGCGTGCCTGAGTACGATACTCTTGCTGAAACAGTACGCGGCCAGTGCTCAATTGCTGCAGTTGCAGCCGCATATGAAAGAAGCGATCTCTGCGCGCATCGGACCAGAATCGGAGATTCCTATCGCTGCGCTCACCGAGCGAGACATCATCAATCGATGCGGTAACCAGATAGTCGGAGTTGGTTTGTCGCAGTAAGCTGCTGCGCTCTTGTTTAGTCAGTGGGCGGGCAAGAGTGGGGTTGTCATACCAATGCACGACGGAGCTAGTAGATAAATCCTGCAATTGTCGGAATATTTTTTCGGCGCTAACGAGCCCTAAACTTTGTAAATCACCAATGACACTGTGTTGACTGTGACGAAGTAAGAATGGGCTGATCACCAGTGGTTTTTTAAAATTAGCGCCGTGACATTGTTGCTGTTGTGGAAAGATATCGGCCCGAATGGTGACCTCCATCACGCCACCAATACGCTGCTCACTGACCAGTTGGATTTGGCGGACTTCAGCTTGGCTGGACAGTACCAATTCATCTTGGGTGAGCAAGCCATCGGTTACTTGTTGCACGCTGCTGATGGAGGCACCTGCATACAGCAAAGCTCGTCGAACCGCATCTTCCGTTGCACGTGCTTTTGCATCATTGAGATTGCCCTGACGAATCGGAGCCTGACCTGTGGCCTCAAACCAATCGGCGGTGGTTGTAGAACTAAACATCATGCAAAGTATTACCAGACCCAATAGTAATGGGCTCTGTCTGCTTGATAAAACAGAACTCAAACATCCGACTAGGGTGGAATGTACCTGCATGAATGCTTCCTCTGACTAATGGCCGTCGTAACTTTGACGTTTATAAAGCGATTCCGATCCTTAAAGCAAATTACGTACCATAGCTAAAGCAAACGACCTGCCAGAGTCGACGTTGGTGGCTGAAACCTTATGATTTTGAGGGGCTAGATCAAAGGTGATGCTCTAAAGGGCATAGTTTTTGCATTGTTTTGATAAGATAAAGGGTACTATGATTTTCCCGTGGAGGGTGTGATGCAGAACTATTTTTTGCTGGCTGTGTTGACGTTGCTATCGCTAACCGGTTGTAGCCTGGTGGCTGATCGCTATGTCGAGTGGGAAGCTGTGCCGCCAGAGGAGTTTCCTGTACTTCGTGCTGTAGGCTATGCACCGCTTTCGTTGCAACCTGGCCAGAATGAACAGCATAAGATGTTGATGGCATTGCAGGCATCAAAGTTAGATGCCTACCGTGAATTAGCCGAGCAAGTGTATGGCCAGCGTATTGATGCACGAACCAGTGTGCAACAGATGTTGGTCAATAATGAGCAATTGCAATCATCGGTGCAGGGGGTTATTCGTGGGGCCAGAGTGGTAAAAAGTTACCCTGTGGGTGACAGTTATGCCACAGAGCTTGAGTTGGATTTCCGTGACGTGTATCAACTGTACCAGGCTCAACAACCACAACGCCGTATCCGTCATGTGCGGTACTATTAATTAAGGTACAATTAATTATGGTACTAGCAATGTTGTGTCAAAGCATGTTCAGGCTTTGAAGCCTTTACCTTTACTATCAACGGCAGGTTTGCCTTTGCGATTATAGGTTAAACCGGATTTGCCATGCAGTTGCAGCAGCTCATTTTTGAATTGCTGTAGATTGATTTGGCTCTGCTCCAGCGCGAGACGATTGACTTCATTCTGCTGTTTGCAGGCATCCAATTGCTCTTCAAGAATGCTAATAGCTTGCTTGAACCAATCCGCTTCTTTATGTGCTGCCAGCATGGGATGTTGAGCCACTTGTTGATCAAGGGATTGTAATTTTTCCAAACATTGTACTTTGGTCTGGCTGGAGGATTCCAGTTCATCAATATTGCGATCACTAATGGCGGAAATTTCTTGCCGCAATAACGAAAGGAGCACATCCAGGTGCTCCTTTTGTTGAGTAAGTAAGGTCTTTAGCTCGGTATCAGTCATCAGGACTTGCGAAAGATTTCGCCCTCAAATTGCATAATACGTCGAGCCAGTTGCTCAACATTAATCTGGTACTTGCCATCAGCAATAGCTTGCTTAATTTTGCTTACTTTCTCCTGATCGATACCAGAGCTGTTGTTTGCTTTTTCCTGCAAACGAGCCATTTGCTTAGCTTGTGGTGTAATCGACACAGAATCTTGCTTCGCTTGAGCTGCCGTTTGCTGTGGAGCAGGTGCAGCTTGTTTTTGCTGGGTGACCTGCTGACGCTGATTGGTTTGCTCAACCGTTTCTTTTTTAACCTGAGTACCACCGTTGGCGGGTGGTGTATTATTAATTTGACTGACCATGCTATAGACCTCTTCTTACTTACGTCAAACTCCCTATGCTCACAGTAACGGCAGGAAAAAAGAAAACTTTAGAAATTTTTTCAATTGTCTTCAATAACGCACCTGAACTTCGTTTACTGCGATGACCTGAGCTTCAATCAATTGATTGGATTGTCGATTGCGAATACTAATCAGATCGCCCAGACTGCCATCCTGCTCTGCGACACCAGTAGCACTGACATTCAGAGTCGCATGGTTAACGTTAATTGTAACAATATCCCCGCGACATACAAGACAAAGATCTTCCAGGCTGACCATCTGACCTAAGCTGATAGAGCGGCGATTACGAGCACCAATGATCTGCTGCGGGTCGGTGACAATGGTTCCTCGCAATAAGCGTCTCTCTCTTTGTTCAATTTGTAGCATCTCAGCGGTGATAGGGGTCCCTGGCCTGAGGTTCTGCCGAGCGACTACTGCCTCAATGACATCACTAAAGCGAGCAGGAACATACAATTGCCAGGGAGCAGGCGCATTGCAACGAATTTGTACTGTTGTCTGGCGGTTACGTAGTTGGCCGGGTAAACTCAGCTCAAGCGGATGTTGACACTCTTTCTGGCCAATACGGGCATCCAGCGACTGCACTTGCCACTGTCGCTCTGATTGTTCGGTATGCTGTTGCTCGCTATCCAGCCACTGTTGTACTAAGGCGGTCAGTTCTTCCGTTGTGTAAACATCGGTTGCAGCCTCAGCCATTGCAGTGCTTTGCAGGCTAAAAAGCAGCATGAATATAGTTATATTTTTGGCAATGACGCTGATTTTATCGTACATTTTCATATGGTTTCGGCTATGCTTAGGGATATGTTGTGTCTACCGAGCTACCGTCAATATACTGCCGGTTTGTACTCGATACATGGTATCTACACAGTAAAAGCAAGAATCGATCCTCTTTGCCTGACTAACAGGAGCTGCAGATGGCAACTATTTTAGACTCGGTCAATCAACGGACCCAATTGGTAGGACAAAACCGCTTGGAGTTGTTGATGTTTAAGTTGTCGGGTCGACAGCGTTACGGTATTAATGTATTTAAAGTACGTGAAGTGTTGCCTTGTCCGGCATTGACTGCTTTGCCAAAACGAAACAAATGGGTGCGAGGCATTGCTCACATCCGGGGACAAACCATTTCAGTGATAGATTTAAGTTTGGCTACCGGTGGAAAACCTATCGCTGATTTGGAGAGTAGTTTCATTATTATTGCCGAGTATAACCGGTCTGTGCAGGGCTTTTTGGTGAATGCGGTCGACCGAATCATCAATATCAACTGGGAGTCCATTATGGCTCCTCCGAAAGGAACCAGTGGCAAACAAAGTTATTTAACGGCGGTCACTGAAGTAGACAATGAGCTGATAGAGATCCTTGATGTAGAAAAAGTGCTTGAAGAGATTTCACCATCGCCTACCAATATCAGTGATCGTGTGTCATCGGAAATGGTACGCCGAGATTTGGGTGAGCGTGTGATTCTAATCGCTGATGATTCCGCTGTGGCACGTAATCAGGTCAAGCGAGCTTTAGAAAATCTTGGCGTAAAAATGCATCTGGTGAATAATGGCCGGGAGGCCTTGGACTTTCTTATGCAAACAGCCGATAGTTGCGCGGACTCCATTACTGAAAAAGTTGGTTTGTTGATTTCTGATATTGAAATGCCAGAAATGGATGGTTACACCCTGACTGCAGCTTTAAAAGCAGATCCTAAGCTGCAAAAGTTGCATGTGATCTTGCATACATCGCTCAGTGGGGTGTTTAATCAGCAAATGGTGAAAAAAGTTGGTGCAGATGATTTTATTGCTAAATTCAACCCAGATGAGCTGGCAGAATCTGTTCAGAAATGGTTGCATGCAGATTAACTGGCGTTAAGGATGGCAATGGTACCTAATCGTGATCTGCAAGACAGCGAGTACAAGATGTTCCGTGACTTTTTGGAGCAGCAGTGTGGCATCGTGCTGGGTGACAATAAGCTATACCTGGTAAAAAGTCGGTTAGGGCCTTTAATGGCTCGTTTTAATGTTGGCTCTTTATCTGAGCTGGTCACTAAAACATTGAGTCCTTTTGAGCGTCAATTGCGCTCGGCTGTGATTGATGCCATGACCACTAATGAAACCTTATGGTTTCGGGATTCCTACCCATTCGAGCTGTTAAAAAAACAGGTTCTCCCTGAGCTTGAAAAAACGACGCGGCAATTAAAGATATGGTCAGCTGCCAGTTCATCTGGTCAGGAGCCTTATTCAATTGCTATGACCGGTCTGGAGTATCAGCAGTCACGCCCCAATGCGTTTAATATGGGGCTGCACATCCTTGGGACAGACATCTCCAATACGATGCTGGAGTACTGTCAACGCGCTGAGTACGATGGTTTGGCACTATCGCGTGGTTTATCGCCTGAGCGGCGTAGCAAGTTTTTTGAAGATAGTGGCAATGGCATGATGCGGCTAAAAGCTGCCGTACGGAAGAATGTCAGTTTCCGCCATCTTAACTTATTGGACAGTTATACCCTGCTGGGTAAGTTTGATATTATTTTTTGTCGTAATGTTCTTATTTACTTTTCTCCCGAAGTGAAAGCCAAAATTATCCGGCAATTTGCCGGGGCGCTTGCTCCACGTGGCTTCTTAATTCTCGGGGCCTCCGAGTCTCTTTCCAGCATCAATAGCGATTTTGAAATGATCCGCTGCAACCCCGGCATTATTTACCGTAAAAAAGTCTGATGACGTTTAAATTTTCCTAAATACCATCCTAAAGAATATTTGGCCCATCTTTTGCTTCACTAATCCCAGTTAGGTGATTAGTGAGGCAACTGTCATGTCAATTAGCTTTGATAAAGCATTCGGAATGCATCCTGAAGCGATGATGATCCGCGAAAAACGCACGCAAGTACTGGCTGAAAATATTGCCAACGCGGATACTCCTGGCTTTAAGGCCCGCGATATGGATTTTCAACAAGCACTTGCCAATGCACAGCATCGCCAAGGCCGCACTGTTGCTCGTACCCACGAAAAACATTTTCACATCGATAGCTCCGTACGAAAAGAAATGCAATATCGCAACCCGGATCAGCCAGATACGGGAGATGCTAACAGCGTAGATATCCACCGTGAGCGCAACGAGTTTATGCAAAATGATTTAGCCTACCGCACCAGTTTGCAGTTTTTGGATGGCCGGATCTCCGGTTTAAAAAAAGCAATTAAAGGACAATAATCATGAGTTCCTTCAAGGTATTTGATATCGCCGGTAGTGGCATGTCCGCTCAGTCTGTGCGGTTAAACACCACAGCAAGTAATATTGCCAATGCCAACAGCATCAGCAGCAGTGTGGAAGAGACTTACCGAGGTCGTCATCCGGTATTTGCTGCAGAGCTGGCTGAAGCTAAGCGCATGCAGGGGCAGGTATCCGGTGTCAATGTACTCGGGATTGTGGAGTCGGATGCACCGCTGAATGTGGAATACAACCCGAACCATCCGTTGGCAGATGAAGATGGCTACATTTACAAACCGAACATCAACGTGATGGAAGAGATGGCGAATATGATCTCCGCCACCCGTTCTTATGAAACCAATGTCAATACTGCAGATGCGGCAAAGAAAATGCTGATTAGAACCCTGCGGTTAGGTCAGCAACAATAACGGAGTCTGAGTGATGACGACTATCAATTCAGCCAGTGGTCTGGAACGTTGGGATACCGATGATAAGGTACCAGACAGAAATAACGGTGCCTTAACTCAGGCTGACTTTTTCGCTTTGTTAACGCAGCAACTGGCGTTTCAGGATCCAACCAGCCCGGTAGAAAATGATCAAATGATTGCTCAGATGACCAACTTTACCATGGCAGATGGTATTAGCTCGTTGAATAAGAGTTTTGAAAGCTTTGCCGATAGCATGAGTTCAAATCAGGCACTGCAGGCATCCAGCCTGGTCGGTCGCTCGGTGCTGGTTTCGTCGGATGAGATCGTGTTCAACGGACAAGATATCTCTCGTGGCATTATCGACTTTGAACAGCGAGCGACCAACGTGAAGGTTCGCATTGAAAAGCCGAATGGGGAATTGGTACAGACGGTTTCTATCCCGGAAGTCGCGGCTGGTAAGTTTGATTTTGTCTGGGATGGTACTAACGCCAATGAAGAAGAAATGCCGCCAGGAGTTTATAACATCAAAGTGGAGGCTAACATGAGTGGCGAGAATCAGTCGTTGCCTGTGTATGTATATGCCCCCGTATCCAGTGTGAGTCTGGGACAGGCAGGTAAAGGCATCACACTTAATTTAGTTGGGCTTGGCGCCTTTAAATTAGCAGATGTAAAAGAGATTTCGTACGGTTAAGCAGGCCAATGTTATTACCTAGTATAATGAGGTGAGTTATGAGTTTTACTATCGCGTTAAGCGGCTTGGCCGCAGCACAAAAAGATTTGGATGTAACCGCAAATAATATTGCTAACGTTAATACCACTGGTTTTAAAGAGTCGCGCGCTGAGTTTGCGGATGTTTATGCAACATCCATCTTTGCTTCCGGTCGAACCAAGGTCGGTGATGGTGTCACTACGTCTGTTGTAGCACAGCAATTTAATCAGGGGTCATTGTCATTTACCAATAACTCATTGGATTTGGCCATTACTGGTGAGGGTTTTTTTGCTACCACACCAGATCGCACGGCCAGAGACATGACTTATACCCGGGCGGGTAATTTTAAGCTTGATAAAGATAACTTCATTATTGATAACCGGGGTAATTTCCTTCAAGGGTTTTCTGTTGACCCTTCAACCGGTCAAAATCAATCTGTCAGTTTAAGCACCACTCAACCTATTTCGATACCAACTACTGCCGGTGCTCCACGAGCGACCAACAATATATTTGTCACCGCTAACCTAAACTCTTCAGAAATTGCGATTGCAGCACCTTTTGATGCAACGGATCCGGCGACGTATAGTCACTCAACATCAGTAACGGTTTATGATAGTTTAGGTGAGTCTCATATTGTTTCGATGTACTTTGCCAAGACGGCGGTGACAGGTGAATGGGATGTCTACGCGGTGTGGGATGATGTCACAGCTGCTCCTTTTGGCCCTCAAACACTTCAATTTGACTCCAGCGGTGAGTTAGTCATTCCAGGTCCGCCGCCTGCACCACCTGTTTTGACACTGCCTGCAGCCGATCTAAATGATCCGTTGAATGGGTACTTAACCAATGGTGCAGAGTTTATAAATGATATGGTGATCAACTTCCGGGATCCATCCGGCGTTCGGACACCTACGCAGTACGCAGCACCTTTTGATGTGACTAACCTCAGTCAGGATGGTACCACGGTTGGTAATCTGACCGGGGTCGATATTGACGCTTTTGGTCGTGTCTTGGCCAGCTACAGCAATGGTGATGAAGAGTATTTAGCTCAGGTGACGCTTGTACAATTTGCCAATGTGCAGGGTTTAAAGCAAGTGGGGAATACCTCGTGGCAACAAACCATTACCTCGGGTGAACCCATTGCAGGACAGGCCAATGTGGGGACTTTTGGTGCCATCAACTCTTCTGCTTTAGAGCAGTCAAATGTCAACTTGACGACAGAGCTGGTTGATTTGATTAGTGCACAACGTAACTTCCAGGCCAACTCCAGAGCACTTGAAGTTAACAGTACCTTGCAGCAAACGATCTTGCAGATACGTTAATATTAGTTATGTTTACTTAAGAGCCACCTTCGGGTGGCTTTTTTATGGCAATGTTTTTGGCATTAAGATTGCATCGTTAATCCATAAGATTGTTCGTAAGTAATAGCTCGGGAGTCAACCATGGATAGTTTGTTGTATATCGCCATGAGCGGGGCCAAAGAAAACCAGCACGCCATTGCGGTACGAGCCAATAATTTGGCGAATACAGGTACCACAGGTTTCAAAGCTGATTTTGAGCAGGCCCGGGCCATGCAAGCCTTTGGTGCCGGTTTACCAACCCGTGTTTTTTCAATGACGGAGCGGCCAGGACATAGTTTTGAAGCCGGACCTCTGAAGATGACTGAGCGTGAGTTGGATGTGGCTATTAAAGGCGATGGTTGGTTTGCTGTGCAAAGTGCCGATGGTTCCGAAGCCTATACACGGTCTGGTAGCCTGCAAATTAATGCCTTTGGCATGCTGGAAACTGCCTCTGGTTTGCCTGTGATGGGGGAGGCCGGCCCTATTCAGTTGCCACTGCCTTTAGCCAAACTAGAGATTGGGCAGGATGGCACTATTTCTGTGTTGCCTCAGGGCGCTCCGCCAGAAGCTTTATTTGAAGCAGGCCGCATTAAATTAGTGAAGCCCGAGTTGACTCAAATTGAAAAAGGTACTGATGGCTTATTTCGGCGTAAAGACGGCCAGCCGGAAGAAGAAAGTATTGAAGTCGCCATCATCAATCAGGCACTGGAAGGCAGTAATGTCAATGCCATTACCGAGATGACGCACATGATCAGTTTACAGCGTCAGTTCGAAATGCAAGTCAAGATGATGAAAACTGCACAACAAATCGATCAGAAGCAAGATTCGCTTCTGTACATCATGGGTTAAGCTGAGGAGGCTGTTATGCATCCAGCATTATGGATCAGTAAAACCGGTTTAGACGCCAAGCAGCGTGATATTTCGGTGATTTCTAACAATCTGGCCAATGCCAGTACCGTTGGCTTTAAGAAAAGTCGAGCAGTGTTTGAAGATCTTCTGTATCAGAACGTCAATCAGCCTGGTGGGCGCTCGTCGCAGAACTCAGAGCTGCCGAACGGTTTAATGATTGGTGCGGGTACTAAGGTGGTAGCGACACAAAAGAACTTTACGCAAGGCAACATGATCACCACCGAAAACAGCCTGGATATGATGATTCAGGGCCATGGTTTTTTTGAAATCTTGATGCCAGATGGCAATATCTCTTATACCCGTAATGGCCAATTTACTGTTGATCAAGACGGCAATTTGGTGACCTCTGGTGCAGGCTTCCAGTTGGAGCCAAATATTGTGGTGCCGCCAGAGGCTACTGGAATAACCATATCACAAGATGGTGAGGTCTCCGCGCGTTTACCAGGCCAGGCTGATAATGCGGTGCTGGGGCAAATTACCGTCACCAACTTTATCAATCCAGCTGGCTTAGAGCCGATTGGCCAGAACTTATTTCGTGAAACCGCCGCCAGCGGCGATCCGGTGCAAGGGATTCCAGGTCTAGAAGGCCTCGGGCTGATTGTACAAGGTGCGCTGGAAACATCTAATGTGAATGTGACCGAAGAGCTGGTGAGTCTGATTGAGAGTCAACGCGTGTATGAGATGAACTCAAAAGTGATTTCAACCGTTGATCAAATGCTTGGCTTTGCAATTCAGCAATTGTAAGTCTGCGAGGTGTGTATGCGTATTTTTATCACTATATTGGCATGGGTCTCATTGGTGGGGTGCTCCAGTGTGCAACCGCCTCTGCCGGATGACCCTTTTTATGCACCAATGCCTGCCGGGCCGGCAGCCCGACCGATTGAACATACCGGTTCTCTATTTGCTCAGCGCTATTCCAGTAGCTTGTATTCCGATACCCGTGCTCGCTTTGAAGGGGATATTATTACGGTTGTATTACGCGAACGAACTCAGGCATCAAAAAATGCCCGTACTGAGACTCAACGAGACAGTAGCAGCCAGATTGATCCGATCGTTGGTTTTGGGGGGCGACAGCTCAATACGATCCAACTGGGAACGAACAGCACCAATGATTTCAAGGGTGATGCTAAATCAAACCAAAGCAACAGCTTGACAGGTGATATTACTGTCAATGTGGTTGAAGTGCAGCCGAATGGCAATCTGGTGATACGGGGCGAAAAATGGCTTCAGCTGAACACAGGCAAAGAATTCATCCGCTTAACCGGGATCATTCGGCAAGAAGATGTTGACCTGAACAATACGGTTGAGTCGACAAAAATTGCCAATGCCCGTATCGAGTACAGTGGCACCGGAGCTCATCATGGTGGTCAGTCGCCCGGCTGGTTAACCCGGTTTTTCTCCAGTCCGGCATGGCCGTTTTAAGGAGTTTTCTGATGAAACTGTGGCAATGGTTGTTGATTATTCTGGTCACTATTGCGTTAATGCCGGCGCATGCCGCACGCATTAAAGATGTGGCAGATGTTGAAGGAGTGCGGAGCAATCAACTGGTTGGTTATGGCTTGGTGGTTGGTTTACCCGGCACCGGTGAACAAAGCCCGTTTACTGAGCAAAGCTTCCGTACCATGCTATCTAATTTTGGCATCAACATGCCGCAAGGGATGCGGACACAAATCAAGAATGTTGCCGCTGTAGCTGTTCATGCCGAATTGCCAGCTTTTGCCAAACCAGGACAGAGTATTGATGTCACCGTATCTTCCGTTGGCAGCGCTGCCAGCTTGCGTGGTGGCACTTTAATGCAAACCTTCCTGGTTGGCCTCGATGGCAAAGTCTATGCTGTGGCGCAGGGCAGCCTTATTGTGAGTGGGCTAGGAGCTGAGGGCCTGGATGGTTCTCGTATTCTTGTGAATACACCGACCGTAGGCCGTATACCCAATGGAGCCATGGTGGAGCAAGAGGTACCTACGCCTTTCGCTGAAGGGGACTTTATCACCTTTAATTTGCATCGATCTGATTTTACCACCTCGCGTCGTTTAGCTGAGGCCATTAATGACTTTATCGGCCCGGAAACAGCTTACTCACTGGATGCATCCTCGGTTCGGGTACGTGCGCCACGTGATATCAGCCAGCGAGTGTCATACATGTCAACGCTGGAAAACTTAACCTTTGAGCCAGCAAACAACTCGGCCAAAATTATTATCAACTCACGGACAGGAACTATTGTGATTGGTCAGGAAGTACGCTTGTTTCCTGCAGCAGTCACTCATGGTGGTTTAACTGTGACCATTGCTGAAAATCCACGAGTGATACAGCCAAACCCGTTAGCTGGAGGAGAGACCATGATTGAAGAAAGCTCGATCATTGATGTTAATCCAGCACAATCGCGCATGTTTAAATTTGATCCTGGCGTGACCCTCGATGATCTGGTTCGGACGGTAAATGCGGTTGGGGCAGCACCCGGTGACTTGATGGCGATTTTAGAAGCACTGAAAGAAGCCGGTGCGATCCATGGCGAACTGGTCGTTATTTAAACAGCGAGAGGCATAGTATGGACTCCATCAGACAACCCTTATCGTACCATGATATTAATAGCTTACAGCAGATCCGTCAGTCGGCTGGCCAGGATGAGGGGACGGGGCTGCGTCAGGCTGCTGAGCAATTTGAAGCCATTTTCATGAATATGCTGCTAAGCAGCATGCGTAAAGCCAACGAGGCATTTAAGGATGAAGATGGTTTTATGCACAGTGAGACCACCAAGTTCTATGAAGATATGTATGACAATCAACTGGCCTCTGATTTATCCCGCAGTGGGAGCTTAGGGCTAGCCGATATCATCGTACAGCAACTAAGCCCAGAGCATATTGCTCAGCAATCTCAACGGCCCAACCCGGAACATTTGGTGATGCCGTCAGCCATATCCACCCGAACAACATCACTGAACCATACCAAGAACCATGAAGCAGTTGAGGCACCAACAGCCAGAACAAAAACGCAGGCTGCTGATATGGTTAAAGAGGCGATGGCAACCGTAGAGCCTAAACCTGTTTGGTCGGTGGATTCGCCTAAAGCTTTTGTTGAACGTTTATTGCCTGCTGCCCGTGAAGCAGCATCAGCCCTTGGCTTAGACCCGGTTGCATTGGTGGCGCAGGCAGCACTTGAGACGGGCTGGGGGCAACGTATGATCCCAACTGCGGCAGGTGAAAATAGTTTTAACTTGTTTGGTATTAAAGCCAGTCGCGGCTGGCAAGGCGATACTGCAGTGGTGGATACACTGGAATACCGCCAGGGCGTGGCTCAAAAAGAGCAAGCCAAGTTTCGCGCTTATGACTCCCCTGAGCAGAGCTTAAAAGATTATGTTGATTTTATTCAGAGCAGTCCACGTTATCAGGAGGCTGTTAAAGTGGCTTCGGATAGTGTCGCGTACTTCCGTCAGTTGCAAGCTGCAGGCTATGCTACCGATCCGAATTATGCAGAAAAAATCAGGTCAGTAATGAACAATCCGGTCATGCGTGTGCTTAAAGCATCCGCTCAAGAATAATGCAGTCTGGCCGATACACAGTGTAAGCAAGGTAAGCGGAGTTAATCATGTCAGACAATTTACTCAGGATCGGTTCTTCAGCTGTGCTGGCTAGCAGTACCTTGCTTAACACCACCAGTAATAATATCGCCAATATCAACACCGAAGGCTATGTTCGGCAACGCACTGAGTTTGAGGCACAAATTCTGGGGCTTGGTGTTGGGCGTGGTACTACTGAGCGCTTGGTCAATGAGTTTACGCTTAAACAATTGCGTCGTGATACATCCGCCTATTCTTATTCTGAGCAGTTTCTCTCTGAAGCAAATCGTGTGGATGCTTTATTTTCAAACCCGGCCAATAGCATCGCGACCGGCATGAATGAGTTGTTTGATCAATTTCAAATTGCTAATAACGATCCGACTACCTTAGCCAATCGTCAGTTAATTATCGGCAGCTCAGAAGCTTTGTTGGATAGATTCAGCACTATGTCGACCTTGGTGCTGGATCAAGATTTATTTATCAATCAGCAGTTGGATATTTTTGTTGATGAGACCAATGGGTATATTAAGCAGATCGCCCAGCTCAATAGAGAAATTGCCAGTTATGGCACTGGCTCTAGCCGTCCAATTCCTTTAAACCTGCTGGATAAGCGGGACGAGGCCATCCGAAAACTTTCCGAAATGGTAGAAATCCGCACGCTGGATGCAAAAAATGGTGAGAAGCTGGTGTTTATGGCAACCGGTCAGTCGTTGGTGGTCGAGAATGGAGACTTCTCACTGCTATCGACCCGTGGCAACCCAGATCCATCGCGTAAAGAATTGCAATTGCAACTATCTAACAAAGATAGTGTGGTGCGCGATATCAATGTCAAAAAGCTGGGCGGTAAGTTGGGGGCACTGATCGGCTTTCGTGAAGAAATACTGGATCCAACGCAAAATAAACTGGGTCAGGTCGCGTTATCGCTGGCCGATGCATTGAATGAACAGAATAAGCTAGGCATGAACCTGAATGGTGAAATTGGCGGGCCACTTTTTACATTCCCTTCTTTTTCAGGTTTCCCTTACACGGGGAACTCGGCCAACTCAACGTTATCAGGGACAGTTGAAGCAGGTAAGGGGAGTCAGATCCCCCCCAATGACTTGCGAGTGACCATTATTTCTGCAACGGAAGTGTTGGTTCAGGCGGTTGATCTAAAAGGCAATGTGATTGCCGGCTCTGATATCACTGCTACGGTTGCAGGTTTTCCAGCGACGATTACAGCTGATGATGCAGGTGGCGACTTGTATGGTTTCACGTTCGACATCGATGGTGCCGTTGGTGATCAATTTGAATTTAAGCCGTTAGCAACAGCCGCTCGTCAGCTTGGGTTAGCGACTACGCGGCCAGAAGATATTGCGTTGGCATCACCAATTCGTATTGATCAAACTTTGGAGAATTTAGGTAACGGCAAAGCTGAAGGTCTGCAAATTAAAGATACCACGCCAGCGACTCCACCGGATTACGGTTTTACTGCACCTGGTGGTTTAGTCAATGGACCTTGGGAAGTCACTTATTTGGGCGGTGATAGCTTTCAGATTGAAGATAACGGCGGGAACGTCATTGGAACAGCCAACTTCGGCTCAGCCAATTATCAGAGCTTGTTTGAAGAAGCTGGGGTGGATGTTGGCTTTGATTTTTCCATTACCGGTATTCCAAGCGTGGGTGATACATTCACTATCGAATTTAACAGCGGCGGTTTCAATGATAACCGAAATGGCCTCAAGTTAGCGGCACTACAGACCGATACATCGACAACACGGTTAAATGCCCTATCGACACCTGGCGGGGTAAATAGTGGCAGTTTCAACCAAACCTATGCGTCGATGGTGAGTTTAATCGGTGAGCGCACCAATCAGGCTCGCAACAGTGAGGCGGCAAACAGCGCCTTGTTGGAGCAAAGCCAAAACTGGTTTGAATCGTTATCAGGAGTGAGCTTGGATGAAGAAGCGGCAAATTTGGTACGGTTTCAGCAAACCTATGCAGCCGCGACCAAGATCATCTCTACGTCGCAAACCATTTTTGACACCCTGCTTGCAGCAGTGAGGTAAGAGCATGAGAATGTCATTTAATATGAAGTTTAATATGGGCTTAAATGGTGTTATTAACACCAATGCCAAGATGAGCCGTGCTCAAGAGCAATTGACCAAGCAGACTCGTATTTTGACACCTGCCGATGATCCGGCTTCATCTGCCAAGGTGTTGGGGTTGGATCAAAACCTGGCTCAGACCGAGCAGTATCAGAAGAATTCGGTACTATTGAAAAATAACCTGGCACTGGAAGAAACCGTGCTTTCAAATATGCAGACGTCAATGGATCGTGCTCGGGTTTTGGCCATTGCATCAGGAAATGGCACTTATGCTGAGCAAGATTTGCAGGCTGTGGCAGCAGAGCTTCGACAGATTCAAGTAGAATTGCTGGACTTAATGAATACCAAAAACTCCGAGGGAGGCTATATTTTTTCTGGATACCAGGACAAAATAACATCTTATGCTTTCAATCCTGTAACCAATAGCTATGAATTTCAAGGAGATGATGGTCAAAAAGCACTACAAATATCGCCAACCATTGCACTACCCGGCAATGATAGTGGAAAAATGGTTTTTGATGACGTAAATGCACGCTTTAAAACTAGTGATTTAGTCGTTAGTGCAGGTGGGGCAACTTCAGCATCCATTAAAGTTAATAATCAAACACAGTTTGATGCTTTTTATCGCAACACCTACGACAGTCTTGTTCCAGCGAACAATACTTTTAATTTAGTGCTATCTGCACCTGATATCTATGAAATTCAGCAAAATGGTACCTCCTTAGTGCCTGCAGTAACCGGTACATTTACGCCAGGCGAAAAAATTAATTTCCAGGGTTTGGAACTAGAGGTGAATGGGCCGGCCTTACCTGGTCAGCTTGATTTTAGCCTGAATCCACCGCTGAAGAAAAATGTGCTTAATACATTGCAAGACTTTATTCAGGTACTTGAAACACCAGGGTTAGCTTCTTTTGACCGATTTGAAGCCATTAGTGATGCAACGGTGCAGTTAGAGAATGCAATGGCGACATTGGGAAATTCCATGTCTAGCATCGGAGGCAGGATCAATGTGCTTGATAGTGTATTTGAAACCAATGAAGACTTGAAAATCAATAACAAATCCTACCGAGCAGATTTATCCGAAGTCGATTATGCAGAGGCGCTCACTGAAATAACGAAACAAGAAATAGCTCTCCAGGCAATTTCTGCTACTTTCACAAAAGTATCTTCTATCTCTTTATTTGACTTTATTCGCTAATTATCTTTTTTGAGTAAAAGCATCCAGACCTAGTGCTGATTTTCTCCAGTGCTGGTTTCGGGCTTTTTAGTGCAAAAACGATCTCAAAAACATATTTTTTCAAAATATCTAAAGTTCTTCTGCTTTAAACCGATACATTAAGTAACAAGATATGACGCTGGCAAATAAAGAGTTAATCATGCCAGAATTGTTTAAGCAGCAGGAGAAAACACCATGTCACTTTATGTCAATACAAATGTTTCATCATTAAACGCGCAACGTCAGCTTTTTAATTCTGGTAACTCTTTGGATGTTGCTTTTAAGCGATTATCTTCAGGTTTCCGTATCAATAGTGCGGCTGATGATGCGGCAGGATTACAAATCAGCAATCGCCTAACCAGTCAGGTCAATGGTTTGGATCAAGCGGCTCGAAATGCTAATGATGGTATTTCACTAGCTCAAGTTGCCGAAGGGGCAATGGATGAAATCACTAACTCATTACAACGTGTTCGTACCCTAGCCATTCAATCACAAAATGGTATTAATAGTGCGGATGACCGCGCTGCCCTGCAAAAAGAAGTTTCTGCTTTAAAAGCTGAAATTACTCGTGTTGCGGATACCACCCAGTTTGGAACCACCCTTTTACTTGATGGTAATTTAGACGTAGATTTTTTGGTTGGTGCTAATGCGGGGCAAAATATTAACGTTGCTTTAACTAATGCCGATGGTTATGGTACAGACGCCTTAGGCCTGAGTGCTCTCAGTGTTAACACAGTCGCTGACGCAAGTGCTGCATTGGCACTGATTGATACTGCAATTGGTACAATTGATGGAGCTAGAGCTGATTTGGGTGCGATTCAAAACCGTTTTCAGTCGACCATTCGTAACTTAACCAATATTTCTGAAAATGTCTCTGGTGCACGTAGCCGCATTCGCGACACTGATTTTGCCAAAGAGACGGCAGAGTTAACCAGAACACAGATCCTGCAACAAACCAGTACTACTGTACTTGCTCAGGCGAATCAGCGGCCACAGGCGGCTTTAAGCCTTCTTCAGTAAAAACGATAAGTAGTCGGGGTTAACCCCGGCTACTTATTCATGCGTAGGGGGAGTTTCATGACGGTCGTTGTAAACAATAACCAGTCCTCTCTTGCATCGCAGCGTTTACTTAGCAACGCTTCTGCCGGTTTATCCACAAGCTTTGAACGTCTTTCGTCCGGTTTTCGTATTAACCGTGCGGCAGACGACGCTGCAGGTTTAGTGATTTCTAATGTTCTGACTAGTCAAGTAAACGGGTTGGATCAGGCGGTACGTAACGCAAGTGACGCTATTTCCCTGGTGCAGGTAACAGAAGGAGGTCTGGTCGAGACACAGGCTATCCTTCAGCGAATGCGAGTATTAGCTATACAGTCAGAAAATGGTATCTATAGTGATGGCGATATTTTTGCCATCCAAAAAGAATTTAACGAGTTAACTGCGGCTATCCAAAGTATCGCTGACAACACCGAGTTCGCTGGTATTCAGTTGCTTGATGGCTCTGCATCTGCGGCGGTGTTTCAGGTTGGTGCCAATACAGGGCAAAAAATTAGTATCGATTTATCAACTAATTTTGGGAGTAGTGCTAGCGGCTTAAATATTGGCGATATAGCTTTAGGCACGGATGATATAGAGGATACTTTACAGAGGTTAGATAATGCTTTACTGACCTTAGGTAATGCACGCACTGATTTTGGTTCCTGGCAAAATGTGCTTGAAACCACAATACGCAATCTAAGTAATATTAGTGAAAACGTTTCAGCTTCGCGAGGTAGGATCCGAGATACTGATTATGCCCAGACTACTGCTGAGTTAACCCGAACCCAAATCATCCAACAAAGCAGTACTTCTGTTTTGGCTCAGGCGAATCAAAGGCCGCAGGCCGCACTGCGAGTTCTTAATGCTTAACTGAGCTAAAGTTCATCATTATGCCTCCAAGCCATTCAAAATATTCACTTTGAATGGTTTTTTTATGCTTATAAAAATAAATCAAAAAAATAATTTTTTTTCCTAAAGTTCTTCATTTTACTGCCGATAACCTAAATAAGCCAAGTTGCAGCTTGGCCAAGCTAACGGCTAAACCGTATTTTTAATAATCAGGTTTTCAGTCAATGTAGTGCTGAAAACTTAAGGAGTGACTCATGTCTCTATACGTAAATACAAACACCTCATCACTGAATGCTCAGCGTCAGCTGTTTAACTCAGGCAACAACCTGGATACAGCTTTTAAACGTTTGTCTTCAGGCTTTCGTATCAACAGCGCTGCTGATGATGCGGCCGGATTACAAATCAGCAACCGTCTAACCAGTCAGGTGAATGGTTTGGATCAGGCTGCGCGTAATGCAAATGATGGTATTTCTGTGGCACAGGTGGCAGAGGGTGCCATGGAAGAAATCACCAACTCTTTACAGCGTATCCGTACTTTGGCTATTCAGTCGCAGAACGGTATTAATAGTGCGGACGACCGTGCTGCACTGCAAAAAGAGGTTTCTGCATTAAAATCTGAAATGACTCGGGTTGCATCAGATACTCAGTTTGGTACTACAAACTTATTAGATGGCAATTTCTCAGCTGCCTTCTTGGTAGGTGCCAATGCAGGACAAAACATTACTGTTGCTTTAACTAATACTGATGGTTATGGTACAGACGCCTTAGGCCTGAGTGCTCTCAGTGTTACCACAGTCGCTGAAGCAAGTGCTGCATTGGCACTGATTGATACTGCAATTGGTACAATTGATGGAGCTAGAGCTGATTTGGGTGCGATTCAAAACCGTTTCCAGTCGACCATTCGTAACTTAACCAATATTTCTGAAAACGTATCAGGTGCACGCAGCCGGATTCGCGATACAGACTTTGCTAAAGAAACTGCTGAGTTAACGCGTCAACAGATCTTACAGCAAACCAGTACTACAGTATTGGCGCAGGCCAATCAGCGGCCACAGGCAGCTTTGTCGTTATTAGGTTAAACTAATAAGCGCGGTGGTGAGAGCTTTAATTAAAGCTTTTACCTCTCGCGCCGATAAGGAGTCTGAATATGAGTAGTATAAATCTTGCGAGTGTTGGAGGGTTACCGCTTTCGTCTCAAGCAGCTGGTTTGAACGTACAAGATGATAACCAAGAAAAGCAGACGGTTGACATAGATAGCTCAAAAACAGTGGGCTTTGCTCAGCCAAAAACTGAAATATCTCGTAGCGAATTAGACGAGGCAATTGATGTTTTAAACACAGCAGCAGTGATTGAATCGCGTTCGTTGAGCTTCTCAATTGATGATCTGTCTGGTCGTGAGGTAATAAAAGTCGTAGACTTAAAAAGCTCTGAGGTGCTAAGGCAAATCCCATCGGAGGAGCTGTTGAAAGTAGCTCAAGACATTCGGCGCTTGCAGGATGAAATGGGGCAAACAATCGGCTTGCTGGTTGATAACAAAGTGTAGGGGTAAATGATTATGTCACAAATTAATTTTCTCGGTTCCGCATCTGGTTTACCGTTAGAGGAACTTGTTAGCACTCTGGTTAAAACTGAGCGCGACAGCAAGCTGGGCAGAATTAATACGACGAAATCTACTCTTGAATCCTCACTATCTGGCATTGGCCGGCTCAAGTCGGCCCTTGCCTCTTTTCAGGATGCAGTAAAAAAACTCGGTGGTAATAATTTAAATGCCCGGGTTGCAACTATCACTCAGCCGACTGAAAATAAAACCTATTTAGAAGCATCCGCTACCAATAGCGCGCTGGCAGGGAATTACGATGTTAAAGTCTCACAGTTAGCGCAAGGTAGTCGGTTAGAAACTGCGGATGGTGCTTTTGGTGCTGTTAGTGACATTGTTTCCACTTCAGACGGAACGCTTACGTTTAATGCTGGTGGTCAAAGTTTCGATATTGACGTAACAGCTGGTATGACGCTTAGCGAGCTTAGAACAAAGATAAATGAACAAGGTGATAATTTTGGTGTTAATGTCAATTTAATTAACGCCGGTGGTGCAGTTGGCACTAAATTGGTGTTTAGCTCCACCATCACTGGTGATGGTAATGACCTTGTAGTAACAAATAATAATGCTGAATTAGATGCCATATCATCTGTGCCTACTGGTGCAAATGCTGGGTTAGCTGTGGTTGGTACCGCACAAAATGCACTGATTGAAATTGATGGTATCGTTGCGACCAGTAGCTCAAATGTTTTTACTAACGTCGTACAGGATCTTAGCCTGACAGTTCTAGCAGTAACACCTGAGGGTAATAACGCAGGTGTAAGTATTGATACAGACAAAAAAGCTGCGGAAGAAAACATTCAGAATTTTATTAATAACTACAATAACTTGGTAGATCAAATAGCCGATATTACAAAAAATCGCACATTAGGCTCTGATGGTAAAACCGTCACCGGTAAAGGCGGCCCTCTAGCTGGTGATCCCTTACCAAGAAATATTATGTCTCAACTACGTTCAATCCTGGGGAACTCAGTTGGTGCTGCGGACGATAGCTTATCTACCTTGTATAGCATGGGAATCACCTTTACCGATCAAGGAAAGCTAGAGATTTCTGCAACATCTAATTTTGGTGCGGACTCAGGCCGTGTACGTTTTAACCAAGCTCTATCGGAAAGTTACGATAATATTGGTAAGTTTTTTGGTGGGGACGAGGGTTTAAGCGCTAATTTGGATAATTTTATTAAGCAGTTTAATGATCCGGGTGGCATTATTGCTTCAAAAGAAACTTCCATTAAATCTCAACTAGATAAAAATACTAAAGATTTAGAAGCTGCTAACCGATACATAGATAGCTTTGAACAAACTATGCGAAAGCGTTATACCGCTTTGGATGCATTACTTGGTTCGATGCAGAATATGGCTTCAATGGTAACTTCTCAGTTGTCGAATTTGCCTGGTTTTAGCACGAAATCTTCTAGTAAAAATTAAGTGGGGTTATCTATGAGTTACGGAATTAAAGCATATAAAGCTGTTGGTATTAAAGATGACTTAGCTGTGGCAGATCCTCACCGCGTTATTCAGTTACTGATGCAAGGTGCTTTGGAAAATATGGCTAAAGCTAAAGGTTGCATAGAACGCAAAGATTATGCGGGGAAATCGGCAACACTTTCAAAAGCAATGAACATTATTTCTGCTTTGAAAGGTTCACTTGATATGTCGGCCGGCGAAGTTTCTGAAAACTTGTTTTCTCTCTATGATTTCATGCTAAATCATTTAATTTTAGCTAGTCGGGAAAATAGCCTTAGTAAGGTAGATGACATCGTTGAATTGTTATTATCAATTAAGAGCGCATGGGATCAGATACCCGTTCAGGATAGAGAAAAAGGGTACGCACTGCAGGCACAACGCCAACAAATTGCAGTTGGTAGTTAAGCGTCAATGTCGCTATCAGATAGAAAAGCGAAAGCTATAAGCTATCAGTCGAAAGTCAAGCTATTGCTTTCTAAAGACGAGCTTGCTGAAGATGAGTTGCAATCGTTATTAAAGGACTGGAATGACTTACTAGCATTACCAGCGGTTGAGCCACTAGATGATTTTGCTGAATACTTGCAGCAAAATTTGAGCTCACTCCAACAAATGATGTTACTCGTCAAGCAGCAACGCTCTGATAGTGCTGCAGAAATATTGTCAATACAACAAGGAAGAAAAGCAAAACGAATGTATAATAATACATAAAAAAATTTTAAGGTTTTTATGCTGAAATACATTAGATATCAAACTTGTGCAGATCAAAACTTACAAAGAAAAAATGAAGAGTCTGAGTCTGTAAAAATTAGCAGACGTTACAAGCATAACATGGCTGCATTCAGTCGAACTATTCCTTCCGTGTTACCACTCATTGCCTCCCATGACCCTGAAAATTTATCTATTTTTGTCACCAATGCCAAGCAAATTAATATAGTAAATTATGGCACCGGTAAAACATGGTATAGCGAAACTCCAGAGCAAGATATGCAGGCTGAAGTAAGTGCTTTTTTAGCTTCATCTCCTTATTTTGATCTACGCCATGGCTCGGAAAGTGAACATTGGCTAACACAACCTATATCAGAGCAAGTTGAAACAGTGATCATGTTTGGTCTTGGTCTTGGGTACCAACTGCAATACTTAATTGAACAGATTGACATAAAATATCTGATCATTTATGAGCCATCACTAGATGTGGTGCATTGTTCATTACAAGCTGCAGATTGGCATCATATTCTACAAATGGCTGAAGAGAAAGGGACTCAGCTGTTTTTGCAATTGGGTAATGATGGTAGCTCGCTCCCTGAGGATTTTGCAGAGTTGTTACCATTGCTTAATGACGATAAAGTCTTTGTATATCGCCATTATTTTCATCCCATCATGGATGAAGTTATTCGGTTTGCATTCTGCCACAGTAATCAATATAAGCAGTTAACAAATAAAAACCATGTTTTTTCGCCAGACTACTCGTTATACAACTATATAGCGGAGCACAACCAAAGCGTGCTTGGTAATTACACTCCAGAACGCTTAAACAACTCAGATTTATTTGAACAAAACCTGCTTACTCTCAAGGAGTATTACCCGCAGGTTTTTTCAGTCATTTCAGATTACAGCCCGGTGAGCTGGTACTTGGTGAAAGACGGTAAAAATCAAGCTAACTTATTACACAAAAAACGAAACGCATTGTTTTATGACAATTTAGAAAGTGAGTCTAATTCATTAGTCAGTGATTTTGAAAGCAACCCTTTAAAGGACGATGTGGTACTGGGACAGCAAGTATCAAATAAACTTGGTCATTACATACACTTTCAAGCTGTACAAAAAGTACAAACTGAATTACAAAATATCATTACCAGCGATACTGTGTTGCCGGAGCATGTTGAATCAATAATTATTTTTGGTATAGGACTTGGTGTTCATATAGAGTCATTATGTGATGGTCATGAGATAAGTAATCTATATATTTGTGAGCCAAACCTGGATTTTTTTCTTGCCAGCCTACATGTAGTGGATTGGAGTAAGATTATACGAAGGGCAGATCAGGCTGGCCAGCGGATATATTTTAATCTCGGAGGTGATGGGGCAGATTACTTTAGTGATTTAATGGCGCAATTTTATCAAGTTGGTGCTTATTCAATTGCGAATACCTATTTACTTAGCTCATATTTTGATGCCGAGATGCATCAGTCTATTTCAACCTTACGGTCTGAGCTCAGTATCGTTTTGGCTTTAGGTGAATACTTTGACCATGCTCGGTATGGGATAGCACATACATACTTCAATCTTAAGTACCGGTGTAGGTTTTTGAAGCTTGGGTCAGAAGATTATGACAACGAGCCATTGCTAAGTAAACCTCTATTTATTGTGGGAAATGGTCCAAGCCTTGATGATTCTATCGATTATCTTCAGCACTATCGTGATCAGGTAATCCTTATTAGCTGTGGTACGGCATTAAAGTCATTGCACAGCAAAAAAATCACCCCAGACTTTCATGCTGAGATTGAACAAAACAAAGCTACTTTCCATTGGATCTCTCAAGTTAATGACGCTGAGTATTTAAAATCTATTCGTTTACTTAGCATCAATGGCATTCACCCTGATACTGCCTCACTATTTAAAGAGGTATTGCTGTGCTTTAAATCTGGTGAACCTGCGACCGTTTTGTTTCAACCTGAAATTACTAAAGCTGGCTATAAGACTAAAAGTCTTAGTTATGCCTACCCAACGGTCAGTAACCTTGCTGTTAACTTTGCACTTATGGCTGGCTTTAAGTATATCTACCTGTTTGGTATAGACTTAGGTTATACAGATATAAACTACCATCATTCAAAATTATCTGCCTATTATAAAACTGATGGAAGCCAAATTTACGATTATAAAAGTGCTCATGGTGATGGAATAGCAGCTGAAGGTAACTTTTTACCTTTGGTTTATACTAAAAGAGAGTTTGATGTTTCACGTAAGCTCATTGAAAAAGCATTGATGCAGTACAGTTGTAAGGTTGAGGTGTATAATTGCAGTAATGGTGTCAAAATTACCGGAGCAATTCCTCTTCATCCTGAGTGTATCTTACTTAATGAACCGAATGTCAGTCCGGCTGATATCGAGCATTTTATCAAAAACGCTTTTTTTGACGATCTTAGCAAATTTTCTGATGAGATATTTTCATCAATGGATACACTAGAATTAAGCGAAGCTGTATTCAGATGGTTAGAATATTTTGACACGCCAGTGTGCTCCATTGAAGATGCAAGACGCTTTATTGATGAGCAATGGATTTTTTTTCGATCAAAAATATCAAATAGAAATAGCCTGATCTTCTTTTTGTTTTCTGGAACCTCAAATTATTTTAGTAGTGTTCTTACAAAGATACTCGCATCTAGTCATGAAAGTGAGAGTACCTGTTTGCATTCATTTAATATTGCACGTAAGATTTGGCGCGATTGTATTCAGCAAGCACATGACAGTTTTATAGAGCAGCCGTTAGAGCTTGATAATGTTGATGTATCCCATCTTTTTAAATAGAAATAATCGATATAAGGTTACCTGAAAATGAGTTATCAATTGGGACCCAGAGCCGAAGGTGTCAAACAAAATATAGCTTTAATAAGATTGCACCTTGATAACAATGCGCGCTCTGCGATTGATATTGGTTGCAATGAAGGCGTTATCACAGCATATCTAGATGCTCTAGGGCTTAACGTTGTTGGATTTGAAGCAGATGAAGGTTACGCTAAAACTGCAGAGCAATTCCAACAATCAAATTATAGCAATGCTGAAATATGCCATCACGCTTTATCATTAGATGATTTGGATGAGTTGCCAGACGTTGATGTAATTGTATTTCTTTCCGTTAATCAACAGCTATCAAAAATTTATTCTAATGAGTACGCGGAGAGTTTCTTTATTAAGTTATTTGAAAAAGCCAAATCACAATTGTTTTTTCAACCTTGTTTGTTGCATGATAAATACGGTTCTCAACAGGGTTTTGTTGAGAACGATGCTTTATCAGCTAAAGAGTATTTTGATAATATACTACATGAAAAAGGACTTCTATTTATCAGTCAGTTAGTTGGTATTTCAATCAATAACATACCGAAAAGCGAACCATATCGCCCCTTAATCGTTTATAATAAAGAATCAGGTCAGTCCGCTAAAACCAGATTACCTTCAATGGATAGCCCAAATATAGAGCTACTTCGCTCTCCATCACAGTTATGTCATATACAGATAGAGCGAGCAATCGGAACTAGAGACTTGCAGTGTTTTTCTTTAGTATCTGGTTGGCATCGATTTACAGCAACTGCTTATTTTATTTATCAACAGTTGCAAAATTCAATACCGATTAAGTACGAGGAGTCACCACTCTACGATTATTACAATACCGTACAGCCCAAGGTCTTTTCTGATGTATGGCTTCAATCGGGTAATGATGGGGATATAGGTGTTCTGGCAAATATGCCTTTGAATCGCTATGTAAGCTGGCTTCCTTGGTTTGAAACGATAGATCATGTTGATGATATGTTGGCAGGTATCTCTCAGGCGCCGTTAATCCCAGACTGGGATCTCCATGCTTTTGGGCCACAAACAAATGCTCAAGTATTAACTGAACTTAAAAGAATTCGTGATTTAGTCGTAACTTTTAACCAGAGAGGCTATGAGCCTGAATTAAATGCAGATGGATTTATTCGTGGTTATATATTGAAAAACGGTGAAAGCTCACGTTTTATTATCACTGCAGGACAGCATAGGTTAGCTGTTATGGCAGCATTAGGGTTTAAAACTGCATTAATCAAGTTTCAGCCGGGTTATAAACGGGTAATAGACAGTAGCGAGGTTGAAAGCTGGCCTCTAGTAAAAAAGCAAGTATATACTGTGCAGCAGGCGTTGAATATCTTTAATGGTATTTTTAATGCTACAGGTTTAGGTTTTAAATAGTTGTATGATGTCTTTCTATTGTTTGATTAATCGCTTATTAGTAATAGGGTTTGTACGCACGTAATACATTACATTATTTTGAGTGTACTCGTATGATAAACCTGCATATTCTGCTACACGTATTGATGGTGTGTTACCCGGTAGGATTTTTGCCATAATGAGACCTTCAAGCTGAATCACAAACAAGGCTACCATTTCTTTTGCTAGCCCCTTACCCCTGTGATCCGGTGATAGTGTCCAAGAAATAGTATTGATTTTTTTTTGTGAATCAGCTCTGACGGTACCGAATGCATTGCTGCCAATCTCGGCGATCAATAGCAGCCGTTGTTTGTTTATGAGACTGTTTTGCAGCCATACCATATGTTCCTGCTGGGTAACTGGTTTTGGATTCAAACTAAACAGTCTGGTTAATTCATCATTACGCCATTCGAGCAGTCTGTCTGCATCAGTCAGTGTTGCTTTGCGTAACATAATAGATGAAGGCATTATCTAGAGCATCTCCCAGTTTAATGGTGTACCTGTAGCCACATCCTGCTTAACCTTACGCCCAAGAAACTGCGATAAGTATTTTGGTGCTAACCCAAGCCCTGGCCGCACTGAACGTAGATTCTCTGTAGTAAAAACATCACCTGCTTTCATGTCCTTCGCGATGTAGAGCGAGCGTCGATGCAGCCGAGAGGCAATCTCTTTCTCAGTGCAGCCATAATGCACACGACCGAGTGCATCGTGGGCACGTGCGGTTTCCTCTACCAGCATTTTTAGTTCATTGGGCTCCAGTGAAAACTCGGCATCGACCTCACCACCACTTCTATCCAAAACAAAGTGTTTTTCAACCACGGTAGCGCCAAGTGCTACTGCAGCAACGGATACGCCAACACCTGGGGTGTGATCAGAAAGTCCAACCTGACAATTAAACAGTTCGGCCAAGTGCGGTATGGTTCGTAAATTGGCATCAACAGGACGTGCCGGATAGTTGCTGGTGCATTTGAGTAGAATAAGTTCACTGCAGCCGTTACCACGCAATACTTCAACCGATTCCGCCAGTTCAGCCTGAGTTGCCATACCTGTTGACATGATCACCGGCTTGCCGGTTTGGGCCACGGCGGCTAAAAGTGCATGATCACTATTTTCAAACGAGGCAATTTTATAGCAAGGCACATTCAACGACTCAAGGAAGTCGACTGCGGTTAAATCAAAAGGTGAACTAAATGCCAACATGCCTTTACTGGTGGCATAGTCAAAAATTGGTTGATGCCACTCCCAAGGTGTCATTGCTTGTTGGTATAGGTTATACAGCGAGTTACCTTGCCAAAGGCTATTCTTATCTTCTATAAAAAACTCACCCTCATGCACATTAAGAGTAATGGTATCCGGGGTGTAAGTTTGGAGTTTTAATGCATGAGCGCCTGCAGTTGCAGCGGCATCCACCAGTGCCATGGCTTTTTCAAGCGACTGGCCATGGTTACCTGACATCTCCGCTATGATAAAAGGCGGCTGGTCAGATCCAATTCGTAGATGGCCAATTTGAATAGTTGCAACCATTAGAAATAGTATCCTCAATAGTCAGTAGCACAATCAGAGAGGTTATTATCAGCTTGATTGTTTTGTCGCAAATTAGCAAAGGCTGAGCCAGCTGTATCTTCATTGTACTGCAATACAGGAAGTTAATTCACCTTTCTGGCTCAGCCGTCGTTGGTTTCTTTCAATAAAAAGCACTATACGTCATTGCCTTTAGTCGTCAACCGTTGGAGTGGTTAGCTACTAATTAAAAGAAACATCTTAATAGAGTGCTTGTCAGTAATGAGTCGAACCTGACATTGCAGCACTACTTAATGCATGCTGTACACACTCTGCGAGCAAGACCTCATTTTGAAGACTTTGGTGAACGCTCATAATTATATCGGCTGAAATACATAATGATTTAGATAAAAAAGAAGCATCGCGTTTTCACCCAGTAAAATAATTTTAAGAGCGGTGGTTATGGCAATGGTATAGTGGGGCATGATTCAGTATCGTGTTTATTTATGATTGTACCTGTTATTTTAGCTGGTGGAACCGGTAGCCGGCTGTGGCCGCTTTCGAGAGAGTTATTCCCTAAACAGTTTCTTACGCTGCATGGTTCTGAGTCTATGCTGCAATCTACCTTAACGCGCTTGTCTGGTTTGCACTGTGAGCCACCTTTGGTGGTGATCAATGAAGAACATCGTTTTATTGTGGCGGAACAGTTACGTCAGCAGCAACTGCTTGATCATAATATTTTGCTGGAGCCTGAAGGGCGCAATACTGCGCCTGCAATTGCGCTGGCAGCGCTTCTGATGCAGCAGCAAGGGAAAGACCCACTATTGTTGGTGCTGGCAGCTGATCATGTGATTGAGCAGCAGGGTGCATTTCAACGTTCTATAACGCAAGCGATCCCTCACGCTGCCGCTGGTAAGCTGATTGTTTTTGGTGTTTCACCGCAATCGGCTGCAACCGAGTTTGGCTACATTAAACGAGGCGCCTCAGTTGCTGTGGCTGAAGGTTCAGCTGAGGAGAGGTTACCGACGTATCAAGTGGATCGCTTTGCTGAAAAGCCTGATTTGAAAACGGCAGAGCGTTTTATACAAAGTGGCGACTACTACTGGAATGCAGGGATGTTTTTGGTAAAGGCCAGCAAGTACCTCGCTGAACTGAAACAATTCCGGCCAGACATTTATCAGGCTTGTCAGCAGTCGATGGAGCAACCTCAGGCGGATATGGATTTTATTCGTATCAATACCGCTGCGTTTGCAAGCTGCCCGGTGGAGTCAATCGATTATGCCTTGATGGAGCAAACCGACGATGCATTGGTGGTACCGCTGTATTCGGATTGGTGCGATGTTGGCTCTTGGTCGGCATTGTGGTCTCTCGCAGGCAAAGATCAGCATGGCAATGCTTGTCATGGCGATATCATCAGTCAACACAGCAACGACAATTTCGTCTACAGCGAAAGCGCACTGGTAGCGATGATAGGGGTGCACGATCTTGTGGTAGTGCAAACAAAAGATGCGGTATTAGTGGCGGCAAAAAATCAGGTGCAGCAGGTAAAGCAGCTGGTCGAGCAATTAAAAGTAGATGGTAGAGACGAGCATCGCACTCATCAGCGAGTATTCAGGCCTTGGGGGCACTATGAGTCGTTGGTTCAGGAAGCACGCTATCAGGTGAAGCACATTACGGTGAAGGCGGGTGAGCGGTTATCCAGCCAATTGCATCATCATCGGGCAGAGCACTGGGTCATCGTTTCTGGCACGGCTAAAGTTACCATCAATGGAGTGGCTCAGTTGTTGGCAGAAAACGAGTCAGTTTATATTCCGTTAGGAGCCACGCATTCGCTGGAGAATCCCGGTAAAATAGCCTTGCAACTGATTGAAGTTCAAAGTGGTAGTTACCTGGGCGAAGATGACATTGTTCGCTTTGAGGATCGCTATGGCCGTGGTTGATGCCTCTGTTGGATGATCATTTCAATTGCTGTTTTAGTAAATCAACCACAGAGCGAAACTCAGATTCATTTTTGTTATTTAACTCAATCAGTGCTTCGTGAGCTCGCAGGATCATGAGCCCTTGCTCATTATCGGTGTTCGCTTCAGATTGGACTGCTGTCAAATCAATGGATGGGTTGGTCGCTTGTTGCACAAAATCAAAGGCATCGTCTAAGCACAAACCGAGCAGTAACTCGTTGATTTCTGGTTGTGTGGAAAATAAGGTTGGCTTTGGCAAGTCGTGTTGCTGACAATGTCTGGCCAGGCTGGCCAGCAGGCCGATATGGGTGCTATCCATAAAGGTAGCTTCGTTTAAATCTACTACTACTCTGGCACAAGCAGGTTGCTCTTGCTCGAACAGCTGCTCAATCAAATCGTCCATCCCGCTGGCATTGGTATAGCGTAACTCGCCGGATAATTTAAAGTAACAGCTGTCTTGCAGACAAGCGAAAAGGATTTGATCCTGACTCATGCGGTGCTCCGGTAGTCTAGTTTCAGTATGGTCATATCATCGGGTAGTGATTGTGCTGGCTCAATACGCAATGAATGCATTAATTCAGCAATACTGATGTGTGCTGAGCAGCTTTGTTGCAAGCGTTTGAGCTTTTCTGCCGAGGTTTGCTCAGGTAATACATCGAGTATGCCATCAGAAAAGATAAACAATGCGCTATTTTCAGTCAGCGCCAGAGTTTGATTTTGGTAATTAGAAAAGTCGAACATTCCAACGGGCGTACTTTTCAGCTCAAGAAACTCTGCTGGTTGCTGATGCTGGCAGAGCAATGGCCATGGGTAAGCGCCGGCATTGGCATAGGTAATTTGCTGCTTGCTTGTATCGAGCACTCCGTAAAAAAGCGCGATGTATTTGGTGATATTTTCGCGCAATAACTCGCTGTTCAGTGCATCAAGCAAGGCTGCAGGATTTGCCAAAATGGTAGAGTCCCCCCGCTGGTAACGTTCTAGCAGTGCTCCTATAAAGCGCTTTAAATACACGGTAACAAAGGCGGAGGCAACGCCGTGGCCGGAGACATCAGCAATGTAAAACACGATCTTGTCTTGGTCTAAGGCAAAGTAATCGACAAAATCGCCACTCATAAAGTCTGATGGCTGTAAGGCATGGCTGAGCTGGTAATCACCATGAGTAAAGACTTGCGAAGGCAAGAGTTTAAATTGCACTTGCTTACCAGCTCGCTCACCGGCTTCAAGTTCAGTCACTGTTTTCTTCAGTTGCTGGTTTGCGGCTTCCAATGCTTGCGTGCGTTCGGCTACTTTAGCCTCAAGCGAGTGGTTCAGTTGCTCCAATTGTTGGATGGTCGTAAAAGAGCGCAGTGCTGAGACGACGGTCGTGGTTAGGCGCTGTACCGTCAATTCTGTTTTGGAACGATAATCATTGATGTCGTAATCTTTGATCACACGCTGCTCCGGAGCTTGTCCCGGCTGACCGGTGCGAAGAATAATACGAGCCAGATGATTTTGCAGCGTATCACGAATGTACTTGACTAGCGTTAAACCCGCATCATCGGTCTCCATCACTACATCCAGCAAAATAAGTGCGATCTCATTATCTTGTTGCAACAATGATTTAGCTTCAGCGGCACTGTACGCACTAATAAAGTTCAGCTTGCGCTGCTGAAAGCTAAAATCTCGCAACGCCATCAGGGTGACCTGATGCATCTCTGGCTCATCATCAACGATTAAAATAGTCCATGGATTAGTTTCTTCATAGTCTGCTTCATCATCCTGTGAAAAAACCATGGGCGCATCATCTTGGCTTAATCTCTGATCGTCGTGAGCGTGTTGATCCATAAAGGAGAACCTCTTACTGATTACGCTTAAATTCACTATATTAACTATAGCTGTAATTGGCCAGCTGCACTGCGTTCTGTTTACACCTTCAGATGTTGGAGAATAGTCCGAGCCCCCTGATTGGATGCCATGATTTTTTTTGCTTGCTCACCCATTAACCTAAGTTGCTCAGGTTTGCCTAGCCAGTCGCAGATGGATTGTTCTAGCTGACTTTGCGTGATGGTATCACCATCGCCGAGCCAGGAACAGGCGCCTAGCTCATGCAAGTAACGGGTGGTAGCTAATTGATTATTGGCCACAGTGACGACCAATGCGGGCAAAGCACAGATGCACCGCTCCCAATGCGTTGTACCGCCGGCTCCAAGCATCAGTTGAGCTTGATGCATCAAGCTGGCCATATCATTGCTTTGAATATGAAGCTGCATAGTTGCTTGAGTTTGACATAAAGCTTCTAGTGCTGAGCGATCAGGGTGCTGTGCCGAAATTACGATATCCGCATGAGGGATCAGCTCAGTTAATTGAGCGATAGCGATCGCGCTTTTGATGGTCAAGTGAAACGGATCATTGCCACCAAAAAACACCAGTAACCGGCCCGCTTGACGTGTCACAGGGTGCACTTGATAAAACTCATGCCGTAGCAAGGCAAATTGCGGCCCGAGCAATAACGAACATTGAGCTGGAACCAGTTGTTGGTAGCGATTTTGTTGGTCTGGAAGCAGGTTTTGATCCAACAGCCAATCGCAATCATGCGCTCGATTGGCCAGATCATCAATCATCAGTATGTGCCGGCAAAAGGGGCGCAGCGAACTACAAAACTCGGCCGCTAAAGCATAGTGATCAACCACCAGCAAATCAAACTTTTCAGAGGCATTAGATAGTTGAGTCTGACAGTCTGTAGCGTCCTGCTGCTCAGTGCAGCCAAGCCAGTGTTGATGTTCAGTTGACTCAGCAGCATGGTCTGTATAAGGGGGAAGCGATGGCAGTAAAGTCAGCTCAAACCCTCGTTGTTGCACTAATTCAGCAGAGTGGCCAGCATGAGGGCGGCAAATAAAGTGACAAAGGTAACCTGAATCTCGAAGCGCTTCAGCCAGAGTAAGGCAGCGCATTAGATGGCCTAGCCCAATTAGTGCGGAGCTATCAACCCGAAACAGTATCCGCATTGTGTTGCTCCTGTTGCAGCAGTTGATACAGCACTTCGGCTCGGTGCCAATCGTTTGGGGTATCAATATCTTGAACCCGATGATCCGGCAACACGAACATGCGTGATCGCGGACCAAATATCGTCCGATCAGGCTGCAGCCAGCTACTGGTTTTTCCCCAATAAAACTGGCCAGCATCATGAAAGGTCTCTGCCAGATCCTGCGAGCGCATTTTTATACTTTCGACATCAAAAGGCCTGACGCCACCGTCGACATCTTGCAACAAGGCGCGCTGGATCGGGAAAGAAAAGCGAGCAGCAGAAAAAATGAAATCAAGCTCATCATTTGCTTTGAGTTGCTTCAGGCCTGCTTGCAGATCATGTGGAAGCAGCAGGGGAGTCGTAGCGTACAGGCAGCAGGCAAATTCGACGGCTTGCTGCTGCTCGCTGAGCCAGTTCAAGGCATGACGAATAATGGTGGTAGTGCCGGTGTAATCATCGGCTAGCTCCTTCGGACGTACAAAGGGCGTTTCCGCGCCATAGCTGCGTGCAATGCTGGCAATTTCTTCATCTTCAGTGGACACAATAACGCGATCAATGCAGCCACTTTGCAAGGCAGTTTTAATCGGGTAGCTGATCATCGGTTCGCCGCAGAACAGCTTAATGTTTTTACGCGGAATACGTTTGCTGCCGCCCCGGGCAGGAATAATAGCGACGTTCATGCCAGTGCCTTACTTAATGTGGCAACCACATGGTCCTGTTCGGATTCAGTCAGCTCAGGGAACATAGGCAAACTGATGATACGCTCATAAAATAACTCGGCTTGTGGCAGATCGCCCCAGTCAAAACCCAGTTGCTGGTAGTAGGGTTGGGTATGGATAGGAATGTAATGCACATTGACGCCAATACCGGCTGCCCGCATTGCATCAAAAACCGACTTTCGACGCGCTTTGTCATGCAGTCGTATTATGTACAGATGATAACTGCTGACGCTGTCGGCTGGCACTTCAGGCGTATCCAGAGGAAGCTGGGACAACAATTGATGATAACGAGCGGCGAGTTGTTGCCGTTTGGCAATAAAGTCTGCCAGCCGGTTACTTTGACTTAAACCAAGTGCCGCCTGCAAGTCGGTCATGCGGTAATTAAAGCCAAGCTGCAATTGTTGATAATACCAGGCACCATGGCTGGGCTCAGTCATTTCTGTTTCATCACGCGTGATGCCATGGCTACGTAGTAATTGCATTTGTTCGGCCAGCTCAGGATTGTTGGTTAGTGCCATGCCGCCTTCACCGGTGGTGATGATTTTAACCGGATGAAAGCTAAAAATCGTGATATCGCTATACTGGCAGCTGCCAATCGGCCTTCCTTGATAACTGCCACCCACCGCATGCGAGGCATCTTCGATGATGCGAAAACCGAACTCATGTGACAGATGATACAATTGTTGCATATCACAGCTTAAACCGGCCAGATGCACGGCAATGACCACATCAGGTAGGGTTTCAGTGGCTCTTGCCAGTTCAAGCTTTTGCCGTAAGGTACTGATGCATAGATTGCCCGAGTCTGGTTCAATGTCGACAAAGTCGACACTGGCACCACAATAGCGGGCGCAGTTGGCCGATGCAACGAAGCTAAGCGGCGATGTCCAGACTCTGCTTCCGATGCCGATACCAAGTGCAAGGCAAGCTACGTGTAGTGCGGAAGTCGCGCTATTGGTAGCAATGGCAAATTGAACTTGGCTGAGTTCTGCTAAACGCTGTTCAAAAGCAGGTACCACAGGGCCTTGTGTCAGAAAATCGCTTTGCAGCACCTGAACGACAGCAGCGATATCCTCTTCATCAATGTGTTGACGACCATACGGGATCATTGCAGCGCTTCCTGGTTAAAACTCAGGATTTCCTCCTGCGACAGAAAATGCGGATTGGTGTTCGAAGCGTATTCAAAACCCGGTTCAACCAACTGGCCTTTCTCCTGTAACGCATTGACATCAAAGTTGTTGCTGCGATTAAAAAACTTAATGGCTGGTGCAATCACAAAGTGATCATTAAACTGATACGTGTGGTAGGAATTCTCCCCGGGACACATTACTTCATGCAATTTTTCACCCGCGCGAATGCCTACATGTTTGATGGGCAGCTCAGGTGCCATCGCTTTGGCTAAATCAACGATGCGAATGGATGGGATCTTAGGGACAAAAATTTCTCCACCAAGCATCCGCTCAAAATTCTTTAGAACGAAATCGACACCTTGCTGCAAATTGATCCAAAAACGGGTCATGTCAGGGTGCGTGACAGGTAAGTGATCGGCCCCTTTATCAATCATGCTTTGAAAGTAAGGCACCACTGAGCCACGTGAGCAGACCACATTGCCATAGCGCACCACAGAAAAACGTGTGCGGCTGCCGCCGGCAATATTATTACCCGCGACAAACAATTTGTCGGATGCCAGCTTGGTGGCGCCATACAAACTTACTGGGTTGGCTGCTTTGTCGGTGGATAACGCAATGACTTTTTCTACATTGGCATCAATAGCAGCATTGATGACATTCTCAGCGCCATTGATATTGGTTTTAATGCACTCCATTGGGTTGTACTCAGCCGCGGGTACATGTTTCAGTGCTGCCGCATGAATGACATAATCGACTCCGCGCATGGCACGGACCAATCGATGTTCATCGCGGACATCGCCAATAAAGTAGCGCATGCAATCCTGATCAAAGCGTTGTTGCATTTCGTATTGCTTCAACTCATCACGAGAAAATATAATGATCTTTTTCGGTTGGTAGCGCGTCAGAAGAGTTTCGGTGTATTTGTGGCCAAAAGAGCCCGTACCGCCGGTAATAAGAATGGTTTTGCCATCAAACATAAGGTCGCACCTCTGTCGTGCATCGTGGTAACTGCTTGAACATAGCATAATTTGTGCCGTCCACGAAAAATTATTAGTTGCTGTGAGTGGATTGTCAACGAAACCGTGCTTTTTGTATGACCTCATCATAGTTTAACCTCGAAATTTCATGATGGATCGGCTATAATTTGTGCAGGTCACAGCCACATGGTAGTACGTTATGAAAATTAATAGCGGGAACAACATCTTAAATCAAACGCTTGGTCAGCAAGATAATTTGTTCAAAAAACTGGCGACAGCGAAGCGCATTAATAGCGCTGCCGATGATGCAGCTGGATTGCAAATTGCTACTCAGCTTTCTTCGCAAATTAATGCCCGTGAACAAGGCGCTCGTAATGTTTACGATGGTATCTCGTTGGCTCGGGTTTATGATCAAGGGCTGCAGGCTATTCAAGAAAACTTACAAGAATTAAATGTGCTAACGATTCAGGCTGGAAATGGTATTTATAATGCTGGTGATCGACAAGCACTGCAGCAACAAGCCGATCAACTATTGGATAATATACAGCAAACCATTGAAAGCACAGAATTTGCTGGTAAAGGGGTATTTACTCAAGGGGGCGAAATAACTTTTGGTACCGGAGATAGTAGCCTCAGTTTAAATACTGAAGATATTGCTACTGTGCTGAATGATAATAACCTTTTTGACTTCAACCTGACGGATTCATCGCAATTGACTGCAGCTCTTGAAAGTGTGCAGCAATCACTACAACAACTAGGTGGTTTACGAGCCGATGCCGGCGCGACCATCAATGCTTTTGAAGCTGCTATTAGTGTAATGGATCGTCAGCGGATCAGCGAGTCAGAAGCCAGAAGCAGAATTGAAGACTTGGACTTCGCTAAAGCAACCAGTCAACAGGTTGCCAATGATATTCTGACGCAATCGTCCATCAGTGTTGCTATTCAGGGCCGTGTTCAGCAACAGCAAGCTATCCGCATCCTTGGCGGTTAATGGCTGGTCCTCAAATTAACGCCTTTTCAAGCGCTGGAATATTGACAGAACGTCAAAATTCCAGCGCTTTTTGCTTGCAACCTCGGATCCCTCCGTTACAATACAGTTATAACTTATAAAAACGATTTTGGGTGACCATGCGCTCAACCCCCCAGCTTTATATCGTCGATGAACATCAATCCAGGGCTCAGCGCCTGAGTACCATTCTTGACTTTGTTCAGGAAAGCCATCAACACTTTAGCTATGCCCAATTGCAGCAGCGCTTGTTGCAACCTGAGCCTGCTGTGGTGTTATTAGGGCAGATCACTGAGTCACAACAAGCACTCATTGAGCAATTTCCGGCGACCGCTTTTTTGCTACTCGATCCAAAGCAGGCTAATTTATTGCCTATTGGCAATGTGGTGGCATTGTTGGCAGAGCCATTTCAGTACGCCAGTTTGACCCAGTTATTACGTGATTGTCAGGAATATCATCGATTACTGCCCGGCCAGCAGCGCAAAGATCAAGCCGCTCAGCTGGTCGATATGGTTGGCAATACGCCGCCGATGCAGCAGGTGCGTTTTTTAATTCAGCAAGTTGCCGCAACCGAAGCCAATGTGATGATTTTAGGGGATTCTGGTACCGGCAAAGAAGTCGTAGCCCGAAATATTCATTTATTGTCTCATCGCGTCGATGGGCCCTTTGTGCCGATTAACTGTGGTGCTATTCCGGCAGATTTGTTGGAAAGTGAGTTGTTTGGTCACGAGAAAGGCGCTTTTACCGGAGCCATTTCAACCCGTAAAGGTCGCTTTGAGTTGGCGCAGGGTGGGACTCTGTTTCTGGATGAGATTGGTGATATGCCATTACCGATGCAGGTTAAGTTGCTTAGAGTCCTACAGGAGCGTACCTATGAGCGGGTCGGTGGTAACCAAGCCATTAAGGCGGATGTACGTATTATCGCCGCAACGCATCGTAACTTGGAACGTATGATTGAGGATGGTCGTTTTCGGGAAGATTTATTTTATCGCCTGAACGTTTTCCCAATTGATACGCCCGCCTTGCATGAGCGGGCAGATGATTTACCGCAGCTTTGTATGGAGTTGATTCGCCGACAGCATCTGGCAGGGCAGGCGAAAGTGAAGTTTACTGAACGTGCACTCGAAAGCCTTCAGTTGCATCCGTGGCCAGGTAATGTGAGGGAGTTGGCCAACCTGGTAGAGAGGATGGCAATCATGTATCCCAATCAGGTGGTGGATGTAGCTGATTTACCAGCCAAGTATCAACATTTAGATGTTGAAAGTTACATACCGGATTATCCGGAATCCTTGCAAGAGCGCGATATGCTGAATGATCTCTTTCAAAGCGATGATGAGGAGCTGGATGTAAGTGATGCTCAAGATGTTGAGGTTGATGCTGGGATGATGCAGCTTCCATACGATGGTATTGACCTGAAAGAGTATCTGGCGGAACTAGAGATTGTATTTATTACTCAGGCACTCGAGCGTCATGATTACGTGGTAGCAAGGGCGGCAGAAGTACTTGGCTTACGCCGAACTACCTTGGTTGAAAAAATGCGTAAATACAATTTAGGTAAAGACGAATAATTCCCTTCTAATCAGTACCATCATGGAGCTAAATGTCAGAATATTGACAGCGAGAAGCCTACTGGATATGTCTAAATCATTGATTTATAGTGGTTAATTGTTGGCACACTCCATGCATTTCAGTCTCAGATGCTATATTTGAGTTGAGGTGCACCATGCATACCGCCCGAACCTTGTTTTCCATTCAGGATACCCCCTTGGCTGAATCGTCTCAGGTGACTGATTTTAGCCGGTACCTGAATATTCAAGCTGATCCTTCTGATCGCATGCAGCACCTTGTCAGTATGCTGCCAGTAGGTGTCGTGGTGCTTGATGGTCGCGGTTATGTGTCCGATGCCAATCCGGTGGCTTTAGAGATGTTAGGTGAGCCCCTTACTGGCCAGCGATGGTTGGATGTGATCACCCGATCATTTCGACCACGCAGTGATGATGGTATGGAAGTGTCTTTGCACAACGGTCGACGGGTTAAGCTTGCTATCAGCGCGATGAACCCAGAGCCAGGTCAATTAATAGTCCTCACCGATTTAACTGAAACTCGTCAATTGCAAAGCCGTTTGGCACACATGCAACGCTTGTCGACACTCGGCAAGATGATGGCGACCTTGGCGCATCAAATTCGCACGCCACTTTCATCCGCTATGCTTTATGCTGAAAACCTCAACAATCAACGCTTGAATGAGTCAGCGAAAGATTTGTTTCAACAAAAATTAGTCTCCCGATTGCAAGATTTAGAGCAGCAGGTGAATGATATGCTGTTATTTGCTCGCTCTGGCAGTGAAGCGAGTGTTGCTGAAGTATCCATATCAAGTTTGTTGCAAGAAGTTGAGTCTGGTATTGAAGCACAACTAGAGCCGCTTCAGGCCCGATTGCACCTGCAAGTGACGGAGCCAGACTTGCGGCTGTGGGCCAATAAGAGCAGCTTAGCTGGAGCCATTCAAAACTTATTGCACAACAGCTTACAAATCATTGGCACAGGGGCTGAGTTGATGATTTGTTGTCAGCGTCATCCTCAACACCCTGACTGTCTTGAAATCCAGGTTCGGGATAATGGGCCAGGGATCCCCGAGCATTTGCAGCATCAAGTATTTGAACCTTTTTTCACTACGCGAAGCCAGGGTACGGGTTTGGGGTTAGCGGTAGTGCAAGCGGTTGTTAATGCGCATAAAGGTGAAGTGCATTGTCAGAATCAAGAGGGGGGCGGTGCATGCTTTACCTTACAGCTCCCTATGCACACTGAGTCTCAGCCAAGACAGGAGAACGCAAATGGCAGTCACTAAAATCATGGTGGTCGAAGATGATGCTGGTCTACAAGAAGCCTTAGTGGATACACTGACGCTAGCCAATTATCAGGTGGTGGCCGCAGATAGTGCAGAGCAAGCACTCGTGTTATTAAAGCAGCAAGCCATCAAGTTGATCATTAGCGATGTGCAAATGGCGGGTATCTCTGGTTTAGAGCTACTACAGACTGTCAAACAGCAGTATCCGCAGATCCCAATGCTGATTATGACGGCTTATGCCAATGTGAATGATGCAGTACAAGCGATGCGTCAAGGTGCGGTTGATTATTTATCCAAACCATTCTCACCTGAAGTATTGGTCAATATGGTCGGGCGCTACGTGCCTGCAGAGCAAATCGCCACAGTAGAGCCGATTGTCGCTTCAGAGCAAAGTAAAGAGTTGGTGAAACTTGCCGCTAAAGTAGCTCGTTCCGATGCCAGTGTGATGGTAAGTGGCCCCAGTGGTTCTGGTAAAGAAGTGCTGGCTCATTACATTCATCAGCAATCCAGCCGGGCCAATGGGCCTTTTATTGCAATTAACTGTGCTGCCATTCCGGAAAACATGCTGGAGTCAACACTGTTTGGTTATGAAAAAGGCGCTTTTACCGGAGCCGTGCAAGCCTGCCCGGGCAAGTTTGAACAAGCCCAGCAAGGCACGATTTTGTTGGATGAAATCACTGAAATGGATTTAAACCTGCAAGCTAAACTGTTACGTGTGCTTCAAGAGCGTGAAGTTGAGCGCTTGGGCAGCCGTAAAACCATTAAGCTCGATGTTCGCGTATTGGCCACCAGTAACCGTGATTTGAAAGAAGCAGTGCAGCAAGGTAAGTTTCGCGAAGATTTATTTTACCGCTTGAATGTGTTCCCACTGAGCTGGCCAGCTCTGGCGGAACGGCCTGAAGATATCCTGCCCTTGGCAGAGCACTTATTGCAGCGCCATTGTCAACGTGATGGGATTGCTGTACCTATTATTGATGGTTCTGCCATTCAGAAGTTATTGCAACACAGCTGGCCGGGCAATGTCCGGGAGCTAGATAATGTCATTCAGCGAGCTTTGATTATTCATAGTGAGCACGAAATTAAAGCCGGTGACATTTATATCGAAGACTTAACACCAGCCAGCCAGATGCCGATGGTTGATGAAGACGCAGATGTCAGCCAGTTTAAAATGGAAATTCATGAGCAGGAGCATCGTTTAATTTTAGCGACAATGAGAGCTTGTGATAATAAACGCAAAGATGTCGCCGACCGTTTGGGCATAAGTGACAGAACGCTACGCTATAAGTTAGCGCGAATGCGTGATGCAGGCATTCAGATCCCGGCTTAACCGGGATCTGATCTTACAAGCGTAAAGGCGTATTAACTGGCTGAAGGGACGGCTTCGGTAGCCGTGTCAGCTTCCAGCATTCCTTCTGAGCGAGCGACCACTAAAGCAACCATGGTATCACCGGTCACATTGGTCGCAGTTCGCATCATATCAATAATCCGATCTACCGCTGCAATAAAGGCAATACCTTCCAGTGGCAAACCGACCACACTAAGCGTTACAGTAAGCATCACCATAGCACTGCCAGGGACACCAGCGGTGCCAAGTGAAGCCAAGGTTGCGGTACCGGCGATCAGCACATAACTGAGCCAATCGAGCGGAATACCGTATAAGTGAGCAATAAAAATGGCCGCTATCGCCGGGTAAATACCACCACACCCATCCATATTAATGGTGGCACCCAACGGCAAAACAAAGCTGGCGTAATTTTTAGATACTTTTAGATCCTCGGTCACCACTTTGTGCGTGACAGGTAAGGTGCCAAAGCTGCTGGCGCTGCTGTAAGCGACCAGCTGTGCTGGCAAAACGGCTCTGAAAAATGCCAGCGGTGACATGCCACCAAAAAAGTGCACCAAGCCGCCATAGGTAAAAACAATATGGATCAAGCAGGCGATATAAATCGCCAGAATAAACTTACCGAGCGGTAACAAGGTTTCCAGGCCAAAACTACCAACCACCCAAGCCATTAAACCGAGCACACCAAGCGGAGTTAACTGCAGTACCATCCGGGTGATTTGATACATGATCTCCGCACCAGCCCGCATCACTTTGCGCATCGGCTCGGCTTTTTCACCCACCACATTGATGGCAATCCCCACCAGTACGGCAAAGACAATGATTTGCAATACATTGCCATCGGCCAATGCTGCTACCGGATTGGTTGGGATCAAGTTGGTTAGCACGGTCGCTACCGGCGGAATATCCCGCTCACGCACCTCACTGGTGGTCAGTTCAGCAATGCTGCTGAAATCCATCAGGCTGCCAATAGTCAAGCCAATCAGGCTGGCAATCATCGCGGTAAATAAGAACAAACCAACGGTTTTAAACGCCAGCCGCTTCATCTTTAGGGTATCGCCCAACGAAGTAATACTGGTGATCAGGGCAAAAAATACCAACGGCACGACCAACATGCGGATGGCATTAATAAACAGCGTACCCAGCGGCTGTAGCACTGTGGCTTTTTCACCAAATACCACGCCCAAACCGATACCGAGCAGCATGGCACCAAGCACACGTTGCCAGAAAGGAATTCGAAACCAGAATGCGAACATAATCGACCTGCTTTTGACAAAAGTGAGTTAGTGTAATAAGTATGATAAAACCTGTCCAGAATCACTGGTTCTATGGTATAGCAACAAATAATACGGCACGTCTGCAAGGATAGTTTTGTTTGCACAACATTGTTTAGCAGCCTGTCAGTTTAAATGACAGTGGTGCTGGAAATGTGTGCTGCGAATATTCCTGTTTTATTCGTAAGGTAGTGGATCCTGTGCTTTATTCAACGTAAAGGCTTCCAGTCGTTCCTGACAAGCGCCGCATTTGCCGCAGGCTTGTTCGCGGCCGTTGTAGCAGGTCCAGGTTTTGCTGTAATCGAGCCCCATCGCCAGGCCATCGCGCAGGATTTCTATTTTTGACTCGTACAAATACGGGCTGATAATGTCGATGGGATCGTAATTGGCGATCTGACAAACCGCATTCATCTTCTCGACAAACTCTGGCCGGCAGTCCGGGTAAATGAAGTGATCACCGGAGTGGGCGCCATAATAGACGGCGCGGGCTTTTATGGAGTCGGCGTAACCAACCGCTAATGAGATTAAAATCATATTGCGGTTAGGGACGATGGTCGATTTCATGCTTTCTGCTTCGTAGTGGCCTTCTGGCACATCAATGTTGTCAATGAGCGACGATCCCGCCAATAACTGATTGATGGCGGAAATATCCACCACTTTATGCGGTATTTTTAGCTCATTGCAAACGTTGGCTGCACACTCAAGCTCTTTCACATGGCGTTGGCCATAATTAAAAGATAGCGCATACACGTCATGCCCTTCAGCGATGGCTTTATGCAAGACGGTAAAGGAATCCATCCCACCTGAGTAAATCACAACAACTTTTTGCGGCATGATGTCGGTGCTCCCGTTATAATGGGGTTTTGAAAAGCCGTGCATTGTACTGTATTTCTTGTGTAGGCTAAAGCGTAAGGCGTTTTTGTGTATAAAGTGAATGAATTATTTGAAACCATTCAAGGGGAGGGCAGCTTTACTGGCTGCCCGGCGATCTTTATTCGGCTGCAAGGCTGTCCGGTGGGGTGTAGCTGGTGTGATACCAAGCACACCTGGACAGTGGATCCTGAACAACAGATCGCGTTAACCGATACGGTCCAAAAAACCAGTGACTCAGAAGGTTGGAGTGCGGTCAGTGCTGAAGAGATGTTGCAGGAGTTTAAGCGGCAGGGGTTTCAGGCAAAGCATGTGGTGATTACTGGTGGCGAGCCTTGCTTGTATGATTTGAACCCATTGTGCCAGCTGCTGCATAAACAGGGTTACAGCACGCAAATTGAAACCAGCGGTACTTTTGCTATTCAAGCGCCTGCGGAAACCTGGGTGACAGTGTCGCCCAAAGTGAATATGAAAGGTGGCTATGAGGTGCTGACCAGTGCTTTGGAGCGGGCCGATGAAATAAAGCATCCGGTGGGCAGAGAACGAGATATTGATGAGCTGTTGCTATTATTGCAACGCATACCAGCATCGGCTAAGCTGGTCTATCTGCAGCCTATTAGCCAAAAAGCTAAGGCGACACGCCTGGCCATTGAGCAATGCAAAAAACACAATTGGCGGCTTAGCGTTCAGGTTCATAAATATTTAGGAATTAACTAGGGATTACCATGCGACAGGCCGTTGAACAATTTTTCCAACAGTACGCGACTGCGTATTCGAATTTTGATGTGAAACAAGTCAGTGCGCTCTTTTCGCTGCCGTGCCTGTTTTTGACCGATGACAGCAAAGTGCTGATGGCAGAGATCACTGCTTTGGAAAAGACCATTCAGCATCAGTTCGATTTGTACCGCGGGCTTGGTGTAGCCCAAGTGAGAAACCGGGTGCAACATTTAGTACGGTTGTCTGATTCCATGGTGTTTGCCAGCTTGTACTGGTATTTTTGTGATGCCGAGGGCAAAGTGCTGCAAAATTGCCATACATCTTATACCTTGCAACGCCATGACGAGCAATGGCTATTGGTTTCTGTGATGATTGATGATGAACGTTTTGCGCTTAAATCAATGCGCTGAATATTCAGAACGTAAGCAGGACGATAAGTAATCAATACATGCTTCAGGCCCATCAGAACCAATGAGCTGTTGTTTGAGCTGTGCTGGTAAGGGCAATAGCTCCAACCAGCGAGCTGCTAACCATGCACTGTCATCCAGTTTAGGTTGTGGGTACAATTCTGCCAGCATGGGCTCTGTATCTAACAACTGCTTGAATCGTTTCAGTAGTTGCGATTTCTCGTCAGCCAGTGGCGCCGATTGCCAAAAGGCTTCAGAATCCACGCTGGCTACATGCAAACCATCGCTTTCTTGCCAACGATCCAAAATACGCACCCGCTGTTGCCCTGAGATTTCAATACCAAGCAAACCGTCACTCAAAACATCGAAATCTTCCACCTGAACTTTGGTCGCAGTGGCAAAGATACGATCATGATGCTGTTGGCTGACTAAGGGGTTCAGTAGCGCCATGGCAAAGGCACGCTTGCCCGAGCTGGCTTCTTTCACCAAGCGGATGTAACGCGGCTCAAACACCCGCAACTTAGTTTTACCACCAGGTAGCAACAAGGTATTAAGTGGAAATAAAGCGATTTCTTCTGACATAGTCAACCAAGCTTGCGTATTTGTTCTTTGTACGCGAGCTTGGTTGAGCTGGATTGCTTAGACCAGAAAAACTACCATTTACTTTTTCTGGATCAGCTCAATGGCATAGCCATCTGGATCTTTGACAAAGGCGATCTCGGTAGTGCCGCCTTTAACTGGGCCTGGCTCACGGCTTATCTGGCCACCACGCTGGCGGATTTGCTCACAGGCCTGATAGACATCATCGACTTCCAATGCGATATGACCAAAGGCATTGCCATGATCATACTGATCCACATCCCAGTTGTAGGTTAGTTCAAGAACGGCTTCAGAACTTTCATCACCATAGCCGACAAAGGCGAGGGTGTATTTATAGTCTTTATTGTCCGATTGGCGCAACAACTTCATGCCTAGTAC
>NZ_JAUZVZ010000070.1 GCF_030717845.1 Alkalimonas collagenimarina
TGTGAAGTGACCCCATAAAGTTGGACTCATTTCTAAGCGGCTACCAAGGCCTGATTTCGATACTCTATCGGACTCAGGCCTTTTAGTTTGAGCTTAATCCGTTGATTGTTGTAATAATCAATATATTCTTCAATGCTTTGAATGAGTTCATCAGCACTTTTAAAAACTTCGTTGTGGTACATCTCCGTTTTTAATATCCCGAAGAAGTTCTCAGCTACTGCGTTATCTAAGCAGTTCCCTTTTCTAGACATGCTTTGCGCCAAGCCTTTGTTTCTCAGGTGCTGTTGATATCGTTTATTTTGATATTGCCATCCCTGATCAGAATGAACAATCGGATTTTCATTAGGGCTGAGTTTAGCTGTTGCTTTCTTCAGCATGTCAGTGACCAAGGATAACTTGACGGATTTACGAACCTCGTAACTGACCACTTCTTGATTAAAAAGGTC
>NZ_JAUZVZ010000071.1 GCF_030717845.1 Alkalimonas collagenimarina
CAGTCAATATCAATCCAACTAAGTATCCAAATCCCTCTCGGTCTCCCTTTTACAAAGGGGGAGGTATGCTGATGCAAGATTTTATCAAGGCTGCAGACTGAAGCACTCCTTCAGGCTCGCCACAACAATTATTCCGGGCTCCTGCCCTCCACCCTTCGGGCCAGCTAAAGCTGTTCAACTGTGCTCCAAGCACAGTTGTCCCTCGCGTCAAATATGTTGATGTCGACCTGAACGAGGCCTCAGCCTTCGCTAAAGGGTTATGTTTTTCATCAAGACCAGCATGGCGACTAAAACGCCGGGAGCGTTTTAGGACTGCCGAAGGCAGGCCCGAAGGGCAGTGGGCAGGGAGAGCCCACTGCAATGCCACCAGCGAAGCGCTGTGGCTGCCATGCGCGA
>NZ_JAUZVZ010000072.1 GCF_030717845.1 Alkalimonas collagenimarina
CAGCTCAGTGGAGACCCTGGCGGCATAGCGGTAGGTATGCGCGCCTTCAACCAGCAAACGCCTTGCGCGGGTGTTGCCAGTTCGTGTAATACCGCCTTGCCTGCGTTTGCCGCCACTGGAATGCTCTGAGGGCACTAATCCCAGATAGCTCATGAGCTTTCTGGGGTGGTCGAAGCGTGATAAATCGCCCAGCTCAGCAATCACCCCGACGGCCACCAGCAGACGCACGCCACGCATGGCCTGAATGGCTTTAACGACAGGGTAGTAGCGCCAGTTTTTGACATGATAGCTGAGTTCGTTATCCAGCCGCTCTAAACGGCGGATACGCTCGGTAATGGTTTGTATCGCTTCTTGCAGCACAATTTGCTGGGCAGGGTGCGGTAG
>NZ_JAUZVZ010000073.1 GCF_030717845.1 Alkalimonas collagenimarina
TTACCTTGTTTCTTTCTACTATCAGCTTGCCAAGTTGTTAAAGAGCAGTTTGAGATAAACTCAAATGAAAATACTTTACTAAAGTGCTTTCATTTGAACTTAGTGAGCAATCAATTATGATTCGGTGTAAATGGTGGAGCCAAGCGGGATCGAACCGCTGACCTCCTGCGTGCAAGGCAGGCGCTCTCCCAGCTGAGCTATGGCCCCGATAACTATTCTCGAAAGAATCAATTCGGGTCAGACAAGGCGCTTTCATCCGTGGCATAGCTGTCTATGCGAGGAGGGAAGCAACGCCGTATGACGCGAATTTGGTGGGTCTGAGTAGACTCGAACTACCGACCTCACCCTTATCAGGGGT
>NZ_JAUZVZ010000074.1 GCF_030717845.1 Alkalimonas collagenimarina
ATGCGTGATTTATCACGCGCCCGTGAAACTGCGATGAAGGATTTAAAAGACGCGAAGTATCAGCTCAAAGCCCTGCTGCTTCGCAACAACATTCGTTGCAGCATCCAGGACAACTGGTCAGCAAAGCATTTACGTTGGCTTACTGAGCTGATACTACCGCACCCTGCCCAGCAAATCGTACTGCAAGAAGCAATACAAACCATTACCGAGCGTATCCGCCGCCTGGAGCGGCTGGATAACGAACTCAGCTATCATGTCAAAAACTGGCGCTACTACCCTGTCGTTAAAGCCATTCAGGCCATGCGCGGTGTGCGCTTACTGGTCGCAGTTGGAGTGATTGCCGAGCTGGGTGAC
>NZ_JAUZVZ010000075.1 GCF_030717845.1 Alkalimonas collagenimarina
CAAATTTATTTGTGACCTTACTCATTCAAGCGTGCGACTTCAAGAGGCTAAGGCCACTTGGGGTTGTATGGTTAAGTGACTAAGCGTACACGGTGGATGCCTTGGCAGTCAGAGGCGATGAAGGACGTACTAACCTGCGAAAAGCTGTGGGAAGCTGGTAAGAAGCGTTAGACCCGCAGATATCCGAATGGGGAAACCCAGTGCATTTATGCACTATCTTACACTGAATACATAGGTGTAAGAGGCGAACCGGGAGAACTGAAACATCTAAGTACCCCGAGGAAAAGAAATCAACCGAGATCCCCTAAGTAGCGGCGAGCGAAAGGGGGCCAGCCCTTAAGCTG
>NZ_JAUZVZ010000076.1 GCF_030717845.1 Alkalimonas collagenimarina
CGAGGTTCAACAGCCGTGAGGCTGTTGCCATCCTAACGCCGTCGGTGGTTGTGCCACACCCGATGCTTGATCCAATGCATTAACTCTAACCTGTTATTCATGCAGGCACCCTGGATAACCGCTTTGCCGGGTTCACCGGTGACAGCACGACTTCTCGTGATATGGCCCAGATATAGGCAATCATCTCTCTGGCAATAGCGGTCACGACCAGATTGTAATGCTTACCGCGCTTCATCAGCCGCTGATAGCGCCTGCACAGCCGAAGCTGAGCTTGCCAGGCGATATCAATGACTTCTTTGCTGAGACTTTCCTGACGTTTTTG
>NZ_JAUZVZ010000077.1 GCF_030717845.1 Alkalimonas collagenimarina
CTACCTTGTTTCTTTCTACTATCAGCTTGCCAAGTTGTTAAAGAGCAGTTTGAGATAAACTCAAATCAAAAGATTCCAGCGGAATGCTTTGATTTGAATTCGACGAACAAAGGAAATGGTGGAGTTAAGCGGGATCGAACCGCTGACCTCCTGCGTGCAAGGCAGGCGCTCTCCCAGCTGAGCTATAACCCCATTGTGGTGGGTCTGAGTAGACTCGAACTACCGACCTCACCCTTATCAGGGGT
>NZ_JAUZVZ010000078.1 GCF_030717845.1 Alkalimonas collagenimarina
AATAACAGGTGATAGGTAAACCTTTTGCTCACCCACTTTAAACTCTGTCACATCCGTGACCCATTTTTGATTAGGCTTATCTGCTGTGAATTTTCTTTTCACTAAATCTGGTACCACTTTACCCACCTCGCCTTTATACGACTTGTATCGTTTAGGCCTCACTTTTGACCGCAAGCCAAGTTCACACAGGAGCCGTTGAACGCGCTTATGGTTCACACCTATACCTGATAAACGTAGGGTAAGC
>NZ_JAUZVZ010000079.1 GCF_030717845.1 Alkalimonas collagenimarina
GCGCTCTAACCACCTGAGCTACAGACCCGTTCTTGCTTGCCTGTTTTATGCAGTGCTGCGTTGTGCTTCTCGCTTGTTCGTCGTGTACTAGCTGTACACTTCCTTACTCGCTCGGCGCACGCCTTGCTCTACACAAAACATTCGTCGCAATAATCTTTAATGTTTGCTCTATCTCTGCAATCAATCATCTGTGTGAGCACTTATGTCTAACGC
>NZ_JAUZVZ010000008.1 GCF_030717845.1 Alkalimonas collagenimarina
TGATGGCTGCCCCCTGCCATGGCAAAAATCTCAGGGGTAATGCGTTCAACTTCAGCAATAAAACGAGCCTCTGGATTGCTGCGGGGGTTGGCGCTGAACAGGCCATCAATGTCCGAGCAGATGATCAACACATCGGCATCGACGGCTGTAGCGACCAGTGCCGCTAAGTTGTCGTTATCACCCAGCTTGAGTTCAGCCGTTGCCACCGAGTCATTTTCATTGACGATCGGCAGCACCTGATGGCTCAGCAAGGTACGCAGAGTATTTTCAATATTCAGATATCGGCGGCGGTTGTGAAAATCATCGTGGGTCAGCAGCAGCTGGCCACAGTGGCAATCGAGCAAGCTCTGCCAGTGCTGCATCATTTGATACTGGCCAACAGAGGCCATCGCCTGCTTAATATGCACCGGCAATGGTTGATGCGAAAAGGCAATAGCGCTGCGCCCTGCTGCGACACTGCCGGAGGACACCAAGATAACCTCGATACCACGCTGGCGGCACTCGCTGATAAAGTGAGCAATGATCAGTAAATAGCGGGTTGAGCAGCCTTTGTGATCCGGGGCAATCAGAGCGCTGCCTACTTTAACCACGATACGCCGCCAGTGTTGACCTAACATACTTGTTTGCTCAGAAACGGTTTACTGAGCTGATTATAATTTTAGATGGCCATATGTCTATCTATTTATTTATCCTTAGCAGGAAAAAATAGTTCAGCCATGATTCAGCTTGTGGGACTATGCTGTACAAATAAAGTAGTCAGGAGTGTTTCAGATGCAAAAAAAATTGATGATCGTTGGTGTCTTGGCAAGTAGCATGACGTTGGGTGGTGTAGTCGGTTGTGCCAGCACCGATAATCAGAATACTGCCCGTGGTGCCGCCATTGGTGCTGTGGCAGGGGCTATTGCTGGTAAAGCAACCGGCAATCATAAAAACAAGCGCATGGTGATTGGTGCTGCTGTTGGTGCTTTGGCTGGTGCAGCGGTTGGCAGCTACATGGACAATCAGGAAAAAGCCCTGCGGGAAGAGTTGAGTGGTACCGGGGTGAAAGTGCATCGCGAAGGCGATAATTTGCGCTTGGAAATCCCATCGCAGCTGACGTTTGAAATTAACCGTGCCGATATCCGGGCTAACCTGTACCCGGTATTGAATGATATTGCCCGGGTGCTAGGCGATTACGATAAAACCTTGCTGGTGATCTCTGGCCATACCGATGATACCGGCCCTTACGATTACAACATGCGGTTGTCAGTGCAGCGGGCTGATAGTGTGAGTAATTATCTGGCGGCTCAGGGCGTTTTACCGGTGCGGCTGGAAACCCAGGGCTTTGGTCCTACCTATCCAATGGTACCCAATACCTCTGAAGCCAACCGGGCGCAGAATCGCCGGGTGGAAATTCATATCGAACCGATCACGGAAAGCTGATCGATTCGAAACAATAAAAAAACCTGCTGCGGCAGGTTTTTTATTGATTGCTACTGGATGGAAGAATAACTTCAAGTTGATGTGAGCCAGACTTAAACTCAGTAAAGTTTTGTTGAAGTTGCTTCAGTACCGACTGGTGCTTATCTATTACTGTGACATCCACGCAGTTTGTTAAAAATAAAGACGCCTCTTTGTCGGTTAAACCGATCAGGGAGGTGTATTGATCACCAGATCTAATGGTGATGATATCGCTAATTAACTCATTTGTTGATAAATGCCGGGAGCGGGTAAACACCGAAGTAATATCAAAACCCGGGTTGCTTTGATGTCTAAATGCAAAAATATTGGCACCATAAATCTGTGATAACACTTCGAAGTGATTGGGGTTAAAGGAGTCACCAAAGAGAATGCTCGAAAGCTCTCTGTGCTGGTTTGCTTTTGAGTTATCAAAACGAAATTCTCTATCTGAGATTTGTGTAAACTGAGCAGGGATTTGCCAGTCGCATCCCATAAAGTGATAATTAGTGGCAACAGCATTAGTACAACTAACACACAAAAAAGCGGTTAAAAAGAGTCTGAGGAGGTTCATGGTCTGAAGTGTATCTGTTGATTTACGTCATAAAAGTGAATCGAGTCGATCTTGCAACCGATCTGACAATTCCACCAGACACTTATACCTAATGGGCTCCAGCTCGCTACAGTGGTTGGGCCTAGTATTTTAGTTGCTATGCCCAAAGCTCCTTTAGTTGTACCTGCTATGATGATAGGCGTGTTAGCGCCAATGATATCCTGCTGTAAAAGTTTAACAGTAAGCGCTCTCAGATGATGTATTTCTTCACGTAACAAAAGAGTCAGTGTTATATCATCTAAATGATTGGTTTCTTGCCCTTGAAACTCAAGTAACTGACGAAAATCCTGCACGGATGTGCTCTCGAGTCTTATGACCTCTTTGTTTAATGCGTTACGCATTCTTGCAGCGGTTAGCCGGTTAATGTTGGTAACATTATCGCCACGTGAGCTTTTTGCAATCTCGGCTTTTTTCCTATCTTTGCGAGTAACTTGGGAAGCAGCCCCCCCGAGCAAGAGTGTGACAACACGCATTAGGATTCCTAGGGTTTGGAACTTAATGAAGATTAACTATTGGGGGTTTTTTTGTCAAGTTTTTGATATTTTTTTGTTCGATTGTTGGCTTTTATAGGTAGACAATTTACGGGAAGGTTTTATAACAGATAAAAAAGAGGCGGGTTATTCCCCCGCCCTTAGCTGATTTGGCGCAGGTTTTACTTCTGCCCTGCAAAGGCTTTTTGCACGAAGTTCGGCAGTGCCATGGCTGCTTTGTGAATATCGACATTGTAGTAATCGGCATCCAATTGTGCACTGGCCGCATCCGCTTCACGGAAGCCGTTAAAGCCTTCCTCTTTGCGTGCCAGCGTACAGGTCCACCAGCCAGACGGGTAAATCATTTGCGGGAAATTCAGCGTTTGCAGTGCAGCAAAGCCTGCATCCAGCATGGCTTGACGCATATCGGTCAGTAGCTGCAAATGGATCAGCGGCGACTCACTTTGTTGTACCAAAATACCGCCCGGGCGCAGTGCTTTCAGGCAGCTTTGGTAAAAAGCACGATTAAATAAACCTTCGCCCGGGCCAACCGGATCGGTGGAGTCGACAATGACCACATCGATGGAGGCTGGCGCAGCTTCTTGCATAAACTTGATGCCATCATCAAACCGAATGGTAGCGCGCGGATCGTTGTTGGAAGCGCACAGCTCTGGGAAGTACTTTTCAGCCATGCGGGTGACCTGCTCGTCGATATCGATCTGATGCACACTTTCCACGCCCGGGTGTTTCAGCACTTCACGCAAAGTACCGCAATCACCACCACCGATGATCACCACATTTTTCGGGTTGGGGTGGGTAAATAACGCTGGATGGCTCATCATCTCGTGGTAAAGAAAGTTTTCCCGCGTGCTGACCATGGTGCAGCCGTCAATGACCATCAACTTGCCAAAGTGAGTAGTATCAAAGATTTCAATGTGCTGGAACGGCGATTGCACTTCATCCAGTTTTTCGGTAATGGCGAGGCCAAATACACTGCCACTTGCCTCAAAGATTTCGGTAAACCATTTTTTTTCATCCAGACCAGACATCGTCGCCCCCTTATTTCAGTTCAGGCGCTATTTTGCCTGCTTCAGACAACACAAACAAATATTTGATCGCAATTTGCTGCAACTGAGTGAGATCCGTCTTAAAATAGAGTCATTCACGCGAATTCTGTTGCCTGCCACAGCATTCGCTTTATTTTTTGCGATTGATTAAGGATCCACCATGATTGATTGGGGTATCGAAAAAGCACGTTCTATTTACAATGTCGCCGTCTGGAGTGAAGGCTATTTTGACGTCAATCATAAAGGCGAGCTGGTGGCGTATCCGGATCAGGACCACAGCAAAGATGGGGTGCACTTTCCTGAGCTGGTGCAACGGTTTAAAGAGGATGGGCTCACTCTGCCTGTTCTGGTTCGCTTTACTGATATTTTGCAGCATCGTATCGATAGCCTGATCAAATCGTTTCAACAGGCGAAAGCTGAAAAAGAGTATCAAGGCAATTACACCGCGGTGTATCCGATTAAAGTGAATCAGCAATACTCGGTGGTGACCAAGTTACTCAGTCATGACAGTGGTACTGTCGGATTAGAAGCTGGAAGTAAACCGGAGTTGATGGCCATTTTAGGGGTTTCTGATAAGCCTCTAAGCATTGTGTGTAACGGTTATAAAGACAGCGAGTTTTTGCGGTTGGCAACGATAGGGCAGATGATGGGCCATAAAGTCTACATCGTGGTCGAAAAGCTGTCCGAGCTGAAAACCTTGCTGCGCGAAATTGATCAACTGGGCGCTGCACCACTGATTGGTATTCGTATCAAACTGAACTCGGTCGGTAAAGGCAAATGGCAAAACACCGGCGGCGAAAAAGGCAAGTTTGGTTTAACGGCTACTCAGGTGTTGCAAGCCATCGAGGTGCTTAAAGAAGCAGGCAAGCTGGATTTGCTGCAGTTGGTGCATTTCCACATTGGCTCGCAAATTGCCAATATTCGCGATATCCACAACGCCATTCGCGAGTGTGCCCGCCACTATGCCGAGCTACGCATTTTAGGGGTGCCTATTGACACCGTGGATGTTGGCGGCGGCTTAGGAGTCGATTACGAAGGCTCGCGTTCGCGTTCGACCTGCTCGATGAACTACACCATGAATGAGTATGCCCGTAATGTGGTCAATGGTTTAAAAGAAGTCTGTGACGAATACGATTTGCCGCATCCAAATATTATTTCCGAATCGGGCCGTGCTATGACAGCACACCACGCGGTACTGGTAACCGATGCCATTGATATTGAGCGGGCGCCGGGTCTGAAATACCTGCCGGAGCCTGGTGATGATGCACCTTCAGTGGTACTGGGGTTATGGGATGCCTACAAAAACGTAACGCCACGCACCGCGGTCGAGGCTTACCATGATGCCGTGCATTACTTTAGTGATGCGCATACCCAGTATGTGCATGGTTTGCTGAATTTGCAGGATTGGTCGTTGCTGGAGCAAATTTACTTCGCCACCATTAACCGGGTGCGTGACAACCTCGATTTAAGCTCGCGCTCACACCGTGCGATTCATGACGAGCTGAATGAAAAGCTGGCTGATAAGTTGTTCGTCAACTTCTCACTATTCCAGTCGATGCCGGATGCCTGGGGGATCGATCAGCTGTTCCCGGTGATGCCGCTGGAGCGGATGCACGAGCCGTTGGATCATCGCTGCATCATTCAGGACATTACCTGCGATTCTGATGGCATGCTAAAAAGCTATGCCGATGGCAACGGCATTGAGACCAGCTTGCCGATGCCAGTGTACAAAGAAGATGAACAGTATCTGCTGGGCATGTTTATGGTGGGCGCGTATCAGGAAATTCTTGGCGACTTGCACAATCTGTTTGGTGATACCGATTCGGTGCATGTCGAACTCACCGAAGATGGCGGTTATCAGCTGACCAATGCCATTAAAGGTGATACCGTAGCCGATGTACTTCGTTATGTGCACTTTGACGCAGCGAAACTGATCCAGTCCTACACCACGCAGTTGGAACGTTTGGACATGACCGCTGAACGTCGTGATGAACTATTGGAAGAGCTGAAAGCCGGTGTTAATGGATACACCTATTTTGAAGATTAAGGTACACTCATACTGATCTGTTCCGGTCGTCGCGATATAGCTTATGGCGGCGATCGGTCATTATGCAAGGTGAATTCATGCTGTATTTTTTGCCCAAGCCAGTCCGAGGTGTACTGGCTTTACTATTTTATACCGTTAATACGCTATTCTGGTTTGTACCGGTCATGATGCTGGCTGTGCTGAAGTTACCCCCGGTTAAACCGTGGCAAGGCTTTATCAATCGTTTGCTGGATGGTTGTGCTGTGGCCTGGATCAGCATCAATAACTTTACTACCTGGTTATTCACCCGCATTCAGTGGCAGGTCAGTGGTGTTGAACGACTCACTCGAAAAGAGTGGTATTTGTTGCTGGCCAATCATCAATCCTGGGCCGATATACTGGTGCTGCAAAACCTGTTTAATCGCCGCATTCCCTTTATCAAGTTTTTCCTGAAAAAAGAGCTGCTGTATGTGCCCTTTTTGGGCTTGGCGTGGTGGGCGCTGGATTTTCCTTTTATGAAACGCTATAGCAAAGCTATCTTGCAAAAAAAACCGCATTTACAAGGCAAGGATATTGAGACCACACGCAAAGCTTGTGCAAAATTCCGTTTTAAGCCGGTGACGGTGATGAACTTTGTCGAAGGTACCCGCCTGACACCAGAGAAGCATCAACAACAAGCGTCGCCCTACCAGCATCTGTTAATGCCCAAAGCTGGCGGCGTGGCTTTTGTGTTGGGGGCGATGGGCCAGCAATTGCAGCATATTCTCGATGTCACCATTCATTATCCAGAGCGGATCCCCAGTTTTTGGGATTACATTTCCGGTGGGGTGCACGCCATTCAAGTTCGGGTACGGGTGTTGCCAATCACCCAAGAGCTATTGGGTGATTATCAAGACCCCGCGTTTCGAGCATCTTTTCAGCAGTGGGTGAATGCACTTTGGCAGCATAAAGATCAGCAACTGGCAGAGATGAAGTCGCGGGCGGAGCGCGCTTGATGGCTACTCTGCCTGCTTGGGTGTTGGTACCTGTCAGCTTTTGTTTGTTTGCACTGAACCTGGCATTTTGGGGGGTGCTGGTCACCTTGCTGAGCCTACTGCGTTTGTTGCCTTTTGGTGTAACCCGCCGGGTTTGTCACCATGCGCTGCATGGCTGCTATACCGGCTGGATTGCAGTGAATGCTTTTATTATCCGCTCGGTCAATAATCTGGAGTGGCAAGAACAGCTGCCGGCTGATGGTTTGAGCAAACAGCAATGGTATTTACTGATTGCCAACCATCAAAGCTGGCTTGATGTGGTGTTGTTGGCACAATTTACTTATGGCCGGATGCCATTGCCAAAGTTTTTTCTTAAGCAAGAGCTGAAGTGGGTCCCCTTTGTAGGTTTAGGCGCTTGGGCATTGGGTATGCCCTTTATGCGCCGGTATAGCAAAGCTCAGCAGGCAGCTAACCCGGATTTAAAAGGCCATGATATCGACAGCACCCGTCGCAGTTGTGAAGCATTTCGTCACCAGCCCACGACGATAATCAATTTTGTCGAAGGCACCCGCTTTAGCCAGAAAAAGCGCCAGTTAAAGCAAAGCTCGTTTCAGTATCTATTACCCCCCAAGGCCGGTGGTATTGCCTTTACCCTGGCCAGTATGGGCGAGCAGTTTGATGCCATTTTGGATGTCACTATTATTTATCCGGATAACCCCAAACACATCGTGCTGGCCATGCTGGCTGGTAAGTTAAAGCGGGTGGTGTTTCAGGTAGAGCGACTGCCAGTAACGAAGCAGTTGATCGGGGATTACTTTCACGATGATGCCTATCGACAGCAGTTTCAATACTGGTTGAATCAGCGCTGGCAACATAAAGATGCTCAACTTTCAGCTTTTTATCAGGCTGAACAGCAAGCAGCTGATACGAATAGCAGCAACAAAGTGAACCCCACCCCTTAATCAAAAACTGCTGCTTTAAGGTTACAAGCTCGTACGTTGCTATTCTTTACTCGCGCGGATCATCAAGTTACGCGGTGTCAAAGCCGCAGGGCAAAAAGTCCCCAACTCCACCTGATATCCTTGCTGTTGTAAAAACAGTGCCCGGTCGTGCAGTAACCACAGCTCCAGCGGGCGCTGAAACAGATGTCGCACCAACTCAATGCGCCGCACCAGTTGCGCATGCTGCCTGCCTTGCTCGAGGTAATATTCACTATCCAGTGCCTCTGGCAGCGTCAGTTGATGTTGCTCTGCTGCCCAGCGGGCAAAGTCAATAAAATCACCACTGAAAATATGTTTGGCCACGGAGTTAAGTGGTTGATAATGCGGCTGGCCGGTGATGTTTGCTCGCAATGCTTGAAAAGCCAAGCGCCACTCCACCTCTTGGTGCCGCAGCCGGGCAATACGAGCTCCGGCGGTCACCTGCCCTTGCACGGCCAGCTTTAAATCATGCTGCGACAGCACTAAATCCCTCTGCTGGCCTTGTTGGCTGATGGGTTGGTAGAAGGGTTGTGGGATCAAATGATAACAACAAGGCACCAGTTGCACGTGCTGACAATCGTGTTCTGTTGCCGCTCGAAGCAGCTGCAGGTGCAGCTCGCCACAAGCATGCAAAGCCAGCACCTGCTGGGCTGGCTTTAGCGCAGCAGAACCTTGTGCGGATAAAGCATCGGCATGAATAAACTGTTGTGATAACTGATATTTCTCTGCCAGTTGCTGGCCTTGCTGACACAGTGGGAGCTGCCACTCTAAACTCTGCACCTGACGTTGTTGGCTGTACGCCAGCATCCGACCCAGATGCCCTTTACCAGCACACCACTCCAGTACAGGGAGCGAGCTATCAGTGACTCGTTGGCAAAACTGACTGATCTGGCCCACTTTACGGCCGGGGATGCCGTTACTGAGCCAAAATGGCAGCTCCGGGCTTGGTTGCGCAACGGGCAGCCGTTTTATTTCAGGCAAACTAGCCAGCTCAGGAAACAGATCGATCAAGTAGGCCTGACGGTTGGCTGGGTCACGATCCAGTTCTGCCACCTGCTGATCAGTCAGGCTCGCCAATTGCTGCTGCAACTGAGGGTGGCTCCAAGGCCAGCTCTTTTGAGCAAAAGGCATCAGCTGCCAATAGTCTTGATAGCGTCGCAACAGCTGGTGCAACTGCTGAAAATCAGACTGCAGGGACATGTGTACTTGAACTCCGGGGCAACAAAGAGAACTTTGCTTGCGTGTAAAAACTGCATTATAGTGGTTTTGTCTGTTGGCCGACAGTCCGCAGCGATCGTATACCTATCTGTTTGGCACTTGCTGAGTGATCTATAGCTTGTACGGATTGGTATTCGCCTCAGCATAAACAGATAATGGATACGTAATGGCGACACTACAACGAATTATGCATGTGGAAGATGATCCGTCCATTCAGCAAGTCACCAAGATTGCTTTAGAGGCGGTGGGTGGTTTTCAGGTGCTGACCTGCCCGACAGGGCCTGATGCACTGGTACAATTTAGTAAGTTTGAGCCGCAGTTGTTACTGATGGATGTGATGATGCCAGAGATGGACGGCCCGGAAACCTTGCGGCAACTGCAACAGCGTTATGACTTAAGTCAGGTACCCGTGATCTTTATGACGGCCAAAGTGCAAAGCAATGAAGTGCAGTCGTACAAAGATCTGGGGGCGGTTGATGTGGTGGTGAAGCCGTTTGATCCCATGACCTTATCTCAGCAAATTGAGGCTATTTGGCAGCGGACCATTGCTGTTGAATAAGCCCGCTCAATCCGACTCTATTTCCTGACTAATACAACAAACTATACAGCTTACGTCGATAGCTGCTGGCGGTGGCATCGCCCTGCGGCATGGCTGCCAGAATATCCAGATACAACTTACGGCTTTCTGAAAACGCCAAGTCTTTCTGCAAGATACTGAACAGCAATTCCAGCGCCTCAGCCGATCGTTTCACTTGCTGATATTGCACGGCCAGCTGTTCTTTCAGGTTCATGTTATCTGGTTCCGCCGCCAATGCGGTTTCAAGTGCTTGAATTTCTGGTGTATCAGCAGCTTCTTTCGCCAGTGCAAGTTTGGATTGCACGGCTTTAAAGTCAGCATTTTGATCTTCCAACAATACCGTAGCCAACAATTCGCCCGCTTGCTCCAGCTGACCTAACTCGACTGCACAATCCGCCAATGAGAGCTTGATGTCCGGCCGTTTTGGTGCCAGTTGCAAGGCCTGGCTAAGTAGCGGAAAGGCATCACTGAAATTTTGTTCAGCGAGCAGCGCCTGTGCTTGCTGCACTAATTCATCTTCAGGCTTTGGCAAAAAAGCCGCTAACTTCTCATCCAGCCCTGCTGCATCCATTGGCCCGGCAAATCCATCCACCGGTTGGCCATCTTTGATAATTAATACCGTGGGCAGTGCCTGAATACCAAATTGCATCGCTAAATCTTGCTGCTGATCGCAATCGACCTTGGCTAACAGCAAATGACCGGCTGCCTGCTGTACTTTGCTGCTAAGCAGTTGATCCAGTTGCAACGATTCTTGGCTGCGAGCGGACCAGAAAAAAAACAATACCGGTCGCTGCTGCGAGGCCGCTAATAATTCACGAACGTTATCGATAGTGACATCAAAAATTTGAGCTTCGGACACAACATTACCCTGGTTAACCGTATTAATGATTACTATGAGGTCGATGGATCCGTTTTACAAGGCGAAAGCCGGTCAGCGGGCTGGCAAAAGTTGGCGAAAAGCATCGACATTGCGGGTAGGATCTCGTAAAGTTAGAGCCATACAGACGGCTTTAATATAAAAACACAATCAGGCCGCAGGCAGGTCAACGACCGCCACCCTCAACCAACCACGTTCGATAACAGGTTTGCCTTGGTGCAAACCCTGATCTCATCGCCTGCATTATGCAGGATATGATGCTTTGCTGTAGCTAAAAAAGAGAATTGAACAATGACAAGCCAGAATACCAAAACTGAGATGCTGTCTGGCGCCGCCATGGTGATCCGGGCCTTGGCTGATGAGGGCGTAGAGTATCTCTACGGCTACCCGGGCGGAGCAGTACTGCACATTTATGATGCCCTGTTTCAACAAAGTAAAGTGAAGCATGTGCTGGTGCGCCACGAACAAGCGGCGACCCATATGGCCGATGCCTACGCTCGTGCCAGTGGTAAAGCTGGTGTGGTATTGGTGACTTCTGGCCCTGGTGCCACCAATGCAGTCACCGGTATCGCCACCGCCTATATGGATTCTATTCCAATGGTGGTCTTGACCGGTCAGGTGATGAGCCATCTGATTGGTGGTGATGCCTTTCAGGAAACCGATATGCTGGGTATTTCCCGCCCGATTGTAAAACACAATATGTCGGTGCGGCGGCCGGAAGATATCCCTTATCTGATCAAAAAAGCCTTCTATATTGCGCAAAGTGGCCGGCCTGGCCCAGTGGTGCTGGATATTCCGAAAGACATGACCATGCCGAACGAGAGGTACCCGTATCAGTACCCGGAAACGCTGAAGCTGCGTTCGTACAACCCCACAGCTGCCGGTCACCCGGGCCAAATTAAAAAGGCGGTTACTGCCTTGCTGCAGGCCAAGCGGCCCATCATCTATAGTGGTGGTGGTGTCATTATGGGGCAAGCATCCGAAGAGCTGACTGCACTGGCCCGGAAATTGAATTATCCGGTCACCAATACGTTGATGGGGTTAGGAGCTTATCCGGCCGATGATTCACAATTTATTGGCATGCTGGGCATGCATGGTAGCTACGAGGCCAATATGACCATGCATCATGCTGACGTCATTCTGGCGGTGGGAGCGCGTTTTGATGATCGGGTCACCAACAACACCAAAAAGTTTTGCCCGCATGCCACCATCATTCATATTGATATCGATCCGGCTAGTATTTCAAAAACCATCAATGCCCATATTCCAATTGTCGGCTTGGTGAAACCGGTGTTGGCAGCCATGGTCGCGCAGTTGGAGCAGAAGAAAACCAAGCCAGATAGCAAAGCACTGGAGAGCTGGTGGCAGCAAATTGAAGCATGGCGCTCGGTACACGGCGGCGAGTACCAGCAAGATACGCCAGTATTGAAGCCACAGGCGGTGATTGAGGCGGTGAGTCGTATTACCAAAGGCGAAGCCTATGTCACCAGTGATGTCGGTCAGCACCAGATGTTTGCTGCCCAGTATTACAAGTTCAATAAACCGAACCGATGGATCAACTCAGGTGGTCTTGGCACCATGGGCTTTGGTTTACCCGCCGCTATGGGAGTCAAACTAAATTACCCGGATGCCGATGTGGTCTGTGTCACTGGTGAGGGTTCTATTCAGATGAATATTCAGGAGCTGTCGACCTGCAAGCAGTATGGTTTGGCAGTGAAAATTATCAATCTGAACAATGGCTATCTGGGCATGGTGAAGCAGTGGCAGGATATGAACTACGAGTCACGTTATGCCAGTTCGTACATGGATTCGCTACCGGATTTTGTCAAACTGGCCGAGGCCTATGGCCATGTTGGCATTCGGGTGACCAAACCTGAAGAGCTGGAGCCAGCGCTGGAGCGAGCTTTTGCTCTGAAAGACCAATTGGTCTTTCTGGATATTCACGTCGATCCGAAAGAGCACGTTTATCCGATGCATGTGCCTGGTGGCGCCATGCATGAGATGTTCTTAAGCAAAACTAAGAGGACCTGAGCATGCGTCATATTATTTCTGTTTTGCTGGAAAACGAATCGGGTTCCCTGGCGCGTGTAGTCGGGCTCTTTGCGCAGCGCGGCTACAACATTGACTCACTGACGGTGGCACCAACTGAGGATGCAACTATGTCGCGGCTGACTCTGGTGACGCATGGCAATGATCAGGTGATAGAGCAAATCACCAAACACTTGCATAAGCTGATCGAAGTGGTCAAATTGCAGGACTTAAGCGAAAGCGCGCATGTTGAGCGCGAGTTGATGCTGATCAAGGTCAAGGCGACCAGCAACGAGCAGCGCGATGAAGTGAAACGCTGCGCCGATATTTTTCGCGGTCAAATCATTGATGTCACGGCCAAAACCTTTACCATTCAGGTGGTGGGCACCTCGGATAAGCTGGATGCCTTTATCGAAGCGCTTAAAGGCTCCGTCATCATGGAAGTGGCCCGCTCAGGGGTATCGGGTATTTCCCGTGGTGAGAAAACGCTGACACTCTAACAGCAGCCTTTCTGCACCAGCTGCTGCATCCAGGCAATAAACACCCGGACTCTGCGTGATACATAGCGCCGGTCCGGGTACACTGCCGCAATAGGCATCGACTCAGGTGCCAGCTCTGGTAGTACTTCAGTGAGTTGACCTTGCCTGACCAACTCTGCCGCATCGAACCTGGGGATTTGGATCAGGCCCAAACCCGCGCAACAGCAAGCAATGTAGCTTTCTACTGAATTGACGGCCAGTCGGCCCGACATTTTTACCCGGACCAACTCCCCATCCACCACAAAATCAAGCTCCAGCAACCGGCCACTGGCCGGAGACAGGTAATGGATTGACTGATGGGCCTCCAGCGCATCTATGCTGGTCGGCAGCCCGAACTGCTCAATATAAGCCGGGCTGGCATAGGTTCCTTGCGGCAAGACACCAAGGTGGCGGACTACCAGGTTCTCATCATGCAGATTGCCGACCCGAATGGCGCAATCAATGCCTTCCGGGATTAAATCCACAGGTCTGTCTGTGCTGCTGACTTCCAGCTCCAGATCCGGATACAGCTGCAAGAAGTGATGCACTTGCGGAGCAATCAGATGGCTAGCCAGTCGTGAAGGCACGCTGACACGCAAGCGGCCTCTGGGTGATGAACTGCCAACCCGCAGGCGTTGCTCGGTATCTTCGATATCGGCCAGCAACCGCCGACACCAGTCGTAATACATTTCACCATCGGCTGTCAGCTGGATTTTTCGGGTGGTGCGGTGCAGCAACCTGGTTTGCAGATGGGCTTCCAGCGACTGAATAGCGTTGGACACGCTGGAACGAGGCAGTTGCAGCACCTCTGCCGCCCGGCTGAAGCTAAGCATTTGCGCAACCTGAATAAATATTTCCATGGTTTTAAGTCGATCCATAGTACACCTGATTGTTCGTAAATCATGAACAGTGTAGCCGTAAATTGGTCATTTATCATTCTAATTGAATAAACCATAGTGAACAGGCTTGCTGCAACCGAGATGGCAGGCACTAACTTCACATCAGAGGAACACGTTATGAGCGCAAATCACAGTTTAAATGAAAAAGTAATTCTTATTGCTGGCGGGGCGAAAAATCTGGGCGGTTTAATCGCCCGGGATTTTGCATCGCATGGTGCAGGTGCAATTGCAGTCCACTACCATAGTGCCGCGACAGAGGCCGAGGCGACCGAGACGGTCAATGCGGTAAAAGCACTTGGGGCAAAGGCTGTCGCCATTCAGGCAGATATGACCAGCGCTGCCGGTGTACAGTCATTGTTTGAGCATGCACTGACGCACTTTGGTCGTATAGATATCGCGGTGAATACCGTTGGTAAGGTACTGAAAAAGCCGATTTCGGACGTCACTGAGGCCGAGTACGACACCATGTTTGCCGTGAACAGTAAATCCGCTTTCTTCTTTTTGCAAGAAGCAGGCAAGCATCTGACCGACAACGGTAAAATTTGCACCCTGGCCACCTCCTTATTAGGTGCTTATACACCTTTTTACTCGACCTATGCCGGCGCCAAAGCCGCGGTGGAACACTTTACCCGGGCTGCATCCAAAGAGTTAGGCGCGCGTGGTATTTCCGTGACGGCTGTCGCCCCTGGCCCGATGGATACCCCCTTCTTTTATGGTCAGGAAAGTGCTGAAGCGGTGGCTTACTACAAAACAGCAGCCGCTTTATCGCCATTTAGCAAAACCGGCTTAACAGAAATTGAAGACATTGTCCCCATGATCCGCTTTTTGGTGACAGAGGGGTGGTGGATCACCGGACAGACTATACTGGCAAATGGTGGCTATACCACCAAGTAAGTTGGTGAGAGCAAACGGATTAGGGCCGCCTGTTGGCGGCCTGATTAAGGAGCATGTTATGCATACGATCATGGTATTGGCCGGTGGCTTGTTGCTGCTGGCTGCATGTCTACTACTTGGCTACTGGCGTCAAGCTATCGGCCTGGCAGCACTGTGCTTTATTCCAATCTGGTTTATGGTCGCCGCGGTCAATATGTGGGTAGGGGTGACAAAGGCAGGCTACACCTTTATGCAAGAAGTGCCGTTCTTTTTGCTGGTATTTTTACCACTCGCAGCGGCTGCCTTGCTGATTTGGCGCTATGCTAAATAATAGGCTGCCCATCAGCGCGGTAGCGGTAGATGATTCCATAGTAGAAGTTCGCTTGATTTACTGCAACAACTTGCTGTACCACAGCAAAAACAGCACGGCAAAACCGACCAAATAGGCCAGCCCCAGCCAGCTCCACCAGACCAACAACGGTTTGAGTGGCCGTGTCGGGTTATTGCGCATCAAACTGAAATTCAGCCAGGCAAACACCGGCGTGGTTAAAAAGGCCAGTGTCATGGCGAAAGTTAGCATAGGACCAAGCGCTGAACGGAAGAACAAGATCACGGCCATACCACACAGAGCCTGAGCCACTAGCCAGCACGGCTGGCTGATGCGGTTGTTTGAGGACTGCCATCCCAGCAAGCGGAAGGATTCATTCAGAGAACGGGCATAGCCATCCAGCACGGTCAGGGTGGTGCCAAACATACACAAAAAAGCGATCAAGGCGACCAGTGGTCGGGTCCAGTCACCAATGGTGGCGCTGTACATACCAATCAACTGCTGGGCAAAGGCCGCACCGGCCAGAGCAATGGGTTGATCACTGCCATATTGCACCAGGGCTCCAAGCGAGACAAACACCAGCGCCAGACTGACGGTGACCCAGTAGCCCAGGTTAAAATCGAATAACCCTTGTTGCCGTGAAATGGGTTGTTGCCGCAGCTTTGCTTTTAACCACAACGAGCTGATGGCTGAAATTTCAATTGGCGCGGGCATCCAGCCCATCAACGCCACTAAGAAACCCAGCATCGCCAGTTGCCAGGGGGAAGGACCGGCATAATCTACTGGTGCAGTGGCACCATTGCTGGCGGCAATAATGACGGCGAAAACGGTGGTGATCGTCAGCAGCAGCATGATGATTTTTGCAGCGGCATCCAAAGCCTTGTAGTGGCCCAGCAGCAAAATCATCAGACAGACAGCTAAAATCAGCCAGCACAATAAGGTCACTGAAACCTGCCATGGCAGCGCATAGTGCAGTAAGCTGGCGGTCAGTAGTAAGACGCCTGCTGTATTCACCACCGCAGCAATCAGGTTCAATACAATAAAGCTGTAGAAGTAACCCCGGCCTTTTTGCTGATAACCCTGCAGCAGACTTTGTTGATTATCCAGGGTGTACTGCACGCCAAAACGGAAGAACGGGTATTTTAGTATATTGACCAGCAAAATCAGCCAAATGAGCTGCCAGCCAAATAAAGCACCAGCCTGAGTGGAAGCCACCAGATGTGAGCCGCCAATGGCGGCGGTCGCCATCAACAGACCAGGGCCCAGGGTAGCTAGCTTGCTTTTGAGTGTGGACAACATAGTGCGGCATTCAGTTGATTTTCAAAGAAATCATCTTAGCAGCAAACAATGGATACCGTCAGCGACAATTACTACTCAATGGTAGAAATAATCACTTCCACCCGACGATTTTGCTGACGACCCTGCGCCGAATCATTACTGGCGAGTGGCGTCCCTAAGCCTTTGCCAGAGGTTTTAAGCCGGCTACCAGCGATGCCTTGTGCCACCAGAAAATCATTGACGGCATCCGCACGACGTTGTGATAACAATGTATTGTACTCAGCGGAGCCGACATTATCGGTATGCCCCTCAATCAGTGCAGTACGTTCCGGATGGTCATTTAAAAACCGGGCGAGCTTTTCCAGATGGTTGCTGCTGGCGTCTTTCAGGCTAGCCTGATCGGTATCAAACAACACATCGCCCAGGGTCACGACCAAACCACGATCGGTCGGTCTTGCATTCAGTTCGGCGATTTGTGCTCGCAATTCAGTCGCGGCTGCAGCTGACTGATCGGCTTGCTGGCGGGCAGAGCGGGCATCATCCCGGGCGCTTTCCGCTTCGGACCGTGCCATATCTTCCCGGTGTGCTGCCTGTTTCGCCTGTTGTCTGGCCTGCTCCGCCTCACTGCGTGCACCACTGGCATCGGCTCTGGCGCTGGCAGCCTCACGGCTTCGTGCAGCTAATCGTACTTCATCGCGCTGTTGGCTTAAATCCGAGCGTTGTTGTTCTAACTGACGGGTTTGCGCCTGAGTATGCGCCAGTTCTACTTTTCGCTCTGCCAACAATACCCTGTGCTCAGCCAGCGCACGATCTCTCTCTGGCTGCTCAGCGATTACCACCGCCTGCTCCGCTTCTTTTATAGCCAGTGGAGCCAGCACTGCCAGAGTTGGATCCGCTTGTAATTGTGTTAGTTGCTGACGCACATTGGCTGCGCCATCCGGGCTTTGTGGGGAGCTGGCACAGCCGGCTAAAAACACTGCTGTCAGGCTCAGGCTGAGCAGGGTTTTGCGAAAACGAAGTGAAGGTTTCATAGCTTGGCTCCTGATTGATTCCGCTGTGCTTCCTGCTTGACCGCTTCAATGCTTTGCTGCATGTCTTTATTGATCTCCTGAGCTTTCAGTAGCTCAGCCCGAGCCATTGCCAGCTCGGCACTTAGCTGTGCTTACACGGCCAGACGCTCAGCTTGCGGCATATTCTCTGCGGTTAACGCCGCACGAGCCGCTATCAATTCCTGACGTGCTGTATCCAATTCGATACTGGTATAGCGGGTGACCTGTGCTCGTTCGGCAGTACCAATAGCACGCTCTGCGGCAGCCAGTTCAGCACTGGGAGCTTGAGCCGGAGATGTGCAGGCAATCAGAATAAGCAGAGTACCGCCAACCAACAGCCAGCGCTGAACAGGACGCACGACCGATAACGCCTTGGTTGCTTGTTGTAGTGGGTTGTTGCAAAGGGATTTCATTGATAACTCCTGCTATACCTGGGCTGGTGCAAAAGTGCGCCGAGCTCTCTATGTCTAAATAAAACAACATGTCTAAATAAAAAGTATGCCGGAGTAACGTAGCTCTATCTGTGCGCTGGCGCGCATAATGCTGTTTAATGTCAAGCCGATGTGGGTAGGAAGGTAGGACGTCAGCGACACTTTTCCACGCCTCTGGCCTGACAAGGGCTGATGGATCCGCCATAATAAAAGCCTCTATCCTTAGCAGAGGAACTCACATGGACGATGCGCAGCTGGATCAAGCCTTATTATTTGAAGTGATTGAAAATCAATTGGCCGACCGCTACCCGAAAGAAACCACTGAAACGCTGATGCGCTTGCAGCTGACAGGTCATAGCCGGGAAGATGCCATTGAGTTGATGGCTTGCGCACTGGCGCCAGAAATGGAAGCGGTGATTGAGCATAAAGAAAGCTTTAATATGCCCCGCTATTGTCAGCATCTGGCTTTACTGCCAGACACCCCCTGGCTGAGTTAGAAACCTAATTTGTTTTAAGATCGCCCCCTTCATTTAAGCCTAATATACTTGGGTATGTGGTTTTAATTTTTCTACCAAAGGTTCATTCGTAATCATGCCGGAGCCAGCTGTTATTGCAGGTTTTGCTAAAAAGATTTCTTTGCATTAAGCTACTCAATAAATTTATTTGAATTGTAATATTCATCCATTTATTGAGTGGTTTATGGACTTATTTCGACGATTTCAGATTAAAACATTGGTGTTGGTTAATGCGCTCATGGGGCAACTAGCCGCAGTTTTATATTTGCTCGCAGAACTTCATGTTTTTCAACTCGGCAAGTGGGCAATCCCAGTTGCATTTTTCCTGGTTGCTGGTTTGATTGCTATGTTTTTTTTAAGCAGGGCGAGTATTTTAGCAGGGTTAAAAGAGTTAAGTTTAATCGCCAAAGCTGTTGCTGATGGAGATCTTGATATAAAAAATCGAATTAACAGCCAAGATGAATTCGCTGAGATTGGTAAAAACTTCAATACTGCTATTGCGAGATTGAACAGAGTGGTTGCCCAAGTAACAAGTAGTGGTGATGGTTTAGTTAAAATTAGTTCGGATGTAGAATCATTGTCAGCAAGTGTCAGGCGCTTATCTGATAACTTGGATGAGAGATCCAACCAAGTGGCGAGCACCTCAGAAGAGCTAACTGGAACCATGGGTGAATTAAACGCGACTATTGAGAAGCTTACCGAAAACGCAGGGCAAGCTAGTGACAACTCAGACCGTGCGGAGAGTCTGGTCGAGGATTTGACTTTAAAACTTCATCAGGTTAAAGAAGCTGTAAGCTTGTTTGATAAGAACTTTGAAAGTGTTGAGGTTGGCGCAAAGAACATAGATGGCTTTGCCAAAATAATTGACGATATTGCTGATCAGACGAACTTGCTTGCCTTAAATGCTGCTATTGAAGCTGCGCGTGCTGGTGAGCAAGGGAGAGGGTTTGCTGTTGTCGCTGATGAGGTCCGTTCGCTGGCACAAAAAACCAGAGAGTCTACAACTGAAATCACCGAAATGACATCAAGCCTTCGTGCCTTGATTAAAACTGCGGGACAGGATGGTGAGCATGCATTAGAGTTAACTGATGAAGCAGTGGTTTTATCAAATGATTCATCACAATCAGTGCAAAAGGTTTTAAGCTCAGTGCACAGCATTTCTGATGAGTTAGACATGGTAAAAATTAGTCTGCAGCAGCAGCTGGATGCAGTTGCAGACCTGTCAAAAGGCTCTGAGACTTTAAGCTTAGAATGCTCAAAGTCTTCAGAAACAGCTGATTCATTGTTCGCTAAGTCCAGGGAGCTTAAAGACCTTTCTGACACTCTTGATGCTGCTTTAAGTAAGTTATAAAAGCCAAACAAGGTTATCGGCTTTGAAATCCGCCAATAAATGGCGGATTTGCTGATCTCAGGAGGTGTACAACAAATGGGCTCTGGGGTAAGTGTCTGATAAATAATGCTATTGTTTTTGGCCCGTTCTTTGCTTTTGAGTTTAGAGCTGGATAGGCTCAAACAAAAGAGGAAATGATAATGTGGAAATTAGCACTGGCAATACTAGCGCTGAGCTCAGGCTCGGTTTTGGCGAATGAACGATGTGAATACAGCTCAGAGCAACAGGTAACGCTAAATGATGTGCAACGCTTGCAGTTGACCATGAGCTCTGACCAACTAAAACTAGTGGGCGGCTCGGGCGACCAGGTTGCGGTGACTGCCCGGCTGTGCGCCTCGTCACAAAAGCGGTTGGATGAACTGCGGCTGGATACGAGGCAACAAGGTCAGTCGACTCAATTGCAGCTGTTGCCAGAGCGGCGATCGAATCAGTTCAGTTCCGGCTTATTTGGTCGGGGTGGCAGCTATGCATGGTTTGATTTAACCATCGAGGTGCCAGCCAGTATTTTACTGGATTTAACACTGAGCTCTGGCTCGGCCAGCGTTGAAAATATTGCAGGTTTAGAATTGGTATTAAGCTCGGGCCGGGTACAGGCTAACGATATTGCTGGTCCGGTAAGCGGTTCTGTATCCAGTGGTCAGCTCACCATCACAGAGGCAGGGCCGGTGCAATTGAATGCGCTGTCATCTGGACAGGTCCGGTTGCATCAGGTGGGTTCGGTGCAAGCCAGCAGTGTAAGCTCAGGTCAGCTCAGTATTGAAACCGCAGCGGGTGATGTCACCTTAGCAAGCTTAAGCTCTGGCCAAATGCGTGCCAGTGACGTGCATGGCTCCGTAAAAGTTGATCGTATCAGCTCTGGCTCGGTGCGCGTTAGCGATGTAAAAGGTAATGCGGAGTTTGGCTCTATCGGTTCAGGCAGTATTCGGGCTGAGCGCATTGATGGTGACCTGAGCCTGGAGCGCAAAGGCAGTGGCTCAGTCCGTCATCAGGATGTAGGTGGTCAGGTGCGCTTGCCTTCCCGCTAAATAACTTTTGGCCTGGCACTCAGCAGTTGCCGGGTTTTTGACATCATTGATGCGACCAAAGTCGCCTTGCAGCAGTTGCCTGGCCTGCTAGTGTTAATAACACGCAAAGGCCAGGACACCACCGCATGACCATGCATCTTGCTCCCATTACCGATAAACTTAACTGGCTGCAACAACTGGCTAGCCACTACCATCAAGATTTTATCAGTGAGCAGCAGCGTCAGCTGCGTCGGCAGTATCAGGCTTTCCACCCGACCGCTATTATTGCTTTTAAATGCATGGATGGGCGCATTCACTTACCGCATGCTACTCGTATTCCAACAGGGGTGATTCAGCCATTTCGTAATCTGGGCGGTATCTTTGATCTTGGCTGGCCTTATTTAGGCGACCTACTGGCTGAGCAGGTGCAAGCCGCCTGGCAGCAAGGCCGGCCGGTTCTGGTGTTGATCAGCTACCACTTTTCCAAAGGCAATAAGCAGCGTGGTTGCGCTGGTTTTGATTGTGATCGGGCAGCAGCCGAACAACAGGCCAGATTATTACAGCAACAATTCCGTCAGCTCTACCCCAATCAGCACTGGTTGTATCCCCTGGTATGCGGTTTTGAAACCGATCTGGATGCATTGGTACTGCACGGCTCTGAACAACAGTTAGATCTGGCTTCAATGTCTGCATTGCAGCAAAGCAGAGCGCCTGAGTTAGTCCGGCAATTGTTGCCGGATATGCCAGCGCAGCTAGTGCAGGATCTGCTGCCTTTGGTGCAGGGCAATCTGGCTCATATCGCAGCGATGCGACAGCATCGGCGCCAGCCAGATAGTGAGCACCGGGAGTGGATGCTATGTATTGGTCGTGGCTTTGATTTTTTGCATGTGCCCAATACCGCCTTGATTATCGGCCCCTTTAGCCCGGATTTAGCACAGCCCATCCGTCAGGCTGCGGCAATTATTGCTGAAAATATGCGGGCAGGGCGCATTGCGGATGATGGGTTTTTGTTGCTGTCATCTGCGCCATACCAGCAGCTGGGGCCAGATCAGGCCAGAGCAGCCCTGAAGTCGGCCTTCCTCTATCAGTTTGCTGCCAAAGTAGTGGCGGATTTCGATCCTGCGCTGGCGAAAAAAATGCATGGTCGGCAGGCCACCCTGCACTGGCCTGAGCGAGCCTTGTACTGGCAGCCGCAGTTGTAAATTGATTTACACATTTCCCCATTTTAGTGCAATTAATTCGTTAATTTGCTTTTGCATACGTATTCATCTTGTTTAGCTGCACCAGCTTGGCCATAACAGTATGGCTCTGTGTATTTATCAGAGCACGTGAGGTCTGTTTCGTATTGCTTGTCGCGTTTGGAAACGCTGGAGGTAACAACAAGGACAAAAGTCGGGGAGCGGCATGGCATGGAGCTGAGGTAGTACACCACAGACCTGAAATACACCTTTTATTTTCAGGTATAACCATGCAAATGACAGCTAAAACTTTCTTGTCGACATGCTTCCGCCGAAGCGCCGTTGCATTCTCGGCTCTCACTTTATCGCTTGGCATACAGGCCAGCGATTTACCTCAAATCCCAGCCAATCAAGTTAATAACACCATGTATCAGGCATTTTACTGGGATGCCTACCCTGGTTTGTGGGCGGATTTGCCAGCCATGGCTGCACCGCTGGCCGAGCGCGGTATTACATCGATGTGGTTACCTCCAGCGGCCAAAGGCATGAATGGGACTTTCAGCGTTGGCTATGATGTCTATGATTTCTGGGATCTGGGTGAATTTAACCAAAAGGGCACGGTCGCCACCCGTTATGGCACCCGACAGCAGTTGGATCAAGCACTAGCCGCGCTCGATAATCTGGGTGTGCAAGCCTACTTTGATGTAGTGTTTAACCACCGTATGGGCGCTGATGCACAGGAGAATATTCCGGGCTTTGGCCTGGCTTGGACCGAGTACCATCTGCAAGGCCGTTCGGTGCACTATACCCAGCAAAACTGGGGGTATCTCTGGCACGACTTTGATTGGAACTGGACCGCATTCAATGGCTCCGATGGCAACTTGTATCCGGGGAAATGGTGGGGCAACACTTATCACTTTCCTTACCTGATGGGCGAGGACGTCGATTACAACCGCTTTGAAGTGCAGCAGGAAATGAAAGCCTGGGGAGAATGGGTGATTAATGATGTCGGTTTCAGCGGCTTCCGGATGGATGCGATTGCTCATGTCGATACCGATTTCACCCGCGACTGGATCAACCATGTGCAGTGGGCCACCACCGAGGATGTATTCTTTGTGGCGGAAGCCTGGGTCAGCGACATCAATGGTTATCTGGATGCAGTCGACACACCGCATTTACGTGCTTTTGATTTCAATTTGCGGGAGGAATTTGTTGCACTGAGCAGTGGCAATAAAGACATGCGCTGGTGGGGTGGTCTGGTCAACAGCCCGCATCGGGACCGGGCGGTAACCTTTGTTGATAACCACGACACCAGCCGGGCCGGAAATCCGTATGGCATGCCACAGGTCATTAATTACAAGAACCAAGCTTATGCCTACATCCTGCTGCGGGAGCATGGTGTACCCACCGTGTTTGCCCGCGATTACGACGAGTTTGGCATGGCGCCTACGTTGGATAAGCTGATCGAGGCGCGCCGCTACTTTGCCTATGGCCCGGGTCATGAATACGCCGGCAATACCGAGGCGGTGTATGCTTATGTACGTGAAGGTCTGAGTACTGCGCCGGGTACCGGCCTGGTGATGCTGATGTCGGGCCGAAACTGGGGTGGTCAGCAGTTATTCAGCATCAACAGTCACCAACCCAATACCACCTTCTACGATTATACCGGCAATGTGTCTGGCACCATCACTACCAATGCTCAGGGAGTTGGCAATTTCCCAGTGAATATGACGGAAAGTACAGGGTGGTCGGTCTGGGTACCACAATCTACAGGATCTGCACCAAACACCATTACCTTACGGATGACGAAAGATGTCGGCTATGGCTACTCGTTGTTTTTTACAGGCGGTGACTCAGCCTTAACAAACTGGGGCGCTGGTATTGAAGGCACCTGGACACCCGGCAACGTCTGGGAAGTGACGATCCCAGATCCAGGTAACTTTGAATGGAAAACTCGCAGAGGGCCAGTGGGCGGAAGTGGGCAAGACTGGGAAAGTGGCAGCAACCACAACCAGAACAACCTGCATCCCAGTTTTAATGGTGGGTTTTAATAGGGTAGATGGTTAAAACAGCAAGGGCGTAATCATTTGAATTACGCCCTTATCGTTTTATCTGAGCAATGCGCCAAATCATAACGATACTCGGCTCACAATGTGAGCCGAATAATGAGCCCTAATCGGCTCACCGGGCAAGTTTAAGTGCTCTATCCAACGCTTCCTGCGCATCGACCCTGATATCCGGGATTACCCCTATGCCCTCAAAGTTTTTTCCTGAGGTGGGAAATACCGGCCGGTACATAGGGATCCTGATGAACAGCCAGTCATTCACCTTGGCGGCACCGGTATAATGCGCCAGGCCAGCACTGGTTTCGCCGACTATGGTGGCTCGTTGCAATTGCTGTAAGGTATAACTGAAAAACTCACCAGCACTTACCAGCTGGCTGCTTTGTAACACATAAAGAGGAATGGTTTGCAGCAATTCGGAGCCTGGCACCGCTTCACTGACTACCTGGCTGGTTGGGAGCCCTGTCCGATCATGGATCTGCCACAATAAGGTGTCGGCCGGGACAAAGTGGCTGAGCAAATAACTCACCAGTTCAGGGGAACCACCACCACTGTCACGCAAATCAATGATAATGGCATCGGTATGACTGAGAAAAGTCAGGGCAGCATGCGCAATTCGGTGCGCCTGCTCTGCCTGCCAAAACTTATTCAGTTTCAGATAGCCAATATTGCCTGGCAGAACCATGGCCTGCTCAAAGGCAAAGTTATTGTTTTTACTTTCTTCGGTTTCCTGCAATCGATGTGAGACGCCACCTGTTTCTGCTGTCAAAGCCAGGCCCAGGTGACCATCACTGCTGTATTTCCGTAGTAAGCTGGCCACCTGTTCGGCAAACTGTTGATGGTTGATTAAATGCTCCAGTTCACCTGCATTTAGCTTTGCTGATAACTGCTGAGCCACTTGTTCGGCGGTGTCCGGAAATACATAGTGTTGGTGCAGTACCTGGTTAATGCCGTCAATGGCCGCCCGGCGTTCGCTTGCACTTATGCTGACGCTTTCATGCGCGACACCTGGCATCATGGTAAAAATAAATAGCGTGATCGTGACAGCTTTACTGAGCTGCATAAAATAGGAATACATAAAAACCTCTGTCTGATTATTTTAACTAACGTAGTAAGGTGTGGTTAAAAACATCAAGCCAGAAGGGAATAGTACAGCCGTTTTGCGTGTAAGTTTGCATCCTGCCACAGCCCAAGCCGAAAGCTGGCGCACGCATCGGCCAGGATATACCAGGGGAGCAGGGATGATAAGGGCGGCAAGCTGAGCGGCAAGGCGGCCAGTGGGCTTACCCCAAACTCTTGCCATAATGAATACACCGGCTGCTGCCTGATATGTTGAAATAAAACTGCAGGATGACGAGCCAGATTAGGTAGTACATACTCATCAGCTGGTTCCTGCTGACTTAATTGAGTTAATGCAGGCACCTCAGCAACAGAGCCGCCAAGTGGTGCAGGCTGCACTAGCCAGGCAACCAGTAGCATCAGCCCTGCAGTGAATAGCAGCACTTTGCACTGAACTAGCCAGGAATTTTGTTGCATCGGTTTACCTTTGTGAGCCATTGCTGATGATTTGGGGGTGGCTTGGCGCAGATGCAAGCAACGATAAGATTTATTTTCGGTAGTTTATAGAGTGGCTTAATCATACAATGATGCTGATAACACTGTTGGTAAGGTCAGCTAACAGAGGGAGGTGTGCTTGTCAGAGTGGCGTGTAGCCAACTGATCAGTCAATGAGGAGTGACTATGAGCCTGTTCCGGATATTCTTTTTACTTTTGACAGCTATGCTGTCGTTTCAACTGGCTGCCATTGTTATCCGGCATGATGTCAGTGATGAGCAGTATTGGGCGACTGAAGCAGATTTTCCTGCGCTGGCCACCTTGTACCAGATAGGTGTGCATGGCAGCCTGATCGACCCCGAGTGGGTGGTTACCGCCGCACATGCTATTTTTTGTCTGGAGCCCGGTGCGCTGATCCAGGTTGGTGGGCAGCAGGTTGCCGTCAGTGCGGTTTATGCCCATGCAGATTACCAGTTGGATAAACACAATGATATTGCGCTGGTTAAACTGCAACAGCCGGTAACTGCAGTGCCTGCAGCCCGGTTGTACCGCGATAATGATGAAAAAGGCCAGGCACTGTGGTTTATTGGTGCCGGTGCCAGCGGCAATGGCAATACCGGGCAGACGGTATCGTTGCAACAAAATAACGGCCAGTTGCGAAAGGCGCAAAATACGGTTCGGAGCACTTCGGCGACTGAGTTGCTCTTCACGTTTAACAAAGGCGATAAGGCCCTGCCACTGGAAGGAGTGTCGGGTAATGGGGATAGTGGCGGCCCAGCCTTTATTCAGCAGGGCACCGATTTTTACCTGCTTGGCGTTAGTTCCAGAGCAACATCCTGGTTTACTGCTGTGGGTAAATATGGTGTCAAAGAAGCCTACTCCCGTATTTCACACCATGCCAGCTGGCTGGACGCGGTGATGGCTGAAAATACTCAGGCGATCGCTGAGCAAACCACGCAAAACCGCTTTGTACCACCGGGCACTGCTGATTTACCACAACTGTGCGCCCGGTTGAATTTTTAGCTGTTTTGGGATTTTCATCCCTTAGCTGGCACGAAACAGCCATGAAAACCCAGTGGGATTGCCCTATCAGTCCAAGCCATTGCTACTGGGCCCTTGCTAAGTTGTTGCGCATCCAATACCGCCAGGCCACTTCTTCGCCGTTGGTAATCAAACAGGGTGTGTAATAGCCAACCCTGCCCGGGTTTGCTATTGGCTTTGGCGATAAACTGGGGCTCCTCCACTAAATAGCCCGGGCCATAGTGGTAATGTTGTTGCTGTTGTTGTTGAAAATTGAAGCCAACCACGGCATCGTTCAGTAGCTTGGCGCTACGCCCTGAGGTGCCGACACCATAGGTGCTGGCTTGTGCCAGTGGTTGCCTGCGATCCCAGGCTGGAAATTCCAGCGCCATGCCGGTGTCGTGCAAGGTGCTTTTACCCGTTTGCATATTGACCACCAGTTGCGACAAGGTGGCATCTTCACAGTCGTTGGCATAACCGGTGGCCAGTAACTCTTTCATGGCGCTGAGCATAATATCGGCGTTTTTGTAGCGGCTCAGGTTAACCACCAGCTCCTGACCACGTTGATAGGCTCCGGCAAAGTGAAAGACAAAACTTGGCTCAATATCGTATTGAGCGACTACTGAAAAATCATGTTTTGACAATACTATCAATTGGCTGGCCCGTTGTGGTTGCCATGAAAAGCTGTCGGTAAAGGTACGGCCCTCACCATAAACGCAGGAAGAATTAAGAATTACCACATATTCATCCGTGATGGCGAAATCATGCATATAGCCGCCAAAATCAAGCTCAAGCAGCTTCATCTTGTTTAGCTTGCCAGTAGCGGACAGATGATACAGAACTACCTTGGCGGGAGAAACGTATACCACGCTGCCCATATTCCAGACACTGCCATCCTGATCCCGGATCGGGTGGGCTGAAAACGGCAGATGCTGCATGCCTTCGCCCCAGCTGATTAAGCGACCAGTATCCAGAGTGTCAGGGATAATCTCTGTTGCAGAGCCTCCCTCCCACAAGGCCAATAACTTGTCGGCTATTGGGAAAATATTGGTGTTAGCCACATTGATGCTGTCATTATTAGCAACTGGCAGGCTGTTTGCTCTATAGGTTCCCGCTACCGGGTATAAAAAGCGCCCGGCTGCTTCCTCGGTAACAAACTTTTCGGTGCGAACAAAACGACCTTGATGCGTGATCTCGTCCGGGTTGATCCGAAACTTCTGGATCATTCCATCCCCATCAAACCAATGGTGGTAACGCTCGCCTGCACGTTGCATCATCGCCGGACCGTTTCGGTATAACGTGCCCGTAAGCTCTGTAGGCCAGCTACCTTCAGTGTGTAGCGATAGCACAGGCAAGTCGTGTTGAACGCCTTGATAGGCGGACAGCCAGGGTGCGTCTGGCTGCTTTGTCTCAAAAGCGAACGCATTGCGGGGGATGGCTGCGCTGGCACCCAGCATGGCCAGTATTTGAATAAAACTGCGCCTTTCCATGGAGACCTCCTAACGCAGACGGATCTGCATTTCTGTTAATTCAGCCGGATTAAAGCGTGCATCTGCAAAACTGGCTGGGCCGAATTGCCCGGCATTATTTGAAAAGCCGTATTGCTCGGTCGGCATGCCCAGCAGGTTGGTATCTAACTTGCCGTTGTTATTTTCATCATGCATAACTCTGATGGCGTATTCACCAGCAGGTAAATCTGTCAAGGGTATATGCAGGCTGTCGCCGTCTACAGGGAATGTGAGCGCCAATGCAGGGGAGCTATTGTTGTCATAATTTTCCTGGCCACGAAATAAAGCAAACTTAATTTGTCCGGAAGAGGCTTTAATATTGCTGATGGTGACATCAATGCTGCTGGTTTCAGAGGCAGATGCAGTCCATGCCAGGCTGGCTGCCAGGATCAGGCTAGTGTATTTCATCGGTTATCTCCTTTACTTGAGTTGGCCATAGACTAAGTTTTATCCTGACTGATCACAGGTGCCGGTGGTCACCGTTTTGCGGTAGAAAAACCATGACTTTTGGCACCTGTCTGTTTGCCATGGTCGCGATATACTGTTTAGATCTGGGGTAAAGGGGAAAGTTTTGCTAAAAAAACGAGAAGAGTGGTTTCTGATATTCAGTGGTTTATTCACTTGTGCGTTAGTTGCTTTTGTCGATAGCCTGGCCTGGAGGCAACAAGGGGTGAGTCTGCTCTGGCTGTTGCCTTATGTCGCCTTTACTTTCTTATTTTTACTGGTCACGGTAGATAAAGTTCAGTCAGGCTATCTCTGGATCAAGCCCGTAGCGTTGTGGTTGCAGGGCATCATCGCTGTAATGCTGGTTGCTTATATAGACGTCAGGGCGACCCCGATATTGCTGGTGGTTTGGGCGGCACAATTGCCTTTTGTGTTTTCTTTTCGTCAGGCGGTACTGGGGTTGCTGGGCCTGAATGCATTCGCTTTTATCTTGCTGCCCTTCTTGCTGGGCAAGCAGCCAAGCTGGATTGCGGCCTTCGCTTACCTGGGATTCGAGTGGTTTGCCCTGGCAAGCTCTCAGGCAAGGCAGGCATTACAGCAGGCCAACAAAGCATTAGCGCAAAGTAATCAGCAACTGGATGCGACTCGTTTATTGCTGGCGCAAGATGCTTCGCGCCAGGAGCGGTTGCGGATAGCCCGTGATTTGCATGATAGCATCGGCCATCAACTGACCGCCTTCTCACTGCAACTTGAAGCGGCCCGGCACTCAGCCCCAGTCGGGCAAGCCGATATTTTTGTCAGTCTGAAAACGCAAGTCAGACAATCTTTGCATGATCTGCGGGCCATTGTCAGAGAGGTGCGCGGCGCAACCGCAACAGACTTGACTGCCGCACTTCGCACTTTGTCCAGCAGGTTGCCCGGTATTCATGTTGAACTGCCTGATTCGCTTTCGGTAGAAAACGCGGCTTTGGCAGAGCAATTACTGTTGTGTTTGCAGGAAGGAATTAGTAATGCCGTACGGCATGGGCATGCGACAACTATTAACGTGCGTATTCTGAGCCAGCAACCACTGACCATAGAACTGACTGATAACGGTACCGGGCTGGCAAAAAACATCTGTTCCGGTAGTGGGATTAAAGGCATGAAAGAGCGGCTGGCCGCTTTTCAGGGCACGGTGACGTTGCAAAATAATCAGCAAGGCGGTGCCTGTTTGCAATTATCTGTGGAGCAAAACCATGATTAGTATTGGGTTAGCTGACGACCAACAGCTGGTGCGGTCCGGTATCGCGACTCTGATCGATTTGTCAGGAATTGCCCGGGTTTGCTGGCAGGCTGCCAATGGTCTGGAGGCACAGAAAAAGCTAATCAGCGAGCCCGTAGATATGCTGATTAGCGATATCAGAATGCCGCAACAGGATGGCATTGCCCTGGTCACTGCCTTACGAGCACAAGGGAGCCTTATTCCGGTGCTGATGCTGACTACCTTTGATGATCACGAGTTGTTTTTACAAGCATTGACTGCAGGTGCAAATGGCTTTTTGTTGAAAGATATTGATATGCCGACATTGGTTGATGCGATCCAGAAAATCGCAGCCGGAGGTTTTGTAGCTGAACCTGTGCTGGTTAGCCAGATCTCCATGCCACTGGATCGGGAGAGAGACTTTGTTGCTGATTGCTTATCAGAGAAAGAGCAGCAAATTCTGAAGCTGGTTGCCGCTGGGCTATCGAATAAAGAAATTGCCGGTGCGGTGTATCTGGCCGAAGGTACGGTAAAAAACCACCTATCAGCCATTCTGGCAAAATTACATTGTCGTGATCGAACGCAAGCAGTGCTTCGGGCATTACATTGGCAGTTGATTTAATCGTTGCCACTTGGTTATGGGCCATCAGTAAGCCCTAACTGGTTCACTGCCCAAATCTGCGCAGGATCCACCATTACCCCGCTGTTAAAAAGGTCCGGTAGCTTTGGTTATCACTGACTAAACGGTATTCGTAGCCCAGATGTTCTAAGTGCTCATTGATATCGTTGCGGCCAGTGACTTCAAAACCTGCCAGTACATCGCCGGTGGCGGCGCCGTGGTTGCGGTAGTGAAATAAGGTAATGTTGCGATGCTCGCCCAGGGTATTGAGGAAGTTCATCAGCGCGCCTGGGTACTCCGGGAAGTTAAACTGATACACCTGTTCGTTTAACGGGCGAGGCGGCAGGCCACCGACCATGTGGCGTACATGCAGTTTAGCCAGTTCGTCGTCGGATAAATCCAGAAATTCATAGCCCGCATCACTAAGTGCCTCTTTGACAGTGTTAAGCTCCTGCACACCATGGCGTAGTTTGATGCCAACAAAAATATGCGCTTTGTGGTCGCTGGCGTAGCGGTAGTTAAACTCGGTGATAGCGCGCCCGCCGAGGGCCTGACAAAAGCGGCGGAAGCTGCCCTTTTCCTCCGGGATGGTGACGGCCAGCACAGCTTCTTTTTTCTCGCCCAGCTCGCAGCGTTCAGATACATAACGCAGGGTATCGAAATTCAGGTTGGCACCGCTTAATACAGCTGCCAATTGCTGGTTCGGCTCACAGCCTGATTGCTGGCTGTATTTTTTTAACCCAGCCAATGCTAAGGCGCCTGCCGGCTCTGCCACAGCCCGCAAATCATCGAAGATATCCTTAATGGCTGCGCAGATCTCGTCGCTGCTGACGGTGATGACGTCATCACAGAACTGCTGCGCCAGTTTGAAGGTTTCGCTGCCGATACGTTTGACTGCTACGCCATCAGTAAACAGGCCAACCCGCTCCAATGTGACCGGTTCACCTGCTTTGAGTGCTGCCTGCAGGCAGTTGGCATCTTCTGGCTCGACGCCGATCACTTTGACATGCGGCAATACTGCCTTAATGTACACCGCCATGCCTGCCAGTAAACCACCGCCACCAACCGGAATAAACACCGCATCCAGTTGATTGTGTTGAGTCAACAGCTCTTTGGCCACAGTACCCTGGCCTGCGATCACATCCGGATCATCAAACGGCGGGATATAGATGGCACCCTCTGTTGTAGCCAGCTCTATGGCAAAGCGGTTGGCTTCGTCAAAGCCGGTGCCGTGTTGCACCACATTGCCACCCAGTGCTTTGACGGCGGCTACTTTGATTTCTGGTGTGGTGATTGGCATCACAATGGTGGCTTGCAAGCCAAGCTTGCTGGCCGAAAGGGCCACTCCTTGCGCATGGTTGCCAGCTGAGGCACAGACCACTTGGGCATCGGGACTTTGTTGCTTTACTTTGTGCAGCTTATGAAAGGCACCGCGTAGTTTAAACGAGTACACTGGTTGCTTATCTTCCCGCTTCAGCCAGATGGAGTGGCCAAGCCGTTGACTAAGCTTTTTCATCGGCTCGGTTGGTGTTTCCACTGCGGCTTGATACACCGGCGACAGCAAAATCTCGCGCAGATACTGCTGCATTTCATCGGTATCTGTCGGTGTCGGTTGTGCTGTTGCCAGGTTATTCATTGCTACTCCGTTGATGTTTTACTGCTAATGTTTTGGTTTATGCCTGCCGATCAGGTGTAAGCTCAAGGCAAGGTAATGCTCTTTTCGCCGCCTTAGACAGCACATCCCTGCCGCTGCTACTAGAGCACACCTTGCCCATCGTCTTTCATGCTTTGCTGTATTTCTCTCCGAAACACTTAACTATCTTGCGAAGACCGGAAACTGCTAAACAAGGCGTCTCCAGCATGGATGCTGGAGCCGAGCCTACATGGATGCATTCACGGCGTCCTTGTGTGCAGTTTGTGGTCGAAGCCTACAACTAAGTTGACTCAGTCTTCCAGCTTCGATAAATCCCGCACCGCCCCTTTATCGGCGCTGCTGGCCAGCATGGCATAGGCTTTCAGCGCATTGCTGACAACCCGCTTACGATCCACTGGTTTCCAGCCCGCTGCACCTTTTGCATCCATCGCTGCGCGGCGTGCGGCTAGCTCTTCATCCGAGATAGCGATATTCATGCTGCGATTCGGGATATCGATGTCGATGCGGTCGCCTTCTTCCACCAGACCAATGGCACCGCCACTGGCTGCTTCTGGTGATACATGGCCAATGGATAAACCGGAGGTACCGCCAGAAAAACGACCATCTGTGATCAACGCACAGGCTTTGCCCAGCCCCATCGATTTTAAATAACTGGTTGGATACAGCATTTCCTGCATGCCCGGTCCGCCTTTCGGCCCTTCATAACGAATGATCACCGCATCGCCAGCGACAATCTTACCTGCCAGAATAGCGGCCACGGCATCATCCTGACTTTCAAAAATTCGGGCGCGGCCAGAGAAGACCAAGCACTCCTCATCTACTCCAGCGGTTTTCACGATGCTGCCATTGGGGGCGATATTGCCTGATAGTACGGCCAAACCACCATCTTGCGAGAAGGCGTGCTCCTTACTGCGAATACACCCTTGTTCGCGGTCGTCGTCCAGCGAAGGGTAACGACAGTTTTGTGAAAACGCCTGCGTGGTGCGAATTCCGGCCGGGCCTGCCATATAAAACTGTTTTACTGCCTCATCGCTGGTGGTTTTGATATCCCACTTTTGCAATACCTCGCCGAGGCTAGCACCACAAACATGCGGCGTGCTGGGATCAAGCAAGCCTGCTCGATTCAGTTCGCCCAGAATGCTCAGTACACCACCGGCGCGATGCACATCTTCCATATGGTACTTTTGCGTCGAGGGGGCCACTTTACACAGATGCGGCACCATCCTCGATAAGCGGTCAATATCATCCATGCTGAAATCAACCTCACCTTCTAAAGCTGCAGCCAATAAATGCAGTACAGTATTGGTGGAGCCACCCATGGCGATATCCAGCATCATGGCGTTTTCAAAAGCAGCTTTGCAGGCAATGCTACGTGGCAGAGCACGAACATCATCCTCTTTGTACCAGCGATTGCACAGTTCCATAATGCGATAGCCTGCCTGCACAAACAGCTCTTTGCGATCAGCATGAGTGGCCAGCATGGAGCCGTTACCCGGCTGGCCTAAGCCCAGGGCTTCGACCAAACAGTTCATCGAGTTGGCGGTAAACATGCCTGAGCAGGAGCCGCAGGTTGGGCAGGCACTTTGCTCGATGGCTTTGCTATCGCTGTCGCTGACGTTAGGGTCGGCTGCGGACACCATGGCATCCACTAAATCAAGCTTGATGATTTGATCCGACAATTTGGTTTTGCCAGCTTCCATCGGTCCGCCAGAGACAAAGATCACCGGCACATTCAAGCGCATGGCGGCCATCAGCATGCCGGGGGTGATTTTATCGCAGTTGGAAATGCAAACCATGGCATCGGCACAGTGCGCATTGACCATGTACTCGACCGAGTCGGCAATCAACTCACGTGAGGGCAAGCTATACAGCATGCCGCCATGCCCCATCGCAATGCCATCATCGACGGCGATGGTGTTAAACTCTTTGGCGATGCCGCCCGCTTCGGCAATGCTGCTTGCTACCAGCTTGCCCAGATCCCGTAAATGCACATGGCCAGGCACAAACTCACAAAATGAGTTCACCACCGCGATAATGGGCTTACCAAAGTCGGTGTCTTTCACCCCGGTGGCGCGCCAGAGCGCACGGGCTCCAGCCATATTACGACCTTCAGTGACGGTTGCGGATCTTAACTTTGGCATTGTGTTGATACTCCATGGTTGCCAGTTTCATTACGATGAAATAACTGAGCTGAAAAAAGATGTAGTCAATTGTGTTCAGTATAGATGCTACGCCCCTGATTCAGGCATGGCACCCGGTTATTTTACGCCCGCAGGGCGGTCAGTGTTTCACTTGCCAGCTCCAGTTGCTCTACATCCACCAGTTTATTCAACTGATTGGTCAACAAATGAATGGGCTTGTCGGTGACCACCGATAAGATGATTAACAGGCCAGCATGTTCAGCCAGCGGCTTCATTTCCAAGCCAGCAAGCTGAAAGCCACGATAGCGGGTAACCTGCAATAGCCGCTCTAACACCACGGCTTGATTTCTGGTCTGGATAGTAAGGACATGATTCATGATGAATGCTCCGTGATCATTTGTTCATTGGCAGCGCCTGGTGGAACCAGTGGCCAGACATTGTCTTTTTCGTCGATACAGACATGCAGCAGGTAGGGGCCCTGCCAGGTAAACATAGCTTCCAGTGCATCAGCGACTTCATCTTTACGACTGATGCGATGGCCGGGAATGGCAAAAGCCGCCGCCAGCGCAACGAAATCCGGGTTATCCGATAAGTCGGTTTCACTGTAGCGCTCGTTAAAAAACAACTGCTGCCATTGTTTCACCATGCCAAGGCGCTGGTTATCGATGATGACGATTTTTACCGGTAGCCGAAAGCGCTTGATGGTACCCAGCTCTTGCACATTCATCATAAAGGAGCCATCGCCACTAACGGCCAACACGGTGTCGTGCGGTCGGGCCAGCTTGGCGCCTATGGCGGCAGGTAAACCAAAGCCCATGGTGCCAAGGCCGCCGCTACTTAAGTGATTGCGTGGGTGGTCAAACCGCATATGCTGCGCGACCCACATCTGATGCTGGCCTACATCGCAACAGACCACACTGTTATCTGGCATCCGCTCGCTTAGTTGCTTCAATAGCAAAGGAGCATAGATGCGTTCACCGGGGTGATCGTAGCGCCAACCGTGCTGTTGTTTCAGCTGCTGACAATGCTCCAGCCAAGGCTGACAAGCCGTGGCTGTGCTGATGGCGGGCAGGATTTGCTTCATATCACCCAGCATGGCGCAATCTGGCTGACGCAGTTTGTTGATTTCGGCGGGGTCAATATCGATATGGATCACTTTGGCACCGGCGGCAAAGGTGTCCAGCTTGCCGGTCACCCGGTCATCAAAACGTGCGCCCAGGCAGATCAGCAAATCACATTGCTGCACTGCCAAATTAGCGGCCTGAGTACCATGCATGCCCAGCATACCTAGATAATACGGGTCGTCTTTCGCCACTGAGCCCATGGCTTTTAAAGTGGTGACTGATGGCATGGAGCTTGCTGTTAAAAACTGCTGCAATTCCGCGATGGCATCGGCCATATGCACACCGCCACCGATATAGGCAATGGGTTGCTTGGCAGCGGCTATCAACTGACGGGCCTGTGTTAGGGTGTGCGGTTCGACCGTTTCCAGATCGTTGGTTGTGTGTCGCTGAACTTCATGCAGCGCAGCGGAGACCTCGGCAACCTGTATATTTTTCGGGATATCCACCAGCACCGGGCCGGGACGGCCGCTTTGTGCAATACGAAAGGCTTCATGCAGCGTCGCTTCCAGCTGTTGGATATCTTCTACCAGCACGCTGTGCTTGGTGACCGATAAGCTTAAACCTAAGACATCGATTTCTTGAAAGGCATCGGTTCCCATCACCGCTTGTGGCACCTGACCAGTGATGGCCACCATGGGTACTGAATCCAGCATGGCATCAGCCAATGAGGTGATCAGATTAGTAGCCCCTGGCCCTGAGGTTGCCAAACAAACACCAACTTTGCCTGAGCTACGGGCGTAACCGATGGCTGAAAAGGCTCCGCCTTGTTCATGGCGACATAAGTAATGTTTGATGGGGCTGTGGTAGATGGCATCGTAAATGGGCATGATGGCGCCACCGGGATAGCCAAAAATGCTATCCACGCCGTGTTGCTCCAATACCTTCATCACCAAATCTGCGCCGTTCATTGTGTTTCCTCTTTACTCATTCAGCCCGTTTTTTCAAGGTCCGGAAACGAAAAAACCCCCGGTCCTTGCGGAGCGGGGGTTTTTCTGGAATCTGGTTTTCTAGCTAGAAAATTCCAAACGCAAGCCCCCGCAGTGACTAATAATCACCACGACTACGAGGACAATAATGTTTAGAACAGCAGCTAAACGCATTTTATAATTCTTCACTAACTCTAAGGGTTAATTTAAGGTCATGGGGTTAACCATGCCAGTTACCTCTATAAATAGCCGTCTATCAGTCTGAAGTCAACGGTTTTTTCAGGAAATGGCCAATTCTGCAGCAAAAAGTGCCAAAAACTGCTATTTGCACAAGAATGGAACGACAGAGTACACTGAAGCAATAGTGAACAAATGCGGTCAGCCGATGGATCAGTTAGAGCTGTTTGATCTGCCCAACCCTTGTATTGGGGTGTGTGAAAGCAATAACCGGGGTTATTGCAAGGGCTGCTTGCGCTCACGTGAGGAGCGGTTCAATTGGCCACAAAAGCCTGCGGTGGAGAAAGCCCGGATCTTAAAGCTGTTGGCCCAGCGACAAAAACGCCGTCAGGCCAAAAGCCAATCAGGCCATGACAGAGCAACCAACCCGGATCAGCAAGAGCCGGATTGGTTTATTGATGCCTCCAACCAAGATTAGGCCGTATTGGCATTTACTGACCACTCAAGCGCTTACCAAAAGAGATGGCGTAGGTTGGCGAGCGCATTTGCAGTATTGGGTCATCACTGGCCCGAAAGCCTAGGCTAAGCACATTCGGGTCAAAGTTGGTTCCAACACAGCTGTCATCGCCACTGGATGTGATACGCAAGGTACCGACATGGATCTGCTGCCGCTCTGCTGGCCATTGCACCGATGGATCGCTGATACTATCGCCTTCTTCACCCAGGGTTACCATCCAATCAAAATGCACAGGGCCCTCGGTCAGTCGCTCTGCCAGGCGGTCGACTAAGAAATCAGAGCTGGCTTCAGCAATGTCTGATTCTGACTAGCCCTTGATGCCATCACCCGGCGATAAATGCCAGCGGATCTTCACGGCATCGCCTTGATGATCACGTATGTAAAACGTATGCAGGCCAAAATATTCCGTAGTGGTATAACTCCAGGGTGGCGGTTTAGCCGCTAGCCAGGCCCCTTGCGCGTGCGTGTCTGGATGTGCGCGACGAAAATCAGCAATTCGCTCGGCATCCATTTGGCCCTCTGCATTCGGCCGCATGGCTTGCAATAAGCCAAGGAAATTTTCAGGGTTTTTGGCACCAAATACCGGCGTCGTCAGGGTTGCAATATTGTGTTTACTGCCATCAGGCAAGGTGAATTGAGCGGCTAATCCGCGTGGTGAGCGGTGGTAATCAGGAACATGCGGATTACCACCGGCCATCGAAAAGCGAAATTGAGTTGGTAATGTTTCGCCAGAAAATAAAGCAATATCAAATGCCTGTTGCCCAGCTTCGCTGGCGGTAAAGTCACCAACAGCACAAACACCTTTGGCATGGCCTTTACGCTCACCGGCATGATGACCGGAAAGCTGCTGAAATACTTCAATAAAATCGTTCGGATTGGTTTGAGCCGACGCTGTGTTTACGTGCAGTGCAGTAAGTGTCATCACGCACGTGAGCGTGAGAACTGATGAGACCTTGATCATGAAAACCCCTGAATAAAATTAGCCAATAGCATCTTACGCTATTGGCTGGGGTTTGGATGTGTTGAAGATCGGTTTATGCTTTTTTACTGATAAGGCTTAATAAGAACAACAGCACCACGGCACCTATTGTTGCCATAATTAAGGTACCAATCAGATTGGTGGGGCCAAGACCGAGCGCATTAAACACGATGCCACCAATAAAGGAGCCGACAACCCCGACAATAATATTCACAATCAGACCAAAACCACGGCCTTTCATGAGTTGCCCGGCCAGCCAGCCAGCAAGGGCGCCGATCAATAGAAAAATGATAAAGTTCATAAACTTCCTCTTTATGGTTGTTATTCAATAATGCAAAGTTCGCCTTCAAAAAATAGCAGGAGAACCGGGTGAATGATACTTGATTCAGCAAAAAAGCCAGTGTCGGAGTAGGATTTGTTTGCTGAACTGCCCCTTTGGACGGTGTTATTCATGATTAAAAATAATGAAAACACCCTTATGCAGTGGTTGAAGTTAGGCCTTGTAGGTGCGGTCATTGTTTTGACTGGTTGTGTGAGTATGCCGTCAGCGCATGATTACAGTGCGTTTCGCAATGCAGATCCTCACTCGATACTGGTATTGCCACCGATTAACAACAGTGTAGAGGTTATTGCGCCTTATAGTTTACTGTCGCAGGTCACAGGACCTATTGCAGAATCGGGCTACTATGTGTTTCCTGTGACCTTGGTTGAACAAACATTCCGCAACAATGGGTTGACCGAAGCAACGGATATTCATGCCGTGCCTTTTGAAAGAGTCCATGAAATTTTTGGTGCTGATACTGGCCTTTACATGACGATTGAAAAATACGGTACCAGTTATGTAGTGTTGTCGAGTGAGACCGTAGTGGCAATCTCAGCTACCCTGGTTGATTTGCGCTCAGGAAATGTCTTGTGGCAAGACAAAGCAACAGCATCATCTGCAGAAAGTCGAGGAAACAGTGGAGGTGGCTTGGTAGGTATGCTGGTAGAAGCGGCGATGAATCAAATCATTGAAACCATCACCGACCGCGGTTTTGATATTGCAGCCATTAGCTCCAACCGGCTGTTGTTTGCTGAAAGTCATAATGGGCTGCTTTATGGCCCAAGATCACCCAAGTATGGTCAGCCAGTAACAAGCGAGAAGCAAAAGTAAACTTTTGCCCTAAGGCGTGTTTAATTGGGTCTTTGGCCCATTTGTTTTCCAGACTAAGCCGATGTGATTTTGCATCGGCTTAAACGAATTCATGCTATCAAGCCTAATACTGTACTTGCGCTATATTAACTCTCAATTAACTCTATTTCTGACAAATTCAATTCCCTGTACTCACCCTCCACCAAATCGTCTGGCAGTTGAAAATCACCTATTTTTTCCCGGTGCAGGCGCACGACTTTATTGCCGATGGCGGCGAACATGCGCTTTACCTGATGGTAGCGGCCTTCGTGGATGGTGAGTAAAGCTTCTTGCTCGGCAACGATGTTCAGCTCAGCGGGTAGGGTCAGGTCTTTTTCACCACGAAGTAATACGCCATCAGCAAAGGCTTGCACAGCGCTGGCTGGAATGGGATCGGCCAGCCAGACCCGATAGGTTTTAGCAACATGATGCTTGGGGGATGTGATGCGATGCAGCCACTGGCCATCGTCGGTAATCAGCAGCAAGCCTGTGGTATCCAAATCCAATCGCCCGACCGGATTTAGTTTTTCCAGCAGTGGCTCATCCAGTAACTGCATTACAGTCGGGTGCTCCGGGTCATCACTGGAGCAGACATAGCCGGCGGGTTTATGCAGCACAATATAGCGCGGGCCCGTTGGTGCTACGACCTGATCATCGAGCTCAACTACTGCATCAGCGGGCAGTTGCATGGCGCTTTGTTTGGCCAGCAAACCATTGACGGTGACACGCTTCTGGCGGATTACTTTGGTGGCCTGGGAGCGGGTTAAACCAGTACTGGCACTGAGGTATTTATCCAATCGCATACAGAAAAAACCTTATCAACAATAGATGCGTATTTTACTTCAGTTGACCCATAAAAGCTTGTTCAGCTTCAATTAAGCTGCAGGCACTAGGCTACAAACAGTACTACTTTATGGTTTAGGAGATCGATCTATGCGCTTATCTCTACTAATGTCTGCATTAGCAGGTGCAATGTGCTTTACCGCAACGGCTGCTGAGTGGCCTGGCCATCGCTATATCGAAGGCAGTTTTCTGTCTTTTGAAGATAAGTTCGATGGCGATCGTAACGATTACAGTGGCTATGGTCTGAAAGGTTCCTTTAAAATTAACCAGCATTTGTTTATCGCCGGTGAGTACAGTCGGGTGGAAGATACCGTGCGCTTCAGTGATGGTTATGATGAGTACCGTATTCGCAATCAGGCAATCGGACTTGGCGTGATCACGCCCTTTGCGCCGAATACGACGTTGGATTTAGCTGGTTATATTGGCAATTACCAGCTGAAGGATACCATCGTGGATGGTAATTTTATTGAGCGCTTTGAAGATAAATACGACTATTTAAAGATTGAAGGCACTGTGCGCAGCATGATTACACCTCAGGTTGAGTTGTATGGCCGTTTGGGCTACGAGTATCTGGATGAGTCGGGTATCGTGGATAAAAGCCAGTTTACCCAAGCTGTTGGCTTGCATTACTTCTTTAGCCCAAACATCTCAGTTCTTGCTGAATTCTCTCGGGGTGACTTTTTGGGTGGAACCTTTACTCAGGGTAAGCTCGGTGCTCGTTTTAGTTTCTAATGCAGCGCCGAGACGATAAAGTTTGGATTAAGCAATTCGTCGCGATGGTATACCGCGTCACCCAGGCCGGTAAATTGCACCGAGGCACCTGCTTCTTCGGCAATGATATGGCCTGCGCCGGTATCCCACATCATGGTCGGGCCAAAGCGTGGGTAGACATGAGCACTGCCTTCTGCCACCAGACAAAACTTTAATGAACTACCCACAGCGACAATGTCATGCTGCGGAAATTTCTTGACGTAGTCTGCCAGCTCCGGGCTTGGGTGGCTGCGGCTGCCAACCACTCTGATGGCTTCGCCTGGAGCGGGGCGACTAACCTGAATGCGGTACTGCTCACCTTTTTCCTGTACCAGTGCGCCTTCACCTTTTAAGGCGGCATAGGTTTTTTGCAGAACCGGAGCATGGATCACACCGAGTACTGCTTTGCCTTTCTCAATCAAGGCAATATTGACGGTAAACTCACCATTGCGTTTAATAAACTCCTTGGTGCCATCGACTGGGTCAATCAGCCAGAAGCGCTCCCAATGCTGGCGCTCACTCCATGGCGTGGTTGCAGCTTCTTCCGACAGCAGTGGAATATCCGGCGTCAGCTGTTGCAAGCGTTCACTAATCACCTGCTGCGCTGCAAGATCTGCAGCGGTGAGTGGCGAGTCGTCAGCTTTGGCCTGAATGCCCTGCTCGGTGATATCGCGGTGATACACGTCAAGAATGGCTTCTCCGGCTTGCTCTGCCAGTTGAATGATTTGTTGTAATAGCAGTTTCATAGCATCGGCTTCATCATTATATGTTTGTTGTGCTTACTCAGCGGTTGGCTTTGATCCAACCACGCTGTTGCAGCAGTTGCAACAGTTGGGCGACATTTTCCTGCAAGGTGCTGCTGGAGGTGTCGATGACCAAATCCGGTTGTTCTGGTGCCTCATAGGGATCAGAGATGCCGGTGAAATGACTAATTTCGCCTTTGCGCGCTTTTTGATACAGGCCTTTAACATCGCGTTTCTCACAAACCTCCAGTGGCGTAGCAATGTACACCTCGATAAAGCTATCTTCAGGTAAAAAGCTGCGAACCAGCGCTCTTTGGTTGCGATAAGGCGAAATAAAGGCGCTAAGTACCAATAATCCTGCATCGACCATTAAGCCGGATACTGCACCAACCCGGCGCAGGTTCTCGGTCCGGTCTTCGGCGCTAAAGCCCAAGTCGGCGCACAGGCCATGGCGCACATTGTCGCCGTCCAGCAAGTAGGTATGAAAGCCTTGCTCCGCCAGTGCTTGTTCCAGCGCATTAGCCACGGTGGACTTACCGGAGCCGCTTAATCCAGTGAACCATAGCACGCCGCTGCGATGGCCGAATAAATCAGCCCGTTGCTCGCGACCTACCTGATGTTGTTGCCAAACAATATTGTCAGTCATCTTGTATCCATAAACGCATTAAAAAGGGAAAATCAGCGGTAAGCATAGCAATACCACGCTGCTATACACCAAAGCCATTGGGATCCCGAGTCGGGCATAGTCTTTTAGCTGGTAGTTACCGGCACTGTACACCATCAAATTGGTTTGATAACCAAAGGGAGAAATAAAACTAGCTGAAGCACCAAAGGCGACTGCCATAAAAAATGGCGTAGGGTCTACGCCTAGCTCTAATGCCATGGCATAGGCAATCGGAAAGGTCAGCGCGGCGGCGGCATTGTTGGTGACCACTTCGGTAAACAGCCAGGTGGCAATAAAAATAGCAATCAGTGCGCCATAGGCTCCGCTGCCATCGACCAGCTGGTTCAGGCCTGCTGCAATCATGCCGGCGACGCCGGATTGGATCATCAGCTGCGCCAGACCAATGGCAGCGCCGACAATGACAAATAGCTCCAGCGGGAAACGGCGCTTTAATTCATTCAGATGGATCACCTGAGTGGCCAATAACCCAACCAAAAGCACCGGCAAGCCTTTCACCAGCGGCACCATATCCAATAAGGATAAGAGCAAGGTAGCGGCGAAGGCGGCCAGTACCCAGTGGCTACGTTTCGACGATAAAGGCGTCGAAATCGAAAGGCCATTAACGTAGATAAAATCCTGACTCAGTTCATTCAGGCCAGGAAAGTCTTTGCCGGTGGATAAGATCAGCACATCACCAGCATGCAGCTCTAAATCACCGAGGCCACCATTGAGCCTTTCATGGCCGCGTCGAACCGCAATCACCACCGCATCGTACTGCTCGCGAAAGCGCAAGTTTTTTAAGGTTTTACCAACCAGCTTGGAGCTGTAGCTAATCACCGCTTCCATCAACTCACCTTGTTGATCGGCTTGATCCGGCACCAGCTGCAAGCCCGGGAAGCTTTGCAGCCGTGAAACGGCCTGAATATCGCCGACAAAGCGCAACTCGTCACCAGCCTGTATCCCGGTATCGGGGCGGACCGGACAAATATGCTGCTCACCGCGTTGGATCTCGGCCAGAAACAACGATTGCAGCTCACGCAGACCATTTTGCTCTACCGTTTTACCAGCGAGTTGACTGCTGTTATCCACATGAGCACTTAAGTAAAAAGGTGCGGCTTCATCGTGTTGCTTACGGGTATCGGGTAGCCAGTGCACGCCAATCATCAGGACCACCAGACCAGCGGCAAAGGCAATCAGGCCAAGCAAGGTGAAGGAAAAAAAGCCAAGGCTGGGCAAGCCAGCCTCTTCAACAAAACCATTGACGATCAGGTTGGTCGAGGTGCCGATTAAGGTCAGCATACCACCTAAAATGGCGCTATAGGACAATGGGATCAACAGCTTGGAGGCAGCAAAATGTGGATGTTGCCGTAGCGACGCCATCAAGGTCGATACCACGGCGGTATTGTTGACAAAGGATGACAAGAATCCACTGGACAGACTGAGCCGTGCTACTACCAGGCTAAGGTTTTTGCCCTCAAAGCTATGGCTGAGCCAGCTGACCAACCGGGTTTTTTCGATGGCAATGGAAATCAGCAACAACAACACCAAGGTAATGAGTGAGGGGTTGCTGAAGTTGGTTAATGCTTTGTCGAGTTCCAGCCAGCCAACCAGATAACTGAACAGCAAGGCACCACCAAACCAAAAGGCCGGTGAGCGCTTGCTTACTATCAGGCCGGCAACCAGAGCCAGCAGCAGGGTGATAACCCCATACTGCTGTAGGGTCATTTCTTCTCTGCTTGGTCTTTGGCGCGGAGCTCTTCCACGAGCGTGGATAGATCATTGGCTTGCCAATGCGGGAAGTGCTTGCGGACTAAAGCATTGAACTCCAACTCAAAGGCAGTGAAGCTCGCTGGAATGCTCTGACTTTCTTTCGCTAACACGGTCTGAATCAAACCCGCGGCAACGGTGGCGTTGGTTAAGCGATCGACCAGAATAAAATTGCCAGTCCCGGGATGATCGGCAAAGCTATCCAGTGGTAGCACTTCAGTCAGCTCCAGCTCCACCAGTGCAATGTCGTTCATCTGCACATCGTCGGCATCGATTTTCTGCAGCGTATTGATATTCATCTTATGATCTAGCTGGCTGATGCTGGCCGAGCTTTTGCGACTGGCTAGCTTTAAGTCATACAACCGGCCAGGTTGCAGCGGCTGTTCATTAAACCAGACCAGATAGGCGAGCGCACGGTTACTCTGCGTGACACTCTCTTCCACTGGGACCAGCCAGTCGCCGCGGCTGATATCGATTTCATCCTGCAAGGTCAGCGTTACCGCTTCACTGGCTTGGGCTGAAGGCTGTTGACCGGCAAAGGTTTCAATGCTGCGCACCGTGCTTTGTTGACCCGATGGGTACACCTTGACGGCTTGGCCAACCGCGAGACGGCCACCGGTTAAAGTGCCGGCAAAGCCACGGAAGTTAAGATCGGGTCGAATCACGTACTGCACCGGAAAGCGGGTGTGCTGACCACTGCGGTCCGGGATCGGTAGCGTTTCCAGCAAGGGCAATAATGGCTGCCCCTGATACCAAGGCATGGAGGCTGAAGGCTGAGTAATATTCTCACCTTTTAGCGCACTTAAGGGTACGACATCGACATGAGGCACCTGCAACTGAGTGGTGATGGCCAGAATATCTTTTTTGATGCGGCTGAATTCGGTTTCAGCGTAGCCGATCAGATCCATTTTATTGACCGCCACCACAAAATGCTTGATGCCCAGCAGAGCACAGATAAAGCTATGGCGTTTGGTTTGGGTCAAGACACCATGGCGTGCATCGACCAATAAAATGGCCACATCGGAATGGGACGCGCCAGTCGCCATATTGCGGGTGTACTGCTCATGCCCCGGTGTATCGGCCAGAATAAACTTACGCTGGGTCGTGGAGAAATAGCGGTAGGCGACATCAATCGTGATGCCTTGCTCGCGTTCGGCCTGCAGACCATCGACCAGCATGGCTAGTTCCAGTTCGCCATCGCTGTTGCGACCTTTGTGATCGCTTTTTAACGCATCCAGCTGATCATCGTACAGTTGCTGGCTGTCATGCAGCAAGCGGCCAATCAGGGTGCTTTTGCCATCGTCGACACTGCCACAGGTCAGCACGCGTAGCAGGCTTTTGTCCTGATGTTGTTGCAGGTAACCACGAATGCCCAGCTCGTCGAGCTGCTGTTGTAATGATGTTGCTTCCAGTACGCTGCTCATCAGAAGTACCCCTCACGTTTCTTCAATTCCATACCGGACTGATCCTGATCGATCACCCGCCCCTGACGTTCGGAGGTTCGGGCACGTAGCATTTCTTCGACGATGCCTTCTAAGGTGTTGGCCGTGGACTCAATGGCACCGGTTAGTGGGTAACAGCCAAGGGTACGAAAACGGACCGACTTGTGCTCAATCACCTCGCCCGGCTCAATCGGCATACGGTCGTCATCGACCATAATCAAGCTGCCATCGCGGGCCACAACAGGCCGTTCTTTGGCTAAATACAGCGGCACGATGTCGATGTTTTCCTGCAAAATGTATAGCCAGATATCCAGCTCGGTCCAGTTGGACAGTGGGAACACCCGGATGCTTTCGCCCTCATTGATGGAGCTGTTGTACAGGTTCCACAGTTCAGGACGCTGGTTTTTTGGGTCCCAACGGTGGTGTTTATCGCGGAAGGAAAACACCCGTTCTTTGGCGCGGGATTTTTCTTCATCGCGACGGGCGCCACCAAAGGCTGCATCAAAACCGTATTGATTCAGTGCCTGCTTTAGCCCCTGAGTTTTCATCACATCGGTGTGCTTAGCACTGCCATGGACAAAGGGGCTGATATTCATCGCCAGCCCTTCCGGGTTTTTATGCACCAGTAAGTCGACGTTGTAATCTTTAGCGACCCGATCACGGAACTGGATCATCTCGCGAAATTTCCAGTTGGTATCCACATGCAGTAGTGGAAATGGAATTTTGCCGGGGGCAAAGGCTTTGCGTGCCAAATGCAGCAGCACCGATGAATCCTTACCGATGGAATACAGCATCACCGGCTTTTTAAACTCGGCGGCGACTTCGCGGAAAATATGAATGCTTTCCGCTTCCAGTTGTTGTAAATGCGATAACGCCATCTGTGTTACTCCTAGGCTGCTTCAGTTGTGCTGTGCTTAGCAGCGACCGTGTGAAACCATTGCAAGTTGGAGGCTAAAGCCACCACTTCACCAATAATAATAAGTGCCGGGCTGCTCAGTTGATGCTGGTTGATCAGCGCCGGTAGTTGTTCTAGCGTGCCGGTGACGCTGCGCTGCTCTGGCCGGGTACCATTTTCGACAATCGCCACCGGCGTATTGGCATCCCGCCCATGGCTGATCAGTTGTTCGGTCAGGGTGGTGCTGTTAATTAAACCCATATACACCACCAAGGTTTGTCTGGCTTTGGCCAAAGAGGCCCAGTCTGGTTCATCACCATTGGCACGGCAGTGGCCAGTCACCAGCTGTACCGTTTGCGCATAGTCGCGATGCGTCAGCGGAATACCGGCATAGGCAGCGCAACCAGCGGCAGCAGTGACGCCCGGCACCACATAATAACGAATGTCTGCAGCGGCCAGTGCTTCACATTCTTCGCCGCCACGGCCATAAATAAAAGGGTCACCACCTTTTAACCGGCAAACCCGCTGGCCAGCCTGAGCCAGCTTGACCAATAATGCGTTGATCTCATCCTGTGGCAAGCTGTGAAAGCCGGCCTGCTTGGCCACGCTGATGCGCTCGGCATCGCGTCGTGCTAAGGCTAGTATATCATCGCTGACTAAGCCATCATGCACGATGACATCGGCTTGTTGCATGTACTGCATGGCTTTGATAGTCAATAATTCCGGATCACCGGGCCCTGCACCAACAATGTAGACTTCGCCCTGATTCGGCGAAAAATCAGCCAATTGCTGTTGAAACAGTTGCTCAGTCGCTTGCTGGCGGCCACTGGCGATCAACTGTTGAGCCGGGCCACTAAACCAACGCTCCCAAAAATCACGGCGCTGATCTATGGTCGGCAGTGCGGCTTTGACCTGATCACGACAGCGGGCGGCAAACTGGCCCATTAAACTGATGGATTGCGGCAGTAATTGCTCCACTTTTTCGCGGATACGACGCGCCAGCACGGGGGCATTGCCACCGGAGGAAATAGCCACCACGATAGGGCTGCGATCGACAATGGCCGGGAAAATAAAGTTGCCATGCTCGGGATCATCGACTGCATTGATCCAGATATTAGCGGCTTGAGCGGCTTGATAAATCTCAGCATTAACCGCAGGCTTATCAGTGGCGGCAATAATCAGCTTGTAGCCAGCAATCTCGTGCTGACCAAAGCGTTGATAGAGGCAGTTTAATTGCTCACCAGCCAGTGCCTCCACTTCAGCACAGATGCTCGGAGCCAATACTGTGATTTTTGCACCGGCAGCCAGCAGCAGCTGTATTTTACGCAGCGCAACCGGCCCGCCACCGACGACCAGCACGGGTTGTTGCTGCAATTGCGTAAAAATAGGTAAGAAGTCCATCGGGTGCCTCTGTTATCGGGCCATCAAGCCAATTCGTCAGCGTATAGAATAGCCGTCTGCATGGCCTTAATAAAAGAATGGATCGCGCTCAGATATAACCAAAAGGAATTAAGAGTAGATCTTCTATGCTCTCAAGCACAAAGCTTAGGCTGGTATTGGGATAAAGATAGCGATTTGAGGCCAGATCCTGTATCCTGCCCGGCTGCCATTCTGGCGATATTTTGCACAACAAGTGAGAATCTATGAGTTTTGCCTCTCTGGGCTTATCGGCCCCCCTGCTGGCTGCCATTACAGCCGAAGGTTACGACACCCCTTCACCTATTCAGGCGCAAGCCATTCCAGCCGTGTTGGCTGGGCGAGATTTAATGGCGGCTGCCCAGACTGGCACCGGCAAGACCGCGGGTTTTACCCTGCCTATTTTACAGATCCTCGCCAAAGGCAAGCCGGCGCAGGCCAATCAGGCGCGGGCACTTATTTTAACGCCGACGCGTGAGTTGGCAGCTCAGGTAGCGGACAGTGTTGAGCGTTATGGTCGTGGTCTGCCCCTTCGTTCCACGGTGGTGTTTGGTGGTGTAAAAATTAACCCGCAAATGCAGAAACTGCGTAAAGGCGTCGATATACTGGTGGCAACACCTGGCCGTTTGTTGGATTTGTATCAGCAAAATGCCATTCGCTTTAATCAGCTGGAAGTGCTGGTGCTGGATGAAGCCGATCGAATGTTGGATATGGGCTTTATTCGCGATATTCGTAAAATTCTGGCGTTTTTACCAAAGCAGCGGCAGAACCTGCTGTTTTCGGCGACCTTCTCTACTGAGATCCGCGCGTTGGCAAAAACCATGGTCAACAACCCGTTGGAAGTGTCGGTCAGCCCGGAAAACACCACCGCTGAGCGCGTCGAGCAAAGCGTCTATGCGGTTGATAAAAGCCGTAAAGCTGCGATGTTGATTGATTTGGTGGTTGATAACAACTGGCAGCAGGTATTGGTGTTTACCAAAACCAAACATGGCGCCAACAAGCTGACCAAGCAACTGGAAGCTGTGGGCATTCAGGCGGCAGCCATTCATGGTAATAAAAGTCAGGCCGCACGGACCAAAGCATTAGCCAACTTTAAAAGCGGCGATACCCGCGTGCTGGTAGCGACTGATATTGCTGCCCGTGGTTTGGATATTGATCAATTGCCGCAAGTGGTGAATTACGATTTACCCAATGTGCCGGAAGATTATGTGCATCGTATTGGCCGGACGGGTCGTGCTGGCGCCAGTGGCCATGCGGTATCACTGGTCTGTGCCGATGACGTGAAACTGCTGCGTGATATTGAGCGGGTCATTAAACAAAAGATCCCTCGTGCTCAGCTGGAAGGCTACCAACCGGTGCATCCATTGCCGGAGACGGGCCCCTTAACGGCACCACGGCAACACAAGCCAAAACGGCCGAAAACCCAACATCAGGATGGTCAGCGTAGTACGGGTTCGGCGACGGCTAAAGCCCGCAGTCAGCGCAGTCGTCCGGCCAGAACGCCGAACGCAGGTTAATGCGCAGACATGATCTAGCGCTATGATGTAGGGTTTATAACCATAAAAAAGGGCCAACAGGCCCTTTTTTGGTGTTTAGAATGACACTCAGCTTTGGTTAGCGATCCAAGTTCATCACTTTGGTCCAGGCGGCTACAAAGTCGTCAACAAACTTTTGTTTGGACGTGTCAAATGCATAGACTTCCGCAATTGCGCGCAGCTCTGAGTTGGAGCCAAAGATCAAGTCAACCGAGGTTGCCGACCACTTTGGTTCGCCGCTAGCGCGATCCAACCCCTGGTAAACGCCGTCATCGTCAGCCTTTTTCCATACGGTAGACATATCGAGCAAGTTGACAAAAAAGTCGTTGTTTAAGGTGCCGGGGTTCGATGTAAATACGCCATGTTGAGCGCCTTGGTAGTTGGCATCAAGAGCGCGCAAGCCGCCAACCAAAACGGTCATTTCGGGCACCGATAGATCCAGTTGAGCCGCTTTATCCACCAGCATTTCAGTCGGAGACTTGTAGCTGGCATCGACATCAAAGTAGTTTCTAAAGCCATCAGAGGTCAACTCGAGTTGATTGAAGGAGTTGACATCAGTGAACGCTTGCGTCGCGTCACCACGACCCGGCTTGAAGGGCACTGCAATGCTATAACCGGCATCTTTCGCCGCTTTTTCTATCGCAACAGCGCCACCCAGTACAATTAAATCAGCCAGAGATACTTTGCGTCTGCTTTTATTGAAGTCGCTTTGAATGGCCGTTAATGCCTGTAGCACTTTGGCAGTTTCTTCAGGGTTATTGACGGCCCAGTCTTTTTGAGGGGCTAATGCAATGCGGGCACCATCTGCACCTCCACGCATATCTGAGCTGCGGTAGCTGGCGGCAGAGCCCCAGGCGACACGGACCAACTCAGGAACGGTCAGGCCAGATTCTAAGATAGCCGTTTTCAGGCGATTGACATCCCGACTGTTGATGGTGGAACGGGTGTTATCATCAATCGGATCCTGCCATACCTGTACTTCAGCAGGGACCTCTTTGCCTAAAAAGTTACGCGGAGGACCCATATCTCGGTGGGTTAGTTTGTACCATGCTTTGGCAAAGGCTAACCGGTACTCTTCTGGGTTGGCCAGAAAACGCTCTGCTATTTTTTTATACTCCGGATCGAATTTAAGCGCTAAATCCGCGGTCGTCATGACCGGTGGGTTAAACTTTCCTTCGATATGTGCATCCGGTACTGAGGAATGCAGCGATTCATCGGTTGGGATCCACTGAATCGCACCAGCCGGACTGCGTGTTTGCTCCCATTCAAAGTTTAACAAGTTGCTTAAGTACAGCGTAGTCCAGCGTGTTGGTGCCTGCGTCCACGCACCCTCTAAGCCACTGGTAATGGTATCTTCCGAATGCCCTTTACCGCAGCTGTTTTTCCAGCCGAGGCCTTGCTCTTCAATGCCCGCGGCACCAGGCTCTGCCCCCAGGCAATCATCAGGCTTGTGCGCGCCGTGCATCTTACCAAAGGTATGGCCACCAGCAATAAGTGCTACCGTTTCTTCATCGTTCATGGCCATACGATCAAAGGCAACACGAATGTTTTTCGCCGAACCTACAGGATCAGGCACTCCTCTTGGCCCTTCCGGGTTGACGTAAATAAGCCCCATGTGGGTCGCGCCTAAAGGCCGTTGTAGCTCGCCATCAACATCTTCACGATCGCTGGCCAGCATTTCAACTTCAGGGCCCCAATAAACTAAATCCGGTTCCCAATCATCGGCACGACCACCGGCAAAACCGAAGGTTTCAAACCCCATGTTTTCTAAAGCGACATTGCCAGCCAAGACGATGAGATCTGACCATGATAAGGATTCACCATATTTCTGCTTAATGGGCCAGAGTAAACGCCGGGCTTTGTCTAAACTCGCATTATCTGGCCAACTGTTGAGTGGATCAAAGCGTTGTTGGCCGCCACCTGCGCCACCACGGCCATCCAAGGTCCGGTAAGTACCCGCGCTGTGCCACGTCATGCGGATAAAGAAAGGGCCATAGTTACCGAAATCTGCCGGCCACCAATCTTGTGAAGTGGTCAACAGTTGATCGATGTCTTGTTTGACTTGGTCAAGGTCAAGCTTGCTAAAGGCTTCAGCATAACTAAAGTTAGCGCCATAGGGGTTGGAACGAACATCATGGGCGCGCAGTGGTGACAAATCGAGCTGATCCGGCCACCAAAATTGATTGTTTCGTACTGCGCCTACAGTGGCCGTTCCTGAGCCGACGGCTCCTTGTGGTTTACTCATCTCGGCTGTTTGTGAGTTCGCAAAAACCGAGCCAGATGCCAGCAAGATGCTCATCATGCCAGCCAACATTGATCTATTAAAATGCGGTCGTTTCATCATTTATTTCCTTCAGGTTAAGAGTTTGCTTCAACGCCACGGTGGGTTGATATGCAAGAACAGGTCGCCTTTGCCTCTAAATAAGCATTGAGCAACTGGCTTGTATGCACAGCAAACGAGCCCAACTGCCTTTGCGTCGCAAAGTAACCTTGAAGATAGTATAGTAAGGTTTTAATAGTATATTGTGATTTAAATCGATTACCCTAATTTAAAAAATAGATTTAAATGTGCTGGCTTGTTCTGATGCATCGTTTACGGCAGCTTCAAATGACGACCACCATCCAAGGCGAGTACGCGGCCGGTGATGTAACGGCTATGAAGTAAATACAGCAGGCTGTTGAGTACTTCATCTGGCCCCGGTGCGGTAGCCATTAATGATTTTGCTAAGGCCTTTTCGCGATAGGCTGCATCATCGCCCTCATTAAACATCAATAAAGCCGGTGCAATCGCGTTGACTTTCACGCCGGGTGCCAGCTTTCTGGCCAATGACAGTGTCAGATTTTCAAGCGCAGCTTTCGACGCCGCATAGGCTTGGTGTTTGCTGCTACCGACACTGGCGACGAAATCGGTGAGATGAACGATATCAGTAGGCTCGGTGCCAACGGTTAACTGCGGCAGCAAAGCCCGGTTAAGTAAAAAAGGAGCTCTGGCATGAACCTGTTGCATGGCGTCAAACACCTTGGCATCTTGCTGCAATTGCCCGAGTACACTGCCGGATGGCTGGCGTTGATGCAAAGGTGGATCAGGTTGCCAACTGGATGCATTATGAATCAGAGCCCGGATAGTCGGGTATACGGCCAATGCCTCGACAAAGGCAGCAATGTCATTCAGTGATTGAAAGTCGGCATAAATACAATGGGCCCCTGCACTTCGAAGCGCTTTGATGCCAGCGGATTCTTTGCGATAACTGACTGCGATCTGATAGCCTTGTTGCAGTAAGGCTATCGCACAGTGCAAGCCTACCCGCTGGCCCGCACCGGTGATCACAATGACGCCTTTTGGGTTTGGTTCAATCTGCATAGGTTGGTTATCCCTGTCTGAAAGGGGATCAGTACGCACCGTGGCTGAAAAAGGATTAGTTCTGCTATTGATACCTACCTCTGCAATCATTGCAGCTGACCGACCGGATCGGCTAGTATGCTGGCCTTGATTGATTTGCCACGAGGGCTGCATGCATTTATTTTTTACTTCTTCTCATTCGTTTCGTCAGGTCTTGCTGAGCACTGTAGCTGTGGTAATGCTGGCAGGTTGTGCACCTGGTACGACTCAATCAGAGCCGCTGGCTGGGCTGGATACGTGGATTGAGCAAGGCCGCAGCGATTGGCAGTTGCCGGGTATGGCTGTGGCTGTTGTGTATCAGGATCAGCTGATTTACGTCAAGGGCTTTGGCACGCTGGGGTTAGACTCTGAGCTGCCGGTGAACGAGCATACGCTGTTTGGCGTTGCCTCCACCAGCAAGGCAATGACAGCTACCGCGCTGGGTATCCTGGTAGATGAAGGCAAGTTGCAGTGGGATGATAAAGTCATCGACCATCTGCCATACTTTCAGCTGGCAGATGATTGGGTCACGGAGGAAGTTCGTATTCGTGATTTGCTAACGCATCAGGTAGGCTTGGGCCGCATCACTGGTAATCGCATTCAGTTTATGCCGACGGCCAGCCGTGAGCAGGTGATCCGGCAGATGCAGTATCATGAGTTTGAGCAGCCGTTTCGCAGCAGTTTCGTTTACAGCAACGTCATGTACTCAGTGGCTGGCGAAGTGGTTGCGGCAGTCAGTGGCCAAAGCTGGGATGAATTTATCCAGCAACGTCTGTTCCAGCCCCTGACGATGCAGCGCAGCAATACGTCTATTACCCAATTTATGCCAGATGATGCCAATATTGCCTTGCCTCACCAGTTTATCGACGGCGCAGTGGTGCCCATCGCCCGACGCAACTTTGATAATGTCGGCCCGTCGGCCTCAGTCAACAGCAGTGTGTACGATATGGCGCAGTGGTTGCGTTTCAACTTAGGTGAGGCCGGAGTTTATCAGGGCCAAAGGTTGGTGAGCGATGACGTGATGGCCGAACTGTTTACCCCGCAAGTGGTCGTCAGCCGTGCCAGCCGTACCGAGCCCGTTCGTGCCTATGGCCTCGGTTGGTATTTAGAAGATTACCGTGGTTTCGCAACTGCCAGTCATGGCGGGGCCACCGATGGTTTTAATACCCACATTACCTTAGTGCCAGAGCTGGAGCTGGGCATCATTGTGATTGGCAATACCTTTGAAAACTTCCGCCCGGCGGTAACCCGAACCATCATCGATCGTATGGCTGGTTTATCTGCACAAGACTGGCATCAGCATTACTTTTCGCAGTACCAACGCGACTTTGCCGAAGCCAGTGCAGCGCGCCAGCAGATTGAGCAACAGCGCCAAGCGGATAGTGCAGCGAGTTTGACACCTGAACAGATCACTGGCCGTTATCGGCATGATTTGTATGGTAGTGCCGAAGTGCAGCACCATGACAATGGTCAGCTGCGGCTGGAGTTCTGGGATGATGCTGTATCAGTTCTGACCCTGGAGCATTGGCAGGGCGATACGTACCGGGCACATTGGCACAACAAAGCGCAACGCGAGAAGTTTGTCCATTTTGCTATGAATGACCAAGGCCAACTGGAGCTTCAGGTCGAATGGACTTTACGACCCCAGTTGTTGCAAGTCGGCATTTACCCGGCTCCCTACATGCGCAGCACTGTGTTCAAAAAGAGTGAGTGATAAAAAAACGGCAACCCGAAGGTTGCCGCAAAGGGGACGCGCTTATGAAATTAGTGGCGGATCAGATAGTCAAAGGCACCGAGTGAAGCATTGGCACCACTGCCCATTGCAATAACGATCTGCTTATAGGGCACGGTGGTGGCATCACCGGCAGCAAACACACCTGGCAGTGAGGTCTGGCCGCGCTCGTCGACGATGATTTCACCGCGCGGGCTTAATTCTAACGCACCACGAAGCCATTCGGTGTTCGGTACCAGACCGATTTGTACGAAAATACCTGCCAGCTCGACTTTATGAGTTTCACCGCTCGCCCGATCTTTGTAGTTTAGGCCAGTGACGCGGTTGCCATCTCCCAATACCTCGGTGGTTTCGGCCTCGGCAATGATGGTGATATTGCCCATCGAATGCGCTTTTTTCACCAGCACGGCATCGGCGCGCAGTTCGGCGGCAAATTCCAGCACAGTGACGTGCTCAACGATACCAGCCAAATCGATCGCTGCTTCAATACCGGAGTTACCACCGCCAATGACGGCAACTTTTTTGCCTTTAAACAAAGGGCCATCGCAATGCGGACAATAGGCGACACCTTTGCCACGGTATTCCTGCTCACCCGGTACGTTCATTTCACGCCAGCGGGCACCGGGTGCCAGAATCAGTGTCTTGCTTTTCAGTACGGCACCATTGGCCAGCTCCAGCTCGACCTGTTCGCTTTTGCTGAGCTTGGTCGCGCGCTGGTTGTTCATAATATCGACTTCGTACTGGCGAACATGGGCTTCCAGTGCATTGACCAGCTTAGGGCCTTCGGTGTATTGCACTGAGATAAAGTTTTCAATACCTACGGTATCAGCGACCTGACCACCAAAGCGCTCGGCCAATACACCAGTGCGTAAGCCTTTACGAGCGGCATAAACGGCTGCGGAAGCACCGGCCGGGCCACCGCCCACTACCAAGACATCAAAAGGGTCTTTTTGCTTTAATGCATCGGCCTGACGGGCTTCGGCATTGACGTCGATTTTCTGGATAATACGTTCCAGCGTAATAGCGCCTTGTGAAAACTGCTCGCCATTCAGGAATACCGTTGGTACTGCCATGACGTTACGGTCAGTCACTTCTTGCTGAAAAACGGCACCATCGATCATCACACTGGTGATGTCCGGGTTAATCGCTGCCATCATATTCAGAGCCTGCACCACTTCCGGGCAGGTTTGGCAGCTTAATGAGATAAAGGTTTCAAATTTGAAACTGCCCTTTAATTGGCGTACCTGCTCAATCAAATCAGTTTCAATTTTAATCGGGTGTCCGCCTGAATGCAGCAAAGCCAACACCAAAGAAGTAAATTCATGCCCCAGTGGCACACCGGCAAAATTGATCGAGGTGTCTTTTTCCACCGAGCGGACTTGCATCGAAGGAATGCGCTCAGCGGCAGCATCGTCCCGACGTAAGGTCACTAAATCGGACAGTTCGGCGATTTCGGTCGCCAGTTCATGCACTTCAGCTGCCTTGGCGCTATCGTCCAGAGATACGACCAATTCAACCTGACTTTTCAGGTTTTGCAGGTAAGTGTTCAGTTGTTGTTTCAGATTCGTATCTAACATCGTTGTACTCCATAACGTGGCATTTTATTGCTGCCGTGCAGGCAAAAAGATAGTGTTGTCAGCGCCCGGAGGCGCTGACAGAGACCAGTTAACTCATTAAACAGGGGAAGCCGGGACCAGCTTCTTGACATGAATGCTAAGAAGCGGGGTTCAGCAACCGCTGTCTGGCAACGGTCGGTGTAGCAAGTTAGATTTTACCTACTAAGTCCAAAGATGGAGCCAGCGTAGCTTCACCTGGTGTCCATTTAGCAGGACATACTTCGCCATCATGGTTCGCAACATACTGAGCAGCCTGTACTTTACGGAACAGTTCAGCAGCGCTACGGCCAATACCTAAGTCATGAATTTCAGCAACTTTGATTTCGCCCTCTGGGTTGATAACGAAAGTACCACGCAGTGCCAAACCATCTTCTTCAATCATCACACCAAAGTTACGAGTGATGGCACCGGTTGGGTCGCCGATCATTGGGTACTGAATTTTCTTGATGGTTTCAGAAGCGTCATGCCATGCTTTGTGGGTGAAATGCGTATCAGTTGATACAGAGTACACTTCTACACCCATTTCCTGGAATTTAGCGTAGAAATCCGCTAAGTCGCCCAGCTCAGTTGGACAAACGAAGGTGAAATCGGCAGGGTAAAAACAGACCACAGCCCATTTGCCTAATAAATCCTGCTCGGTCACATCAACAAATTTGCCATTGTGGAATGCGGTCGCTTTAAATGGCTTGATCTTAGTATTGATAATAGAAGACATCGTCTTACTCCTTTAGGTTAATGATTGGGTGTGTCTCAACTGCAGCTACTTTATCAAGCTACAGATTTATTTTAAAACGAATAAAACAAATAGGTTTAATCGTTTTTATCGATAACGATATTGTCATCCTGTGCTTACTGCTCGCAACTCACTATAGATTAGGGCTGATAGCGCATTTCTCAATGGTGACTTTGCCATTCATCAGCTAAAAACAGCAGGTTCAGTGTATGCACTGGCTGGATCTTGGCATAAGATAATGACCATTCGATGATGTTTACCGATGGAGCGCAATGCCTTTTATACAGCAACAACAAGAGAGCTCGGAGCTGCATTTGTTTTGGTGGCTATGGCCGCTGGCCATGCTGGCCGGTATGCTGCTCGGGGCAGGCGCGCTAAATTACAGTGCCGATGGTCGCATTAACGTGTTGTTGGTGTGGTTGTTATGGGCTGGAATGCCTATGCTGGGCAGCCTGGTGTCGGTCGTTTGGTTGTTTCGCCCTGCCAAGCCGTGGCTCAGCCGCTTCAGCGGTCAATCGGTATTCTGGCAACCGAATAAGCAACAGTTGTGGTGGTTGCTCAGTCAACTGCAATGGCTGTGGGTCTGGTTTGCGTTGGGTATTGTGCTGGTGTATTTACTGCTGTTGTTGTTTTCTGATCTGGCATTTGGCTGGAGCTCCACACTCTTGTTTAATAGCGAGCTGTTGGTTGAGACTATTCGCCTGATTAGTTGTCCTTGGGCTGCTTTGTGGCCTGCGGCTGTTCCTGATGCTGCCATGATAGAGTTGACACGCTTTGCTCGTGTTGAAACCACAGAGACCAGCTTGCAGCAGGCCAGTGGCTGGTGGCCATTTTTACTGGCGAGTGTGCTTTTTTACAATATCCTCCCCCGGCTGGGGTTGGTGCTTTTTTGCCGTTGGCGCTGGCATCATGCCCAGCGCTCGCAAATACACGTCGCCATACCCTCTTCACGCCAAGCGACTGAAAAAAATGCCAGTACCAACCAGCTAGCCACTGCGGTGTTGGAGCAATGGCAAGATGCTAAAGTGGTGAATTGGCAATTGGCCTCAACTGGCGCCTTGCAGTTGGGGGTGCAAGACTGGCAGCACGATCAGCAACAATGGCAACAGTGTCTGGCCAGCAAGCCAAAACGACTGCTATGGCGCGTGCCTGCCAGTCGTTCCCCGGTGGCTGAGCTGGCCGATTGGATGCAACAGGCCAGGCAGCAGCAGATTGAGCAAGCCATTTGGTTACAAACCGATGCGCAAACCGTGCCGGAGCGGCATATCGCCAGTTGGCAAGCCTTTGCCCGACAGCATGAACTGGTTTGGATAGGGAATTGACAAGGAAATGATGATGTCGCGATGCCCACAGTTTTGTGTGGTCGGCCACCCGAATCAAGGCAAGTCGTCCATTGTCTCCACCTTGGTGGAGAATGACTCCGTACGAATAGGCGTGGAGTCTGGTACTACAGAGCAGGCCGAGCGTTTTGAGTTTCGGATGCAGAATAAAGTGGTACTGGCATTAACGGATACACCAGGCTTTCAACGCGCCAGACAAGTGTTGGCTTGGCTGGAGCAAGTAGCGGTTGCGCCTGCAGATCGCCCTGAGCGGATCCGTGCTTTTCTGGCCGAGCCACAGCACCAGCAGCAATTCCCGGATGAGTGTCGGCTACTGGAGCCCATTATGGCAGGCAGTGGTATCTTGTACGTGACCGATGCGGCCAACGAGGTTAGCCGGGCCGATGAGGCGGAAATGGAGATTTTACGCTGGACCGGCCAGCCCAGAATGGCGCTGATTAACCCGATGAGTGAGCAGCATAACGCGGCGGCCTGGCAGGCGACCTTAAGTCAGTTTTTTCAGTGGGTCCGCGTGTTTAACCCCATGACGGCCAGTTTACCCAGCCGACAGGCGTTGTTCAAAGCCATGGCTGAACTGACACCAGAGTGGACGGCTGATTTAACCCGATTGAGCCAGCAACTGGCGGCGCGCGATCAGCAACGGTTGCTCGATGTTAGTTTGCAGCTGGCCGAGTACTGGTGTCGGCAAGTGAGTCGCCGCGAACCCTTACTGACACTGCCTCCTTTGTTAACTGATAGCCCTGAAGTCTACTTACAGCAGCAATTGGATCAGGCGGAGCTTCAGTTATTTCAGCAATTAGCAACCCAGTGGGGGCATGGACAGGCAGAGCTGCAGCGCGACGTCAATTGGGAGTTGGATCACGATCAGCTCATGAATACCGAAACCTGGTATTTATGGGGCCTGCAGCAAAAAGAGCTGCTGGTAGTGAGTGGCGGCGCGGGTATGGCGGCAGGCGCCATGCTTGATATGGGGTTAGCCGGCAGCACCATGATGCTAGGGGCGTTAACAGGGGGCGTGTTGGGAACCGCTGGGGGATGGTTGGCCAGCAAACAGCTGCCAGGGAAGCGACTTGGCTGGTTGCCGCTCAGTGGCAAAAAAAGTTATGTCGGGCCGGTGAAGCACCCTAATTTTCCTTTGGTGGTCATGGCTCGGGCACTGACTTTCACCCAATTACTTTGGCTGCGACCGCATGCCGAGCGCAGTCGGTTGGCTCTGACGGCGAAGGCGAGTGATTGGTCGCGGCCAGAGCAAGTCCGTTTACTGCAATGGGCAAAGCAATTGCAAAACGACCAGTGGAAAAGTAAGCAGCAACAAGAACTGGCGGACTGGATTAGCGAAGGTCTGCAGCAGCGGTTAAAGGCCGTTTTGCAGCAGGAACAGCAGCAAAGTTTTCTGTAAATAACCGGGTGTTTTTTGGTCTGTTAATGTGGGTATGAGAAGTCCTTCATATACTGTTGTACGATACGTTCTGCTTCACCCGAAGACTTGAGTTCATCCAGAGCTTGTTGCAGTTGATCGACAAGCTCAGGTTCGACATCGAGATTGACTGCCAGATAATTAAGACCCAGCATATCAAACTCAATGACTGGCTCTACCTCCGAACTTTCTTTGCCATAGCGCTGCAGCCAGACTTGGATCACTCTGGGAGAGCCTATGATCAAATCGACTTTATGCTGTAGAAAAGGCCCAATCGAGTCGGCTTTGGCAACGAAACCTACCAAATTGGTGCCATAATCAAAGCCAATACTCTTTAAATAGATCTCATAAACATCGCCGTGTGCCACACCAATCACAAATTGTTTGGCATCCTCTAGATTTTGTGGGTTGACCTCCTGTCGGCTGCGAAGTCGGTACAAATAGGCGGTGGAGTACATCAAGGGACCAACCCATTGAAAATCTGCCTCTCTTTGAGGCATGCGAGACGTTGAGAAAAGGGCCCCATAGCTATCACGCTGGGCATTTTCATAGGCTCTGCGCCATGGGTAAAGCACAAACTGGCAATCGATGGCTGTTTTTTGGCACATGGCTTGTACCAACTCGGTATTGATACCAACAATGTTGTCATGCTGCTGAAAGTTGTATGGAGGAAAATGCTCTGTGTAAACGGTTAGGGAGCTTGGCTCTGCCTGTATAGAGAACCACCACCCGCTTATTAGCAACCCCGTTATACGCAGTATTTTCACCATTGGTGTACCCACTCAAGACACATACTAAAGTAACTATGGCAGATAGTACGCCAATAATCACGCACGCAAAGACTTTTAACCCCCTAGTCTTGTGGATTGGCTGGCATTAAGCCTTCTACCTTAATTTGTCGTAAGTCCAACCCGCTTGGGTGCTGATACATCCGCAAGCCAAACTCAGGCAAAATGGCGAACAGATGGTCGAAAATATCCGATTGAATGCCTTCATAAGCGACCCATGCCGTGGTGTTGGTAAAACAATAGATCTCTAGTGGCAAGCCATCCGGCGTAGGTGCGAGCTGACGCACAATCAAGGTCATGTGCTGATGCACATGCTGATGGCTTCTCAAGTAGCGCTCGACATAAGCACGAAAGCTACCCAAGTTGGTGATGCGGCGGGTATTTACCGGCTCTTGCCCCTGCTCTTTCAGTGATTCATTCCAGGCTTTTATTTCTTGCTCTTTCTCTGGCAGGTACTCCTGTAGCAAACGAAAGCGATTTAACCGCGAGCGTTCTTCAGCGCTGATAAAGTGGACACTTTGCTGATCGATCATCAGGCTGCGCTTGATGCGCCGGCCACCAGATTGCTGCATACCACGCCAGTTTTTAAAAGGATCGGTCATAAAGCGGCGCGTAGGAATGGTGGTGATGGTACGATCCCAGTTTTGGATTTTCACGGTATGCAAGGCAATATCAATCACATCGCCATCGGCGTTGAGCTGTGGCATCTCGACCCAATCACCGACGCGTATCACATCGTTGGAAGCAATCTGAATGCTGGCCACCACTGATAAGATAGTATCCTGAAAAATCAACAGCATGACTGCCATCATGGCGCCCATACCTGATAGTAGGATCAGAGGGGAGCGGTTAATGAGCATGGCGACGATGAGCACAAAGGCTACTGTGTAGATGATGATTTTCAGCAGCTGTATATAACCTTTGATCGGCTTGGTACGGGAGTTAGGTCGGCGTTCATACAGGGTATTGACCATGGTCAACACATTGCTGAGCGCCATGGCAATGGTCAATACAATAAAGCCATTACTGACATTGCGAACCACCTCGACCAAAGGCTCAGGCACATCCCGGATATATCCTACCCCAGCAGCCAGCACCAGGGCTGGTACTACATTGGATAGCCGCGCAATGATGCCAAAATCCTGCTGCAACGAATTTTGTGCGAAAGGGGTGGCATTAAAGGCTTTGGAAACAGCACGGACCAGAATATTTTTGGTGAGCCAGTTAGCGAGCCAGGATAATAAAACCAAGCCCGCAAGGCTGGAGGCCATAAACAGTTCCGGCGACAGTTCACGCCAGTGTTGAAGTGTAGCTAGCCACTCGTTCATGTCTGATCATTTATAATGAGAAAGATATGGCTAGTGTAACCGATTCTTGGGAATGAAAAAATGACGATTTAATGCCGCTCTCTTTCAAACGGCTCGTGACCTAATGCCTTAGCGTCACTTACTGCAAGCGCATTGGTATATCAGAATGAAGATAGGCTCACATTCCAGAATATAATGTCTGGTTTATTGATTTTTCGTAATAAAACACGCGCACTGTAATGTGCGCGTGGAGAAGTTTGCTTTATCTGCGGTTGGTATAATCAGGCCGATTTACGACTAAAACGCAAGCCAATCAAACCTGCAGCAAGCAATAAGAAGCTAGCTGGGGCTGGAACCGGAGTCGGCTCGGTTTGATCACCGACAAAAGAGATTAGGTTTTTGGTCAGCTCTTGTGAATTTGGCAAATCATTCTGATTCATCATGAAATTTACATCGAGGATGGTTGTTAAACTACCCGCCATCGCATTGGTCAATGAGCCAACACCAAAAGCCAGGCCTGAGCCCTGAGCTCCATCAGCACGTGAGGTAATCCACTGCCCAGTACCGGTACCATCAAAACAACCTGCTGCACTGTAATTGACCTGAGTAACGACATTTGGCTCATTAAAAGGTGCGTACACTGTTTGGTTACTTTGGCAAGAGCCTTGAAAACCTAAAGAACCACCACCTAGCATGTCAATAAGCGAGAGGATCGAGTTATTTCGTGCCATAAAACTTGAGTTTTCACCCATTAAAAATAATCCACCACCATTGCTCAGATAGTTTTGATAGGTAGTTTGTGATCCGGCATCCAGTGCTGCAGCATTAAAAAAGCGTACATCCCATACCTGAGAAAAACCAGATAAGTCACCCAGTATAGTATTACTAACAGTGACCGTGTTTCCAACCGCTTCATGCAAGGATGTCAGATTAGCAGTTACAGCGCTGGTAGTACCTACTTCCGTTGTCTGATCTGCACCATTAATAATTAAAATAGGTCCTGCGCTGGCCAGGCTCGAAAATACCAGACCAATAGCACATACGACAGGTTTAAGTGCCTTCATAGCTTCCTCCATAAAGGGATTTTATCATTGAGAGTAAACCAACACAGCAATGTTTACGCCATGATATTTAAATGCAAAGGAATCATAAAGTTATGGATAAACCAGACACTAAATTTAAGAGTCGTGTAAAGATAGCTGACGATTAACTACAGAAAATACATGAAATCGATAACTTCATTGCAAGCGCTGAGTGTTTCAGCGATGGCTAGATGCCATCGCCATCGATATGCAGGCCGCACTCGCGGCCAAAGCCGTTAAAGCGGGTGTCTTCTTCGCTCATGCCGGGTTCGAACTTGACGGTGGAATGGGTATCGCCGACCGAGATATAGCCTTGCTCCCACAGCGGGTGGTAGCTAAGGCCGTGTTCTTTCAGGTAATAGAACACGTCTTTGTTGCTCCAGTCGATAATGGGCTGGATCTTGATCACACCGCGGCTGATTTCAACAATCGCTTTCTCTGCGCGGGTGCTGCTTTGGCTGCGGCGTAGGCCGGTAAACCAGCTGCCAGCGTTCAATTCACGAAGTGCGCGCTGCATTGGTTCTACTTTATTCAGTTGGTTATATTGCTTGATGCCCTCGGCACTTTGCCATAGTTCGCCATAGCGGGCTTCTTGCCAGTTGGGCGACAGTTGCGAGCGGTACACTTTCAGGTTCAAACCCAATTGATCGGTCAGTTGATCGATAAACTGGTAGGTTTCCGGGAATAAATAGCCGGTATCGGTCAGTACCACCGGGATATCAGGCTTTTGCTGGGTGACCAGATGCAGCATCACCGCAGCCTGAATACCAAAGCTGGAACTGAGTATGGGTTGCTGTGGCAAGTGTTCCAATGCCCAGCGCACCCGCTCAGCGGCTGACAACGGGGCCAGCTGCTGATTGATCTCGGCCAGCCAGTCTTGCTGGGTGGCTTTATCCTGCGACAGGATCTGTTGAAATTTGCTCATAACGACCTCGGTCATGCGTGAAAATCCGTTTTGGATACTTTTACTTCAGCCACTACCCCAGTACGAACGACAAAGTCACCAAAGCATTCATCAGCTTGGCGGTTGGCGGCCCAGTCGGCGATCAGTTGGTCTAGTTGGCTCAGGATCTCGGTTTCACCGACATTATCCAGATACAGTTTCGGGATCCGGGTGCCAATACGGTTGCCGCCAAGATAAAGGTTGTATTTACCCGGCGCTCGACCCACCAGCCCCACCTCTGCCAGCATGGCCCGGCCACAGCCATTCGGGCAACCGGTGACGCGCAGTACGATATGGTCATCTGCTACATCGTGTTTTTGCAGCAAGCCTTCGACCTTGGTCACCAGTTCTGGCAGGTAGCGTTCCGCTTCCGCCATGGCTAATGGGCAGGTCGGGAAGGAGACACAAGCCATAGAATTTTTGCGCTGTTCGCTGTGGCCATCGTCGATTAAGCCATGCTCGCGAGCTAATTGCTCAATCTGAGCTTTTTGCTCAGTGGGTACACCAGCGATGATCAGGTTTTGATTGGCGGTCATGCGCAAATCGCCCTGATGGATGTTGGCGATTTTAGCCAAACCGGTTTTCAGCGGTCGGCCCGGGTAATCCAGAATACGGCCATTCTCAATAAAGAGCGTCAGGTGGTGTTTACCATCCATGCCTTCCACCCAACCGATGCGATCACCGCGGCTGGTAAACTCATAGGGGCGCACCGGCTCAAAAGCCACGCCAACACGTTGCTCCACTTCGCTACGGAAGTTATCCAGCCCGATGCGATCAATGGTGTACTTGGTCTTGGCATTTTTACGGTTATTGCGATCACCATAATCACGCTGCACGGTGACGACGTGTTCAGCCACTTTCAATGTATGCTCAAGCGGAATAAAACCCAGTTCATCAGCCTTGCGCGGGTAGGTCGAGTTATCGCCAAAGGTCATGGCCAGGCCACCACCCACCAACACATTAAAACCGATCAGTTGACCGTGCTCGGCAATGGCAACAAAGTTCAGGTCGTTGGCATGCACATCGATGTCGTTGTGCGGTGGGATCACCACCGTGGTTTTAAATTTACGCGGTAAATAATGATCGCCTAAAATCGGCTCTTGCTCAGTGGTTTCAACTTTTTCTTCATCCAGCCAGATCTCGGCGTAGGCACGGGTTTTCGGCAGCAAATGTTCACTGATCTTAATGGCCCACTGGTAGGCCTGCTGGTGCAGCTCGGATTCAACCGGGTTTGAGGTACACAACACATTGCGATTAACATCGCCAGCGGTGGCGATGGAATCGATACCAATGTCATGCAAAAACTGATGCATCGGTTTGATATTGGGTTTAAGCACGCCGTGAAACTGGAAGGTTTGCCGTGTGGTTAACCGAATACTGCCATACATGGTTTTATCCGCAGCAAACTGATCGATGGCCAGCCACTGTGTTGGCGTGATAATACCGCCCGGCATCCGGGCCCGCAGCATCATATTGTGCAATGGCTCCAGCTTTTGCGCCGCGCGTTCGGCACGGATATCACGGTCATCTTGTTGGTACATGCCATGAAAGCGGATCAGCATAAAGTTATCACCGTTAAACCCACCGGTGATTTCATCTTTCAGGTCTTGCGTAATGGTGCCACGCAGATGATCACTCTCTGCTTTTAACCGTTCGTTATCAGAGGGCTTGCCTTCAGCCACAAAGGCTGGATTGATTGGATACTGACTCATTAATACACATCCTTCTGATAGCGCTTGGCTTGTTTCAGTTCATCTAAGTAGGTTTCAGCTTGTTCCGCACTGCGTTGGCCATGCTGTTGGATTATATCCAGCAACGCCTGATGTACGTCTTTGGCCATACGATTGCCATCGCCGCAAATGTAAAGATGGGCACCGCGCTCTAGCCAGGCAAACAGCTCGGCACCTTGTTTGCGCAGTTTGTCCTGCACATAGACTTTTTCTGCCTGATCGCGACTAAAGGCGACATCCAGCTTGCTTAGCAGACCTTGTTTCAGGTAGCGTTGCAGCTCGACCTGATAGATAAAATCCTGCGTGAAATGTGGGTTACCAAAGAACAACCAGTTGTCACCGCTGGCATCACGTTGCTCTCGTTCTTGTAAAAAAGCGCGGAACGGAGCAATACCAGTGCCTGGGCCTACCATAATCACCGGTGTGTCGTCATTGGCCGGTAAACGAAAGTTGTCGTTGTGTTCAACAAAGACTTTGATGCGTTCTCCTTCGGCCAGACGCTCTGCCAAAAAGCCCGAGGCGCCACCCAAATGAGGTTGACCATAGGCATCGTAACGAACCACCGCGACAGTCAGGTGCACTTCTTCTTCCACTTCGGCCTGCGAAGAGGCTATGGAATACAGACGAGGTTGCTGTTTACGCAGCGCATCGACCAATTGCTGTGCGGTCAGCAGCCCGGGGTGATCGCGAATAATATCAATGATTTGTCGATCGGCCAGATAAGCCCGCAAAGCAGCTTTATCTACTGCCAGTGCTTGCAGCGCATCATTGCGAGTCGCTGCAGCATATTTCTCGACAAAAGCTGGGTACGACTGGGTCAGCTCAAGGTGCTCCAGTAACGCTTCTTCCACAGTGAGCTTGTGCTCTGCCAGTTGCACTGGTGTATTGGAGGCAATGGCGGCACCCAGTAAGATTTCACGCACGATGGCCGGATCATTCAGGAAATACACGCCGAGCGCATCACCTGGCTGGTAACGGATATCCGAGCCTTCCAGTGATATTTCGATATGACGCACATCTTTGGTTGAATCGCGGCCGGTGATCTTCTGATTGGCATACAACTCAGCATGAAATGGGTTTTGTTTGCTAAAAGTGCTGGTGGCACTGGCCGTTTGTCCGGGCCAGGCAATGACCTGAGCGCCAGCCGGTTCGCTGGCTGCGTTAAGCTCTGGCTCTAACGCTTTAATTAACTGTTGATTCCAGCTTTCAGCCTGCGCTTCATAGTCGACATCTAAATCCTGTCGCTGCTGCAATGAGACACCACCCAGCTCCGCCAAGCGCTCATCAAAGTCTTGCGCGGTTTTGCAAAAGAATTCATAGCTGGTATCACCAAGGCCAAGCACAGCATATTTCAAGCCATTGAGCTTAGGCGCTTTTTTACTGAACAGAAATTTGTAGAAGGCTTCGGCATTCTCTGGTGGCTCACCTTCGCCATAGGTGGAGGTTACTATGGTCAAAAAGCGCTCTTGTTTTAGTTGGTTGGCTTTGTAATCGGCCATATCCAGCACCTTAACAGCCCATTGTTTCGCTTTGGCGGCATTGGCCAGCTGCTCGGCAACATGACGGGCATTACCGGTTTGTGAGCCATATAAAATAGTCAGGCTGGAAGCGGGTGCCGCGCTGGCTGCAGCTTGTGGCGCGCTGCCACCGGCGAGTTGAGCACTGGCAGCCAGATAGCCACTCACCCAGGCTTGCTGGATGGGATTGAGCTGACTAACGACGCCTTGTAGTTGCTGAATTTGCTGTTCAGTCAATGGGCTCGCCTGAGCGACAAGAGAAGACAAAAGCATAACGACACCTGTTCGATGATAAGGCCGTTAGCATAGCCGTCTACATGGATGCTCGTAAAAGAATAGATTTCTCTTTTTTATTCCTTTATGGAATTAAGAAACTGGATTGCATGATGTGAAATCAACTATTTTTTGGTCATTTTGCTTATTTCAAGCCAAGCCACAGCAAGATGAAATTAAAATAAATCATAAAAAACAGTGGTTTAATATTTGGCACTCAGGTTGCAATACGCTTATCGACAACTCGAAACGAGTCACCGACCAACCATGAGGATAGAATAATGAGCAGCCTGTTAATCAGCAGCATACTGACCCTGAGCATGATGGGGCCCACTGTGCACCATCAGCAGTGCAATTTTCAATTGCAGCATGATCTAACCATGACCCCACAACAACTGACCTTATCGTCTGGTAGCACCGAATTATGGCGCATCGATCAGGCGGGGCAGTTGTGGGTAGAGCAACAGCTTCAATCTACCAGCCCTGCACAGCGAGAGCAGCTTCAACAATACCGCGAAGGTGTCTATCAGCAAGGAAAAACCACGGTACATATCGTGGTAGAAGCGATGGATCTTGCATACAGTGCAGTCGATCAGGTACTGACCGAGCTGACCGGACGGCCATTATCCCAGCACAAGAGTATGCAAGCTGCCCTGCAAAAAGTAGCGGAGGTGCAATCCAGAATCATCGTTGAACAAGGCGATACATTGCTTATTCGTGGCAGTCAGTTCGATGCATTGGGGCATGCCTTTGGTTCTGAGTTTGAAGCCGCCATCGAAGAGGTGGTAGAAAGCTCCATGAGTAGTATTTTCTGGCAGCTGGGCAAAGCTTTTTTCAGTGGCGAAGGCAGCTTTGAGCAACGAATGGAAGCCTTTGGCGAGCGGATGGAAAAGTTTGGCTCAGAGCTGGAAGCCAGTATGGATCTAAAAGCTGCGGCATTGGAGCAGCGAGGAGATACGCTGTGCGAGCAAATCCAGCAGCTGACGGTACTGGAGCAGGATTTAATCAGCGAACTGCCAAAGTTGGCACCCTATGCTCTGTTTCAGCAAACGACTCAGGCGATGCAGCGCCGTTAATACAGTTAAACGTTTCCAACCACAGCCTTGGCGCATTGTTCACCTAATGGTGCAATGCGTCCTTTTTATTGGTTAGCTTCTTCAGTACACTGCGGTTATTGAAGATTAGAGGTAACCATGATGCTCCAGTGGATAAAGCGTGTACTGGTGATAACGACAATGCTTGCTGTGGTAGCTGCGGTAAGCTATTACGGCCTGTACCCAGCTTGGCAGGCTTGGCTAACGGAGCGGGAAGCCGCACGTATTGAAGCCATCACGCCGCAACAGTTGGCTGAAACCATCCCCAATCGGCTTGATGCGCAACGCATGATGGATGATCTCAGCTGGATGGCTCACCCAGACCGTGAAGGTCGCGAGTCTGGTCAAGCAGGTGCTTTGGCAACCCGGCATTGGCTGATTGAGCAGTATCAGTCGATTGGTTTGCAGCCTGCTGGCCAGCAGGGGTATTTGCAAGAGTATGAGGTGAAAGAGCATATTCAGTTCAGTGGCTTGTTTCGCCAACGTCAGCGTCAGATTGAAGCCATAACTAACGCTGCCAATGTGTTGGGACGTTTACCCGGCCAACAGCCGGATTTACCCTACCTCGTGGTGACAGCACATTATGATCACTTGGGTATTCGCAATGGAGACATCTTCCATGGCGCCGATGACAATGCTTCAGGTGTAGCTACTATGCTGGAGTTGGCTCGTTATTTTCAACACAACCCAACACAGCATCCCTTGCTGTTTATTGCGCTGGATAGCGAAGAAAAAGGCTTGCAAGGCGCAGTCGCTTTGTTTCAGCATCAGATGCTAACAGCTGAGCAGCTGGCCTTTAACATCAATGTCGATATGCTAAGCCGTGATACCGGGCGCAAGCTCTTTGCGGTTGGTACCTACCAGCACCCCTGGTTGCACCCATTGTTGGATCAGGTGCAGGCACAAAGTAGTGTTCGATTGATAAGAGCCCATGATCGACCCTGGTGGCGGGCGGGCCGGACTGAAAACTGGACTCAGAGTTCCGATCATGGTGTCTTTCATCGCCATGGTGTGCCCTTTGTGTATTTTGGTGTGGCCGATCATGCGGATTATCATAGCCCAAGGGATACTGCTGAACGGGTGGATACCGGGTTTTATCATGCGGTGAGTGAGGCGGTGTTGAGTTTTATCTTGTTGCTGGATCAGCAGCTAGCCGCGGATGCTGGCTAGTGGCATACTAGCGTTTATTGAGTATGTGTATCTACGCAGATGCGCAGTGAGTGAGGAAGTAGCCATGTCCGATGCTGTGAAGTCAAAACCAGCCAAAAAGAAAGGCGGTTTTTTCGGAAATATCGTATTTAATATCATCATTCCGGTGCTGATCCTGACCAAATTCAGCGGTGAGGCGCATTTGGGTCCAATGTGGGCATTGGTGGTGGCACTGGCGTTTCCGGTGTTGTATGGCAGTTGGGATTTTCATCGCAGTGAGAAGGTGAATTTTATTTCCGTGTTGGGTGTGATCAGTGTGCTGCTGACTGGCGGTATTGGTTTGCTGCAACTCGACCCGGCTTATATTGCGATTAAAGAGGCTGCTGTGCCAGCCGTGATCGCTGTTGGCGTCTTGCTGACCCACAACACTCGTTTTTCGCTGGTACGCAAGTTGTTGTTAAATGAAGAGCTTATTCAAACCGAGAAACTGGCCAAGGCATTGAAGGCCAGGCAGGCAACAGAAGCCTTCGAGGAAAAATTAAAAATAAGCACTTATTTGTTGGCCAGCTCATTTGTGCTGTCTGCCATTCTAAATTACGTGCTGGCCAAATGGATCGTGGTGAGCCCGGCAGGTACTGAAGCCTTTAATGCTGAAATTGGCCGCATGACGGCGCTGAGCTTTCCTGTGATTGCTATCCCTTGCACCATAATTATGATGGGCGCAGTCCTGTATCTCTTTTCTCAAATCGGCAAGTTAACCGGCGAGGATTTGGATAACTTTTTGGCTGGCGGTGACTAGGGCATGCCCTGGGTTATTGCGTTACTTCTTTTAAACGCCAGGCGTAGATCACGCCAACTGCGCTCATCAGTGCAAACAACACCAGCACCGCAAACAACGACCAGCTGGCAACGAGAGCGCTGACCAAGCCGGTAAGCAGTAACAGCGCGCCAATGACGGTATTACTGACCGAGACATAATCGGTGCGTTTATTGCCACCTGCCATATCCAGCAGATAGGTTTTTCGGCCCACCCGCACGCCAGCATGGGCAATGCTCAGCAGCATAAATAGTGTGGGGTAAAACCAAAAATTGCTGACGATCAGGCCATCGAACTGACTGGCTAGCGCAGCGAGAAAACAGAACACAGACGCCAAGCCGGCAGCCAATAACAAGACTTTTCGACTGGACCAATCGGCCATCCAACCCCAGATACTAGAGCTAAGCAAGCTGGCCAGACTACTCGCCAGCAAAAAAGCGCCCAGTAAGGCACCTGAGCTGCTGTGTTGTTGCGCTAACACAATGAGAAAGGGAGTTGCCAGAGCTGAGCTTAACATTAACGCCCGGGTGATGACGAAGTGCCGAAACAAGGCATCGTCACGCAGCAGTGCCAGATTAGCAAAGGCTTGCTGCATGGCATTGCCGCCACCGCTGGTTTCACCCGGTTGTTCGTCAATTTGGCTGAACAAGGTGGCAGCACCAAACCATAGCATAGCGGCACCGAGCAACAGCAGCACATAGATCAGCAGACCGGCATCTTCAGCCTGACTGAACAGCCAGACAGAGATCAGCGTTGTCAGCAGGCCAGAAATAGTGCTGGCAAGGCCCGTTAGGCGGCCGCGGCGTTGTTTCGGGATGGTCTTGCCCTGTACATCCTTCATCGCCACTGAATTGAGGCCCCGGCCCAGACTAAATACCACCAGCAGGCCCAAAATAGCCAGACCTGCAGCCAGCCCTTCCAGCCACAGCACGACCAGTACCATACCGAATAAGCTCAGCGCCTGAATGATGGCTCCCAGTACCAGAAAGGGTTTACGCAGGGCATGCTGGCGCACCCAGGCACCAATCATCAGTTGCGGCAACATGGAGCCGGATTCCCGAATAGGGACCAGCCAGGCGATCAAGGCGGCAGGAGCGCCGACAGCTGTCATCAACCAGGTTAAAATGGTTTTCGGACTGGTGAGTAAATCACCTAAGCTAGTCAGGGTCTGGCTGCATAAAATCAGAAAAAAGTTGCGAGGCACCTCGGTACAAGCCTGATCAGAAATATCCTTACAGGCACGGGCATCTTCCTCGTTGGCGATTAGGCCATACAACCGATCCAATTTTTCCTGTGTTTTAGCCACAGTATCTCCTGTTTGTCTGTGAAGCTTTTCAAATGAATACCAAGCACTATGAGTCGTTGATAGTCTAACAGTTTAGTATGAGCGTCTGTGAATTTTAACCCCATACAATGATTTCATTGGTCCCTGAGCCGACGGTGTCTGTTTTGTTTACAATACGGTTCGTTATTCATGGCAGTAGGAGGTGGAATAGGTGCTGAACAAAAAATAAGCTACTTAGTATCATAGACATACAATGGTATTGTTTTTTGTGGCTCGATCTTTGCTAAATGTGTTTTATGGTCAATGATCGCCCGCTGTTCAGGATGCCCGGATCAGTTGTATGGCATATTCTCTTCTTAACTCAGGTAAAAACATGAAACTATCTTTAGTTGTTAGTACGATCACTTTGTTGGCCGGTTTGGCGTTTTCGGCGCATGCTACCTTGATTGGCACTATCAGCCATGATTATGGTATTGGTAAGCACTCACCGTTACATACAAATTACAATGGCTCTTGTGGCAGCTTGCATGCAGACCACTTTCAGGTCAATGTCACTGGTTGCAGTAGCGGTAGTTCGTTCCATGATGGTTTTGACTTCAGTCATCTTGCTTTTGAAGATATTACGTCGTTTGAGTTAACTCTGACTTACAACTTGCTTCCTAACACTGCGTTCTTTGGGATGATTAATAATAATCGCTGGTATGTTCGTCCAGCCGTGGATCAAATCAATGGCAGTTTGTCTGACATAACGGCGGCAAACCGTCGCTTAAACTCTGGTAATCAAACCATGACGTTTACTTTCAATAATTCACTGGATGTATTTGATAGCATTGTGGAGTCGGGCAGTTTTTACTTGTGGTTTTCGCGGAGTGGTGGTGAACGCTCATTTGACTTAAGCAGTGCAACCTTAGATGTATTTGGTACGCCAGCTCAAACCACCACACCAGTCCCTGCTCCTGCCACTTTGGCATTGCTAGGCCTTGGCTTGCTCGGGCTGCGTTTACGCCGCCGTTAATTCTTTTACGTCGCTCCAAATACCAAAAAGGCCTGCTGCAACAGGCCTTTTTACGTTTCAGCAGCAGATTATTTAACCCGCTGGCCACCTTTCACTACCACGGGAATTGACTCCAGCAGTCGAATGTCCTGCAGCGGGTTACCCTGTACCGCGATCAAATCAGCAAAAGCGCCAGGCTCGAGTACACCCACGTTTTGTTTGCCTTCATCGCTGTACCAATGCAATAAATCAGCTGCATGCACAGTTGCACTTTGTATCGCTTGCAATGAGGTCATGCCCCATTCCACCATGTAGGCTAGTTGACGGCCATTCTGGCCATGTGTATAAACACCAGCATCGGTACCAAAGGCCATATTGACACCAGCGACAACGGCACGTCGAAAGTTTTCACGCTGCAACTGGCCGACATGACGTTCTTTTTCCAGCGACTCCGGTAAAATACCGGCAGCCTCGCCTTCGCCTAAGATGTAATCACTGACATAGATATCCATCACCAGATAGGTGCCTTTTTCTGCTGCCAGTGCCAGCACGTCATCGTTTAGGAAACTGGCATGCTCAATGGAGTCGACTCCGGCTTCAATCGCCCGCTTCATGCCATGCAGCCCATGGGCATGAGCTGCAACTCTGGCTCCGCGATCGTGAGCTTCAGCCACCAGCGATTGCATTTCTGCCAGACTAAACTGGCTGGCATTAACATCGGTATTGCGCGATAACACACCACCGGTTGCGGTAAACTTAATAACGTTGGCACCATACTTCATATTTTCACGCACACGGGCACGAACTTCGTCCGGGCTGTTGGCGACACCAAAGCTGTTGGCCTTATAGGTATGAGGCAGTAAGTTGTTGTCGCAGTGGCCACCGGTAATACAGATGCTGTGCCCTGCCACTCGCATGCGGGGGCCGACAATATCGCCTTCATCAATGGCATCGCGCAAGTCGACATCAGCAAAGCCGCTGGCACCAACATTACGCACTGTGGTAAAGCCGGCATCCAGTGTCGCTTGAGCCGCAGTGACACCAAACAGAGCTTGCCGGGTTGGGGTGTCGTTGAGGCGACGATAGCCATGTTTCTGCGGATTCGAAGTAAGATGCACATGCATATCGATTAAGCCGGGCAAGACGGTGTAACCGGTTAAATCGAGCACATCGGCTGGTCGCTCATTGTCTGCCAGCTCACTGATAGACGTAATACGCTGAATACGTTGTTGTTTGATCAAAATAGCCTGCTGGCTATGAAGTTCACCGGTACGAACATCCAATAACTGGCCAGCCAAAATTAAGCGATCCGGCGCGGCGTAAAGACCACAACTTATCAATAGTGCGGTTAGGGCTAAAACGGGCGTTTTCATTCGACTGTCCTACTGTTGATCAGACGAAGGCAGCTCGTCTTTAGTGGAGGGCGTGGTGCGTTCTGCCAGTAAAGCCTGAACTTGCGTTTCCAGCAGGTCGACTTTTTCCCGGGTGCGGGCCAGGACTTGTCGTTGCACATCAAATTCGTCGCGGCTAATTACATCCAATTGAGCCAGTTTTTGCTGTAGGATCAGTTTGATTTTCCCTTCAATATCATCGGCTGCCTGTCGCAGTTGGCTCGGAATTAGAGCGCCTATTTGTTTCGCCATGTCTTCAATTTTTTTTGGATCAATCATAAGGGTGTCCTGTGCAGTGCTGGATATGAGTGTTTATTCAGTATAACAAAGCTTCGCTGCTCTTTTACGGCAATTTCCGGTAAAATAGCTCGCCTGATAGGACGATCCTCTTTATGGCGATGCTGTCGCTGGCGCTTAAATGAAACTAAATCCACAACAAAATGATGCTGTGCATTACATTTCCGGACCTTGTCTGGTATTAGCTGGTGCCGGTAGTGGCAAAACGCGGGTTATTATTAATAAAATTGCTTATTTAATTCAGCAATGCGAATTGCCTGCCCGCCATATTGCCGCGGTGACCTTTACCAACAAAGCCGCCCGTGAAATGAAAGAGCGAATTGGTCATCAACTGCCAAAACCGGCTTGTCGCGGCTTGACCATTTCGACCTTTCACACACTCGGTTTAACTATTCTGAAAAAAGAGTATCGCGCGCTGGGTTACAAAGCCAGTTTTAGTTTATTTGATGATCAGGATTCAAAAGCGCTACTGAAAGAGCTGACCGAAGGGGATTATGCCGGTGATAAGGATTTAATTCGCCAACTGCAAAGCCGTATTTCCAATTGGAAGAATGATCTGGTGCTACCCGAGTTGGCCATTCAGCAGGCCGTGCACCCTGAAGAGCTGCTGCAAGCGCAGTTTTATTTGCGCTACAACCAACTATTGAAAGCCTACAATGCCTTTGATTTTGATGATCTGATCTTATTACCAACCTTATTATTGCAGCATCAACCAGAGGTGCGGCAGCGCTGGCAGCAAAAAATTCGTTACTTGCTGGTGGACGAGTATCAGGATACCAACACCAGTCAGTATCAGCTAGTGAAGCTGCTAGTGGGAGAGCGACAGCGCTTCACCGTGGTTGGAGACGACGATCAATCTATTTATTCGTGGAGGGGCGCTAAGCCGCAGAATCTGGCACTTTTGCAGCAAGACTTTCCGCAATTGAAAGTGATTAAACTGGAGCAAAACTACCGCTCCTCAGAGCGCATTCTGAAAGCCGCTAATATTCTGATTGCCAATAACCCCCATGTGTTCGAAAAGCAGTTATTTAGTGAAATTGGCTATGGCATGCCGCTCAAGGTGCTGCCGTGCAAACATGAAGAGGACGAAGCCGAAAAAGTAGTGGCAGAGATTATTTCTCACCGCTTTAGCAACCGCTCTCAATACAAAGATTATGCTTTGTTGTATCGCAGCAACCATCAGGCGCGAATTTTTGAAAAAGCGTTGATGAGCAATCGTATTCCCTATTGTATTTCTGGCGGAACTTCATTCTTTTCCCGTGCTGAAATTAAAGATGTGATGGCTTATTTGCGCTTACTGGTCAATCCGGATGATGACAATGCCCTGCTGCGCATTATCAATGTGCCGCGCCGTGAGATTGGTGCTGCCACACTGGAAAAGCTAGGTACCCTGGCTCATGAGCAACAACAGAGCATGTTTGCCAGTTGTTTTTCGCCAGAACTTGCCCAGCGTTTGCCTGCGAGGGGGTATCAGGCGGTGCAGCAGTTTGCCAATTGGATTGTGCAACTGACGGAGCAAATCAAGCGGGAAGAGCCAAGTGAAGCCATCCGCGATTTGATCCGGCAAAGTCATTACGAAGCCTGGTTATTTGAAACCAGTAACAGCCCCAAAGCCGCGGAAATGGCGATGAAAAATGTCAATGAGCTGTACCGCTGGATTGTCGAGATGCTGGCAGGTAAGGATGATGAAGCCCCGATGACTTTACCGGAAGTTGTGACTCGTCTGACCCTGCGCGACATGATGGAGCGACAAGAGCAGGATGAGCAGGCCGATCAGGTGCAATTGCTCACCTTGCATGCATCCAAAGGATTGGAGTTTCCTTACGTCTTTATGGTGGGTGTGGAAGAAGGTATTTTGCCCCATCAGGGTAGCATTGATGAAGATAACATCGAGGAAGAGCGGCGACTGGCTTACGTTGGCATCACGCGAGCGCAGCGAGAGTTGATCTTTACCTATGCCAAAGAGCGGCGTCAGTATGGCGAAGTGATCCGGCCAGAACCCAGCCGTTTTTTGTATGAACTACCGCAAGATGATTTGGAGTGGCAGCTGGTCGCGGCCCCTAAAACAGCAGAACAACGACAGGTGACGGGCAAAGCCAACATTGAACGACTACGACAACTGCTTAATAAAGAAAAAAGCTAACCGACCTGAGCTGCTTTATTTGATACCGCTGCAGGTTCAGCGTCAGACTTTGGGGATTTGGGGGCGGCTACCTCCATCATATCGGGATTAAAAATCACAAAACGGTTAGAGCCCAACGATTTAGCCTGATACATAGCCGCATCGGCATCGCGCAGCATCTCATCTGCAGATTGGTAGCCATGATGATAGAGAGCTATACCTATACTTGCACCTGACAATACTTGCTGCTGTTCGATATCGACGGGTTGGCGAACCGACTCGAGAATACGATCTGCCACTTCTTCTACATCCAGTTGTTGGTGGATTTCGGTCAGCATCACGACAAACTCATCACCACCAAGTCGGGCAACCAGATCATGCTCTCGCACGGCTGCTTGCAGACGATGGCTGGTTTCAATCAGGTACGAATCTCCAATGGCATGGCCCAGGTTATCGTTGATGGCTTTGAACCGATCTAAATCGATAAACAATAACGCCAACTTGCCATCCGATTGGCGCTTCCGTTGACGAAACTGTTGCTGCAGCAATTGCAGGAAGCGAGGACGATTTGCCAGACTGGTTAACGCATCATGATTGGCTTCATGAAACAGCTTTTCTTCGATTTTTTTCCGTTCTTCAACCTGTAAGCGGAGGAACAGGTTAGTCTGACGTAATTCCCGGGTTCGCTCAAAGACTTTTCGCTCCAGGTCTTCCTGATGTTTACGTTGTTGTTCGGTTGCCAACTTACGCTGAATGGCGACAGCGATGTGCTGAGAGACAAAGCGCAGAATATTGAGCTCTTGCTCGCTGTAATCGTATTGATAGTCATAGGCCTGAAGCGCAATGACTCCGATCACGTCGTCATCCAGTAATAAAGGAGCACCCAGCCAACTGGTCGAATGGCGGGTACTCTGTAAAGCACTCACCATACCGCGAGTCACTTCTCCGGCTCTTGCCAATTGCAAAGCTGCCGCACCATCAATTAATTGTGCTTCTCCGGTGCGAATGATGTATTCGGTAAAGCCTTTACCCATAGGGCGCTTTGGCGCAGCTGGTGTGTATTGATCGCGATAAAATGGGAAGCTCAGGCTATTGTTGCTGGCGTCCACTAACGCAATGTAGCAATTCTCGGCATACATCAATTCAGACAGTACCTGATGAACATCACGATAGAAGCTTTGCATATTACGGCTGCAGGCCGACAACTCACTGATACGATACAATGAGCCTTGCAGCTTTTCAGCGGCACTACGTTCTTTTATTTCTTTTTGCAGCTCAACATTGGTTTTTTGCAATTGTTGAGTGCGTTCACGAACAGTTTGTTCGAGGATCTCTCTGCTACGGACTCGATCAAAAGCGGTCACCGTATGGTGACCGATATGGCTAAAAATATCGAGATCGTGTTCGGTATAATGCTTGTCAGCATCATAGCTTTGGATGGCCATCACACCGATGGTTTGTTTGCCCCGACTAAGTGGAATTCCCATCCAATGGGTTGGCATGGAACCCTGAGCTTTAATCTGACCTGAAGTCACCAATTGTTCAAATAAAGACTGATCACAAAGTAGAGGTTTGTGCTTTTGAAAGACATAGCCGGTCAGGCCAGAGGAAAAAGCTTCTGATGGTACTTGTGGGATAACTTGCTGGTCTTTTTCGTCAGAAAAATACTCCAGAGAAAACTCATGAGTTTCTGGGTTGACCAAGACGACATAAAAATTTTTGGCGTGCAACAGCTCAGCCACCATATGGTGAATGGCAGGATAAAACTCTTTCATATCAGCAATAGTACTGGCCAGCTCAGAAAGCTGGAGCAGAGCACCTTGGATAGCATACGCTTGACGATAACGTTCGGCCAATTGTTGCAACCGTTGCTGATTGGCTTCTGCACGCTGTAACGCGCGCTTTTTATTGGTTAAATCCTTCAACTCAGTCTCTTATCATAATGATCGGTTCAATGCACGGAACTGACCCATTATGCACAAACTTTACGCAGAGTGAAATCGTCATCTGAATGAAAGCGAAGCTTTATTATACTAGTTTAGTATATATGGTGAGTATTTTGTTGAGAAACGTTATATGTGGGGGAGGCAAGCCTGCCGTGGCCGCCTGGCCACGACAGAACAATGCGTCAGGGCACGGCCCGGGTTCAGACACCTTCAATCATAAAGCGAATCGCTTCAGCGATTTCATCTTCAGAACAATTCATGCAAGTCCCCATCGCTGGCATGTTGTTGAATCCTTCAATTGACTTTTGCAGCATTACGTCAAAGCCTTGCGCAATCCGTGGCTCCCAGCTGGATTCGCCAGGTTTTGGGGCATCTAAAGCGCCTGTACCATGACAAGCAAAGCAAGCTGTTTGGTACACTTGCTCACCACTGCGGGGACCAGTATCTGCTGTGGCTTGTGCTGGCGCATCGCCTGATAGATACACCTGACCTACCGGAGCGATACGCTTACGGACATCATCTTCAGTCGAGCTGCTAGCCAGACCTGTGAACAGCAAAGCGCATGCAGCCGCTGCTGCAAGGTGGATTCTTTTCATCGTTGTTGGTCCTGTGTTTAATTTGTACAAATCTTGCGCCATTATAACGATCCAGATGGGCTTGGGGAAGCCCCATGATGTGAAGCTGTCTTTGCTTCAGCCAGCTCAAGCACCGCATGCACCAGCTTTTCAATACCGCTACTGGCTTCGAGTACCGACTGTGCCAGCATATAGGCTGGGGTGCTGACTACCTTAGCTGCATGATCAACCACGATATCTTGCACCCGGCAATTGATATGTTGTCCACCCATGGTGGTAATGTGGTCTGCAGTATCTTGATCCATACCGATGGTCAGGCTTACGCGACTATCGAATAACCGGGGGATCATGGCCGGGGCAATACAGATAAAGCCCAGTGGCTTTTTCGCGGCAATAAAACGGGATAGGTGCTGTTTTAATTCTGGTAACACCTCCGCCTTGGCACCAGCAAAGGCAAAGTCAGACAAGTTTTTTGCGGCACCAAAACCACCGGGCAGGATCACAGCATCAAAGTCATCGACCTGCAAAGCAGAAAGCGGTTTGATCTGACCACGAGCAATACGAGCAGCTTCAATTAGCACATTGCGTTGCTCGTTGCTTGCTTCGCCTGTGACATGATTAATCACATGGTGTTGCATGGTATCGGGTGCAAAACACTGGTAGGTCGCGTGCTGTTGTTCCAGATGCAATAAAGTGAGCACCGATTCGTGGATCTCAGCCCCATCATAGACACCGCAACCACTCAAAATTACTGCTACATGCTTCATGATAACCTCCAAAAATAACCGCCAGCAGGCATCTATACTGGCTTATACCAATCGATTCTTAAACTGGTTTTTTTAAACGAAAATTTTTTATAGTTTTGCTCTGTTTTATCCAGCATAGTGTGATAGTCTACACAACCGCTGACTAAGTGTCCGCAGGTTTTTCTGGCAAGCATTATGCTTCCAACAAAAAGTTTTTCCACATGATGGAATATAAAAAAAATAATAAGGGTTCCAGTAGTTTTCCCTTTTAAATAACTTCAATTTCAATTACTTACTCAACATCCGCAAGGATTATGTTGGGCATTTATTGTGCTTCAAAAAATCTTTTGCACATAGTTATCCACAGCTTGTGATGATCTACCCTTCTTTGGGGCAGACCTGATTTTGATACTCTAGGCCCATTTTCGATACTATAGTATGATCGCGCAATCACCATAACCAAACACTGATTTTAACAGCACTTGATTAGGATGCATTATGGCAACTCACCCCGATACCCCATTAGTTTTGGTGGATGGTTCTTCGTACTTATTTCGCGCCTATCACTCACCACCTCATCTAACTAATTCCAAAGGTGAAGCGACCGGTGCCATTTATGGTGTGGTCAACATGCTAAAAAGCTTGCTGCGGCAGTATAAGCCATCGGAAATGGCGGTGGTGTTTGATGCCAAAGGCCCTACATTTCGTAATGAGCTGTATGCGGAGTACAAAGCACACCGGCCTCCAATGCCTGATGACTTACGCCATCAGATTGAACCTTTGCACCAAATCATTCAGGCCATGGGCTTACCGCTGCTTTGTGTCTCCGGCGTTGAGGCGGATGATGTGATTGGTACTTTGGCAAGAGCTGCCAGTGCAGCGGGCCGTCACACCGTGATTTCTACCGGCGATAAAGATATGGCTCAGCTGGTGGATGAGCACGTTACCTTGATTAATACCATGACCAATACGGTATTGGATCCCGTAGGTGTAGAGGCCAAATTTGGCGTGCCACCAGAGCTGATCATTGATTACCTTGCTTTGGTGGGGGACAAATCAGATAACATTCCCGGTTTGCCCGGTGTGGGTGAAAAAACCGCTACCGCCATGTTGCAAGGAGGGGGCAGTTTGCAGCAACTTTTTGCTGCACCAGAAAAGCTAGCCGAACTGAATTTCCGTGGTGCGAAAACTATGGCTGAAAAGCTGCTCGCCCATAAAGAGCAGGTGGAGCTGTCTTATCTGCTGGCCACCATCAAAGCCGATGTTGAATTACCCTATCAATTGAGCGACTTGCAAATACAGCCTGCGAATACTGCTGAGTTAGAGCAGTGTTATCGACAATGTGAATTTAATCGTTGGTTAAAAGAGTTACTGACGGCAGAGACCGCGACGGATAGCCTGCAACCAGATGTGACTGAGCTGGAGCAGGCAGAGCCAACAGCAGTGACACTTGATACTTCAGGCTATCAAACGGTCCTCACTAAAGACGAGTTTCAGCAGCTGCTGGAGGCGATTGAAGGTAGCGAATTAACCGCTTTGGATACCGAAACGACCAGTCTGGACTACATGGAGGCCAACCTGGTCGGTTTGTCTTTTGCCACGGCACCAGGCAAAGCCTGGTACCTGCCTGTGGCTCATGATTACTTAGATGCTCCAGAGCAACTGGACCGCGATTGGGTGTTAGCTCAGTTAAAGGCTTGGCTGGAAAACCCGGCAAAAGCCAAAGTCGGGCAGAATTTAAAGTATGACCAAAGTGTATTGGCCCGATATGCCATTGAACTGCAAGGGATCTGTTTTGATACTATGTTGGAGTCTTATGTGTTCAATAGTGTGGGTTCACGGCATGATATGGATAATCTGGCATTAAAATACTTGGGTCATAACACCATTAGCTTTACCGATATTGCTGGTAAAGGAGTGAAGCAACTGACGTTTAACCAAATTGAGATGGAACAGGCGAGCCGTTACGCTGCTGAGGATGCAGACGTGACATTACGTTTGCACCAAACTTTGTGGCCACAGCTTCAACAGAGCGAAGCGCTGGTTGCCGTATTGCAAGAGATTGAAATGCCGCTGGTACCCATTTTATCGGCGATGGAACGTTACGGTGTCTTGATCGATGCAAAGCAGTTACGTGATCAAAGTGCTGTACTCGCAACGCGACTGGCTGAACTGGAGTTGTTGGCGTATGAGCTAGCCGGGCAGGAGTTTAATCTGGCTTCTCCCAAGCAATTGCAGGAGATCTTGTTTGAAAAACAACAGTTGCCTGTGATAAAGAAAACGCCCAAAGGCACACCCTCTACTGCTGAAGATGTGTTGCAAGAATTGGCGCATCAATACGAATTACCGCGTGTGCTGATTGAGCACCGTGGGCTCAGCAAGCTGAAGTCGACTTATACTGATAAACTGCCAAAAATGATCAAAGCCGCAACAGGCCGGGTGCATACCTCTTATCATCAAGCGGTTGCTGCAACTGGCCGGTTAAGCTCAACCGAGCCGAATTTGCAGAACATCCCTATTCGCAGTGAGGCGGGTCGACGTATTCGTCAGGCTTTCATCGCACCAGCTGGTAAAAAGATAGTGGCGATTGACTACTCACAAATTGAGTTGCGAATCATGGCTCACTTGTCGGGGGATCAAGCGTTGCTTGATGCTTTTGCTGCAGGCTTAGATATTCATAAAGCAACTGCGGCAGAAGTGTTTGGTGTGCCTTTATCTGAGGTAAGCGGAGAACAACGGCGCCGGGCGAAAGCAGTTAATTTTGGCTTGATTTATGGCATGTCTGCTTTTGGTCTGGCCAAGCAACTGGATATTGGCCGGCAAGAAGCTCAGCAGTATGTTGATCGTTATTTTGAACGCTTCCCAGGTGTACTGAACTACATGGAGCGGACACGGCAGCAAGCGCATGAGCAGGGATATGTGACGACGATCTATGGCCGTCGCTTGTATTTACCAGAGATCAATGCCCGCAATGCGGCACGTAAAAAAGCAGCGGAGCGCGCGGCAATCAATGCGCCAATGCAGGGGACTGCGGCAGATATTATTAAACGTGCCATGATCAAAGTGGCGGCCTATCTCAAAGAACACCCTGAATTGAAAGCTGTGATGATGATGCAGGTGCACGATGAATTGGTTTTTGAAGTGAGCAGTGAACAAGCCGAACAAGCGACCCGGGCTCTAACTGCGGTGATGTCGGAAGCCGCTGAACTGGATGTACCTCTGGTGGCTGAAGCAGGCATTGGTGATAACTGGGATCAAGCGCATTAAAAATGAACTTAATCGATAAGGTTGACTCAGAATAGTTAGTAACATGTTCTGCTCTCCCTTCATAAATACGATTCACCCTGCCCTTTGGCAGGGTTTTTTTTGCTTTTTACCCGCGTATCACTGCAGAAAGTCACTCTATTTCCAAGTAATTTAATTACCATTTTTGTACTTTAAATCGGTGCTATTGTTATTTATGTTGTTTTTTTACCAAATTCGCTTGATTTTTCAGCTGCTGAAGTTAGAATTGCTTGTGTAGGGTACAGAGGTAAGATGTTCTATCTTTCAGTGTCTGAACGTAAGTTCTTCACCAGAAAGTAGGCTTATTTAGCCGCCCCACTGCTTGCAGTGGGGCGTTTTTTTATTTTTGTCGTAGGGAATGAGTGATTATTTTTATAGAGTAAATACTTCAAACGAAGATTTTTTTGTAGTATCATTACAATGTCCTCGTAAAGAGGACACCCTGTTGATTTGAACTAATAGCTTCTCCCCGTTTGCTATACCGGCCTCACATTGTGAGGCCGTTTTTTTATCCATACGTATTATGCTTATTGGTACGGGCCGAAGTATTATTCGCTATCGGCAGGCATATCTGTTGGGTTGAACCACAGCCGTAATGCTTGCTCTAATTCTGGTAATCCTTGTTTGCTTAATGAGCTGAATACCTGGACCTGAACATCCCCCATAAAGGCCAATGCGGCTTCAGAGACTTGCAACAAGGCTTTTTTGCGTGGGCCCGGGCTGAGTTTATCTGCTTTGGTCAATAAAATACGTACCGGTAACTGACTTTCAACTGCCCAATGGATTAAATCCTGATCCAAGTCTTTTAATGGGTGACGGATATCCATCAGCACGATAAGTCCCTGCAAACTTTGGCGCTTGATGAGGTATTCACTCAGTGCTTTTTGCCACTTTTGCTTCACTGCCAGTGGCACCTTGGCAAAACCATACCCTGGTAAATCAATCAATCGTTGCTGATCATTCATTTGAAATACATTGATCAATTGAGTTCGCCCCGGCGTTTTACTGGTTCTGGCTAAACTTTTTTGCCGGGTCAGCGTGTTTAATGCACTGGATTTACCTGCATTGGATCGTCCGGCAAAGGCAACTTCGATGCCTTCATCCGCTGGCAGTGCGCGAATATCGGGCGCACTGGTCAAAAAAGTAGCTTGTTGAAAATTGAGGGGCGTGCTGCTCACGGCTATCTCCGGCAATGATTTTGGGCTATTGTAACGGATCCAATGGATCGGAAGAAGTAATTGCTGTATAGATGGGATTTTATCTTAAGCAGAATCGTGTAAAATAAGCGGCAGATCACATTTATACATAACAACAGGTGCCAGATTACTGGCGATTCACTGCAGACAGAGACGGAAACAACATGAAAAGACTTGTACTGCCACTTACGCTGTTATTCAGCATGATAGGGGCGGCCCATGCATTTGATGGTGATGCGGCGGCCGGTAAAGAAAAAGCAACCACTTGTGTCGCCTGTCATGGCACCGATGGAAATAGCCCAATGGATATCTATCCTAAAATTGCTGGTCAGCATGCTGAATATTTGTACAAACAGCTGCAAGATTACAAATTGGGTATGTCCACGGGCGGTGAGCGTGGTCGCAACAATGCAGTGATGTTCGGTATGGTAGCTTCATTGTCTGATCAGGATATGCGTGATTTATCTGCTTATTTTTCATCGCAGCCGATGTCAGCTGGTGAGACGCCGGAGCATGCATTAGAGCGTGGTGAGCAGCTATATCGTGGTGGTGATGCGGAATTAGGCATCCCAGCCTGTATTGCTTGTCATGGTCCTCGTGGGGCTGGTACCAGCCTGTCCGGTTTTCCACGCATTTCATTTCAGCATGCTCCTTATTTGATTGAAACACTGAAAGAGTTTCGTAGTGGTCAGCGGGCAAATGACATGAATGGCATGATGCGCGATATCGCGCGTAAGATGTCGGATGAAGACATCGAAATGATTTCGCTGTACTTGGGTGGTTTGCACTAATTTAAGTGGTTTGCGCCTTACCAGACTAAGTCTATAGATAAAGCCAGTCTTTCGACTGGCTTTTTTGTGCGATATATCCCACATGCCCTGTAAGAAATCTGCCATAGTTCCAGCCTCTTGTATTTTTGTGTCAATTAACGGTACTTCATAATTGATTGATAAAATTGATTTTATTATCAGCACATCAAGTTTTTGCTGGTTTTTTATGCATGGGGTCTTGCCATCTGCTGCAATAGGAGTACATTAACAGTTCGTTACATTTAGTAACGCGTCGAAAAAATGGATCTAAGGCACGGAAAGCTATACAAGTGCGACGACGAATACTGCATCGCTGCGATGCCAGTGCGCTAAAACCTCATGGATGGTTACGAAAGTATCAGGATGATCGTCAATAAAAAATAGCTTTATATGGAAATTACAGAAAAATAGTAGGGACCATTACAGGACAGGTAGTCCAACTCGGGTCAGGATGACTGCAGCGAATGAAATAAGTGTCCACTTAGACACAACATGGCAGAGGCGATAAGGCAACTTATCGCCTTTTCTTTTTTTGTCTGTCGCAACAGAATCCACTTCCTGACTTTGGAGTATGCTAAAATGCGCTCCATTAGCTGAAGCAGGGCTTTGCCTGCACATGAACTTATTGAGGGGGTCCTATGACTCGTCAAAAAAAAACCCGTAGCGCTGGCGATAATGGCCCTCGCTTTCTACCCGCTTCTGATGTCCGCAAAGCGAGAGAACGCAAGGAAGAAAGCAAAAAGTCGGCGGTTGGTGGCAAAGCTGGCCAGCGCAACTCGCCTTTATTGAGTAAACATGCTCGTGATGATAGTCGGCAACAAGCGGCGAAAGATCCGCGTCATGGCAGTAAAAAGCCGATACCATTGCTGATAACAGAGCCATCGGAGCAGGAGCAGTTGCAGCACTCCATGCAACCAAAAGCTCAGATTGGGAAGGTTAAAGCAGTTGCACTGTCACCAGAGCAAGAGTTGGCTGTGCTGGAGCAGGATGAAAAGTTGCAGCAGCTACTGGAGCGGGTTGAGCAAAATGAAGTCCTGACAGGTAAAGATGCCAAGTACTTTAATCGTATGACGGAGCGCTACGAGCAATTGCTGGAAATACTTGGCTTGGCGGAAGCGCCTAGCGACGATCCGCTAGCTGAGTTTGAGCGTAAAGATTGGAAGCGAGATTTGTTAGGAGATGATGAGGAGCAGCAATGAGTGTATGGTGGATCATAGTAATACTGGTAGGTGCTGCCATTATCATTGGCTTGTCTTTTTATGCCGGTCGCTTGCTGTGGTTGGTTCAAGCACAACAACGGGCCGTTGCTGCGAGTAAAGCGAAAAAAAATCAGTATTTGATTGATAGTATTGTTGGTATTTGTAAAGCGATGCAAGCTGAGCAATGTGAGCTATCGGAAGGCACCTTGCGTGTCTGGGTGTTGTTGGATCATATAGAGCGATCAGATAAGCCAGATCCTGTGACAGAATACCCCGGCATGCATCGTATGTATGATGTGGTCAAGGATATGCCCACGCACTCGGCGCGGAAAAAACATGATAAAGCCCATATCCAGAAGTTGGATCGCATTCGTGAGCAAGCTGAGGTGGATCTGAAAGATTTTATTCTGGCTGATGTGGAAAAGCTGCTAAACGCCTACCGGGATCTTGCCAAGGCTTGAAGCATGCCCTGGCAAGTTACCGCATATTATTGTTTATAAATTTTACCTGCTTTCATGACAAAGTTGACTTGTCCCATCAGTTCGATGTTTTCCAGTGGGTTGCCGGGGACAGCAACAATATCCGCGTAGTTGCCAGTGCGGATGGTCCCTAGTTGATCAGATAAACCAAGCAGCTGGGCGCCGTGATAGGTTGCAGAGCGAATGGCTTCAATGGCAGGCATCCCTGCTTCGGTCATGTAGACAAACTCTTTCCAATTATCACCGTGCGGGCCAACGCCTGCATCGGTACCAAAGCCAATATTGACACCAGCCTTATAGGCACGGGCAAAGGTGTCTTGAATGAGAGGGCCGATTTCTTGTGCTTTTGGCCGGACCAACTCAGGAAAAAAGCCAGGCATGACAGCCATCTCAGCGACGAACTTACCTGCACTAATGGTAGGGACATAGTAGGTGCCATGCTGTTTCATCAGAGCCATGGTCTCGTCATCCATGTAGGTTCCATGCTCAATGGAGTGAACGCCAGCTCTGATCGCCCGTTCCATGCCTTCTTTACCGTGGGCATGAGCTGCGACTTTAAAACCATAATCCTGCGCTGTTTGAACGACAGCCACAATTTCCTCTTCGGTAAATTGCGCATTCATGCCACTGGCAGCCACACTTAACACGCCACCTGTTGCAGTGATTTTGATTAGATCTGAGCCTTCTTTGTAGCGCTGACGTACTGCTTTGCGTGCTTCTTCAACGCTGTTGACCACGCCTTCAACAGGCCCCGGGTCGCCCATTCGGCTATAACTGACGCCATTGGTCGGATCGGCGTGACCTCCGGTGGTGGCCAGCGACTTGCCGGCAGCATAGATGCGGGGGCCTTGCACATAACCACTGGCAATGGCTTTTTTCAACGCCACACTAATCTGATGGTTGTCACCCAGCTCACGCACAGTGGTAAAGCCTGACATCAATGTTTTGGTCGCAAAAGTGGCACCACGAAGTGCATAGTCTGCTTCATTCATACGAAAGGCGTCAGAATAAGAGCCTTGGCTTAATTGCGTATAAAAGTGGGTATGCAGGTCTATTAAACCGGGCATCACGGTATGCTGACGTAAATCGATGACGGTATCATCTGCTGCAGGCGTACGAAAGCCAGACTCAATTGCCAGAATTTTATCCTGCTCAATCACAATGGTTTGATTGGTTAATACTTGATTATTTTCTGCTGTGATCAACTGTCCAGCATGAATTAAGGTTGCAGCTTGCGTTGACATGGAGCCAAGCGCGAGAGCGATGGAAAGCGCAACCGGCGCTTTCAGGGTAACGATAGTCATAGAAACTCCAGACAAAGAAAATGAGCACGATAACCCAATGTGGCAGCCCTTGAGTAAACGGCAAGTGCAATGCGACTACTGGCGGTATTTAACCGTTTAAAATCATGATTTTGTGATATTGTAACTTATCTAGCGAGGATCGATTTCGTTGGTCGAGCCAAGTGGAATAGCATAGCTGGCGCTCTGTAAATGCAGCTCAGGTGTTGCTGTCTGATTGGATTGGTTTAAAGCTTCTGATACCCACTGATAGAATACATTACGGCTGACTCGTGCGGTCAATCCACGCCACAGGGTCACATAAGGTACAGGCTGAGCCTGATAAGGTTGCAGTGCAACCGGGTGCTCTGGACCGAGGATCACTTCATCGTCCAGGTTGGTGATAGCAACGAGGGCTTTGCCTTGCTTCGTGGTTTGCCAGCGCCAGCTTTCGATAAGATAAGGGGCATCATCCACCTGGATGCGCACTTTTTCGACCGGTGTTTTCAGAAAGTACTCACCTGCTTCATAGATCAGTACCGAGGCAAATAACCGAACCAGAGCCAGCCTTCCTATAGGGCTGGATTGATACAGCCACTGCCCATCGGTCTGAATATGAATGTCGATATCACCACAAAAAGGCGGATTCCACTGCTCAATTGGTGCTTGTTTTTTCTCCAGTTGTTGTTGTAACGCAGCCAAGGTCAACATCGTTAAATCCTCGTCAAAATAGGAGTAAAAAAGCGTAGCAGAGTGAGCGTGAGAAAGGAAAAGAAATGGGGTGACTGATGGGGCTCGAACCCACGACAACCGGAATCACAATCCGGGGCTCTACCAACTGAGCTACAATCACCACAACACATGCCATATTTTAGCGGAATTTTAAGCTAAAATCTCATCAGCTCGCCATGTTTTGTCAAAAAATTATAGTGGAATTCAGACAATTTTACACAGATGTCTGTTTTCTCTATGCTATCATTTTAGCTGGTTTCTTTCACTTGCTATCAATTTGGAGATTTATATGGATGAAGTCACCCATTTCATGACTGAAAATCAGGATGTCATGGTTAGTCATCTGCTCAATATCGTCATGGCACTGGTTATTTTTGTCATAGGTCGTTGGATAGGCCGGGCGGTTTCAGGCTTGATGGAAAAAGCACTGTTATCCCGCTCTATTGATAAGGCTGTGGTTAGCTTTTTAGGCAGCATTGTCTATAGCCTGATTATGATTGCGGTCCTTTTGATGGCGTTGTCACATGTTGGTGTGCAAACGACATCCTTTATTGCAATTTTAGGTGCTGCAGGTTTAGCCGTCGGTTTGGCTTTGCAAGGGTCGTTGGCCAACTTTGCTTCAGGGGTGTTGATCATCATCTTCCGTCCTTTCAAAGCCGGTCACTTTATTGATGCCGGGGGAGTAATGGGCACGGTGGATAAAATTGAAATTTTTCAGACCGTATTAAAAACACCGGACAATAAGCGAGTGATCATTCCGAATGCACAAATCACCGGCGGAGCCATTACCAACTTTTCGGCTGAACCGACCCGTCGCGTGGACTTGGTGATTGGCATCAGTTACGACTCTGACCTGAAAAAAGCCAAAGCATTGTTAGCGGATATTCTGGCGCAAGATGAGCGGATTCTTCCAGAGCCAGCTCCAAACATTGTCATCGGCGAGCTTGCTGACTCATCGGTGAATATTTTAGTACGCCCTTGGGTCAATGCCGCCGATTACTGGGCCGTGTATTGGGAAACGCTGGAAAAAGTGAAGTTGACCTTTGACGAGCAAGGCATTGGTATTCCATTTCCTCAGATGGATGTGCATATTCAATCAACGCAGCAGGAGAAAGAATGAAGTATTCGATGACGATGGCAGCTGTGGTAATAGCTGCCTCTGGTATCACTGTTCAGGCCGAAGAGCTAGGCTGGTCTTCATCGGCAGAGCTCGGTGCTATTACCACCACAGGGAATACCGAAGGTACCTCGATTACCGGACGAATTAATTCGGTGCAGCGATTAGAGCGCTTTGACAACGAGTACCACTTGAGTGCTTTTTTCAAAGAAGATAAAAAGCGGCTGGAAGATGGCAGTTCTGAGCGTGAGCGCACAGCTGAACGCATCAGGGCATCGGTGAAGAGTGCTTACAAGCTGGAAACTGAGCATGATAATTTGTTTGTACTGGGGAGCCACACCGAGGATAAGTTTGGTGCCTATCGTAAATATTCCACCGTTGCTGTGGGTTATGGTACACGCTTGTTGGATCGTGAGAGCCAAAGCCTGAATGTTGAAATAGGTCCGGGTTACTCTTATGGGAAGACAGCAGAAGGCGATACTGAAAGTGGCCTACTGGCTCGTGCAGGTGCCTTTTATAAATGGGTCATCAGTGAGCATGCCAGTTTTGGTCAGGATTTAGTGGTTGAATATGGTGAAGATAACACCCGTACCTCAGCAGAAACCTCTTTGACCGCGCGGATCAATGGCCGTATGCAAATGAAGGCAGCGTTTATTGTTCAGAGCGATACCGATGTGCCTGTGGATAAAAAGCGCACCGATACTCAGACCTCCCTCACTCTGGTTTATTCATTTTAATGTGAGCCGGCTAACCCCGGGTTAGCCGGTACTTTCCCTGCCAACGTGCTGTAGTTTTCTGAAAAAAATAGTCTATGCTTAACTGACTGATTTAGTTGAGAGCTTTCAGTTACTTCTGTTCGGTTAAGGGACATTACTGCATGACACTGCCAACCTACGATCACAGGCATCTGCCCGTACTTAACAAAGGTCTGAGTCACCGACCTTGGTTTGGTGCTTTGGTCTACCTCGCTTTTGGTGTTTTTTGGATCAGCAGTAGTGACTTTCTGCTCGGAGCCATTGTTACCGATCCTGAATTGTACAGCCAATATCAAACCTACAAAGGGTGGATGTACGTTGCTTTTACGGCGTTACTGGCTTGGGTGTTATTGTGGCAGCGGACTCGTGCTGAGAAAGAGTCTAATCAGATACGTAGTTTGTTTAGCCTGACATTCGAACTGGCGAATGTAGGCATTGCACATGTAAGTAAAGATGGCCAATGGCTGCGCTGCAACGCCCGGTTATGTCAGATGTTTGGTTACAGTGAAATTGAGATGCAACAGATGACATTTCAGGATATTACCCACCCTGATGATTTGAACAAAGATCTGACGCAGATGGAGCAATTAGGCAATGGCATCCGACGTGAATACAACATGGAAAAACGCTATCGGCATAAAGAAGGACATTACATCTGGACTCGATTGTATGTCCGGGCGGTAGATGCTTCTCAGTTTGGGGAGCTGTTTTTTATTTCTATCATCGAAGACATTCAAAGCATCAAAGAAACCGAAACTGCATTGCGTGAAACCAATATGAAGTTCAGTGCCTTGCTGGATAGTGGTGCAGACATATCGGTGCAGGGCTATGAGGCCGATGGCACAACCTTCTATTGGAACAAAGCCAGCGAGCGCATTTATGGTTATCGTGCTGATGAAGCGATTGGCCGAAACCTACTGGATCTAATCATTCCTGAACCAATGCATGCAGTAGTGACTAGCGGTGTGAAAGCCATGGTTGAAAGTGGCCAACCGATCCCATCAGCAGAATTGGTACTCAAACGAAAAAACCAACAACCGGTCACGGTATTTTCATCGCATACGCTGATTGATTTACCCGGGAAAAAACCACAGTTTTTTTGCATTGACATTGATTTAACCGAGCAAAAAAAGCAAGAGCAGCGAGTCGCTTATTTGGCTGACTTTGATGCATTGACAGATTTACCAAACCGGCAGTCTTTTGTGAAGCGGCTTAGCCAGGTATTAGAGCGCTCCAGTCGCCGACCACAGTTAGTGGCTGTCATTGTGCTGGATGTCGATCATTTCAAAAATATTAATGATAGTTATGGCCATGCTATTGGCGATGAACTGTTGCAGCAAGTGAGTCAAGCGCTGGGAAGATTGTTGCGGCCATCTGATTATTTAGCCCGACTTGGTGGGGATGAGTTTGCAGCTTTAATCGAAGGGATAGAGCAACCGGAGGATGCAGCCAGAGTTGCAGATAAACTGCTGAATTGTATTCATCGTGTCTGGACATTAAGCAATGGTGTGGATGTGAAATTGAGTGCTAGTGCGGGGATCAGTTTATTTCCCTTGCATGAGCAGACTGCCGATAGCTTGCTTCAGGGTGCAGACTCAGCCCTGTACAAAGCCAAAAGTGAAGGCCGTAATACCAGCGCCTATTACTCTGATGGCATGACCCAAAGTGCACGGGAACGTTTGACACTAGAGTCTCGTTTACGCAATGCTATCGTTGAGCAGCAGTTGTCATTGCACTATCAACCGCAAATTGATTTATCGAGTGGTCGTATTGTTGGGGCCGAAGCCTTATTGCGCTGGTATGATCCTGATGAAGGCTTCATCGCTCCAAGTCGCTTTATCCCTATTGCTGAAAGCAGCGGCTTGATCCATGAAATCGGCCTCTGGGTGATCGAGCAAAGCTGTCGCCAAGGGGTGTTATGGTTGCAGGAAGGGCTTCCTCCGCTGATTATCGCTGTCAACGTATCGGCGCATCAGTTTCAGCGCAACGAATTGCAGCAGCAGATCGCGGACACCTTGTTAAGCTCGGGCTTTCCAGCGGAGCAGTTGGAGTTGGAGATGACGGAAAGCGCTTTAATGACCCAGCATGAGCGAGCGGTCGGTATGCTTTCCAGCTTAAAAGCACTAGGTATTCGGTTAGCCATTGATGACTTTGGTACCGGGTATTCTTCGTTAGCTTACCTAAAGTCCTTTCCCATCGATGTACTAAAAATTGATAAAAGCTTTATTGATCAATTGCCCGAGCACCAGCAAGATGCTGAAATTTGCAAGGCTATCGTTACCCTGGCCCATACCTTAGGTTTCGATGTTTTGGCCGAAGGTGTTGAGTTAGCTGCTCAGCAGCTTTACTTGCAGCAGATTGGTTGCGATTGTTATCAGGGCTATTACTATTCAAAACCACTGCCTGCCAGTGAGTTTTCTGAGCTTCTAAAGCGAGTGGGACTCAGCGATTAGTGTTCGCAGTTAAGTCCCGGCTACACTCACCTGATCACGGCCTTGGTCTTTCGCCTGATACAAGGCTTTATCGGCTTGACTGAGTAAGGTCTCAGGCTGCTCACAATGCATACTATCGGCGACACCAATGCTGATGGTAATTTGTAAGTCAGCGGCTACATCGCTAAAATCGAGCTGCCGGATTTGGGCACGCAGTCGGTCGCAGAATTGCATGACCTCAGGCAGCCCCGTTTCCGGCAATAACAAGGCAAACTCTTCACCGCCCCAACGAGAAACGATATCGGTATCTCTGCACTGCTCTTGCAGAGAAGCGGCCACGCGAATGAGCACCTGATCTCCTACCGCATGCGACCAGTTATCGTTGACGCGCTTGAAATGATCAAGATCGATCAACACCAAACAAAGTGGGTGCTGATGCCGTTTAGCACGTTTAAACTCCTGACTCAGTGCTTCATCAAATACCCGACGGTTGGCGAGTCCAGTCAGAGAGTCCTGCCGTGCTTGACGGGCAAAGGCCTCGGATTGAATGCGTAGCTGCTCGACCAATAAGGACTTCTCATGATTGCTTTGCTGCAAATGGTCAGCTTTCAGTTGCAGCTCAATGGTTTTCTCTGCCACTTGTTGTTGCAGACGAGTGGCAGCTTGCTGCAAGCTGTACAGGCGCCAGCGCACTAAACCTATCACAGCAAGTACACCGAACAATACAACAGTGAACCAGAATCCGGTTCGCTGCCACAAGTAAGGGGCAATATGAATGGCCAGCATTGCCGGTTGTGGGCTCCATTCGCCATTAGGATAGGCTGCAATGACTTCAAAAGTATACTGCCCGGGTGGAAGGTTGGTAAGCTCGGTATAGGGCTGATTACCGCGCTCTATCCAGTCTTGGTCAAAGCCTTGAAGTCGAGTGCGATAACGGATGTGCTGCGACATAACATAGGCTAAACCAGCGTAGTGGAGCTCAATACGTTGGGTGCCAGCAGGTAGTGATTGCAGAGCTTCTTTCGTGCTGGTTTCCCCATCGACTCGAATATCTTCAATGACAATGGGTGGGATAAAGTCACTGAAGCTGCCCAGTGTACTTGGTTGGGTTCTGATGGCGCCACCAGCGGTAGCCACCCACACGGAGCCATCAGGGTGCAAAGTAGCGGCGGGGTTGGAACCGCCGTTCGCTTGAGCACTATGCATCCCATCAGCTTCATTGTAGTGTTCCGGTGCCAGATGAGTGATACTGCCATCCAACAGTGCATTGGCATCAGCCAGAGCGAAGCGCAGCATGCCACGGTTACTGGTTAACCATAGGTGCTCTTGTTGATCCAGCACCACTTGAAAATATTTATCGAAGGGTAAGCCAGCCTGGCGGCCGATGATCGCAAGCTGACCGCTGTTTTGATCATAGCGAACTAACCCCCGGTCTGTTGCCATCCAAAGATGGTGCTGAACTTCTAAAAAACCAAAGGCGAATTCAGCTTCATCCTGTTGTTGCAAGTCAACCGTGGTGAAGCCATCATTGTGGCGGTAGGCGACTCCTGAACCAGTGCCGACCCAAATGCGCTGATCTGCGGTTTGATACAGTGCCATGATATAGTTACCTGGCAATCCTGAGTCCACATCAAATTGCTCCATACTGCCTTGATACCACCGATTCAGACCGCGTGAGGTACCTATCCACAAGCTACCGTCGTCCGCAGGCAAAATAGCTCTGACCTCATTGGTCCACAAGCCCTGCTCCCGGGTAAATTGCTGGGTTTCACCTGTGGCATCAACACTAAATAAACCATGAGCATAACTGCCAAACCATAAGGTGCCACTGGCATCTTGCGCTAAACTAAGAATGGACTCACGGAGCAGCGGTAATGAGTGCTCAAATGGTTTGGCGCGGTAATTGTCAATACGATCAACTCCCCGGCTGGTACCTACCAGTACAGATCCATCCGCCAGGGGCAACACGGCCCGGACAAAATCATCGGCTAAACCATGTTCATGATTGAAAGAGCTAAACGGCGCGTGACGCAATCGGAACAATCCGCCATTGGTGCCTACCCATAGGCTTCCTTGCTGATCTTTAAGTAATGACAAAATTCGATTATTGGGTTTGCCAGTATCTGTGCCTAACGCTTCTACTCCGGACTGATTGAAGCGAAATAAACCATCGCTGACGGTACCAATCCAGAGCTGGTCGTCATCCACTAACAGCGCCGAGGAGGCCATAGTGAGCGTGTTATCAAGTAAGTGAAAGCCGTGTTGTTTATCTCCGATAAACACACCTTGCTCAGTGCCGACGACCACTTGATCTTGGTAAGCCATCGCAATGCTGAACACTGGGCCTTCAGGCAGGCCATGCTCCGCCGAAACGTGCTGCACTAGATCATGCTTTATGAAAAACAGTCCTTCGGCGGTTCCAACCCAGATAGTGCCAGTGTTATCTTCGGCAAGGCTAAACATTGCTTCATTACTCAACCCGGGCTTTGCACTGGTGATCCGATAACGCTGACCATCGGGCTCTTGCCGCCAAAGGCCGGCGCCTTCAGTCGCTAGCCAAATACGCCCTTGACTATCCTCAAGTACTGATCGGATTAAAGCGCCAGCCACTGGATAGGGTTGCCAGCGTTCATTCTGCAGTGCGACCAAACCACCCCGGGAGCCACCAGCCAGCAAACGGTTATTGGCAGCAGCATGCAAAGCAAATATGCCTGAGTCGGGTAAACCAGTGGTTTCATTTCGGTCAAACACTTTAAAGCTGCGTCCGTTAAAACGCGCGATGCCTTCCCAGGTAGCAAACCAGAGGTAACCATCGTCGGTTTGAGCCATATTGTTGATGGTGTTGTGCGGTAAGCCATCCCTAGTGGTCCATTGCTCGCGAAAGTAATGCTGCAGTGAATCAGTAGGGCGTTGTGCAATGCGGTTCTGTTCGCTGTTTATTTGTGCAGTATTGCTTTGCGCTGTAGCGGTGAAAGCAAGTAAGCAAAAAACAAAAGCAATCATGTGTTTTGCTTTGTAGAAAAAACCCCATGGCTTCAGCAATGGGGTTGGTATCAAGGATGCTTCAGAACGGGATGTCATCATCGAAGTCGATTGGTGGCTCCATAGGCGCGCGTTGTTGCGGTTGGCTATTTTGTGGTCGTTGCGCTGGCTGAGAGGACGATTGCTGGTATCCACCTTGCTGCGGCTGCTGGTAGCCAGACTGTTGTGGTTGTTGTTGAGGTGCGCGTTGCTGCATAGGGGCTTGTTGGTTTTGGCCTCCTCCCATGCCTTGACCCTCATTACGACCATCCAGCATTTGCATTTCGCTGGCGACGATTTCGGTAGTGTATCGCTCGATATTGTCTTTATCAGTCCATTTGCGGGTTTTTAGCTTACCTTCCAGATAAACTTTTGAGCCTTTTCGCAAATATTCACCGGCTATTTCCGCCAGACGTTGATAAATCACCACGCGGTGCCATTCTGTCTGTTCTTTTTGCTCACCGGTGTTTTTATCTTTCCAGCTTTCTGAGGTCGCGATACTTAAATTAGCCACTGCGCCACCTTGAGGCATGTATCGGACTTCCGGGTCTGCACCCAGATTGCCGACTAAGATTACTTTGTTAATACCACGTGCCATGAATATGTCTCCTTGCGAAAGTATCGAGTCCAAACCAGCTAAGAAGCCCGAAGCAGATAAACGTCACATGGGCTGCTGGAATTAGGTATGGGCTGATGCAGAATATAATAGCTGAGAGTATACCATGCCAGCAGGGCATTCAAGAGTGATTCGCTGTAAAAAAGAGACAGCCATTGGCTGTCTCTTTTTTACTACATTAGATGTACTGAAAGGAGCATCAGCTCTGCTTACGGCGGCGGGCATAGGCGCCCATTCCGAGCAGCGATAAACCAAACAGTGCCAGAGTGCCTGGCTCTGGAACAGGCCGTACATCAATAGTGGCCGTGGTATAAATGGTACTGACGCCATCTTCCTGAGTCCAGATGCGAATCACATCCACCTCCCCGTCTCCGAAGTCCCAGGTATCGAAAATAAAACCGGTTAACCCAGGGCCAGCCTGAAAACCAAAGCTAAAGGTATAGATATAACCATCGATGGTGAAATCAAAGGCCCCGGCTAAAATCTCGGTGGTGAATACGTCATCACAGTCAGTCGCATTGCCTCCCGGGAAAGGATCATCACAAGGAGTTGAGTTTAAGGTTTCGTAAAAGGCCAGATTATTGATCTGTTCAATTGGTGTTGGTGCGATCATGTTAGTGTCTGGATCAAACAGGTTGAAAATACCGGAAACCTGCACAAAGTTCATCCAGCCGCCAGCGGCCTGAAGCACAAAATTGGAGTGACTGAAAGAACCGACAACTTGTGGGCCAGCACCAACCTGTATGGAACCTAAGCCAAAGGGATCATGTTGGATCTCTAAGCCACTGGGATTGGTATTTGCTGGAGTCCCCCAGTTAATATTCAGGAAATCACCTGACAAGCCATCTGCATTGGAATAGGTTATACCGCAGGTACCACCGCCATCACAGGTAGCAGAACCATCTACAAAGCCGCCACCAGCGGTGAAATCAAAGTTAGAAATAGGTACTGCAAAAGTGTGAGCTGACAACAAGCAGGCAGCACCTGCTAACAGTTTTAAGGTTGTTTTAAATTTGGTCGTCATCGTTGTCATCCTTCTAAAGTTGGGCGTCATGCCCGGACAATTTTAGAAAGTGCATAGAAAATGCCAGTTTTACGATTGTTTTTTTTTCAGCACCTTATGGTGATTCGTACATGGAAGCCGTTATGAATTGTAAAAATAATTGACGTTATTTATGTCTAAGATAAGGCTTTGAGTTGCTGGTAATCAAACAGGCCAGCTTCGACTTTCAGATAACAGCGCCGCTCGGTCAGCACTAAGGTTGCTTCCAAAACCCCGGGCAACTGAGCGATGTGTTCAAGCAGAGTTTGTGATTCTTCCTCTGTCTTTTCTGTTAAATCAATACTTAGTCGCTCAGATTTACCCGGTAGCTGCATTCCCAACGTTAAGAGTAACCAGCCAAGCGTTGCCAGTGCACTCAGCACAAAAACAGCCTGCAAGCCAAACCAGCTCGCTACCAGGCCGCCGGTAAGGCCGCCAAGAAAGGCACCAAAAAACTGAGCACTGGAATAGAGCCCCATAGCGGTACCCTTTTGACCAGCAGGTGCTAAGCGGGATAACAAAGCGGGTAAACTGGCTTCCAGATAGTTAAAACCGGTGAAGAACAACAGCAGGGCCAGGCTAATACCCGGCAAATTGAGTGGTGCCAGCCAGAACAGCAAAGCAGCGAGTAGCAATAAAACCAATGCGGTACGGAAAAAGCCAACTTCTTTTCGTTTACGTACGCTAATAATGATCATTGGTACCATCAATACAAAAGAGAGCAACAACACCGGTACGTACAAACGCCAGTGCGACTCGCTGCCGAAGTCCAATTGCACCAGTTGTTGCGGTAAGGCGATAAAGAGAGCCGTCAGCATAAAGTGCAGCAGGAGAATACCCAGATTCAACCGACTGAGTTGCGGCGAACGAACTAAAGTAGCTAATAAAGCTGGTACGGCAAGAGTTTCGCGTTGCGGTGCTTTGCTGATGGCTTTGGGCGTCAGCTGTACTGCCAGCATCGCCAGCAACGCCAGCCCGGCGGTAAACCAAAACACACCGCTTAGGCCATAACGTGCTGCAATCATTGGCCCGAGCACCATGGCTGCCGCAAAAGACAAGCCGATGCTCATACCGATAATAGCCATCACCTTGGGGCGCTGTTCTTCGCGGGTTAAATCGGCCGCTAGTGCCAGCACAGCACCAGCGATAGCCCCTGCACCCTGCAGTACCCGCCCTATAGTTACCATATAAACCGAATCGGCAAGTGCAGCCACCACCGAGCCAACGGCAAATAAAGCCAGCCCCAGTAACATCACTTTATGACGACCAATTTTATCCGACAGCCAACCCATCGGAATTTGTAGTAAGGCCTGCGTAAAGCCGTAAGCGCCAATGGCCAAACCAATCCACAACGGCGAAAAGCCGACTAAGTCAGCACCATAAATGGCAAACACCGGCAGTAGCATAAACAGGCCGAGCATCCGGCTGGAAAAGACCAGAGCCAGTGACGTTGCTGCTTTTTTTTCGGTCGAGGTGAGTTGATGCATCCGTGTGTTCGTTGGTTATGTGAGTTTGGGCCTACAACGGCGAAGCAGTATAACATACCGTCTTGCATCTTCGTATGTCTAGCCAGACAATCACGGTATAGAATTGATGGCCTGACAAAGAACCAAAACCAGCTTTACCGCGTTATCTACCCTTTGGTGGTTTTACCTGCTGTATAGATAGTGTATATTTGTACAGTTTACAGTGGCATTATCTGGCCACTTCTCTGCTGGCAAATGGATCTGATCATGGACAAAATTTCAATTCGTGGTGCCCGTACCCACAACCTGAAGAACTTTTCACTTGATATTCCGCGCGATAAATTGATCGTAGTGACTGGTTTATCCGGCTCGGGTAAATCATCGCTGGCGTTTGATACCTTGTATGCCGAAGGTCAGCGCCGTTATGTCGAGTCTTTATCTGCCTATGCCCGCCAATTTTTAAGCATGATGGAAAAGCCCGATGTCGATCATATCGAAGGGCTATCGCCGGCCATTTCGATTGAACAAAAATCGACCTCTCACAATCCGCGCTCGACTGTGGGTACCATCACGGAAATTTACGATTACCTGCGCTTGATGTTTGCCCGTGTCGGCGAGCCACGTTGCCCGGAGCATGATTTACCTCTGGCCGCGCAAACGATTAGCGAAATGGTGGATAAAGTGTTGGCACTGCCTGAGGGCAGCAAAATGATGGTGTTGGCGCCTGTGGTGCAAGACCGCAAAGGTGAGCACGTCAAATTATTAGAAAGTCTGGTCACTCAGGGCTATATCCGTGCCCGCATTGATGGCGAAGTGTGTGACTTATCCGATCCACCAACGCTGGAGTTGCATAAAAAGCATACCATTGAAGTGGTGATCGACCGTATCAAGGTGCGGGATGATATTCAGCAACGGCTGGCGGAGTCATTAGAAACTGCATTGCAGTTGTCTGATGGTGTGGTTCGGGTGGCCTATATGGGCGATCCTGCTAAAGAAGAGTTGGTATTTTCTGCTAATTTTGCCTGTCCAACCTGTGGTTACTCCATGACTGAGTTGGAACCGAGGATGTTTTCCTTCAACAACCCGGCTGGGGCTTGCCCCACCTGCGATGGTCTGGGGGTGAAGCAGTTCTTTGATCCCGCCAAAGTGGTCAGTAATGATAGCCTGAGCCTGGCCGGTGGTGCGATTCGAGGTTGGGATAAGCGTAGCTTTTATTACCATCAGATGGTGAAGTCGGTTGCTAAACACTACGATTTTGATGTCGAGACGCCCTTTAAAGAGCTGAGTAAAAAGCAGCAGCAAGCCGTGTTGTACGGCAGTGGCAGCACCAAAATTGATTTTACCTATCTGAATGACCGCGGCGATACCGTCCGGCGCAACCATGCTTTTGAAGGCATTATTCCAAACATGGAACGGCGTTACCGCGATACCGAATCGAACTCGGTACGGGATGAGCTGGTGAAGTACATGGCCAGCCAACCTTGCCCCAGCTGCAATGGCAGCCGCTTACGGGAAGAAGCCCGCCATGTGTTTATTGGCAAGACCAATCTGCCGATGATCACCGAGCGTTCTATCGGTGATTGCTTAACGTTTTTCCAGCAGCTGCAACTCAGCGGCCAACGCGCTCAAATCGCCGAAAAAATACTGAAAGAAATTCAGGACCGGCTGCGTTTTCTGGTCAATGTCGGCCTGAACTACTTAACCTTATCGCGCAGCGCTGAAACCCTGTCGGGCGGTGAAGCGCAGCGTATCCGCTTAGCCAGTCAGATTGGGGCTGGTTTGGTTGGCGTGATGTATGTGCTGGACGAACCCTCCATTGGTTTGCATCAGCGTGATAACGATCGCCTGCTTGGCACCCTGACGCATTTACGCGATCTGGGTAATACCGTGATTGTGGTCGAGCACGATGAAGATGCTATTCGCAGTGCCGATCATATTCTGGATATTGGTCCGGGCGCCGGGGTGCATGGCGGCTACATCGTGGCACAAGGCACGCTGGATGATATAAAAAATTGTGAGGAATCACTGACCGGCCAGTATCTTAGCAACAAACGTCGGATTGAAGTTCCGAAAAAACGTACTCCATTAACCGACAAATGGCTTAGCGTGCTCGGCGCCAGAGGCAATAACCTGAAGAAAGTCGATCTGGCCATTCCGTTTGGCTTAATGACCTGCATTACCGGCGTATCCGGCTCGGGCAAGTCGACCTTGATCAACGATACCTTGTACCGGGTAGCACACAAGGTTTTAAACAAAGGCGAAGGCAAAGATCCGGCGCCACATAAAACCATTGAAGGTCTGGAGCATTTCGACAAGGTGATTGATATCGACCAAAGCCCGATTGGTCGCACTCCACGCTCCAATGCCGCGACCTATACCGGCATTTTTACCGGTGTGCGCGAGTTGTTTGCCGGCACGCAGGAAGCGCGCTCGCGCGGCTATCAGCTGGGGCGTTTTAGCTTTAACGTCAAAGGTGGCCGTTGCGAGGCTTGTCAGGGTGATGGCGTGATTAAGGTAGAAATGCACTTTTTACCCGATGTTTATGTGCCCTGTGATGTCTGTAAAGGCAAGCGCTACAACCGTGAAACGCTGGAAGTAAAATACAAAGGCAAGAACATTCACGAAGTGCTGGATATGACAGTGGAAGACGCGCAAGAGTTTTTCAAAGCCATCCCGGCCATTAATCGTAAGCTGCAAACTTTGCTCGATGTCGGCTTAAGTTACATCAAGCTCGGCCAGTCGGCCACTACCTTATCCGGCGGTGAAGCGCAGCGGGTAAAACTCGCACGTGAGCTCAGCAAGCGCGATACTGGCAAAACGCTGTATATTCTGGACGAACCCACCACCGGCCTGCACTTTTACGACGTGCAGCAACTGCTGAATGTACTGCACCGATTACGCGACCACGGCAACACCGTGGTGGTGATCGAGCACAATCTGGACGTGATTAAAACCGCCGACTGGATCGTCGACTTAGGCCCTGAAGGTGGCAGCGGTGGTGGCGAAATCCTGGTAGCCGGTACACCGGAAACCGTCGCCAGGTGCAAAAAATCATTCACCGGCCATTACTTGAAGCCGTTGTTGAAGGCCTGATGGTTGTTAATTCATCAGGTGTTTTTTGACAGCATGGACAGCGTAGTAAAGAGGGTAGACAAAATGTTGTTGCTCAATTGTCGATGAGCCTTGTGTACCCGTCAGTTTAATGGTTTTTATGGGGGCGCATTTGTCGATATAAGACTGCAGTGACTTAGCTCTTGTACGCTTACCGCTTTTCACTTCAATAGGGATAATATTGCCTGCTTGATCAGCAATAACAAATTCAATCTCAGCTCTGGCATCGCTCCAGGAAAACGTAGGCTCAATTCCAAGCGCCGCGAGCTCTTGCTGGATAAAGTTTTCTGCAATATAGCCTTTGTACTCATAGCTTTGTTGTTTAATTTCCAGATAACTTACCCCCAACATATGGTTCAACAGCCCCACATCCAGTAAGAATAACTTTACCTTGTTGTCTTTTTTATAGGCGGCCAGGGGGCTGCGTGGTACACCCTCTACCGGGTAATTTCTTAAGATAAGACGGCATTTCTCCAGCCAGTTGATACCACTTTCCAGCTCTTGATAGCGAGATTTTCGTTCATGCACCTGTTTAAATTTAAACCGTTTAACAGATTCATCCAGAACGGCAGCCAACTGCGACGGTACTGCATTAAAAATAGCGGCAATAAGCCCAGCATCAACCTTGCCAGAGTATTTACCAAAATCCCGAGAATACCCTGAAATCAGATCGGCATGAATGCGGGAAACGGCTTTTACACGCTCCAGAATACTGTTGTCTGCCATGGCAAACCAGCAACTGACAGCCTCGGGCATGCCACCTGTAAAGTAATACTCTGTGAGCTTTTCAAATAACTTACTGTGTGCAGCCGTAGAGTTTACAGCGTTATCATAGGTGTTTATCAGCGCTGGCTGATTGGCTGCCAGCAGAAATTCGCGAAAAGTGAGGGGGCGCAAGTTGTATTGCTCAACTTTACCTACAGGAAAAGTATTCAGTAAGCCAATGTTCGAACCACTGGCTGCAACAAACATATGCGGTGCCTTTTCAGCGAAATATTTTAACGCTGTTACAGCATGTGGGCATTCACCTATTTCATCGAGGATTAGCAGATCAGTCTTAGCATTAAACTGCTTATTCATTAATAGCTCGATAGCAGACAATACATCTTCTGGCGCCAGGGAGCCGGTAAAAGCCTCAGCCATGTGCGGAGATTCAAGGAAATCGATACGCAGCACTTGCTTAAAATGCTGGCCTAGTAGCTCCTGCAATAAATAGGTTTTGCCTGTTTGCCGTGCACCATCAATAAGTAGCGGTTTTCGTTTAGATTTCTCTTTCCAAATTAATAGTTCTGCTAATAATGCCCGTTCCACAGCGAATTCTCTTTCGCGACACTTCATTAAAAACTACACTTTTATGCGCTTTAAAACAAGGGGGCTTTACACTTTTATGCGCATGAAAATGTAATTTTACACATTAATATGCGCATAAAAGTGTAGTACGCACTAATTCAGTACCAAAGCGAGCATTGATACTGGTCACGGAGTGGTGGTCAGAATCGCAAATTAAAGTGACCATATCCATCAGGCTAGTTCACATGCAATCTCTTGTGTTATTTTGATCTAACGCTAAAGTTTTTGTCTGGCTTCTTGCTGCTTTTGCCTAGCTTGTAGATGTCGCTCCACTTGTGCCATTTCATCTGGTGTTCCTCTGCTAATGATCCGCCGTACATCGGCGTCGAAACACAAGGCTGCATTCCTTACCCAGACTTCCATTGTCGCTCGATTGGATAGTAATGTCATAGCGGGGCAAGGCGTGAAACCCGCTGCGTATGCATTGCTCTGCCAGTGGGACGTTAAAAAATGACGACCAACAAAAATAGCTACTAATCCGATCACCGCAAAAGATGCCAGGATTTTCTCAGCCTTTTTGAAAAATTGTGTTTCTGTCTGGTAAATACAGCGATACATAAAGTAAAGCAGAAACAATAAAGCACCCGCACCAGAACCAACAATAATCCCGGGGCCATAGCCATGCATACTGCTGATAATGATTAACTGCGATTCGCTCGCTATAGCATTAGTATGCTGATGCCACCCCGAGGTCAACAGCACACTTGCTGCAATACCCATGGCAAGCATTAGGAAAAAAGCGAACAGTGATGTGACTGCCAGTTTTATTTTTTGCTGCTGATGGTTCATCACTATAACCCGGCTACAGATCTTTTATTTGACGATCAAGTTTACAATTTAAGCAAATTAAAATTATTTGCAAATTTAATGTTTTAAATGATAGCATATTTTAATAGTCAAACCGACAGGGCGCACATGGATGAGCTGGAGACATGCTGGTAAAGTTCAGGCTTACAATTACACGGGGTTAGATAAAAATTTGGCGCAGGAGCATGGCATCCGCTTGCCGTCTCACTACATGAATAACAAGTGGCAACTCACTCATCAGGCACTTGTTATGCTTACCAGCCTTAATGACTATGATCAACAGCAAGTGATGAAAGAAATCGATTACGTCACACGCTACCCTGGCACGACCTGTTCTACCAGACACAGTCTGAACCCATCTCGGCGGATTTATCGTTCACGCTACCCATTTCGTTCATACCACTACTTAGTTGAATATAAAACCACAGGCTCCGGTCAGGTCATTATCGATGATATTTACTTCGATCGCAGTCTCTATGGTGCGAAGCAGAGTTGTTCTGCAGAACGTACCATGTTGTATAGCGTGAGACGCAACAATCAGTCCAGCTATGATGGGCCTAAAGACAGAAATTCACTTAAAGCATTGGAAGGTGCCTGGCAGATTGAAGAGCCTGTATCGCGGGTAAATACCATGCACGCAGCTGTCAACGGCATGCAAAATAATGCAGAGAAAGCCGCTTGGTTGATGGGCGCTCATGCTCAGGCTGCGTATTCTGCCGATGGCATCAGAGGTTATACTCTGTTCCATAACCCGAGTGATGGCTGGAAGCTGGATTTTGCCGAGTGCGTGTTTGATAAACTTAGCCGTACCAAATCACATAACGCTCAACATCTGGCAGCTGTGCTGGCGCAGGCTCAGCAAAGTGGCAAGGCCATTAAGTGGGTGGCTCATAGTCAGGGGGCCATCATTTTTAATGCGGCTTTGGTGCATTACCGGGCAAGCTACGGTGGCCGTTTGGGCTCACAACAGCTGGCTATTCATGGTAGTGGCGCCAATGTAACCAAGCTCACCCAGTTAGCTACAGTGCTCGGTATGAAAGTGGTGGCAGTGAATAACAACCCGTTTGACATGGTACCCAATCTTGCTGGCGGTAATGATTTATCACCGAGCAGTTTGTGTCGCAGCATTCAATTTTGTGGTTTAGTCTTTGGTAAAGATTCTGAGCCTGGGGTTAGTCCGCATACACTGCCTTACCTGGGTATTGAAACCTATAAAGAACAGCTACGCATGTTTGGCCAGCATAAGAAGGCCGCTCAGGTGCAGCGTTATATTGATAAGCATACAGGGTAGCCAATGCAGCTGGTTAAACATTTATGGCAAGGTTTTTCAGGTGGCCCGGATTTTAACCGGCTGCAAAAACTGTCATTTCAGTTAGAAGAATTCCAGCTGGATCTCTCCCTGCCATATTCTAACATTGCTGCAGACGAACCGCTTCGTATGGTCAATCTGCCGTTCCGTGTTAACGGGTGGTTTGAACAGCATGCAAAGCAGGACATGCATAACTTTCAAGTGCATATCCATACCGAAGGCTGGTGTTATCTGGCACCGGTGTTAAGGGGTGAAAACAGTGAATATGGTGTGCTTTGGTTACAGCTGGCTTTAAAAAAATCACCTGATACTATAAATGCCCTGAACCGCCAGCAATTAGCAGATTATGTGATTGCACACTACGATGCGCATTATAACGCCGATACTATCGGGCCTGATGGTAACTGCCAAGGACTTGGCTGGAATACCCGGCAACGATTAAAGCTTATGCAAGAGGCCGAAGCTGCCGCTGCACGCGGTTCAATCGGGCGGTTGGAAAAGCTGGAAGAGCATTACCTGCAACAAATTGAGCGGTTTGGTTATCCGGGGTTGCAACCGGCAAAGGTTATTTCCATGCATGGTTTTGAATGGGTCTTCTACCAAGAGCGTAAGGGCGAGCAGGCAACGCACACGGATGTTTACTGTTTACCGCTTGATAAGCACTATTATCTTACAATTAGCTTTCAACACCGGGTCGATCAATCTGACGAAAATGCCTGGCAAAAGCATGCGCATAAAGCCGAGCAAAATATTATGAACGCCCTTAAAGTATCAGTTGTCACTAAACACCAACCGCCATTATTGCCAGCCTGACCGAAGCACTACTTCAGTTGTTTTCTTACCCTTTGTGGCAGTTGATCAATTCGGTGTAGGTTATTTTATCTGACCCATAAAATTGAGTGACCTATTCGACAGGTTTGTTCTGGAGGATGGGCAACCCGCAGGCTCGTAAAAATGCAAAGGTGCCATCGTAGTAAGCTGATTTTCGGGTTGAGTCGGTATCATCTCCTTCTGGTACAAAAATCACCATCCCTTCCCGGGCTCGGGTTAACAGAACCCGATAGGCATTTTCAAAATGTTGCTGCTGTACTCGTTGTACTCATTTTCACTGTCATAAGATTTTCTCTCTATTTACATTCAGGCTGGCCATCACTATGCTAAAGCCGATTAGCTATTTGTTTGACTAGTACTCTACTCCGCGATATAAAAAAGGAAAGCACAGTAATTTATGAAGTTTGGCAGAATTCAAAATCAAAAGTTCGGAACCTTCGACGGCGCATACTCCCTCGTCACACAGCGCGAAATTAAAGATAGCCAGATAACATTAACAGATCATGAAGTTGAAGTGGTGACAAGTTTCTTTGGCAACACTATTCATACTGGTAATGTTAAAGGTTCTGATGGCGCTTCACTCAAAACTTTCAGACTTCACCCCAGCGGAACCATAATTCATCTTAATCTTGTTTACCCAAAACCTGCGAAATCAGAGCTGCGCTTATATATAGCTACAGGCAAAGGCTTTATGCCTGAGGTTGGGGATGTTGTTTTTTTCTACATCAGGGACGATGAATTATGGATTGGCAATATGTCCGAATTTAATTGGCGCTTTCAGTTTTCAGCACTAACAGATGATACAGACGATAGTAGCTATCAGGAGCTGGTCAATCAAACACGACAAACAACGGTTGATGTTTTTAAAAGGAAGCGCAAGGTTGCATTGGATGTAATGGCTGAGGCAAATTATCGCTGCGAAGCTACCCCCAGCCATCGCTTGTTCGTATCAAAATCCACAGGAAATAATTACCTCGAAGCACACCATATTATTCCGGTTAGCCTTGGCTCACAATTTGATGAGCAACTTGATGTAAAAGAGAATGTGGTATGCCTTTGTCCATTTTGTCACAGGGCCTTACACCATGCAGAGCCAAAGATTGCGATACCTATACTAAATCGTGTTGTGAAACAAAGACCTGTTTTCGAAAAGTTCGGAGTTTCTACAGACGATTTATATAATTTTTATGCCTTGGAAAAAATCGTCTAATACTTACGGTGGTGGCAGCTCATTAAAGGAGCTACCATGCCGCAGCCATGACGCAACATGTTGCGTGATTTGTTCAGGTGTGAGTTTATTCTTCCCTTTTAATGCACATTCCCAAATTAACAACACCCGCCAGCTCAGCTCACGAAGTTTGTCCTGCACCGCTTCGTCATGAGCACGGTTGGCGCTGATTTTCTGCCGCCACCATTCTGTTCGGGTTTTTGGCCAATGAAACATAGCGCACTGGTGCTGGTGCCAGAAGCAGCCCTGTACAAAAATTACAGCTTTGTATTTGGGAAAAACCAAATCCGGTTTACCAGGCAGGTTGGCAACATGTAGCTGGTTGTCAACGGCAATCCAATTTTGACCCACTTACCGCTTAAAACGGTAATCTAAATTTGACCCACCCCAGGCTTTTTATCAACTTAACATACTCTCTGCTGCCGGTATTACACCCGCTGTTCTTTTACCTTTTAACCTATAGCTGTTGCCGCTGATCTGCACGATATGAGCATGGTGTAATAGCCTGTCTAAGAGTGCCGCAGTTAATGTTTGATCATCAGCAAACGCCGTTGACCATTGTGAGAATGGCAGGTTGCTGGTCACAATAACACTGCCTTGTTCATAACGTTTCGCTATCACGTTAAAGAACAGGTTGGCTTCATCCCGGCCAAACGGTAAGTAACCTATTTCATCTATGACCAACAGTTTTGGCGATAATACACTGCGTTTTAAGTATGCCTCCAAGCGGCCCTGTTTCTTGGCTGTTGCCAGCTGTAGCATTAAATCTGCCGCAGTAATAAAGCGTATTTTTATCCCCCGCATAATAGCGCTGTACGCCAGTGCTATCGCCAGATGGCTTTTACCTACGCCACTTGGGCCGAGCAGTACAATATTCTCCTGACGCTCAATAAAGGCCAGGCTGGTGAGCTCCAATAGCTGTTTGCGCGGTGCGCCAGTGGCGAAGCGGAAGTCGTAATCATCGAAGTGCTTTACCGCTGGTAACCCGGCAGTCTTGAGCAACATCTCCCGCGTGCGCTGCAATCTGGCGTCCAGTTCTGCTTGCAGCAGGCTTTCGAGGAAGTCGGCGAAGCTTTTACCTTGTGCGGCACTGTGGTCAGCCATTGCTGACCATTCGGTAGCCATTGCCGGCAGTTTCAATACCTCACAGGCATGCTGTATTCGTTGAAGTTGCAGGTTCATGGCCGCACCTCCAGCAATTGGTCATACACCGATAAGGGATGTTGCAAGCTTTCCCTTGGCATCGCATAGCGCGTGATTTGCCGGATGTCAGATTGGCGCGGTTTAATCCCGCTGGGTAGCGGTTGTAAGCTCAAGCGCTCTTTGGTCAGTAACACAGCAGGTTTCTCGCCAGTCGTGCCATGGATGCGCTGATTGGCCACATCATGCAGCCAGGGGCCGATATGCGCATTGGCTGTGTCGACATCGAGCACAAGGCCAGCCTGTTTTAAGCTGGCAGCCAGTGGCGTGATAAAGCTGCCTTTTAAATAGCCATTGAAACGCTCAACCTTACCCTTGGTTTTCGCCCTGTAAGGGCGGCAGGCTTTAAGTTTAAAGCCATAGTCTTTGGCCATTTCAAGCAGTTTGGCATTCCAACGGTGAGCACCCTCACCATAAGCATCGCGCTCAATCATGATACATTTGGCGTTATCAAACAGCAGCTCTTTAGGGACGCCAGAGAAGTAATCCAGCGCGGCTTCAATACCCAGCAACCAGTCTTCCTGGCGCTCATATTCACTAAAACGGACATAGGTAGCGCGGCTAAAACCCAACGTGGCAACAAAGCCTTTTAGCTTATAACGCCCGCGGCGAATGGTCGTAAAGTCGATTTGCAGCTGTTGGCCTGGGGCGGTTTCAAAGCGTCTCACCGGCTCATTCTGCTGCGGTTTAAAAGGCCGGATATAGTTCTTCAGAATGCCTTCTTTGCCGGTAAATCCTTTCGCCTGGATCTCACGGAACAGCACCGTTGCCGGTATCCAGTCCGGCTTAGCCGCAGCAATCCGTTCCATCAGATACGTCTTGAAGGGGTCAAGTTTTGAAGCCCGATCAGCACGTTCACTATAGGCTGGCGTTTTAGCAATATCCCGCAGATACTTACGAACAGTATTGCGTGATACATGTAATGTTTTGGCGATAGCACGAATGCTTTGGCCTTGTCGGTGCAACACATGGATTTCCACTAATAACTCCTGAGTCAGCATTAAAATTACACCGCCTTAATTCAATTAATGTCGGCGGTAATTTTGCCTCAGGTGGGTCAATTTTAAATTGTCGTTAGTGGGTCAGTTTTACATTGCCGGTGACACTGGTAGCGGAAACCGGCTTTATGCAAAGCTTTGCGTACCACCATTTCAGGTCTGGTATTGCGACTCTTTATGGCAGCCATGTTTTTACTTCTGATAGTTTTTGTATGCACGTCCGTCATCAGGAACTAAGCCCCATTGTATTGTCACAAGTGATAAGTCATTACCGCACTGTATACCGGTTCAACTTTATCAAAACGATTAATGTGCACAAGGCTTCTGCGTGTTGTTAACTTTACCTCATGATGTTCTGTACAGAAGCCAGTGATTGGCTGTGGTAATTCAAATGCTGGCCCGAACTCAAATAACCAATATTTGTCGACTGCGCGAGGGTCACTATCATCAATTTTAATCCCGGTTTGCTGTATATTCAGACTGTTTCTTTGTACCAGCTTTACAGATTTTACCGGCCAAATGTACTTAGCTTCACGTTCAGTACTGCCCGCTACAACAGTCGCTATAACGCAGTAGCGCACTTCTGTTATTGCATTCTTTTCGAGATTTATGCGTTCTGTTGCCTCAAGCCTGGTGTGATAACAAACAGCGGTTCCCTGTTTAAAGCTGTCGATATAAGTCTGATCCCTACCTTGCTCCGGTGCTGCTGTTATTAACATGGTAAGATCAGGATAATGTACCTGCTGCATGCCATGGTGTGGAATACGGGCTGAGTCCTCAAGTAGATAACGATCTTTTGTGAGAGGTGCCGGGGTAGTCGGTATAGTCGCAAATTGTTTCTGCAGGAAAGTTTTAAGCCAGATACAACCCTTGTCATTATCAGCTGAGGGTAGTAACGGAAAAGCGCCTATACCTATTGAATCTATTGCTTCGGAATATGTGTTGGCGGATAGTGGTTTATTCTGGTTATTTGCCCCGGGGTACAATGCATAGGCACCGTAAACTGAGCGACTTTTGTGACTATGCTCTCCGGCTGGTTCGATGTGGATCAACGCGTCACGGTATCTGTGCATCTGATAAATAGCATCTGCAGGTACAAGGTCCTGCTCAGAGTCCTCTGACTTGTTGTCAATGCGGTACTTAGCATCAAACAACCACATTAATTTGAATTCGTCTGCAAAGGTCGCTTCCATCACTATGTCAGGTTTATGTTTATTTAACCAGGAACGCACAGGCGTTGATGTCTCGGTGAACTCTGGTTCATGCGCCAGCCTTATCGTTAATCCATCTTCCCGGGTGAAGATATAAGAGTCTGCCAGCACATCATCAAACTTAACTTCTGGTCCTGAGTGCCCGACGCGCACTGGTTTTTGTTCTACTTCCCTAAACCCCAGTTCACTGCTAAGTAAAATCCGGCGTATTTCAAGAAAGCACCAAACTTCATATAACTCATCAATGGTTTTCATTGAAACAGAGCTTTGGCTACCCATCACGTCCAGATAGCGCTTCAGTTCATGCCAGACTTTGTAAACACCGTTGTAGCCGGTTTTTTGTTGTAAAACCAGCGACTCTTTACTCATACCTTTAAAGGAGCCCACTTCTTTAAACATCGGATGGTATAGGTATTTTTCCAGTGTTTTTTGCCAGCTATTTAGCTGGGTCACAAATGAAGCTGCAAAAATTTGCGCATCCGGCTTTTTGTTAGCTTCAGCAACCAGATGAAGAAAGCGCCCCAGCTGTGAATGCGCATGCTGCAGCACCATTTTTATAAAGCGGTTTTCCGGTGTATCCAGGCTTAGGATCTTACGTCTGGTAGCATAGCTGTTGTAATAATGCTGATTGCTAAAGTCCTGCTCCAGCTTTTCCTGCAGGGCAACTGATAGTTTGCCTTTCAGGCGTTCTGCTTTCACTCTGCGATCTACCTGCACCAGCCGGCTGTGGGGGGCATTCAGCAAAATACGGATATTTTTCTCAAACTTTTCCCGCAAGCCGGTAAAACGTGCCAGCCATAACAGCGGGAAGTTGTTGTTGGATTGTCTTTTGCCGTCTGCTGTTGATTCGGTGCTGTTACTAAAGGCAAAACGCCATAACGGGTAGTCGGCATCCAGCCGATAGTAAATCGCCTGCAAATCTGAATCGAGGTCCATCTTAGTAGGTAAGATGTTAAACTTAATAACAATATTCTGCTGCTGCTTATTATTGCTGTGGTAGCTAAAAGGCAGTGAAAACCAGCCGACGTTGTTACCAAAGTTCAGGGCGCCACTAACCAACAGCTGATTACCGATTTTTTTGCTGCGAAATGCGTTTTGGATTGCTGTAAGCTTGTGAGTGATCTGTGGCGGCGGTTCAGAACCGGAGTAATGTTTAAACAACAGTTCAAACATATAACCGGTGTTTTCAAACAATAAAGCCTGAGGGCTGATTAAAGCACCAACATCAGCATTAAGTGGAGTGGTACTCTGCTCTGCGGTAAAAGTCGTCACATACAACAAGCGGTCAAATACAACTACGCCTGTAGGTGCAGGTTTGCCGCGGATGTTCATCGTTTTTTCCAGGACCCGCTGTTTACCTGCTACATCAGGCCCATAAACCGCCAGTTGCCAATCAGGTGTATCGATCTGCAGAAGTTCGCGCATCCCCGGGCTCACAGTTTAAGGCCAGAAACTGGTAAAGCTGTTCCGTTCCAGCCTGTTCTTCATCCATTCCAGTTTCACTTCACTGCGGCAGAGTACCGGATTAGCATTTTCAAGCAGCAATTCCGGCCGGGTAGTGGACCAGATGGCTGTTAATTGCTTTTCCAGTACCTGCTCCAGCTTGTCCAGCAGGTTTTCTGTTTTGACGGTATCAGATGAAACAGAAAGCTTTTCATCGTCTCCCTCGATACGCGGCAGTACCTTACACATCATAAAATCGTCCCATACTGCCTGCAGTGAAGGCTCATCAGCAGGGCTATGGCAGATTACCGCCAGTAGTAACTCATTCAATGCGCGATAAGCCAGTTCAAAAGGTGAGTCACGCAATACATCATTTACCGCCTGTAGGAAACTAATCGTTTTCATGCCGTCACTATCCGCCACACAGCCGGCCATTAATTCCGGCCTTGCTTGCGAATACCTGGAAAAGCTTAATTTTTTAGGCTCTGGCTGACCAGTCCACAGGTTGGTAAAATCATTCGGGAACAACCGGCCAAAATCAAACGTCAGCGCACGGTCTATCACCTTGCGGGAGAAGCCATGAGTGGTCTCGTCCATATTTACCGTGCCTGCCACGACCATGTTAAAGGGTACAGGAATGCCGTATTGTAAAAAGGCATCCCACAACTGTTTATCGGCTGGCGAATCAATAATATCCAAGCCAAGCTCTTTGGCGAAGGTATTCTGGTCAGTTACAACCTGCAAAGCAGATGCCGGAAGAATAGGCTCGCAGCAGTAAAGATAGTCTTGCCCTTGCGCATCGTCATCATACAGCCAGCTGCGACTTTCTATTACAGAAAGATAATCGGCAAAATACTGTTCAACCGGCGCCAGATTCATTTCATCCAGGCAAAGCCAGTAGGTGTTGATGTAATCAAGCGGCTTACCGGCCCAACCGGCTCTGCCATCCGGTAATACTATTGCTTCTGTATCACAGGCTTTCCAGGCTTTAACCATAAAGCGCAGTGCATCAGTTACGATAAATTTGGGCGCACCGCCAATTCGGGATACATAACCAAGCAAATCGGATGGCTCGTGCCAGTCTGGTCGCACCGGCACCATTTGGCAAAACTCAGCCTCGCTTCCCTGTGCCTCAGCCTGTTTACGGACAAAACGTGATTTACCAGTACCTGAAATGCCAGCAAGCAGGATAAACGGTTTTGATAAGTGTAATCCTACTGGCTTATTTCCAGGTTTATTTTGTGCAATATCTAAAAAGTCATTCACTGCGTCTATCAAGATGCTAGCATCATTGATATGGCTAAGTTGTTGTGCAATTTCAGCCACAGCACTTTGGGATTCGGCTAGAAAGTTACCCAACTTTAGAATTGGGCTAACATAAAAATCGCCTCTATCAATAGACTTAGCGCCTTTCCACCAATCGTAATTCGTCAGAAAGTTGCGTAACAGCTCAAAGTTGCGGTCATCACCGGTTACTGCTTGAACATCTACGCTAGTAAAAGGAATATTAGCAGTTCCCTTACATTCTGGAATCCAATTTTTTGGTAGCTGCAAATAACTGCCTATTTCTAGTACAGCATTTCTATATTCATGTAAAACGGGAATTAATGCTGAGAAATGTGCTGCAGAAATGAACCAAAAATTCGGTACAGATATTGTTTTACTTGAACTCGTTATAATTTCCGCTGAGAATCTGTGAAATATGACATCGGTATAACCTAAACTATATTGCCCAGAAGACAGCAGATTTTTATAAGCAATTTTAAACTCATTGCTCAATATAAAATCTTTGTGTTTGAAGCTTTGCTCAAAATTATTTTTTAATTCAGATGCTATTGCGTTTAGGTCTACTAACATTCAGCTATTCCATTAGTTTTTTAATTTGAAATGCAATACTCGTAATCACTGGCACAGTAACACTATTCCCAAATTGCTTGTATGCTTGAGTATTAGACTGCGATGGTTTGAAACTATCAGGGAACCCTTGTAATCGTGCTGCTTCACGAGTACTCAATTTTCTTGGATTTGCGCCATTCTGTGCGATGAGTATCTCACTACCGTCTTTATAATAACGCGCAGAAATAGTGTTAGTGTATGGCGAATCTTCAGTAACGAGACCAAAGCCAAATCCTTTACCATTGCGCTTGTTCTCAATTTTTCTGCGCTGATGGCCATCCCAAAGCCGATCTGAAATTGTCAGTTTGGGATCCGGATTAGCTTCAAGAATATCGCCAACTTTCACCTTATCACTGGTTGGTTTTGGGTATTCAAATGAATCTATCAAACCATCCTGCCATAGTACTATATAAATACGTTGTCTGTTCTGTGGTACCCCAAAGTCTGTTGACTTCAACACCATCTTTTTCGCTTCAGCCTGGATTTGTTTTGCAGAGCCATTGTGGATAACGTCTTTGGATATATTGCAACTGTACCCAATCCTGGTCAAGGTTTTAAGAATAACCTGCAGAGTATAACCTTTGTCGTGACTAATCAGTCCTTTAACATTTTCAAGTAATGCAAACTTTGGTTTTTTTGCTTCCAGAATTCTGGCTATATCATGAAATAAGGTTCCGCGGGTATCGTGAATCCCTAACTTTAAGCCCGCATGAGAAAATGCCTGGCATGGGAACCCTGCAACCAGAACATCATGATCTGGAATATCAGTGGCATCTATTTTGGTAATATCACCAAACGGAAACTCACCATGGTTGGCGGAATAGGTCGCCTGTGCATGTTTCTCAAACTCTGACGAAAAAACACATAAACCAGAATTATTCTGAAAACCCAGCCTCATTCCACCGATACCAGCAAAGAGATCAATAAATTTAAGTTTGGGGGATGTATCTGGCTTCAATACCAAATGACTGTAGACTAACTCCTTTAAGTTAACCTCGTGTTTTTCAGGTAAAACGTCTTTTAGTATACCTAAAATAACACTTGCATTGATTCCTTTGTTGCTTGCGAACAAATCACTACCATTTGCCAGAGCATGTAACCATTGATCGACTACTGCTTTTGAAGAACTGCCTTCCGGAATATATTTCTCTGCAAGAGGAATTAGTGCATTTTCAATTTTATTTAAATAGCTAGTCACGTGATATCTCTGATTACTTCTTGATTCAATTGAGTTTGTTGCTATTTTCAGCAGTTCGCAGGGTAGATTTACCCTTCGCGCATAGCCGGAATTGATTATAAAGACAAGGTAACAGAGTTTACAGTGATAAGTATTACTTTATGAGTTTTAGCTCCCAATTATATTCGCGGTTGCTACCTGTAGCGCGCCAGCGATACTGAATTCCAGACCTGAATCAAATTCTATTCCATTCTTACACGCCGACCATAAATACCCACCAGTCCAGTGATCGGGGTTGTCTTCAATGAAGATGGTATAGTCGCCTAGCTCTTCCTCGTAAGGGATTTGTATATCGATTGCTTCGTTGGCTGCCATCATGTTCAAGTCTCCGGTTGTGAAGAATCTTGTAGTATCCGGCATTGCTGGTTTTTGCACCACGGACGATAAGTCACAATACAGTATTTCACATTGCTCGTTGTCATCAACCCATAAACCATTTCTATTTGCTGTATTGGTGGTTTAATGTCGTGGTGCTAACTTTCTGCAATACGGGTAAGGCTGAGTGCCTTTGGTGATTTTCCTGAGAGTTCAATTACTTTTCACACTACCAGCCCGGCCCGTGCAGATTAACCAAGCAAAGCTTTATTCTCCTGCCGGCACTTAGTCAACTGGGTACTGATCGTCTGAATGGTGTTTTTCGATATGCCAAGCTCTTGGGCAATTTCGCTAAACTGGCTGATGGTATCGACGATGTGTTGTATGTGCTGTTGTGCCTTTCGCCAATCGCTATAGCCACTACTGGCTGCGAGTTTTTGCATGGCTTTAAGCGGAGGTGTTTTGCCAAAGCCAGAGAAAGCGGTAGCGTGCTCGTTGAATGGATGGGGGCTGAACGTTACATCGTAAAAAGGCGCTGGCTGCCAGCGGCCTTGATCATCTTGCAAAAAAGCCCAGTTTTTACTGTGATCATCCTGGTTGCAGGCAAATAAATTAAAGATAGCACGACGAAACTGTAGCTGACCAACGGCTGGCGACTGGCAGAGCTGGCGGCTGGCTTTGATTAAGTCGAGGTAATCCAGGCTCGGCGTTCGAAAATCGGCATCAAGCAACCCACAAGCACTGTGCAGGTGCAAACGGCCGGGCTGAAGCTGCTCATTCTCAGTATTTTTGCACCAATCAAAGCGTTTCAGGGCGAGCCAGCGACGTGGCCCGCTGGGCGTAGCGACATCAATAAGGCGCCATTCTGGCGGTTGCAAACTGGCTTTGTCTGCCATGGCCAGGTATACCGCTTCGCACATGCCTTCTTCGTGGCCGAGTGCCAGCTGGCTGGAGGTAAACTTCACCAGCCAGGCCTCGTCGCCTGCTTTGGCGAAGGTGCGGCAGTGTTCCGGTTGCCCGGCAGCGAAGTACAGTTGTGCTTTTGGTCTGGCACCACCAGAGCTGCCAGCTGCGACGAGGGCCGTCAGAACGTCATCAGTCTGGCCATCGAACAGCGCTTGCGCCTCCATGCCAAGACTCACTATATCAACTTCGGTAGAGTGCTCAGGCTGGTAAGCAGAAGCAGGTGCATAACTTAATGCGCCCATGCCATGGTTACCAACAAAAGCCAGCCTATCCATGGCAGTCAGTTGGCTGGGTAAAATTCCGTGCTGTCGGAATACCCTGTCTTGTAATAACAGGCCCCAGCCATCCGGCAAACTGTCGGCAAATACCCCGTGCAGACCAGCATGAGGCTTCACTGGCGCGGGATGAAGCTGGCCAGTCGCGGGCAAAAGAAATGGAGACAGGGAGCCGAATTGCTGTAGATAAGCCGTGTCGTATTGAAAAAAAACACCCCGGCGGTTTTGCGCCAAAATTCCGACCGGCAGGGTTTCGCCGGTGATTAGAGTGCGCTGGACAGTCAGTTTTTGTACGGGTTTAAAGGTCATCGCGCAGCACTTCCTCTATAGAGCCGGGCAGAGCCGCATGACGTGCTGGCTCTTGGGTGAGTGCGTATAAACGCTGTAAGTCATCAAGCGATTGCCACAACAACAGCAGTTGGCGCAAAGAAATCTGGCCGGTTAGCTCAAATTTCTTGATGGTTGGCGCTGGCACTGTACTGCGCTCTGCCAGCGCAGCGCGGGACAGCCCGGCTTGTTCACGCTGTGCACGCAGATGCGCAGCAAATGCCTGTTGTACATCGGTATCGTCAAGTAATGGAAGATCTGCCACTAAAACACCTTTATGGGATATAATAGTGTCTATTATAGCCTATATCAGGGCAGTATGGATATTATTGTATCTTTCACTGTTTTACATCAGAAGCCTTTTGATCAGTTCAGACAGCCGCACAATCTTCTCATTGTTCAGCTGCCGGTAATCAAAGTAGGGGCATACCAGCAACCGGTTGCTGGTATCTATCGCGAACTCCTGATTCAGCCAGTTTAGCTGTGCGGCTAAGCCCTGGTTGAGCAGGTGTTTGGCGTGGGTGCGCCCGGCAATAATATGGATAGTAGCTTCTGCCGGGTTCAGCTCTGGCGGGCTGAATAGTAAGGCGGTGTTGCTGCGTTGCTGCAGCAGGTGCTGATCGCGATACTGTTGCCAGCTGCTGGCCTGTTGGCTGAAAGCAAACTGCCTGGGATCTAAAGCAAACAACAATTTGCTGTACACGTTAAACAGCTTGCGCCAGCCGTTGCCGCAAGCTGCGTTAATGCTGTCGATTTCACCGCGGCATAAAGACTGCACTGCGGTCAAATCAGCATATTCTTGCATCGGTGGACGTTTAGCGACGTACACCCGAAAGCTCGCCTGAGGGTCACCAAGACCCATTGTGGGTATTTTCTGCATAAACGTATTTATGTTGCATCGTATGGTTTTGTTGTATTTCGGCTAATTTATCACAAAACAAGGTGATACATGCGATGGGCTGTGGTGATTGCTCAGATTGTATTTGCTGTGAATGCTGGTCATAATCGACGGTATAGCAAAAAACATGGATTGAATCATGCCTCTACAACGTCTTAACCCCAGCCAGCGCTGGTCGGATGCTACTGTTTTTAATGGTATCGCTCACTTTGTCGAAGTGCCGGAAGATACCTCTGCTGATATGGTCGGCCAGGCCAGGCAGATTTTTCAGCAAGCCGAGCAGACGCTGGCCGCCATTGGCAGTGATCACAGTCAATTACTCAGCGCGACCATCTATATCACCGACATCAGCCAGGTCGATGCCTTTAATGCGTGTTGGGATGCCTGGTTGCCGGAGGGTGCAGCACCATCACGGGCTTGCATCAAAGTAGAGCTGCTGGATCCTGCCATGCTGGTAGAAATTGCTTTTGTTGCAGTTTGCTCAGAATCAAAGGAGACATAAGAATGAACAAACTATTTATTACGTTGGTTGCAGCTGGCTGTTTGTTATCCAGTGTACAGGCTGCGCAGATCCATTTTGGAGACGAAGTGAAGCAAGAGCAGCTGGTGGCGTTATCCAGTATTCTGGCTGCACCGGAGCAGTATCTTGAGCAGGAGGTGACGGTGCAGGGCACTATTACTGCTGTATGCGAAAAAATGCACTGCTGGATGCGCTTTGCTACGAAAGACAATGAGCCGGCTTTCCGGTTAAAAGTGCGGGATGGTGATATGGTGTTTCCGCTCAGTGCTAAAGGTAAAACAGCTTACGCCACCGGGGTGTTGCAACCATGGCCAGGTAGCGAGGAAGTCCGTTATCAGCTGGTGCCTTCAGCTGTTATGATTGAGCCTTAACGGGCTCAATCTTTTTTACTGAGCAAGTAGGTCAGTAATTGCTCAAGCTCTTGCTGATAATTGCGCTGGTTCAGACTGCTATTGTTGACGCGGTTCGATGCAAGCAAAACTGAAATAATGTTAGTGACAGACAGTAAAAAGGGTGCCAGCGGCACCCTTCAAGTGATCAAATCATCTGGCTTAGAATTGACCAGTAACGCCCAGATGCCACACATTCAAGCCTGACAGGTCACGGTTGCTGCCGTAGCCAGCTGCCAATGCCCAGTTGTGGTTGAAGAAGTGCTTGGCTTTGAAGCCGTAGCTTTTGCTGCGATCATAGCTTACCGCAACAGATGTCATGCGAGTGAAGTAGTAACCCACTTCGGCTTCCCAGTTGTTTTTCATGCCTTCCAGGCGTTCAAACTCAGCACCAACAGTGATAAAGCGATCATTGCCCAGAGCTGAGAAATATTTGCTGCTGATGCTGTGATAGTCGAAGTCATCATCGGTGCTGGCAGTAAAACCGATATAGTCATTGCCCTCGAGCTGCACGTTGTAACCGGCAGAGAAGAGATAGGAGGTGCTGCCACTGCGTGGGCGCGTGGCTTCAGCGCGGACAACGAAGTCATCTGAAATTAAGTAACCCAAACCAAGCGTATTCGCATGCATACCACTGCTACGAGCATGGCCAGCAGAAACGATCAGATTGTTATCGGCGAAGTACTCACCGCCAACAGCCCACAGGTTGGTGCCATCAAAACGGGCATAACCGGCTTGAACATTCGATGTTTTGTTGATGTACTCAAACTGATCCAAAGGGCCTAGTACAGTCTTACGATCCAGAAAGTAAGTGCCTTCTAAAGCGCGCACATTGGTCGAGCTACCGCTGTAGCGGATGTGATCCCACTCCAGAGAAGAGATCAGCTGATAGTCATTAGCGATAGCAGAGGCAGAGGCTACAACTGCGACGAATGGAAGTGCGTATTTTAACATCATTGTATTATGTCCTTGTCCAGTGAATGTCACGGCGGCGGATTCTATGGTAGCAATAATGTAATGTAAAGTTTTTTGTTGTAATAAATGAGGTTTATAAGTTAACCGTTTGTTTTTTGCTCGGGTTGGTTGTTTATTGGCCGATCTGGAGCAGACTTTGTCTTAACTGGCTTGCTCTCTTGCGGATAAGAGCCGTTGTATAGTGCGAATGATCATGCGAAGGTTTGGGTTTTACTTTATGAGTACATCAGTCGGGGAGAGAGAAAGGCTCTTTATGTGCTGAACAGGCTGCCAATTCAGCCTGTTCCGAAAGGGGTTATTAACTGTCTTTTTGTAGCAAATACTCGACCAACTGCTCCAGTTCTGTCGCAAAGTTGCGGCTGTCTAAATTGCCGTTGTTGATTTTGTACTTGCCGTTTACTACAAAGGTGGGTACTCCGGTTAACACCCGTGCACGGGATAACTCATTTTGTTCGTTGCGCATCACCGTAGCCCCCATTCGTACTGAGAAACTATTGATTTGCTTGTCGTAATCATCAGCACTGATACCGACTCCCAAAGCAATAGAGCGGACATCACTATCGTTACGAATTTGATTACGTTGGCGGTGAAGGTGATTAAAAACGGCGGTAGAGAATTGGTCGGCTGTGCCATGAGCTTTGGCAACCAGATAGGCACGGGCCAGCGTATTCTGTACCTCAGGGGAGGCTCCACGGACAAAATCTACATGAACCTTTTTGAACTCTGCACCCTCTGGCAAGTTACTGCTTAACTGTTGTACCAGTGGCTCAATCGATGCACAGCCACCACAGAAGTAGGAAAAATACTCTTTTAATTCAGGCTTACTAGTGGCTTGCTCGGCAATCACGTCGTAGTGGGTACCTTGCACAAACTGTTGTGCGAAAGCCGAAGCACTAAACAGCAGACTGAGCGTAAACGCTGCAAATAGCTTTTTCATCATTATTTACTTCCTCAAAAAGATACATCATGTTGTGGGCTAGCCTAGCAAAAAAAGGCGGAATTGAACATTGCTTCAGGATTAATAACCCGGTTGCAGCGACAATGGTGGTTGTTGCAGCAGAAACAATTGTTCTTTCAGTACCAAAATTTGTTGCTCCCAGTATTTGTCTGTTGCAAACCAGGGAAAGTTCATTGCAAAGGCCGGATCTTGCCATCGTCTTGCCAGCCAGGCCATGTAGTGGATCATACGCATGGCACGCAGGGGTTCGATCAGTTTTAGTTCTGCCGGGTTAAAGTCACAGAATTGTTGGTATTCTTCCAACATAATATCCAGATATAGTAGTTGGTCACTGCGCTCACCGGATAGCATCATCCAGATATCCTGTATCGCCGGCCCCATGCGACAATCATCCAGATCGACAAAAAATGGTCCTTGCTGATCAATAAATAAATTGCCTGCATGGCAATCGCCGTGTAGTCGGAGCAGCTCAGTCGGTTGATAGTGCTGACTGGCTTGTGCAATCACCATATCGAGTATAGTAAAAAAAGGCTGCTGCAAGCTATCTGGAATAAAAGGGCAGCTACTCAGCACGATGCGGCTTTGATGCAAATGACTGTCAGCACTGAATGCCGGACGATGCGTGAAAGTGCTGGCTTTGCCAACCTGGTGTAAACGACCGAGAAAGCGGCCGAGCATAGCCAACTGCTCTTCGTTATCGGTTTCGAGTGTGCGGCCTCCCCGGCTGGGGAACAATGCGAAATAACCACCGGCATAAGGCAGTACCGATTGACCATTCAATTGGATGGGAGCAACGACTGGCACATCGGCAGCGGCTAACTCAAAGGTGAAGTCATGCTCTTCCTGTAATTGTGCAAGGCTCCAGCGTTCAGGACGGTAAAACTTGACCACCCAGCGTTGGATCCCCGGTGCGGCTTCAAGCTCGCCGCGGAATTGGTAAACCCGGTTCTCATAGCTATTGAGAGCGGTTAAACCAGAGTCGATGACCATGCCATACTGCTCAAGCGCATCCAGCACCGTATCGGGTGTCAACGAGGTGAAACAAAAAGCAGACATAGAGCTCCGGCAGTCGCTGCAAGACAAGGAATACAGCGACTATAGCACGAAGCGGCCTAGCGTCGTGAGAAGAAGCGGTTGGTTTGGCTGATCTGAATCTCCGGTTGCTCCAGCACGGTTACGGTAAAGGTTACATCGGTGATTGGCTCTGCCAGCTCCCATGGATCTGCCGCCAGGCTCACCGGTTGGCTAATGGTTTCGCCTCCGGCAATGGTCACTTCTTGCGGACCTATCCAGCGGACATCGTCGAGCCCGGTGACTTCTACACGGTAGCTGCGCTCATGTTGTGATTTATTGATAATACGAAGAATATAGGTGTTTTCTACCCAGCCCTCACTGGTGTCCCGGAACAGAGCTCCGCGATCGCGTAAAATATCGAACTCCAGCGGCTGACGTTGGTGCAGGGTATAGGCAAAAGCCAGACAAACGACGACCAGAACCGCAAAGTAGCCGACCAGTTTAGGCCGGAAAATATGGGTCTTCTTGCCCAATAGACGATTCTCTGTGGTGTAGCTGATCAGGCCCTTTGGGTAGCCCACTTTATCCATGGTGTCGTCACAAGCATCAATGCAGGCACCACAATTGATGCACTCGTATTGCAAGCCATTGCGAATATCGATACCGGTCGGGCAGACGTGCACACACAGGTTGCAATCAATGCAATCTCCTAAGCCTTTTTCTTTATAGTCTTTATCTTTCCGGCTGCGCGGCCCCCGGTTTTCGCCGCGAGTTGCATCATAACTAACGGTAAACGTATCTTTATCGAACATGGCGGATTGGAAACGGGCATAGGGGCACATATGGGTGCACATGATCTCCCGCATCCAGCCAGCATTGCCATAGGTACAAAAGGTGAAGAACAACACGGCCAGCGTGGCCCAGAAACCGGCTTGCAAGGTAAAGAAGTTAAGGACCAGTTGGTCAATAGGAGTGAAGTAACCGACGAACACCAGCGATGTGAGTAAAGCAAAAGTAACCCAACAGAGATGAGTCAAAAACTTCTTACTGAATTTAGTTACACTCCAGGCTTGCTGGTCGAGCTTCATCCGTTGATTGCGGCTGCCCTGAATTTTTTCTTCAAACCACATGAAGATAAAGGTCCAGACCGACTGTGGGCACAAATAACCACACCAGACCCGGCCATAAAAAGTCGTGACAAAAAATAGTGCATAGGCAGCAATGATAAACAGCCAGGCCAGAATGGTGAAATCCTGCGGCCATAAGGTGAGTGCAAAAATAGTGAATTTTTGTTCGGCAATATTCAGTAAAATAGCTTGCTCGCCATGGTAACGGAGCCAGGGCAGTAGCATAAACAACCCCATAAAGAAGAACCCCATGTAGCGGCGGAGCACCTGGTGCAATCCCTTAACGGCCCGAACATAAATACGATCCCGTGAAGGGTAGCGATTGGGCTGCTTGAGATCAGGTTTATGAAGCTGCACATCGACCGGAATGTTTTTCACATCAATTTTATCTGTCACGGTAACCTCAAACCTGGGGTGCATCGAGAGCACAGTATATCATTTCTTTGGACTTTGTAGAGGAACAAACCCCTTTTCACTATGACTGACAAGACACGCACGTGCCGGATCAGTTATCATGGCTGCAATGGGTATCAGACAAAGAGCCAAACGATGAAAAAACTGCTGTTGTTGTTGCTGGTGATTTTATTGCTGGCCACTTTTTCCGATCACCCCCGAGTTAGCCCTTACAAAGATCAGCTGTACAGCTGGCTGGTCGGCTTGGCTGGTTCCGCCGGGCGGGCTGGCGAAACTCAGGCATTAAAGAATGTTGACAACCTGTTCCAACAACTGGGGCAACAGTTGGGTGAAGGCCAGCGTGCTCAGCTTAAAAATGCTGCGTCATCAAAAGACGAGCTGTTGAAGTTTCGTCAGCGGTATTGCATCGATCGCGATTTTAACCCTTTACTGTTTGGTGAGCCATTAAGTAAGGCTTGTAGCATCATTGAAAGTCAGTATGACATGTTGATGCGCAATTAGGTTTGAGATACATCAAATAAACCGGAGAGACGGAGACCATTATGCGTATTTGTGGCGTAGAGATAAAAAGCAATGAAGCTATCATTTGTTTGATGGTGTTGGATCAAGGTTTGTTTGAGCTGCCTGATTGTCGTCAGCAACGCTTTGCTTTATTACAAGATAAAGACGCAGAGTCGGTGCGGAAATTCCAATTTACCATGAAGAAATTTCTACAGGATTATCAGGTTGAAAAGGTGGTGATCCGGGAGCGACCGCAAAAAGGAAAGTTTGCTGGTGGCGCTATTGGTTTTAAGATTGAAGCCGCCTTGCAGCTGATTGAAGGTATTGACGTACAATTGATGTCAGGTACTCAGATCAAGGAGCAGTTAAGCCGTCATCCATTGCTGATTGACTTCAAAGCAACGGGCTTAAAGGGGTTTCAGCAGGGGGCATTTGACATTGCTTATGCTCGATTAAGCCAGCAGCTATAGTCTTACTGTGTTATGAATCATGCATCGAGTTCGCTTTTAGCTGCCTGATCTGGTTTTGCCCGGTGGCGGCTGAACCGGTTCCACCACGACATCGGGTCGAGAGCCGGTTTGCTCCATGGCTTGCAACACCAAATGACGAACAATCTTGGACTTAGCCTCGCCAGTCAGCTCACTCAGTTGGTTCAGTGCTTCTATTGCTTCAGGGCTTAAAGTGAAGGTAGCATGGCGCATCGGCAGGCGAGGGCCTTGTTCTTCATCCGGCAATTGTTGACGCAAACTAACGACCTTAGGCAAGCCCATGGCATAATTGTTTGCATCTTCAATAAAGTCATCTACGCTGACTTTGGGTTTTTCAGACGGCGTAGACTTTTTTCTCAGATCCCTCAGACCCATCTTCTTGTATCGCCTTCATCGATAAGAGTTCGGTAATCATATCGCGAATTTCTACTGCAGCCTTACCTTGCGGATCGATATCCATCACTGATAAGCCTTTTTCTTCGCTATCATCGTAAATATTGCGACTGTGCGTAATGGCCTCGAGCACCCGTAAATTAAACGATTTACAGACCTCTTTCGCATCCAGAATGCGGTTGGCTTGATTGGGCAGTGATGGACATTGAGTCATCACGCAACCAACAATCATATCCGGATTGACTACATTACAGGCACTCACCAAATCTTCCAGATGCTCCAGAGTTTTTAAGTCACGTCGTTTGGGACGTAACGGAAGCAGCACGTGGCTGGCGACAACCATCGCCGAACGTAAGGCTACACTATCCTGACCACCGCAGTCCACCACCACCACATCGTAATGCATTTCTAAGCTTTTTAATTCATAACGAATTTTGCCATACATCTGTACACAGTTGATCCAGGGCAACTCAGAGTCAAGATGACGCTCTTGCACCCAGTCGGATGTTGTACGTTGTGGATCGCAGTCAACCAACATCACATTGGCCTGCTTTTCACGGGTAAAATACACTGCGATATTCTGTGCTAAGCAGCTTTTACCGCTACCGCCTTTCTCACCACCGACCAACAGAATCATCAGCCTATCCTCTTTCAGCAAATACCATAATATTGTTCCAAAGGAACAGATTTTTCAGTATAGCTTGAACTAGCCGTTTTGCGAGAAACTGCTAACAAAATTACCGATTTGCTGGAATGCTTTGGTTGGCTTCAGGCACCACGCTTTCTAGCCATGCTGATGAGATTGGCTAATGTGTACCCAATGTAACTAAATGAGTAAAAAATACCCTTTAAATGTTTGCTGCACGCAAAAAAGTGAGTATCCTGTTTAGCTCTGTGTTTTATGAGGTGATTTAATACCATGGCTAACTATAGTGAAGTGAAAGCAGTCTGTGAGCGTTTACAGCGCGAAGGAAAAGCAATCAACCTTGACGTACTCGCCAAACATCTTGATGGCAGCCGCTCCAGTATGGTGGTGCACTTCGACCATTGGTGTTCAGAGCAGGATGCACTGCCAAAATCAGCCGATACGCTGGCAAGAGCGCAGCAAGCAACTCAAGCAACTACAGAGCAAACCAGTAGTGATACGTTAAGCAATGCGAAAGCGCACCTGAATCAACTCACTGAAAAAATGCCCGGCTCACTCAGCCGGGTGTTTAATTTTAGTAAACAAATCATCAAGGGTGATAAGCCTCCACTGGTAGAAAACACAGCTACCGTTGAAGTGACAGCCGCATCGGAGGCCGATGCGGCAGCTGTTGCAATACAAAAAAATGAGGTTGAGCCTCAGCCTGCAGCCGTAACACCAGAAAAAGTCCAGCCTAAAACCACAGAACAAACCAAGGTAGATGTTATGGCCGCACAACATGAAAAGCAAAGCGACGCTCCGGCTCAGGCATCCAAGCCACTCGCTACCGACGCGAAAGCTCACTTGCCACCATCAGAAAGTAGCTCTGAACTCGTACTGGAGTTAGAGCAACAAATTGAGATCTTGCAACAAGAGCAAGAAGAGCTGCTATTTGAACTCAATCTGCAGCGCGACAAGGCCAGAGAACTGACAGAAGAAAGTACCGATTTGCACCAGCAATTCACCGATGCACAACAAACCGCGATTCAGCGCCAGAAAGCATTGAATGAAGTGCAGGAGAAAATTGTTGCTCAGCAGAATGAACTGAACCGGTTAAACGATCTGGTCGCTGAGCTAGAGCAGCAACGGCATGAAGCTCAGCAAGCAAAGCGGCAGGGTGATGAACAATACGAGCTATTGGCTCAAAAGGTAGATGCCCTGCAGTTAGCCAATGCTGAGTTACAAACGGGCGCTGATGCCAAGCAATCCAAAAGTTTACAGTTAACAGAGCAAAAACTAGAGCAGGCACAACAGGAGCTGGTGCAACTGAATGCTCAGATCCCTGAACTGGAACAACAGTTGCAAAAAGCAGAGCAGGCTCGTACGTCGTTCCAGGAGAAATACGATGCTCAACTGCGTGAGCAGAAAACACTGGAAGATAAACTAAAAGCGCGGCAAGAGCGTTACTCAGAGCAGGAAGCGGTCTTGTCCAAGCTCGAAAAAGAGCGGGATGAAGCGAAAAAAGAAGTCAGCGAACTGCAGAATACCATTGCAGAGCTGCAGCAGTCGATGCAGGATCAGGTCGAGCAAATTAAGCAACTGAGCTCACAATTACCAGAAATGCGTTCGCAGCAGGAATTTGCTGAGCAAGAGCAAGAGCTAAAGCGCCTTCGCTCGCGGTTACCCGTGATGGAAAGCAAAATTGCTCACTTGCAGAACACCAATACCATGCTGAAAGAGCAAAGTGAAGTGACCTCCAGCCATCAGGCCCGACAACGAGAGACCATCAAGTTACAGCGCGATGAGAACAAACAGCTGCGTGAAGCACAGCACCAGTTTGAGCAGGAACGAGAGCAGCTGCAGCAACGTTGTAGTAAGTTGGAAGAGCAGTTAAGTTTTGTTAAGAGCAACACGACGTCTACCGTTGAACGCTTAACGATGTCAAACCAGCAGGCACAGCAAAAAATAAAATCCTTAGAGCAACAACTGAAAACCATGAGTGAGTCTAATTAAATCAGTAGGAAGTGCGGGCCAAGGCCCGCTTCATTGATTAGCCGCGTGACCGTCGAAAACCAAAACAGATCAATAGGGCTAGTAGTGACCAGCCAATAGAGCCGGAGCTTGGAGTATCACCCCATGGAATTTCAGGCTCAGCTTCATTGGCAACAGGGTTCAGCCCAGAGGCTGTATCTGTGCGGGCGTCAACCACCACCACGCTTTCGATAAATACCCAATTATCTTCAGTAATTTCTACGCCTGCAGCTGCATCTGCTGAGGTATAGTTACGTAACGGGACATCGCTAAGTACACCATTATCCAGATTGTAGCGTGGTAATGCTGCAATGGCATCGATCACCTCCAGACCTTGTGCGGACACCTGCCCAAAGACGGTAAAGCCGCCATTTTGTGCATCAAGATTGGCACTGTTGTTATCCAGATTAAAAAACCATTGATTGGTTGCACTGTTCGGGTTGTATTCAAGTTTGGCCATGGCGATGGTGCCGCGACGGTTGGATAGCTCTGGTTCGTTCGTGATAGCTGCATTTGCTGCAATGGCACTCAGAGGAAGCTCATTATCAGGGCGCTCATCATCATAGACAAAACCACCACCTTGTATGATAAAGCCAGGAATTGAGCGATGGATCACATTGTGGTGATAGCTTTCTTGCTGGACGTACTCCAGAAAATTCTCAACCGTTTCCGGTGTAATTTCATCAAACAGGTTGACTTCAAAATCGCCGAGCGAGGTTTTAAACTCAACTATGGTTGCCTGTAGCGAGGCACTCAGGCTGGTCAGAACAAAGCATAGTATGGCCAAAGCGGACTGATATGGTTTCATTATGTATCCTTTAAGAACATTTTAAGCTCAGAGCATAATACAGGCCAAAGGGGGGATTCCAGCAACGTAACAATTCATCACCAATGATAACGTAAAGCAGAGTTGTGTTGCTGATTGGAGTGTTTGCACTCTCTGGTCAGGTAATCATCGTCAGGTACCAGGCTCAGCCGGGTGACTGTCGTCAGTACCATTTTCTTGCTCCAACCAGCGGTACAAGGTGCGTCGGGTGACGCCAAGCAACTGAGCCGCTTTTTGTTTATTGCCCGCGGTATGCTGCAGTACTTGCCGGACATAATTCTGCTGCAATTGATGCAAGGTTGGCCAACGAGTATTGGCGGCAGGGTTGATATCGGTCGTTTCCGGTTGAAAGCTGCGGATACGGGCAGGAAAATCGACTGGCTCAATATCACTGCCGCTAGCGAAGGTATACGCTCGTTCCAATGCATTTTGCAGTTCGCGCACATTGCCCGGGAATGGATAGCGATAGAGACAATCCAGTGCATCCTGGCTTAACCCATTCACTGGTCGTGCATGCTTTTGCTGCAGTTGCTGCAGATAAAACACAGCCAGCAGCTCCAAATCATCGGCTCGCTCCCGTAATGGTGGTATCTGTATGCTGAAGGTTTCCAGCCGATAAAATAAATCAGCACGGAACTGTCCACTCTCGACCTTTTGCTCCAGATCCTGGTGGGTTGCTGCCAAAATTCGGACATTGATGCTGATTTCCTGATCGCTGCCGACCGGACGAATGGTCCCTTCTTGTAAGATGCGCAACAATTTGGCTTGCAGCAGCAATGGCATTTCAGCAATTTCATCCAGCAGCAAGGTGCCACCATCGGCTTCTTTAAACAAACCAGCGCGCTGATTTCTGGCTCCGGTAAAGGCCCCTGCGGTATGGCCAAAGAACTCACTTTCCATTAATTCAGCTGGAATACCTGCACAATTTACGGCAATAAAAGGCTGATCATTACGGTTGCTTTGTTCATGAATGGCTCGAGCAACCAGTTCTTTACCGGTACCACTTTCTCCCAAAATAAGCACTGCCCCCTGAGCTGGGGCCACCTGACTGATCTGTTGATAGAGTCGACGCATGGCTCGACTCTTACCGACTAAACCAGCGGGGCCATCTTGCTGCCATTGCCGCAATTGTTGCACTTCGTGCTGCAGAGCTTTGTGGGATAAAAGTCGCTGAACGGATAAGGCAAGATGCTCCAAATCCAGTGGCTTGGTTAAGAAATCATCGGCTCCTTGCTTTAAGGCATTGACGGCTTGGCGCACAGTACCAAAGGCGGTGATTAACAGTAATGCAGGGGGCTCTGGCTGCTGTTTTAACCGTTGCAGTAATTGCAGACCATCCATGCCGGGCAAGCGAATATCACTAATCACCAATGCAAAGCTATGCTCTGTCCCTAATGCCAAAAAGTCTTCCGCACTGCCGCACGCAGTGACTTGATAGCCCTGGCTGGTTAACTCTTCTTGCAAGAGCTCCATCAAAGCCGGATCGTCTTCAACCACAGCTAACTGATGCGGGGATAGAATGGACATTAATGCGTCTCCATAAGGTTTATCGGCAAGGTTAGGGTGACTTCGCAGCCGCCTTCATTGCGATTGTGCAGCGTGATGGAGCCATGATGCTCTTGCATGATTTGCTGCACGATGGCAAGGCCGAGTCCAGTTCCTTTGCCTTGTGGCTTAGTGGACACAAAAGGACTCATCATTTGCGCGGTGGTTAAATTATTGGCAAGGCCCTCACCATCATCTTGCACCCGAATGTGCAGTCGGTTTTGCTGCACCTCTGCGACAATAACAACGCGCTGGGTCGCGGCTTGAATCGCATTTCGCAGTACATTGACCAGTGCCAGCTCGAGCCGGGGTACATCGACTTGTATGTTGATCGCTGGGCAAGGGGGCAAGATCTCAGGCATGGCTTCATCCTGTTGCAGCTCATAGCTGATGCCTTGAATGGCTTGTTGCAGCAGTTGCGGCAATGCGATCTGTTGCCAGCTGGCTACCGGTGTGTGGGCAAAAGCCTGTAGTTGCTTCACCATATGATTCAAGCGCAACACCTGGCCCCGAATCGCCTGCAGTTGGCGCTGACCATCTTCATCGGGTTGCTGTCGTAACAGACGCTGTGCTCTGCCATCAATCACACTTAACGGAGCGCCCAACTCATGGGCCACGCCACTGACCACCTGACCAATAGCCGCCATGGTTTCTTTTTCTTTCAGCTGTTGCTCAATGTGCCGTTGCTGCTTTTGTTGTTGCAGTAGCTGCTGCTCTGCTCGTTTGATTTCATCCAGCATCTGGTTCAAGCCTCTGGCCACCTCTTGTAGCTCGACAGGCCCCTGTACTTTGGCCCGGTAGTTAGAGTCACCACTGGCCACCTGCCGCATGCTACTGACCAATTCGTTGATGGGCTCACCAATCACGCGTTTATGACCGCGCCACATAATGAGTAAACTAAGTAAAGCCAGGGCAAGCCAGCTTAACCAGGCCAGCGTGGATAGTCTGTCCAACGATTGCTCGAAATCGCTGCCTTTGCGGCTAATTTGCAACAGGCCATGGATCTGGCCACTGCGATCAATAATGGGGAGAAAATGCGAGAATAACGATTGTCCGGATACGGAGCGATAGCCATCCTGCTGTTGACCCGTACGCACCACCTCAGAAGCCAGTTGACTGTCACTCAGATCGCGTTCTATCACCCCGGTGGCAGCTACCAGCGCGCCATCGGTATCGTAAATCGATGCACCATACACCCGCCCTATGGTGAATACGGACTCCAGATGAGCATGAATAGTCGCTGTATCCTGTTTCAGTAATGCATCACTGATAGGAACCCGAATGGCGCGGCCAATCAATTCAAGATCACTGCGAAGGTTGCTGATCACCAGTTCGTTGGTAAAGGTGAGCCCAAAGCGAATGGCTAAACCCGTCAGCAGTAACATGGGCAACACCACATAAAATAATAAGCTTCGCTGTAAGCTGGCTTGATGCCAACGCCGAATGTTGGATAATTTTGTCACAGCACCTCCATAAGTGTGACACTAGTATACACAATGTCTGTGTTGCCAGAAAGGCCCCTCTCTCTACGAATTAAATAAAACCTTTTATTATCAGTCTATTATTGTTTTATTTCATTGTTGGCATGGTCTTGGCATTAAGTACTGCGAACTCAAACGAAAGGAGTAGCAACTATGAAAAAGACAGCAATCGCATTATGTATGGCCGCTTTCTCTGTATCTGCCACTGTCGGTATTGCGCAAGCAAACCCGGCTGCGATGCAACCGCAGCAACAGCAAAGTGTTGAAGTCGATGAAGCGACCTTGTTGCAATTTAGCATGGCGATGGATGCCATTGGTGAAGTCGGTGCTAAGTATGAAGCCCAATTTCAAGAAGCTGAAAGTGCTGAGGAAGCGCAACAAATTCAGCAGCAAGCTCAAAATGAAATGGTAGAAGCGGTCGAAGCGGCTGGTTTAACCGCAGAGACATACAATGCCATTGCGCAACAAGCGCAACAAGACGAAGAGCTACGTGAACGTATTCTTGCGATGACGCGTGGTGATGCTGAGTAACCATTAGGTTTTACCCAGCCTTTTGTCTCCACTGAAAGGCTGGCTCCTCCAACAAAAACGAGTTAGGCTGGGTTTTTTACCTGGCCTAACTTTTTTTATGCTCACTAATGCCGCTAAACCCTTCGTTAAACTGGTCGATCGCTACCTGCCTGATCCATTTGTTATTGTATTGCTGCTCACTTTGCTGGTCTTTGTCGCTGCCATGGTGTTTCAACAACAGGCTCCGTTGACGGTCATTGGTTACTGGGGCGATGGCTTTTGGAGCCTGCTAACTTTTGCTATGCAAATGATGCTGGTGCTGGTCACTGGCTTTATGCTGGCGACTACGCCCCTGATACAAGCAGGTCTGGATCGATTGGCCTGCCGGGTCCGCACCTCAGGGCAGGCGATTGTGCTGGTGACTGCGGTGGCTTTAATAGCCAGTTGGTTGAATTGGGGCTTTGGTCTGGTGGTCGGAGCGTTTTTTGCCAAAGCGCTGGCGCGTCAAGTGCAGGTCGATTATCGATTATTGGTGGCCAGTGCGTATTCTGGTTTTGTGATTTGGCACGGCGGCCTGGCTGGCTCGGTGCCGCTGACCATTGCTACTAAAGGGCACTTTTCTGAATCGCTGATTGGCGTGATCCCGACTAGTCAGACTATTTTTTCTGGCTTTAATCTAACGTTAACCTTGTTGCTGCTGGTCGTGATCCCTTTGGTGAATCGCTTGATGCAACCCAAAGATGAAGATACTTTCCTGATAGATCCTGCTCGGCTGCAAGACCCTGTTATTGAATCGTCAGTCAGTGAGCGACCAGCAGATAAGCTGGAGCAAAGTCGTTGGTTAGGCTGGTTATTTGGTGGTTTGGGTTTGCTGTACTTGCTGAATTATTTTTATCTTCAGGGTGGTTTGAACCTAAACAGCGTCAACTTCCTGTTTTTGTTTGCCGCCATTCTGCTGCATCAGAGCCCCCGGCAATTACTCAATAGTTTACAGCAGGCTATTTCGGGTAGTGCTGGTATCTTGCTGCAGTTTCCATTTTACGCCGGCATGATGGCAGTGATGGTGCAATCGGGCATGGCGCAAAGCCTGTCACAATTCTTTGTTGGCCTTGCCAGTAGCGAAACACTGCCGTTCTGGAGCTTTATCAGTGCCGGCATCGTCAATATATTTGTGCCCTCTGGTGGCGGTCAGTGGGCGGTACAGGCGCCGATCATGCTTCCTGCAGCGCTGGAACTGGGTGCAGATATTGAGCGAGTGGCTATGGCCATCGCATGGGGAGATGCCTGGACCAACTTAATTCAGCCTTTTTGGGCTTTGCCCGTGCTGGCGATCGCTGGTTTGAAAGCAAAAGATATTATGGGGTTTTGTCTGGTACAGCTGGTGATCACCGGGCTGATCATCAGCCTGGTGCTAAGCTTTGTATAAGTAGCTCTCATTTTTGGCTGGTGTCAGTATTCATATCCGGTGGCATCCTGAGTCTGGCTTTTGCTGACTTGCCTTGAATTTTCACGGAGTTGACCGAATATCTACTAAAGTCATTAAATTCTTGTGGCCGTTCTCGTACTCTAAAGGAGCCTTAGCATGCAACACGTCGTTATTACCGGTGGCAACCGGGGCATTGGTCTTTCTCTGGTCAAACAATACTTAGCCAAAGGCTGCAAGGTCACTGTGCTGTGTCGCAACTTGTCAGCAGAGCTGGCCGATTTGGATGTGACTGTCCATAGCGGTATCGATTTCAGCCAGCCAGCCCAGTTGCAGCAAGTAGCCAGCCAATTTGCTGAAAATTCAGTTGATGTTTTGATTAATAATGCTGGGATTTTCAGCAATGAAACCTTGAATGAGCTGGATCTGGATCGCGTGCAAGCTCAGTTTCAGGTTGATGCCGTCGCTCCATTAGTGCTCAGCCATGCCATGCTGCCAGCGCTGAAGGTGGGCAGTAAAATTGCAATGCTCACCAGCCGAATGGGCTCGATCAGTGATAATGGCTCTGGCGCCTATTACGGCTATCGCATGGCCAAAGCGGCCTTGAATGCCGCCAGTGTATCACTGAGCCATGATTTAGAAAGCCGGCAGGTTTATGTTGGCATTTACCACCCGGGGTTTGTTAAAACCCAGATGGTGGGTTTTGCAGGCGACATCAGTCCGGATGAAGCGGCTCGCCGTCTGGTTGAGCGCATTAGCGAGCTTGATGCCAGCCGCAGTGGCCAGTTTTTTCACAGCAATGGCGATGCTTTACCCTGGTAATAACAGATTGAGTAAGGAAAAGGCTTATACATCAGCAATGACATACGCGGCTGAACAGGGGGATATCCAGTTGACGCAAGCTCTCGCTTTGTAGTCCGGCGGGTTAGGGGGCCGATCGGTTTGGATCTATCCCAAACTAGCCGCTATGCTATAGGTTCGAGCTGCAGGGAGCCTTGATCGGATGAAGTACCCTGTTGGTGCAGCGTACTTTCAATCACGACAAGGACAAAGTGTATGAAATATTTAAATTATGCGGTTGTTATTACCGTGTTTTTTTTGAGCAACCCGGTACTGGCTGACGCACCTAAACTCAATATGCAGCCTGGACTATGGCAGCATAATATCAGCATGCAAAGTGAGAGTGGTGAGCTGGAACGAGCAATGGAGGAAGCCAGGAAACAACTGGAAGGCTTACCAGCTGCGCAGCGCCGGATGATGGAGTCGATGCTGGAGCAGCAAGGGATCAGTTTTGGTGGAACCAGCTCATCGATCCAGGTTTGTTTAACCGAAGAGGAAATCAATCGGGGCATGATGCCGCAACAAGATGGATGCAGCCAAACGCTGGAACCTCAAGGCGATGATCGATTTACCTTTAGTTTTGAATGTCAGGGGAATCCGCCTACCAGTGGATCGGGAGAGATGGTCTTTGAAAGCCCACGCTCTTACAGAGGCAATGCCAACTTTACCACCGAGATCAATGGCCGCGCCGAGCGAATGACCATGCAACAGCAGGGCACCTGGTTGGATAGTGACTGTGGCCGCCATCAATGAACTGACATGGTACGAGCCCATGTCAGTTTCGATGCGCTTTATTTCTCTTGGGTTTTAAAGCGACTCACCTGAGCGATCAGACCGCTGGCAACCTGCTGCAATGATGCAACGGCGCCACGATTTTGTTGCATCGCTACCGAGGTTTCACGCGACATATCAGCAATGTGTTCGATATGTTGCGCCAACTCGGCGACAGCGGCGGATTGCTCAACAGAGACCCGGGATACATCACGTACATTTTCCAGTGAGTCGGTGGCTTGGCTACGGATTTGTTGCAACATGGTGACGGCTTCATTGGCTAGTGATAACCCTTCGGCCACCCGTGGAGCAGTGGCTTCCATGGCCTGGACTGATTGCTCTGTGTCTTCCTGTACCAGTTGGATCATGCCGGCTATTTCCGTAGTGGCTTTGCTGGTGCGCTCGGCCAGTTGGCGCACTTCATCGGCAACCACGGCAAAACCGCGGCCCGATTCACCGGCCCGTGCGGCTTCGATAGCGGCATTCAGAGCCAGCAAGTTGGTTTGTTCGGCAATGCTCCGAATGACATTAGCGATACCAGCGATATCTTTAGAGCGTTGCTGCAGGCTGCTGATTTTTTCAGACGATAATTGCACAGTTTCAGCCACCCGGCCGATTTCTTTGGCCGCACTATTGACCAGCTGAGCACCTTGCTCGGCCAACACCACGGTTTTTTCAGAGTTGCTCTCGGTTTGCTGCACGATCCCGGCAACATCGTTCAGGCTGGCGGTCATTTGCTCGATGCTGGCAGCGGATGCCGTGGATGAGCTAGCCTGCACTTCAGCTGCTTGCAACGCATCATTGGACGCTTGATCCAGTTCGAATGACTGTTTAGAAACCTGCTCTGCCGCCACGATCACCTCACTTAAGGTCTGACGCAGTTGCTGCTGCATGGTGCCAACAGCCGCCAACATACTACCCGCCCGACTGGAGCGCAGCGACTGGGTTAGATCGCCTTCGGCAATACGACTAACAATAAGCGCGGTCTCATCCGGTTCGCCGCCCAGAGCGCGTTTCAGATAACGAGTGATCAAAAAGGCAATGAAGCCACCCAGCACAATGGCAACACTGGTAAGCAATACCATGGTGATGGCAAAAGTAGCACCGACCTGCCCGGCATAGTCCGTCGCGTGTTGGTTTTTATCTTCTTGAAAGTCTATAAAGGCATTGATACTGGCTAGCCAGTCAACAAAAGCAGGGCTGACTTGTTGCAATAATAGTTGCTGAGCTTGTTGCTGTTGACCTTGCTGGCGCAACTGAATGATTTGGTCAGTGAGCGGTAAGGCGCGTTGCTCTATAGCATGAATGGCATTCAGCAACTGTCGCTCTTGCTGGCCGATGTTTTGGCCTTGTGTAAAAATTTGATCCATCGGTTGTTTTGACTGACGATAAAAATCGGCCAATTGGCGAATATCTGCCAAAACGGTATTGAGCTGAGCGGGCTCTGTTACCAGCGTGACATCACGCAATGCGATGGCTCTATCATGCACACTACCGCGAAAATTGATGGCATGACGTAATTTCACTGAATTGACTTCTGTAATTTCTGTCAGAGTCGTGTTGATGACATGAACGCGCTGGATCCCAAATAGCGTAAGTGCCAACATGAGCAGCAACACCAAACCAAAACCAGCCCCGAGCCGGGTACCAAGTGTCAATGACGACATAACATGACCTTTAAATTAGCCCAACCGGGTTGGCTGGTGATAAAATAATCATACCTTTGGGTTGGTGGTGCTTCTAGCACAATATACAGCAGCAATCATTCGAAAAAATAGAATTAATGGCTGATTTAGCATGAATCTGAAGCTATTTTATCTCTTGTTCCACAAGTTTTGATGCGCTGGCTGAGCAAAAAAGTCGTTCGGTTGCCAGCAACGAGGCAGCAATTGGCGTAAAAAACGCTGCTCGTGATCGGCAAAGAGCTTACTGAGAATATGTTGTAATCGCTCGGCAGGGACTATCTCCAATTGTTTACGTGCCTGACGAAAATACAGGTTTTGCTGCACGGCAATAATGCAATCTTTACCGGTGTTTTTGTACTGCAAGTTTCGGGTGACAATGCGGCAATGGGGTTCTTCGGGCTGCTCTGGGTATAGTGCATTTACGATGGCAAATTCATATTTATCTTTTGGCTGGCTGGCATGGCGTGGGGGAATAAACGCCAAGCCATAGCCTTGAGGGAATAAACCGGTAATGCGCAATAGCTGATCCACCCACTCTGCACTGTACAGTTGCCGTTTCACCCCTTCTTTTAGCAATAAAGCAGCTTTGGGTAAAACCTCGTAACTGAAACCTCTGCGGCCGGGCATCACAATAGAGGCATACACCTGGGGCACTTTCAGTAAATTCCCCGAGCCTGCACCTGGTTGTTGGCTGTCTTCCAGCAACTGCTGGATCCACTGCTGACGTTGCTGCTGTGAATGCAAGTGCGCATTGCGTTCGGTTTTGTCATTGCCCTGATAAGGCCAGAAGCCAAGCCCTTGCTTGAGCAAATCGGTACATGCCTGTTGGCTGACGGCCAAAAACTGCACGCGTTCGTCCGGGGTTAAAGCCTTTAATGGGTCCAGCTTGTCGGTCGGAGCCGTTAATAAAGCTTGTGCATCTGGATGCAATTGACCGAAGTCCTGCAACAAGATTGCCATCAGCAGGGGAAGTTGTATCTGCTCCCGGAAGGGACAATCACCGTTTGATTCTGACACGCCAGAGCGCTTCTGCCATAACTGCTGCCATGCTTCAGGCATTTGCTGCAGTTTCAGTCGATGATCCAGTAACCGCAGAGCAAGCACAGCCTTATAAATCAATTTATAACTGAACTGAACCTCGATTGCGCGGTGTGGTTGTTCTGGCACCAACAATTGCAGGCTGCCGAGAATACGAGCGGAGCGAGTCAGCGTTTCATTGATGGTTGTGCCTTCACTCAGTTGCAGCAATTGTTCACACCAGTGCATGCAGCGCTCCAGCCGGGCCAATCGTTGCTGTTCGAGTTGATGACTAAGCTGGGTATAGCGTTGGCGCTCTCGTTGCACCTGCTCTGGCTTTTGTTGTCTGGCTTGTTGCCAGCTCCGTTCCAGCTCCGGTAGCTTTTGCCACTGCGCATGCTCTTTCTTAAAAAAGTGCTGCATGCTTTGGTACAAGCTATCGCCAGCCTGAGCGGGCTGATACAAGGTGTTCAGCAGCTGTTTGAGCTGGCGTAAATATACGCTGGCTGTCGGTAGGTTGGCAGCAAGGCTTGGCAAGGAGTGGCTCCGCATTTTTGTTTTCTGAGGAACTGCCAGAGGTGACAGACCATACAAACTAACATAACGGATTGTTGCTGAAAGTAAAGCACTGCAGCTGTGCGCAAGGTGCCATCGTGGTGCAAGCCAGTAGACAAATTTTAGCCTATGAATACGTATTCATGTTGTCGTTTGCTGATATTCTGGCCATAACTGTTCAAGGCGTAACCAACGCCAGGTGGGCAGGAGTGATCAATACCAGCAGTACGTTGTCCGCCACAAACAACAATAAAAACGGGGACAACAGACATGGTGAGGACCAAAAAAAACCTGCTAACACTGGCGCTGGCAGCGGCTGGTATTGGCAGTTTTGCGCTGATGGCGGAGCAAGCTGAGCCGGATAGTGCAGTAGCCGCTGCAGAAGAAGAACGAGTCGAAGTGATCGAGGTGCGGGGGTTTGCCAGCAGCTTATTTCGTTCACTGGATGCCAAGCGCTTTAGCGATATCGTCTCTGAAACCATATCCGCTGATGACTTAGGTGCCTTGCCCGATGTCTCAATGGCAGATGCGTTAACGCGTTTACCAGGAATTTCTGCAGTGCGAACTGGCGGTCAGGCGGCAGAAATTAATATTCGTGGTATGTCAGGCGGCTTTGTATTTTCCACTCTGAATGGTCGCGAGCAGGTGTCCACCAGTGGCAAGCGCAATATTGAATTTGATCAATACCCATCAGAATTGATTAACTCGGCTGCTGTATATAAATCGCCAAAGGCATCGCTGATTGAAGGTGGTGTGGCGGGTACGGTTGAACTACAAACGGCCAGTGCTCTTCGCAATGAACAGCAGCATACCTTTGTCGTCAATGCCCGCGGTATGTACAACGACCGGGCCAATGAGGTACCTGATGGCAAAGAGAGCGGCCATCGTTTTAGTCTGTCGTATCAGGGCAAGTTTCTTGACGATACGCTGGGCGTTGCCCTTGGTTATGCGCGCCTGTTTCAACCCAGTGTGGCCACGCAGTTTGTTGGTTTGGCCTACAATGCGCAAAAAGATGTCACTGGGGATGGCCAGAATGAGTTTTTAAGCGAAGGCTTTGAGATCCAGCATCGTGGTGGTGAAGAAACCCGTGATGGCTACATGGCATCGGTGGAGTGGGCGCCATTAAGTAACTTTAGCTTAAAAGCGGATGCCTTTATCTCACGTTTCGATAAAGAAGCTTTTGCCCGTGGCTTTCGGGTTAAGTTGGGCGGTGCCAGTACTGCCGTGGGTAATCCGGTGCTGAATAACAACTCGGTGATCGGTGGCACCTTTAATCGCACATCGCAAAGCTTTACCCGGGTAGAGATTGTTAATGACGACAATCGGGATTACAACGAAGTCGATAGTTTTGGTATCAAAGCCGACTGGGATGTGACGGACCGGTTGAACCTGACGATGGATGTCTCACGCTCGACTGCCAGCAGCGACTTCCGTAATGGCTTGTTATGGTCTTTGGTCGCAGAAGATGCCACTGCGGATGTACCGGTCTTAGATCCTAATGTATCTATAAGCTATGGCTTGAACGGCTTAAATTTACCCAATATGGGCTTTAATCAAGCCGACGCATTTTCCGATATTAATCGGGTGATGGTCAGTAAGTACGGTATCTACCCCTATGTCAATTCAGACGCTGTCAATGCCTTCAAGCTGGATCTGGTATATGAGTTAGATATGCCATTGATACGCTCAGTAGAAGCCGGTGTCCGCTACTCTGAGCGCCGTTACAGCAATGACCGCTCAGTGTTTGAGTATGGCAGTGATGGCGCTTTTTTAAGTTCGCAGCCTCCGCTGCGTTTAACCGATGACATGGTGGATATTGTCGATTTTAAAGGCAAGTTTGCCTATTTCCCCAGCTATCTGGCGATTGATCTGGATAAGGCACTGAATGCCTGGTTTCCACAGGGAGTTCCCCAGCCAATACAGACCTGGGGCACGGGCAATCCCGATGTGATCAATAGCCCTTCGCCAGGGGTCGGGCCAAATACGGGGTGGTCAGTGCAGGAAAGTGGTCAGGTGTTTGAAGATGTGCTGGCCAGCTATCTGATGGTCAATCTGGATACCGAGCTGTTTGATTTACCATTGACTGGTAATCTTGGTGTGCGACGGGTCGATACCGATCAAACAGCCACTGATTTAGCCAATGTGGATGGTGATCCACTGCAGGGAGCTCAGTTTATTGTCGATGAAGCCGGCTTGATCAATGGCCGTTACGCACCGGGTATCATTGGCGATCGCTACACCCACTATCTACCGAGTATCAACTTAAATCTGGGCTTGACTGAAAACACTCAGTTACGGTTTGCTGCGGCCAAGGTAATATCCCGGCCACCCATTAATCGGTTGTCGTCCAACACCGCGATTTTTATCAGCGATGATGGTGAAGTCAGTGGCAACAGCTCGAATAGCCCGTTTTTACGTCCGTTTGAAGCTACCCAATATGATCTATCCTACGAGTACTACTTTGGTACCGGTGCTTTTGTGGCGGCTTTGTTTTACAAGGATATCAAATCCTTTATCAATGACTTCACCATTCAGGAATTTGATTTTAAGGCGGCAGGTTTCCCGGTGCCGGATCAAATTATCAATGAGGATGGCGTGCCACGTGCGACCTTTGATGGTGCATTTTCAACGGCGGTAAATAACGAGGATGGTGGCTATATTCGTGGTATTGAGCTGGCCTATACCCAAATCTTCGATTTCTTGCCATCGATTTGGTCTGGCTTAGGGGTCAGTGGTAGTTATTCATACACCGAAAGTGAAGTGGATTTGGTCAACCCGTTAGGAGGTGAGCCGGTTGCTATGAGCTTTGAAGGCTTATCCAAGCAGGTACTGACGGCGACTCTGTTTTGGGAGCACGAGGGTTTGGAAGCTCGCATCAGTGGGCGTTATCGCTCGCCATTTGTCTCGACCCAGATTGGAATCGATGAGCAGGTCACCAATTTTCACAGTGAAACCGTGGTTGATTTTCAGGCAGGTTATCAGTGGAACGATAACCTGAAGCTGCTGTTTCAGGTCAATAACCTGACGGATGAACCGACCAAGAGTTACTTTGGCCAGCAAGCCCAAACGGGCACCTTGCAATTCTTTGGCCGCCAGTACTTTCTGGGTGCGGTGTATTCCTTTTAACGCTGAGCCTGATTTCCGGCTGCCGATGACTGATGGCGAGAGCAGCTGGTATGAACACCACTTTTTTGGAGCAACATCATGATGTTTAGCATGAAACAACTTGGACAACTCGGTGCTTCCGCCCTTGTGTTACTTGTACTGAGTGGCTGCGGTGACTCGACCGAACAAGGCCAGCCAATGCTGACCTGTAACGTACCACAAATCCCGGATGCTACCGGGGCCATGTGTATTGACCCGCCCCCGATCCAGTGCCCGGCACCGACCGTGCCGGATGCAATGAATGAAAGCTGTGTGGTCGGAGCCGACCCTGATGCGCCGGATCCGGTCATTTTTGCCGGAGAGAATCAAGCCGTACTGTTTTACAAACGGCCGCAGGATGGCAACTACGACGGCTGGCGTCTGCATACCTGGAACAACGACAGCTGCGATGCCTATCAGCCCGAGTCTGTTGCTCCTTCTTGGGACAATGGTTTGCCGATCACTGGTATCGATCCAAACTATGGTGCTTACTGGCTCTTGGAGTTGAAAGAGGGCTACGCTGGCACCGAAGATGCCTGCGGAAACTTTATTATTCATATTGGTACCGAGGAATCAGGCAAAGAGATGGGGGGTGGTGACTTTACCATGCCATTATCGCAGGATGATCCGGACTTTGCCCGTATGAACTGGACTTTTTCTGGTGTGGCGTCGGTGTTTGAATACCCCTTATTATCACTGGGCGTTAGTGTGCAGGGGGCGGCAGCGCATTGGATTGACCAGCATACGGTGATCTGGAATGCCGATGTCTGGTCTGCCAACCGGGTTCGGTTGTTTTATGATACCGACGGCGATATTCAGGTGATGGATGACGATTTGACCGGGCAAAGTATAGAGTTGCAACCGGTTGATCTGAGTGATGAGCAGCGCGAGCTGGTGCCCCATCTGGCCGGGCAACCTGCCTTTATGCTGGATTTGACCAGCACTGAGGCGAAAGCCATGGCACGTAATCAGTTGGTATTGGCCGCCTACAATGCCGAGCAGGAGCTACTAAGCGCAACCTATGTCCAAGCCGCCAAAGTGTTGGATGATTTATACGCTCATGGCGACAACAGTGCTTTAGCTGCTGAGCTTGGTATCCATTACGAAGCCGGTGAGATCAGTGCTGCGGTGTGGGCACCAACCGCGCATGAGGTCCGCTTGCAGGTCTACAATGCGGATAAAAACCTAACCGATAGCATCCTGATGGATTGGCATGATGACACTGGCGTGTGGTCGTACACGGGGGCGCGCGATGGACTTGATCGTCAGTTTTATCGTTATCAGGTGACGGCCTACCATCCTCTGACCCGTGAAGTCGAAGTCATGGAAGCGACCGATCCCTATTCACTGAATGTCTCGCTAAACGGTCGCTTCAGTCAGTTTGTTGATTTGAATGATGACGATATGAAGCCAGAAGGCTGGGATGATCGTGTGGTGCCGGTGGTGGAACAGCCGGAAGATATCGTTTTCTATGAAGGCCATATTCGTGATTTCAGTATTCGTGATGAAAGTACTCGTTCAGGCTGGCGCGGTAAGTACTTAGCTTTCACCGAAGAGGATTCGGCACCGGTGCAGCATTTACGCCGTTTGGCTCAGGCAGGCTTAACGCATTTCCATGTATTGCCTGCCACCGATCAGGCCAACATTGATGAAGATACCAGTCAGCGGGTTGAAATTACCGATACGGTGGGCCGCTTGTGTCAGCTCAATCCAGAAGCACCAGTCTGTGGAGTGGAAAGCAACAGTGCCACTATTTTATCGGTGCTGGAGAGTTATCTGCCGTATGAATCGAAAGCACAAGCACTGGTGCAGTCGATGCGCAGTCTGGATGGCTTTAACTGGGGTTATGATCCACATCACTTTATTGCTGCTGAGGGATCGTACGCGACCAACCCTGAAGGGCCAGCACGGGTGCGGGAAGTTCGGGCGATGATCCAGGCACTGAATGAAATGGGGCTTCGGGTCGCGCTGGACGTGGTGTACAACCACACCAGTTCTTCGGGCCTGTTTGATAACTCTGTGTTCGATAAAATCGTGCCTGGTTATTACCATCGCTACAACGAGAGTACCGGTACGATTGAGCGTTCGACTTGTTGCGAAAACACCGCCACAGAGCATCGGATGATGGATAAATTTATCCGTGACTCGCTGGTGATTCTGGCGCGGGATTTTGGCTACAACGATTTCCGTTTCGATATCATGGGACATCATCGTAAAGAGGATATTCTGGCTGCTCGTGATGCCGTGCGTGCGGTCGACCCGCACACCTACTTCTACGGTGAGGGCTGGAACTTCGGTGAAGTGGCCAACAATCGACTCTTTACTCAGGCCAAGCAGCAAGATATGGCCGGTTCTGGTATCGGTACCTTTAATGACCGGATCCGCGAAGGAGTACGCAGTGCTGCGCTGTTTCAGCCCGAGCTAAGCGATAGCGATCTTTCAGAAATGGACATCATTCGTATCAGTTTAACCGCTACCTTGAAAGATTACGTGTTATTGAACGCCCGGGGCGTGTCAGGCCCAGCCTCTAGCTTAAGCTGGAATGGCCAGCCTGCCGGGTATGCTGAGATGCCAGCGGATATTATCAACTACGTTTCGAAACACGATAACGAGACCTTGTGGGATATTTTGCAAGCACGCTTACCAGAGTCGATGAGCTCGGCTGAACGGGTGCGGGCGCAAAATATTTCCATCGCCATTCCACTGATGAGTCAGGGGATTCCATTCCTGCAACTGGGTGGCGATTTCCTACGATCGAAGTCGATGGATAGAGACAGCTACGATGCGGGTGATTGGTTCAATTATGTCGACTTTACTATGCAGAGCAATAACTGGGCGGTGGGTCTGCCGTTGGCAGAAAAGAATCTCGACAACTGGGATCAGATTGCCCGCTTGTTCTTAAACCCCAATACGGCGGTTGAGCCTGAGCAGATTGCCTTTGCTGCCGATGTCTTTGCCGAGTTTTTGCAAATTCGCAGTCAGCACCCATTGTTCCGCCTGCGGACGGCGGAGGATGTGATGGCGCGGGTCGGCTTCCACAATGTTGGCAGCAATCAAACCCCTGGTTTGATTGTGATGAGTATTGACGATGGCATTGGCCATGCGGATCTTGACCCTGCAGTAGATGCACTGGTGGTGGTGATTAATGGCTCCGTCACAGAGCAAGCGCATAGTATCCCGACGGCAACTGGGTTTGATCTGCATGCCATACAGCAGGCATCGGCCGATCAGCGAGTAGCAAGTGCGATGTTTTATGAAGGGGATGGGGCTGGCACCTTTGTGGTCCCTGCGCAGACCATGGCGGTGTTTGTTAAAGCACAGCATGGCACTCAGGGGGAAGGTTTAGCTGCAGATGCCACCATAGGTGCGCCAGATATCCCGCCGTATGAAGCCACCAGTGTGTTTGTTCGGGGCGGCATGAATGGTTGGAGCACGGATGATGAAATGGCGTATGCTGGCGCCGGTATTTATAGCATCGTTGTCGACCTGCAAGCTGGGCAGTATGAATTTAAAATCGCCTCGGAAGACTGGTCAACCGTTGACTTTGGTGGCGGTGCCGATGGTCAGGATGTATTGCTGGATACACCGAATACTTTGGCCCGGTCCGGTGGTAACCTCAATATCGACATTGCTGTATCAGGTCGCTACGTCTTTAGTCTTGATGCACGAAATGCAGAAGCGCCGGTGCTGACGGTCGCGGAACAGCAGCCTTATGCTAATACCATTTATTTGCGCGGAGAGATGAGCGATTGGGGCACTGGTGTGCCGTTTAGTTACATCGGTAACGACCAGTACAGTGTGACCATTACGCTGGAAGCACGCGGCTATAACTTTAAGTTTGCCGATGCTGACTGGGGGGCCATTAATTACGGGGCTGGTGATGATGGCGGCACTGTCAACTTAGGTGAAGCCAAGGTGCTGGCCTTTAATGGCGGTGATTTGAATGTCAGCATTCCGGCTGATGGTGATTACACGTTCATCGTGGATGCAGCTGATCCAGAAGCGCCTATGATTACGGTGCTGGCCGCCGACTAAGCAGCATGTACTTGTCTTTGAAAAGGTGCCTGACACAGGCACCTTTTTTTGTGCTTAAGGGCAGTGCCTGCTGGCTCTGCTATACTGCGGTTAATCTGTACATAACCAGAGAGGCGAAAACGATGAAAACCTTGTGCTTTTTAACCATGTCCTGTTGTTTAACGATGCTGTTTAGCGGTGTTGTGATTGCCGGCCAAACCCATACCACTCACTGCCAGCTTGGCGATACGGTGCGGGTGATTCAAGTGGTGTACCCGGAAGGCGGGGAACTGCCTTGCGAAGTGCGTTATCAGCGCGAAGGTGAACAAAGCGTATTGTGGCAAGCTCGCAATGAAGCGGGCTACTGCGAACAGAAAGCTGCTGATTTTGTTGAAAAGCAGCGCGGCTGGGGCTGGCAGTGTACTTTTATGCCCGATGATGCTGCTCGCAGCGAAACAGACTAAGTTTGCGTTGCTGGTTGTCCGGCCGCGTCATTATGTTGTTGCCAGCAATGACGACCAGCCTCTTTAGCTTGATACATCGCCGCATCGGCTTGTTGCAACATCTGTTGTGACTCAGTCATAGTGTGGCATCAGTCATATCTGCACTCTAACTATAGAGAACTTAAAAGGATCTGCCCAGCGATTCAATAGAGTCAACTCTAGTATGATATCAGTATGTCAGTGCATACGTATTCAGCAAAAAAAGCAGGTTTGCATCATAAAAGTGCGTTAATTTAAATCCATCACTGTTTATTGGAGCTTAAATATGCACCCGAAACCTTTTATGCTGGCTGCCGTCTCTGCCGCGCTGATGTTGGCCTGCCAACCGGCGGTTGAATCCCAGAACCCATCCACGCAATCATCTACTCAGCCAGCAGGCGAGACCGAAGAACAAGCTCGTGCTGCTAAGTCTGGTGACGGGAAGGCAGTGGTATATCAGGTCTTTACCCGTTTATTTGGCAATACCAACACCACCAATAAGCCTTGGGGCACGCTGGAAGAGAATGGTGTTGGTAAATTCAGCGACTTTACTGATGAAGCGCTGGCGGGCATTAAAGAGCTGGGTGTGACGCATGTTTGGTACACCGGTGTGCCGCATCATGCGGTGATCCGCGATTACACTGAGTACGGCATTTCATTGGATGACCCGGATGTAGTGAAAGGCCGGGCGGGATCGCCTTACGCGGTGAAAGATTATTACAATGTGAGCCCCGATCTGGCGGATGACCCAGCCAATCGCTTGCAGGAGTTTCAGGCACTGATTGCCCGTACTCATGCTCACGACATGAAAGTGTTGATCGATATCGTACCAAACCATGTCGCGCGCAATTATCAGTCAATCAGTCGGCCAGAAGGGGTCGCTGACTTTGGCGCTAGCGACGATACCAGCGTAGCCTATGCCCGTGACAACAATTTCTACTACATCCCTGGTGAGGCGTTTCAGGTACCTGCCTGGCCAGATGATTATCAGGTACTGGGCGGTGAGTCACATCCATTAGCTGATGGTAGCTTTGATGAGTATCCGGCCAAATGGACTGGCAATGGCTCACGGGCTGCTCAGCCAGCCTTTGACGACTGGTACGAGACGGTGAAAATCAACTTTGGCGTGCGGCCAGATGGCAGTTACGACTTTGATAGCCTGCCAGCCGAGTATGCGCAAAAGAGCATTGAGGAGCACTATACGTTCTGGCAGGGCCGTGATGTGCCTGATTCCTGGGAGAAATTCCGCGATATCGTGTTGTACTGGACTGAGATGGGCGTGGATGGATTTCGCTATGATATGGCCGAAATGGTACCGGTGGAGTTTTGGAGCTACCTGAACTCGCACATCAAGCAGGTCAATCCAGATGCTTTCTTGCTAGCAGAAGTGTATCAACCGCATTTGTATCGTGATTACCTGCATTTGGGTCGCATGGATTACCTGTATGACAAAGTTGAGTTTTATGACAACCTGAAATGGGCGATGCAGGGCCATGGCAGCACCGATGCGCTGATCGAGGTGCAAGAAGGCATGGCTGATATCGAGCATCATATGCTGCATTTTCTGGAAAATCACGACGAGCAACGTTTGGCCAGCCCCGAATTTGCCGGTGATGCCCGCTTAGGCATGCCTGCCATGTTAATTTCAGCGACCATCAGCACCTCACCAACCATGCTTTACTTTGGTCAGGATGTGGGCGAGGCTGCTAGTGAAGATGCAGGCTTTGGTAAAGCCAGTCGCACCACCATTTTCGATTACTGGGGCGTACCAGCCCATCAGCGCTGGATGAACGACGGTAAATTTGATGGCGGTGCTTTGACCGACGACGAGCGGCAGCTGCGTGATTTTTATGTCCGTCTAATGCGATTCAGCGCCGAGCAACCCGCAATGAATGGCCATTATGCTGAGATCCATCGAGCCAACCGCGAGAAAACTGAGCATTACGATGACAAACTGCTGTCTTACTTGCGTTGGAGCGATACGCAAAAATTGCTGGTGGTGGCCAACCTGCGTGATGCGGCTTATCCGCCGCTAAGCCTGACTATCCCAGCCGATCTCATTGCCGCTTGGGGTCTGACTGATGGTGACTATACCTTGTCAGAGCAGCTGTATGGCGAGCTTGCCACGACGCTAACAGTGCAGGATGGTGTCGGCTCGGTGCCATTAGCGCTGGCCCCCCTGGCATCGCTGATCTTACAGCTTGAGGAATAACCATGAGACTTCTGCCCGCTAATTTCTTGCAGCTACGTCGCAGCTCGAACTGGCTCTGCCTGCTGGCCCTGTTGTGGGTATTGCCTTTGCAAGCAGCCGATTACCAAAGCCATCAATTGACCGATGACGGCCTGGTAATACAAACCACAGATGGCCAGTTGCTGCTGCGCTTTCATCAACCAGCAGTGGTTGAAGCCTTTTATCAGACTGAAGGGGTAAAGCAGCTGCCTTCGTTTACCTTGCCAACACAGCAAGAGCTTGTATCAGCTGGCTTGGAGGTGCAAAGTGACGTTTTGCGTTATGGCACCGAAGCACTGACTGTGCTTATCGATAAGGCATCGTTGCAACTGAGCTATGAGCGACATGGCAAGGTGTTTTTGGCCGAAGAACAGGGCTTGTTTCAGCATGACACTCTGCGTGGTTTTCGCTTTCAGCTGCAACCCGATGAAAAGCTGATGGGAGCCGGGCAGCGGGTGCTAGGCATGGACCGACGAGGTCATCGTTTGCCGCTTTACAACAAGGCTGACTACGGTTACACCACCGAGTCTGAGCAAATGTACTTTAGCCTGCCAGCGGTTTTATCCAGCAACAACTACATGCTGTTATTTGATAATTCCGCCAGTGGTTTTATTGATTTAGGCAAAACTGAAGCTGACGTACTGCAGTTTGAAGCCGTGGCAGGTCGCACTGGTTACATTGTGGCGGCGGGTGAGAGTTATCAGCATACCTTACAGCAGTACCTTCAGGCCAGCGGCATGCCGCCAATGCCGCCACGCTGGGCGCTGGGTAATTACGCCTCCCGCTTTGGTTATCGTACCGAACAAGAAGCGCGCGATACAGTGCAACGCTTTATTGAACAAGGCTTTCCACTCGATGCCATTGTGCTGGATTTGTATTGGTTTGGCCCGGATATTCAGGGCCATATGGGCAATCTGGCCTGGGATAAAGATGCTTTCCCTAATCCAGAGCAGATGATTACTGATTTTCGCGAACTGGGGGTGAAAACCATATTGATCACTGAGCCTTTTATGCTGACCAGCTCCAACCGCTGGCAAGAAGCGGTGGAGGAACAAGTGCTGGCGCTTAATCTGGCTGGCAAGCCAAAAACCTTTGATTTTTACTTTGGCAATACCGGCTTAATTGATGTCTTTAAACCGGAAGCCGCCGAATGGTTCTGGCAAATTTACCATGGTCTGATGCAGCAAGGTGTGGCCGGCTGGTGGGGCGATTTGGGTGAACCAGAGGTGCATCCGCACGATACCATTCACCAGTTGCCTGATGGCACCGCCACGGCGGATGAAATTCACAATGCCTATGGCCATGAGTGGGCCAAAATGGTGTTTGAACGCCACGTACGTGATTACCCGACATTGCGTCCTTTTATCATGATGCGCTCTGGTGCACCGGGTTCGCAGCGTTATGGCATGATCCCCTGGACCGGCGATGTTGATCGCAGCTGGGGCGGTTTAGAGCCTCAGGTCGAGTTGGCGCTGCAAATGAGTTTGTTTGGCTTTGGTTACATCCACTCTGACTTGGGCGGCTTTGCCGGTGGCGAGCAGTTCGATGCCGAGATGTACACCCGCTGGATGCAGTATGGTGTGTTTCAACCCGTCTACCGACCGCATGCGCAGGAGCATATCGCGCCAGAGCCAGTGTTTCATGATGGCACTACTCAACGTATCACCCGTGATTTTATCCAGCTGCGTTATCGGATGCTGCCATACAATTACACCTTAGCCTATCAGCACAGTACGCTGGGTTTACCCTTGATGCGGCCATTGTTTTATCTGGAGCCTGATAATACCGCCTTTATTGATGAGCGTAACAGCTACCTGTGGGGCGATGCGTTCTTAGTTGCGCCAGTCACCGAGCCAGGTGTGACCGAGTGGACGGTCAATGCGCCAGCGGGCATTTGGTTTGATTTCTTTGATGGCAGTCGCTACAAAGGTGGCCAGTCGCTGACTGTGCCGGTGACGTTGGAAACCATTCCTGTGCTGGTGAAGGCTGGTGCTTTTGTGCCGATGGTCGCCTCCATGCAAACTACGGATCACTACAGCAGCAAGCAGCTGGAGCTGCACTACTGGCATGATGCCAGTGTTGGCCAAAGCCAAGGCGAGATGTATGAAGACGATGGCGTAAGCCGTACCAGCTTGCAGGATGGCGCCTTTGAGCTGTTGCAATTTCATGCCAGCAATCAGCAGGATCAGCAGCTTAACCTGACATTGACGCGACAAGGCGATTATTCTGGTATGCCAGCTGCACGGCACTTGATGTTAGTGGTGCATCAGGCCCCGGCGCACTGGCAGCAGGTTCAGGTAGATGGCCGTACTTTAGAAGTGCAGGCTGAGTCGGTCGCGAAAGGCGGGGAAGGTGCCTGGCGCAATCGCGATGGCGCTATTGTGGTGCAACTGAACTGGCAACAGGATACTCAGTTGACTCTGAACTAATCAACCAACCGTTCTCCCGTTCAAAGCCAGTACAGCAGTTGGGTACTGGCTTTTCTTGTCTTTCATTGTGATATTTGCTTACATTTTTTTACGCTAAATATCGGTCTGGTCTGTCGAAATAACGCATGATGAAACGACCGTTAGTGACACAGTTCATGAAAGGAGACCACAATGACCGATCACAAACACGCGCAACAAATTCGCCAGTTGCTCGAGGCATGGCAGCAAGCGGTAACGAGTAAAGATGTGAAAGCGATCATGCAGTTTTACAGCCCGCCACTGCGTGCCTTTGATGCCATGGGGCCTTTGCAGTTTAACAGCCGCGATGCCTATCAGCAGCACTGGCAAGAGTGCATGGAGTATTGCCCGGGTACCTTCTGTTTTGACATTCACCAACTGGAAGTGCAAGCCGACAATGAGCTGGCTTTTTGTCACTTTTTGAACCTGGCTGGCGGCACCGATGCCGAAGGTCAGCAGCATGTATGTTGGTTACGTTGTACCCAATGCTGGCAACTACAAACTGATGGCTGGAAAATTATTCATGAGCACTTTTCAGTGCCAGTAGATATGGAGAGCGGCCTGGGGCAGTTCGAGCTTAAGCCTGAGTAAGCTATAGCCGATGGCCTTACTCTGCTGAGTGGTTTAGCCTGTTTTGCACTATTTTGTGACAGTTTTGCTGGTTTGAATACGTATTCATCTTGTTGTTGCACCATAATAAGGTTATCAAAGATGGATCAACAGTGTTCGAGATAAAAACAATGCAGCAGCAAAAACCTGATCTCAATTTTTGGCAAATCTGGAATATGTGTCTGGGCTTTTTTGGCATTCAATTCGGTTTTGCTTTGCAAAATGGTAATGTCAGTCGGATCTTTCAGACTCTGGGCGCTGAAATGGACCAAATCGCTATCCTTTGGGTGGCGGCTCCTTTAACCGGTTTATTGGTTCAGCCCATTATTGGCCATTTTAGCGATAAAACCTGGACCAAACTTGGTCGTCGTCGCCCCTTTTTCTTGTATGGCGCCCTGGCCACTACCCTGGCCTTGGTGTTTATGCCAAACTCGCCTTATCTGTGGGTCGCTGCCTTGATGCTTTGGATCCTCGATGCTGCCATCAACGTCACCATGGAGCCGTTCCGGGCTTTTGTTGGTGACAATTTGAATAAAAAGCAACGGCCGCTCGGTTTTGCCATGCAAAGCTTCTTTATTGGTGTCGGAGCCGTCGTGGCATCTGCCTTGCCATGGATCATGACCAATTGGTTTGGTGTGGCCAATACGGCACCTGCTGGTGAGATCCCTGCCTCGGTGGTGTATTCCTTCTATGCTGGCGGTGTGGTGCTATTTTTGGCGGTAGGCTGGACCATCATTCGCAGTAAAGAATACAGCCCGGATCAGCTGGCTGCTTTTGAAGCTGCGGAGCAACAAGCCAATCCGGTTGAAGTGGAAGTGGTCAAAGTACATGACAACTACTGGTTAAGTGGTGCGGCGGCTGTTGTGATTGGCGTGTTGCTGTGGGCCTTCGTTTATTTCCAGCAGCTGGATCAGAACCTCTATTTGCTCGGTGCCTTGATTGCTGCTTTTGGTGTGCTGCAATGGTTAACGAGCTGGTTCAAGCAACAGCAAAACCGCAATATGCTGGTGCAAATTATTGATGATTTGTACGCCATGCCAAGCACCATGAAGCAACTGGCAGTAGTGCAGTTCTTTTCCTGGTTCCCGCTGTTTGCCATGTGGATCTATACCACTGCCGCTGTGACCAGCCATCATTATGGTACCAGCGATACCACCTCTTTAGCATACAATACCGGCGCTGATTGGGTCGGTGTTTTATTCTCTGTCTACAACGGTTTTGCTGCGATTGCAGCACTGGGTATTCCCTGGTTAGCCCGGCGTATTACCACTCAGCGCACCCATAGTCTGAATCTGGTGTGCGGAGCGCTTGGCTTGTTCTCATTCTTCTTTATTACGGATCCCGCATTGCTGTGGCTGCCGATGATTGGTATCGGTATTGCTTGGGCCTCTATTTTGTCATTGCCGTATGCGTTGCTGTCGAATAGCTTACCGGCCCATAAGATGGGCGTATACATGGGGATCTTTAATATCTTTATCGTGCTGCCGCAACTGCTGGCAGCCGCTATTTTGGGCAGCCTGCTCACCTATTTCTTTGATGGTCAGGCGATTTACGCATTAGCATTGGGCGGCATTAGTTATCTAATTGCGGCGGTTGCGGTGTTATTTGTGCGAACCAGTAAAACAGTAAAAGGGTAATTGACGATGCGATTGTGGTTACAAGATTCTATCCGCCTCTGCTGTGGCTTGTTTGTGGCGCTCATGCTGGCTGCTTGTCAGCCAGCACCGGAACCGGCTTCATCAGAGCAGGCTTCAGCAGAACAGAGCTCATTCGCTCTGCAGCATGATTCTGAGCAAGCTAGCGAAGCGCCTTGGTGGGATGATGCGGTTTTTTACCAGATTTGGCCGCGTAGCTTTTATGATACCACCGGCGATGGTCATGGCGATTTTAATGGCATGACCGCCAAGCTGCCTTATTTATCGGAGCTGGGCATCGATGCCATTTGGTTGACGCCGATGTTTGAAGCGCCGTCTTACCATGGCTATGACTTTACTGAGTTTTATCAGGTTGAATCCGACTATGGCACCATGGCTGATTTTGAGCGTTTTTTAAACGAAGCTGAAGCGCGTGATATCAAAGTCATTTTGGATTTGGTGATCAACCATATTTCGCGAGAGCACGAGTGGTTCCGTTTATCAGCAGAGCGGGTTGAGCCCTACAGCGATTACTTTATCTGGCGTGAAGATTTACCTGCGGTAGGTAAAGGCTGGGGGCATGCCTGGGGGACGAATGATTTACCTGAAGCGGTCTGGCACTTTGATGAAACTCGTGGTGAATACTACTACGCCGCTTTTGGTGCCACTCAGCCGGATCTCAACCTGGAGCACCCGGATGTCATCGAAGAAATGAAGACCATGGCTAAGTTCTGGCTGGATAAAGGGGTTGATGGGTTTCGGCTCGATGCCGTTCGTTTTGTGATTGAGCGCGGGCCTGAAGGGCAGGCAGATTTACCAGAGACCATTGATTACTGGCAAGACTTTAATGCCTTTGTCAAAAGCGTTAACCCAGAGGCGTATCTGGTCGGCGAGGCTTGGGTGGATATTCCGGTAGCGGCTAAATACTGGGGGGATGGTAAAGGGCTGGATCAGGGCTTTGATTTTGAATTTGGTTACATCGTGCTGGATTTATTGCAGCAAGGCCTTGCCACCGAAGCTCAGTTTGGCACCATGAGTCAGCAGTCTGGTCAGATGTCAGACGGTGAGTTGCATCCTCTCGCTGCTAATGTACAACGCCGGCTCGATTCTGGAGCTCCACTGGCTTTTTTCACTCCTTTTCTGACCAATCATGATCAGGATCGGGTGGCTTTTCAGTTGCAGGAAAATCAGGCCAAAGCCAAGCAGGCGGCCGCATTATTATTCAGCTCACCGGGTACAAAATACATCTATTATGGTGAAGAAATTGGCCTTACTCAGCAGCAAAGTGGCCATGATGTGTATAAGCGGGCGCCGATGTTGTGGGATCAAAGTCATCAGGCGGGCTTTACTAAAGCCGAGCTTAGCTGGGTGGAGCAGAATGAGCTCTTTACTCAGAACTTTGAACTCTGGTGGCCGGATTTCCTGGCAGAGCAATTGGCAACTGGCGATCGCATCGTAGCGGCGCAGCGAGCTCAACTGGATTCTTTGTGGCAGCTGCACCGCCAGTTGATTGCTATGCAAAAGCAACGGCCAGAAATGAGTCTGAACGGCTCTTATGAAGTGCAGTCGCCGCTGCAGGGGGTCCTGACGGTAACACGTGAGTTAGATAAGCAGCGCACGGTATTTGTGCTGAATTTAGCCGGTGAGATGACAGATATTTCAGCGGTGTTAGCAGAACAGAGCGGTCTGGATGTCATCTGGGGCTATGATTTGGATGGCAGACAATTGGCGAGCGATGGTTTGCTGATTATGCAATCGAAGTAGTACTGAATCGATAGAAGCTGCGCCATGCTGGCGCAGCCTTGAATACCGGGTTAATTACCTAGCAGCTTATCCAGCTCTTTTTTTGCATCATCCAGTAGTTGCTGCTGCGCCTTTTTGGCATTGTTGCATTTGGCGATATCCGTACTTTCCCCTTTTAAACCGAGCTCGGCACACTCCGTCATCACTTTGGCCAGAAGTTCGGGATCCTTGGCTAACTTGTCGGCAGATGGTGCTCCGCCGCAGGCAACCAAAAGTAAGGTTGAGCTAAACAATAAGGCTATTTTCTTCATCATGTTATCCTTTACTGGGAGTGGTGCCGCACGATTTACGGATCACTATTTTTGGTTCAATCTGATTGGTTTCAATGGGCTGATTGTTGATCAATTGCAGCAGGTTCTGCACCAGCATCTCGCCAGCCAGCGTGGTGTCTTGCTGGATGGTGCTTAGTGGTGGGTTAGCGTACGAGGCGACAGGAATATCATCAAAGCCAACTACGGCAATATCTTCTGGTACTTTTAAACCACGCAGTTGAATGCCTTGCATCACGCCAATGGCAATCAAATCACTGGCACAGAAAATAGCATCGACCGGATGCCCTGCATCCAGCAAGTTTAAGGTTGCCAGTTGACCAGCCTGTTCCGTCGAAATTGCATTGTATTGTGGGATCTGCTTGAGATGAATGCCAGCGTCTTGCAACGCATCGGTAAAACCAAGAAAACGTTGGTTAAACTCGGGGCTGCCAGCAGATGCATTGCCAATAAACGCAAAGTGTTTATGACCAAGTTGCAATAAATGCTCGCCTGCCAAGCGGCCACCTTGCCGGTTATTGCTACGAATGGAAAAATCCGGGTGCCCTTCCACCTCGGCACCCCAACAGACAAAGTGGGTTTCTTGTGCCAGTAGCTTGTCCAACTTTTCCTCGTAATCTTCGTAATCACCATATCCTAGCAGAATGATGCCATCGGCTTTTTTGGTATCTTCATAATCGGCATGCCAATCATCGCTGAGTTGCTGAAACGAGACTAATAAATCCTGACCCCGCTGTGCGCAGGCGCGGGTAATGCTGCCGAGCATGGATAAAAAGAATGGGTTAATCAGCGATTCATCGGTGGTTGGGTCTTCAAACAGTAGTAACGCCAGTGTACTGCTGCGTTGCTTCCGCAGGTTACTGGCATTTTTATCGACTTTGTAGTTTAACTGCCTTGCAATAGCATGAACTTTATCACGGGTTTCTTTATTGACCTGAGGGCTATCACGCAGAGCCCTCGAGACGGTCGACTGAGACACCCCGGCTAGGTATGCAATATCAAAAGAAGTTGCTTTGTCTTTCATGGATCACGCTCTACCAATGAGGTTGGCTAACAACAAAAATGTGGAGCGACAATGACTTAATAACGGCCTTTGCGGACACCTGCAGCTATCATAGACTGAAGCGCTGTTGGATTCAAACCTTTAGCGGATGAGCCGCTCAGGCTACCTTTAGGATCTGCTGATGGCCTGAGCAACGTGAAGGATGAGGTTATCCGGCTTGGAAAACCGGCTCGAGCAAGCGAAAGGTACCGTTATCAGCATTCATTTCTGCTTTGGCTCCGACAGGAACAATAAATTGCCGTGGGATATGGCCGATCATGGCGCCACTGAAGGCCGGTATATTCAATGGCAGAATATAATCATCGAAAATTTGATCCAAGGTCAGGCTACCCCAGCCACCACCTGGCTCGCAGCGGGCACAATCACCAAAGATAAAACCACTGATTTGCTGCAATGTACCATTTAACCGCAAGGTACTCATCATGCGATCAATTTTATAGGGGGCTTCATTAATGTCTTCCAGAAATAAAATTTTACCCCGAAAGTCAGGCAAATAAGGAGTGCCAGATAAGGATGTCAGTACGGTTAAGTTGCCACCCACGAGTTCACCAATGGCTTTGCCGTTGCGAATGGTTTGGGTGCGATTTTGACGGACAATCAAATCATCATTGATCGACTGCTCGTTGGCAAAAGTAAGCAGTTGTTGCTCGAAAAAAAGTTGCTCGAATTGCTGCACGTTAAAATCATGCCAGCGACTGCTACCATTGGGGCCATGGAAGGTCACCAAACCGGTTTTAGCATGCAATGCATTATGGATGGCGGTTATGTCTGAATAACCCAGCACAATTTTAGGGTTCTGCCGGACCAGATCATAATCAATCAGTGGCAATATCCGCGCGGCTCCTGAGCCGCCGCGCAGACAGATCACCGCTTTAACTTCAGGATCAGCAAACATGCTATTGAAATCAGCCGCGCGGTCTTCATCCTGACCGGCAAGATGGCCATGACGGCTGCGAAAGTGCTGACCAGCTTTCACTGTAAAACCTAAAGCCTCCATGGATTCGATGGCAAATTGCGAGCCCTGCCGCGAGGCAATGGCACCAGAGGGACTGACGACACCAATGGTATCGCCTCGTTTTAAAGGAGCCGGCAATAGTACGCCAGAGCGATGGACAGCGGTGGCGGCCATACCCGAGCATGACATAAGAGGCAGCAATGCGGACGCTAAGCTTAATTTAAGTAACTGTCGTTTATTCATGCAGATGCTCCCTTGAGGTCGACGAATAGTCAGTCTAATACAATTTTTTATTATTAATCAAACTATCTTGTGGAATTTTTTATTCCAAATGGGGAGAGTGTTCTAAAGTGGTTGGAGAGTGTGTCGGAAGGGGACGTTAAATTGTGAAACAATGTTACTTTGCTTTAGAGTGTAGCAATAGCGGTGATAAACTGAACAAAGCAAGATGCAGTGAACAGGTCGTGGTATGAACAAAATAGCAACTACAATCAGCAGTATCGTCTTAAGCCTTACTTTGAGCCTGACAGTACAAGTCAGTTTGGCTGATGAGCGTTACATTGATGAATCAAGCTGGCAGCTTGGGCTGGCTGTTGGGTTAGGGCAAAGCTCTACCCCCTTGCATGGTGCTAAGCCACTGCCGCTGCTGCTGATGCCGGATGTGAGCTATTATGGCCGCTATGCATTTTTTGACAATGGCATTTTTGGTATAAGTGCGCTGAGGGAAGAGCATTGGACCTTGAGCGTGGTCAGTCGGCTTAATCCCGAAAAAGGGTACTTTTATCGTTGGCACATTAGCAACATCAATGTGTTCGATCAAACGTTTCAGTCGATGCCTACGGTTTCGCAAGAACAAGAATTGAGGAACCAACAACGGGCTAAAGTGTCTGTGGATCAGGTGAGTCGGCGCCCGACGGCTTGGGATGCCGGTGTACAATTAAATGCTCACTATGAACAGTGGTCGCTGCGAATGAATGCGTGGACAGATATATCTGGTCAGCATCATGGCCACCAATTGAGTACCGTGATGAGTTGGTATCAGCAGAGTGCTTACGGGCATTGGCGCTGGAGTGCTGGTTTGCATTGGAAAAGTGAACAACTGATTGATCGTTATTATGGTATCGGCGCCAATGAGGCTCCTCATTTGCCGCGTTATCATGGTAAGGCCAGCTGGCAGCCAGAGGTTGAGATGGGCTGGTCACTACCAATACGTTCTGGTTGGAGCCTGATGGCCTTTTATCGCTATCGCTGGCTCGATAATGCGATGACCCGCAGCCCACTGGTAAAGCAAAACTATGTACAGAGTTGGTTTATAGGATGGAGTTACCGATTTAACTCATGAATGGATTCGACAGTAAAGTCACGTTGTTGCTGGCTTTGCTTTGGACCGGCGGGGTAGCCGCAGAGGAATGTAGCACTGATCTTTGTTGGTCAGCGATGCCTGTTGTCTGTATTTCCAGTGAGCAGGGAGGTGGCTGCGAGGCGGAGCTTGCTATTGCCTGGAGTAGCCCTGAACCTGTTGATCTTTGCCTTTATCTGGCCGATGAATTATTAACCTGCTGGCCATCGCAGCAGCGCGGCCAGTGGCGTGCGTCATTGCAATGGCCAGAGCAAGCCATGCTATCACTGCGCAGTGCAGAGCATATTGTAGCGTATGAAACCTTGAAAACTGTGAGTCGACAACCAAAACGTCGTCGACGTCTGGTTGCACCCTGGAGTGTATTCTAATGAGTAAAGTATTGTTGGTGGAAGATGATCAGCGTCTGGCTGAGTTGGTGCAAAGCTATCTGAAACAACATGGTTTCGAGGTTGAGATTCAAGGCAATGGCAGTGCGGTGGCTGAGCATTGTGGCCGCTTTAAACCAGATTTGATCATTCTGGACTTGATGTTACCAGGCCTGGATGGTTATGGTGTTTGTCGGCAGATTCGGCCTCGTTTTACCGGGCCCATCTTGATGTTAACCGCCAAGCAAAGTGATATTGATCAGGTGCTCGGGTTGGAGCTAGGAGCGGATGATTATGTCATTAAACCGGTTGAGCCACGGGTCTTGTTGGCACGTATTCATGCCTTATTGCGTCGTCACCAACCGGTTGAGCCCGATCATCAATACGAATTGAGCTTCGGTAATTTGCAATTAAAGCGAAGGGCGCGTGAAGTGTTTCTAACCGGTGACCGGGTTGAGCTAACCAGCTACGAGTTCGACTTGCTATGGATGCTGGCTCAACACGCCGGCCAGACGGTTCGGCGAGAAGAAATCCACCAACAAGTGATCGGTCGTCCTTACGATGGCTTGGACCGGTCCGTCGATGTTCGGATATCGCATTTACGCAAAAAGCTGAATGATAATACTGAAACGCCCTTTCGCATTAAAACCGTCTGGGGGAAAGGCTACTTGTTTGTCGCCGATGCCTGGGCAAACTGATGCAGCGCTTATTCATCCGTTTTTATTTATTTTTATTGATTTTACTACTTGGGCTGGGTTGGAGCATTGAGCAGCTATGGCAAATTTGGTCTGATGCAGACCTGCCTGCTTCGGTGCCATACTGGCAACAGCAAGTTCAGTTAAGCTTGCAACATGAGTCTGCTTCAGAGCTTAGTGCCTCACTGGCCATGCCTAGCCAGATGCTAGCATCGGGTAGCATCCAGTGGTCCGAGCAAGAGCAGCATGCTTTGCAGCGAGGTGAGGTGTTGCCTTTATTTACGCAAGGCTCCGAGCTTTACCTCTTCGGTTTACATCACAATGAGTTATGGCAGTTTGGGCCGGTAGAGCTGGAAAGTGAGTCACCGCTGCGATTGGGTTTAAGCGTGCTGTTTTTTGTTTTGCTTGGCATTGCGGTGGCACTCTGGTTATGGCCTTTGGCACGAGATATCAAATATTTACAGCGGGATCTTGGCTTGATGGGGGAGGGACAATCGTCAGCCGTATCAGTGCCTGCTCACTCCATGTTAGCGCCGATTGCCGATAGCGTGCGTCAGATGCAGGCGCAGATCCAACGTTTATTATCGTTGCAAAAAGAGATGACACATGCCGTGTCGCATGAATTACGTACCCCTTTAGCCCGGCTAAGTTTTGCTTTGGAAATTGCTCAGCACTTAACCGGGCAGGAGCGTCAATTGATGCAACAAGATGTTCGGGTACTGCAGCGATTGGTGGACGAAATGTTGGATTACGCTCGTCTGGAAGTGGCGATGCCTCAACTGCAACCAAGCTCGGTTGATATTGTGGAGTTACTGCATAGTATTCAAGAGCAATTGGCGGTATTGCCCGGCCCTTCTATTGAGTTGCAGCTGCCAGCGACGTGTAACTTCGCAGCCGATGGGCATTATCTCGAGCGGGCGATTGTCAACTTATTGCAAAATGCCAAAGGCTATGCCAAACAACGTATTCAAGTAAGCCTGGAACAGAAAAATAGTGAATTATGGCTGCATGTTGATGACGATGGACCCGGTGTTGCCGCTGAGATGCGGCAGCAAATTACCAAGCCGTTTCAGCGGCTGGATCAACCTAGACGGCCACACACCGGTGGTTTTGGCTTAGGATTGGCGATCGTCTGTCGTATTATGGAGTGGCATCATGGTCGTTTGGTGATTAGCATGGCCCCATTGGGAGGGGCCCGCTTTAGTTTGGTGCTGGTACCGAGAGAACTTGCACCGAGGGAGTCTGTGGCGTCTTAGAGACCTAAATCCTTCAGAAAATCTTCATCGACATCGGCGCTGACTTCGTTGGCGACTTCGTAACTGCCTTGTTGAGCATTTTCCAGAATATCGTCAGGGTTTTCCCGGGCGGTTTTTTCAAACTCATGCAACTGGATAAACTCGGTCTTATCCATGGCCAGTTCCAGATAAAAGATATTGTGCTCAGGCGTGTTGAATGTAACCCGGCGAGCTTGTGGCTGGTCCAGCTGGGTGTTAATAAGGATTTGTACTTGTTTGTTGATGGCCATCATTTTAGGTTGGCTTTGATTGATGGATGTTTGTAAATCGTGGCGCACTTTGTTGGTAAAATCACCGACAATCTGATTCATCAGTTCGCCCATGACGTTACCCACTTCATCTGAGGTATGAAATTGAGCTAATTCAGATTCCGGCATGCCCATACTCATCATGTACTTGCGATAAATTTCCATCGCGGCTTGTGAGGTAAAGTTGATCACCACCAGACCTGAAAAACCGCCATCAAACAACACAAAGCAACCTAAGTCAGGGCGTAAGCAAGTTTTCTGAATTTTTTGCACCATCGGTGAGTAGGCAACATCACGGTTGCCAGCTGCAGACAGCACTTCATTGACGGACTGACACAAGGTGAGCAGAATATCTTCTGTAGCGACGACTTTGTTCTTCTTCATTAATACACTCTGACAGCTATTTTACCGACAGTATATGCTGAAATTGCAGGCTGCGCCTAGTCTTGCTCTCTGCTGTGCCTTTATAGAGGCCAGAAAAAGAGTAATGCAGGTATGGCGGTTACTATCACGACCAATTCCATGGGTAACCCCAGGCGCCAGTAATCGCCAAACCTGAAGCCACCCGGGCCAAGGATCAGGGTGTTGTTTTGGTGCCCTATTGGAGTTAGAAAGGCGCAAGACGCTCCTATCGCTACCGCCATTAAAAATGGATCGGAACGAACACTAAGTTGCTCCGCGATACTAATAGCTATGGGGCACATCATGGCTGCAGTGGCAGCATTATTCATGAAGTCGGATAACGTCATAGTAAGAATGAGTACAATGGCTAATGCAAGAATTGCATGATCGCCTGCTATATAGTCAAGCAGACTTTGTGCCATTAAGTCGGCTGCACCGGTGGTTGCTAAAGCACCAGCAACGGGGATTAGACAGGCCAGAAGCACAATCACAGGCCAGTCAATGGCGGTATAAACCTTACGAAGCGGCATCACCTTAAAGACCATGATGGCTAAAATACCTGCAGCAAAGGAAATTGCGGCAGGCAGCAAACCAAAAGCAGCCCCGGAAATTGCACCCAGCATAATGATACTGGCCAGGATGGTATTTTTCTTTTCCGGAACTCGGATCTGTCGCTCTGCCAATGGAACACAGCCAAACTCACTGGCAAAACTATTTAGTGCATCTTCTTGCCCCTGCAAAAGCAGTACATCGCCCGCCTGGATAGCGGTTCGACGGACCCGCTTAATAGAGCGTTGACCGTGGCGGGATAAAGCCAGCAAATTAATATTGAACCGACGACGCAAACTTAATTGAGCCGCTGTACGCCGTATCAGCTCGGAGTTTGGCAGTACCGCCAATTCCAATAGATGAATATCGCCGTTCTCTTCCTTTTTAGTTTTTTCTACCGTGTTGTCTGTACTGCTTTTAGCCACTTGCTTTTCTTTCGTGTCTTCTTTCTCTTTTGCATCAACTTTTTGGTTGGCTTCACTTTCCTCCAGTGACAAACCCAGACTTGTCAGGATGGCGCCTAACGATTCAGGTTCGGCTTCAATCACCAGAATATCCTGATTTGCCAGGCGGTAGTACCCGGGAGGCGTGGGGGCGCGATAATTGTTACGAACAATGCCAACGACTTGCGCTTCCATTTCTTCCAGCTTTTTTTCTAAATCCTTTAATGGGGTATCGACCAGTTTACTTTGTTCAGTGATGCGTATTTCGGTCAAATACTTGCTGGTTTCAAAGCTGCTGGCATCGGAGCGACTTCGAACCGGCACTAACCGCCAACCGATCAGAGCGACAAAAATGACACCGATTAACGCAACCGCAGCACCCACCGGGCTGAAATCAAACATGCCGAAACCAGAGTCGGCTACTTCAGCGCGAAAACCAGAAACAATCAGGTTGGGTGGGGTACCAATTAAGGTAGTCATACCGCCGAGTATAGAACCAAAGGCAACCGGCATGAGCACCTGACCGGGGGCCAGTTTGGTGCGTGCTGACACTTGAATGGCAATGGGCATTAACAGTGCTAAGGCGCCAACATTGTTCATAAATGCAGACAAAATAGCAGCAAGAGCCGTTAATGCAGCGATGGTAAAGGTGGGACCTGCGTGTTTTGGTAACACTCTCATGGCCAATACATCAACTGCACCAGTAGCTTGTAGCGCCTGACTTAACACCAATACACAGGCAACGGTAATCACCGCAGGATGCCCAAAACCTGCAAAAGCATGTTCGGTTGGTACCAAGCCAACAAGCACGCAAGCCAATAAACTAGCAAGCGCAATCATATCGTGTCGCCAGCGGCCCCAGATAAACAGCACAACGGTGATGGCTAAAATCAGAAAAATAAGAAGTTGCGACAGTTCCATCCATGCGCCTTAGCCATTGAGACTTTAATCATGATATGGCTTCACTATCCAATAAGATGATGTATTTCGCAAGGTGAGTTGTTGTTTTGCAAGGATACTTTTTTTCTGTTTTCTTGGCTGGAAAATAACGGGGATGCTGCTTTATTTGCTATCATAGAGCGACTTTTCTGCGGACTCTGGAGCTTTTATGGATCAACTCATTCTGCAAACCCCCGACGATTGGCATCTGCATTTCCGCGATGGGCCGATGTTGCTGGATACTGTACCGGCTACAGCGCGTACTTTTCGTCGAGCCATCGTTATGCCCAACCTGGTGCCACCAGTAACGAATGCGAACATGGTGATTGCTTACCGTGAGCGGATTTTGGCTGCCCGGCCAGCAGGTAGCGAGTTCGAGCCCTTGATGACTCTGTTTTTGACCGATAAGACCAGCGCAGCAGATATTGCAGCGGCAAAGGCTGCCGGAGTTATTGCGGCTAAATTGTATCCGGCGGGTGCCACTACCAACTCCAGTGATGCGGTTAGTGCTTTGGATAGTTTGTACCCCGTCTTTGAAGCCATGGCTGAGCAAGGGATGTTGTTGTTGGTGCATGGCGAAGTGACTCATGCCGATATCGATATTTTTGATCGGGAAAAAGAGTTTATCGATCGCTATTTACAGCATATTGTGGCGCGGTTACCGCAGTTAAAAGTGGTGTTTGAGCATATCACCACCGCCGATGCTGCCCAGTTTGTCATGGATGCTCCCAGTCAGGTAGCGGCAACTATCACGCCACAGCACTTACTGTTAAATCGCAATGACTTGTTGGTGGGGGGTATTCGGCCACACAACTACTGTTTGCCGGTGTTAAAACGCAATACCCATCAGCAAGCACTACAAGCCACGGTGGCCTCGGGTTCTAAAAAGTTTTTCTTAGGAACGGATTCAGCCCCGCATGAAAAACATCGAAAAGAGTCCAGTTGTGGCTGTGCCGGCTGTTATAGTGCCATGAGTGCGATTGAGCTCTATGCTCAGGTGTTCGATGATTTAGGCTGTTTGGATAAGTTGGAAGGTTTTGCCAGCCATCATGGCCCGGACTTTTACGGCTTGCCCCGCAACAGCGGTACCATCACGTTGCAGCGGCAGGACTGGACGCTGCCAGAGCAACTGATGCTGGCCAATGGTGAAGCAATCGTACCGTTTCATGCCGGCCAGACGCTCAAGTGGAAGCAGCTTTAACTTTCAGATAACTCAGCTACGACCTTAAGCGCGGTAGCTGAGTGCTTTCTACCAGAAGCTATCGGCCAATTGGTGGTAGAAAACAACCAAGTCTCTTTATTCGCTTGGACAATTATCCTGCCATTGCTGGAGTTTGTTATAGGCAAAGGTCGCCAGTTGCTGTTGCAACAGAATATTTGGTTCAGGGGTCCGAATCTGTATCAGATAGTCATGGAGCTGGATATCGATGTTGCAAACGGTCTGGTAAATGGTTGAGATGGAGCAAGCCCCCAGAAAGTAATCATTCAGCAACTCAGGCACAGGCTGAGCAACGGCAGGCTTCATTTTGTAGAGGTGCCAAAATGGCGTATCAGGAAAGGGTAGCTGGCTGACTTTGTAGTAACCCTGTTTGGTATCGTATTCAACAAATTGGTAGTCGTCCCGTAAGGTCAAACCGGAGCTGTATGCGCCTTGTGTAAGAAAGTTTTTTGCTTGTGCCGCGCCAGGGCGGCGAATGGTGGCAAATAGCAAAAAGTCCTGCTCCCCAAGTGCTGCCGTGTATTCAGGGATGTGGGATTGCACCTCTACCCCCTGAAATTGCACAATCAAAGATGCAGGGCGATTATCGGTATCTGCACCGGCGAATGAAAATACACGGCTGGTTGTACCGTATTGGTAGGGGCTGTATTCTTTTGGAATGCAGTACTGCTGGTTGCCTAGCTGTATACGTTCGAAATCAGCAAATACCTCGCTACAGCTGGTAAGCGCAACTAGAAGACTCCAGGTACAACAGTGAGTGAGAATGCGCATAAGCTTAGTTTCCAATGCCATGGCCAATAAAATCGCAAGCGTTGCACCAGATGGGCCGGTAGAGGTTGGCTGGCAGATTAAATAAAGTACCGCCAAACAACCAGGCGCCATCACTTTGCAGCCAGTGATAGTTGCCAATGCCATGTTCTCTAAAAACAATATGATGATATTCAGCTACTTGCTGCGGGCTTAACGCGCCCGGTACATTGCCGATGCAGTTATCATAATCATGAGTGACAGCTGCAACATGGGCAACCATCAGATCTACACCTAGCTGGTTTAATTTTACCGGATCGTCCGAGAGGCCGGTTAATCTGTTCGCTACACGGCCATTTAGGCCTCGATTCTCCAATATCGGCAGGGCCACATCTGCAATTGGATCCCCAACTTTTTGGCGTAAACGCCAGAAGGTCTTGCGATCACCTCGAAATGCTGCCGCCTTTTGTTCCGGTGTGATGCGTAAGTCACCGTATTGATGCAGCCGATAATTTTGACTGGTGACGGCGGTATTACCATGTTGATCCAAATAGCGCTCGATAATACCTGCGGCTCTTTGCAGTTGACCGTTGTTAATTCTTTCAATATGGCAAGAGTGTAAGAAGTTTGCCATGGTTTCGTTTCCTCGGCGAAAAGTTTAGCTTGCAGTATGCTAAATTTTTTCTTTGTAAAAGTAAATGAATTATATGTAATGGATTCTTTTGTTTTTGGTGTCAATTTTTTAGATAGCTGAGCAACCGCTCCAGTGCGCGGTAGCTCAGCGCTTCCATTAGATGTGCTTTTTGAATCCGAGGTTGCTGCTGTAAATCGGCAATGGTGCGAGCGACTTTGATCAGCTTGTGATAACTACGCGCCGATAGTTTCAGGTGGTGAATGGTATCTTCCAGAAAGGCAGCATCCTGTGGGGTTAGTGGGCAGTGCTGGTTAATTTCGGCGGCGCTGAGCCGGGCATTGGCCTTGCCCTGACGATCCATTTGCAGGGTTCTGGCAGCTAACACACGGGCGCGGACCTGCTCACTGGACTCTGCCGAAGCATCTTGTTGGCTCAGCAAGCCTTTAGGCAGCAATGGTACGTCAATTTGCAGCTCGATCCGATCGAGAAAAGGCCCTGAAATACGATTTAGGTAACGCATGACTTGTTCGGGGCTAGCACGGCCATCATCATGATGACCAGTAGGGCTGGGGTTGAGCGCAGCAATAAACTGAAATTGTGCCGGAAACTCTGCCTGCCGGGCTGCTCTTGAAATGTGGATCCAGCCTGTTTCTAGTGGCTCGCGCAGGACATCGAGCACTTTGCGGGGAAACTCGGGAAGCTCGTCTAAAAACAAGACACCATGGTGTGCCAGCGAAATTTCACCTGGTCTGGGAACTGGGCCTCCGCCCACTAAGGCAACGGCAGAGCTAGTGTGATGAGGTTGTCGAAATGGACGGCGTTGCCAGTCAGCCATTGAGCGAGGCATGCCTGCAATGGAATACAAAGCTGCGGTTTGCAGAGCTTCTTCCTCAGTTAGATTGGGTAAGATCCCCGGCAGTCGTTGTGCCAGCATCGATTTGCCTGTACCAGCAGGGCCAAGCATCATTAAGTTATGCTCTCCGGCAGCTGCAATTTCCAGCGCTCTTTTGGCGGTACTTTGGCCTTTGACATCTGCCAGATCAGGCAGCTGTGGCAGTGTTTCTTTGGGTAAGGCCGGAATGGCAGGGAGCGCTTGGCCTGATTGCAAAAAACTATGAATTTGTAACAAGTGAGATGCACCGTAAATATGCGCTTTGGGCACTTGCTGAGCTTGTTCCGCATTGCTCATTGGCATGATGGTCGCTCGGCCATCATCACGGCTGGCCATGGCAACGGGTATTTCTCCGACGATAGGGCGGATTTCACCTGAAAGCGCCAGCTCACCGACAAACTCATAGCCTTCAATGCTCTTTTCACTCAGCTGTCCACTAGCAACAATGATACCCAGCGCGATAGGCAAATCGAAGCGACCGCCTTCTTTCGGTAAATCTGCCGGAGCAAGATTGACTGTGATTTTTTTATCGGGAAATGCGAAGCCGCTGTTCATCAGTGCGCTTCGCACTCGATCGCGTGATTCTTTAACCGAGGCTTCGGGCAAACCGACTAAATGAAATGCCGGCAGGCCATTGGCTAAATGAACTTCTACGGTAACAAGAGGGGCGGCCAATCCATGGCGCGCCCGGCTAAAAATAATGGCTAATGACATCCTGTCTCCAAAATTACCGACGAATGAAAAAGTACAACTTGGCTAGTATTGATCAAAAAGTAATATATTTGCAAATTTTATGATTATTTATTGGTTTTATTGTGCGAGGTGTTCAAGCAATTGGCGCGCATTCCGACAACCTATGCGCTACACTATGGTTCAAAACCAATACCTTGCATTGCTAATCGATGGGGGCTCCATGCAGCAATTTTGGCTCAATAGTGCATTACGACGACCTTGGCTGACCATCAGCTGGGCGTTGATTTTAACGCTGGCGTTGGCGGCTGGCATGGGGCAGCTTTATTTTCGAGGCGATTACCGCATTTTTTTCTCACCGGATAATCCGCAAATGCTTGCTTTTGAGCAGATGCAAAATGAATTTAATAAAAGCGATAACATCATGGTGGCCATTGCGCCTCAATCCGGTGATGTGTTCGATGAGGATATGCTGACGCTGATTTGGCAATTTACCGAAGCCGCGTGGCAGACCCCTTATTCAAGCCGGGTCGATTCGATCAGCAATTTTCAACATACCGAGGCCATGGATGATGATTTGCTGGTAGAAGACTTACTGCTTAACCCTGCTGATTTAACCGAGGAAAAGCGCGCTAAAATTCGTGCGGTGTCTATGACTGAACCTGCATTATACCGGAGTCTCGTCTCGGCTGATGGCGCGGTTGCCGCTATTAATATCACGGTACAACTGCCTGAGGTTGATCAAAACCAGGAAGTGGTGGATGCGTATGAATATGTACTTGGTCTAAGTGCCTACTTCGCTGAAAAGCATCCAGATGTTGAATTTTATCATGCGGGTATTTTGGCACTGAATTATGCGTTTGCCAGCGAAGCTGAGAAAGATGCCACCACTCTGGTTCCCTTGATGTTTTTAGTGATTATCATGATGCTGGTGCTGCTGCTACGATCAGCGCTGGCAGCGCTGGCGACCGTGATTATTATTCTGGTGACGATTCTGAGCACCTTGGGAGTTGCTGGTTGGCTGGGTATTTTCTTGAGTACCGCAACGGTGAATGTGCCTACCATCGTGATGACATTGGCAGTGGCTGATTGTGTGCATGTCATTGTGTCGATGCAATACGCACTCAGGCAAGGTAAAAGCAAGGAAGAAGCCATCCATTACAGCATGACTCGCAACGTCGTACCGATTTTTATTACCAGTATTACCACCTCCATTGGTTTTTTAACGCTTAACTTTTCAGAAGTGCCTATTCTAAGAGATTTAGGCAACATGACAGCCGTTGGCGTGATGTTGGCCTGCATCTTCAGTGTGACTTTGTTGCCTGCATTGCTGCGCTTGTTACCGGCCAAAGTGGTGCCGGTGAGCCATACAGCGAAAGGGATGGATAAGCTGGCGACTTTTGTGGTGCAGCAGCATCGGAAAATCCTACCCGTCGGAGCCGTTTTGATGGTGGCGGTGGCCGCCTTTGCCGGCACTAATCAGGTGAATGATGTGGCAGTCAAGTATTTTGATACCCGTACCGAATTTCGGCAGTCCTTGGATTTTATCGAAGAAAATCTCACCGGCACGGCCAATCTGGATTTTGCCATCGATAGCCAGCAAACCAGTGGGGTGAATAACCCTGAATTTTTGGCTCATGTCGCGGCTTTCAGTGATTGGCTGCATCAGCAGCCGGAAGTGACCCATGTGGCCAGTATTACCAACGTATTTAAGCGTCTGAATAAAAACATGCATGGCGATGATCCCGCTTATTACCGCTTACCTGAGCAGCAGGATTTAGCCGCGCAATATTTACTGATGTTTGAAATGTCACTGCCGTTTGGGTTGGATCTAAATAACCAATTAAATCTGGATAAAAGTGCCACCCGGATCACAGCAACGCTGCAAAACCTTGGCAGTAAAGAGCTGACCGGGTTTGAGCAACGAGCGCTATCTTGGTTAGCAGAAGAAATGCCACAGTACGATGCCAGTGCAGCCAGTACCGCATTAATGTTTGCCCATATTGGGGAACGAAATATGGAATCGATGCTCAAAACCTTACCGTTTGCGCTGATCCTGATTTCTGGATTGCTAGTAATTAGCTTGCGCTCTTGGCGGCTTGGTCTCTTTAGTTTGGTTCCCAACATTATGCCGGCCTTAGTTGGTTTTGGTATCTGGGCTTTATACTCCGGCGAAATCAATTTAGGCTTATCGGTTGTGGCCAGTATCAGCCTGGGGATTATCGTTGATGATACGGTTCACTTTCTCAGTAAGTACCAACGTGGCCTGCAAGAGGGGCAAACCACCGAAGGTGCAGTCCGTTATGCTTTCAATAGTGTAGGACGGGCTTTATTTGTCACGACGGTAGTGCTGGTAGCTGGCTTTGCTGTCTTGGCGATGTCTGGTTTTAGGCTAAACTCTGATATGGGACTGTTGACCGGCATGATCATCGTTCTGGCGTTGATTATTGATTTACTGCTTTTACCAGCGCTGTTATTGCGTTTTGATAAAAAAGGAAGGAATGATGAAAAAGTACCTGCTACACAGTCTGCTTAGTTTGGGTTTATGTTTGTTGCCAGCTTCTGTGGTAGCTGAGCAGGATGCGGCCATGGCAGAGGGCTTGCGTATTGCGACTGAACGCAAAGTACGAGATACCGGCTGGGGCGATACGGAAGTAGTGATGACCATGATACTTCGTGATGCCCGTGGTCGTGAGAGCCGTCGTGAAATGCGTACCCTCACTTTGGAGGTGCTGGATGATGGAGATAAAGCGTTAACCATTTTTGATGAACCACGAGATGTGCGTGGTTCCGCTTTTTTGACGCACACCAAAACTATGGTACCAGATGAGCAATGGTTGTTTTTACCAGCGGTCAATCGGGTGCGCCGAATTGTATCGCGAAATAAATCTGGCCCTTTTATGGGTAGTGAGTACGCGTATGAAGATTTAAGCTCATTTGAGTTGGAGAAGTTTAGCTTCACGTACTTGCATGACGATGAAGTGCATGGTGAGCTTTGCTATGTGGTGGAGCAAATTCCGCAGGATGAGTATTCTGGTTACAGTCGGATGGTGGTCTGGATAGATAAAAGCCATTATCGGGTACAGAAAATTGATTACTACGATCGCCGTGATAGCTTGTTGAAAACGCTGACTATCCATGATTATAAACTGTATAAAGACGAGTTCTGGCGAGCAGATCGCATGGAAATGGTGAATGCCCAGAATCAAAAGAGCACCACCTTATTGATGACGGATATTCAGTTTGACCGCGGCTTTACTGATGCAGACTTTGATAACAATGCCTTACAACGTGCCAGATAAAGTTTCACACTTCACAGCAGCTGCTTTGCTGATAATCAGTAGCTGTATGTGGACTGCGAGCACCCATGCCGATGAGCATGCCGGTAAACGACAGGTTCAACCTGGCGAAACTTTATGGCGCATTGCCAGTGAGGTCCGGCCTAGCGACGATGTGAGTATTGCGCAGGTGATGCAAGCATTATTTGAACTGAACCCAGATGCTTTTTTACAGCAAGATATCAATCAATTGCAGCACGGACAATGGCTAATAGTACCTGATTACGAACAAGTTGCTCGCCAGAACGCCACGGAAGCCTTGCAGCGTGCTTCTGAAGCCAGAACCTCATTGCAAAGGGCTGAGCCTCAGTGGTCTATGACTGTGCAGTCTGGCTCTGACGCGTTAGAAGAGCAGCAAAATCTCTTGTTGGCGTCAAGCGATACAACAAGAGGACTTGCTGCCAATATGGCCGGGCCGGAACAATTGACACCGTCACCGGTTGAGCCAGCCCCAGAGACAAACGTAGCTGCTGAAAACCCCGCCAGAAGCGCGTCTTCCGCTAACAGTCCGGCTTCGCCCGAAGCCGATAACAGTCTGTGGTCTGATATTGAGTGGTATTCTCAAGTAAATTTGATGCAGCGGGCATTCCCGCAACGGGGTTTGCAACAGCAATCGCAGTGGCATCAATCGGTTAGCCTTGAAATGGAATGGTACTGGCAGTCAGATGATCGCAGCCACACTGTGGTGGTGGCTCCTTATCTACGCTGGGATCAACAGGATAGTAATCGTCATCTGGTGGATTTGGCTGAGGCATATTGGCTCTATTATGGCTCTGGCTGGGAGGTTCGCACCGGAGTCAATAAGGTGTTTTGGGGCGCGGTAGAGTCGCAACGTTTGGTTGATATTATCAATCAGAGAGACTTGCTGGATCGTCCTGATGGAGAAAGTAAGCTAGGGCAGCCAATGGTGCAGCTGAGTCTTATTCGTGACTTTGGTACCATTCAAGCCTATTTGTTGCCCTATTTTCGTGAACGGGCATTTGCCGGTAGTGATGGTCGGCTGCGTTTGCCGCAATTGGTTGATACTGATAGGCCAGCTTATGAATCTTCCCGAGAACGTCGTCATCTTGACTGGGCATTGCGTTGGTCACAACAGTTTAGCGGGCTAGATTTAGGGGTAAGCTTTTTTCAGGGCACCTCTCGTGAGCCTGCTCTGGTGCCATCGAGCGAAGAGTTGTTAATTCCTTTTTATCCGCAAATGAAGCAACTAGGCTTAGATGGGCAGTGGATCTTGGGCAGCTGGCTTTGGAAAATAGAAGCGGTTTATCGTGATAGTCAGATTGAAGATTATGCGGCTTTTACATCAGGTTTTGAATACACTCAGATCGGCATCAATGAGCGGTTTTGGGATCTGGGATGGTTGGTCGAATACCAATACGATAGCCGCGGGTTAGAAGCCAACGCTATAGGACAAAATGACCTCTTTGTTGGCTGGCGTTTGGCACTCAATGATGCCGCAGGTTCAGAAATTTTGTTGGGTGTGATTCAGGATTTGGATCGCAGCTCGAGCCGAAGCGCCTATCTGGAAGCATCGACTCGACTGAGTGATCGGTTTCGGTTGCGGCTCGATGGCTGGTTTTTTGATAGCAAGGATCCTGAAGACTTACTGTATTGGCTGCGTAAAGACGACTATATTCAGTTGACCTTGGAGTATTATTTTTAGAGCCGTGCATCACGGCTCGCCTAAATCAGCTTGATGTTTGCCGAACACGGGGATAGTCAGTTGCCACTTTATTGCCGCCAAACGTAAGGAAAATAAACTGGTCATGCCCAGAACCATGGCGAGCAGCGTACTGGCCCCAGCGTGCAGAGCAAGAATATAGACCACACCGCCAACAATACAGGTGACTGCATATAACTCACCTCGAAACACCATTGGGATATCACGGCATAAGACATCACGTATCATGCCCCCTGCTACCGCGCTCATGGTACCCATCATCACAGCGACTAGATTCGAAGTACCAAGATCCAGCGCTTTTTGAGTACCCATGATCACGAAAAAGGCCAAGCCTATAGCATCAAAAAACTGCAAGGTATTATTCGGGATGGTTAAACGCTTTCGCAGCAATAAAATAGTCAGCAACGCTGCTGAAAAAATGGCGATAAAATAGCTGTTGTCATTGATCCAGACGACAGGTACATCCAGAATGACATCACGCAGGGTACCGCCACCTATTGCGGTAACGGAGGCGAGGACGAGCACACCAAAACCATCCATTTGTTTCCGCCAGGCCGCCAAGGTGCCAGAAATCGCAAAAACCGCTATACCCATCAAATCAAACCAATGCAGATAATCCATCGCTTTTTTCTCGCTTCGAACAGCAGCTAGCGAGGTAGCTGCTGCTGTTGTGATTTTAGCTTCTATGCTAGCATGCAAAGCATGATGATAGACAAAACCATATAAGTATTCCTATGGACATGAGGTCTTATGAAGTTAAAAATTATTATTCCTACCTTGTTGGTTGTCACCGCTGCAGCTAGTCTTGTGTTCGTGAATTATAAAGCATCAGAGGCGATTCAGTTGCAGCTGCAACAAGTGAACCAATCTTATGCTGACATGGCAATGCTTGAAGGATTACCAGCCTTACAACTAGCACATGGTACTATTTCAGCCAACGTACTAACATCCAGTTATCGTATTCATGATTTGCAACTTTCTATGACGGGATTGGGTGAGCTGCTCGCTGTGGATAGTGTGCAGCTAAAAGGTGTGAAGCCTAATCAACTGGCGAATAAGGGCAGTGTTGAAGTCAACCAGTTAACGGTTGGGTCTGGTGCCTTACTGTTTCTGCCAGCTGAACTGGGTGCATTTATACAAAGTGTGCAGCTGCATGGCGATTATCGCTATAGCTACAATCCAAACAATGAAAGTTTATGGTTTTCTCAGCACACACGTATTAATGATGAATTCCAGTTCAGTTATCAATTCACTTTCACTCAGATGCAGCCATTATGGCAGTGGTTGGCGGAAATGACAGCTATGAGCGCAGAGCAACAGCAAGCAGTGATGGCGTCTGAGTCCTATGCAGATGAGATTTCAGATGCTCTGCGACATGGTGCAGTCAGTCATGGTGAAGTGCATTTAGTAAATGATGGTTTTTTGCAGCGCTTAATTAAATTTACGGCAGCGAATGGCCAATCCCCCACCATGGAAGCTTTGCAAGGGATAGCGATGATGTCGTTAGCAATGACAGATACAGTGCCGGCTGAGTTTAAGCAAAGTCTGATGAGTTTTATTGAGCAGCCAGAGTCACTCACGTTCAGTTTTCAATTTGAACAGCCTGTAAGCTTAGCTGATTTTGAGTCCGGTTCGGTCTGGATGGAGCTTGATAGCCCAGAAGCAATGGTTCAGTTCAGTGGTGCCCGCCTTGTTGCTAATCAATAAGCAACAAGGCATAAGTTGATTGTAGTTTTATTAGGCCAACTGAGCAGTCAGACGTTGCCAATGACGCCGCTGCTCATTGAATAAAGCTTTCAGTTCGAAATATTGCTTTTGCATGGATAGCTCAGTATAGCTAACGGAAAAACTATCTTGAAGTTGTTGCTTCTTCTGCACCAACAAGCCTTTTTTCAATGCGTAATATGCTTGCATACGCTCAATTAAAAGCTCGTATTCATGTTCAACCTTTTGCAGTATTTGCTCAGCATCGGGATAGCGTTGCTGCTGCAATTTTGACTTGGCTCGCTTTAGCTGCATTAAGGCTTTCGCCTGTTCAATCCGATCCTCCGGACTGATTCTCAGTTTGGTCGTTAGTCCCACCAAAGATGCGCCTTTAATAAGCCACTTGGTTGGATCAAAGTGCCACCATTTAATGCCATTACGATAATCATACTCAAAGATATGGTGAAAGTTATGATAGCCTTCCCCATACGTCAACAGTGCAAGTATGCCGTTATCACGGGCAGTATTCTCATCGGTGTACGGTTGCTTGCCCCAGATATGAGCCAGAGAATTGATAAAGAAAGTGAAATGATGACTCAGGACCAAGCGGACAACACCCACAAGTAGCAGCATGCCCCAGAAATTACCGAAGATAAGGCCTAAGGCAACAGGAATACCAACATTGGTTAATAACACTAGAGTCAAATAATGCTTATGCTGCCATTGCAGGATACGGTTCTTTTGTAAATCACGAACATTATCGTAGGTATAATGAGCAGGCCCCTGATAATCCCGTAGCATCCAACCGATGTGGCTAAACCAAAAACCACGGCGGGCAGAGTAGGGGTCTTTATCGTTATCATCGACATGACGATGGTGGATGCGATGATCTGAGGCCCAATGAATAGCACTGTTCTGCAAAGCAAAAGCACCGCCGATAGCAAAAATAAATTCCAGTACCGGGTGCGCCTGGTAAGATTTATGGGACCACAACCGATGATAACCCGCGGTAATTGACATTCCGCAGTAGCCAAGGCATAAGATCATTGCGATAATTTCTGCCGCACCAAAACCAACGGCGATGGCGTACCAAGGCACAGCGACTAAAGCGACTAAGAATGTGCTACTAAAGACCAGGATATTGGTCCAGATAAGTGGAGCTTTTTGCATATATGAACTTTCAGCTTACAAATGTACGCCCAATCTACCGAGAGCAGCGATTCAGGTCAAGCTGATTCCGATGAAACAGGGTGAAAAAGAGGTGAAACTGTGACACGAGCCGAGCAAAAAGAGCGTACCCGCCGCGCTATTATCAATGCTGCCTTCGAGCAGCTTAGTGCGGATAAAAGTTTTGCTAGTCTCAGCTTGCGGGAGGTCGCTCGGGAAGCAGGTATTGCTCCGACCTCGTTCTATCGCCATTTTGCCGATATGGATGAGCTTGGGTTAACTTTAGTCGACGAAGGCGGTCTGATGTTGCGGCAGCTGATGCGTCAGGCTAGACAACGTTTGATTAATAATACCAGTGTGATCCGCACCTCGGTGGAAACCTTTATGGAATTCATTATAAGGCATAGCAATGTGTTCCGGCTGTTGCTCAGAGAGCGCTCAGGGACCTCAGCGGCTTTTCGCAGTGCGGTTGCTCGAGAAATTCAGCACTTTTGTGCTGAATTAGCGGATTATCTGCGTAAAGAAAATAAATGTCCGCCTGAGTTAGCACTGATCCAAGCTGAGGCAATGGTGATTTTAGTATTCCATGCTGGTGCGGATGCGTTAGATGCCAGTGACGAGGTGCGGCAAAAAATTACGGTGAAAACAATTCTGCAATTGCGTTGGCTGGCTGCAGGCAGCCAGCATGCGTCAATTTGACCAGAGCGTGTATACAAAGATGTGGCAAAGCGATAGCTACTCCTCTTGTAAGCTGACTTTATGCTCGTTTCTTTAACCATACGCCACATTCCAAATGATGGGTGTAGGGGAACTGATCGAAGACAGCAAAGCGCTCTATACTATGGGTGCTATCCAGTTCAGCTAAATTCATTCGAAGTGTCTCCGGGTTGCACGAAATATAGAGGATGTCGTCAAAGCGACTGACTAATTGTACGGTAGCGGAATCCAAGCCTGCCCGGGGTGGGTCGACTAGCACGGTATTGAGAGTTAGCGTTGATAGATCCAGTTTTTTAAGCTGTGAACCTTGCAGTAAAGCTGCAGAAACATCTTCAGCCGACATTTGCAGCACCTGAACATTGCTGATGTGGTTCAATTCACAGTTGTATTGCGCAGAACGAATGGATTTACGTGAAATTTCTGTGGCGATCACCTGATTAAAGTGTGGTGCCAAAGCCAAAGAAAAGTTGCCGTTACCACAATACAGCTCAAGCAAATCATCAGATAAATTTTTGGCTATGCTGCACGCCCAATTCAACATATGTTGATTGACCTCACCATTGGGCTGGGTGAAGCTATTTTCTATTTGTTGATAACGCAAACTGCGTTGCTCTACTGTCAGCTGCTCAATGATGTAATCCCGATCCAGCTCAATTTTTTGTTTACGGGATCGTCCAATAAAATCGAGTGGCGCATAAGCCGCCAATCGCTGCTTTAATGCCTGAGCGGCATGCTGCCATGCGTCTGTGAGTGGCCTTTTATAGATTAGGGTAATTAATAGTTCACCACTCAAACCGGTTAAATAGTCAATTTGATAAATTCGATGACGTAACTCCGGCTCCGCTTTTAACTCCTCGATCAATACGGGCATGATGGTGCTGATACGTTGATCAGCAATGGGAAATTCATCAATACGAATGCGCTCTTTCGTGGTGGGATCAAACATGATGTGAAAGAGGTCGTCTCCTTCGTGCCAAATCCGAAACTCAGCCCTAAGGCGATAATGACTCGGTTTAGAGCGAAAAACCTCTATTTCAGGATGATTCAAAGGCTGCATGATACTAGAGACATGTGCAACTTTATCTGCTAAAAGCGCATCATACTGTTCTGGGGTTATTTGTCCTGGCCGCATGGTGGCATCCTGATCTGCATGAAAAAAGCGATCTTAAGTCTTTTTCAGTACAGAACCAAACGCAATACAAAAAAAAGCACCTGTCGTCAGGTGCTCATTCATGATGTTAAGAGGAAACTCATTGTTCTTGACGATCTTTCGCCTCGCGAACTTTTAGCGTTCGTTCCTGAAACTCAGAGTCATTCAAAGCATTAATCATTTTATCCGCATCTTTAGCTGCTACTTCGACAAAGCCAAAACCACGCCGACGTCCGGTTTGGCGATCTTTCATTAAACGAACATTGATCACTACGCCTTTGGTTTCGAATAACTGTTGTACGGCTTCTTCATTAGCACGGTAAGGTAGATTTCCTACGTATAAGGTCGCAGAGTCACCGGTAAATTCCTCTCCAACAATGCCATCATCACTGCGATGAGCCGCATTACCTTTACCTTTCAGATCTCGTAAAATAGGAACTAAGACACCACCAAGCAACACGCCAATGACAACGGATAATGCTGTAGGGATTTCTGAGTTTATGAAATAGAAAATAATATAAGCAACGATGGCCACTACAATGGTAAAAGGCAGAGTGGCTCTTAATATAGGTAGCATAAGAAATGTCCTGTTAAAATCATAAAGTAAGTGAATAAAAAACCTGCTGAATCAGGTTGTTTAATCTTAGCGGTTGCAGCGCAGCTCGCCAACCTAAAAATGATAAAATACTAAATTGCATAGCAGGGGTTGACAGCTATGCTGAAATCTATAAAATGCGCCCCTCGTTACGCAGCAAGCCTCAAATGGCTGAAAGCATAACAGAAGTGCAAACGAGCGATTGAAAATATTCAAATACTCCTTGACTTCACC
>NZ_JAUZVZ010000080.1 GCF_030717845.1 Alkalimonas collagenimarina
GCGCGGCGTTGGTATGACTCCCCACGTCAAGCAGGTTGAGCAAGTTTCTGCTCATTAAAGAACCATCGTTTTGCTGCTTAAAGCGAGTTAATGCACCAGATGAAGCAGGTAATGTTCGTCGGTTGTCATGCTGGTATCCGTGGATTATCAGCTTTCGCTGACAGCGCCTACCTTACTTGTTCCGCCGTGGCACCTGTCTTCAGTCTATGTA
>NZ_JAUZVZ010000081.1 GCF_030717845.1 Alkalimonas collagenimarina
CCGTTGGAAGCCAGGCAAGACGCGATAATGTCGGGGTCCAGAACATCGGCAAGCGATGAAAACTCGGTAAGGCGGTTAATTGAAGTGCGTGCTAAAGCTTCTGACAGTTCCATAAAAAAATCCGATGGCATGAGTGCTCATCGGATTCTTACATCTACAGAAGATCGGTCAACCGATCAGTAAAAAAACTTCTTAACTGATCGGCATTA
>NZ_JAUZVZ010000082.1 GCF_030717845.1 Alkalimonas collagenimarina
CTCCCTGTGTTTCGCCCTCCGGGCCTGCCTTCGGCAGTCTACATTCGTTCCTGACGAATTTATCGCCATGCTGGTCTTGGTGTACACATCTCTCGAACAGAGCATGCCTCCCCTTTGTAAAATGGGGACCGAGGGGGATTTGGCATCTTTATCGACACCCTTACTCTATCTGACGCAAATACTTCCATCCATACAGTGTTCTGCT
>NZ_JAUZVZ010000083.1 GCF_030717845.1 Alkalimonas collagenimarina
TTGCCTCATCCTGCCCAGCAAATCGTACTGCAAGAAGCAATACAAACCATTACCGAGCGTATCCGCCGTTTAGAGCGGTTGGATAACGAACTCAGCTATCATGTCAAAAACTGGCGCTATTATCCTGTGGTCAAAGCCATTCAGGCCATGCGCGGTGTGCGCTTACTGGTCGCAGTTGGAGTGATTGCCGAGCTGGGTGAT
>NZ_JAUZVZ010000084.1 GCF_030717845.1 Alkalimonas collagenimarina
TGGTATGACTCCCCACGTCAAGCAGGTTGAGCATATTTCTGCTCACTAAAGAACCATCTTTTTTGCTGTTAAAGCGAGTTAATGCACCAGATGAAGCAGGTAATTTCGTCGGTTTACATGCTGGTATCCGTGGATTATCAGCTGTCGCTGACAGCGCCTACCTTACTTTCTCCGCCGTGGCACCTGTCTTCAGTCTATGTG
>NZ_JAUZVZ010000009.1 GCF_030717845.1 Alkalimonas collagenimarina
CACCTACGGGTGCTTTTTTTGTGCCTGTAAAACCCCTATGGCCTAAGGTTTATCGTGCTATGCTGCCAGGTATCAACGGGTGCAGCTGGCACTGTTAAGTTACCTTAGGCGGAGTATCAGAATGAAATATCGTTATAGCCTTATTTGGCTGCTGATGCTTGGCTTGGCAGGATGTGCCAGCAAGCCGGAACCTGCTACTGTCGACAACGGTAGTCAGAAGGCCAGTGTCAGCGAAGTTGTTCAGGATGGCAGTGCTGACGAGAACAAAGCGAAGTCAAAGACTGAGCGCGAACAAGTTAGTGCGGCAAAGCAGTTATCTGCTGGCAAGACGACCCGGATCACCACCTCACAAGGCACTATCGATATTGAGCCAACCGTGGTGGATATGGAGCCGTTGGCTGAGGATGCAGAATCTGGAGCTGATCCCACCTCGCTGTATCATGATCCACTTGAAGGCTGGAACCGGGCGGTTTTCAGCTTTAACCATGTGTCTTATACCTATGCTTTAATTCCCTTGGCTAAAGGGTACGAGACCGTGCTGCCAGCACCGGTGCGTGATAAGGTCGGTAATGCCTTTGCTAATATTCGTGAGCCACTCAACCTGGTAAATAACACCCTTAGCGGCGAAATGAAAGGGGCTGGGGCGAATTTCAGCCGTTTTGTGATCAATTCCACCATTGGCATTTTTGGTTTGTTTGACCCGGCGACGGCCTGGTTTGATATCAATAAATCAAAACGAAGCATTGCCGATACACTTGGTCACTACAACGTTGGGCATGGTCCTTATATCGTGCTGCCTATCTTAGGCCAAAGCGATTTGCGTGGAGCCACCTCTGTGGTCGGTGAGGCGGTATTTCACCCGCTGAATCAGCTGGTTACTACGCCGGATATTTATTACCTGCAAGGGGTCAATATTATTAATACCTTCTCGGACCGTGCTGACCTTTATCAAACCTTGTATGAGCAGGCGGAAGACCCTTACATTTATTTTCGTAACCAGCATGTGCAAGGCATAAAACGGGATCAAGCTTTTGTTAAGCCAGACTAAGCAAAGCGGTATTACTCAATCTTTAGCAGCGGTCATCGTACGCTGCCGCTGGGCCATTATTGTGTTGTTTGTGCTGTTGATTGCACTACTCAGTGCATTTTTATCGCAGTTTCGCATTGATGCCTCTGCCGACACCCTGCTGGTTAAAAACAATCCTCTTTTTATAAAAAGCCAGCTGGCAAATCAGCGTTTTTCACCCGATGAATTTATCCTGGTCGCCTACCAGCCGAAAGATGGTGAGCTATTCTCAGAGCAAACCTTTGCCGATATCACGGCCTTAAGTGCCGACTTTGCCAGTTTAGAGCGGGTCAGCTCAGTCACCTCCATGTTAACGGTGCCATTGCTATCGGATGCCAGCGTGTTTACGTCTGGTACCGATGTCGCCAGCCTGACCTGGCAGCAACAGCAGTACTCACCTGCGCAGATGCGCCAGTTGTTGACCGACCACCCCATTTTTACTGATTTATTGCTGAATAAAGCACAAACTGCGGCCGGTATTCAGATTGTGTTTGCGCCTGATGACAAGCTTACCGAGCTGGAGCAACAGATACTGGCAATTCAGCAGATCACGTTAAGCCAGGAGCTTACTAAAAGTGAACAGGCTGAGCTTGATAAGCTGCAACAAAAGGCGGATCCGCTCAGGCAGCAACTGACCGAACAGCGCCAGCAGGAGATTGAGCAAATTGCTCAGTTTACCCGGCAGGTCAGCGAGCGGGCGGATACCTATACCGGTGGGGCCTATGTGGTGGGCCAGCACCTGATCACGATGATCAAAAGTGATTTAATCACCTTCGGTCTGGCGATAGCGATGATTATTGCGTTATTACTGCTGGTGATTTATCGCAGTTGGCGGTGGGTGTTTTTCCCGTTATTCAGTTGCGCAGTCAGCGTGCTGCTCACCTGTGGTTTGTTTGGGCTGCTGGATATTCGTACCACCGTTATTTCGGCCAATTTTATTGCGTTGCAACTTATTTTAACTCTGGCCGTGATGATCCATCTGTTGGGAGCTTACCGGGAGGTCGCCCGCGATAATCCAGACTTTACCCAGCAGCAGCGGGTAAGCGGTATGCTGGAGCAAAAGATTTCGCCGTGTTTCTATGCCACCCTAACGACATCCGTTGGCTTTGGCTCCCTTATTTTCAGCGGTATCCAGCCAGTGGCTGACTTTGGCTTTATGATGCTTATAGCTATGTTGATCACCATGAGTGTCAGCTTACTGTTATTTCCGGCACTGCTAAGTTTATTGAAAGCTCGCACGGAAACCTCTGAGTTTGGCTGGTTACAGCAAGGTTTGCAGCAAGCTGCGATGTTAGTTAAGCGTGCGCCTTACTTCATCATGCTCACGGTGATGCTGGTGTTTTGTGTTATGGCCACGGGCATCAGCCGGTTAAACGTAGAAAATAGTTTCATTCATTATTTTGCCAAAGACACTCTGGTGCACCAAGAGTTGGCGTTTATCGACCAGCACTTCGGCGGTTCTACTCCACTGGATATAGTCATTACACTGGACCCGGCAAAATCGAAGCCTGATTTGGTGATCAGTGCGGAGCAGCTTAATCAATTGCACCTGGCCCATGCAGCAGTGAACGCCTTTGAAGCAAGCGGTAGCGTTACCTCGTTGATAAACTTTACTACACTGGCCAGGCAGTTAAACCAGGATCGGCCACTTACCGAGTACGAGCTGGACACGATTTATAAACTGCTCAGTACTGAAGTCACCGAGCAACTGGTGGGCGCCTATTTAGCTGAGTCACCTGAACAGGTCAGAATCGCCACCCGTATTCAGGATACGACTGAGGATTTAAATCGTGAGCAGTTGATGCAGCAACTGAACTCTGATCTGCAAAGTGTTGGTTTAGCGGCTGAGGATTATCAGCTGACTAATTTATTTGTGCTGTATCAGGATATTTTATCCCGTTTAGTTGATTCACAGGTCATCACCCTGGGTCTGGTCTATCTGGTGCTAGGCTTGGTATTGCTGTTTATTTTCCGCTCGCTGAAAATTGCGCTGATTGCACTGGTACCCAATGTACTGACCACACTGGGGATTATCGGCTTAATTGGTTGGTTGAATATTCCGCTGGATTTAATGACCATTACCATTGCAGCCATCGCCATGGGCATAGCGGTGGATGATACCATTCACTTTCTTCATACCTATCTGCAGCAGCCAGCTGAGGATGCGATTAGTACCACTTTTCAGCATACCGGCCTGGCCATCGTCTATACCTCGGTGATTATTGCCACTGGCTTCGCAGTCTTTGGTTTTTCAGATTTTCTACCCAGTGTTTATTTTGGCATTCTGACAGCCGCGGCGATGTTAATGGCGTTATGTACCAATATCAGCATTTTACCGGCCATGTTGCAGCGTTTTGTGCTTGTAGCAAAGCAGCCAGATGCCGGCCAATAATGTGGATGCCCTTGCTGCTATACGTATGAGGGGGTAATCACTTCTTCGTTTTACTTTTTGCGCCAGTTTTCTTCTTGGTGGCTACTTTTTTCTTTTTCACCGGTACTTTGGCTTCTTTGTGCTTTGGCCGTAAGCCTTCGATAAAACGTCGTTTTAACTTTTGTTCGGTATAGCGTTCGATTTTGGCCAGTACCGCCATATCGTGGGCTTCGATCAGTGAAATTGCGATACCTTTTTTACCGGCCCGGCCGGTACGGCCAATACGGTGCACATAGATATCAGCGGTGCGGGGCAGATCGTAGTTAATCACGTGGCTAATATCATCGATATCCAGACCGCGCGCTGCGACGTCGGTGGCAATCAAAACCGGCGACTGACCTTGTTGAAAGCGAAAAATCGCTTGTTGGCGTTTATCCAGTGGCATGTCACCTTGCAGCCAGCAATTGCGAATGCCTGCGGTTTGCAGTTGACCTGTCAGTTGAGCCAGCCGCTCTTTCGTTTTAACAAAGACGATGGCTTTTTGCACATCTTCTTGTTTTAACAGATGAATCAATAACGCTAATTTGTGCTCGGTGTCATCAGCCAGATGAACCCACTGAGTGATTTTGCCGCGCTCACGCCGTGGTGGCTCGGCTTCAATGCGCTCTGGGTTGTTGAGTGAATGACCGGCAAAACGTTCCAGATTCGAGCCTTCTAAGGTGGCAGAAAACAGCATAGTTTGCTTTCGGAGCTTGGCTTCCAGCACGATGCGATTCATTTCACCAATAAAACCCATATCCAGCATACGATCGGCTTCATCGAGGATCAGCACTTCTACATGCTCGGCCTGAAAGGTTTCTTTATCCAGGTATTCGGTTAGGCGGCCCGGAGTCGCTACTAACAAATCATTGTTTTTGGTGAGCACTTCATCATGGCTGCCATAATTGATACCACCCGTGATCACCCCTGCATTTAAATCGGTAAACTGAATGAGTTTTTGAATTTCTTGATGCGTTTGATAGGCCAGCTCGCGAGTTGGCGTCATAATTAACACTCGGGCAAAACCAGGTGAGCGGCGAGGGAAGTCCAGCAAATACTGAATTGCGGGCAACAGAAACGCTAGCGTTTTACCAGTGCCAGTCGGTGCGCTTGCCATAATATCGCGCGCTTCTAAAGCGATGGGCAACACCAACTCCTGAATTTGAGTGGCTTGCTTGAAGTCGGCTTTTTGCAGGGCTCGTAACAGTGCTGGGTCTAAATCAAATTCATCAAATTGCATGGGACGCTCTATCGGTTTAATCACCCGGCTTGGAGTGACAAGTTCACTGCTGCCATTTACACTTCGCACTGGAGGTTGCCATGACAGCAGGGTTTCAATGTAAACAATTTTTTATCGCTCATCAGCATTGTGCGATGAAAGTCGGTACGGATGCCATGCTGCTTGGTGCCTGGGCTCAGCTGCCAACGCAAGGTGCTGTGTTGGATATCGGCTGTGGCAGCGGCATTCTTAGTTTGATGCTAGCACAGCGTAGTCATGGTCAACTTCGTATCGATGCACTGGATCTGGATGATGGCGCTGTACTGCAAACGCAGCTTAATGCGCAGGTTTCACCGTGGCCATCCGCCATTCGAGTACTGAAACAAGATATTCTAACCTATCAGCCGACAGAACGTTACTCTTTGCTGATCTCGAACCCGCCTTATTTTCATCAAGCCTTGCCTGCGGCAAACCCTGCCCGGCATCGAGCGCGCCATAGTGAGCAAATGCCTTGGCCGGATTTGTTGCAGCATGCCGCTCAGTTGATTGATGTCGAAGGGTCTTTTGATCTGGTTATCCCGTTTGAAGCCGCCTCTTCGCTGATATCGCTGGCTGCTGAGCACGGCTGGCAGCCGGTGCGAATGACTCAAGTACAAAGCAAAGCAGGCCGACCGCCGATCCGATGCTTGTTGAGTTTGCAGCGATTGTCATCGCAAACAGCTCTGAATGGTTCGGTCACTTCGTTGTGCATTACCGATGCTAATGGTGACTACACGGCGGACTACCGTCGTTTGTTGCATGATTTTTATCTGAAGTTTTAGAGCTGTTCTAATTCTGCCAGTAACTGAGCGACCCACTGTTGTAAGCGCTCATCAGTGAGTTCGTACTGGCTCTCGTCATCGAGTGCTAAGCCATAAAACCACTCGCCATCCTCGGTCAGTGCTTTGGAGGCTTCAAACTCATAGCCTTGATTGGGCCAGAAACCAATCCGGTCACAGCGGTTGTGAGCAATTGCATGGTGCAGCATGCCCAGTGCATCCTGAAACCATTCGGTGTAGCCGACTTGATCACCCATGCCATAGAGCGCTATAACGGTATCGTTAAGATCAAGCGCACTGATTTCAGGCCAGCGAGCCTCCCAGTCTTCTTGCAGTTCACCAAAGTCCCAGGTGGAAATGCCTAAGATCAGGATGTCATAATCTTGCATCCGTTCCAGTGGCGTATCTTTTAAATTGTGCAGTTGTACTAAATCAGCACCGAGTAGCTGCTGAATTTTTTCTGCCACCATTTCGGTATAGCAGGTACTGGAGCCATAAAAGAGCCCAATGTGCATGGCTAAACTCATCATTATTTCGAGGGCGAAGGGTTGGAATTGTAACAGATGCCTGACGGAGGAAAAAGCATCGCCTCACTGAGTTAAGCGGCAATGCGCTATGACATTGCTTTCAGTTCGCGGTAAGATAGCAACGTATTTGTGTAGAGAGACATTATGGCCGGCATTCCCCCAGCGGATCAGCAATTAATAGCACAGTTTCTGGACCAACTCTGGCTGGACTCTGGCGCGAGCAAGAATACGCTGATGGCCTATGGCACAGATCTTAAAAAGTTCGCCCTATTTTTGCATGCCAATCAAGCAGCTGACGAGACGTTACTGCCTGCGGATAGCCAAGCCATTGAATACTTTCTGGCCTGGCGTCAGGATAAAGCCTACAGTCCGCGTAGCACGTCCCGAATGTTGAGTAGCCTGCGCCGTTTCTATGGCTGGCTGCAACAGTCCGGGCAGCGGCCGGATCATCCGGTGCAGCATACCCATAATCCTAAAGCAGGGCGGGCTTTACCGAAAACCTTATCGGAAGCTGAGGTCGATGCGTTGCTGGCGGCTCCTGATTGCAATGAGGTTATTGGGCTGCGGGATAAAGTGATGCTGGAAGTGCTTTATGCGGCAGGTCTGCGGGTCAGCGAGTTGGTTGGTTTGACCCTGGGTCAGGTGAATCTGCGGCAGGGAGTGCTGATGGTGCAAGGTAAAGGCGGTAAGCAACGGCTGGTGCCGATTGGTGAAGAAGCGCAGGACTGGCTGCAGCGCTATCTGCAGTATGGTCGGGCCGACTTGCTGCATCGTCCTTTGGATGTGGTATTTCCAAGTAGTCGCGGCCAGCCAATGACCCGGCAAACCTTCTGGCATCGTATTAAGTTCTACGCTAAGGTTGCCGGTATTCAGAGCCAGTTGTCGCCTCATACCTTGCGACATGCTTTTGCCACGCACTTGCTGAACCATGGTGCCGACTTACGAGTTGTACAAATGTTGCTAGGTCATAGTGATCTGTCAACGACGCAAATTTATACGCATATAGCGCAGGCTCGATTAAAAAGCTTGCATCAACAACATCATCCCAGGGGCTAAGCTGGGCGAGAAGGAAATGACGACATGACACTGTTAAGACTACGACTAATCCCATTGCTTGCTGCATGTGTGCTATCTATTGGAGGCCTGCAGGCAGAAACTGCATCTGATTTTGACGAGGCAGTGATTACTCAGCAGCTGACGCAACTGGGATTGCAGGTCAATAGCGTCTCTGCATCGCCGGTGAAAGGATTGGCACAAGTATTCACCAACCGTGGCTTGTTTTTTATTAGTAATGACGGTGCTTATTTCTTTGAAGGGAGTGTGTTTGATATCCAGAATCGTCAACTGGTCAATGAGCAGCAAATGCGGCCATTTCGTCAGCAGGAACTGGAACTGCACAAGGATTATATTGAGTACAAGGCCAAAGACGAACAGCATGTGGTGACTATTTTTACGGACCCGAGTTGTGGTTATTGCCGCCGTTTACACAATGATATGAAAGATTACAATAACGCAGGGATCACGGTGCGGTATCTGGCCTTTCCTCGTGGTGGCTTGCAGTCTGAAACCAATGATGAGTTGGAAGCAATCTGGTGCGCGCGTGATAAAAACAGCTCGATGGACCGTGCCAAGGCAGGCCGTTCGGTCAGTTCGATAGATTGCCGTAACCCGGTAGCCAATCATTACGCCTTGGGGCAGTCGTTTGGTGTCACGGGCACACCAGCCATCGTATTGCCTAGTGGGCAGTTAATCCCTGGCTATCAGCCAGCGAATGCGTTACTTCAGCAGCTGAATAATTAATCGGATGGAAACCACCTTACGCCAACGCGATGTTCCCGATGCGCAATTGCCTGCAGCGATACACCCAGTGTTGCAGCGTTTGTATGCCAGTCGGGGCATTCAGTCTGAACTGCAATTAGCCCGTTCTGCAGCGCATTTATTGCCTTGGCAGCAATTGAAAGGGATCGACAGCGCTGCTGAGTTGTTGGTGACTGCGTTGCATGAGCAGCAACATATTGTCATCGTAGGTGATTTTGATGCGGATGGTGCGACCAGCACCGCCGTATTGATGGCTGGCCTGAGAGCCTTTGGTTTTAAGCATCTGGAGTATTTGGTGCCGAACCGTTTTGAATACGGCTATGGCCTGACTCCGGAAATCGCCGAATTGGCGGTGGCGCAAGGCGCTGAGTTGATCATTACTGTCGACAACGGCATTTCTGCCATTGAAGGCGTTGCTTTTGCTAAAGCGGCGGGTGTACGGGTATTGGTGACTGACCACCATCTGGCTGGTAATGAGTTGCCTGCCGCCGATGCCATTGTCAACCCAAATCAACCTGGGTGTCCTTTCCCTAGTAAGGCGTTAGCGGGTGTGGGCGTAGCGTTTTATTTGCTATTGGCGCTTCGAGCCTACCTGCGCGAACAAGAGTATTTTACCCAGCAAGATCGAGCCATGCCTAATTTGGCTGAGTTGTTGGATTTAGTGGCACTCGGCACCGTTGCCGATGTGGTGCCCCTCGATAGCAATAATCGTATCTTGGTGCATCAGGGCTTGCAGCGGATCCGCAGTGGCAAGTGCCGGCCGGGTATTCAGGCTTTAATTGATGTAGCCAACCGCTCTGCCAGCCGGTTAACCGCAAGTGACTTTGGCTTTGCTTTGGCGCCGCGCTTAAATGCGGCCGGCCGGCTGGATGATATGGCGCTGGGGATCAGCTGTTTGTTGGCCACAGATTTATCTTTTGGACGGGAAATCGCTGCTCGGTTGGATGAACTTAATGTCGAGCGTCGTGCTATAGAGCAGAGTATGCAGGTTGAAGCACAGCGGTTTTTGCGGGATTTAAGCTTAGACCCTGCAGAGTTGCCTAGTTGTTTATGCTTGTATCAGGCGGATTGGCACCAAGGGGTGATCGGTATTTTGGCAGGTCGGCTAAAAGAACAGTTTCACCGGCCTGTTATTGTATTTGCTCAGGGGGATGCTGGTGAGCTAAAAGGCTCAGCGCGTTCGATCCCTGGTTTGCATATTCGAGATTTGCTGGAAGAAATTTCCAGCCAGTACCCCGGCTTAGTCAAAAAGTTCGGTGGCCATGCCATGGCTGCGGGATTAACCATTGATGAAGACCGGCTGGATACCTTTCAACTGGCATTGGATTTTATCGCAAAGCGCCGAATCAGCGCCGATTTACTGATGGCCGAGCTTCTGACCGATGGTGAGTTGCCGGCGGATTGCTTTGCTTTGGAGTTTGCTGAATTACTACAGCAATCAGGGCCTTGGGGGCAGGCTTTCCCTGAGCCAGTGTTTGAAGGCGAGTTTAAGTTAGTGCAACAAAAAATGCTGGCCGATAAACATTTAAAATTGATGCTGCAACACCCCAATGGTCAGTTGTTTGATGCGATTTGGTTTAATGCCGATCGCAAAAGCTGGCCGGATGTTAACATTCAGCAGGTCAAGCTGGCGTATCAGCTGGATATTAATGAATTTCGTCAGCAGCAAAACCTGCAATTATTGGTGCGATACATGGTAGCCGTATAAACGGCGAAAACTACTGCCCCTTGGCGTGGAAATTTGCTACAATCCACGCCAATTTTTGATGCAGTGCAAGGTTCGAGTTATCCATGTTTGAAGTCAATCCAGTTCATCAGAGTATTAAAGATGTTACCGAGCGCACTGCGGTGCTTCGGGGGTATCTTTGACTACGATACCAAGCAAGAACGGTTAGAAGAAGTTTCCCGCGAATTAGAAGATCCTGCCATCTGGAACACGCCAGACAAAGCACAAGCTCTCGGTAAAGAGCGCTCAGCTCTGGAGTTGGTGGTTGGTACTATCGACAAGCTGGAGCAAGGGGTCGAAGATGTGGCTGGCTTGGTTGAGCTCGCGGTCGAAGCGGAAGATGAAGAAACCTTTGATGAGGCGAAAACCGAGCTAAATGGGTTGGTGCAGCAACTGGAAAAACTGGAGTTTCGCCGCATGTTTTCTGGTTCGCACGATGCGTCCGATTGCTACCTGGATATTCAGTCGGGTTCGGGCGGCACTGAGGCGCAGGATTGGGCCAGCATGTTGATGCGAATGTATTTGCGCTGGGGTGAAGATAAAGGCTTTAAACCAGAGCTATACGAAGTGACTGATGGCGATGTCGCTGGCATTAAAGGCTGTACCATCAAGTTTAGTGGCGAATACGCCTATGGTTGGCTGCGCACCGAAACCGGCGTGCATCGCCTGGTTCGCAAAAGCCCGTTCGATTCCGGTAATCGACGTCATACCTCCTTTGCTTCGGTGTTTGTGGCGCCAGAAGTCGACGATGATATTGAGATCGAGATCAATCCGGCAGATCTACGGATCGACACCTATCGCGCTTCAGGCGCGGGTGGTCAACACGTCAACCGAACTGATTCAGCCATTCGTATCACCCATTTACCGACCAATACCGTGGTGCAATGTCAGAATGACCGTTCACAGCATAAAAACCGAGATAATGCATTTAAGCAATTACGTGCCAAGCTGTATGAGCTGGAGTTGCAAAAGCAAAATGCTGAGAAACAAGCGCTGGAAGATACCAAATCGGATATCGGCTGGGGCAGTCAGATCCGTTCTTATGTATTGGATGATTCGCGTATTAAAGACTTGCGCACCGGCATTGAAACCCGCAATACCCAAGCGGTGCTGGATGGCAATCTGGACAAATTTATTGAGGCCAGCTTAAAAGCTGGATTGTAATTGACGACACGGCATGGAGGCCGTGTCACGACAGCAACTAATCAACTTTATCGCAGGAATACTGAGCATGTCAGAGCAGAATACCCCAGAGCAAGCCGTACCAGACGTCAATAAACTGATCGCTGAGCGAAAAAGTAAGCTGGCCGCCTTGCGTGAGCAGGGGCAGCCTTTTCCGAACGATTTTCGTCGTGACAGCTTGTCTAGTGATGTGCTGGCAAAATACGATGCGCTGAGTAAAGAAGAGCTGGAAGCCAAGGCCGTTAAGGTTAGCCTGGCTGGGCGAATGATGACCCGCCGTATCATGGGTAAGGCTAGCTTTGCCACCATCATGGATATGGGCGGTAAAGTGCAGGTGTATGTAGCACGCGATAGCCTGGCTGAAGGCTTTTACAACGAGCAATTTAAAAAGTGGGATCTGGGTGATATCGTTGGGCTCACGGGGACGTTATTTAAAACTCAAACGGGCGAGTTGACGGTTTGGGCCAGCGACATTCGCTTGTTGACCAAGGCACTGCGTCCATTGCCAGATAAGTTCCATGGTTTGAGCGATCAGGAAGCCTGCTATCGTCAGCGTTACCTTGACCTTATTGCCAATGAGCAGTCGCGCAAGACTTTCCTGATCCGCAGCAAAGCGGTGGCTTATATCCGCCAGTTTTTTGCCACGCGGGATTTTCTCGAGGTGGAAACTCCGATGCTGCAAACCATTCCTGGTGGCGCTTCGGCTCGTCCTTTTATGACGCACCACAATGCGCTTGACCTGCAAATGTACTTGCGTATTGCGCCTGAGTTGTATTTAAAGCGTCTGGTGGTTGGTGGTTTTGAAAAAGTATTTGAAATCAACCGCAACTTCCGCAATGAAGGATTATCGACCCGGCATAACCCGGAATTCACCATGCTGGAGTTCTACTGGGCCTATGCCGATTACCGCGACTTGATGGATCTCACTGAAGAGTTGTTCCGAGGTCTGGCGCTTAGTGTGCTTGGCCAAACTGAGGTACCTTATCAAGGTGAGGTGTACGACTTTGGCCAGCCTTTTGCCCGTTTATCGGTGACGGATGCCATTTTAAAGTACAACCCTACGGTGACCGCTGAGCAACTGGCGACCCGGGAAGCAGCGGTTATCGTAGCGAAAGGTTTAGGCATTGAAATCAAAGACAGCTATGGTCATGGCCGGGTGTTGATTGAAATCTTTGAAGAGACCGCAGAACACCAGTTAAAGCAACCAACCTTTATTACTGAGTATCCGGCTGAAGTATCACCGCTGGCGCGTCGTAACGATGACAACCCGGAAATCACTGACCGTTTCGAGTTCTTTATCGGTGGTCGTGAGTTAGCCAATGGCTTTAGCGAGCTGAATGATGCCGAAGATCAGGCTGAGCGTTTTCGTGAACAAGTGAAACAAAAAGATGCCGGTGATGACGAGGCCATGTTTTACGATGATGATTTCGTCACTGCCCTTGAGCATGGCTTACCGCCGACGGCAGGGCAGGGTATTGGTATCGATCGCTTGGTGATGTTACTGGCAGATACACCATCGATCCGTGATGTCATCCTGTTTCCGCATATGCGACCGGAAGGCAAGTAAGCACTGAACCTAAAAAAACCAGCAATCAGCTGGTTTTTTTAGGGGCAATTGATATGGCCTTTTTTAGCTTGAGCGGCCAATCGATAGTTCAGCCAGCTGGTGCAAAGCCTCTTTGTAGGGAGAGTCTGGCAAAATAGCTAACGCTTGCTTGGCTTTATCTGCTTCTTGTTCTGCTTTATTTCTGCTGTAATCAAAAGCACCAGTTTCATGCATGGCAGCCATAATGGCATCGAGATGTTGCAGACCATTGTTTTCAGTGATGGCTTGGCGGATTAACGCTTGTTGCTCGTTAGTGCCATGTTTCAGGGCATGGATCAGAGGCAGAGTGGGTTTGCCTTCGGCTAGATCATCGCCAATATTCTTGCCAAGCTCCGCACTATCCGCCTGATAATCAAGTACATCATCAATTAACTGAAAAGCTGTGCCTAAATGCACGCCATAAGCTTTCATAGCGTCGATTACTTCTACGGACTGATCAGCCAGAATAGCAGCCAGTTGAGTCGCTGCTTCAAAGAGTTTGGCTGTTTTGCAGTAGATCACCTGCATATAATTCTCTTCAGAAGTGTCGGCATCATGCACATTCATCAGCTGGAGTACTTCACCTTCAGCAATTTTGTTGGTGGCATCGGCTAAAATTTCCATTACTTCCATGCGTTCGAGCGACACCATCAGCTGAAATGCACGGGTATATAGGAAATCACCAACCAGCACACTGGCCTGGTTGCCAAATACGGCATTGGCTGTTTCTTTACCACGGCGCAAGGTGGATTCGTCGACCACATCATCATGCAACAGGGTCGCGGTATGGATAAACTCGATAATGGTGGCCAGGGTAATATGTTGCTGGCCTTGGTAGCCAACCGCTCTGGCTGCAAGAGTGGTGAGGAGTGGGCGCAGCCGCTTACCACCACTATTGACAATATAGATGCCTAGTTGATTGATTAAAGCAACATCCGATGTCAGCTGTGAAAATATATGTTGGTTGACTGCAGTCATGTCATCCTGACTTAACTGCCGGATCTGCTCTGGTAACATCAAAAAGCCATTACGAATAAGGTGGTATGGTGGCGCAATTCTACACCAAGGTAGGGTGCTTCTAAAAGCAAAACGGGATCCTTTTACCATCGGGTTGATCTTTTTCTAATTTGTACTTGCGGGGCTAGGGGAAATTGCGTACAATTCGCGCCCTGTGAATTGAATTAACACGCCTCTTTATTATGCACAGGCGTGCTTTGTACGGAGTTAATTATGTACGCGGTTTTCCAAAGTGGTGGTAAACAGCACCGTGTGACTGAAGGTCAGACTCTGCGTCTGGAGAAACTGGATTTAGAAACCGGCGCCACAGTCGAGTTTTTGCCTTTGATGGTTGCTAATGGTGAAGAAATCAGCATTGGTACCCCAGTAGTCGAAGGTAGCAAAGTGGTTGCGGAAGTGGTCAGTCATGGCCGTCACGATAAAATCAAAATCGTGAAGTTCCGTCGTCGTAAGCATTCACGTAAGCAGATGGGCCACCGCCAGTGGTTCACTGAAGTGAAAATTACCAGCATCAGCGCGTAAACGAGGAGTACTAAACCATGGCAAGTAAAAAAGGTGTAGGTAGTACCCGTAACGGACGCGACTCAGAAGCGAAACGCCTTGGTGTGAAACGCTTCGGTGGTGAATCTGTATTAGCGGGTAACATCATTGTTCGTCAACGTGGAACCAAATTCCACGCAGGTAACAACGTAGGTATGGGTCGTGATCATACTTTGTTTGCCTTGACTGACGGCAAAGTACAGTTTGAAGTGAAAGGTGAACACAACCGTAAATACATTAGTATTGTCGGCGAGTAAGCTTCAACTCTGTATCAAAACCCCGCCTTGTTGCGGGGTTTTTTGTATCTATAGCGTTTCCTCTTCAGCAGTTAGGTACCCTGGCCAGCACTAAGCAGCTGAGCTGACTGCCGTTTCGGGCCGTTTGGGTATATACTGAGTCTTAGTTTGTTGCAGGTGTGACAGGCGGCATTGTTTTAATCAGGTATTCATACATGAAATTTGTAGATGAAGCCGAGATCCGGGTTGAAGCCGGTGACGGTGGTAACGGAATAATCAGCTTTTTACGTGAAAAATTTATTGCCAAAGGTGGCCCAAATGGCGGCGATGGTGGGGATGGTGGTGATGTCTATCTGATCGCAGACACCAATCTGAACACCTTGGTCGATTATCAGTTTGAGCGCTTTCACCGGGCTGAACGTGGCCAGAATGGTATGAGTAAAAACTGTACCGGCAAGCAGGGTGAAGATCTTGAACTACGGGTACCAGTTGGTACAAGAGCCATTGATGTGGATACCAATGAAGTAATTGGTGATTTGACCGCGGCTGGACAGCGCTTACGGGTTGCTAAAGGCGGCTGGCATGGCTTGGGCAATGCCCGCTTTACCAGCAGCACCAATCGGGCTCCGCGCAAGAAAACCAATGGCACTCCGGGTGAAATTCGTAACTTGCGACTAGAGCTGATGTTGTTGGCGGATGTTGGCTTGTTGGGTTTGCCAAATGCAGGTAAATCAACGCTCATCCGTGCGGTATCGGCAGCTAAGCCAAAGGTGGCTGATTATCCATTTACTACTTTAGTCCCTAATCTTGGTGTGGTGCGTGTTGAATCCTACCGCTCCTTTGTGATTGCGGACATTCCCGGTTTGATTTCCGGTGCTTCAGAAGGAGCAGGCTTAGGCATTCAGTTCTTACGTCACCTTGAGCGTTGTCGCTTGTTATTGCATCTAGTGGATGTCTTGCCGGCGGACGGTTCTGACCCGGCCGAGAATGCGCAAGTGATCGTACAAGAACTGGAAAAATACAATCAAAAACTGGCTGCTAAGCCACGCTGGCTAGTGTTTAATAAATCTGATCTGGTGCTGGAGGATGAGCTGGAAGAGACCATTGCGCAAGTGACGGCCGCATTAGATTGGCAAGGTCCCGTCTTTACCATTGCTGCAGCCAGCAGCACCGGAACGGCTGATCTCGCTAAAGCGGTACTTGAGTATCTGGATCAGTTGCCAAAAGAAGATGCACAGGCCGATATTGCCAACCCAGAGCAGTTCAAGTGGCACGATGATGAGCCAACTAAGCCTATACCTCGTCGGCGCCCTGATGAAGACGAGAATGACGACGATGATGATGAAGACGATGATGATTATGATGTTGAAGTTATTTATCAGCGTTGAGGTGGTATTGGCATGAAGATATCTATGATTGCCGCCATGGCGGCCAACCGCGTTATTGGGCTTGATAATCAAATGCCTTGGCATCTGCCAGCCGATTTGCAGCATTTTAAACGTCTGACCAGCGGTAAAACGGTATTGATGGGACGCAAAACCTATCAATCGATAGGAAAAGCCTTACCCAACCGCCGTAATCTGGTGATTAGCCGTCAGCCAGAACCCGAGCAGAGCGATGCTGAATGGTTTGATAGTCTGGACGCTGCTTTAGCTCAGGTGACGCCAGATGAAGAATTAATGGTGATGGGTGGCGCTGATATTTATCGCCAATGTCTAGCAAAGGCACAGCGTTTGTACCTGACCTTTATTGATGCCGATGTGGAAGGTGATACCTGGTTTCCTGATTATGAAACTGAAGCCGATTGGCAGTTGGTTGATGAAGCAAAGCACCTACCTGATGAGAAAAATCCATATAATTATCGCTTTGTTACATTAGAGCGAGTGGCAAGTCAGTAGATTATTTGCGCAGGGTGCAACATATTGCTACTATGATTTAATAGCGTTATTGATTAAGGAGAAGTAGATGAAGTTGTTACCTTCAATTGTCTGTGGGGCTGTTGTCGCCGGAGCGCTTTTGCTGGCTCCACCAGCTGTTGCAGATCAGCAGTTAGCTGCTTCCATGTGTGACTACGTTGCTGCCGATGACCGAAATCGTTTTCGTAAAGTATTAAGTGATTACCGTTTACGGTTGCGTAATATTTATGATGGCGTTATTTGCAATGGGGAAAGCTTGGTACGCCATGCTTTTCGAAGTGGAGCCAATGATGTTGGTGAGTTTATTATCCGTCAGTTACCAGGCTCACAGTTAGCTGATTCGGGTGATGTAGAATGGGCTCAAGCCAATGGTTTTGCAGAGACTGATTTATTTGCTTCATTACAAGATCGCGCTGGTAGCTAGTTTATTTCAGACATAAAAAAATCCGCCAAATGGCGGATTTTTTTATGTCTTTCATGCAGCTGGATGATGCACTACACTTTAAACTGATCGACCGATTGGCGAAGCTCTTCTGCCAAACGAGCGACTTCGTGGCTCGAATCGGAGGTTTGCTCTGCGCCAGAAGCTGTTTCTTCTGCGATAGAGACGATGGATTCAAGCAGTTGACTAATATCATTAGCAACCTGATTCTGTTCTTCAGCGGCATGAGCAATTTGCTCGCTCATATCACGAGCTTGATGGACAGCATGGGTAATAGAATCGAGAGCTTTGTCTTGAATATCGGTTTGCGCGACACAGTTCTCGGCTTGTTTCTTACCTTTTTTCATCGCTTCAACCGCATTTTGAGCGCCTTTTTGCAGCACTTCTATCATGGATTGAATTTCCTGGGTTGAATCTTGCGTTTTACTGGCCAAAGAGCGAACCTCATCGGCAACTACAGCAAAACCCCGGCCTTGCTCACCGGCACGGGCGGCTTCGATAGCAGCATTGAGTGCCAACAGGTTGGTTTGCTCGGCAATGCCCCGGATTACATCCAAAATGCTGCCAATAGACGCACTGTCTTGATTTAGCTTATTAATGACGATGGATGCTTGTTCAACTTCATTGGACAAGTCGGTAATAATACCTTTATTGGTTTGCGAAATGCCCTTCACACGCTCTGCTTCGCTATCTGCATTCTTAATCTCAGCCAGTGCATCACCTGCACTTTGCATAACACCCTGTGAGGTGCTGCTCATCTCGGTGGTGGCGGTGGCTGCCTGAGTCACTTGAGATTTCTGCTCTTTAATAGCACCACTGGTTTGTACGGTGATGGCCGACGTTTGCTCGGAAGCTGCAGCGAGTTGAGTTGAGCGGGAAATAATGCCCTTAATCAGTTGCTGCAGGCTATCAATAACCTTGTTGCAGTTCCTTGCCAAATCGGCAAATTCATCAGAGCCCGAAGCATCAAGTTTACGCGTTAAATCTCCGGAGGCGACCACACCCAAAATTTCATTTACTTTATGCAGTGGCAGCGTAATGCTTCGCACGGTCCAGATGGTGATGATGATAGCGAGTACTATGGAAATAAGCATCACTATAAAATTAAAGGTAACAGCATTACTGACATTAGCAGTTGCACCTTGCTGGATCTGATTAGCTGCGCTGCGTGCTTGCTCTAATAAGGCGGCTAACTGACTCAGGCCAGCATTGGCAAGTTGCTCTGTTTGCTCGAGCAAACTGGTTGCATCTGCAATAGCCTTCAGATGCTGCTCCTTTAGACGGGTCAGACCATTAGTACCAGACAATAACTGCTCGATTTCAGCAACCTTTTCTGCCAGATCGGATACTAGATCCACACTGCCACCCGCTTGCTGCTGAATAGTTGCAAACTGTTCAGTTAATTCGTTTAACCGGAAGTTTAATTCGTTGCTTACGGTACCTACTGTCGATGCGTTTTCAGTTCGAATAAGATCTAATGCGGTACTTACTAATGTATTTACCCCCATTTCAATCTGGGTTGCAGCTTGATATGCCTCAGGAAATCGATTTCGGACATCACGTACATCTGTAAAATCGAGAATATACATTGCTGCATCATCAGCTGCCATTTCTAAATCTGACATCTGGCTGTTCAATTGATCACGTAACGTGAGTCGTGTGGTGAGCTCAGAAAAAAGCTGATTGGTGACAGGTAAGAAATCACCATAGGTTGTGGTGACTTGATTGAACGAGTCACGCAATTGAGGCTCTTGTTGCAAGGCAGCTTGCAATGCTTGAGCTGCCTTATCAAAGGCGTCTCTTTCTTGACTAAATTGTGTCTGTAAGCTCTGGATTTCGGAGACTTCATTGGCATAGTAAGCTTGCAATGCAATTTTACTCATAATAATGAATTCATTTTGCAATGCTGCGCTGTTCTCCAGTGCAGGGATGGATACATCATTCACCTGAGTGGTGGAATTGTTGATGCTGTTGAGACTCAGGTATGCAGAAATACCTAAGATTAAAAGCAACAAAGAAATGATGCCGAAGCCACCAATCACCCTAAGCGCTACCGTTAACTTCATAAAGACTCCCGATGGACTGGTCAAGAAGGTATATATAAATAGTGAGTTGAATCAACTACTAGTGTAGCCAAATTCATGCTAAATACCAACGCGTAATAGGACATGACCATGGTTTATCGCTTAATCTTGGCCATTATTTCTGGTATCCGCTTACACTATACCGCTGTTTGGTTTGAATACAATAGGCGGTTAACTGATTGCCCCAGACACATCCGGTATCCAATGCTTCAACTTTTGGGTGCGGACAGTTGCCATTGAGCGCTGCCCAATGACCGACCAGTAAAGTCGTTTCGCTGTTTCGCGGCCAAAAATCATACCACGGCAACAAAGCGCCATGGTGTTGTGGTGCCCCTTTATTGGTGAGTTCTAATGCTCCATCTGCACGACACAGTCGCATTCGAGTTAATGCATTAATGGTGAAACGCCATTGCTCCGCTGGGGATTGAGCATCTTGCCAGCGCGCTGGTTCATTGCCATACATCTCGCGGCACAACTGCTCTGGATTTCTTTTTAGGAGAGAAGAGATACACTCTGCATGTTGCATGGCTTCTGACCTGCTCCACCCTGGTGGAATACCCGCATGCACCATCAATACAGTTTCCGTTGGGCTATGAATGAGCGGTTGTTGGCAGAGCCACTCAATGAAGCTGGCGTAATCAGGGTGGCTTTGTAACACTTGCAATTGATCGGTTGCTTTAACCCGGCCATAACCATAAAAACTGGCAATCAGGTTTAAGTCATGGTTGCCAAGAACTGTGATGGCGGTGGCCCCGAGGCTGCGGATAAAATGCAGGGTCTCAAGTGATTTTGGGCCTCGTGCGATCAAGTCACCGCAAAGCCATAATTGATCATCTGCTTGATTGAATTTAATTTTCTCCAGCAGGAGCTGCAATTCATCATAGCAACCCTGAATATCGCCTATTGCGTAGGTAGCCATCAGAGTGATTTAATTTAAAATATTAGGAATAGCAAGCCGGAACAGTGGGATATCCACTTTAAACTCCTGTGGCTGATCAGCCTGGGTGCTGCTTTTCATCACATAATGGCCCTGCATGGTGCCAACTGGCGTATCTAATACGGCGCCACTGGTGTAGCTGAAGTGTTCATTGGGAGCTAATGTTGGTTTTTCACCAACGACACCCTCACCATCAACTTCAACTTGCTGGCCATTAGCATCGCTAATTAACCAGTGTCGTCGAAGCAGCTGAACGGTATGCTCCCCTTTATTGTGAATGCGAATGGTATAAGCAAAGACATATCTGTTTTGCTCAGGATCCGATTGAGCACTGACATAAAACGTTTCGGTTTCAATTTCAATCGCTGTTGACATGGTCATGAATTTTGGTCCTGTTGCGTTTTTAGCCACTGAGCAATACGGATAAAGTCGGTGACTGACAATTGTTCTGCCCGCTGTCCCGGATCGAGCTGCAAAGCGAGCAACTGCTCTGCTGTCGCAATATTGGCTAAGCAATTACGCAAGGTTTTCCTTCGCTGATTGAACGCTTCTAAACAGACGTGATTCAAAAGGTGGACAGGGACGACTTCATGTTCTGGTCGCTGTTTTGGAATTAACCGAACCACTGCTGAGTCTACTTTTGGAGCCGGTTTGAAAGCGCCGGGACCGACTTCTACAACAGGCATTGCATCGCAATAATACTGCGTCATCACACTCAGACGACCAAAGGTTTTGCTGCCAGGCCCGGCAGTCATACGCTGCACTACTTCTTTTTGCAGCATAAAGTGCATATTCTCGATGTGAGCGCAGTAACGAAATAAATGAAACAAAAGTGGTGTGGAAATATTGTACGGCAAATTACCAAATAGTTTAAGTTTTTGGCCGGGTTTGACCAGTTGGCCAAAATCATACTTCATGGCATCGGTTTGAATGATGGTGAGCTTGTTGGCCATCGTTGGGTGCTGCTGCAGTCGGGCTGCGAGATCGCGGTCTAGCTCTATCACCGTTAGATGATCCGTCAGCTCAGCGACTGGCTCCGTGATAGCACCGAGCCCGGGCCCGATTTCAATGAGGTTTTCGCCTGGTTGCGGGCGTATGGCCTTGACGATGCGTCCTATCACCACAGGATCGTGTAAAAAATTCTGGCCAAAACGTTTTCTGGCTTTATGTTCTGCTGGGGAGTGGGCCTTCATGTTAAGGTTTCCGTTGAGGCATGCTGGTGACTTTGCAGAGTTGGATCGCTTGTTCAACTGCATGCAATAAACTGCCTGGGTCGGCTTGGCCGGTACCGGCAAGATCCAATGCAGTGCCGTGATCGACTGAAGTACGTATGAGTGGCAACCCGAGGCTGATATTGACGGATTTACCAAAACCCATGTGTTTCAGTACAGGTAGCCCCTGATCATGGTACATCGCTAATACAGCGTCGGCATCATTTAGGTATTTGGGTTGAAACAAGGTATCGGCAGGCAGTGGGCCAATCAGATCCATACCCTGAGCGCGTAATGCATCCATGGTTGGTATCATCACATCAAGTTCTTCCCGGCCCAGATGGCCATTCTCACCAGCATGGGGGTTGAGGCCGCAGACGTATATACGTGGTTGGGCGATACCAAACTTATGCTGCAAGTCTTGATGCAGTACTTGCAACACCACTTGCAGTCGTTCGGCAGTAATTGCTTTAGCGACATAAGCCAAAGGAATATGGGTGGTTGCCAGAGCTACCCGTAAGCCTTCCGTTGCCAACATCATCACCACATGGCTACTATTGCATTGGTGGGCAAAAAACTCGGTGTGTCCGCTAAAAGGGATACCCGCCTGATTAATAATGCCCTTATGGACCGGACCGGTGACAATAGCGTCAAATTTGCCCGCAATAGTGTGCTCGCCAGCGAAACGTAATGTCTCAACCACATAAGGCCCATTGGCTTCATTCAGTTGGCCAGACAATACTGCCTCGGCGGTGCTGAAGTGAGCGAGGGTTAACGTACCTGCTCGTTGTGGCTGAGCCGGCTGCGTTGGTTGGTAAGGCAAAAGCTTAATGTGCAGACCTAACTGCCGGGCGCGTTGCTGGAGCATTTCGCCATCTCCGCACACGACCAACTCAACGGGCCAATCCTGACGGGCCAGTTGCAGAATCAAATCTGGGCCGATACCCGCAGGCTCGCCTGGCGTTATGCCTATGCGCAGTGTCATCAATTACTCCACAACTTCCACATAGGCTTCATCACGTAATTCACGGAGGAAATTGCTGGTTTCTTCGTTAAATCGACGATTGAATATCATGCGATAAATTTGCTCGCGCTGATTTTCTGCCGTTGCATCCACGGAGCGCCGATCAAGCAATTGCACAATATGCCAGCCGTGCTGAGTTCTGAATGGTTCACTCAGCTCATCGATATCCAGACGCCGCAGCGTATCACGGAATTCTGGTACATAAATTTCAGGGTCGGCCCATCCCAGATCACCACCATTGTTGCGTGAGCCTGGATCTTCGGAATGTTCTTTCGCAAAGGCGGCAAAATCAGCATTACCATTACGGAACTCGCGGCCAAATCGGGCCAGCGTTTCTCGAGCACGCTCTTCACTTAGGATAATCGAGGGGCGAATAAGTACGTGACGCGCTCTGACTTCCTGAATTTCAGTGACATTTTCTCCCCGAATATCAAAGATGGTCAGAATGTGAAAGCCTGCACCTGAGCGTAACGGGCCAATCAAATCACCGCGACGTTTATCCCGGATTGCTTCTGCAAACAAGGTCGGCATTTCATTGATGTTCATCCATCCCATATCACCGCCTTCCAGCGCACGGCTGCCTGATGACGAGGTTAAGGCTTGCTGGCGGAAGTCACTGCCTTCTTTCAGCAGTTTCAACACGGCTTCAGCACGATCTCGAGCACTGTCGATATCATCCGTTGTCGCCTGACTAGGTAAGCCAATCAAAATGTGGCCAATATTGTATTGCTCATTCGTGGCGCCTTGCTCCTGCATAACACGCAACAAGCTCTCTACCTCTTGCGGGCTGATATAAATACGACGTTGAACACTATTTCGTAATACTTCATTGGTGGTGATTTCTTCTCGTAACCGTTCACGGAAAGTCTGGTAGCTGCCTTCTTCAGCAACGACTTGTTGACGGAACTGCTCCAGCGTCATGCCTTCACCTGAAGCAATGCTTTGAATGGTTTGATCCAACTGAGAGTCACTGATTTGAAGGCCCATCCGGTCAGCCATTTGCATTTGCAAGCTGGTGTTAATTAGACGATCTAATGCCTGTACCCGCAAGACATCATCTGATGGCAAACTTTGCCCCTGAGCAACAGCATTTCGTTTGACTCGTTTTACAACCTCTTCGACCTCAGATTTTAAAACCACACCACTATCAACGATAGCGGCAATGCGATCGACTTCTTGTTCGTTAGCAAAGGCCGTTGGTAAGCTTTGTAACAACATGCAGCTGAGAATAATACACGAAAATAACTTCATAAATTCCTACACTAATTATTTAATAAATATGGACGTCGATAGCTGAAGATGCCATTTGATAACATGTCTGTGACGGCAAAACCAGCTTTATCGCCAAAGCCTTTTAGGACAAATTGTAATGAAATTCCGTTGTCGAAGGTACTCGGAATATTCAAATCTGTAGGGTTGCGGGTCAGATCCGTCGCGATTTGTCTGCGCGCAACCAGTCGAATGGCCCAGCAACAGGATTCGTACTGAATGCCAAAATGAGCTTCCATCATCTGACTATGGTTCAAGTCGTAATAATAGCTGCCGAACAGTTGCCAGTGATCCGCGACAGGTTGCGTACCAAGCAGACCGATTTGGCTTATTTCGTAATCTGAGACCGCTTGGCTGTAACGATGGTTCAATTGAAACAGTGTTTTATCACTGCCACGATAATCGAGTGTGACGTTACTTTTGATTAAGTTGCGGTTATCGCTATCGTATTGCACCCCGGCACTGACAAACCAGCGACGATGCCATTGCCACATAGACTCCGCCGCCAACATTGATTCAATATCCGTTAGGCTTTGCTGAAACGGGTCTTGCAACTCGGTGGGGGAGGTAATAAAAAATATTTGCCCCAGACTAAAACGAAACTGCTCTCTATCGTTCGCATCGTAAATGCGGCTGGTCGCACCCAATGTCAGCTGGTTTGCTTCATTGATTCTGTCCAGCCCAGAAAAACGATTTTCCCGGAATAAACCAAAGTAATCATCTTGCAAGCGTGTGGTATCAAACAGTCCAATCTCTGATTGTGAGCGGTGGGGAATGTACAAATACTGCAGTTGAGGCTCGAAGGTTTGTACCTTCAGCTCCCCTTGCTGTTCCAATGAGCGTTCAAAGTTTAATTGGCCTCGCAGGCGAAGCTTTGGCATGGTGCGTTGTATAGTTTGCGTTTGGTCCTGTTGAAGCTGATCACTATTTTGCTGATAACGTGTATGCATCAGGCTGGCCTCAGCCATAAACTCCATCGCCGGCGAGATGAAGGGCAAGCGAACGGTTGGTTCAATATGAGCTCTATGAGCTGAATGGATGAGCGCCTGATCATTGCGGAAATAAGCATACTGAGCTTGCCAGTCAAACTCCAGCCCTGCTAGCAAAGGAATAGGTTCTGCGGAGCGTACATCGACCACAGGCAAGGCGGCATAGGCTTTATCATAATTACCTAATACGGTGAAGTCTTGCAGTTGCAGGCTGGCGAATACATCGTCGCCATAGTAAGTGATGTTGCCTTGCTTGAGTAACTGGGTATCACTCTGGTTCATGTAATCTGAACCCAGATCGGTAAGGTAAGCATCATCACTGATGTCAGTTACATCCAAGGTGCCTCGCCAGCGAGGGGTGAAATCACTGCGTTGGTTGTAATGACCAAGGTAGCGCTGAGTCAGCTCTGGTCTTTCACGATCTTTTTGCATGTACTCTAGATGGAGCAAGCCTTGATGATCTTCGGTCAGGTAACGAAACTCGGATTTAAGTTGATAGCCTCGATTGGTCATTACTCGAGGGGTCAATGTTAGATCATAGTTTTCTGCCAGATTGAAATAGTAAGGCAGCTCCAGGTCAACGCCGAGCCGCTGCGAACTACCGACGTTTGGCAGTAACAAGCCGGATTTACGCTCTTCAGTAATAGGAAACGACAAATAGGGCAAATACAGCACCGGTATATCACGTACTTTGAATACGGTATGCCAGGCTTGTCCCCATCCTTCATCTGCATTGAGTTTGATTTCATTCGCATGCAATGCCCAGCTATTATCCCCAATGGGACAAGCGGTGAAGCTGGCGTCACTAAGCTGTAGTGAGGTTTCTGACGCCAGTAAGATATCGGCAGCGCCTCGTCCAGACTGCGTGGCTAATTGATAATCCGCCTGAGAGAGCTCGACACGATTTTGTTGAAGGTTGGCTACGAACTTTTGGCTGCGGACAGCCAGAGCGGGACTGAAGTAGCTAATGCCACCATCGGCCAGAATAATTTGTTCTGACTGACTAAAGCTTGCTTGAGGTGCTTGCAATAGCGTATCGCTATAGCTGACCTGAACATTGCCAAAAAATCTGGCTTGCTGGTTATTGTTCAGCTCAAGACCATCCGCATCAATAAAAACCTGCGAGCCATCTTGATCCAGCTCAGTCAGTGCAACGGGGTAAGGCGTGGTTGGATAGCAATTATCAATCATTGCATTATCTGCAACAATATTGGCAGTGGCTGCGACAGCATTGGCAGTAGCCATCAGGCACACAAAAGCAAAATTGGTCAACCGAAACGTCATGCGCCTTATAAACCTTGAAAATTGTACTGTTAATGAGGATTTATAATAAACGGCTATGATAAAGCAATTTGCCGGCTGCCGCTACGCTGTTATGGCCGGTAATGCTGGATCTTTCCCCTTATCGGTGCTGGTGCCAGCCGTTTTGACTGTTATAATGGCCGCTCGATTCTTGGGGTGAACCAGAGTTTGTTGACAGCTCTGATGAATTTGCCAGATTAACTGCTGGAGCGTGTTTGGGTGTGGGGTAAAATTCTCGGCGCTTTATTTGGGCTGGCAATACTAAGGCTACCCGGACTATTCATTGGTTTGTTGTTAGGGCATTGGTTCGACCAAGCTTTGCGGCAACGCTTTGAGCGCCGGGGTGGATTTCAGGGACTGTTTCATAGTCATAAAGAAGCTCAAGGCGTTTTTATGTATAGCACCTTTGCTGTGATGGGCCATTTGGCGAAATCTACGGGTGTGGTGACACAGGCGCATATTCGTCAAGCACAACACTTTATGACTCAGCTGGGCTTAACAGTGCAGCAGCAAAAAGAAGCCCAGAACGCATTCCGTGATGGCAAAGCCTCAGCGTTTCCCTGGCAGCAACAGCTGGCTGATTTAAAAATGGCCTACCTCAACCGCCCGGATGTGCTGATGCTGTTTATGGAGATTCAGATGAGTATTGCCTTAGTCGATGGGCAGTTGACCAGGCAACAGCGGCAGATCCTAACTCGGATCGCTGAGTTATTGGATTTTTCACCACTGCAGTTTGAACAGATACTGGGCCGTTATGAAGCCGAAGCACGTTTTCAACACCGGCGGCATCATGGTAGCCATTCTGCACAAAGGCCACAACGTAGCTTGGCTGATGCCTATGCCTTGCTTGGTACACAAGAAGGTTGTACCGATCAACAGTTAAAGAAAGCGTACAAACGGCAAATGGCACAACATCACCCAGACAAGTTAGTCGCTCAGGGCATGCCACCCGAGATGCAGGAGCTGGCTAACCAAAAAACACAAGAAATCCAAGCCGCATATGAGTTGATCAAGCAGCAGCGCGGACTTTGAATACAACTCTCTTTCGCTTCGTAAGCTCAAAACGAATATTAGCAAAGGTTACCTATATATGCAGTTAGATTATGCCTGGTTTCAGCGTCTACAACAGATCGAGCAGAGCCGCTACTTCCAGGGTTTTGTTATTGCCGTTATTGTGATTGCTGCCTTGACGGTCGGCGCCAAAACGTATCGCTTACCCTTGTGGGTCGAGCAAGGCATCGGTGTCCTCGACATTGCCATCACGTTTTTTTTCCTATTTGAAATCACCATCCGCTTTTTATCGGCTGAACAGAAAAAACGCTTTTTTCACGATGGCTGGAATGTGTTTGATACCTTTATTGTGGTCGCCAGCTTAGTCCCGTTACCGGATAGCGAAATGGTGGTGATTGGACGCCTGCTTCGTGTGTTGCGAGTCCTACGTTTGGTCTCCATTGTACCTGAGCTTCGCTTTCTGATTAATGCGCTACTCAAAGCAATCCCCAAAATGGGCTACATTGCTTTGCTGATGTTTATTATTTTTTATATCTTTGCAGCGGTTGGCTCTATCTTTTTTGCCAAAATCGATGAGTTTCTCTGGGGAGACATCGCCATCTCTATGTTGACTTTGTTTCGGGTGGCGACCTTTGAGGATTGGACCGATGTAATGTACGACACCATGGAAGTATATCCACTGAGCTGGATTTACTACATTGTGTTTATCTTTTTAACCACCTTTATCTTTCTCAATATGATGGTCGGTGTCATTCTGGAGATCATGACCAATGAAACACGTAAAGAAGACCATCAGCAACAAGAAGAGCATCATGATGAGCTGCTGCATCAATTGCAATTGCTGCAGCAGCAAGTCGCCAGATTAAATAACCGTATGGATCAACAGCAGGATAAAACAGACGATTCTTGAACTGGCTCAGTTGCTGCCGGGAGCAAGTAATTATCAAAAGTGAAGACTTCGACCTGATCCAGATTGACCTTACGATAGCCTTGTGCTTCATCCAGAATTTCCACCTGACTGGTCAATTCGGTAATAGAGCAATTATAGGTCGGCAAAATTTCTGCTAAGTAGCGAGCCATCGATCGTAACTGAGCGCTGGCTGCCAGTCGCTTCGTTTCGGCTTCGTCTTTACAAACGTGAGCGCTTTCAACCAATACCATGGTGGTGCCAATCAACGAAACTGGTTCCTCTATCAGAGGTGGAGGAGGAGGTGCTTGGTGAACGATCGGCGGTGGGGAGGAGCACGCTTGCAGTAACCCGAGGGTGATTAATGACAGTACTACACGGTTTTTAGTGGTCATAGTAAATTCCGAAGTCAGAAAGTTGATCATGGCCTGTTATCGATTGATTATAACCCCAAATAACTCAGCCAGCCATAGACTTCCTTCATCATTAGGTATTGTGTAGTCTCGAGCTCGGCATAACCGGTTAATAAGCGTTGGCGGTACAGTAAGTTTGCATTTTTCCGACTCCATCGCTGACGCTCAAGTAAGGTACTCTCAATGTGACGATGATCCAGTAGATGCGCTATATCCAACGTTGGGATAGCCAGAGCGCCAATACGTTGGGCCAGCTCGCGATTTGACACTGGATCAGCCTCATAACTACTGACTAAGATAAGCGCATCTACAGGTCTGGACATACTGTGCCAGTCAAACTGAGTGAGTAAATTGGCACTCGAACCTTGCGCCAAAATGACGACATGACCTGCGGGCATATCATCATAATCTAATAACTGATTAAACCGTTGTTGTAAGGCTTCGCTTTTGCTTTCGTCATCATGCGCTAAGGTGGGGGGCATCATGGCAATGGTATGCCAACCTAAGTCGTTAAATTGCTGTCGTAAGAAGTTCAGTTGCCGTGGAGTAGCTGGGTGCAAAGAGCTATCAGGAATGAGGATTAGCGTGCCTTTTTCAAAGGCAGTCATTGCCGGGCGATGCAAAATAGTGAAGTTATCTTGTTCGCTATCAAGATGCTGAAACTCCCACTCTGGTAATTGCCGCTGCAAATCGAGCATTAATTGCTGCTCGCTGGCATATGCCTGACCAGAAAAGAGAGAAATGAGTAGTAGAAAGAAAAACGTGGTGGCATGGTGCCAAAAGCGATGCATGGGGACCCCTTTTCTATCCTCTTAATTCTAGGGTATCGGCCATGATTTCCAAAGCTGAAAAAAATAAAGCCGCATAGCGCGGCTTTATTGCAGAACAGACGTTGAATTAACGCATGACTGGTTCTTTGATCGTCGCAGTTACCAGCGCTTCAATACGTTGGTTGGCACGATGTGCTTCACGACTGGTACCTTCCATCCGCGGGTTGTTGAAACCATAACCTTTGGTGGTGATACGTGAAGATTCGATACCATGGGTGTTGATCAATAAATCAGCAACGGCCTTGGCGCGGCGCTCAGATAAACCCATGTTGTAATCGGCAGCACCAATGCGTGATGCATGGCCTTCGATTTCTACACGAGCGCTTGGGTAACGTTTCAGATAATCAGCCAGACGGGCAACATCAGCACGTTGCTCACGCGATACTTCAGCTGAATCAAAACCAAACAGAACACGGATTTCTGCACTGCCAACACGCTGCTCAGTCTCGGAGTAGATAGTACAACCATCAGCATCTACACGATGGCCACGAGGCGTATTTGGACACTTATCACGGCTATCAGGTACACCATCACCATCGCTGTCAGTTACGGCAGGAGCAGGCGTTGCTGCTGGCGCTGGAGCTGGTGCCGGAGCTGGTGCTGCGGCAGAAGCTGCACCGAAGTAGTAGCTTAAACCAACCTTAATGCCTGCATCGGCCCAAGAGGTATCTTTATTCAGACCTTGATAGCGATTTGCTTCAGCAAAGAAAGAGACACTCTCATTGATAAAGGCACGGTAACCAATACCAACGTTGACAGAGTTTGTATGATTCATATCATGATGTTTCAAACCAGCCAGAACGTAGACACCGCTATTATCAAGATGATAAAGCGCGTCAATACCAAAACGATTACCAGTAATGCGGTCACCTTCAAGCTTGTTTTTCAAGCGTTGACGCGCAAATTCAGCACGAATAGCCCAGTTTTCATCAATCCGGTAACCAACATCAAAGCCAATACCTTCGCCGCGGGTCAAGTAATCCCAATCAACACTGCGGGTCTTTTTACGATCTGGCATATAGTATTCGGCGAAAATAGAGCCAAACACGCGATCCTGCAATTCTGCAGCAGTAGGGGTGTTGGCGGCAGCCGTCCCTGACATCAGAGGTAAAGCGGCAAGCACAGCCAAAGTACAAATTTTACGTTTCATCCATTTCTCCTTAGGTGAAGTCCAACAGACCCAATTTTATCGTGAAACTGTTTATTTAACAAATTAAACCAATAAATAAAGGGGTCAAAAGCTGAAAACACTGTATTTATTTTCGCTGAGTCTGATCATAGAGCATAAAACTGAACGCTGGGTTAACAACCGGTGAGGATTGGGTTTATTCTAAGCTTTATTGTGATCGTATGCATTGAACGATTCAAAACGGGCATTTAGAAAAAAATTGTATCGGTAACTCTGAACCTGGGTGGTTTAGTTGAAGCCACTCCGCATGCAGTAATAATCGTTCGGCAGGCTTATCATGCTCATGTCTATAAAATTTATCGCCAAGTATAGCATGTCCGAGCCACTGCATATGAACTCTTAGCTGGTGTGATCGACCGGTAACCGGGAATAGCAGCACGCGGCTTTCAATAGCCGAGTGGTGTATGCGATGAAAATTAGTCAGCGCTTTTTTTCCTGAGAGGAAGCAAACCTTTTGTTTAGGCCGGTTAGGCCAATCACAAATCAGTGGCACACTGACGCTACCATGTGCCGCCTGCAACCTGCCAGCGACAACCGCCTGATAGCGTTTGTGGATCTCGCGCTCAGAGAATTGTCGGTTTAAGATGCGTTGTGCCTGAGGATGCATGGCCATCACCATGAGGCCTGATGTTGCCATATCAAGCCGGTGGACGACACGTGCATCAGGCCAGACTCTTTGAACCCGTGAGCTCAGACTATCATGATGCTCAGCTGCCTTACCCGGCACACTGAGCAAGCCACTTGGCTTATTCAATACCACGATATCATTATCCTGATACAGGATATCCAGGTAAGGACGTTGAGGCGGTTGATAGTCTATGAGCATAGTGTGTTATGGCTTATCATGACTCACCACAATAAGGCGAACTGCGTCGAGTTTTAATCGTGCTTTATCGATATAGCTTGTCAGATCTATTTGTTGCTGCCTTAAATGTTCAATCTCTTCTGGCCTGACTGCTGGGTTGACCGCCTGTAATTGCTGCAAACGCTGAATCTCTTCCTGCAAAGCTTGTTGCATGCGTTGTTTGGCGTGCTGCTTCACCGTAGGAAGCTGTTGCAAGGCATGTTGTTCTGCTTGCTGCAGTACCGGATCTAGTTGACTTCGTAATGCTTTGACAATTTTGACCGAAGCCTGTTTGGCAACGGGTTCCAATTGTTTTTCGAGCTGCTCAGCAGGAACGGATTGTGCTAAATTTCGCCCTTGAGCCTCCAACAACAATCGCAGTGGTGTCACTGGTAAATAACGACCAAGTTGCAGCACAGGTGGAGCACTGGCTTCGACCAAATAAATCAGCTCAAGGAACCAACTGCCGGCAGGTAAAGCCGGATTAGGTAACAGGGCAACGGTGTTGTTGCCGCGTTGCTCTTGCGTTAGTAAATCCAGAGTGTGTAACACCATGGGGTGATCCCAGCTCAGAAATTGAATATCTTCTTGTGCCAGAGCAGTGGCGCGATCAAAGGTCACACTGATCCCTTCATCATCAAGGCCAGGGTAATGGCTTATCTCCATATGCTCTGAGGTTTTCAGAATTAAGCAGGTATCGCTGCGCTCTTCTTGCGTGATCCCCAGCTGATCCCAGCATTGGATCATAAAGCTGGCCAGGTGGTGCTGGCGATCCAATTGTTGTAATTGCTCACTAAGTTGCTGAGCATTCTGGCCACCCGACGAATGAATTTCCAACAGCTGATCGCGGCCCTGCTCGAGCTGTTCCAATAGATGTTGGTGGCTGTGCTGACTTTGCTGGATTAAGCTTTGCAAGCCTGCATCCGACCACTCAGGCTTGAGTAGAAGTTCGGTCAATGCAGGCGCATACTGTTGATACAGCGCGGCTCCGGTTTGACAGGTTTGCTCTAAGGCATTGAGTGCTTGATGGTACCATTGCAACAAATATTCCTGCGTATGTTGCCGAAAGTACATAACATGTAACTGGATCTCTTGCTGTTGGCCAATACGGTCCAGTCGACCGATCCGTTGTTCCAGTAAATCGGGGTTCAAAGGCAAATCAAACAGCACCAGATGATGCGCAAATTGAAAGTTACGGCCTTCACTACCAATTTCGGAGCACAGTAGAATTTGAGCGCTGTAATCTTGTTGGGCAAAATAAGCGGCGGCTTTGTCTCGCTCCAGAATACTCATTTGCTCATGGAATACGGCGGCGCGGATCCCTTCACGCTGCATCAATGCTTTTTCAAGCTCGATAGCGGTTTGCGCATGGGCACAAATCAATAAGAATTTTTCTGTCTTGTGTTGTTTGAGTAAAGCAATCAAAGCAGGGATGCGCGGATCAATATCCACCCATGCTTGCTCAGGGGCGCCTTGTTGATAGAGCCGCTCCGGTGTCAGTAACTGACCAGCAATCTCTGAATGCAATGACGGTTTTATAGTGGCTTGCTTGATCGTGTCGGCGCTGCGCTGATAAAGCTCTGGACTTTGCAGCGGGATCAAGTTGGCATGCCGTTTTGGGAATCCCTGAATGGTTCTGCGGCTATTGCGAAACAGGATCCTGCCGGTACCGTGTCGATCAAGTAAGGGTTGCAGCAATTGCTGAGCCGCTTGCTGCTGTTCAATATCTGTTGTTTTACTCTGTTGTAAAGTATCCAAAGCCGGAGTCAGTTGCTCATCTTGCAACAGATCCATCAAAGCCTGACGATTGGTCGGGCTTAGCGGTTGCTCATGCAGCACCGCTTTGGCTAGAGCAGCAATATGTTGATACTGCTGCTCTTGTTGCACGAAGTCCTGATAATCGTAAAAGCGATCTGGGTCGAGTAGTTGCAAACGAGCGAAATGACTTCGATGCCCCAGCTGGTCAGGGGTTGCAGTTAATAAAATAATGCCTGGGATGGTCTCAGCCAGCGCAGAAATACACTGATAAGCCGTGCTAGGTTCTGTTTCACTCCACTCCAGATGGTGAGCCTCATCAACCACCATCAGATCCCAACCTGCCTCAACAGCCAGTTGTCGCCAGCTGGATTCAGTACTTAAAAACTCCAAACTACACAGCACCAGTTGCTCGGATTCAAATGGATTTTGTTGATCCAGTGCACTTTGCTGGCAGCGCTCTTGATCAAAAATAGCGACTGGTAAATTAAAGCGCCGCAGCATCTCGACCAGCCACTGATGTTGCAGCGATTCTGGCACCACGATCAGCACACGTTGTGCCAGACCACAAATCAGCTGTTGATGAATGATAAGTGCTGCTTCAATGGTTTTACCAAGGCCAACTTCATCGGCTAGCATCACGCGCGGAGCATGGCGTTTGGCGACTTCTTCGGCAATAAAGAGCTGGTGCGGGATCAGGTCGATACGGCCGCCACTTAGACCTCGCAAAGGGTTTTGTTGCAACCGATGCAGTCTTTGTAGGCTTTGGTACCGTAGGCTAAAGGCATCCAGTCGGTCAATTTGCCCTGAATACATCCGATCTTGCGGTTGGCTGAAACTGAGGAAATGATCCAAAAAAGTTTCCCGCAGTGTGGTGGGTTGGCCCGAAGAAACATCAATACCGCGATAGATCACCAAACCGTCTTCTTCATGAACGTCAGTGACATCTAACTCCTGCTCTTCTGCACTACGAATGCGATCGCCTGCGACAAAGCGGATCCGGGTTAATGGTGCTTGCTGTTTTGCATAGCAGCGTTGCTCGCCGCTAGCCGGAAATAAAAGGCTGACACTACGGCCATCGATGGCAATAACGGTACCTAAACCTAAGTCAGATTCACTGTCGCTGATCCAGCGTTGACCCAAAGCAAAAGACATGAAGATTCCTGTGACGGTAAGGGGGCGTCATGGTACAGGGAAATGGTTTTTTCTGCATCCTCAAAATTTCAGTGATGGCCTGTCATATCGTGGTCATGAAGCCGACATATACTCGTCTTGAACTGTTTGCTCAATTATTCAGCAATTCTTAAGAAAAAATGCTTTCGATACCACCAAGTTACACTATGCTTAGTGAAAGATGATCTGTTCTCTACTGATTCTCACTACCGCCTCCAAGGAGCTGCGTATGGCGCGAAAAAGAAGTAAGAAAGTCTATGTCCTCGATACCAATATTCTTTTGCATGAACCCTTTGCATTCTTAAACTTTCAGGAACACGATGTCGTGATCCCGATGACGGTTTTGGAGGAGTTAGACCACATCAAAGACCGCAACAAAGATGTCAGCCGGGATGCTCGGGTGGCTATTCGGGCTTTGGAAGACTCGTTGCGTGATGCATCGCCAGAGCAGATGCTGCATGGAGTCGCCTTACCGCAGCACGGTGAGATGAAGGTGTCTGGACATTTGTTCATTATCAATGATCATCACCTAAAAGATGAATTACCTGGTTTACCAGGGGGGGAGAACGATCACCTGATCATCAATACTGCCTTGTATTTGCAGCGTGAGCGTAGTCCGCAAAAAGTGATCCTTGTTACCAAAGATATCAATATGCGGTTGAAAGCCAAAGGCGCAGGCTTAAAACTGGTTGAGGATTATCGTACCGATCAATTGATTGATGATGTACGCTTTTTGTACAAAGGTTATTACCGTTTCAGTGGTGAATTCTGGTCACAGGTCAAAGATTGTCAGACCGAACAAAAAGACCGGGATATCTACCATTTACTCGAGCGTCGGTTGTTACCGGATGCTTACATTAATGAGTTTCTCATTGATGAGGCAGAATCCTTTGCCGGTCAAGTGGTCGCCATTGATGAGCAACAAATTCAGGTGCGGGATTTGGGTTATGAGCGCATCATGCATCGCCATGCCTGGGGCATTACGCCGAAAAATATTTATCAGGCCATGGCGATGGAGGCATTACTCGATCCTCAGATGGACCTGGTGATTCTGACCGGACCAGCAGGCTGTGGTAAAACCTTGATTGCTTTGGCGGCTGCGCTGGAGCTTGTGATTGAAAAGGGGCTATATGACAAAGTCATCGTGACGCGAAATACGCCAGAGATCGCGGAGTCTATTGGGTTCTTACCAGGTACAGAAGAGGAAAAAATGGCGCCTTGGCTAGCAGCGATTACTGATTCGCTGGAAGTGCTGCATAAAACCGATGAGCACCCACATGCCAGTGTCGGTTACATTATGGATAAAGCCAACATCCAGTTTAAGTCGGTGAATTTCATGCGTGGCCGTAGCATCCAGAATGCAATTGTCATTCTGGATGAGTGTCAAAACTTAAGTGCCGCTCAGCTCAAAACCATTATTACCCGTTGCGGAGAAGGCACCAAGCTGATTTGCTCGGGTAACCTTAGCCAGATAGATAGCAACTATCTGACGGCGGTGACCTCGGGGTTAACCTATATTGTTGAACGTTTTAAAAATTTCCAGGGCAGCGCCACCATTAATCTCAATGGAGTAGTGCGCAGCCGTTTGGCCTCTTTTGCTGAGGAAAACTTATAGCAATCGGTAGTTGACCACACCGGGTTGTAGGTAGATCCGATAACGAGAAGAGACTTGCCCGACTGGCTGCAAAGCCGGTCCGGTTGGGTCTGCCAGTACGTAGCTTTGGCCTTCCAGCTCCAGTTGTACATCAGCATCTGAGGGTTGCATACCGATGGCTAGCACTGCATGGTTGGGCAAGTAAACGATGGCCAAGCGAACATCGGGTAGCAGCAACTTGAGTAATGCTGCCATCAATACGGCTTTGCTATCGCAGTCGCCTTGGTGTTGTTGGATCACGCGAAGTGGTGGGCTAAACCCTTCGCCGCCACTGGCTGATCGGTCGTCAAGCCGCTGGTATGGGATCCGTTGGATCCAATCCAGTAAAAATTGACTGAGTTCTCTGGTCGTGGTGTAAGGAAATTTTTGTTGCAACGACATGGCAATCGGCATCAGGTCAGGCATGCTCTGCTGCATAATACGCCGATGATCCACCATGATCACCGTTCGCCTTGGGCTAAGTTGCCATTCCGTATGATAAATTTGTTCCAGGTAACGTTGTCGGGCCTGCTGCATAACCGCCTGCAATTGCTGGCGAATTTGTTGCGCTGCAGCTTGATCGGGAGCGTTGATTTGGTATTCGATTGGTGTGGTTCCTGTAATAAGCTGGAACTGCAACGAGGGTTGTGCAGCAGCTTGCTGCATCAAAGCTTGACGCATATAAGTATCAGCTAACTTTGCCGAGTAGCGCCGAAAGCCAGTTAGATGCTGCTGCATGCTTTGCCGCGGAATGCTAAAACTAAACTGCTGCAGCTGATCGTTGTGCTGCCATTGATAGTGATAATGCAGCTGATCGTCACTCTGACTTCGTTGCAATTGTATGGTTGCTGTTGCTTGCAATGGACACAGCAACAGCAACAAGCTGGTTAACCAGCCTGAGTAGAGGAGGATACGTGCATTCTTCTTCGCCATAGCAGCAAGCTTAGCCCGAGCAGCGCAAAAATACCAAAGCTTCCGCCTGAAGTCGTAATTACTTCGACTCGTTGCCTATCGCGCTGAATATCTTCCAAGGGTAATAAATCCAATATGGGCTCGTCGTAACCAGATAGTTCTGCCAGCAACCACCCTGAAGTGGCATCGTAAATTCGTATAATTAAGGTGTAATAGTCGGTGGGATAATTGGCCTCCAGAGTGGTGTCTATAGCGAACCAATCGTCCCGGCTTTGGCCATACAAAGTAAAGATAGAGCTGGTATGGAATAGCTGTTCGGGTCGGTTGCCCCGTTGCAGGCTAAATTCAGCAAACACGGCTTTGCTGCTGCGGTTGGTGTCTGCATCAAACTCAAGATACAGTTGGTGGTAAAAGCCATTATCATTGACATCACCACTGAGCTCCAGCTCAATACTGTGAAACCAAACATCGGTGCTGAAACTCTGACTGCTCACCAGCTCGGCGGAATCACGCGGCTGACTTTTGGGTTCAATAGCGCCATAAAACTCTTCCGTCTGAACCACGGGCGCTTGCTCTGCCAAGACGATGCTGGTAAACAGCAGGCTGGCGATAAGAAAAATTTTCATTGGCTATTCCTTCATGCAACACTTCAGTACAATGATAGGTATAGACGGCAAGGCATGAATCTATGCTGAACTAGCGGAGTGGATGAGTTGTTACGATTGAGCCGAAGGATCCAAGTAACCGAAGCGAATAATGCGATTGAGTGTCTGGCCACCGCTGTACCTGAATTGTCGAAAAGCCGCTTGAAAGATGCCATGTCGAAAGGCGCAGTGTATCTGGTTAAAGGCAAGAAACAAAAGCGGATACGTCGCGCGCAAACCATGTTGCATCCGGGGCAGTGCCTGCAACTGCATTATGATGAGCAGATCATGCAACGTAGCGCTCCGATGGCGGAATTGTTATTGGATATGCGCAGCTATTCCGTGTGGTGGAAGCCTGCAGGCTTGTTGGCTCAGGGCAGCCAGTGGGGCGATCATTTATCGTTGTTGCGTCAGGTCGAGCTTACCACTGGGCGGCCTGTATTTCTGGTGCATCGGTTGGATCGAGAGGCCAGTGGCTTGATGATGATTGCCCATCAGGCGAAAGCTGCAGCTGCCTTAAGCCAGCAATTTTCCGGCAGTGAGATGACCAAACATTATGTGGTACAGATCGCCGGTCAGTTACCTGTTGCACTGCTTCAGCAAGGCTGTATTCAAACACCGCTGGATGGTAAGCCCTGTCATACGCGCTTTCAATTACTCCGTTACGATGAGTCCGTCAAACGAAGTTGGTTGCAGGTTGAGCTATTATCAGGACGTAAACATCAAATCCGTCGGCACTTCTCTGCAAGTGGCTATCCTGTGATGGGCGATCCGCAGTACGGTAACGCGGTCTCATCGTCTGAGGGGATGGCATTGCAAGCAGTGTTGCTCGGTTGGCAATGCCCACAAAGTAAGCAACTGAAAACACTGAGCCTACCTGACCGCTTTTCCATTTATTCGTCTGATGTGAGTCCCTACTCTTCCGGACCCTGAACTGGGGTTTCCAGCAGTTCTCGCAGCTGAGGATTGAGTGATTGATCTTGTTGCCACAGCTCGATGCTGCCTAGTTGCAAGGCATTTAAAATATCCTGACGAATATTTTCTGTCATCCATTCACAGGGTTGTGGTTCCAAAACCTTTAATTGCAGGTAAATATGCTCATCAGATGGATTAATCTGTTCGGCCAGATACCAGCTTAACCACACGGCTTCGCGCAATGCTTGAATGTGTTGTTTTTGCCAACCGTTACCCAGCAATTCCTGTAAAGGCAAGATCAGTGTTTGCAACTGGGGTTGTGGCTTCAATAGCACCCGTTGCTGTGCCAGTTGACACAGCACTTTGCTTTGTAACGAGGCCAGCTCATTCGGTTCGCACCTGAGTCCAAGCCAAAGTACATCACTGTGGATAGCGAGTTGAACAATCTGTGGCAACTTCAAACTGTGGAGTAAACTAATCAACACTCGCCGCAACTGGATTTCACCGTGCTGTTGTTTGTAATATTGGCATCCACGCAGGGTGACAGCCATGAGATACAGTGGCTTTTTGTGGCGCTGTTCAGCAACAAGTTTGTCACTGAACTGGATCCATTGCCGAGAAAAAATCATTTGTGATGGCAGGATTGGTCGAGCTCGAAGTTTGAGTAAAGCCCAAGCTAAACCAAGGGTCAGCACCACGCTGAGTAGGGTCAACCACTGCAGTGGCGAGTCAGCGAATGAATCGGTTGCATCCAGTGTTGTTGTTTCACTTTGCTGGTGCGGTTGCGTCATCTGTAAGTAGTCCAACTTAAGGTTATGTTGCTCACGCAAGTCATCAAAGCGAAGTTTTAGTACTTGTTGGCTGAAATCATAAGCGCTGACCCAATCCTCCTGCCAGGAGGCTAGTTCGGCAGCGAGTTCGGCATAACGGTAACGGAGAAAAAGAAATTGGTTACTATCATCTATATCGATATGTATCCGGGCGAATATAGACTGAGCTAATTCGTGCTGTTGCTGAGCATGATACAGCTCGGCCATAGCCAATAAAACCTGACTTTGCATTGGATGACTATTGATTTGTGAAAACATACTGTGCGATTGCTCAAAATGGTAGGCTGCAGCCGCCATATTTTGTTGCGATAGGTGCCACTGACCCAGATAAAAAGTGGCCTCAGCAATGCTATACACGTCATCGACTTGATGACCAAGGATCAAAGCCTGCTGAATAGAGTCATAAGTATTCTCATTGGTTAGGTTTTGTTGCAGCTCAATATTCGCAATTTTTAACAAAACATTGACATAAGCGCGCTGTTGAGATGTGTAGTCCAAACCATCTTTAGCCAAAGTAAAATGATGCAAAGCCAGCTCATACAATCCCATTTTTTGGTAACCGAGGCCAAATCGCATATCAATCAAAGGGAAGGCATGTTCCGCTTTTAGTTCGGTAGCAAGACGCTTAGCATGGCTGAAATGACTAAATGCATCATTGATTTTATCCATTTGCAGGTGTAAACGGCCTAACAAATAATGAGCATTTAATTTCTGTGCAGGGTGCTGAGCAAGCTCAAGACTTTTATGGGCATACTGTACAGCTTGAGCGTAATCGCCATCCTGATTAAAAGCCTGCGCTAAACTCTCATAGACTTCTGCACGCTCCAGCTGACTCTCATTTTGAGGGAGTTTATCCAGCCAGTTTTCCGCGGTCAGTAGCGCTTCAATGCCCAGTTGCGTGTTGCGATAAAGACGGCCAACGATTTCTGCTTTAGTGCGATACAGCTGCGTTTGATACATCGGTTTATCGTCGAGCAAACGTGCAAGTTGAATAGCCTTTTCGATGCTATCAAGCGCGCTTTCTTTCTGATTTAATTGCAGGTACGCATAACTGACCTCCAACCAATGCAGACTGGAGTGCTGCTCCGGGCGCTGCAAAGCAGCCTCCAGAAACTGCTCTGGATTTTGTTGGATCAGTTGACGTCGAAGTTCTGGTTCTGCTAGTAGCGAAAAGCTAAGACAAGTCAGGACAAGATAAATACAGGCCAAGAATATTCTCATGATGGCGTCATGCTTGTTTCGTAAATCAAATACAGTTGACTGCTATTCTGCGCGACTTTATTCACGCTGTACAGTGTTATGCCCATACGAACCTTGCATCTTGAGATCACGCAGGTACATGCCTGAGTAACCATTGCTTTAAGTCATTAGCCACTTGCTGCACTAATCGATTGCGGGCTTCTGTCGTCGCCCACGCAACATGGGGGCTTAGAAGCAGACGCGGGTGTGAGGTAAGCAGCGCTGTATGGTTTGGCGGTGGTGGCTCGGTATCCAGCACATCCAAAGCGGCTGCATACAAGGTCTCGTCCATCAAAGCGCTCAACACGGCCTGCGTATCCACTAAAGCACCTCTGGCCGTATTAATGAGGATAGCTGTATTTTTCATCATGGCCAGTTGTTTGCGCCCAATCAGGTGATGATTATCATCGGTCAATGGGCAGTGTAAAGAAATGACATCAGCGCTTGCTAGTGCCTGTTCAAAAGGAACCCGGCCAGAGCGGCAGCTTGCCTTGGGTCGCTCGGCCACAATGACCTGCATGCCAAAAGCTCTGGCTAGCTGTGCAGTCGCCTGACCTAAAGTACCATGACCGATGATACAGAGCGTTTTTCCTGCCAGCTCAATCATCGGGTAGTCCAGCAAACAAAAATGTGAGCTTTTGCTCCAGCGGCCTTGTTGGATGGCTTGCTGGTAAGCCAGACATTGATTGGTCAGTTGCAGCAGTAAAGCAAACACATGCTGAGCCACCGATGCGGTGGCGTAGTGTTCAGCGTTCTGTACTTTAATACCAGCCTGCTGCGCTGCGACCAGATCAATGTTATTCAACCCGGTTGCCGTCACAGCGATGTACTTCAATTGTGGCAACTGCTGTAGGGTGTCGGCGTTAAGTTCGGTTTTGTTGACAATAGCAATGGTGGCGTTCTGCAAGCGCTCCACAATCTGTTCCAGCCTGGTTTCTGGGAAGAGCTCAAGTTCCACCTGCAACTGATGCAGTGGGTTAAGGTCGGCATTGCCAACGGAGCCTGCATCCAAAAAAACAGCCTGAGGTCTGGTCATGATAACTCCAAAAAAGGGTGGTGAAGATGCTGTTGATCCTACCTGCTCTTCAGAACGTAAGCTATGTTTGAAGGAGCGAGTGAAGCGCTATCCTGACAGAGGCAGGCAATTATGCACAAGGTCTTGGTCGATTTTCTGTATTCCAGTGGTGACGGGTACGGCATTTTTAATACAGATGATCAATTGGTGTATGCCAATCCTGCTCTTGGAGATATTTTTTCTATTCCAATTGAGCAGCTGGTCGGCATGGGCTTCGATGCCATTATTCGTTATTGCCATCAGCAGCACAAGGGACTGAAAATTGAAACGGATGATCTGGAAAACTGGTTGCTGTATGCTGCGCAACGCAGGCGAAGCGTGCCTTTTCGTATTTTTGAAGCCGATACCATGGATGGACGTTGGTTCCTGATGTCTGAGCAATGCAATGCCGAGGGTGCTATTTTATTGCACGCCAAAGAAATTACCGTGCAAAAGCAATTGCAGCAAGCTTTGCAAGTGGCTGAGCAACAGCTACGGCATCTCGCTAATACCGACGAATTAACTAAAATAGCCAACCGCCGCTCTTTTACTGAACAAGCAGAGCGGGTGCTATTGCATCAAGATAGAACCGATGCTACCTGCAGTATGTTGATGCTGGATATCGATCACTTCAAGCAACTTAATGATGAGCATGGCCATCTGGCTGGTGATTTGGCATTGCAATTTCTCACCCGGCAAATAAAGCAACACTTACGTGAGTACGACTTATTTGCTCGTTACGGTGGAGAAGAGTTTGTAGTATTGCTCACCGATATTCCTGCTGAAGAAGCCTTGCAAGTAGCGGAACGGATCCATCGACAACTGGCTGAAAACCCCTTTCAGTTTAAAGCGCACAAGATGGCCATTGAAGTGTCAATTGGTGTTGCTGAGCACAAGCAAAGTGAAAGCCTGGCCGTTTTGTTGCAGCGATCAGATCAGGCACTGTATCAAGCCAAGGCGCAGGGCCGAAATTGCAGTGTTGTGGCTAAGCCAATCGTTGTATAATGCAGTTTTCTCAGTGACGAGTTCATAATGTTTCCAGCAAAACTGCAACCCTTAGTATTCGCCTTTATTATGTCCGGCTTTATGGCCTTTTTGATGTCCGGTATCTTAACACTACTCAATCTGGGTTGGTTTAGTGGTTTTCTGTCAGCATGGTTGCAGGCTTATGTGGTGGCGCACGCTTGCGCCTTTCCATTGGTGCTGGTGTTTGCCCCTTTGAGTCGTAAACTGACGACTAAACTGGTGAAAACGAACTAGCTTTTAGCAAGTCATCAACCACTAGCGCTCGACAACCTCTGAATACATTGGTGCCAGCAGAGCCAACAGCCGGTTTTGTGCCGAGTAGGGTATATCACGTTGTTGCATCACCGTGATTAAATGATTGACCAGCCGGTCAAAGTCACGAGTGGTCAGGTTCAACCCAGTATGGCTTTCTTCCATGGTCGCGCCTGAATATACACAGGGCCCACCAGATAACTCACAGAGTTGCTCGGCCAGTAAATCACGAAAGCGTGGAATATCAGTATCGCGGAAGTGATTGACAATCAGCGGGTCGTGCTCAATCTGATGCAGTAAGCCGTCAGTAATCGCAGCAATACCTGATTCGCCTCCCAGCTGTTGATACAGCGAAGGGGTAGGTTGACTGCTGCAAGCCAGTAAGCCAGAGCCACAGAACAGCAACACCATAAGTTTCCAAAGTTTCATCACCAACTTCCTTCTAATGAGAGGTACCAACCTTGTTGCGAACTCAACCCAGCGATGCTGCCTAGATCGGTATAGGCGGCGGTCACCGACAAGTTTCGATTGATAAACCAAGCAACAAAAATATCTCGCCAATGCTGTTCATCGGCAAAAGCCAGTTGGTTGGGTTTTTGTTTAAACTCCACGCCAACCGCCAGGTGATGAGTCAGCAGTAAAGCGGCGGAGCTTTCGAACATCAACTTGTAGCCATTGCTGTCATCGCTACCAAAACCGAGTAAACCGGTTTGATTGGCCTTTGTCGCTCTTACGGTGGCATTGAGTAACAGGTTGCGGCCGGCTATGGCATCCAACCAGACTTTACTGGCTGCCAGATACAGATCGACGCCATCGCGTGAGCGTGCGCCGACGGCTGCAGGTAAATCAAAATCAAGGTGACGTTTGTACTGGGCACCAATACTGATCTGTGGCATGGCAGTATACAGTAGCTCGCCAGTCAGGCGGTATTTCACACCCACAATGTCTTGCCGAAGTTGGCCACCGATGGTGTCTAACTTGAATTGCTGACGGGCATAAGAAAGCTCCCAACGATTGTTGAGGCCAACACCTACACCAGCGGAGTTCAGGGTGAAGTCATCGACACTGACCCGGCTGATAAAGCTATTGGCCGACCATTCGTCGGTACTATGGTAGCCATTGATCACGGCCCAGGGCACAATACCACCACCAGCACTGCCTTCTATGCTGGTGACGCCACCAGTGCCGATAACACGGCTGTTGGCCAATACGGCACTACTGCTAAACAGCAGAAGTAAAAGTAGAAACTTCATGATTAAGACTCCATCACTTGAAATTTTTCATGCTGCTGCGGAAATGCCCCCAGCCACTCGATAAACAAGTCTGCTGACAATGGTTTAGAAAAATAGTAGCCCTGAACGGTATCACAACCAAATTGTTGTAAACAGCGAAGCCCTGCCTGGTTTTCAAGCCCCTCTGCAGTGACTTTAAATTGCAGACCATGGGCTAACTCAGTGGCTGCTTTGACAATCAATGCATCTTTGGCATTGTGTTCGATATCCCGGATAAAAGCCCGGTCAATTTTCACTTCATGCACAGGCAATTGCTTTAGGTAAGCGAGCGAAGAATGCCCGGTACCAAAGTCATCGATGGCCAGCTCAATGCCTAAATCACTCAGCTGTTGCAAAATCGCAATAACGCGAGTCGGGTCTTGCATCACAGCCCCTTCAGTCACCTCTAAACCGATGGCATTGGCTGGGACCTGATAGTGAAGCAATAACTGCTCGATGCGTCTGGGCAAGCTGGTGTCTGTCAGATCAAAGGGCGATAAATTGATGGCCAGTCGAAGCGGTCGATGTGAAGCCCACTCGGCCGCTTGGGCAATGACACGATCCAGCATCCAGTTGGTGATCAGGTGGATATGACCGGAGTGCTCTGCCAGAGCAATAAATTCATCCGGTGGAATAAAACCAAGCTCCGGGTGATGCCAGCGGATCAGGGCTTCCGCAGCGTGACAACTTTGTGTTTCTAACGACACTTTAGGCTGATAACAAATACTAAGTTGATTGTGTTGCAACGCTGCTGGCAATTGCTGGATGATAGTCATTTCGCGAAAGTGACTCTCATCCTGACCCGACTGATAGCTGGCAATGCCATCAACTGCTTGCTTGGCATGAGCGCTGGCAATATCGACCCGACGAAATAAGGTATTCACCGGAAGTGGATGTTGTTGAAAAGCCTGAAAGGCGTAATAACCAATACTCAGTCTTAAGGTGATACTGGTCTGTTGGAGTGCGTAAGGTGCGGTCAGGCTGGCTAAGGCGGTGATCATGCAGTTAGGTTGCTCCGGCCATACCAGCAAGAATTCATCACTGCCTAATCGTGCTGTCAGTTCTGGTTTCGGCTTCAGCTGCTGCAAGCGGTTGGCAAGTTGTTGCAATAAAGCATCACCGGTGTCGAAACCAAAGGCATCGTTGATATGACGAAACTGGCGAATATTCAGCAAAATCAACAGGCCTGAGTGCTGCTGAGCAAATTCGGCGACCTGACGTTCCGCCGCCCGGCGGTTGTATAAATCCGTAAGCTCATCATGTTCGGCATTGTAAATCAGGCTCTGCTCGCGCTCAGATAAGCTTTGTTGCATTTGACTCAAGGTGTTGCTGAGCACACCGACCTCCCCATAGGCTTGCGGCAGACTCTCGGGGTTTTGGCCTTTGCCTAATTCTGTGGCAAAACGAGTCAATCGTTGCAAGGGCCTTGTAATACTGCGTGCCATCCAAAAAGCAACGAATAAAGCCAATAGTAAAGCCACACCAAAAATAAGCAGTAGTTGTTCGCGCATGTGCTGGTAACTTTGCTGCCAGCGGCTATTCGGCAGATGCAACAAGGCCCATAACTGTGCGCTGCCATCTTGCAGATCATTGGCACCTAGCGGGCGAGTCATGGACAGATAACTTGCATCATCACTACTGACCGGTTCGGTTTGAGCGGGAGCATACTGCTCAGCAGCGAGCTGTATTTGTGGTTTGCTTTGTGGCGAGAGTGTGGAGCTAAGCCACTCGATATCCGCAGGCTTAGCCAGGTGTTGCTGCACCATCGTGAAACTAATATCCAGCCCGGTAATACGTTTCAGTTGCATAGCAAGCTCGGTATCCAGCATAAAACCCATGCCGACCCAAGCGATCACGGATGGCGCACGAACCGGCACCAACACCAATTGATAAGCCTGATCGCCAATCAGCTGAATGGTGCTGTGCGAACGAGCCGATTGCCATTGAGATTCAGATAAAATACCAGTTAAGCGACTTTTATCCAGCTCGGGTCGGGTACTGGTTATAAATTCACCTTGTGGGCTTAACAAGATCACCAGTTGAGCCTCAATACGACTGCCATGGTTTTCCAGTACTGACTGAATAGTCGCGGATTCAGACGTCGCCACAGCGCGGCGAAAGCCAAAGTCCGCAGCCAGTACCTGCACCGATTGGCTTAACTGACTGGAGCGATCACTCAGCAGTTGTTCAAACACGTTGGTGGCAACACTGAGAACTTGCCGGGCTTGTTGCTGACTATCTTCTTTCATGGCTTGCAAGCTGGCCATGGCGGTAGCCAATGCCATCAGGCTGAGCAACAGCGTGACGACAAGCAGCAGTCGACTGCGCAATGAAGAAAACATCATGCCGGCCTTCAGCTGCCAAACCCTCGTTGAGGCGTGGGTTGTTTCGGCCGGTGTGTAACATCAACTCGGAAACTGCTAGCCTTATTGTGCTCTGTCAGGCGAAATTGTTTTGGCGGCAAGCTGTGTTGCTGAAATGGATGCCAGATGGTCAGCTGATAGTCACCTGCAGGTAAATGTGTAAAATGCGCCTGCCCCTGCTCATCAGTGACAGCAACCAGAGGGCTCTCACTAACATATACATAAGCTTCCATGTAATCATGGATATTGCAGCCTAAGGCGACTATGCCCGCGGTATCAAACTCAATGGGTTCTTCTGGCCGGTCATGATACAACTGGATTTCGAACACCTTAGCAGCAGAAAACGAGTACACATGATGTCGGGTGCGATCAAAATTAGGGAAGTCAATCAAAGTACCCACCTGCACAGCGGACACAAAAGGTACGAAATTCAGACTTTGTTGTTTGATGGTTGCTTGTTGGGTTGAACCGGTATGTGATTGAGTGGTGTCCAGACTCACCAACTCGACCACAGCATCATCAAGTGGTTCACCATGCTGATCCATGATCGTGAATTGCCAAACCTCAGCAGTTGCATTCCACGCGGCTACACTGCAAAGTAAACATAGTGTGGTGAAAATGATAGATAATGTCATAGCAAACAGCCTCAGATGACTTGATGACACAAAACATAGGTTTTTGTATCTGTACTAACCTTAGCAAGGTGTTGAGCCGGACTCAAATACAATCGACCAGAAGCCAGGATTTGCGATGAGACTAACAACGAGTGATCAAAAGTGGGTACTCATCTGGGGCCTGCTATACTTTTGGGCTACCAGCTTGCACGCAGAGCAGGCTGAGGTCAGCAGCCCTTGTAGCAAAGTCGTGGATCGGCCTTGTGTGGCGTTGGTGCTTGGCGGGGGCGGTGCCCGGGGCGGAGCTCATCTTGGGGTGATCCGTTATCTCGAAGAGCAACAGATCCCGGTGGATATAGTCATTGGCACCAGTATCGGTGCTTTTGTCGGTGGTTTGTATGCCAGCGGCAACAGCCCGGAGCAGATTGAGCATATTTTGACAGAGTTGCCCTGGAGTCAGGGGTTTCAAGACCGGGTGCAGCGGCATGAAAAGCCAGCACGACGCAAGCAGCAACAAGATGCCTATCCCATACAGTTGGAGTTAGGCATCCGACTGGATGGAGTGCATTTACCCAAAGGCGTATTGCATGGTCAGGCTATGGCCGAGTTGCTGCAGCGTGCATATGGCGTTCAGGCCAATCAGCTGGACTTTGATGAACTAGCCATCCCGTTTCGGGCTGTGGCGGCCGATTTGGTCAGCGGCGAGGCCGTGGTACTGGCCGAAGGTAGTTTATTGCAAGCGGTACAGGCTTCGATGTCTATTCCGGGGGTCGTCAGCCCGATGGAGGTGGATCAGCGCATTCTGGTGGATGGCGGCGTTGCTAATAACCTGCCGGTAGATGTGGCTAAAGCATTGGGGGCGGAGCGAGTTATTGCGGTTAGTATTGATGCGCCATTGCTGCAAAAAGAAGATCTAACGGATGCTTTTAGCGTGTCGGAGCAATTGACCAACTTTCTGGTGCGACGAGGACTGGCAGTGCAGCTGGCGCTGCTAAATGAGCAGGATATCTTGCTGCAGCCAGAGCTGGGTGGTATTGGCACCCTGGATTTTGAACAACTCATGCATGGTGCCGACATCGGTTATCAGACTGCCACCTCAGCGACAGCACTGCAATCGCTGGCTGTACCAGCTTCCGATTACCATCTATGGTTATTGGCGCACCGTTTGCCGGCGGCACCTGAGCAACGTATCGACAGGATTGTGCTGCAGAATCAATCGGCGCTGGACGACCACTTATTGTTGACACGTTTAGGCATTCAGGCTGGCGATCCATACGATAGCCAGTTGGTTGAGCAGGGCGTTCGACGACTCTATGGCTTGGATGTTTTCGAGCGGGTTTCGCAACAACTCACTGTTTTAGAAGACGATAGCACTGAATTGCAGGTGCAGGTGCAAGAGAAAAGCTGGGGGCCGGGCTATCTGAATTTTCGTCTGCGATTTGAAGAAGACTTTCAAAACATGCACCATTATCAGTTAGCGGCTAGTTATCTGTATACCAACTTATCGCCGCTGGGGGCGGAGTGGTACTCGGAGCTTGCTATTGGCAGCGACAAACTGTTTAGCAGTGAACTGTATTGGCCGTTGTTGAGCCCGGCTACTTTTGTCAGTGGCACGCTATCGGTGTTCAGTGAGCGTCAGGCTCTGGAGGATAGCAGCCGGCGTTCGCTGGGCAATTTAAATCACAGCGAGTTCAATGCTACTGCCCTTGCTGGCTGGCATCCCAGCGATCATTTCACGCTGGCCAGCGGCTGGACGCGAAGAGCCGGTCGTTACCGGGCACCGGGTTCATTAGCGGAAGAACAGGCCGGCTTGCGTATTACTTATCAGCGGCAGGGTCCTCTCTTGCAAGGGCGATGGGATACGCTGGATAATATTAATTTTCCAGGTCGAGGCATTCGGCTCAGCAGCGAAGTGCAATGGTTGCAAGATCGTTCAGGTGGTGAGCGCGGCAATAGTCGTACCTTAAGCCTGGATCTACTGGCGGCGAAAAGTTGGCAGGCACATCGGTTGCATACCCGCTGGCGCTGGCAGCGTTACCGCAACAATGACCCTGAACTTATCCTTGAGCAGTTTAGCTTAGGGGGCTTTCTGAATTTATCCGGCTATCCGCATCAATATCTGTACGGTAGCACGGTTAGCTTTGGTAGTTTGGTGTATCAATATCAGCTATCGCAGCCGCAGATGTCGTTTTTAAACATGCCTTGGTTTGTTGGTGGTTCCATCGAGCGGGGGCGGGTGCAGGATGACCTGCTGAACTTGAACCAGACCCAGCAAACCGATACCTGGCTGTGGGCTGGTAGCTTGTTTCTTGGCTGGGACAGCCCGTTAGGCCCACTGTTTTTTGGTTATGGCCGCGCCGAGAGTGATGCTCGCAGCCAGATTGACTCCTGGTATTTGTCGCTGGGGCATAATTTTTAGTACGACATCTACTCAAGTACAAAAGATACTCGAAGTATCAAAGGTACTAGCCCCAGCTTTGTTGCTTAATCACTGTGGCGTTCAAACCACTCTAAGATGCGCTTCAGGCGTTCAACCAGATTCACCGGGGTTCCACTACGCGACAGACTGTGGCTTTCGCCTTTAAACACCACCATTTCGGTAGGTACTTCATTGGCTTTTAGGGCATAAAACCACTCTTCTCCCTGACCAATCGGCGTGATGTGATCATCGGTGCTATGAATGATCAAGGTTGGAGTGCTCACTTGATTGGCATATTTTAAGGGCGAACGGTTCCAGTACAAATCGAAATTCTGCCAAATCGTACCAGCAAACTCGCGGCGCATCGAGTTGGGTGGGTATTGCTGAGTGCCAGCTTCCGATATCCAGTTACTGACGCTGCGCTGCGTGACCGCCGCTTTGAACCGATCGGTCTGGCTGGTGATCCAGTTGGTCAAAAAGCCACCGTGGCTACCGCCGGTAATATACAGGCGTGATGTATCCAGCCAATTGTGCTGTTGCAACACATGATCCAGCACCGCTATGTTATCGCGGTAATCAACACCACCATAATCGGCATGCACCGAGTTTTGATGGGCAAAGCCATAGCCCGTGCTGCCGCGATAGTTGGTAAAAACCACGGCATAGCCCGCAGCGGCCATCATTTGGAACTCGTGAAACCACTGGTGACCCCACATGCCGCCCGGGCCGCCTTTAATATTCAACACCAGCGGGTACGATTGGCCTGCTTGCCAGCCAACCGGTTTAAGCAAAAAGCCCTGACTTCGTCCTTGCTCGTGCTCAAACCAAAACGACTGCAACGGTTGTAGCGTCAGCCCGGCCAACAACCCTTGATTGAACTGAGTTAGCTGCTGTGGCGCTTTATTGCCATCCTGATACCAGATTTCTGGCAAGTTTTGCTCGTCTTGCCACAGGTAGCTCAGGCGCTTGCCATTGTCAGCTACGGTGACATTGGAAGCACTACCTTGTTCGCTTAAGCGGATACGGCTGTTATCACGGCGTACATCCAGCTCAAACAAGGGGCGCGCACCCAGATGATCGGCTCCGAGCAAAATTCGCTCGTTGGTTAACCAGTGCATACTGCTGGCATTGCGATCCCAATCCCGAGCGACCGGTTTATTACTGCCATCTCGTAGCTGATGAACTATAAGTTGCTGTGGCTCAAAGTAATCAGCCTGATACTGATACAGTAGCTGGCGGCCATCCGGCGACCACTGCGGCGAGCTGGCTTGGCCTGAAAGGGTATCGAGCCGGGTGGTTGAACCATCACTGAGTTGATACAGATACAAATCCTGTTGCATGCTGCCTTCCAGCGCATTGCTGCTGCGATCCGAGGCAAAAACGATCTGCTTGCCATCAGGAGAAAATTGCGCTGAATGATCATGCCAGCGGGCATCGCCGGTCAGTTGGGTTAGCTGCTTCGTGTCGATGTCCAGTAACCAGAGGCCGGAACGGCGTTCATTCAGATAACCGCTACCATCACTTTTATACAAGGCATGGCGGATCACCACTACATCGGCTTCGGCCTCGTCGCTTTTGGTCTTTTCTTTGGTTGGATCGGTAACGTCTGGGTCGACGGATAAGGTCAGCAGCAATTGCTTGCCATCGGGTGACCAGCTGAAATCACGAATGCCAGCTTGCTTTAATTCTGTTAAGGCACGTGCTTCACCACCAGCCATCGGCAGTAGATACAGTTGCTGACCTTCTCCCCGGCCAGAAATAAAGGCCAGCTGGCGGCCATCGGGCGACCAGCGCGGGCTGCGATCGCCGTTACTAAAACTCAGCTGGCGCGGTTGGCTTTTGCCATCGGTTGCTACCAGCCAGAGGTTGCTGTGGCGCGTGCGTTTATCATCATCGATGGTGCTATGCACAAAAGCGACACTGCGGCCATCTGGTGCCAACTGCGGGTCAGCAACAAACACAAATTGATAATAATCCTCTGGTTGCATGCCTCTGGTCTCTGCAAAAGAAACCGAACAGCACAACAGCATGGTACAAGCAAATAGACGCATCAGCATAAAACCGACCTTTCGTTCAATATAGTAAGCCCTGATTGAAACTGAACAATGGACGGACTGCAAGCGAAAACCGATGAACATGCTTTAATCAGCGAAAGATCATCACCAGCAACTGGACCACCAACACAATAGCCACCAGCGGAAAAATAAAGCGGGTGATTTTATTCAGTTCTTCATTGGAGTGACGTTTGCCAAACTTTTCCAATACTGTTACCAGCAGAAAGAGTGCAAGAAATAGTACGGCGAGAATGATCACGATAGTGGGCATAGTGGTAAACCTAAGCATATAGATGAATAGAACGGACAGTCTAATACAAATTACCTCGCCCGATAAGATGAGTTTCTTTCGCAATTAATTACTCTGGCCTCTTGTTGCCAGGTAAAAAATACGTCAGCATAGCTGTATATAACATCAGGGGTTATGCCGTCGAATGAACGAATTGACGTTATGGGCACTGGGTGCTGCCATAGCAGCAAGCCTGCTGACATTGTGTATCGTGTATCTCATCCTGCTGCCGAAACGGCAGCGCGGGCACTATCAATTACAGCATGCATCCGAGCAGTTGGAGCAGGTGGCGGAGCAGCTGCAGCTTTGCCAGCAGGAGCTAAAAGCGCAAACGGAATTGGCGGGGCGAAGCCGGGAGCTGTTGCAGGTGCGCCAGACTGAGCTGCGGGAGCGGGATGCGCAACTTAGCGAGCTGAAGCAATCTGTGTTGCAACAAAAAACTGAGCAACAACAGCAACAGGCAGACTACCTGGCTATCAAAGAGCAGTACGATCGGCTGTACAGCACTCTGGAAGCGAAGGAGCAAAGTTTTGTAGAGCAGCTGGCCTTATTGAAAGACAGCCGAGAGCAGCTAAAAAAAGAGTTTGAGTTGCTGGCACAAGAAATCCTCGAACGAAAGGGCAAGGTTTTTAGCGATCTTAGCCAGCAAAACATCCAGCAATTACTTTCACCACTGCAGAGCGATATGAAAGGCTTCCGTGATAAAATGGAGCGTATTCACAGTGAAGAGTTGCAACAGCGTAGCTCGTTGAAAACTGAATTGCTGAACCTACAGCAGCTGAATATTCGCATTACTGATCAGGCTGAACAGCTCACTAAAGCACTGCAAGGGCAAAAAAAAGTGCAGGGCAATTGGGGAGAGCTGATGCTGGAGAACGTGCTGGATAATTCCGGCCTGCGAGCCGATATCGATTACAAACGCGAGGTCAGCTTCACCACGGCGGATGGCCGCCGCCGGCCAGATGCCATTATTTATTTGCCACAACAGAAGCATATGGTGATCGATGCCAAAACTTCGCTGGCCGCTTACACCCGCTTTGTGAATGCAGAAGATGAACTGGAAAGGCAGCAAGCTTTAGCTGAACATTGCCAGGCGGTGAATGATCGGATCAACGAATTAGCTGACAAAAGTTATTACCAGCTCGAGGGTCTGCATTCACCTGAAGTGGTATTTATGTTTGTGCCTATTGAATCTGCCTATGTGGAAGCATTGAAATTTGACAACAGTTTGTATCAGCGGGCATTGGAACGAAATGTGTTAGTCGCAACACCGACCACACTGTTAACCAGCCTGAACATTGTCCGGCAATTGTGGCGCTTTGAAGACCAAAGCAAGCACACTGCTGAACTGGCCAACCGGGCGGAGAAATTCTACAGCAAACTGAAGTTATTTTTAGATAGCATGCAGGGCGTGGGTAAGCAGCTGGATAAAGCCAAAGACAGTTATGAGAAAGCCTTTGGACAGCTGTACAGCGGCCGCGGTAATTTGATTAAACAGGCTGCTGAATTTAAAGAGCTTGGGGTAGCGGTGAAAAGTGAGATCGATGCTGAGCTGGTCGATAAAGCGCGACTGGAATTGCATACAGCCGTTTCTTCAACGCCAGATCATGACCAAGCGACGTAAGCAGCATCTTAAGTTAGCTTGGGGATGTATCAGATGCTGCTCTTTCAGACGCTTTTAGTGATAACACATAGCGAAAAGCATAATGGCTAATACAGCCAGATTTCCGGCGGTGAAAATTCCGAACTCAATACGAGCTTCCATCTTTTGTTCAGCGTTCAGTGACTTTGGCAGAAAGCAGGCGTAGAAAAAGCAGCTTAAACCCAAAGTAAGACTTAGCACAGTCAAGGCAAACAACAACGACGACAACACCAGCTCCATAACTATTCCTCTAAATAAGCTGCTTGGCAGATAAAACGCTGCGTATTCTACGGGATCTTGTCAGCTTTTGCATGAAAAGCCGTTCAACAGGCCGCAACAAAGGGTGGAACACCTTGACTTTTGGTTAGGTTAAGCCAGAATCTTCATAGGAATAATTAAAATTAGCTTTTAAAAACATATATTTAAAATCATTTAAGAATGAAATATTCTAGAATAATAAAATATTCAGCATAATTTATTTCAAATTGACTCGATCTTTGCTATGTTAAAACTGTTCGGAAAACGAACACCTTATATAAGAAAAAATCCAGGTGACCAGTTAGGAGAGATGCAAGTGAAATTAAAACGACTAATAGTGTGCTTAGCCATGGCCGGGCTGGGATCACAAGCGGTAGCAGAAGATGCTGCCCAAACTACCGATGAGGCCACTGAAAAGGTTGAACGTATTGAGGTAACTGGCTCCAGTATTAAACGCCACAATATGGAAGGCGCCCTGCCTCTGACTGTTATCTCTAAATCAGATATTGATTCAGCTGGTATCACCAATGTTGATCAGCTGATGCTTAACCTGAATATAGGTGCTAACTCCAATGACAACCTGGCCAGTAATGCCGGTATTGTTGGTGGGGAAGAGCGTGGTAATAATGGAGCATCCAGTGCCAACTTACGAGGGCAGGGGCGTGACTCAACACTCGTACTGTTAAATGGACGCCGGGTGGCAACTCACGGTATTCAAGGCCGTGCCGTTGATTTGAATTCCATTCCTTTTGAAGCCATTGAACGAGTCGAAGTACTGCGGGATGGTGCTTCTGCCGTCTATGGTACCGATGCGATTGGCGGTGTTATTAACTTTATTCTTAAGAAAAACTATGACGGTGTGCAGGCATCTACCTTCATAGACCATACCCAGGATGGTGGTGGTAATATTTACCGGTTCAATGTGTTAGGCGGGACCGGCGATTTATACAACGATGGCTATAACCTGATGGCTAGTCTGTCGTACAGCAAAGCTGAAATTTTACGTGGTACCGATCGTGATTTCACCAACACTTTCCAGCCAGAGCGTGGTTTATCACCGGATACCCGTGGTACGCCGTTTGCTTCAATAAATAACCGTTTTTCTGATCCAGATAACCCTGCTAGCTCCCATTATAATATTATTGGTGGCGGCCTTGTCGATCCGGAAACTGGTTTGTCTCAGACCGTCCTGAATATTCTGGCGCTGCCAGGCCAAGCTGGCTGTGCTGCCGGTGGTGATGGTATGGGTGTGGATACCGGCGCGCTGTGGAATCGTTCCAATGAAATTTTCAGCTGTGCCTGGGATTACCCGCGAGCATCTGTATTGCAGCAACCAGTTGAAAATTTGAACCTGGTGTCCAGAGGGTCTTTCATGCTGGACAGTGGTGATGAAGCCTTTATTGAAGTGGTTGGCTCTCATGTCACCAGTAATAAAGTGTTTGAACCAAACCAAATCACACCGTGGGCAATTGGTGCTGAGGGTTTTTACCCCAGTACTGGAGAGTCTTATGATTTTATCGCCAATGCGTTGGCCGATCATTATGGGGAAGACCAGATAAACCGTGGCGCTCCTATTGCTTATCGTTGGCGCTGTGTAGATTGTGGCCCCCGTGAAATTGAAACGACCACCAAGGCCTACCGGTTTTTAGCTGGTTTACAAGGGATGTTGTTTGATGATGAGTGGGATTACAAACTAGGGATCTCTTATGCGTCCAGTGAAGCCGAGTCAGAACTGGGCACGGGCTATCACTTTACCGGCTTGCTGGCTGAAGGGCTTGGTAGTGGTGATATCAATCCATTTTTGTTAGCTGGTCAGTCTCAGAGCAGTGCTGGTATGGCGGCTCTGGAGCGTGCTTCTGCTGAGGGTACTATTCTTTTTGGCGGTAAAACCACTATGCTGCAAGTCGATGGTTTGATTAGTGGTAGCACGGGCTGGGAATTAGCAGGCGGTGAAGTCATGGTCGCTGGTGGCTTTGATTTCAGACGTGAAGGCTATGAATTCCAGGGCGACAGACGTGCAGCCAATGATCGGCCAACCATTTATGGTGCTCCGTTCGATGATGCCAATGCACTTGACGATGTCAGCCGAAACATTAAAGCCGTATTTGTGGAAGCTCTGATCCCACTGACTTATGACCTTGAATTGAACCTGGCGGTTCGTCATGACCGTTATGATGGTTTTGGTGGCACGACCAATCCAAAGGTATCATTGAAATACGACATAACAGACGATTTGATGTTGCGTGCCGCATACAGTACAGGGTTTCGGGTGCCGTCGTTCAACCAATTGTATAATGGTGTAACCGTCTTGCCCTATACGGGACTTGATTTTGCTGACCCAGCCATTTGTCCGGGTGGTCAGGTTAACCCTGATAATCCGAGCTGTGCTGAGCCGTTGCAGCCAAGCATGGTGTTTGGCGGTAAAGAGAATCTGGGACCAGAGGAATCCGATCAGGCAAATATTGGTTTGGTATGGTCACCGGTTGATAGTGCTACTTTCACAATGGATTACTGGGAAATCAATAAAGAGGGGACTATTCAAACCCTCAGCTTTGATGAGCTGATTGATAACTTTGAGTTGTTTGAAGACAACTTTATCCGTGACGGCAGTGGTAACCTGATTAGTGTAGACAGACGCTGGGTGAATGCCGGTGAACGCAAAACGTCAGGTGTGGAAGTCAATGCCATGTTTAATGGCGAGCTGTACGATGGTCGTTGGGGCTTGTCTTTCAATGGTAGCTACCTGATTGAGGATCGGAAGCGGATCCTGCCAAATGCAGAGTTTGGTGACAATCTGGTAGGGACTCACAGCCGTGGTAACATTCCACTGCGCTGGAAGCACACCGTGTCATTTAACTGGAGCCGTGGTGACTGGACTCATAATTTAATCCAGATGTTCCGTGATAGTTATTTAGACGAATTACCACCTGGTATTGCTTCAGGTAATACGCGTCCTGATAACTGGAACCCTGTGGTGACAAGCTACACCACTTACAACTACAGTGTGACGTACAAAGGTCTGGATCAATTGGATTTAACCTTCGGTATCAAGAACCTGTTTGACAGGGATCCGCCATTTACCGCTCACCAGAACGACTTCTCACCTGGTGCTGCGTTTGACCCACGGGTTGCTGACCCACGCGGGCGGGCGTTTACCTTGCTGGCGAAGTATACGTTCTGAGGACTATGTCAGACGTGAGCCTAGTGGTATGGTAATACCTCAATAAATAAGCGGCCTCAGGGCCGCTTATTTTATGGTGTGAGGAAGTAATTGTCGGCTTAGCCGACAGATGTTCATAATGTATCCTGGCCTATCAAACAGGAGCCTGATTGTGGCAACAACAAATAGTAACGCAATTCAACGTATCTGTATTCTTGGGGGTGGAACCGCAGGTTGGATGACTGCAGCTGCGCTTTCGAAAGTACTTGGCGATCGATCTATCCAGATTGAACTGGTTGAATCCGAGAGTATCGGCACTGTTTCTGTGGGCGAGGCGACCATCCCCCAAATCCGGGCGTTTAATCATCTGCTCGGATTGGACGAGATGGACTTCATGCGCCATACCCAGGGGACATTTAAGCTGGGTATTGAATTTATAGACTGGCACAAACCAGGCACAGCATATTTGCATCCATTTGGCCCTTATGGTGCAAATATGGCAGGGGTGCCTTTTCATCATTATTGGTTAAAAGATGGCCGCCAGCACCCACTGGAAAGCTATTGCCTTGAAGCCATGGCAGCACGTGCAGGTAAGTTTATACCTGCCGTAGAACGATCAGGCGCTCCGGCAAAACAGGTCAATTATGCGTTCCATTTTGATGCGGTTGCCTATGCAGCTTATTTACGTAAGTTTGCTGAGCAGCGAGGGGTGAAACGAAGCGAAGGACGTATGCAACATGCCGTACTTCATCCTGTTACTGGTTTCGTTCAGGCGCTCATCCTGCAAAATGGCCAGAAAATTGAAGCGGATCTATTCATTGACTGCTCAGGATTCAAAGGCCTGATTATTGAAAAGGCGCTGCACTCAGGCTTTGAAGACTGGAGCCACTGGTTGCCTTGTGATCGCGCTATAGCTCAGCCCTGTGCTTTAACCGAGCCGGCAAAACCCTATACACAATCCATTGCGCAATCAGCTGGCTGGCAATGGCGGATCCCGTTGCAGAATCGGGTGGGTAATGGCCATGTGTACAGTAGCCATTATGTGGATGACGACAAGGCATTGCAGGTGTTGCATAACACAATGCTTGCTAAGCCTGAAGCCGAACCTAACTATCTGCGCTGGCAGACGGGCCGAAGGCGTGAACCATGGAAGAAAAATTGTATTGCTATCGGGCTGTCGGCAGGTTTTCTGGAGCCACTTGAATCAACCGGGATACAATTGATTCAATCTGCTATCTCTCGTTTACTAAGCCTGTTTCCTGATAAAAGTTTTGCAGAAGAAACCATTGATACCTTTAATCGCTACAGTGCATTTGAAATGGAGCGGATCCGGGACTTTATTATTTTGCACTACAAAGTAAATGAGCGCGATGATTCTGATTTCTGGCGGTATTGTCGGAGCATGAAAGTACCGGATAGTCTCGAAGATAAAATTAAACTGTATCAACGAAGTGGCAGGATATTTCGTGAAAATAATGAACTGTTTAGTGATATCAGCTGGTTATCTGTTTTAAATGGTCAGGGCATAATACCGGAAAGCTATCATCCACTGGCTGATCAGTTACCAGACGATAAACTGCAAATGCAATTGTCTTCTTTGCAAAAGCAAGTGCAGGATACCGTGGCGGTGATGCCAGCTCAGGCTGATTTTATTGCCCAATATTGCAAGGCAATCGGTCGCTGAGCAATCGTATCAACGAGTGAAAAATCAGGCATAAAAAAATCGGTGAGCACTTTGCCCACCGATTGGAATGACGACAGGGAGAACGCCGTCAGGGCAACATCACTAAACCTTTAATGCTCTGAATGCCTAAGCCTGGTGCATCGTTGATGCTGATATCTGCACCATCGAAATTCACACTGCCAACCACCGGGTCGAAGGCACACAGCGATGGGCCATCTAAATCGACTTTGGTGATCACATCGGATTTTGCGACGGCCAGGTGTACCGCAGCAGAGACACTGACACTGGTTTCCAGCATGCAGCCAATCATGCACTGCATGTCGTAAAATGAGCAGATATCTGCGATTTTAATGGCATTGGAGATACCACCGGTTTTCATCAGTTTGATATTGATAATGTCGGCAGCACGCATTTTGATTAAGTCGATGACTTCGCGTGGGCTAAAGGTAGTTTCATCGGCCATCACTGGTGTATGCACCCGATCCGTCACGTACTTTAAGCCATCAATATCCAAGGCTTTGACCGGCTGCTCTACCAGCTCTAGCCTGACGCCAGCATCTTCCAGCTTATGAAGCGCATAGACTGCTTCTTTTGCTGTCCAGCCCTGGTTTGCATCCAATCGGATCAAGGCGCGGCCTTCTACAGCGGCATAAATCGCTTTCACCCGCTCAATATCAACACCAATGTCTTTGCCAACTTTCACTTTCAAGGTTTCAAAGCCACGATCCACTGCATCGAGCGAGTCGGCGACCATTTTATCGATGTAATCGACACTGATGGTCAGATCGGTGGTGAGTTTCGGTACGCCACCACCCAACATTTTGTAAAGTGGGGCTTTGTATAATTGAGCAAATAAATCATATACAGCGATTTCAACAGCAGCTTTAGCGCTGTAGTTTTTCATAATACAGTTTTGAATGGTACGAGTGACATGGTTCAGATCAGAGATATCCAGACCGATCAGTTTGGGCTTGATCACGGTACGGATGGCTTCAATGATGGAGCCGTGAATATCGCCAGTGATCACCGCCGTGGCGGGTGCTTCACCATAGCCAATATGGCCGGTGTCCGTCTCAATCATCACAATGACGTCTTCAATCTCATTCACGGTTCGAAGCGCCGTTTTAAAGGGCGTTTTCAGTGGAACTTTCACCATACCCAAACGGATATCAGTTATTTTCATGTGTAACCTCAAAAGCAAGCAACCAATCGCTTATTTCATCATTATTACTATAGGTTGGCTCTGACTTCAGGCCAACCAGGATAATATCTTTCCAACCAGCAAGCCACCAGCGGTTCCAACCACGTAGCCAAGCATAGCCATGAGCACACCCACAGGGATCAATGCTTTGGAGTAGGCTGCTGCCAGAATAGGGGCTGAAGCCACTCCACCTATATTGGCAAGCGAGGCAACACCACAGGTGAAGAGATCCAGTTTAAATACCTTTGCGACCAGTGCCATCAGTACGCCATGAATACACAAGATCATCAAACCAGCAGTGACATAGAGCGGCGCTTTGGCTAAATCGGCAAAATCAGCCCTGGAGGCAATTAAAGCGATGATGATCAATAACATTATTTGTGATAATTCGACAGAGCCTGCCATTTTTCCTAAACGGCTCATCGCAGCCAGAACACCGAGCAGGGTAACCAGTAAAATGGTCCAGGTCATGGTGGTTAAAAATGCCGTCGTGGGCAGCCAGGCTGCTACTGCCTGACTACCTGCTGAAACCAGCAGACTGGCGCTTAGTAAAACCAATAAGTCGATTTGAGTCACTGGCTTTTCAGTCGCCTGGCTGGCAAGGCGCTGCCCCGCTTTTTCCAGCTGGCTGCTATCAGCCTTGGTCCAGCCATTAAATTTGGCTGCGTAAGGCACTAAAGCCAGCAGGATCATCACCCAGAGGGCATAGTCGATAGAATCCATCAACAGGGTGTAGCCCATGCGGCTATCAGGCACATTTAGGGCAGACTGAATAGCGGCCATGTTGCCAGTACCGCCCATCCAGCTACCCGAGAGAGCGGCAAACGTCTGCCATGCATCGCTCTCAAGCCAACGATTAAATACGGCAAAGGTGATAATAAAGCCCAGCATGATAGTGATTACGGCAGTAAAAAAGGCCCCCAACATGCGGGGACCAAGGTGGGCAATCGCTCGTAAATCACTTTTCAATAACATAAGGAAGATCATGGCAGGTAGCAGGTTATTTCGCACCACCAAATAGGTCTGGCTGATACTGTCCGTTTGCGACCAGAGACCAAAGCTGGAAGCTAGCATCACACTAAAGTACAACAGCACAATACCAGGCAGAATGGTAAAAATACGCCAGCCACTGTGTTTTTCGACTAAGGCAAGAGCTGCTGCAAAACAGAGCAGTACGGTTAGAAACAAAAAGCCATCGGTAATCATCTTGTCATTAACACCCTAAGTAATGGGATAGTGCGTAATTAAATATTCTATCTTGAATAAGACATTAGCATAAATTATTCCGATGGGAAATCTTTTTGCTGGATAATTCAACAGCAGTTGTGGATTGATGTGGTTGAAGAATATCTTTGCAAGGTCATATTATGATGATTTTTTTGAATAAAAAATTCCTTTTATTTCCTGTTCTGGAATAATTTAGTTGTTCGTTTCAGGACGGTTTGTTATGGTGGTGTCACTTTTTCGTTGATACACATTGGTTATGAAAACAAGTGAGTTCGCCATAAACGGTAACAAGCATAAAAAAAGTGTACTGCATTTTAGTTGGATTGCTACTATAGCTTTGTTGATAATTTATCTGGGGTGGCAAAGCGTGTCTGACCAATTGAGTCTGGAACAAAAAATTGCGCAAAAAATGATGATTGATGTGCGCTATTTCTGTCAGGAAAGCAAGCCGATGAGTTCGTCAGACAACTCGCCAGTCCCTTGCCGCTCCGCAGTGACTCGTTTGCCTGACGAATTGCATACTCTGATTAAAGACACCAGCTTAGGTGGTGTTATTTTGTTTGCTGAAAACCTGCAAACTGTCGAACAAATAATTGATTTAACCCAGCAATTGCAAGATGCAGCTTTGCAATCAGCTGCCGCTCGTCCACTGTTTATTTCGATTGATCAGGAGGGGGGGCGTGTGTTTCGTACCCCCAGAGCCATCACTACCGGTTTTGCTGGCAATATGGCCATAGGTGCCACCTATGCCAGACATGGCGTAGATTATGCGGGGGAAGTGGGTGCCGTGCTGGCTAAGGAGTTATCGGTGCTTGGAATTAACACCAATCATGCGCCGGTCATCGATGTAAACAGCAACCCTGACAACCCGGTGATTAATGTGCGCTCTTTTGGTGAACAGCCGCAGATGGTGGCTGAATTATCTGTTGCTATGCTAAAGCAGATGCAGCAAGCAGGTGTGATGGCGACGTTAAAGCATTTTCCCGGTCATGGCGATACCCATCTCGACAGTCACTTGGCATTGCCAGTCGTCAATCACCCGCGCCATCTGATTGAGCGCGTCGATTTGGCTCCTTTCCAATGGGCAATTGATTACAGCAAGCCTGCCATGATCATGACCGCACATATTCAGTATCCGGCACTGGATGACAGCCGTGTGAGCAGCCGTGACGGTGAGTCGCTGATTCGACCTGCCACCATGTCGCGAGTGATCCTGACCGATCTACTACGCCATCAGATGAACTTCGAGGGATTAGTGATCACCGATGCGCTTGATATGGCCGCCATCAGTCACTATTTTGAGCCAACAGAAGCCGTGATTGAAACCTTTGCCGCTGGGGCTGATATCGCCTTGATGCCATATCCCATTCGAACCGTAGATGATATTGCTGCATTGAAGGCCATGATTGCTGATATTGCCGCCGCCGTTCGACAAGGGCGGATTGATGAAAGCGAACTGGATCAGTCATTGGCGAGAATTACCCGATTGAAGCAATCTTTTTTGGCAGACAGCAAAGTCGTTGCCGATCGCAGCCATTTGTATCAGCAGGCTAAGGCTGTATTAGCCCAGCCATCTCACCGGTATCTGGAGCAGCGTCTGGCCAATGAGTCGGTGACACTTGTGCAGGCGAAAACTGGGGTTTTGCCACTGCAAAGCAGTCAGGTTGAGCATGTACACCTTATTGCAGCGACGGAGCTGCAGGCAGCGATGCTGCAACAAGAGTTTCAACACCATTGGCCTGCACTGGCGAATGGTGAGGTGCGGTGGACCCAGTCGGTATTTTCTGACTGGCAACAAGTAGAAGCCGAGCAGCTCAGTGCGCAGGCAGACTGGGTGATCCACGCGGGTTGGCAACGGTTGGCTAGTTTAGTCGATATCGGTGGTATGGCCGATCAAGCCTCTCAGCAGCGTCCTGCCATTAGCTATGACGATGCCATGAAGGCTAGTGAGCTGGCGCTGGGTGCTGCCAGAGCACAGCAGCGCCAAATATTCTTACTTGGCTTTGGCACACCCTATGAGCTCGAACCCTTATTACCACTGAGCGATGTGGCCATTGTAGCCTACCACCATGGTATTCACCGCGATGCCGATAGCGAGAGACTGGCAGGCCCCACATACAGGGCGGTTGTGGCTGCATTATTCAATCAATCCCCCTTTCACGGGGATCTGCCTGTGCAGCTAAGCATGCCACACTGTGACTTGTGTATTGATGACAGCCTGTCGCAGCAGGGGGCTCTGTGATGTATCGAGCTTTATCATGGCTGGGTTGGTGCTGCTTGAGCACTGCTTCTGTGTTTCCTGCAACTGCCTCTACCTCTGAGTGGGAGATGCTGCTGCGAGGCCCGGCGCAGCTTGAGGTGGAGTTGCCAGAGCAGCGTAGTCAACGTCAGTGGGTCAATGACCGACGGATGTTTTACAGTTATCAGGGGCAAGGCACCTTGTGGCTGGATATGCAGCAGGCGAGTGCGGCGACGATTATGGTGAATGGCAAGTCACTGAACTTGCCTGAAAACATCACGCAGCAGCCGATGATCCTATCGTTGGCGGATTACACCCGGGATGGCTTGAATCAACTGCATGTGAAGGCCGTCGAGCCGGAAAATACCAGTATTCAGCTGCGACTGTCCTATCCGGTGTTGCAGCAAGGCAGCGCGGCCGAAGCTGGCTTTTCTTCAGCACGCTTGTCCGAGCTGGATGCGATGATTGAACAAGAAGTGGCAGATGGTTTTCCCGGCGCTGTGTTAGTGGTAGTAAAAGATGGTCGGGTGATCAAAGAAAGCGCTTATGGCTATGCTAGCCGCTACGACTCGGAAGCCAGAGACTTAACAAACCCAGAGCCGATGCAGACCGACACCTTGTTTGATATTGCTTCAAACAGCAAAATGTACGCGACTGTGTTTGCCCTGATGAAGCTGGTGACTGAAGGCAAGTTGGATATCAATCTACCGATCCAACACTATATTTCCGAGTATCAGGGGGATGGTCGCGAACAAAGACTGGTTCGGGATTTGCTGGACCACAGCGCGGGGTATGGCCCGGAGTTGCACTTTTTTAGACCAGATAACCGGTTAGGTAAGGATTTTTACTCCATTGATGCGCAACGCACCCGGCAGTTGTTAGCCACAGCAGTGCCCTTTGTGCGCGAGCGCGGGCAGAAGTCGGTCTATAGCGACACCGGTTTTATGCTGTTGGGCGTCTTGATAGAGCGGATCACCGGCCAGCCGCTGGATCGGTATCTGGAGCAAGCCATTTATCAGCCGCTGGGGCTGGAGCAGACGTTGTTTAACCCGCTACAAAAAGGCATAGCGCCGCAGCGTATTGCTGCCACTGAACTGGATGGCAATACCCGTGGCGGCATGCGCCAGCAGTTTCCTGCCATGCGCCGCGGCGTATTAAGAGGCGAAGTGCATGATGAAAAAGCATTTTACTCGTTGGCTGGGGTAGCGGGGCATGCCGGACTGTTCAGCACTGCCCGGGAGCTTGCTGCCTTGATGATGGTCGCCAACTATGGAGGCTATGGCGATGTGTCGTTATTTAGCCCTGCAGTATTGCAGCAATTTGTACGGCCAGGTACTCGCGATCATCGTTTTGGTATGGGCTGGCGCATGGCAGTACAGGGTGATCTGGACTGGCATTTTGGCCCCTACGCTAGCCGTTATGCCTATGGACATACTGGCTGGACCGGCACGGCAACGCTTATAGATCCGCATTACGATTTACTAGTGGTGCTACTGACCAACAAAAAGCACTCGCCGATCCGTCGTGATGCGTCGGGGTATTACTTTGCTGGTGACCGTTTTGAAACCGGCCGTTATGGCAGCGTAATGAGTAAGATTTATGAGGCAATGTTAGGGTTGTAGAACTGCTATAACATACTTGAACCAGAGAGCTTTGTGTAAGGACTGGGTGGCTGGAGATACTTACTCCACCGGCTTCAAGGATCACGTCCCTGTGCCCTTTCAGCCTGCGCAGCATCCATGCTGCTGTTGCGTAAGTACACCAGCAAACCAGCCCTAGTCTTGGATCGTAAGCTTACTTAGGGATAAAGCATCAGGAGTTTGCATGGATATAAAATTGACAGCGCTGGACTGGCTGGTATTTGCCGCTTACTTCGTGGTGTTGGCGGGGATGGGGTGGTATTTGAGCCAGCGTCGCTCCGGCGATGCCCGCGATTACTTCTTAGGTGGTAACCAGATGCCTGTCTGGGCGGTGGCTATTTCGGTGATGGCGACCTCACAATCGGCTGCCACTTTTCTGGGGGGGCCTGATCAAGGTTTTCGTGGCGACTTGACCTATATGGCCACCAATATCGGTGCATTTATCGCCGCCTTTGTGGTGATGGCATTTTTGATCCCTCGCTATTATCAGGCACGAGTCAGTACGGTTTATGGCTTGTTGGAACAACGCTTTGGAGCGTCTGCCAAGCGCCATGCCGGTGGCATGTACCTGTTTGGCCGGGTGTTTGCCAGTGGTGCCCGTCTTTATATGGCCGCGATCGCTGTGTCGATGGTGATGTTTCATAACATTCAGGCCGATAGTGTGGTGATGTCTATTTTGCTGCTGGCTTTTGGTGCGCTGGCATATTCAGTCGTGGGAGGAATTCGTTCGGTTATTTATACCGATGCGTTGCAATGCGGCGTCTATGTGCTGGCGGCTTTGGCTGTGCTCGCTTATTTATTGTGGATGATCCCGGCTGATATGAGCACTATTTTTAGTGCGCTTCGACAACCACTGGATGGCTCCGGTTCAAAATTAATGGTGCTGGATTTTTCATTGGATTTCAGTTCGACTGGTGTCTTTACGTTTTGGTCCGCTATTACCGGTTTTGTGCTGCTGAATATTGCAGCCTTTGGTATGGATCAGGACATGACCCAGCGCGTCCTCACCTGTAAAGACGGCCGCTCGGGCGCTAGCGCTATGTTGCTGTCGGTGGTGATGATTATTCCGGTGATGTTGCTGTTTATTTTTATTGGTATGCTGCTGTATATTTTTTATCAACGGCCAGATTTAATGCAGCAGGGCACTGAACTGGGTACGACTTTCGCAGGGGAGTCCGTCACCGTGTTTATGTACTATGTATTGAATGAGATGCCAGCAGGACTAAGAGGCTTGGTGACCGTGGGGGTAGTAGCTGCTGCGTTATCGACCATGACTTCAGGTTTAAACTCAATGTCTTCTGTGTTGATTCAGGATTTATACCGGCCATGGAAAGAACGTCGCCACGTGAAGGATTCAGACACATCTCAGAGCCAGAGAGAACGACACTTTGTTCGTGCTGGTCAGCTTGGTATGTTGCTGACTGCGATGGCGTTATCCGGTATGGCGGTATTGTGTTTTTATTGGCAGCAATACAGTGATATGCCGCTGCTGGCATTTGCGCTCAGTGTAATGGTTTTCTCATACAGCGGCTTATTAGGGGTGTACTTTACCGTGCTGTTGACCAACCGTGGTAATGCCCGCAGTGTTACTGCCGCACTCATTACTGGCTTTTTGGTGACCTTATTCTTTCAGCCCTATGTACTGAGTTTATTTGATCCATGGTTTGCTGGTTGGGATTTAGGCTTTACCTGGCAGTTATGTATCGGTACCTTAATTGCTTTTGTGGTGTGCTGTTTGGGACGATCTGTCCAGCACACGCCATCCATTCAACTTGACGCTACAGGAGACGCACAGTGACCGATTTCGTACTGGGCATAGATGCGGGAGGCACCAAAACTCTGGGCCGGCTGCAACAACGGAGTACAGGCCGGAGCTGGCAGCTGAAAATGGGCTCAGCATCGCTGACCAATGATTACAATAATGCTGCGGCGACCTTGTATCAGCTGATCAGTAACTTATTTGAACTGGCGCAATGCACCGGCGAGCAGGTGACCGTAGTCGCTGGGGTACCTGGGGCCGGCAACTTGCAGCTACGCAAATCGTTGGAGCTGCACTTAGCAGAATTATGCCCGAATTTATGGATCACCACCGATGCCAAAACCTCGGTCTATGGTGCTAACCATGGTCAGCCGGTTGTGGTGGTTGCCTTGGGAACCGGCTCTGTCGGTATGCGACTGGAAGCCAATGGTGAAGAGCGCCAGTTTGGTGGCTGGGGCTTTATCATTGGTGATGAAGGTAGTGGTGCTATTTTAGGCAAGATGGCGGTTCGTCAGGTCTTGGATGAGTTAGATCGTACCCGTCGTTTCGGCTCCAGGTTGGCCAAAGCGGTGACGGCGGTTATCGGTACTGATCCAGCGAATATTTTATCCTGGTTGAAAAATGCGGCGGTTAATGATTTCTCGCGTCTGGCCCCGTTGGTGTTACCGCTTGCTCAAACCTGTCCGCAAGCCTCTACAGTCTTCAAACGTTATTTGGTGGATGTGGTGGAATTGATCGACTTATCTTGTCTGGAGGTCGATTTACCGGTGGTTATACTCGGGGGGCTCGCTGAGGGGACTATTCCTCATTTGCCGGAGCGGATCCGCCGCAACATTATTCCTGCTTCAGGGACTTCAGTGGATGGCGCTCTGCTACTGGCTGATAAGTGGCTGGGCGGTGAGTTAAAAAAAACCGAGCCCATGTTTTAAATGACGAGTAAAACACCTGAGTGATAAGGGAAACCAAATGAGTACATTGCTATGAATCAAAAGCCAGAATTAGCTGAGGCGCAAGAGCAGCAACTGCTTGAGGAACTCAATGTCTTCTTATCGGAAAGCCGTAACCCGGATACTCTGGATTTGGATACACTAAGTACCTTGCACTTGCTGGAGCGGATTAATCAGGCTGATCAGCAGGTGCCGCTTGTGATCAAACAGATTTTGGCTGATGTTGCTAAAGCAGTTGATGCTATCGTGGCTGCTTTCTCAAAGGGTGGGCGTTTAATTTATATCGGCGCTGGCACCAGCGGACGTTTGGGCGTATTGGACGCTGCGGAATGTCCTCCCACTTTCAGTACACCTCCTGAGCAGGTGCAGGCGCTGATCGCTGGCGGTGAGTCCGCCATTTTACGCGCAGTGGAAGGTGCTGAAGATAGCAAAGAACAGGGGGTAGCTGACCTGCAAGCCATTGAGCTTAGTGCGAAAGATGTCGTTGTTGGTATTGCGGCCAGTGGCCGTACACCTTATGTGGTAGGCGCCCTTGACTATGCCAATCAGGTGGGTGCAATCACGGTCGCCATCAGTTGCAACCCAGATACCGCAGTGTTGAACACTGCGGCTATTGCGATTTGTGCCGCGGTCGGTCCTGAAGTGCTCACCGGTTCTACCCGTATGAAATCAGGCACGGCACAAAAGTTGATTTTAAATATGCTATCTACTGCCAGCATGATCAAAAGTGGCAAAGTGTATCAAAACCTTATGGTCGATGTGCATGCCAGCAATCAAAAGCTCTGGGTAAGAGCGGCTCGAATTGTCACTCAAGCAACGGGCTGCAGCCATGAAGTAGCGAAAGCGATGCTGGCCGACTCTGATTACAATGCCAAGCTGGCGATTTTACGTATTTTAACGGGAAAAGATCGACAGGCCGCAGGGCAATTGTTGCAAGAAAAACAGGGTTTTTTGCGTGAAGCTATCGCAACGACTGATTCGAGCGACTAAAGTTTTCAGGACAACCCCTGCATTGGGGTGGAATAATTTATTCTATGCAGCTATGATGATGAATAAATAATTCAACTCCCTGTTGCAGGGGTCTGGAGTCCTTGTTATGGCTATCGCTTATCAGCAGCAGGAATTGCACATCGAGCAACTTGCTGCATCCTCTTTATTGCAGCGCTACGGTTCCCCGTGCTATGTCTATTCCAAACAACAATTCCTCGCTAATTTTCATGCGTTTGAACAAGCTGCGACGGGCTTGGATGCGTTGATCTGCTTTGCCGTCAAAGCCAACTCCAATCTGGCAGTATTGAGCTTGCTAGGCAAAGCGGGTGCTGGAGCGGATGTGGTATCTGGCGGAGAATTACGCCGTGCGCTGGCTGCGGGTATCCCAGCTGAACGGATTGTGTACTCCGGGGTTGGTAAAAACTCAGCGGATATGCAACTAGCACTCAATGCGGGGATCTTGCAATTTAATGTGGAGTCGGTCCCTGAGTTGGAGCGATTGAGTCGTGTTGCTACTGAGTGTGGCAAAGTCGCAGCCGTTGCGGTGCGGGTCAATCCAGATGTGGATGCCGGGACCCATGAAAAAATTGCCACAGGCAAGGCCGAGAATAAGTTTGGTATTGCCTGGCAGCAAGTGGATGAAGTGTATGCACTAGCAGCTCGTCTGCCGGGGATCTCCATTCAAGGGGTCGATATGCATATCGGCTCACAAATTACCAGTTTGACTCCATACCGAACTGCCTTTGAACGTATGCTGGAATTAGTGCAAAGGCTGCAGGCAATGGGGCACCCAATCCAGACCATCGATATTGGTGGTGGCTTAGGTGTGTTGTATCCCGATACCAAACAAGCGGTGAGTATTGCCGATTACATGGCGTTAGTTCGCGAGGTATTTGCTAATAGTCAGTGCCGTCTGATCATGGAACCTGGTCGCTCACTGGCTGCAAATACGGGTGTGTTGCTGTGTCAGGTCGAGTATATCAAGCAAGGCCCCCAGAAGCGGTTTTTAATTCTGGATGCGGCGATGAATGATTTATTGCGTCCGGCCATGTATGGTGCGGTGCACGATGTCTGGCCGGTGCGACAAGTGCCAGAGCGTGAGTTGGTACGTTATGATGTAGTGGGGCCGGTGTGTGAAACTGGCGATACCTTTAGTCTGGGGCAGCTACTGCCTGAGCTACACGCTGGCGAGGCGGTAGCGCTTGGACAGGCTGGTGCTTACGGTGCGGTGATGGCGTCGTTCTACAATACCCGCGCCATCACACCTGAGGTTTTGGTCAGTGGCAATCAGTCTGCTTTGATCCGTCGGCGTATCGAGGTCGATGATCAGCTCAATTGGGATCAATTGCCAGATTTTTAACATTGTTTACCGCGGATAGGCTGTCGGGTTATAGTAGGGCAAGATAAGGATATTAATAGCCTATTGTCGCCACCCTGGCTCGGATCTGGCCTTAACACGAGTATAAAAACAATTATGGTGTGTCTACTGAAAATCAGAGGTTTGCAGGATCAAATGTCTGCTATCGAACGCAAGCTTGCTGACTTTATTCTGGATAATTCGCATTTGTTACGCGATTACTCGTCGCAGCAGTTGGCTGATGCTGTGGGTGTCAGCCAATCCAGTGTGGTGAAGTTTTGTCAGAAAGTTGGTTACAAAGGCTATCCAGATTTTAAACTAGCAGTCAGCGAAGCCTTGGTGGCTCAATCCAGCTATAGTCGTGATGAACCGACCGATGTGACGAAAGCTCCCTTGGCAGAAGTGGAACAGTTTCAATACCAGCTGGCCGCTAACTTTCGTACTCTAACCGAAATCAATGAAACCAAGACGTTAGAGCGGGCGGTCAAAGTACTGGATTCTGCCGATAAAATTTTGCTGTCAGGTTTCGGTGGTTCAGGTCTGGTAGCGGCCGATTTTTCTTTTCGTTTGCAGCAATTGGGCAAAACCGTCTGTTATCATCCGGACCCAGCAGTGCAGTTGCAATTTAGTGCTCAGTTGACTGAGCAGAGTGTGTTACTGGCCGTGTCACAGAGCGGTGAAAACCAAGATGTGCTGCGATTGGCCCGGCAGCTTAAACCGCAAAAAGTCCAATTGATCTCAGTCACTTCATTTAAAACCAATCCCCTTAGTTTATTAGCGCAGACCGCATTGTATGTGCTTGGGGGGGACAGCAGCCCCCGGTTAGACCCTTTACTGGAACAGTTAAGCGCGCAACACTTGTGTCACTTACTGTATTTACAGCTCAGCAAAAAAACCAACAATGCGAAAGTGCTTGAGCACAGTCAGCGGCTGATGAAAGAACTGGCTCAGCGATAGCGACTCCAGGTATAGATCTTCTCGTTTCTTGTAGCTGGTTTAGTGATGCCAGCAAAAGCCCTGTTTACAGGGCTTTTTTGATGCGAAAAATTAATGCAGAAAAAAGCCAGCGACAAGCGCTGGCTGGGCAAAAGACTAAGTAAACACTTAGTCAGAAGGAACAGGTGCAGCATGTACCGGCTGCTCGTTGCTTTGCGGCTCAATGGTTTTGGCCAGCAACAAGTACATGGCTGGTACCACAAAGAGTGTGAAGGCGGTACCAATGGTCATGCCGCTGGCAATCACCAAGCCCATGGCGTAACGTGAGGCAGCACCAGCACCACTGGCCATCAGCAATGGGATCATGGCCAGAACGGTGGCGGCTGTTGTCATCAGAATAGGCCGTAACCTGACGGCGGTGGCTTCTTCTATGGCCTCACGTTTACTGCGGCCCTCGGCCTGCAGCTGGTTGGCAAACTCGACAATCAAAATACCATGCTTGGCGATTAAGCCGACCAGAGTGAGCAAGCCAACCTGAGTGTAGATATTCAGACTGGTAAAACCGAGGCTAATAAATATCAGCGCCCCACAGACACTCATCGGTACTGTGACCAGAATAATCACTGCGTTTTTAAAGGACTCGAACTGAGCTGCCAGCACCAGGAAAATGACAATCAAAGCAAAGAAAAAGGTGACCACTAATTGCTGACCCTCTGCTTTAAACTGACGAGACTGCCCGGCGTAATCCACGGTAAAACCGGCTGGTAGTAGCTCAGCAGCAATGTCCTCAAGTACCGCCAAGGCTTCACCTAAAGGGACACCCGGGCGAGGTACCCCTGATATTTTTACTGCATTGAGTTGTTGAAAGCCCTTCAACGCTTGCGGTTGCACACTTTCTTCCAGATGGATCAAAGTTGAAAGCGGCACCAGCTCACCATCGCGATTGCGGGTATAGAAATCTTTCAACTGCTCTGGGTTCAACCGCTCTGAGCGCTCAACCTGAGGGATCACCCGGTATGAGCGGTTATCCATGGCAAAGCGCCCCGCATCTGCACCGGCTGTTAGGCTACCTAGATCGGCAGCAATTTGTTGCATGCTAACCCCCATCAAAGCGGCTTTTTCGCGATCGACATGCACGGTCTGGCGTGGCCGGTTGATTTTTAAATCGGTATCGACAAAGATAAAGCGGCCACTGGCCATGGCGCGGCCCATGACCTGCTGTGCAACCTCTTGCAGTGCTTCATACGATTGGGTCGAGCCTATTACGAACTCAACCGGCAAGCCACCACCCGGTGAGGGTAAGGAGGGCGGCACCACTGCAAAGGTGTTCAGTCCAGGCAGGGACTCAAGAAACGGCGTGATTTGCTGGTCTAAAATTTCCTGGGTCGAGCGTTCACGCTGATCCCATGGCGCTAATACCAAGCCAGCAATGGCGCTGTTGGTACCGCCCATACCATTAATGATAAAGACATTCTCCAGTTCCGGGATATCATCCAACAAGCGGTTCAGTTCTTTGGTGTTGCGCTCTAAGTAGTCAAGGGTAGCGTAACTATCTGCTTCGGCAATAGAGAACACGAAGCCCTGATCTTCAGCCGGCTCCAACTCCGCAGGGCTGCTGATAAACAAGAAGTAACAAGACACCAAAACAATGGCACCAAAGGTCAGTAAGACTGGATAGAAGTTTAACGCGCCATGCAACTGGCGTTGATAGCCCCGGCGTAAACTGGCAAAGCGGCGATCTAACCAAGCTTCTAAGCGCGGTTTTTCGGCTTCGCTTTTATGCGCTTTTAAAATATAAGCACACATGACCGGCGATAAGGTTAATGCGACCACACCAGATAAAATAACTGTGGCCGCTAAGGTAAAGGCAAACTCGACAAAAAGTACTCCCGTCAAGCCACCGACAAAGCCGATAGGAATGAAGACCGCCACCAGGGTAGTGGACATGGCAATAATAGGCCAGGCCAACTGACGCGCACCTAGTATGGCGGCTTCGGTACGCGATTTGCCTTCTTCCATAAAGCGGTGAATATTTTCCAGCATGATGATGGCGTCATCCACCACAATACCAATGGCAAGCACCATGGCCAGTAATGTCAGGAGGTTGATGGAAAAACCTAGCAGCCACATCAAAAAGAAGGTACCAATCAACGACACCGGAATCGCAAGTGCAGGAATAATGACACTGCGCATTGAGCCCAAAAAGGCATAGATCACCAACACCACGATCAGCAGGGCTAAGACAATGGATACCACCACTTCATTGATCGCATTTTCAATGTATTCAGTTGAATCATATGGGATATCGGCTGATAAGCCCTCAGGCAGCTGAGTGATAATATCCTGCTCCCAGACCCGACGTACGTCGGCAATCACATCCAGGGCGTTGGCATCTGGGGCAATTTCAATGCCCATAAAGGTAGCGGCTAGACCATTAAAGCTGACGGAACTTTCATAACTTTCAGCACCAAGTTCAACAGTAGCAATATCATTTAACCGCACCAAGGCATCACTGTCAGAGCGGATCACCAGCTGTTCAAATTCACCCTGACTGCGTAGGTCGGTTGCAGCATTTAAATCCACTGCAACCATCTGGCCTTTGGTACGGCCAAGTGCTGCCAGTACATTGTTACTACGCAGAGCCGTGCTGACATCACTGCCTGTAATACCTAAAGAGGCCATCCGGGTTGGATCCAGCCAAATCCGCATGGCAAAGGTACGAGCTCCTAAAATTTCGGCCCGCTGTACGCCTGGGATCGTTGCTAGCTGAGGCTCTACCACCCGCACCAGATAATCGGTGATTTGGTTGTTACCCAGCACTTCACTGTAAAACGACAGATACATGGCAGCAGTGTCTTGCCCCACTTTCAAATCGACCACAGGATCGCGGGCGTTTTCCGGCAGCTCAGAACGTACTTTGTTCACCTGTGCGGCTATTTGCGTCAGCGCTTCATTCGGATCGTAATCCAGTCGTAAATAGGCTTCGATGCTGCTCATGCCAGCAACTGAGGTTGAGACGATGTAGTCTATACCTTCGGCGGCCGCGATTTCACGTTCCAATGGGCTGGTGATAAAGCCTTGGATCAAATCAGCATCGGCGCCGATATAGGTGGTGGATACCGTGACGACGGCATTTTGGATCTCTGGGAACTGACGGACATTCATATCAAAAATGGCACGAAATCCCAGCAACAGTATAAACAGACTGACCACGGTCGCCAGTACGGGTTTACGGATGAACACATCGGTAAAACGCATAACGCCGCTCCTTATTGATTCTCTGGCTGTGGATTGAGATCGGCACTGGGTTGCGCATTGCCATTTTCACTCACTTTGACAGCTGCTCCGTTGCGTAATTTCAATAAGCCTGAGGTGGCAACACGATCGCCGGCTTCGAGGCCATCAAGCACCCGGATCAGATCACCACGGCTTTCGCCCGTTTGCACAAATCGTTGAAACGCTTTTAGTTGGCCATCCTCTTCCCGTAGCACGAAGACCGAATTGCCATAGGTATTAAATTGCATGGCTGTTTGTGGGATCAGCAAGACATCCTGCTCTTCCCCCGTATGGACATCAATTCGAGCAAACATGCCCGGTCGTAGTAGTTGATCCGGGTTTTCAAAGGTGGCCTGAATTTCGACACTGCGGCTGGATGCGCGCACAGCCGGCGCAATAGCGGTAATTTGGCCGGTAAAGGTTTGATCGCGATGGGCATCCACTTGGATGGACAGGTTTTGCCCCGGATGAATTTGCGATAAACGTTGCTCAGGCAAGGTAAAGTTTAGATAAATCGGGTCCAGTGATTCAATGGATACCACAGCAGAACCCGGTGACACCAACTGACCTAAATTAACACGACGAATGCCGGCAATACCGCTAAATGGTGCTCGAATGACTTTTTGTGCAATTCTGGCCTGCTGAATGTTAACGGCAGCACTGGCTTGCTCGGCCTCGCTTTCACGACGGCGCAATTCAAGCTCAGAAACGCTATTGTCTTGATACAGGCGTTGCGTCCGGTTTAGCTCCAGCTTGGCTAATTGCTCGGCAGCTTTGAGACGGGACAATTCGGGTTGATCGATGCTGTCATCCAATTGCACTAAAATCTGATTTTTTTCAACAGCGCTGCCATTCTCAAACAAAATCGCATTGACGATGCCGCTGGTTTCTGCGGTTAGCTCTGTGCCTTGTACGGCAACAAAGCTGCCCACCGCTTGAATAGCAGGTTCCCAGCGATCGGCATAGGCTTCTGCTGCGGTAATGCTAGCCACTGGCATCGGCATGTTATCAAAAAACTGATTCATAAAATGATTGCCAATGGCTTTGTAACCAAAGATACCGCCAAACACGATGATGACGGCGAGTAACATCAGACTCATGCGCTTAAACATGATTGCTCCTTGATAGGCTGCTCTGCAGCCTGCTGTTTAAATGAAAGCCGTTGGAAGGGCTATCTTGTTTCATGAATGAATATTCAACTGTTGTTCGATTTGTTGTACCAGGGTTTGCAACGTCTCTGTGCTGGATAAATCCAATAAAGGATGCCAGCTCATGCCATTGAGTAATCGATTCATGTTGCGGTACATGGTCATCGGGCCACGAGGAATGGAAAAGGCTTCCAACAACCCCTGTGTATGGTCCAGCGTATGACTTCCCTGACATAAAGCCCAGGTGCCGTAAGCAAGCTCCATCGTACTGGCTCCTTGTGGATCCAGATCACCATCATCAATCGCTTGCTGCACAATGCCACTCACAATGCGGCATATGGGCTGGCCACATTGCAGCAGTTGGCTGCGTCTGGTTTCAGATGCATTTTCCCATACGGCTTCCGTCATTACGTATTGCGATAACTTGACGTAGTTGGCCTGACGCTGGTTGAAGTCTTGCTCGGCGACGCAGATGGCAAAGATACGTTGGCGTGATGGAGCTTGCCACTGCTCAATGCGTTCAAACAACTCCAGATGCAGTGCTGAATGCCGGGCCATTAATGCCATCAACAAATCTTCTTTTGAAGTGAAGTGCTGGTATAACGTACCGGTAGCATAATCGCAGGCCTTGGCCAGTTTGGCCATTTGCAGTTGCATAAAGCCTTCCTGTTCAATGAGCTGTTCAGCCGCGTCTAAAAAGAGTTGTTCCCGCTCTTCGCGCTCGCGCTGCTTTCGTTCAGATGTACCCATAGCCACCTCTATTGATAAGGCGGCATATTTTGAACTAGATTCAAAAAACGATCAAGCATTCATTTTGTGAACTTATGTAACGATTTATTGCAGTGCTATGGCACTGTGGCTAGTTTTTTGCGCGGTTTAAAACGGAGCCAAAGCGGTTTCAACTTATGAAAGGGGGTTAACACTAAGGCGTTGCCGGTAAGCACCAAAGTGAAGCCAATGAGCGTACTTAGTTGCCATTGGAAGTCTTCAAACAGTGAACTAAATACCACGGCTACTAAAGGGAATAAGACAATCACATAACTGGCTTTTTCCGGGCCCATTCGTTTCAATAGCGCAAAGTAGCAACCAAACGCAATGACTGAACCAAACAACGACAAGTACAATAACGACCACAGGTACTCTGGTGTGCTGCCGATGCTGAAGCTTTTGCCATTGAGGAGTGCTAAGGCGGTAAGAGCTACGGTTCCATATAGCATGCCCCAGGCATTCATTGGCAAGATAGCCAGACCTCGACGTGAATTGTGGACACTGAGCATATTGCCGAATGAAGCGCTGAGGGTACCCGATAGCACCAAAATCAAACCTAACAAGCTTGTGTTGAGCAGTGATCGTTCCGCTAAGTCTGGTGCAAACAGGACAACAATCCCACCAATGCCGAGCAGGGCGCCGACATAGATCCGCTTGGCGATGGGCTGACCAAAAAACAATCGGGTATTGATGATGTTCATCAACAGTAAGGTAGAAAATGCAATGGCAGCCATGGCTGATGTCAGATAGAGCTGCGCCTGATACAGCAAGTAATAATTCAAGGCAAAGTTAAGTAGTGCCATCAGGGCGACACTAAGGTGTAGCGGTAACGGCATCCGCATTGGCAATCGGCGCCACCAGCACCACAGCCATAATAACAACGCGGCAAGACCAAAACGATAGACCAAAGAAACTTCCACCGCTACGTCGCCCAGCTGAAACTCGATAGCAAACCATGTCGAGCCCCAAATCAGGACGGTGATCAGGTAGAGTAAAGCAGTGTGCATGTGTGGCTCCCTAACAGAAAGTCTGCGATCACTGGGCATACTAGCGATTTTCTGTATACTCACCATATACAGAAAATGAAAAATGTGACCTATACAGACGGGGTGTGGATGAATCCAGTGATTCAACGTGATCAAGCCGAGTTTTTGTACCAGCAAGTGGTTCGGTTGATCCGTCAACTGCAACAACAACAGGTATTACGGATTGGGGAGCGACTGCCGTCACTCAGGCAACTGAGTCAACAACTTGGGGTTAGCATTCCGACGGTGCGCCAGGGCTATGAAGAGCTGGAACGATTGGGGGTGATCGAAGCCCGGGATCGTTCAGGGTATTATCTGAAAGCCGAAAGCCAGCCCTCATGCCGGCCGGGCCGTTTGCCGCTGAACAGTGAGCCAGTTCCGGTGCGTCAGCAGACATTACTGGAGCAGTTTTATCAGGCGGTACACCAGCCTGGTATTTTGCCATTGGGTATTGCTCAACCGAGTATGGCTCACCCCTCCGAAAAAGCATTGCTGCGTACTATGCGTCGTGTCACCACGCTAGCCGGCCACCAAGTGATGCATTATGGCCCGATTGATGGGTTTGCACCGCTTAAGCGTCAGTTGGCATTTCGCTATCTGGATGTGGGGTTATCCTTGCAACCGGATGAGCTGATCATCACCAACGGTGGTCAGGAGGCTTTAGCCATCGCTTTGCAGGCGGTCGCCAAAGCTGGTGATGTGATTGCGGTGGAGTCACCAACCTATTTTGGAGTCTTGGAGTTGATTGAAACTCTCGGCATGATGGCGGTCGAAATTCCAGTCTGCCCGGATGATGGCATCTGGCTGGATGATTTGCAGCATGTGCTGGAAACTCAGCCGATCCGGGCCTGTGTATTTTCATCGTCGATCAGTAATCCGATGGGATCTTTTATGCCCGACACGCAGCGTGAGCAATTGGTCACGCTGCTAGAGCAGCGCGATATACCATTGATAGAAGATGATGTGTACGGTGAGCTCTATTTTGGCGTTCAGCGTGGCCGACCTGCGCAGTGTTTCAGCCGTAAAGGTTTAGTACTGACCTGCAGCTCATTTTCCAAAACAGTGGCCCCGAGTTATCGGGTTGGCTGGTTGCTGCCGGGGCGTTTTGGCACTGAAGTATGGCGGTTAAAACGAGCGCTATCTTTTTCGTCCTCGTTGCTCAATCAGTGGACCATGTCTGAATTTATTGTCAGTGGGGATTATGATCGCAACCTGAAAAAACTTCGCCAGGCCTTACGATTAAATAAAGATCGAATGATGGCATTGGTGCAGCAACACTTTCCCGTGGGTACCAAAGTCAGCCATCCGCAGGGCGGTGCTGTGCTCTGGATTGAACTGGCCGAAACGGTGGACTGCAATCACTTATTCCAGCAAGCCTTGCATCAGCAGATCAGTATTGCACCGGGCAGTTTGTTTTCTCCCAGTCAGAAGTTTACTAACTGTTTCCGACTGAGTTTTGGAGTGCGTTGGCAGCCGGAGGTTGAGCAAGCGATTCAGACGCTGGGGCAATTAGTAGTTGTTGCGCCGTAATGCTTGTTCGACATCAATACCAACCGTTAGCACGCCACTATGCTGGCCTGCTTCATCCACTATGGCCAGACTCAGTTGCACTTGAAAGCGTTGGGTAGATGCATCAAACACGACCGCATCAAGGAAATAATCTTTGTCTTGCTGAAATACGTTGAGAAACTTGGCCTCGTTGCCTTGCCAATAATCTGAGGTAATGGCACTGATCGCGACATTTTTCCCTTGTTGGTCGGTGACAATAATTTCATTAACGAGCCCTGCTTGCTGCTGTTGCCATTGCTGCAAAAACTGCGAAAGGGGCTGTTGTAGCATGCGGCGACCGAGCTGTGGTTCCATCTGCTCAACCTCATCTATCCATTGTTGATCTTTGGCGTGGAGCTGTGTTGGTGGCATTGGTTTGGTATTGCTCGCTAAAACGCCTTCGATCACCGCAGTGGAGCTGGCTAGTTGCTTAATTGGCGTTAACAGTAACTGAAGGATTTGTTCCTGCTCAATGGGAGAAAGTGCAAATGGTGCTTGTGCACAGGTATGGATATGTTGATTAAATTGGCTAAGAAACTCGGGATGCTGTTGTAAAAACTGATACGAAACAAATAAACCCAGCGGCACGTAACGGAAAAAGTCGCGTCGATAGGAGCGGGCATCAATAGCTAATTGTTCGGCGGCAAAGGCGAAATCTTCTAAATCAAGCAAGACCTTATCAATACGTTGACGCTGCAATACCTGCATGAGCTCGGAGAGAGTATTGACTTCAACCGCTGGCTTAATGCCTGTAAATTCATACCAATTGGCTTGATGACTACCGCGAATGACCCCATATACGATGGTATCGTCGCTTTTGCCAATACTGTCCGGGTGGGTAAACCAATACCAATTTTCCAGAAACATCGGGGCGGACAGCTCACCATAATGCTGCATTTCGGCTAGTAAAATGGCGGTAAAGTAGCCATCGAGCCGTTGCATTCTTACTTCTTGACGAGCTCGTAGCCAAGGCAACGTTTGCAACTGATAAGGCATTCGTAATTGCTGCAAAATGCAGTGTACTTGCCGTGAGGCATTATTTGGAGATGTCACCGGAACATTGGTGCCCAACTGGATTGGGCTGCTACTCAATAGTAGCAAGCTCAGGATAGGACTTATCAGCATAAAGAGACAAATATAGCAAAAATGTTTATTGACTATAGCATGATTTTAACGAGTCGCAGGTTCAGGCTGCGCTCAGCTTTCATTGGTTACACTGGCAGAAGGCATGACGGTTCCGGGCTTTTGCCGTATGATGAACCCATAGTGGGTAAGAGGTAGTGAGCATGATGTTTTCTTTTCGGCGTCAAACAGGCAGCTGGCAACAGCGTTGGCAGCAGCAACAGCAAGCGGGTCCTGTTCAACGATTATTAGCCTGGCTGGTTATGGGTATAGTGTTGTTGTTTGGTGCTATGCTGATGTTGGTGCTTTTGGTATTCAGCTGGTTGTTGATACCGATATTGTTATGGCGTTACCGGCGCAAGATGCGCGCATTTCAACAGGCAGCTCAACAAGCGCAACAACAATACCAAGGGCAGGCCAATGAAACAAAGCCAGGATCCTCACCCCATCGGGTGATCGAAGGGGAAGTGCTCGATAAAAAAGAGGACTAATGGTGTAGCCGAGCTATCCTAAGGGCTTTCAAGCCTTGTCAGGCTGAACGGCTAATTTGCATTGAATAAAATCACTGTGTCGAATGAACAATAAATCGGCGACCTTCCGCAACATCGCTTCCTCATGCGGATCCAATTCACCATCATGATAGGCAATGCGCCATAGCTGCTCGATAAAGTCGAGTCGCTGTGGGTAGCTGTAATCGGTCATTTTTGAAGTGAAACGGTGCAGGCAAACCGCATCTGCTGATAACGCTTTGGCACGTTGAAACACTACTTCGGCGTCACTGGCACTCAATTTAAACTCGTCTTGTAAATATCGCAGTACCAAATCATGCTCGTCGCTCGGGTCTTGAAAGTCGGCGGCAGCGACTTCCAACATCAGCACTACCGACATCAATTGCGCTTCATCCACCAGCCGTAATGCCGGACAGTCCTGTGTTTGTGGTGTCTCGCTGTTTTCCAGTAAGCGTTTAAAAAGTTGAAACATGAAAACCTCATTTAGCGGTTGCGGCTCTAGTATGAGCCTTGTTTTTTGTACCGCTTTACCCAATTGTAAGATCAATCTGTCTATTTCGAGTCTCTGCCGTGCCATTAGTTCTGTTGTTATTGATTACGCTGTTGATCATCGGCTGGATCCTCGGTCGGCCCTACCTGCAGCGCTGGCGCCGACAGCGTATCATGGCTCAGCCTTTTCCACATGCCTGGCGAAAAATTGTCAAGCGTCGACTGCCTTTTTTCTGGGCGTTACCGGCCGATTTGCAGCTCAAGCTGAAGAAGCATATTCAGGTTTTTTTGCATGAAAAAGACTTTGTCGGCTGTGGTGGCCTCGTCATCACTGATGAAATCCGGGTCACCATTGCGGCACAAGCTTGCTTATTGTTACTGAATCGGCCAGCGGATTACTACCCCGGCTTGCAATCCATTTTGGTGTATCCCGCTGCTTTTATTGTACCGCAACGCCAACCAGATGGCGCCGGTATTGTCAGTGATCAGGCCGGGGTGTTGTTGGGAGAATCGTGGGGGCAGGGTAAGGTGATTTTATCCTGGCAGGATTCCCTGCGAGGTGCGGCTCATCCGACCGATGGCCATAATGTTGTGATCCATGAGTTTGCTCATCAGCTGGATCAACAAAAAGGCTATGCCAATGGTGCCCCGGTACTGGGCTCCAGTAGTGATCTCAAAGATTGGAGTGAGGTATTTCAACGAGCTTTTCAGCATTTGCAACAGCAGTTGGCACGAGGCGAGACTACCTTAGTTGATCCATATGCTGCTACTAATCCGGCAGAGTTTTTTGCCGTCGTAACCGAAGTGTTTTTTGAACAGCCTCGGCAGCTGCAGCAACAACAGCCTGATCTGTACCAGCAATTAAGTCAGTTTTATCAGCTGAACCCGCTGAGTTGGCAGTAATTTTTATAGGTTTTGCTTTTTTGCTAGCACTTTTCCGTAGTCCCACAGCGCGAAGGCAATGGGTAATATGATTAATATGACTAGCAAAAAAATCATGGCTGCTTCAGTTGTCGTATAGTTATCTTCAATAAATAAGGACCACCCATTTCCTAAAATAAGCAAAATCCAAAGGATGGCAAGCAATTTCCAGAGTAAAGCCTTACCAAACTCTTTATGCCGCTTATAACTAAAACAACCTATGGTTGTAGTGACAGTGAGCCCTAAAATAGCGGTATACGAAATAATATCCCAGTTACTCAAAACCGTGATACCTGAAACGACCTCAGATAAAGTTGAAATCACAAAAAGTGTTAGGTAGAGCAGACTTAAAAAGAAAACGAGTGTTTTAAATGCTGATTTCTTATTAGTGTCCATAGTCAGTGCCAAAAACCGAATGGAATTTCACTTGGATCAGCTGGTAACTCGCGCCATCCCTCTAAATTATCAATATAGCGTTTCCTAAAGTTACTTCGCTTGGCTCCCGTCGGAGCAATGCCTTTTAGAACTTCAAAAAGACCGCGGGCTTCAGCTGAATGTCGTCCTTTTGTTTGAATAATGAAGACTAGTGATGGATAGAGGTTATTATAAATAGCGTTGGCCGCCCGCTTGGATGAAAATACACCAACAACCAGCTCAATCGGCTTACTAACAAGATTAAACACTTTCATTCTTTGCTCCCTCAAATGAATATGACGAAATAATACATAAGCATCAATCTATTTTCAATTGTTGTTTTTTTGTTTTTATTTGGAGTGTCATGGCTGCCTTTTCTGCTGCGTGTTCCCAGCCAATTTGTAGCTTTATTTACAAAGCTTATTCAGGTTTATCTTCACGGTAAGGTTGAAAACCAAGATGAAAGCATAGGCGTATACAAGGTTTTGCATATGGATACTTTTAGATGAAAGCTAGATTTCTGAGCGAGAGTGATGTATCGCGTGTTATTGAAATGGCTTGGGAAGACCGAACGCCATTTGAAGCTATTGCTGCGTTGTATGACCTGAATGAGCCTGCCGTGATTCGCTTAATGCGACGAGAATTAACCGCTGCATCTTTTCGCTGCTGGCGTAAACGAGTCACTGGTCGTGTGACTAAGCATGCTCGCTTACGTTCACCAGATATCACACGGGCGTACTGCCCGACTCAATACAAGCATCGATAAAGCCTTTTGCTTCAGAACATGACTTCGGCTAAGGTTAGGTATGGATCCTTGTACCAGGTTGAACGTATGAGCTGGCTACGCATTGTTAGTTGTCTTTTCCCGGTGTTTTTTTGTACTCATGCAACTGCTGAATCCATTCGAACCGTGGTATATGCGTTACCACATGCCCAGCAAGACCCAGATAATAATTACTACGTTCGTTTGTTAAAAGCTGCACTTGAGCATGCCGATGGTTCATTTGAGGTGCAATCAACAAAAGAGTTTATGGTGCAAGGCAGGGCGCTGCGTGAAATTGGCCGTGGTAACGAGGTGGATGTCTCTTGGAGCATGACATCGCCTGAGCGTGAAGAAATCTTGCACGCTGTGCCGGTTCCAATTGATAAAGGATTGATTGGCTGGCGGGTTTTGTTGGTTCGGCAGCCAGAGCCGCTGCAACTTCAACAGCGTAATAAACAGCAGTTTCGGTTTGTTCAAGGGCACGATTGGCCCGATACACAAATACTGCAACACAATGGTTTACGGGTAGAAACGACAGCAGAGTTCAGCTCACTATTTGCCATGGTCAGCGCCGGGCGGGTCGATGCGATGCCTCGTTCGGTGCTTGAGTTTGAGGATGAGTTGCAGACAGTGGCTTCATCGTTATTTGTAGCTCCGGATGTGCTGCTGTATTACCCCGCAGTTCAGTATTTTTTTGTGGCAAAAGAAGATAAAGAGCTGACATTCGCTTTAGAGCAGGGGCTTCAGCGTGTGTTGGATAATGGGATATTTGACCAATTGTTTGAACAAGAGTTTGGTAAGACGCTTCAGTGGCTTGAGCAACAACATCGACAGGTACTGATACTGGAAAATCCATGGTTTTCTTTACCGGAAAGGGTGCGTACTCTTCAACTTTTACAGCCATTGCCATCGCACTTTGAGCACATTAACTGGCAATAACCACGCAATTACGACCTTTCTTTTTCGCTTTATACAACGCCTGATCGGCTCGCTTTAGCAGCAGTTCGGGTTTCTCTCCTTTCAATCGAATGGCACAGCCTAAGCTAATGGTGATTTGTACCGTTTTGGTTTTCCCCGCCTGACCACGCTGTTGCTTGCCTTGCTGTGTATCTTTTGGCCGCTCGGCTTGCCGCACTACAAGCGGATAATCTGCTACCTGCTGGCGGACTTGCTCCAGCTGCTCTTGCAATCGTTTTGGGTTGGCGTGATGAAACACCAATGTAAATTCTTCACCACCATAGCGATAGGCTGTCATACCGGGTTGCTTGGCTAGAATAGCACCTAATAAACGCAACACTTGATCGCCGACATCGTGGCCATAGGTATCATTAAACTTTTTGAAGTGATCGACATCCAGCATGGTGACGGCACTTTTCTTACCCAGGCGGTTCAGATGAGCCAGCAAAGCACGTCGTTGCGGCAGCTGAGTCAGCTCATCAATGTAAGCCAATTGCAGCATATGCATGGCTAAAGACAACAGTAAGGTGGTACTGGCGGCGATTGTCGCCCAACCGGACATGTCAGGCTGCATAAAGCCAATATTAAACAGCAGCAACGCCAGCAGCACAGCAAACTGAGCCAGCGTATGGCTTTTAAATTGACGGTAACTAAGAACCGCCAACCAAAGACAACTAATGAAGGTAATATAACCCAATTGTCCCCACATCAACGGTGAGCTTTGGCTGAGAGGCAGTAACAGCTGATGATAATCAGGCCAGGATGATGTCCATGCTGCCAAAGGAAGCAGCAGTAACAGACCGGGAGCAAGCAAAGTGATCAGCAATAACAAGATGCCAGCTTTGGTCCATAAAGGAGGTCGAGGTAGTATCGCCAGTAGCCATAAATAAGTGACTGAAAACAGAGGCAAGAAAAAATACAGTGCAGCGACGTCAGGTTGTGTCAAAGGTTGTTGCAGCCCAGCTTGCACCACCCAGTAGTGACCTGTTAGAAATGCCAGCCAGTAGAGCCAGTCGGTTTGGCGCATTAGTAGTGCTAATGAAGCGACAAAAGCCAGCACTAAATAGGCGGTCAGCGGAAAGGGCAGAGCATCAAACAGAGCAAGTTCAGGGTAGAACCAGCTGGCTAAGGCAAGTAAAAAAAGTGGGGCAAGCACAAGTAAATGCAATGAAACCTCGTTTTGGTTCAGCGACATCCTTGCGCATTGAGTGCGTTGGCAGTTTAACAAGTAAATGGTACAGGATGAACAGGTTTTTTTTGCCCATCTATAGTGAGTATGGTGGTGATGCTGCATAAAAAAAGCCGGCAAAAGCGGATGATATGCCGGCCCGAAGTGATTAAATCAGTGTAACCCAGTCTGGCAAGTACTCTATGGCCCAGGTTTCCATCACTTTATCAAAACCGGTAAAAATCATCAGTGCGATCAGCAATAACGCATAGCCGAGCAGCAGTCTGCCAACTTTACCTGAGGTGCGAAGGGTGCTGAGTTTCGCGCCTGCGGCATAGCCGATGCCCACTAAAGGCAGCGCAGTACCAAGGCCAAAGGCCAGCATCACGGAAAACGACATCAGCATGTTCTGGCCAGTGGATGCCAGCGCAATGGCGGCTCCGAGCGTGGGGCCAACACAAGGCAACCACACCAGCCCTAACGAACCACCAATCACAAACTGGAAGGCGGGGCTATCGGATGATTCAGCAACCTGACCACCAGCAGGTACCCGGCTGGTGAGGCGAGATAGCAGCATGGTGAACTGCTGATTGAGCCAGCCGACTACCAACACTAAGCCCATCAGTAGCATAAACACAGCCGCCACAGTTCGCATGATATCGGGAGACAAGCCCGCGCTGAGCAGCAAGTAAGTTAATAAAGACCCGCCAAGAGCAAAAGTAAGTGCCAAGCCAGCGGCCAAAAACCAGACACCGGTTTTGGAAGCTCTCATCGCTGAAGCGGTTACTGCCGGGATCATCGGAAGTACGCAGGGTGAAAGCAGGCTAAGCACGCCTGCTAACAGAGCCAGTGGAATTGCCGTGAACTCCATAACAATTATTCAGCCGCTGAATCGTGTTTTTGCAGCTCAGCAAAAATAGTTCTCTCGCGGGTTTGAGCGACACTAAACCACAGCTGCTCTTCGCCACGATACAGTGCCAATGTTGATTGACGTGGTGCTTTAAAGTAAGTGACCCAGTCTTTTTGTTCGTCAAAGTCGACTTCCAGCACCAGAATATCGCTGTCTGGATACTTGGCAAAGTAATCATTTAACACCCTATGCTGACGCTTGCAGGTTGGGCACCAGGTGGCGTAGACATCAATAAGTACCAATTGATTATCAGCCTGAGCTTGACGAAATACGGCTTCGCTAAAAGGCTGCTTGTGTTTTTCCAGATGCTCCGTAGAAGCATTGGCCGGTGTAAAGAAAAAAAATGCAGCGGCGGCTATAGTCATAACTGCGAGAGATACAGTGGTGATGATTTTCATAATAAAACCTCATTGATTGAATGTTCGCAAACAGTCTATGCAACGAGGGTGGCGAGCACATCAGCCAATGCATCGGCTGAATCAACCAAAACACCGGTAACATCACTATGCTCTAGTTATGTAGAGCTCTAAACTCACCAGGTGACAAGGTCTCGTGTTGTTTAAAAAAACGAATAAAGGCAGTGGCTGATTGATAACCCACTTGTTCAGCGATCATCTCAAGGCTCTGTTCACTATGGATCAACAAGTAGCGGCAACGTTGCAGCCGTAACTCATCCAGTAGTGATTTTGCTGTCATCGACATCACTTTGTGGCAGCGCTCGGCAAAGGCGCTTTTGGATAAAAAGGCCAAGGCAGCCATGTTGTCGACCGACCAATCAGCGGCTGGTTGGTCCATAATAGCCAGTACCACCCGGCGTAGCGCCGGATCTTTTAGCGCTGCCAGCAGGCCTTGCTGCATGCTGTCGTCACTGAGCACCTGGCGCAACAAGTGCAGCACCACCACATCACTTAAGCGGCTGATAGCGGCCTGATAGCCGGGTTGGCGGGCCTGGGCTTCCTGCCGGATCAGCTGGATTAACGGGCTTAACCGGCCGGATTGTTGGTTGGCAGGCAGGTGAATGTAGTCCGGCATCACCTGAAACAGATTGGCGGTGAGTGGTGATTCGACCGCAATATCGTAGCAGACTAAGCCTTGCTCTATGTGATCGGGTACGCAGACATTGACTAAGTCGACTTCGCTGGAGTGTTCGTTGACCGGCTCGTCACTAAGCCAATGCCGGAAACTGTGGCTGAAAAAAATGGCATCGCCGGCTTCCAATTGCACTTGCTGATGCAGTCGGCCCGGAATTGCCATCCAAACCCGGCCTTGCGTCACCACATGCAGGGCCGCTTTGCTCGACTTGTTAGCCAGCATATTCCAGTGACCACAAAATCCGGACTCAAAATGCAGTTCAGAGCCAAAAGCCAGTTGAGATAATAGCTGTTCCAGCGGTTCTGGTGTTTCAATGGATGGGGCCGGTGTTTTGGTCATTGTTGTCTGCATGAAATAAAACTATGGTAGTAGTGGTTAGTCTACGATCATTGCGCGTAGTTGTAACCTATAACTCATGGACAGACAATGCATGCAAATTATTGAACAGAATAGAAGGCAGCTTGATCTTCTGAAAAGTATCCTGAGACAAGTCACCAAAGAGCATTATCAGCAAAAAAAAGCATGGCCTGGTCAGCCATCTGTTGGTAAGCATGTCCGGCATGTGCTGGATCATTATCAACAGTTATGGTTGGCAACGGAGAGTGGACGATTGGACTACCGCCTGCGATTAAGGGATGAAGGGGCTCAAACTGACCCTGCCATCGCACTGCAATGGATTGAACGGCTGGAAACTTGGTTGCAGTGTTTAGAGCATACCGATTTAGAGTATCAGCTGCACTATCAATTTGCCGAGGGTGAGACCTACAGCAGTTTGCACCGGGAGCTGGATTTTGTTGCCAGTCATTGTGTTCATCATCTGGCCTTGATCCATGCATTGCTTGATGCATGCGGTTACTCCTTGCCGCAAGCGGCTGGCATACATAGTTCGACTCAGGAGTATCATCGACGATGTGCACGGTAAGTTGGTGCCTTCAGCAAGATCGGATGCAGATCTTGTTCAACCGGGATGAACGCAAAAGCAGAGTGGTGGCAGTTTGGCCTGAGCATTATCAGCAAGCTGGTGTTGAGGCCATCATGCCGATAGATCCTGAAGGCGAAGGCAGTTGGCTGGCGGCCAACGACCGTGGCATGGTGTTCTGCCTGCTTAATGACTACGTATCCACCTATCAGCCGACTGAAGCCATACGGCGCAGTCGAGGTCACTTGCTACGCACTCTGGCTCATAGCCCGGAGTGGCAAGAGCTGGATGTGATATTACAGCCTGAGTCTTTACTTTGCTACGCGCCTTTTCGGTTGCTGGTGTTTGTTGGGCTACAAGAACCGTTGCTCTGGCACTGGGATGGACAGACACTACGTCAACAATGCGCACCCCATTCGCCACTGTCTAGTTCGAGTCGTTGGCCGATGCTCATACCGGAACTTCGGGCGCGTTATTGGCAACGGATGATGGCAGTTGAACCATCGGCTGAGAACCAGCTTCTATTGCATCAGCAAGCCAAACCCTTGCATGCTTCTATGGGGATTGCCATGCAGCGGCAGCAAGTGCAAACCGTCAGTATTACCCGACTTCAACTCAAACCCGATAGTATCTGTATGGAGTATTGGGATGGACACCCAACTATGCACCAAGCCACACCTGATCGCAGTTTGGAGCTGAAGCTGCTGCCAAGGTTGGAGCAAGCGGAAGATCGCTTCGATTCCCAGCTTGATGTACGTGGCCTTATGCAGCGCTTTAGTCCGGCCGTTAGCCACCGCTTAAGACGCTGGCAATGGTCGCTGCTGCGTTGGTTATTGGCAGAAAAACCATTAAACCAAGGCCTACAATGGCTGAATCAACAACCGGCCGAACGCTTTTGCGACATCGCCATACAGCGGCTTGGTTTGCAACCACGTGTTGTCGCCTGTCGCTGGCCAGCGTCAGCCAGCCGGCCCGTTTTTGTTTGCAATCATCCAACAGGTGGCATTGATGGCTTAGTGTTGATCAGTCTGTTGCAAAAGCGCTATCCAGATTTAAAAGTCATTGCCAACGAAGTCTTGATGGAAGTGCATCAATTGACGGATCGCATTGTGCCGGTATCGGTGTTTGGCAATGCCCGGGCATCACTTCCAGTTGTACAGACTGCTTTTGCCAGTGATGCACCTTTGCTGATTTTCCCGGCGGGCCGTACGGCACGGGTAGAGCCTAACGTGGGGCTGGATGATGGACCTTGGGCGAAGTTAGCCGTGACGCTGGCACGCCGCGAACAGCGAAGCATGACAGTTTTGCACCTACAAAGCCGCAATTCACGATGGTTTTACTTACTGGCACGATTACGACGTAGGTTTGGGATTACCAGCAATCTGGAGATGCTGTTGTTGGTGCGGGAAATGCTGAAACCGGCGACAAAACAGCCCACGCTTTATGTGGATGTACCCATGCACCCGGTGGAGTTAACGGCATTAGCTGATACGGATCGACAGCGTATTAGCTGGTTAAAACACCGATGTTACCAATTACCCCGAGTGTATCAGGAGGAGCCCGATGACACAGTTAAACCCAGTTGCAGCCGCCGAGCCAACTGATGCAATTCAACAAGAGTTGGCAGCCCTTAGCCCAATTGCTGAGGTGCGAGGCTTGCAGGTTTTCAGTGCTCAGGCCGCTCAGATCCCATCCACTTTGCTAGAGATTGGCCGTATACGCGAACACGTGTTTCGCGGTGCTGGGGCCGGGCGTAATCTTGAGCGCGATCTCGATGTGCTCGACTATGGTGATGCCGCGTATTTTCAATTGATTGTCTGGGATCCAAAGCGCTCTGAGCTTGTGGCCCTGTACCGCTATCAGCTGGGTTGGCTGGCGGCCAGGCATGGCGTCGCTATTTTACGCACCAGTCAGTTGTTTGATTACAGTACGGCTTTTTATCAGCAGGTAGTGCTTTACGGCATCGAGCTTGGGCGTTCGGTGGTCAATACCGAGGCCAAAGCCAGATCGCTGGGTTTTTTTGCGCTCTGGGCTGGGCTTGGTGCTTTAGCTCGTCTGCATCCGCAACTGCGCTATTTTTTTGGCAATGTCTCGTTGTATCAAAGTCTTGGCCAAGACGCGATCGATGCCATGGTGCAGTTTTGTCAGCAGTTGTATGCTCCACCAGAGTCGATGATGCTGGCAAAAACCGGACTAGCCTTTAGATCAAGTGGTCAGCTAGACACTGCATCATTGATGGCACAAGAACCAGCTGCCAGAGTGAAACACTTACAGCAGCTGCTAAAACGATTCGGTTGTCGCTTGCCGCCTGTTTTGCAGTCGTACTTAAGTGTAGGCAATGGCGTTTGGTTTGATGATGCCGCACTGGATAACGACTTTGGTGAGGCTTATGAACTTAGCATCATCGTGCCGCTAACGGCTGTCAGTGGTGTCATTCGCCAACGTTTTTTGAATTAGAGGCAGTGCTGTTAAGGTTTAGTGGATATTTTCGATGAACCCAACCCACCACTTAACACCAGCTGTAAGGCTTCGGCTGGTTTCATATCGATGTTGGTAGTGCAGCTTACCGGTACGATGATGGTATAACCACCCACGTTGTAAGCCATTGGAATAAACACCGCAAGCTGCTCTTCATCCATCAGGGACGACATCCGGTCGCCTTCAATACCGCCTTTTTTGGTGATAATACCAATCAACTCGATTTCCGTGCCAGGAAGTTTCACCATGACTACAGAGCCATCGGAAAAGTTTTTGCCGGACATCACGTCCATCATGTCCTGAATAATGCCATACACCTGCTTGGTGCCTGGTAGTTTCATCAAGACTCGACCAGGCAGGCCCCACAGCCAACCAAAGCTCCGCCAGCGTGAACTAAAGCCGATCACAGTACACAGCAATAAAAAGGCCACAATCGCCATTCCCGGCAGATAAAACTCGCCCGGTAAGACCAACTCAAGGACAGGTGCCAAACTTGCTTCGACGGCTGTGAGCAGCCAACGCACGATTTCAATGGTAATGATGAGTGGCAGAATAATGGCGAGACCTTTCACCAGACTTTTTGCAATGATTCTCATGATGGTTCCTTGGCAGATCGTTCAATAGGCTGTGAGCATGCAGAGCATCATAAAGAAATAACTGTGCAATGACCATGCAATGGGCTAATTCAGCAAAGATAGACGCGTTCTCGTGACAAGTTGTGATTTGTATTATACTTAAAGGTGGATATTGTTTAGTCGTAGGCGGTTTTATGAACGCATGGAGCGTAGCTGTGCTGTGGTTTGGCAGCATGCTGATGATACAGTCGGCGGCTGGGTATTCGGGGGAGCATCCTGAACTACTGTTTCTGACCGAGCACAGTCCACCCGGCCAGTATCTCGATCAGAGTGGGCAGGTGGCTGGTGTTACCGTTGAGCTAATCCAACAACTTAAGCAGCGTGTGGGGCAGTCAGGCTCCATTGAATTGCTGCCTTGGGCCCGGGCTTTTGAAATCGCCAATACCCATCCCTCCATTGCGCTGTTTGAAACTGCCCGCACCACCGAACGAGAAAAGCTATTTCAATGGGTTGGCCCATTGAAATATGTTCAGACATCCCTGTATGGCCGGGCAGACCGATTTGAGCATCATGACAAGAATGTAAGGTTGAACCCAAACTTAATTGCTTGCGAGTATCGCAGTTCTCTTCATGTTAGTCGTCTGCAGCAATATGGCTTTGAAGAGGGACGAAACCTGGTCCTGACGCTGTCGCATGGCGATTGTTTTCAGATGCTTATTTTGGAGCGGGTCGATCTGATTGTATTGCATGATGCGGCCGTGACAGAAAGGCAACAGCAACTTCAGGCTAGCAACCAAACAGATTTGGTTAAGTTACAGCCCATCCGTGAGGTGGAGTTGTATCTGGCTTTTTCCCGGGATATCTCCAGTGAACAGGTCGCAATCTGGCAGCAAGCGCTTGCTCAGAGCTATCTGGATGGCACTATGCGTGGCTTGTATCAGGGGATTTATGCAGAGTCGATGTTAGAGCGATTGGAGCAGTGGGCTGAGCAGGTGGTAGGGAATTGAATGGTGGCCCCTCCCAGACTCGAACTGGGGACCTAACGATTATGAGTCGTGTGCTCTAACCAACTGAGCTAAGGGGCCACGCTAATAGAAACTTTTATACTATGTGTATTCACATCCCTGATGATCTTCACTCAGCTCGGCCATCCACGGCCTCGCGTTCATTGCTTTCGAAGTGATGTTAAATCACTTCTCATCACCTGCCGGTGACCGCGCTTCACCTAAGCTAAGGGGCCACGCTAATAGAAACTTTTATACTATGTGTATTCACATCCATGATGATCTTCACTCAGCTCGGCCATCCACGGCCTCGCTCATCTCAACAAAAAACGGCTTGCAGTATAGAAAGTTTTATTGCTGTTGTCATCTGGCTTTCGCAGTTGATTGCCATCAACTGATTATTTTTTCTGCAAAAATGAAAGGCGCCGATTAAGGCGCCTTGCAATTTTACTCGTCGAGGAAGCTTTTCAGCACTTCGGAGCGGGAAGGATGGCGCAGCTTTCGTAGCGCCTTGGCTTCAATTTGCCGGATCCGCTCTCGGGTCACGTCAAACTGTTTGCCTACCTCTTCCAGTGTGTGGTCGGTATTCATATCAATACCAAACCGCATCCGCAGTACTTTGGCTTCACGGGCCGTTAAGCCTGCCAGTACTTCGTTGGTGGCGTTTTTCAGGCTTTCCATGGTGGCAGAGTCGAGTGGTGATTCACCGCCGACATCTTCGATAAAGTCACCCAGATGCGAATCTTCATCATCACCGATGGGGGTTTCCATCGAAATAGGCTCTTTGGCGATTTTCAACACCTTACGGATTTTGTCTTCTGGCATCAACATGCGTTCGGACAACTCTTCTGGCGTCGGTTCGCGGCCCATCTCTTGCAGCATTTGCCGTGAAATACGGTTCAGCTTGTTGATGGTTTCAATCATATGCACCGGAATACGAATGGTGCGAGCCTGATCGGCAATTGAACGGGTAATGGCTTGTCGGATCCACCAGGTCGCATAAGTAGAGAACTTATAGCCACGGCGATATTCGAATTTATCCACTGCTTTCATCAAGCCGATGTTACCTTCCTGGATCAGATCCAAGAATTGCAAGCCACGATTGGTGTACTTTTTCGCGATGGAAATAACCAAACGCAAGTTGGCTTCGACCATCTCTTTCTTGGCACGGCGCGCCTTGGCTTCACCAATCGACATGCGGCGGTTGATGTCTTTAATTTTTGAGATGCTGAGGCCGGTTTCTTCTTCAACCTTTTTCAGTTTCTCAATGCAGCGGTAAAGATCATCCTGGAAATCAGCCAACTTTGCAGCGTACGGCTTCGAACCTGCTATTTCTGCATCGATCCAAGCCACGGATGTCTCATTGCCAGTAAAGGCTTTCACAAAGGCTTTTTTTGGCATTTTGGCGTGTTCAACGCTATGCTTCATCAGCAAACGTTCTTGCACACGAACCCGATCCATCATTTCACGCATGTTCTTGACCAAGCGATCAAACTGCTTGGGAACCAGACGGAAACAGCGGAATACTTCACTCAGCTTAAGAATTTCTTCTTTGGTGATCTCGTGTTCACGGCCATTGTTGACAATGGAGTGACGGGTTACTTCATACTGTTGTTGCAGCTCGCCAAACTTAATGCGGGCTACTTCTGGATCTGGCCCGGTATCCGCTTCTTCAGCGTCATCATCATCGTCATCATCATCATTATCATCATCTGATGCACTTTCAGGCACTTCAGAACCGATGTTGGTGGCGATAACCGGAGCTTCATCCACTTCATTCGGGTCGACAAAGGCAGTGACAATGTCGCTAAGCCGCATTTGATCTGCTTCGTATTTGTCCCATAAATCAAGCAAATAAGTGATGGCTTCAGGGTACTCTGCAACAGAAGTTTGTACCTGATTGATGCCATCTTCAATACGTTTGGCGATTTCAATTTCGCCATCGCGGGTGAGTAGTTCTACCGTGCCCATTTCCCGCATGTACATCCGAACTGGATCGGTGGTGCGTCCCAGCTCTTTGTCCACGCTTACCAATGCTTGTGCTGCTTCTTCAGCAGCATCGTCATCAGCGGCGGCATCGGCCATGATCAAGTCATCAGCATCAGGTGCAGATTCAAACACCTGAATACCCATGTCATTGATCATACGTATAATATCTTCGATCTGCTCCGAGTCGATAATGTCTTGTGGAAGGTGGTCATTGACTTCCGCAAAGGTAAGATACCCTTGCTCTTTACCTTTCAAGATCAGGAGTTTGAGTTGCGACTGAGGACTTTGCTCCATAGAGGCTATGCTTCCACTCAAGTTAATTAATAAACGAATTGCGAACTGGCAATTATAACAAACTGCGGCATTTCTAGCCAGCAATTAGCTGGTTGCTGATCGCGGTTTTCTGCTTTTTAATGCTTTTAACAGCAATAAATACTCTTGTTGCTCGTCCGGGCTGAGCTTTTGCAACTTGGCGGTGCGTTCTAATGCTTCCAGCCGTTGCTGTAAATAATGATCTTCGATGGAGCCAAAGGAGTCGATAAACTCCTGCTCAACTTGCTCGGGGTCCAGTTGTGGATCCCACATCGCAAGTTTGTTTAGTATCGAATACTCTTTGCTATCCCGCCAATATTCCAGCAGCTGCGCGGTACGTATCTGCGGGTTGTTCAGAATGTGCTGTTGTAAATTCAGCAACAGTGTTATACCCGGCAAATTCGTCCCTGCCAGTTCAGCGGCTTGTGGGATAGTGGTGGCAAGCCGCGGGTATTGCAGCAAGAGTGCAATGGCTCGACGCATCGGCGTCATGCTTTGGGTTTTAGGTACTGAATAGCGGGCGCTACTGCGTGTGGCGGTAGCGCTTTGGCCGCGATCACTTTGTTTGCCAACCAAGCTGTAGAGCTTATCTTCCAGTTGTTCGCGATAAAAATCACTGGGTATTTGCGCAATCAACTCTTTGCCTTTGGCCAGTAAAGCCGACTTACCAGCATCGGAGCTGGGGTCATGTTCCTGCATTAGATGCTCAAAAAAATAATGCTGCAGCGAGGTGGCTTGTTGAATACGCTGTAAAAACGCATCTTTGCCTTCTTTTTGTACCAGTGTATCGGGATCTTCGCCATCGGGAAGAAACACAAAATTCAGTTCAACCCCATCTTTGAGTTGTGGCAAGGCATTTTGCAAGGCGCGCCAGGCCGCATCTCGGCCAGCCCGATCGCCATCGTAACAACAGACCACCTGGCGACAATAACGAAATAGGGTTTGCATGTGCTCTGAGGTGGTGGCAGTGCCTAAGCTGGCAACGGCAAAATGGATACCATACTCTGCGAGCGCCACGACATCCATATAACCCTCAACCACCAGCACTTGCTCTAACCGGTCTTGTTGCTGGCGAGCTTCATACAAACCATAGAGCTCACGGCCTTTGTGAAACAAGCGTGTTTCAGGCGAGTTCAGATACTTAGGCGTACCATCGCTAAACACCCGGCCACCAAAGGCGATCACCCGGCCGCGGCGGTCACGAATAGGGAACATCAGGCGGTTACGGAAAAAATCGTACTCCCGGCCTTGCTCATTGCGATTGGTTAACTTCAGTTCAAACAATTGATCCCGGGCTTTTGTCCCGCTTTGGCCGAGCTGCTTCAGGATAAAGTCCCAACTATCGGGGGCAACCCCAATGGCAAAGCGCTCGATGGTACTTTGCGTTAAGCCACGTTTTTGCAAATAACTCTGGGCCAACTCACTGCTTGGGCCTTGCTGCAATTGGCGTTGCCATAACTCGGTGGCTTTTTGCATCAGCTGATAATCGTCAGCCTGACCTGTTGGCCGCGCTGGTCCTCCGCCTTCACGGGGTACTTCTATATGATGCTGTGCGGCGAGTTCTTCAATGGCTTCAACAAACTCCAGTTGTTCGTACTCCATCAAGAACGTAATGGCATTGCCATGCGCACCACAGCCAAAACAGTGATAGAACTGCTTATCCTGGCTGACTGTAAAAGAGGGGGTTTTTTCGTTATGGAATGGGCAGCAGGCGGAATGATTCCGGCCTTTTTTCTTCAACGGAACTCGTTGATCAATCAGCTCGACGATATCGGTTCGAGCCAGCAAATCATCGATAAACTGTCGCGGGATCTGTCCTGCCACTGGATTGTTTCACTTTGCTCAGAAAAAGACAAACCGTGCCTTATGAGCACGGTATGTTGTCAGCTATTCACATCGCTTGTTTCACCGGGTTGCTGCAGAAGCTCAACAACCTGCGATCAGGGCCAAAGTCTGGGTGTTGCCTGTTTATACGTTGCACGGCAGTTTATAGAAACCTTGGTGACTACAACTGCGCTGCAATAGAATGCACTTAATCGTGTACAGATTAGTACAAACGGATACGGCGTGCATTCTCGCGAGAAAGCTTTTTAGCATGACGTTTTACTGCTGCTGCTTTCTTACGCTTACGAACCCAGGTTGGCTTCTCAAAAAACTCTTTAGAACGAACATCGGCCAAAATACCAGCTTTTTCACAAGAGCGCTTGAAGCGACGCAGAGCGACATCAAAGGGTTCGTTTTCTTTTACTTTAACTACAGGCATTAAATTCTCACCTCGGATTACTATGGTTACTCATTAACCAATACGATTAAAAATGGTGCCGCATTTTACTCAAAAGCGGAGGGGCTTGTAAAGTGATTCTGTCTATTGCTGGTGATTTATCGTCGATCCCATTACAATTCGCCTGTTTTCAGCGGCTAATTTTGGCCGTTGGGCAGAGGATTTGAGCATATTGCGCCGAGCGGTACCATTATTTTCTGCTTGCAATAAAACAATTCAACGAATAATTGAGGTTGCCATGCGGGTTCTGGGTATTGAAACATCTTGTGATGAAACAGGCATCGCTATTTATGATAGCGAACTTGGCTTATTAAGCCATGTGTTGTATAGCCAGATCGACCTGCATGCGGATTACGGTGGTGTGGTACCAGAGCTTGCGTCGCGTGATCATGTTCGTAAAACCCTACCTTTAATCCGTCAGGCACTGGAGGAAGCAAACTGCACAGCAATGGACATTGATGGTGTAGCGTACACGGCAGGGCCTGGTTTAGCAGGAGCTTTATTGGTTGGTGCTTCCATTGGCCGCAGTCTGGCCTTTGCCTGGCATAAGCCAGCGGTGGGAGTTCATCATATGGAAGGCCATTTATTAGCTCCGATGTTAGAAGCTGAGCCACCTGCCTTTCCTTTTCTCGCCTTACTGGTGTCGGGTGGGCATACTCAGCTGGTTGATGTTCAAGGGATTGGTCAGTATCAGTTGTTGGGGGAATCCATTGATGATGCTGCCGGAGAGGCTTTTGATAAAACGGCTAAGTTGATGGGGCTGGACTACCCCGGTGGCCCCTTGCTGGCAAAAATGGCGACTCAGGGTGATGCCAAGGCATATCGCTTTCCACGCCCGATGTTGGACAGGCCAGGGTTGGACTTTAGTTTTAGTGGTTTGAAAACCTCGGCAGCCAATGTCATTGCCAAAGCCGGGCGCAGTGAACAGGAGCAGGCTGATATTGCCGCATCGTTTCAGCAGGCCGTAGTCGATACTCTGGTAGCAAAGTGTGAACGAGCCTTGCAGCAAACCGGATTAACCCGCTTGGTGGTGGCTGGCGGTGTTAGTGCCAATACCTCACTGCGCGAGCAATTGGCTGCTTTGTTGCAAAAACGGGGGGGGCAGGTGTTTTACCCACGTAAAGAGTTTTGTACAGACAACGGGGCGATGATTGCGTTTGCTGGTCATCAACGGTTAGTGGCGGGGCAGCAGCAGGATTTGACTATTGCTGTGCAGCCACGTTGGCCGATGGAGCAGTTGAGTGCACTGTAGATCACTCTTTTAAGTTTTTGCCTTTATCCCAGACCCGGCTTTCCTGGCCATGCCACAGCCGGAAAATATTTTGTCGATGACGGGCAATGATCAGCAGGCTTAGCATAAATACCGGTAGGGTATACATAGGTTTAATAAACCAGGTGAAGATAGGTGCTAAGCCTACAGTGATAATAGCGGCTAGTGATGAGTAGCCCGTAATCGCCAATACCACGACCCAGCTAGCGATCAATAGCCCGGTTAACTCCAATCCAATTGGCATCATGGTGCCAAGGGCTGTGGCGACGGCTTTACCACCTTTAAAACCGAAAAACAGCGGATAGATATGGCCGAGGCAAGCGCAGATACCAATGAGCCCAAGATACAAGGGTTCTATGCCTAAAAAGTAGGACCCCCATACCGGGATGGTACCTTTCAAAATATCAAATAACAGCACCAATGCCGCTGGCAATTTACCGCCAGTACGCAGTACATTGGTGGCACCGGGATTATTGGAGCCAGTGGTTCGGGGATCCGGCAGGCGAAACAGGCGGCTGACCAGAACTGCAGACGAGATGGAACCAAGCGCATACGCCAATAGCATCATCATTAAGATCAGCGGTGTCATCAGTGCGGTTCCTCAGCTCGTCATATCTTTTGTGTCGAGGTACTGTTTTACGTTAAGATCGCGTTTGCCCGGTCAGTGTGGTGACAACAAAACCTATCGACCTACCTGATCATCTTACCCCGAACGTCATGCGGAATGAACTGATGGATAGCGTTTTTATTAAAAAATTGTGCATCGATACGGTGATTGGTGTGTATGAATGGGAAAAAGCCATTCAACAGCGCTTGGAGCTGGATCTGGAGTTAAGCTGCAATACGGCAGTGGCTGCCGCGCAAGATGATATTCGCCAGGCGTTGGATTACAGTGTTATTGCCCAGCAAGTCACGGATTTAGTCACGGCTGAGCCCATCGAGCTCATTGAAACCGTAGCGGAGCGGGTGGCCACTTTGCTGCTGGCTAATTTCAGTACGGATCGGGTTCAGGTTACCGTTCATAAACCTGGGGCCGTACCAACTGCTCAAACTGTTGGTGTGCGCATTGTTCGGGAACGCAGTTAATGGCTTTTATTCTCGTTAGTGTCGGCAGCAATATCGAGCGTGAATACCACGTCCGCGTAGCGATTGATGAACTGACGCGAGCCTTTGGCACCCTGATGATATCATCGGTATACGAGAGTGAAGCGGTCGGTTTTGACGGCGACCCATTTTACAATCTGGTGGTGGGGGCAAATACCGACTTAGCGGTCGCTGAGTGTGTGCACCTGTTTAAGCAGATTGAAAACCGGCATGGTCGTAAACGCAACGTGGCCCGCTTTTCTGGTCGCACCTTGGATCTGGATTTACTGACGTATGATCAACTGGTGTGTCAGCAACCGATTGAGTTACCGCGTGATGAAATCACCAAGAATGCTTTTGTACTCTGGCCTATGGCCGAACTGGTGCCTGAACAAAGGCACCCAGTGGCAGGGTTAACCTATCAGCAGCTGTGGCAGCAATATACCAAACATCAAAAGTTATGGACGGTTCCTTTTTCATGGAGTGAAGTGAAGTGAGTGTATTTGAAATCATTGTATTGGCCATAATTCAGGGTATTACTGAGTTTTTACCGATCTCGTCATCGGCCCATTTAATTTTACCTTCAGCGATTTTGGGCTGGCAGGATCAAGGCATTGCTTTTGATGTGGCGGTGCATGTGGGTACCTTGTTGGCGGTGATGATCTATTTTCGTCAGGATGTGGGGCAATTAGTCGTGGGCTGGGTCAATTCGTTGCGTGGTCAGCAAAGCAGTTACGGCACCCTGGCCTGGATGCTGATTGTCGCAACGATTCCTGCAGGTCTGGCTGGTTTGCTCTTTGCCGGCGTCATTGAAACTTTTTTACGTTCTCCCTGGGTTATTGCGGCCACCACCATCGTGTTTGGCTTGTTGTTGTTAGTTGCGGATCGAGCCGCAAAACAAAACAAGGATGTCATGCACTTAAGCTGGCGGCAGGTGGTGATACTGGGTTGTGCTCAGGCTGTGGCACTGATCCCAGGCACGTCACGCTCTGGTATCACCATGACAGCAGGTTTACTGCTTGGGCTGGATCGGATCAGTGCCGCTCGTTTTTCATTTTTGATGTCAATTCCAATTATTGTGCTGAGTGGCGGCTACCAGGCATCCAAGTTACTGAGTGAGCCGGAAGCCTACGATACCTTCGCTTTAGGCTTCGGTGCGGTATTAGCCTTTATCAGTGCGCTTATTTGTATTCACTTCTTTTTGAAAATCATCAGCCGTATGGGCATGCTGCCCTTTGTTATTTACCGGTTGGCGCTGGGCCTTGGCCTGGTGGTGTTTCTGACCTGGTACTCTGTCTGAGTTGAGTATGCCATGAGCGGAGCTGATCATGTACGATCCGTTACTGGATAAAGAGCCCGGAGTCGGGAGTCCTTATCCGCAATCGTATTGGTTTGCTAAGCAGGCCGGGCCATTATCGCAGCACCCGTCCTTAAACGACGATATTACCGCAGATATTGTCGTCATTGGAGCCGGTTACACCGGCTTGAATGCAGCGCGTGAGCTGGCCGAGCGTTTTTCACAACAGGTGGTGCTGCTGGAAGCACATCAACCTGGCTGGGGTTGCAGTGGTCGTAATGCTGGTTTTGTTTTAAAAGGTACCGGGCGTTTGGGGCCTTTGCAACTGGCTGAGCGCTTTGGCATCAAGCAGGCAAAAGCGTGTTATGCTGAGTACCAGCACGCCTTTGAACTGGTCGATGCACTGCAACAGCGAGGTCGTATATCCTGTCAGCGGCAGGCACCGGGTTACTACAAACTGGCTCATCATCCACGATTTTTAGCTCCTTTTCAGCAACAGCTGGAGTTTGCTAATCAGCAGTTGGGTCAGTCATTGCAACTTCTTAGTCCGAGCGAACTGCAGCAGCAGTTGCCGGATCAGCAGGCTAAAGGCGCGCTGTTCGACCCGGACTGCTATGGTCTGAACCCATTAGAGTTGGTGCTTGGTTATGCAGACATGGCTAAACAGGCGGGTGTTACTCTGTATGGCGGTTCGCCGGTACTCAGCTGGCAAACGCCGCAGGGCTTGCATCGCCTCATCACGCCGCAGGGCTCAGTTCGGGCAAAGAAAGTACTGATTGCCACCAATGGCTATACGCCGAAAAATTTTCATCCGCTGTTACAGGGGCGGTTGTTACCGGTGCTTAGCAGTATCATTGTCACCCAGCCATTAACGGCTGATGAGCTGGCCCGCTGTGGTATTCAGGGCCAGCCCATCGTGATGGATACCCGGGCGCTGAAATACTACTACCGTTTGCTGCCGGATGGGCGCTTGTTGTTTGGCGGACGTGGGGCGATACGTGGTCGTGATGCTGATAAGCCTCGTTATGCTGCCCAGCTACTGGCTGCGTTAAAGCGAAGCTTCCCTGCGTTACAGCAGATCACCGTGGATTATCAGTGGAGTGGCTGGGTGGCCGTATCGATGGATGATATGCCGCATCTGTATCAAGCCCCTCAAGATAGCCCCTATGCCGGTGTTAGTTATGCCGCAGGCTATTGCGGCAGCGGTTTATCATTTTCCGCTTTGGCCGGCCAGCGGCTGGCCGAGCTGGCGATGGGGCAGTCCATTCCATTGTTACCATGTTATCAACAACCGCTACGTACTTTTCCGTTTGCTCGCTGGCGCCGAGTTGGTCAGCGGCTGTATTATCAGTGGGGCCGCTGGCAGGATCAGCGGCGTTAATTCAAGTACTCGCAAGGCTAACTTAAGCGTAAAGGAACTTAAATGAACAAAAGTGTGTTGACCAACCTTATTGCTGCGGCATTGATTCTGTTGGGATGGGTTCTGGCCCAGCCCTGGCTGTTGACGGTCGGTTTATTTGCTTTATCCGGCGCCTTAACCAACTGGTTGGCCATACATATGTTGTTTGAAAAAGTGCCCGGCTTGTATGGCTCAGGCGTGATCCCAGCGCGGTTTGAAAGCTTTAAGGGCAGTTTGCAGCAACTGATGATGACGCAGTTCTTTTCAGCTGAGAATATCGACCGCTTTTTACGCCAGCAAGATGAGTATGGCGAGCCGATGCGGCTGGAACTCGGGCCGGTGATTGAGCAAGTCGAACTGGATCCTGCCTTTGATGCCTTACTTAAAGTCGTCGAGGGATCAAAGTTTGGCTCTATGCTCAGCATGGTGGGTGGCAATAAAGTACTGCAGCCACTGCGGGAGCCTTTCATTCAGGAATTAAAAACGGCTCTGATCGATATAGCGGATTCGGATGAATTTCAACAGCAGGTATTGTTGCAGCTGGAGCAACCTGAGCAAATGCAGCACATGCAACAGCATATCGAAACCATCGTCGCTGCGCGTATCAATGAACTGACGCCCGAGCTGGTGAAAAGCATTGTGCAACAGATGATCCACGAACATCTCGGCTGGCTGGTGGTCTGGGGTGGTTTCTTTGGCGGCCTGCTGGGTTTGCTGGCTGCATTGTTGTTGAATCAGTAAGCACACTGCAGGCACTTAGCCTGCGGGTGTGCTTTGTTTATTTAAGTTAACCTTACCCCGGATGCTGATGTTCAGCCGCGGTTTCGTTGTGATGCCCCGGTGTTGCCATCGGCTTGTTCTCATGGCGCCATAACAACAAGGCGAAGATGAGGCCGGTGACGGCCAGACCGGTGTAAAACCACATGCCCGGTGCATAGCCTGCAATGTTGTCGGCACTGGCTTGGTTCATATCGTTCAGATAACCAATTACCGGCGGTACGATGGACCAGCCAATTTGCTGGCACAGCGTCATGGTAGCGTACGCCGTCCCTAAACGGCGTTGATCCACGGTATAGGCGACCGAAGGCCACATGGCGGCTGGTACCAGCGAAAACACACAGCCCAGCAACAACATCACCAGCAATAACGTGAGCGGGATGGCACTGCCAAATACCATCACCGGCACGCCCGCAGGCAGATAGGTAACGGCCAGAAACAGCGGCAACATCATCAAACAACCGAGCGTCATAAAGAGCCCTCGTCGGCCGACTTTATCAATCAATAAGCCAAAGAGTGGTGTAGCAATAATGGCGGAGACCATCATCATGCTATTCAGCATGCCAGCGGCTTCGCGCGCCAGACCATGCGCTTCTTGAAAGTACATGATGGCAAAGGTACGAAATGGGAAGATGGTGGAGTAAAACACCACACACAGTGCCACGATGTACCAGTAACGCTGGCCAAACAGAAACAACTCTTTGAACTTCAATTGGTCGGTTTGCTCAGTGACGCCGAGATTAAAACGACCTTCACAGCGCTTTTCCTGCAGCCAATACAGTACGGCTGCCGTGACTGATATACCGGCAAAAGCAGTGGCCAGCCAGAGTGGATCTTGCCAGTTGCTGTACAATGGGCTGGCAAAGTTAGTCGACCAATCAGCTGATGCTGAGCCAAGTCGCGATAGCGATAAGTTGATGCCAAAGGCAAAGCTAAGCTCTTTGCCTTTAAACCATTTCGCCAGCACCGTGGTAGCAGCGACAATCAGCGGCTCTGAGCCCAGGCCCAGCAGCAAACGGCCACTGGCCATGATCTCATAGCGTGGGCTCAGTGCAGTGACCACAGCACCGACTAAGCAGATACTGGCAAACAACAGCAGTGCGCGTTTGGTACCATAGCGGTCGATAATAATCCCGCCAATCAGCAAGGCGACGATGGCACCCAGATTGTATACTGAGATTAGAAAGCCGGTTTGCTGATTGCTGAAACCGAGATCGCTTTGCAACAAGTCGATTACGGGGCCAAGTGAATCGTAGACATAATAATTGCCAAACATGGCCAGGCTGACAAACAGCAGTACCAGCCAGCGATGCAGCGGGGTTGGCCGCGGTAACGCGGCAGTGGACGTAGTCATGGTGGTCGATTTCTCGTTATTAGTATGTGTTTGATAAAAGATCGAAGTGTTCACTCTAGCTGAGCCTGTGCTATCAGGCAATGGCAGACTATAGCCAATAAATGCAGCTGCTCATTCAGGTTTTGTTACAAAAGAGGTTTGCAGCCTGTGAGCAGATGGCAGTAGTATGAACAAAACAGAACAATGTCTCATAGGATACCTACAATGAAAAAAGTTAGCTTATTGGCCGTTAGCGTGGCGATGGCGCTAGGTTTAGCGGCATGTGACAGCAATTCCGGCAGACCAGGGCAGCAGGAACAAGTGGCGTCAGAGATGACAGCACAGAGCGCACTCAGCTCTGGCGTTGATGTAGAGAACTTTGACAGTAGCGTACGATTGCAGGATGATTTTTATTTGGCGGTCAATGGCAAGTGGATCGAGAATAACCCTATTCCTGCGGATAAATCACGCATTGGCTCTTTTGATATTTTAGCGGATCAGGCGCAACTGGCCGTGAAAACTATTATCGAAGAAGTGGCCGCCAGCGACAATCTGCAGCCAGGTTCAGATGCCGATAAGCTGGCTAGTTTTTACAACAGCTTTATGGATATCGAGCGGATCAACCAGCTTGGTTTAACGCCAATCCAAGCACAGTTGCAACGCATTGAGCAATTAGAAAGCAAAGCTGAGCTGGGGCAGGCGGTAGCCGAACTGCAACGCGATGGGGTTGGTGGTGTTTTTGGCTGGTATGTCAACAACGATGCTCGTGAGTCGACGCAGTATGCGGTGTACTTATTTCAGGGCGGTTTAGGGTTGCCAGACCGTGATTATTACTTCAATGAAGATGATGACTCCTTACGGATCAAAGCTGCGTATCAGGACTATGTTGCCGATATGCTTGCTTTGGCCGGTCATGACGATGCCGCCGTTGCTGCTGAGCATATTTTGGCGCTTGAGCATGCGCTGGCTGAACATCATTGGACCCGTTTAGAAAGTCGTAATGCTGATAAAACTTACAATAAATTATCGGCGGATGATGTCATTGAGCTGATGGGCAGCTTTGATTGGGCCGGTTACGGCAGCACCATGGGCTTGCCAGCAGGGCAGGATATCATTGTGGCTCAGCCGTCGTATTTTTCTGGTTTGTCGGAGGTTATTGACGCTACAGAGCTGAGCACTTTGCAGGCGTATTTAACTTATCGCACGGTGCATAGCTTTGCGCCTCAGTTAAGTCAAAATTTTGTTGATCGCCGTTTTGCATTCTACAGCCAGACCTTGCAGGGTGTAGAAGAGCAACAACCACGTTGGAAGCGCGCCGTAGATACCACCAATGGGGTATTGGGTGAGTTGGTGGGTAAATTGTATGTCGAGCGTCATTTCAATGAAGACGCCAAAGCTCGGATGGAAGCTCTGGTCGATAATTTGATTAAAGCCTATGGCGAGTCGATTAAAGAACTGCCATGGATGTCTGACGATACCAAGGTGGCGGCGCTGGAAAAATTAAGTACCTTTACCACCAAAATTGGTTACCCGGACCAATGGAAAGATTACTCCGATCTTGAGATTAAAGCCGATGATTTAATTGGTAACAGCATTCGAGCCAATCACCGTGCTTATCAGGAGATGGTTGATAAATTGGGCGGTCCTATTCAGCAGCATGAATGGTTTATGACACCGCAAACGGTGAATGCCTATTACAACCCGGTGATGAACGAAATCGTCTTCCCTGCGGCTATCCTGCAGCCACCATTTTTTGATATGGAAGCTGATGATGCGGTGAACTATGGTGGGATTGGTGCGGTGATTGGCCATGAAATTGGCCATGGCTTCGATGATCAGGGTGCGAAATACGATGGCGATGGCAACTTGCGCGACTGGTGGACAGCGGAAGATTTAGCCCAGTTCCAGCAGTTAGGTGCTCGTTTAAGTGCGCAGTACAGTCAGTTTGAGCCGTTTCCGGGCGTATTTGTTGATGGGGACGTGGCCTTGGGCGAAAACATTGGCGATCTGGGCGGTATGACGGTGGCACTGCGTGCTTACAAAATGTCGTTGGATGGTGAGGAAGCACCAGTGCTGGATGGCTTTAGTGGCCTGCAGCGTTTCTTTATTGGCTGGGCACAGATCTGGCGCTCGAACTACCGGGAAGAGGCGTTGCGCCGGCAAGTAAGCACTGGTCCTCATTCACCTCCGCACTATCGGGTGATTGGCGTATTGCCAAATATTCCTGAGTTTTATCAGGCTTTTGATGTGCAGCCAGGCGACGAAATGTATTTGGCAGAAGAGGAACGCGTCAAGATCTGGTAATCATTTTCTGTTATACTTGTCTGGCTTGTGCGACACCGTTTCCGGTGTCGCACTTTTATACCAAATGATACCCGTCGTCTTTTAACCAGACATGAATTGGCTAGAGAACCCTGTTTTCATTCAGCCAACTTATACCGACTATAAGCGGATGAGGGGCAGGCCGGATGTCATTCTGGCGCTGAATTTCTTATAATTCATGCGGGTTCATTTCCAGAGTCGACTCGGTGAGGTAGTGTCCAGCAGGACAGCAGCCCACACCGATAGCCATCAACGACCAAGAGGACATTACTGTGCTACAAGAATATCGCGAACACGTCGCCGAACGCGCGGCGGAAGGCATCCCACCAAAGCCACTCAATGCAGAGCAAGTTGCTGGCTTGATAGAACTGCTGAAAAATCCACCGCAAGGTGAAGACGCCTTTTTGGTCGACCTGTTGGAAAACCGTATTCCGCCAGGTGTAGACGAAGCGGCCTATGTGAAAGCTGGCTTTCTGGCCGCTGTCGCTAAAAGCGAAGCGCAATCACCACTGATTTCCGCTGAGCGCGCCACTGAGCTACTCGGCACCATGATGGGTGGATACAACATCGAGCCGTTGATTGAGCTGCTTGATCACGACACCCTGGCTCCTTTAGCTGTGAAAGCGTTATCACACACCTTGCTTATTTTTGATGCTTTTCATGATGTCACCGAGAAAGCGGATGCCGGCAATGCCTATGCGAAACAAGTTGTGCAATCGTGGGCCGATGCTGAGTGGTTTGAAGCCAAGCCAAAAGTGGCGGAGAAAATCACAGTTACCGTATTTAAAGTCACCGGTGAAACCAATACCGATGATTTATCGCCAGCACCAGATGCCTGGTCACGGCCAGATATCCCACTGCATGCTTTAGCCATGCTGAAAAACAGCCGCGAAGGCATCGAGCCGGAAGAGGCTGGTGTGCGTGGTCCACTGAAGCAACTTGAAACCTTAAAAGAAAAAGGCTTCCCACTGGCTTATGTCGGTGATGTAGTAGGGACTGGTTCTTCGCGCAAATCTGCTACCAACTCGGTGCTGTGGTTTATGGGTGACGACATTCCATACGTGCCTAATAAGCGTGCTGGTGGTTTTGTTCTTGGTAGCAAAATTGCCCCGATCTTCTTCAACACTATGGAAGACTCTGGCGCTTTACCGATTGAAGTGGATGTTAACGAATTAAATATGGGCGATGTGATCGACATCTTCCCGTACGAAGGCAAAGTCTGCAACCACGAGACAGGCGCTGTGCTGGCTGAGTTCACGTTGGCGACCGATGTCTTGCTGGATGAAGTGCAGGCAGGCGGCCGTATTCCGCTGATCATTGGTCGTGGCTTAACGGATCGGGCTCGCGAATTTTTGGGGGAAGGCCCATCGGATAAATTCCGTCGTCCATTACCAAAAGACGATAGCGGCAAAGGCTTCACTTTAGCGCAAAAAATGGTTGGTAAAGCTTGTGGTGTTGCCGGCATTCGCCCTGGCACTTACTGTGAGCCGAAAATGACCACTGTGGGCTCGCAAGATACCACAGGCCCAATGACGCGGGATGAACTGAAAGACTTGGCTTGTTTGGGCTTCTCAGCTGATTTAGTGATGCAGTCATTCTGTCACACGGCAGCTTATCCAAAGCCTGTCGATGTCGATACGCATCACACCTTGCCTGATTTTATTATGAACCGCGCTGGTGTCGCATTGCGCCCAGGCGATGGCATTATCCATTCTTGGTTAAACCGCATGTTGTTGCCAGATACCGTGGGTACCGGTGGCGATTCACACACGCGCTTCCCGATGGGGATTTCGTTCCCGGCAGGCTCTGGTTTGGTGGCGTTTGCTGCGGCAACCGGCGTGATGCCATTGGATATGCCTGAGTCGGTGCTGGTTCGCTTTAAAGGCGAGATGAAGCCTGGTATCACTTTACGTGATTTAGTGCATGCCATTCCTTATTACGCCATCAAGCAAGGCTTGTTGACGGTCGAGAAAAAAGGCAAGAAGAACATCTTCTCTGGTCGTATTCTGGAAATCGAAGGCTTACCGAACTTAACGGTAGAGCAAGCCTTCGAATTATCCGATGCCTCAGCTGAGCGTTCTGCCGGTGGCTGTACCATCAAGCTGTCCGAAGCCTCGATCGCCGAGTATCTGGAATCGAATATCGTCATGCTGAAGTGGATGATCTCTGAAGGTTACGGCGACCGCCGCACCATCGAGCGTCGTATTCAAGCCATGCAAGAATGGTTGGCGAAGCCTGAGTTGATGGAGGCCGATGCCGATGCCGAATACTCAGAAGTCATCGAAATTGATCTGGCTGAAATCAACGAGCCTATCCTGTGTGCACCAAATGACCCGGATGATGCTCGTCTGTTGTCGGAAGTGGCTGGCGATAAAATTGACGAAGTCTTTATCGGCTCGTGCATGACCAACATCGGCCACTTCCGTGCAGCCGGTAAGTTACTGGATAAGTACAAAGGCCAGTTGCCAACCCGTCTGTGGATAGCACCGCCAACCAAGATGGATCAAGCCCAACTAACTGACGAAGGCTACTACAGCATCTTCGGTAAAGTCGGTGCCCGCACCGAAATGCCTGGCTGTTCATTGTGCATGGGTAACCAGGCTCGGGTAGCGGAAAACTCTACCGTGGTATCTACCTCGACGCGGAACTTCCCGAACCGTCTGGGGCAGGGCGCCAATGTGTATCTGGCGTCAGCCGAACTGGCTGCGGTCAGCTCGATCATCGGCCGCCTGCCAACCGTGCAAGAGTATCTGGATTACGCCAAGCAAATTGATGCCACGGCTGCCGATACTTATCGCTACCTGAATTTCCACAAAATGTCGCAGTACACCAAAAAAGCCGACAACGTGATTATTCAGCAAGCGGTATAATGCCTACCGCTACATAACAAAAGACCTGCCTCGGCAGGTCTTTTTGCTTTTAAGCCTGAATAAATTTCGGTATTGTCTGGGATGACTGAGTTGGCCACCTTAAAAGGATGTTTCATGAAAAATTTTTTATTGTTAGTGCTGGTGTTGGCTGGCAGAGGTTGCAAACGAATGAAAGCATTACCTGTGTTGTTGATTATGCTGCTGTGGCCGGCCAGCTCTGCACTTTTTGCTGCATTACCAGATAAGCCTGTTCAGGTGTTGCAACCGGAGATGACGCTCATTGTGGCAGCAGATGCGCAACTGGAGCTGCTGGCCGAAGGCTTCGAATGGTCAGAAGGGCCTATTGAAGATCCGACAAACGGTGATATTGTTTTTTCTGATGTACCAACCAACAAGGTTTATCGCTGGAACGAGCGCGATGGCTTAACTTTGTATTTATCGCCTTCTGGTTATACCGGTTTGCACCCGGAGGATAATCCGCAGCAAGGTGCAAATGGCCTGATTTTTAACCATGATAAGCAGTTGGTAATGGCGCAGCATGGCGATAGACGCTTGGCTGTATACGCTGGTGATGAGCAGGGTTCTGCGCACTACCAAACATTGGTCAATCATTATCAGGGCAAGTTACTGAACAGCCCGAATGATCTGGTACAGCACTCCAGCGGTGCTTATTATTTCACCGATCCTCCTTATGGTTTAAAAGGGGGAGATAACTCAAGCCAAAAGCAGCAGTCTGCAAATGGTGTTTATCGATTAGCACCAGATGGCCAGATGAGTCTGCTGATCACTGACTTAAACCGGCCGAACGGTTTGGCATTTTCACCAGACGAAAAAGTGCTCTATGTTGCTAATTCACAGCGAAGTGCGGCCCAATGGTGGCGTTATTCAGTCAATGCCGATGGCAGTTTGTCGGATGGTCGTTTATTTTTTGATGCGACTGCCGCCGCGCAGCAGTTATCTGGTCTGCCTGATGGCTTAAAAGTACTGCCGACAGGTTATTTGCTGGCAACGGGTCCTGGAGGGGTTTGGGTTTTTAGCGCTGAAGGGCAACATTTAGGAACTATACAAACGGGTGTGGCTGCGGCGAATGTGGCATTGGCTAACGACAATCGCTACTTATACATTACCGCCAGCAGTTATTTATTGCGTATAGCGCTTCAGCCGCAATCAAAATAACAACCAATCTCCTTATTGAACGTTGCTGTACGCACAACGTCAGCAGACAAAGTCTATTCAGCAGGCAGGGTTGTAATGCACTACATTCAACGAGAGTTATTGTTATCGCCGTATCGACGGGGTTTTCATCTGATTACCGATGACATCATCCGTGCGATGCCGGAACTGGCAACATTACAGCAGGGGCTGCTGCATGTGTTTATTAAGCACAGCTCGGCATCGCTGACGGTGAACGAGAATGCCGACCCAACGGTGCGCGGCGACTTCGAGCGTTTTTTCAGCCGTGCGGTGCCAGAGAATGAGCCTTACTATCAACACAATGATGAAGGCCCTGATGATATGCCAGCTCATCTTAAAGCCAGCTTGCTTGGCTGCAGCGTGACCCTGCCAGTGACGGCAGGGCGCTTAAATATGGGGATATGGCAGGGCATTTATCTGGGCGAGCACCGTGACCGCGCCAGTGGCAGAACGCTGGTGCTCACCTTGCATGGTAGCTAGATTGCTAGCCATTATCCCAGCTTTTAAGTCCGTTTAGTGGTTTGAATCGCCTCTAAACGTGCCTGCTGCAACGCCTGCTTAATGGCTTCACCTTTCATCCCCGGCTGGATAAGCGCTTTTACGTTGACAGCAAGTGCCGCCTCGGCCAATGCAGGCAGCAGGGTTTTGGCTGGATAGTCGGCCTGCTCAAAGCCGGTACGGCCGCGTAAATCCGCCATACAGCACAGCAGTATGGCTTCCAGTCGCTCGGGCTTGCGCCATAGATCGATGCCATCAAACAGTTTAAGTACGGTACTGGCTTTAAGCTCTGTGGCCCGATGGATCAGCTGGTGGTACTGACAAACCAACAGTGCCAAATCCCGGCAATCATTGGGGACTCGTAAGCGCTGACAAAGTTGGTTTATCAGTGGCAGGCCGGTGTGTTCATGGCCATGGTGTGAGGGCCAGTGTTCCGGCGGAGTCAGCCCTTTGCCAAGATCATGCACCATGGCAGCAAAGCGAATATCAATGCGCTCCGATAACTGTGCGGCTTGTTGCAGCACTAACAGGGTGTGTATGCCGGTATCAATTTCCGGGTGCCATTTGGCCGGTTGTGGCACCCCCCACAAGGCCGCTAGTTCGGGCATTAACTCCGATAGTGCACCGCACTGTTGCAGTAAGTCGATAAAAGCTTCTGGGTGCTTGCACGATAAAGCCTTGTTTAGTTCCTGCCAGACGCGTTCTGCTGCCAACGTGCGCAATTCACCGCTTTGGCTGAGCTGTTGCATCAGCGCTAAAGTCTCATCGGCCACCCGAAAACCCAGATGATAGTAGCGGGCATAAAAGCGAGCGACTCGCAGAACCCGTAATGGATCCTCGGCAAAGGCAGGCGAGACATGGCGTAGAATCCGTTGCTCGATATCATGCACTCCACCGTAAGGATCGATCAGCGAGCCATTTTCTGCTTGGGCGATGGCATTGATGGTCAGGTCGCGTCGGGCTAAATCTTGCTCTAGGGTAACATCAGGCGCTGCGTAAGTAACAAAACCGGTGTAGCCAGAGCCTTGTTTACGCTCGGTGCGGGCTAGCGCGTACTCTTCTTTCGTTTTGGGGTGCAAAAATACCGGGAAGTCTTTGCCGACTTGCTGATAGCCCTGATCAAGGAGCTGTTGTGGGTGCGCACCCACCACCACCCAATCTCGTTCATGAAAAGGGTACTCGAGTAATTGATCACGTACGGCACCACCAACAAGATATATCTGCACAGGCTTTCCTGAAGTCGCTTTTTTTGCCATTATAGCGAACGTTTCTCCATTTCCGAAATCAGCAAAGGATGCGCCGATGTACACTGGCTTTTTTGGCCTGAACAGTCCGCCTTTTTCAATTGCTCCCAATCCGGATTTTCTTTTTCTGAGCGGGCGCCATGCGGAAGCACTTGCCCATTTACGTTATGGGTTAGGGGATGCCGGCGGCTTTGTCTTGCTCACCGGTGAAGTGGGGACTGGAAAAACCACCGTGTCCAGAGCGTTATTGCAAGAGCTGGATGATAGCACCCAGCTGGCATTTATTTTGAACCCGACCTTATCTGAGTTGGAGCTGTTGGCATCGATTTGTGATGAGTTGCGTATTCGCTATAAAAAATCCGATGCCAGCTTGAAGGTATTGGGTGATAAGATTAAAAACCGGCTGTTGAAAAACCACCAGCAAGGCAAGCAAACGCTGCTGATCATTGATGAAGCCCAGCACTTACAACCGGCGGTACTGGAGCAACTGCGTTTATTGACCAATCTGGAAACCAATAGCCGTAAACTGCTTCAAGTGATCCTGATTGGCCAGCCTGAGCTGCAGCAGTTGCTGCAACGGACAGATCTGCGTCAATTGGCCCAGCGCATTACCGCCAGATACCACCTGATGCCGTTGACTGAAGATGAGGTGGTTCAGTATTTAAGTTACCGCTTAAAAGTAGCCGGTTCAGAGCGGCCGGTGTTCGAGCCGTCGGCGATTCGAATGCTGTATCAGAGCAGTCAGGGGATTCCCCGCTTACTGAATTTACTGGCCGATCGAGCCATGCTTGCTGCTTTTGCAGGGCAGCGGCCTTTGGTCGGCAAAGATGAGGTTCGTAAAGCGGCTGCGGAAGTGTTACCTCAGTCCGGGGAGAAAGCGGTCTGGCTGCCTCCTCTCTGGGTGTGGTGGCTGTGGATAGTGCCGATAGTGGCATTGCTGGGCTATGGTCTTGGCCGGGTGCTGGCTTGAACGATTAACGAATGCAAGAGAGGTTCAGATGTCCATTTTAATGGATGCTTTAAAGCGCCAGCAACAGCACACGATTGCGGCTCCAACCAACAACTCGCGCTCTCCCTTCTGGCTTGGATTACTGGTCGGGATGTTAGGGTTATCCATTGCGTTGCTGGTGGGTTACTGGCTAGGGCTGCAACATCAAGCTACCGGGTCAGCAGCAAAGCCGCCTGCTAGTGAAGCCAGCCAGCAGCAGATTTTGGCGGCGTTAACGGTTGAGCCCGATGTGTTAGCAGTTGCCAAGCCAGTGGCTGAGCCTGAAGCTGCCGGCGCGGATGATGAACTGAACAGCACACAAGCTATTGCTGAAGTTCGTACTGAAGCCAAAATAGAAGTTAGTGCAACAGGAACGCCGCAAGAGCCAGCAGCCAGACAGGACGAGCCACAACAAGTCGTCACAGCTGAACGCCCAGCCCGGGCGAGCATGCCATCGCTTAGCGACATTGATGAGCAGGATGTCACCTCTGAGCTTCAAGAGCGATTCTCACAAGCGATGGATGCAACCAATCAGCAAGGTACTCCGAGACAAAGTGTACAAATGCACAATGCACCCGCAGCAGATATCAGTACACTGGATGAGCATACGCAGCGTCAACTGCCAGCCTTGCGTTTTGAGGCGCATGTGTATGCCAGTACGCCTGCCCAGCGTTGGGTGAAGGTGAATGGTCGTACCTTGCAACAGGGGCAGTGGCTGAGCACCGATGTGCAGATTGTGGAGATTCTCCCCAACTTTGTGTTGTTACGTTTTCGACAGCAGGAGTTTAGTGTGGCAGCACTGACAGAGTGGAGTTACTGAGCGAGCGCCAGGCGTTAAAGATAGTTACGCGCATTCAGGCCGTACTGAGCCAAATCAACACAATGTTCAATAGGGTCATCATGGTGCTTAGCCAAGTCAAGAACTTTGGGGGGCAGGTGATGTTGATGCAGGCTATGATAAAACACTTTTACTTTTGGCTGCGTTGGTGTTTTATGGCTATTTTCAAGTACCAGCGCCAGCTTACCGCTATGCAACAAGACCACACTGCCTGGTGGGTAAATACCAATGCAACGAATAAAGCGCTGTGTCAGCTCGCTATCCAGTTGATGAGGCGTTTTATCCAGTAACTTCTTACTCGCCAACTGTGGGTTGATGGTTTTTGTCTCCAGAGGATGGCATAGATTGTCGTAATGATTGACGATGGCTAGCATACGGGCGCCGAGGGTAATTTGTTCACCATGCAATCCCTTAGGTGAGCCTGAACCATCCAGATGGGCACAGTGCTGCGCGATCCAAAGCGAAACCTCATGCGGTAACCGTTGCAGTGGTGCAAGTAGCTTTAAACTGGTGGCAATGGCGCTGACATCGGATGCCTCTGGGCCGAGTTGAATTTTCCCCATATCATGCAATAAGGCAGCAGTAATCAGATCTTGAATCTGATTATTGGATAGCTGCAGTTGCTGTCCAAACGCAGCCATATAAACAGCACAATTGATGGCATGTTGCAGTAACTGATCGCTACTGCTCGCCATACGGCTTAAACACAGCATTACATCCTGATTGCGGCTCACCGCATCCGCCAGCCCACAGCTGACTTCAGTCACCAGCTCCAAATCAATCGGTTGGTTTTGACGGCAGGAACTCATTAAACGGCTTTGTTTGCGTTGCAACGATTGAAATACTTGCTCACCTCGTGGCAGCTGATCGGAAAAGTCTGCTCTGTGGCTCGGTACTGCTGCATCTTCTATTAGCTGCAAAGGCAAATCTGATGGTTCAGGCCGTAAGCTTAGATCCGCTTTAGCTGGATCAATGCACACTCGTAAGACCCCTTTGCTGCGTAGCAGCTCAATGGTTTTTTGATTGCGGATCAGGCCAGCTTCTTTGATCAGAATATCACCAGTTTGGCGACTGACTTTAACGACAAAGTCACCTGGCTGGAGTTGTTGCAAAGTTACATCCTGTAATGCCATAAAAACATCAGTTCCCTAATAATACGACGCATCGTTAAGTGTAGCCTGAGTAACTTGAAATTAACAGTAGTCCCATTCAACCTGTGGTAAGTGGCTGAATGGGAAGCTACTTACATCTTCAGGTATTATCAGCCATGGTCATCAGCGATGCATTGCCCCCTGCGGCTGTGGTATTGATGGTAATGGTTTTCTCTGTCAGCAACCGGTGCAGCAAGCGATGATCTGCGGGTGAGGTGATCAGAGGTAAAATTGCGCCTTCCCGATTGGCCAACAGCTCTGCTGCTAGTGGTTTGATGGCACTGCCAGCTTGCACTATTGCTGCACTAAGGTCTGGGGCTGCTAGTAAGGTGGTCATGCTGGTGAGTTTAATGACGGACATCAGTTGAGCGGGCATACCTGCCTGGCTTAATGCTTTGACGCAGGCCTCCGCTTCCAGCAGATCCGCCTCTTCTACGGCGGTGATCACCGCATTGCCAGCCGCTAATGCTGTAATGGTTGCGATCAACCAGTGGCTAAAATCACCGGTTTCATCGCGCAATAAGGCAATACTACCCCGGGGTTCTAACCACAGTTCATTACTCTCGCCGGTTGGTCCGGGTAGGCGGATCGGCGCTGCCAGCTCTTGTTCAACCCATCGCAGTTGCTCTCTGGCGGCTGTGATCACCTGTTCTAAATCGGGCTCCTGTTTAACAACCACGTTGTTGGTCGCCAATGAAGCCAGAAACTGGCGAAGTACAGAGCTGCGTTGGTACACTGATAGTTGTTGCCAGATAGCTTGAGCAGATGCAGCCGCCGGCATGGCATAGGCGACGGCTCGACTGGTGGTTTCTGCCAGCAGTTGCTGGTGCTTTTCTTCTGACAGTTCAGCATCTTCGACCGAATGATTGTCTCTGACCAAACGTTGTAAATACAGGGGGCCACCTGCTTTGGGTCCGGTACCCGACAAACCCCGACCACCAAAAGGTTGTACACCCACCACGGCACCAATCATATTGCGATTGACGTAAATGTTGCCGGCTTTGATGGCATGAGCCACTTTGGTGGTGACGGCTTCAATCCGGCTGTGAACGCCCATGGTCAAGCCATAGCCAGTGGCATTAATTTGATCGATCACTTTATCCAGCTCATGCGCTTTGTAGCGCACAATATGTACGACAGGACCAAATACTTCCCGTTCGAGCAGGGTCAGATCATTGATTTCATAAAGGTGAGGTGCAAAGAATAAATGCTGATCACCCTGCGGGATGGCGCAGGCATAATGCAAGGTTGCTTTGTCGCTCAAATACTGCACATGGTTGGTTAGGCGCTCATGGGCTTTATGGTCTATGACCGGTCCAACATCATGGCGTACGTAAGCTGGATCGCCGACACGCAACTCTTTCATCGCGCCCACCAGCATGTTGATAATTTCATCGGCTACATCGTCCTGCAAAAACAATACGCGTAAGGCCGAACAGCGCTGGCCGGCACTTTGAAAGCCAGAAGCAATGACATCGTCAACCACTTGCTCTGGCAGCGCTGTGGAATCAACAATCATGCAGTTTTGGCCACCAGTCTCGGCAATTAATGGCACTGGCTCGCCTTTACGTTCTGCCAGTTTACGAGCTATCCAGCAGCCGGTTTCAGTAGAGCCGGTAAACATCACGCCCTGTATACGTTCATCGGGCACGATGTGCTCGCCTACCTTACGACCCGGCGCGATCACCAGCTCTACGACACCATCTGGCAGGCCACATTCTTTCATAATATCAAGCGACCACATGGCGATTAAACTGGTTTGCTCGGCTGGTTTAGCGACCACGGTGTTACCCGTGACGATAGCAGCTGCTACCTGGCCTAAGAAGATAGCCAGCGGAAAATTCCATGGGCTGATGCAAAGAATGACCCCCCGGGCTTCGCTATCCTCTGACATTTCTTCCGCTCTGGCAGCATAGTAACGGCAGAAATCAACCGCTTCGCGCACTTCTGCAATGCTGTCGGCCAATGTTTTTCCGGCTTCCTTTATGCAGATGGTGAATAATTCCTCTTGGTGAGCTTCGAGTGCATCACCAATTTTACGCAAAACATTGGCGCGTACACTTACCGGTGTTTGTGACCAATTGGCAAAAGCTGCATCAGCTCGTGCTAGCAGAGCTTGCATGGCCTCTGCATCGGCGTACTGAATGTAGCCAACGATTTCATCCAGATGTGCTGGATTGGTGACGGCGATGCCTTGTTCTGGTTTTTCCTGCTTTTCAATGCGCGCCAGCCAAGACTCCATCGCTTTCTTGACCGGGATCAATTGGTCGCAATCGGTGATGTCAGTGCCTTTTGAGTTGAGTCGCTCGTTGCCATAAAGATCAGCAGGCAATGGAATTTGACGATTGCGTTTATGGCGCCAGTGGCGCACGGTGTCTAAAGGGTCAGCCAGCAAGCTTTCGACCGGAATGCGTTCATCGATGATGTTATTGACAAAGGAACTGTTGGCGCCATTCTCGAGCAAACGACGCACTAAATAAGCCAGCAAATCGGCATGCTCTCCAACCGGTGCGTAGATCCTACAAGGAACTTTATCGGTACGGATCACTTGATCATACAGCGCATCCCCCATGCCATGCAGCCGTTGAAATTCATAGCCCTTCCGATCCGGGGCTAATTCGAGAATGGTGGCAACGGTATAGGCATTGTGGGTGGCAAACTGCGGGTAAATATGCTCGCGCAATTGCAGTAGCTTTTTGGCGCAGGCCTGATAACAGACATCGGTGGATGGCTTGCGGGTGAATACCGGAAAGTCGGCTAAACCATCCACCTGACTGAGCTTGATTTCAGTATCCCAGTACGCCCCTTTGACCAAGCGAACCATCATACGACGGCCCACTTTTTCAGTGAGTTCACCAAGCCAGTCGATGACATGAATGGCTCGTTTCTGATAGGCCTGCACCGCTATACCAAAGCCTTCCCAATCCCCTAGTGCCGGATCGCTGAATACCGCTTCAATAACATCGAGTGATAGATCAAGCCTGTCTGCCTCTTCGGCATCAATGGTAAAGCCAATATCTTGTTGTTTGGCGGCCAAGGCTAACTGCTGTAAGCGTGGGATCAGTTCGTCTTTAATGCGGTCTCGCTGAGCAAACTCATAACGAGGATGAATGGCTGATAATTTGACAGAAATTCCAGCGCTATGATCCGGCCCTGCGCCCTTGGCTGCTTTACCAATAGTTTCAATCGCATGCAAGTAGCTTTGAAAGTAACGCTCTGCATCGACCATGGTACGGGCGGCTTCACCTAACATATCATAAGAATAGGTATAACCACGTTGTTCTTGCTCTTTTGCTCGCTCTATAGCGCTAGCAATGGATGTACCCATGACAAACTGAGTGCCCATAATTTGCATGGCATAGCGCACTGCTTGACGAATAACTGGCTCCCCCAAACGGCCGCAGGTGCGTTTTAATAAGCCGAATTGCTGCGCTTTACGTGCATCACTGTAATTGACCATTTTGCCGGTCATTAATAAACCCCAGGCCGACACATTGACAAAAATAGATGCACTGTTGCCCAAGTGTGCACTCCAGTTGCCTTGCGCTAGTTTATCGCGGATCAGTCGATCCATGGTGAGGTTGTCGGGAACGCGAAGCAGCGCTTCGGCCAGACACATTAATACGATGCCTTCCTCGGTAGATAATGAGAACTCGTTTAGCAGGGCATCGACGCCTCCTTTGCCGGTTTGGGCTTTTCGGATGGTCATAACCATCTGTCGGGCACGCTCCCAGGCCCGGCTTCTGGCATTGCTGCCAATGTCGGCTAAAGGCAATAAATAGTCCAGTACTTGATGTTCATCGGCCCGGTAAAAGTCGCGGATCTGTTGGCGTATTGGGTTACTCACTTCTAGTGAATCACGAAATAGCATCGAACCTCCTTACATGGATAGTTAGCATTAAGACGTACTTTATGGCTAAAAGTTGCCTCTCTTCATCGTCTTCGCCTGACCGTTCAGCTTAAACAAGTGATTGAGAGTCTTATGCATTCGCTCATTGGATCACTTTATTTTACCGTATAACCGGATATAATCCGGTGATACTCCCCAGCTATGATTGTGAGCCAAGCACTAGTGAAAATTCGTACGCTCGACCGAATCGATATGAATATTCTGGAAACACTGCAACGTGAAGGACGCATTTCTAATGTGGAGTTAGCCAGACGAGTAAACCTGAGTGCTAGCCCCTGTATTGATCGAGTGAAGCGATTGGAGCAGGAGGGGTATATTGAGCGCTATGGTGCTTTACTGAATGCCAGTCGACTTGGTTTTGGTACCACTGTGTTTATTCAGATCACTCTCGACAACACCACCAGTGATGTGTTTGATCGCTTTAAAAATGACGTGCTCAATATTCCTCATGTGGTGGAATGCCATATGGTGGCGGGTGGTTTCGATTATTTGTTGAAACTACGTTTACCAAATATGGATGCCTACCGAACTATTCTGGCTCAAATTGTGGATTTACCAGGGGTGATTAAAAATCATACTTACGTGGTGATTGAACAGGTGAAGCAAGACGAAGGCTTGCCATTGAAGGCCAACGAACAATTATAACTGAATAGAACGACCAAACAGCAATGGCCGCTGAACTGGCCATTGCTGTTTTAGGTATTACATCCAGCGCTCACTTTCTTTGCGGCGTGGTATTAATAGTGGTAGCAGCAACCCGAATAGTAGCCCAATCCCCAGAATTGCAGCTCCTAACACCTTAGGGTTTTTCCAGATGCTGCCATGTTCAACATCAAACTGTTGTTGCAGTTGTTCGTAAGAGCGATTTGCTACTTGCAACTGCTCCTGAGCTTTTTGGTACTCTTGTTCGCGTTGCTGCAAAGCTGTATTCAATTGCTGATTGGATTGTTCCAACTGCTGCAACTGGCTGCTCTGTTGCTCCAGCTGTTCAGTCAATTCTGCTAATTGCACGGCCATGCCGGGCGTATTGGTGACATATTGTCCGGGTAGCCAACCTTGACGATTGCCTTCAAATTGAATTTGCACATAGCCGCTTTCTTCATCTTCGGCCAATAACCGTACATTATCGCCTGCATTAACGGTACCCACAATACGGTACTGGTTGCTAGGGCCAGAGTGAATATAGACAAACAAAGCATCGCTAATAAAAGCGGGCTCTGAGGTTTCGCTGCGGCTAAAGCTGGAAAAAAGCAGAGCCAGACTAACAATGAATGCAACAAGATACGAAGTGGTGTTGGACATGGGCCATCCTGTGACGGTAATCAGTTTAAGTTTAATGTGCGTAGTATCTTGGATAATAGGGAGTTGTGGTTGAATTGACAAGTCCGGTAGGAAAAGACTTGTTGCTGACAGTGACATATTTTATGGTACCTCTTCGATGCTAAAGATGGATATGGCCATGGCGATTGAAATTGAACTGAAGTTTTTATTGCAACCTATCAGTAATACCCTGCTGGAAGCAGCTATAACAGAGCATGTTGCCAAGCAGACGCAGGGCGAAACCCTGCACTTACACAATAGCTATTACGATACAGCAGAGCATTGGTTTCAGCGTCATAGCATGGGGCTGCGCAGTCGACAGCAAGGTTCACAGATAGAGCATACTATTAAATTAGCTGGTCAGCAGCATGGTGCCTTGCATGCGCGGCAAGAATACAATGTGGCTGCCACCAAGTTGCTGCCTCAGCTGGCAGGTTTTCCTGCCGATATCTGGCCAGCCGATGCATCGGTGCCACAGTTACAAACGGATTTAACCGAATTATTTCGTACCGATTTCGACCGTCAGCAATGGTGGTTAACCACGAAGAATGGCACCAGCATGGAGTTGGTGTTTGACCAAGGGCAGATTACCGCTCGGGGGCAGCAGCTGCCGATTTGTGAGTTAGAGCTAGAGCTAAAATCAGGCGAGGTGGCTGAGGTATTCGCATTGGCCCGCCACCTGGTGACTGCATTGCCACTTCGCATTGGTGTTCAGTCGAAAGCTGAACGTGGTTACCGCCTCACTGGCTCAGCTCCGTTACAGGTCAAGGCGCTTCCGGCTGAAGCTAGTCCACAGCAATTGCTCCATTTACTGCAACACAATGAGGCGTGCTATATTCAGGATGGCAGTGCCGATGCCATGTTAACGGTGTCGCTGGCATTGAACCGTATTGCGCAGTGGCTAAAAAGCAGCACAAGCTTGCAGCGTTGGCAGCCTATTTGTACTCAGTTGTCGGCAAAAGCCTCATTGAGCAAAGCTGATCAGCAGTTGTTTTTTGGCTCTGACTACAACCTGTTACTGCTAGCGTTATCTGAACACTTTATGTCGACCTCTCAATAGGAGTATTACCTTGTCGTCCGATGCCGAGCAACGAGTGCAGCAGTTTTGTCAGCAACTTCCGGGCTATCAGGCGCTAAGCTCTGCAGAGCAACAGCGAGTCACTGAGCTGGCTTTGATCAGCCCTTTTCTGGCTCGTACCCTGCAACAACAACCGGATCTCCTATCCGTGCTGCTGGATGATAAAGCCTTGGCGGCACCTCTGCCGGCCACTGCATTAGAGATTGCATTGACTGGCAGTGACGAAGTGACCGTATTTAAAACCTTACGGCGCTATAGGAATCGGATGCTTAGTCAGATTCTGGCGGCTGACTTGCTACAGCTAAAATCGATTGCAGATTGCCTGTTTGATGTGTCAGTTTTGGCCAATGACTGTATCAACAGCGCTTATCAATGGGCTTACCGCGAGTTGACTGCGCAGTGGGGTACTCCGCTTGATGACGCTGGCGAGCCGATGCCGATGTTGATTTTGGGCATGGGAAAGCTTGGCGGTGAAGAACTAAACCTGTCTTCTGATATTGATTTAATTTTTACCTACCCAGCCAATGGGGAAACGACAGGGGGGCGCCGCAGCACCGACCATCATCAGTTTTTTTTGCGCTTGGGGCAAAAACTGATAGCTGCTTTGCATCAGGTAACGGCCGATGGTTTTGTGTACCGGGTGGATATGCGCTTGCGCCCCTTTGGTGAAAGCGGCCCTTTGGCGCTTAGTTTTGCCGCGATGGAGGATTACTATCAGGAGCAAGGGCGGGAGTGGGAGCGATACGCCATGCTTAAGGCGCGGGTGATCAACCCTGATGGCAAGCACAGTATCGAGTTGAAACAGATGCTGCGGCCCTTTGTCTATCGACGTTATATTGACTTCTCAGCCATTGAATCACTGCGCCGCATGAAACAGCTGATTGAACAGGAGAACCGGCGACGCAATCGTAGCGATAACATCAAACTGGGCGCCGGGGGCATTCGCGAAGTGGAGTTTATCGTGCAAACGTTGCAATTGATCCGCGGGGGCAGGATCCCGCAGTTGCAACAACCATCCATTTTAGCTGCGTTGCCAATTCTGGTAGAGCACCAACTTTTGACCACTGATCAGCAGCAACAGCTGACCAGTGATTATTTGTTTTTACGCCGGGTCGAGCAATTATTGCAGGGCATGGATGACCAACAAACGCAAACCTTACCCACCGATGCTGAATTGCAGCAGCAACTGATCCGAGGCTTACATTACAGCAGTTGGACTGAATTGCAGCAACAGGTTGAGCAGGCGATGCTGCGGATCCATCGCGAGTTTTTGCAGGTGATTGAGCCGGAGGAGTCGACCGAGCCAGAAGCCTTGTCGGTTGGTAAGTTGTTGTGGGATAGCGATGCCCTGGCTGAAGATCTGGCCGAGCAAATCGACTGGTTGGATGAATCAGCAGCGATCCCTTTGATCCAGCAAATTCAGCAGTTTCGCGATGAATCTCATCGGCGTAGTGTAGGGCCTCGGGGCCGTGATTACTTATCCCGTTTGATCCCACAAGTACTGCATTTGGTGGCTTGCTCACAGGCAGGCTCTCAAGTGGTAGAGCGGATCTTGCTGGTGTTTCGGCGTATTATGACCCGAACGGCTTATCTGGAGTTACTGTTTGAGAATCCACCAGCCTTGCAGCAGCTGGTAACCTTGTGCAGTCAAAGCCAGTGGCTAACGGATCAGCTGGCACGTTATCCAATCTTGTTGGATGAACTGATTGATCCGGCGCAACTGTATCAGGTGCAAGTCAAAGCAGATTATCAGGATCGCATCCGGCAGCGGCTGTTGCGGGTCGCTGATGATGATTTAGAGCTCTTGATGGAAAGTTTGCGCCAGCATAAACAGGCTCAGCAACTTCGTATCGCTGCGGCTGATATCAGCGGCGCCTTACCCTTAATGCAGGTCAGTGATCACCTGACGTGGCTGGCAGAAGCCATGATGGAGCAAGTGGTTGAGCTGGCATGGCAGCAAATGGTGGCTCGCTATGGGTATCCTGCTGGGCTGGATAAAGGCTCTGACAAAGGTTTTGCGGTCATTGCTTATGGCAAAATGGGCGGCATGGAGCTTGGTTATGGTTCGGATCTGGATCTGGTGTTCGTGCATAACTGCGATAGCCTCGCCAGCACCACGGGTGATAAATCGATTGATTCGAAACAATTTTATCTGAAGCTGGTGCAGAGGGTTTTGCACCTATGCACCACGCGCACGGCCAGTGGTGTCTTGTACGACATTGATACCCGCCTGCGGCCATCCGGTAACTCCGGTTTATTGGCTATTCATGTTCAGACCTATGGCGATTATCTGGCGAAAGAAGCCTGGACCTGGGAGCATCAAGCCTTGGTGCGGGCACGGATCGTGTATGGTGATGACACTGTAGCTCAGCAGTTTCAGCAGATCCGTACACAAATATTAAGCTTGCCACGCGAGCTGGTGGCATTGCGACATGATGTATTGGGGATGAGGGATAAGTTACGGCAGCACCATGGTAGCGATAATGAACAACTGAAACATGCCAATGGTGGGGTGATTGATCTGGAGTTTATTAGTCAGTATCTGGTACTGGCGCATGGCGCCTCAACAGCAGCGCTTTTTCGGTACAGTGATAATATTCGGATTCTGGATGCCGCCTGCGATGCGAAGCTGCTTTCTGCTGAACAAGTCAATGAATTACAGCAAGCCTATCGGCTGATGCGAGGCATTCACCACCGGCTGACATTGCAGCCGGTGTTACCGCCTGAACTAGAGGGGTTGGAGCAAGCCAGAGCCGCTGTGCAGGCCATATGGCGACACTTATTCCAGCTTTAGCTTCGCTTCAACTAGTTGCGACTCAGGTGTTGGCAGTGCTCTCGCACATACGCATTGGGTTTATCAGTAATCACCAGTGCTCGCTCTTTGTGGCACAGGTAACTTAACAATGGGTTGGGGAAGTCGGGTTCGATGGCAGCCGTGATTTCAGTGACGGTATCCAGCAAGGGGCCATTGGTCTGAAAGTACTGTTTGACCACATAGTCGCGAGGCAGTGTCCAGTACAGCTCCATGCCTTCAGCGCTAGCGTACTCGGTCAGCTTGGTTTTTACTGTATCGCCTTCGCGAAAACGACGATCGGTATTCTGGCCTTGCCAGTTTTCGGGTAGGGGGTTTACTTGCAAAGCACGTTGCTCTAGCTGTTGGGTCAGCCGGCTACTGGTATCGGGCAACCGGATGACAAAATCACCCAGCTCAATGTCAGCAACGGTGCCTCGGATCCGCTCATAAAAGCTACTCAAACCTTCGGCGGCCCGGTTGCCTTTCTCCCGATCAATGGAAAAAACATCAGGCCGGATCAATAGCAGGTAGATAATGCTACCCAGCACGACCACAATAATCAGACTTCGTACCCAAAACCACATAACAGACCCACCTTTCAATCGAGATAGCTCATTGGAGTATCACTGGCTAGTGCAGTCTGCCAGTGCCACTTACTTTAGTATAACCCGACATCGTCTGGGTTGGGACGGGTTTTAAAGCGTCGATGAAGCCACATGTATTGCTCCGGATGGCGCAGTACCGCTTGTTCGACCCACTGATTAACCCGTCGAACATCGGCTGCATCATCTCCGGATGGAAAGTCTTCAAATGCGGGTAAGCACTCGACCTGATAACCCTGGTTGCCAGGTAAACGGCTGGTGATTACCGGGATGACCTGGCAGTTGGCACCATTGGCAAAGAGTAGGGTTCCGGTGGTAGTGGCTGCATCTGGTACGGCAAAAAAAGGCACAAATTCGGCTTTTTTCCGGCCGTAATCTTGATCAGGTAAATAAAAACACACTTCCTGTTCATTAAGTGCCTGCATCAGCGCTTTGATTTCACGTTTACCGATCATGTACTTGTTGGCTTTAATACGACCACGGTACTGCAACCAATCCATTAAGGGGTTATTGTGAGGTCGATAAAAGCCAACACTGGGCAAGGTTAAACCAAACACTCTACCAGCGGCTTCCAGATGAAGCATATGAGACGCCAGCAATAACACACCTTTGCCTTCATCATGTGCTGCTTGTATGTGTTCAAACCCTTTCAAGTGAGCGAACTTGCGAATACGCCACGCCGGCCACCACCAGGCGATAATCGTATCGAACAGCGCCCGGCCACTTTCTTTAAAGTTGGCTCTGACCAGAGCCTGATGCTCATGAGTACTTTGCTCCGGGAAGCAAAGCTCTATATTACGTAAGGCCACTTTATAGCGTGACTTCAGGGCTTTCAACAATAAAAGGCCAAGGCCATCACCCAGCTTCATCAATGCGCCATAGGGCAACCAGCTAATCAGCCACATCAAGGCACAGCCGAGCCATAGCAGCCAGTATTTAGGATAAAGGAAAGACCATTGAAACCTAGGCGCTTTAACCACCAGAACCCCTCATAAAAATGCAGAAAGGCGGTATTGTAGCGGAAAATGACCAGCAGGCAAAAATAAAGCGGCACGTTCAGTGAGTGACTGAACGTGCCGCAAGTACAAAATGAGGAAGGTTGTTATGAACGGAATAGAGCGCTGTTGATATCCAATAGATCTTGCTCAGTCAAATTACCTGCTGCCAGTTTTAAATCCAGCACCGATAAAATGTAATCGTAACGTGCTCGTGATAGATTTCGGCGCGCATCAAATAAGTTACGGGTGCTTACCAGCACATCCACAATGGTACGGGTACCCACTTCAAAGCCCGCTTCAGTGGCTTGTAATGCACTGTTTGCCGACACCACAGCTTGTTCCAGCGCACGAATGGATGAGGCTAAAGCCCGTACATTATTGAACGAGTTGCGGACCTGACGCACCGTGCTGCGATAGGTTTGCTCCATTTGTTCGCTTGTTTCAACAAAGTTCGCTTGTGCCACATTTACGCCAGCATTGGTGCGGCCACCACTAAAGATTGGTACTCGCAGGGCCACACCGATGGAGCTGCTATCTTCGCGTGGACTGGTAGCAAACTGAGTAAAATTCTGATTGTAGCCCCGTTCTTTACTGCTGCCTATATTGGCTTCAAGGCCGAGAGTGGGAAGATGGCCGGAACGGGCCCGATCGATTTCAAGGCGGGCGATTTCCAGGCCAATACGCTGCGCTTGCAATTCAAAATTGTTTTCTTCGGCAATGTTCAGCCATTGTTGTGGCTCAGCCGGCGATAAGGGGGCCGTACTGAAACGATCAGTATTTAGCGTTGCCAGGTCATCGTGATAACGGCCAGTAATTTCCCTTAATTGTTCCAGCGCGAACTCCAATGCATTTTCAGTGCTGATTTCCCGTGCTAACGCATTGTCATACTGAGCCTGGGCTTCATGCACATCAGTGATAGCAGTTAAGCCAACGGCAAAACGTTGTTTAGTTTGCTCAAGTTGCCGCTCTATCGAGCGTTTTTCTGCCTGAATAAAGGTCAAATCATCTTTGGCCTTTAACACGTTGAAATAGCCATCGGTGACGCGTACGATCAGTGTTTGAGCGGTGCTGTTGTAAATGGTTTGCGCTTGCAATGCCCGCTTTTCTTCAATAGTTAAGCTCTGCCAGTTGCGGCGATCGTAAATGCTCTGCTCTAGGCGAATATCACCACTTAAGATGGTTCTATCGTCGCTAAAAGTCCAGTCACGGCGATCAGCGCGAGTAAGAGAGGTGGTAAAGCCGATACTTGGCAATAGCTCGGCTTTAACGATATCTATCCGGGCTGCAGCGGCATCACGACTGGCCGCTGCTCGTAACACGACTGGATCTTTTTGCGTGGCTAGTTGATAAACCGACTGCAAGTTATCGGCGGACGCAGGTAGACTAAATACACCAAAAGAAGAACATAATAGGGTAGCAAGAAGCTTTTTATTCATGAGCAAGGGATCCTGAGTGAATCGAATTGAGTAAATGATAACCTGATTCGGCTTGAGCAGTGAAATGCTAAACCGTAAAGTTATCCCTTCAAATGTAACAGAATGTGAGTACGCTGATGTCAGAAATCAAGATGCGTCATTATCCATCTTTTTCCAATGAAGATGTAGAGGTAAGCGATAAAAACACGGTTTTTCAGGGTTTTTTCCGTATTGAGCGCTATAAATTACGGCATAAACTTTTTGCCGGTGGTTGGAGCAATTGGATGCAGCGCGAAATTTTTGAGCGGGGCCATGCGGTCGCGGTCTTGCCGTATCACCCTGCCAGCGACCAGTTGGTTTTAGTTGAACAATTTCGGGCCGGTGCTGGTGCGACCTCGAAAAGTCCCTGGTTACTGGAGGTTATTGCAGGCATGGTTGCTGATGGTGAGACCATGCCCGAAGTAGCACGACGCGAAAGCAAAGAGGAAGCGGGGCTTGAGCTTGCTGAATTAACACCCATGCTCAGTTATCTATCGAGCCCCGGCGGCACTACGGAACGTATTCAGTTGTATTTTGCTCAGCTTAAGCAGCTGCCAACAGAAGGTATTTTTGGCTTGAGTGATGAGCATGAGGATATTCGGGTGCATGTTGTGAGCAGGGAACAGGCCCTGCAATGGTTGGCCCAAGGGGTTATAGACAATGCAGCGACAGTGATTGCATTGCAATGGTTGGCGTTGCATTATGAACAGCTTAAAACGCGTTGGTAACCACCAGACATGTTCGGTGCGATAAGGTATATGGATGAGTATGAAGCAAAAATATCGGCCTAAATTGCCTGATTTTCTTAGTTTGTGCGAACGAAACTTCGCTCAGCTGCTTCCACTGTTGCCTGCAAAGCTGGCGGTTGGTCAGCAATTGGTGATTGGTCTTGATGACGATCATTTCTATCGGATTGATGTATTGGAAGTGTGCCCCTTTACCACTGTGGTACAGATCCGGGCATTGCATGAGCAACGGTGGTCAGTGGTGCAACCCACCTTTGATGTGCGCTTGTATCATGATGCCCGGTTGGCTGAGGTGATTGGTTGTCACGGAGTGCGCTATTTTAAAGCGGTGTACGATTATCCGAATACTGACATGCTGCAGCCGGATGAAAAAAGGCAGGTCAATCGCTTGCTGAGTGACTGGCTGCAATTATGCCGTCGGCAAGGGTTTCAGGCTGAGCCTGTGCTCGGCTAGCTGATGGCGCTGACATGATTGGTTACCATTTCAAAACACAACACTCGGTGCGCATCGCCCAATTAACTGATTGTCACTTGCTGGCAGCACCAGAGGGTATGTATCAAGGGGTGCAACCGTATCATACTCTGGCGGCTGTGCTGGAAGCGATAAAGCACTCAAAGCTTGATGCACTCATTCTGACCGGTGATTTGACGCAGGATCACAGTGTGGCGTCTTATCAGCATTATCTGGCTCTGCTGGCCGAGTTTAGTTTGCCGGTGTTTTGGCTGCCGGGCAACCACGATGATAGCCAGTTGATGAGTACTTTATTTCAACAAGCACCGTTTCGACCAGAAAAGCAGTTGTTTGCTGCAGGCTGGCAGTTGCTGTTACTCGATAGTACCGGGCCAACCCCGGCCGGCTACTTCCCGACCACCAGGTTACAGTCATTACAGCATCAATTGCAAAGCGATCTCAGACCATGTTGGTTATTTGCTCATCATCATCCTGCACCGATAGGCAGCTCGATTGATCGTCATGGCTGGCAAGATGCAGAACCGTTCTGGCAACTATTGCATCAGCATACTCAGGTTCAGGGCATTGCACATGGGCATTGTCATCATGCGTATCATCGACAGCTACAGGGCAAAAATGTGGTAGGCTGTCCAGCCACCTCGGTGCAGTTTCAGCAAACCGGGGTGTGGCAAACATTAGCGGTAGGGCCGCAGTGGTGTGAATGGACTTTTACCGATCAGGGGAATTTTTCAGTGGATTTCAAGCGGATTATGCCATGAGTGTTGTGCTGTATTTACATGGCTTTGCCAGCTCTTCGTTGTCTGATAAAGCGCAACTAACCAAGGCTTATTTTCAGCAGCACTACCCTGCAATTGAATTATTGCTGCCCGATCTGCCGTATACGCCGCAAGAGGCAGTAGCAGAAATTGAGCTGCAACTCGCTGGTCGTCAGCCTGTTGCCGTTATCGGCAGTTCTTTAGGGGGCTTTTTAGCCACCTGGCTGGCCGAGCGTTTTGGCTGCAAGGCTTGTTTAATTAACCCGGCCGTCGCCCCTTATCAATTATTGCAGCAGCATCTGGGGCGCTATTTTCACCCGGTGCGACAGTGTTACTATGAGGTTTGTGAGCAAGCGATGCATGGGCTGATGCAGTTAGAGCCAAACAAACTTGCACAACCACAGAATTATCTGGTACTACTGCAAACAGGCGATGAAGTACTGGATTATCGGCAGGCTGTACAGTATTACCAGCATTGCCAACTGGATGTTCAACAGGGCGGTGATCATAGTTACCGCGATTTTCAGCAGCAGTTGCCCGCCATCGCCAGCTTCTGCTTGCATTCGGATTAAATTTTTGTCCACTCAATTTTGCATATATAGGTAGTGTTCGCACATGACAACACAGAGCTATAACGCCGACTCCATTGAAGTACTGACTGGGTTAGAACCGGTTCAGCGCCGCCCAGGCATGTACACCGACACCACCCGGCCCAATCACTTGGCTCAGGAAGTCATCGACAACAGTGTGGATGAAGCGCTGGCTGGGCATGCTGATCAAATTAAGGTGATTTTGTATCCAGATCAATCGCTGGAAGTGGTGGATAACGGCCGCGGTATGCCAGTGGATATTCACCCGGAGGAAGGGGTGAGTGGGGTTGAGTTGATTTTCTGTCGCTTGCATGCCGGTGGTAAGTTTTCCAATAAAAATTATCAATTTTCCGGTGGCTTGCATGGCGTCGGCATCTCGGTGGTAAATGCCCTATCCACCCGGGTGGATGTGAGTATTCGTCGGGATGGTCAAGTGTATGAGATGGCCTTTGCCGATGGAGCTAAAACACAGGAGCTTACGGTCACAGGTACCGTAGGTAAGCGCAATTCTGGCAGCCGGGTGCATTTCTGGCCAGCAGCCAGTTATTTTGATTCGCCAAAGTTTTCTGTGCCACGTTTGCTGCATGTGCTCAAAGCAAAGGCAGTACTGTGCCCGGGATTGAGCATTGAATTTGAAGATAAAGTCGGTGGAGAAAGCTACAGCTGGTGTTATCAGGATGGTATACGCGATTATTTGGCTGAAGCCGTTAAAGACTATGTCGCTCTGCCTGAGCAGCCTTTTGTCGGCGAATTTAAAAGCAGTCAGGAAGCCGTTGAGTGGGCCATGTTGTGGCTGCCTGAAGGCGGTGAGTTGGTGACTGAAAGCTACGTCAACCTGATCCCAACCGCGCAAGGAGGAACGCATGTCAATGGTTTACGCCAAGGGGTGCTCGAAGCATTACGTGATTTTTGTGAGTTTCGCAACTTGTTGCCGCGAGGCATTAAACTGACACCAGAGGATGTCTGGGATCGCTGCAGCTATATCTTATCGTTAAAAATGCAAGACCCACAGTTTGCTGGCCAAACCAAAGAGCGTTTGTCATCTCGCCAGGCGTCGGCTTTTGTCTCTGGCATTGTCAAAGATGCGTTCAGCCTCTGGTTGAATGAGCACACCGAAATTGCCGAAGCACTGGCAGAACTGTGCATTAGCAATGCGCAAAAGCGACTGAAAGCAGCGAAAAAAATTGTCCGTAAAAAAGTCACCTCTGGTCCGGCGTTACCGGGTAAGCTAGCCGATTGTTCGTCGCAGGATATTCAGCGCTCAGAGCTATTTTTTGTCGAAGGAGACTCGGCAGGGGGCTCAGCCAAACAAGCCCGCGATCGGGAGTTCCAGGCGGTGATGCCACTGCGCGGTAAAATCTTAAATACCTGGGAAGTCGACTCCAGCCTGATCCTTGGCTCGCAAGAAGTGCATGATATATCGGTTGCCATCGGTATTGACCCGGACTCGACTGACTTATCAGGGTTACGCTACGGCAAAGTGTGCATTTTGGCCGATGCTGACTCGGATGGTTTGCATATCGCTACTTTGCTGTGCGCCTTATTTATGCGCCACTTCCCAACGGTTGTGGCGGCAGGCCATGTCTATGTTGCCATGCCGCCGCTGTATCGGGTGGATATTGGCAAAGACGTGTATTACGCGCTGGATGAAGATGAAAAAAATGGCATTTTGGATCGTATCGAAGCCGAAAAGAAAAAAGGCAAAGTCAATGTGCAGCGTTTTAAAGGCTTGGGTGAAATGAACCCATTGCAGTTGCGCGAAACTACCATGGATCCCAATACCCGCCGCCTGGTGCAACTGACCATCGATGATCAAGCTCAAACCATGGAGCTGATGGATATGTTGTTGGCAAAAAAACGCGCTTCGGACCGGCGGGTATGGCTGGAGCAAAAAGGCGACAAGGCCATTCTTGCGTAGCTTATGGAACGGGGTATACTGCCAAACGATGTTAACTTTCAGCTAGGGTTGCGATGAAAGCCATACGACAGCTTTTACTGTTGATCTGGGTGGGTCTACTGAGTTTATCACTCAATGCCAGTCAGGATGTGCCTTTAGGTGCTCCACTATGGTTGCAACAAGTGATAGAACAGCACAGGCAACAACCAGAAGCCATGTTACAACTCTTGTTGCAGCATGAGGATGAAATTCCGCAGTTACCGCTGCATGTTCAGCGCAGTGCCCATCAGCAGTTCTCTACTTTGTATGGCATGATGGGTCAGCATGCTGAGCAATCCAGCTATGCGCGTAAAGGGTTAGCGATGGATGATGGCGCCGATGCTCTACGGATAGAGCTACTCTATAACCTTGGCTTTGCGACGGAAATGCAAGGTAACTTGCTATTGGCTCAGCAGTATTATCAACAAGGCACTGAGCTGGCGACTCAGTTAGAAAAGCAATCTTTACTTTTGATGGGGCAGATCAATCAAGCGGCCATTTTATCGGCTCAGGAGCATTATCAAGAGGCGTTAGCTTTACTCAAAGAGGTCTATCAGCAAAGTAAAGAGCTGGCAGATGAAGAGGTAGTCGCTGAAATTAATGCGGAGTTAGGATTGTTGTATGCCACGCTTGGCTTTGAAGAGGAAGCGTTGCAATTTCTGGATACTGCCTACGCCATCTACAAAGCAATGAAATGGCGAAAAAGCAAAATTGCGGTGCTGTACAACCTGGCAAGGACCTATGGTTACATCGAGCAATACGACCAGGCATTCAGTACTTATCAGCGAATGCTAGAGGTGAGTCAGCAGTACAATGATCAGATGAACTTGTATTATGGCTATCTTGGCTTGGCCATTACCAGCCACGAAGCCGGCCGCGCCAATACCGCTCTTAATTACATCAACAAAGCAGAAGAGTATTTGCATTTGATGCAGGCACCAATGACGCATGCTGTTCATTTATATGAGAAAGCTCGTATTTATAATGGTTTGCAGCAAAACACTCTGGCTTTGCAGCAGCTAATTTTGGCGCGTCAGCAGTTGGAGAATATCGAAGATTCAGAACGTGACTCGATCCATTTAAATATTCAATTTATGCAAGCACACCTCTATGCCAAGCAAGGACAATTTGAACAGGCATATGAAACACTGGAATTGTTTTTTTACAACTTCCAGGATCGATTTACGCAGGACAATGAATTGGCCATTACCAGCTTGCAGCTCAATTTTGAACGAGAGCGAGAACAGGCCGAGCGGACTTTGCTGCTTAAAGACAACGAGCTGCAAGCGCTTCGGCTGCAAGAGGTTGAGCGGAAACGTCAGCTCCAGTGGCTCTGGACTGCTTTATTTGCCAGTACTACGCTGGTGCTCATGACCTTGCTATTGTGGCAATGGCAGCGCCGCCGGCGCACCCAGCCGATGCCTTCGACCAACCAAGAGGATACCAAGTCGTTATGACCGACACCATCATTTCAGCTGACGGTGTAGAGCAGCTGTCTCTGCGACGCTTTACGGAAGATGCCTATCTGAATTATTCCATGTACGTCATCATGGATCGGGCTTTACCGCACATAGGTGATGGTTTGAAGCCCGTGCAGCGGCGTATTGTCTATGCCATGTCTGAGCTGGGTTTAAGCCATATTGCCAAATACAAAAAGTCAGCCCGTACCGTGGGTGACGTATTGGGTAAGTTTCATCCGCATGGCGATTCTGCTTGTTACGAAGCCATGGTCTTAATGGCACAGCCATTTTCGTACCGATACCCGCTGGTCGATGGCCAAGGCAACTGGGGGGCGCCGGATGATCCTAAATCCTTCGCCGCCATGCGTTATACCGAAGCGAAGCTGGCCCGTTTTAGTGAAGTGTTGTTGTCTGAGCTTGGCTCCGGTACCGCGGACTGGATCCCCAACTTCGATGGCACCATGGAAGAACCCAAGGTGTTGCCTGCGCGTTTGCCGCATATTTTGCTGAATGGCATTACCGGTATTGCCGTCGGTATGGCCACCGATATTCCTCCGCACAATGTGCGCGAAGTCGCCAATGCTTGTGCCTTGCTACTGGATCAGCCTGATAGCAGCATCAGTGATTTAATGCAGCATATTCAGGGGCCGGATTACCCGACCGATGCGGAGATTATTACCGCCAGAGAAGACATCAGCAGCATTTATCAGACTGGCCGTGGCAGCATTCGGATGCGGGCGCGCTACTTGATGGAAGAGGGTGATGTGGTGATCACCGCATTGCCGCACCAAACGTCTGGTTCCAAAGTTTTGGAGCAAATTGCGGCGCAAATGCAGGCGAAGAAGCTGCCGATGGTGACGGATTTACGCGATGAGTCAGATCATGAGAACCCAACCCGGATCGTCGTGGTGCCGCGATCCAATCGGGTGGATATTGAACAACTGATGCAGCATCTTTTTGCTACCACTGATCTGGAAAAAAGCTATCGGGTTAACCTGAATATGCTGGGGCTGGACAATCGCCCGGGTGTACGGGATTTAAAATCTATTTTGGCCGACTGGCTGGTATTTCGCCGTGATGTGGTGCGTCGTCGTTTGCAGTATCGATTAGATAAGGTACTGGATCGCCTGCATGTACTGGAAGGCTTATTGATAGCCTTCCTCAATATTGATGAAGTCATCGCTATTATTCGTGAGCACGATAAGCCCAAGCCGGTGCTGATGGAACGCTTTGCTTTGAGTGATCGCCAGGCCGAAGCCGTACTGGAATTAAAGTTACGGCACTTAGCCAAGCTCGAAGAAATGAAAATCCGTGGCGAGCAAGATGAGCTGGCGAAAGAGCGTGATAAGTTGCAGGGTATTTTGGGCTCCAAAGCGAAGCTGACCAAGTTGATCCGGACTGAGATTCTGGAAGCAGCTGAAAAATATGGCGATGATCGCCGTAGTCCTATTGTGGCGCGTAGCGAAGCCAAAGCCTTATCGGAAAAAGAACTGTTACCTAGTGAGCCAGTCACGGTAGTGCTGTCGCAAAAAGGCTGGGTCCGTTGTGCCAAAGGCCATGATGTCGACGGCACCAGCCTGAGTTACAAGGCGGGTGACAGCTTTAAATCAGCCGCCAGTGGCAAAAGCAATCAGCATGCTGCTTTTCTGGATAGTTCGGGTCGCAGTTTCTCCGTCGAAGCGCACGAATTACCTTCTGCCCGTGGACAAGGGGAGCCCTTATCAGGGCGTTTTAATCTGGTCGCAGGAGAAAGTTTTGAGCAGGTCTTTATGGCCAAAGACGATCAGTTGCTGTTGTTTGCCTCCGATGCTGGTTATGGCTTCGTCGGTCGCTTTGATGACATGCTAACACGCAACAAATCGGGCAAGGCCTTGTTGTCGTTGCCAACAGGTAGCCAGGTGTTGACGCCGGTGCCAGTGCGTCAGGCTGATAGCGACTTAGTGGTAACTATATCAACTGAAGGCCGGATGTTGGTGTTCCCGGTGCAGGATCTACCGCAATTGAGCAAAGGGAAGGGCAATAAGTTGATGTCCATTCCATCGGCACGTGCGGCCAGTCGTGAAGAGTATGTCAAGCTCATGACCGTGATACCAGCTGATGGTGGAGTGGTGCTAACGGCAGGTAAACGCAAACTTAGCTTGAAAGCTGCAGACATTGAGCATTATCGAGGTGAGCGTGGTCGTCGTGGTAACAAACTGCCTCGGGGCTTGCAACGGATTGATGCCATTGAGGTGTTAACAGGCAGCGTAGAGAGTGATCAAACCAGCCCTGAGTAAGCCTCGGGGTATACTGAGTCTCTTTAGGCTCTGCAGGGGTAAAATGTGTTAGCTGTGGTTCGGTTACTGCTGATGGCGATATTTGTGATCACCAGCACGCTGGTTGGTCTGGTTATTTGTTTATTTCGGCCTTTTCATGCCGATAATGTGGTGTTGTTTGGCCGCTGGTATGCGTGGTGTGGTCGTATCTTTGGGGTTGAAGTTGAAGTACGGCGACACCCGGATGTTCCCTCGGCCCAACCTTGTGTTTTTGCCGCCAATCATCAAAACAATTACGATTTATTTTTGCTGCCCAATGCGCTGTTGCAACGCACGGTGACCATTGGTAAAAAAAGCTTGCGGCTGATCCCGTTTTTTGGCCAGTTGTATTGGCTTAGTGGCAATATCTTGTTGGACAGAGACAACCGTAGCCGTGCCGTCGGAACCATGCAGGGCGCAGTTGAACGGATCCAGCGGGAACAATTGTCGGTATGGATGTTCCCTGAAGGCACCCGCAGCTATGGTCGTGGCTTGCTGCCCTTTAAAACCGGCGCCTTTCATATTGCCCAGCAAGCTAAGGTTCCGGTGGTACCGGTGTGCATGAGCTCGACTCAACATATTCGTCTTAACCGTTGGCGCAACGGCAAGGTGATCATTGAAATGATGGCACCGGTAGAGCTTAGCGAACGTACGCCGATCCGGCCATTGGCAAGACAAGTACGTGAACAAATGCAGGAAAAGCTCGCCGAGCTTGATACCGAGTTAGCCAGCGACTACACTGCCCAAAGTCTCACTGCGCGGAATTAAGAGATAGAGTTCAGTGTTCTAGACTCTAACGTACATGAGTTTTCAAGTGGCCAGAATGAGTCTGGCAACTTCAGTATTAAATGATGTCATTGCTTTAAGCGGTGACCGTTTTCTTGTTGCCATCGTCTGATAACGCAGAGTTTGTGTCCACTTGAATGTTCATGGCACTATTCCTTGCAGCTAAGACTTTTCGCTCGGCTTTTACGAAACGCTTGAGGAGCTGCCTTATCATTGGTTGATATCCAAGGCCATGTATTGCAGCTATCTCTTTTAAATCGTTTATCAGGTCATCTTGTAGTCGTATGGATATGAGAGTCATTGCTGCAGACTTTTCAAATTCAGCCATAAACTCATTGTCTAAATCTGCACGCTTTGCATGTTCTTCGCTAACTCCGTAGGTGCCGTCATCCCACTTGACATCTAATGACTCGTCATAGATAGGTTGTTTCATTTGTAATCTCCTGTTGCCACTACTTCAGGCAAGCTTATTGTATATATCTAATTCTTTACGATTTGCTCGGTAAGCTGTTCGAATAATGATGTTTTCATCTTTGAATATGCAAACTACTTTAAGGAGTTTGCCAAAGTCTGTACTTCCAATGAACCAGTATGTCGGTGGATCACTTTTATGCTCTTCCCGAATATCTTCTAAAAAACCAGCTAGTCTGCCTGATATTGCTTCGTGAACCTCATCAACAGTAATACTATGCTTTTCATGGAGTTTCTTTTTAACTTTTGCTGAGATTAGAATAGCCACCTGACAATCCTTACCCTATTTGTATATACACATTATATATATAAACTCGATTAAATAAAGCTGAAACCAGAAATCCTTAGGTGTGATTCAGCGCTGGAACAGATATGGAATTAGTCATTTTCTAAGATGCATATCAATTAATGAGTGCTGGAGATTTCGCCGAGCTTGATACCGAGCTAGTCAGCGACTACACTGGCCAAAGTATTCCTAAAAAAGAATGAACTTAGAAAGATTAGCTACCGTATAATCCAATATTTATAATATTTAATATAAATAATACCTACCTACTTGCGATCCTCATAACATGCCGGAAAGCTGAAGAGTTGCTGAATGACGGAGTATCCATGCGATTACCTTTAGAGACAATGATGTCAAAAAGTTTGTGCTTGCTCAGTGCAGATGAAACGTTCTGTAAGATTCATTATACTCATTTAAAGATTCCTATGAATTAAGCTTAAGCCACAATCAATTTGTTAGCGTTTGCCTGATTGCTAAGGTACTGTACAACTCTCCAGCTTAAAAGTAGCGTTTCTGAAGCATTTCATTGATTGTATTTTTGTTGTAAGTCTTTTAAATCAATGGATTGGTTTATCTTGGTTTGCTTTAATGAATTAGCTAGTTCGGGTGAATTTTAATGAAAAAGTTTGAACACCGTGCTTGGGTAATAGATCCTCAACTTGGCTTGCATCAACACGCTATCTTCTGGGTACCTGTGATTTTTTTTGTTTTTTTAGCTCTGATCTTAAGTCTTCCGCTCTGGTGTTGGTGTGCTCCTTTATCTTTGGATTACGAACAAATAATGAAAGATGCAACCTACCCAATTTTTGTTGCATCGTTAGCGATTCCAGTCGGGGTGATGGTGGGAAGGTTCCACGGGTCTGCACAGCGTAAGCTTTCGAATGAGTTATCAAACTCTGGTATGAACTTTAATCGTTTTTACGAACACAGGAAGCATTTTTATGATTTTATTACAGAAAATTATAAGCCTAGTGACCAAATAGTTCGCATGGTGTATGTTGCTTACAAAGCGAATTTATACAGAATACTGTTTCCAAAGAACACTCCTGAAAGGAATTACTTTGAAATGGACTGTGCTGAATTCAAGTCAAAAATTTCAGTGATTAGAAATAAAATACAAGACTCAATTACGCGGTTTCAAGTAAAGCACTCTAATAGTGAGTCCGTAACGTTTGAAGAAGCATTAAGTTTTATTGATGATATTTTAAAACATTTCGGCCTAGCTGCCGCAAAAGACTTTCAAGAGGAGCTTTCGAACTCAGACCAAAACTCTGTATTTGGCTTGCTGTTGTTATGTATCAAAGGGTCACTCAAAGAGGCATTTCAGTTTGCGGAGACAGATCTCTTGAGTAAGTTAGGGTGGCATTTTCACCTTTCACTCGAAGAGTGTTTTACTGGGTATAAATCCGATAAGGAGGCACTAGAGTTAAACGAGAAGCTTTTAAGAGCAATTAGTATTTATTGAATACAAAAAGCTCATTAGTAACCAGTCCTTTATAAACCAGCAAAATGAATACCAATGCAGCAAGGGAATTGCACGAGCGAAACTGGTGCATTTTCAAGGTAAATCAATAGAGGTATTGCGGTGGCAAGAATGCAACTTTAAAAATTTAGGTATATGTAATTTAATAAGGCTAAAATCTAAGCAGTTTAAAGCGGCTAACTCTCTATATGTGTGCATATTTGTGTGCATATTGGTTGTGTCCTTGTGAATTTTAGGTGAATATCAAATGAAATCAATAGATAATAGCGAGTGGCAAGAATTTACAGAAGAAACCATCGCGGCTTTGCTGGAAGACGGTAGCGATCCGGATGCGTTGTACACCATTGAGCATCACTTTTACCATGCTGATTTTAATAAGCTGGAAAAACTGGCGGTTGAAGTGTTCAAACTAGGCTTTGAAGTGACCGATGCTGAAGAAATTGAGCTGGATGATGACAGCATGGCTTGGGTGTTTGATGCCATTCGTGAACAATCATTGGATGCAGATGCTATTGTGGCCGACGCACTGCGTTTAGAGAAGCTAGCTGCTTCACATGGCATTGAATACGACGGTTGGGGCACTTATTTTGAAGACGAGAATGGTGCTGAACTGGACGAAGAGGATGACGATTAACCCCTCTTTGTTATAAGCGATGCATTGTCATAAGCGATGCATTTCAAACGAGTCGCCATAAAAAATGCCCGCTGCTGCGGGCATTTTTGCTATAAGAACTTCGCCTTTTGCATTAGAAACGGTAGCGAGCACCGATGGCATAACGAGGACCAAACTGACGAGCAAACAGGAACTGCTCTTCATAACGGCCATAGCCTTGTTCGGTTTCATTCAGCAGGTTAATGCCTTCAAAGAATACCGTGAAATTGTCGGTCAGATCGTAATTGACGCTTAAATCCCACTGGGTATAGGCTCTGGCGAACTGCGGCGGTGCATCCGATGAGCCTTGAGCTTGACCTACGCCGATCAGATAGCTATCACGCCATGCATAGGTTAGCTTCACCGACAAACCGTCCTTCTCATAAAAGGCTTGCAGGTTGGCCGAATCACTTAACCCGGTCAGGGGTGCTTGCTGCTGCAGGCTCTCGGTATCAAACTCTACGTCGCCATTGACGAACGTAGCGTTGGCACCAAAGCCAAAACCGCTATCTCCCAGCAAATGCTGCCAGGCAACCTCAATACCATCGACCGACTTGCTATCGGTATTTTGTGGCTGGCTGATACTCCAGACAATTAATGGATCTTGCGCGGTCGGCTCAATTCGGCCATCGGCATTGCCGTGCCCATTGGCTAGCATTTGCTCAAAAATCGCTGTGCTGGTTGCTTGCTCGCCACGGCCTTCAATGTCGGCGACCGCTTGCAGATAACGTGGACCATTCAGAATATCATGCAGGCCATCAATGGTAATGTCGGTGATGGTGGTTTGAATGAAGTTATCCACACTTTTACGGAAGTAACCAATGGCAGCGTAGCTTCCTTCTGCGTAATAGTATTCCAGTGACAGATCTAAGTTTGTCGACTCAAAGGATTGCAGGTTGGTATTGCCCTGACCTCCACTGCGGGCACCTGGCCGCGGGCTACCACTCAAGCTTCGGCCACCGGCAAGAGCACCCAGTGGAGCTCTGGAAATGGTCTTACCCCATGAGAAACGGCTAATCAGATCATCAGTCAGCTCGACCCGAACATCAAACATAGGCAGCAGCACATCGTGCTTTCCGGTCAAGGTTAAGAAAGTGTCTTCGCCTTGTTCGTATTGCATGATCCACTCAGACGCACTTTCCCAGTTGACTTGGCGCTCGACCCGTTGACGCACGGTACTGGTGACATCCGTTTCTTCATAGCGTAAGCCTGCATTTAATTGCACCGGGTAGGAGCCAATTTCAAATTCCCAGGCTGATTGCAGATAGACACTGTTGGTCACTTCCCGAACCGTACTCTGGCTGGTAATGCCATTTAAATAGGCATCTGGCACAAATACATCATCGCCCATCACATCAGCTGTCAGAAAGGCCGTCTGTCGAGCTACTGCTTCATCAAAATCAAAGGTATAGTAGTAATTGGTCAGCATATCGGCACCACCACCCTGAAATTGATCCAGGAAGTTATTGGTGCTTCTTTTGGTAAACATGCTGTCAGGGAATATTTCAACGAAGCTAGGGTTAAACCCCGGGCCTCCTCGCAAACCACTCCATGCTTCCCAGCCGCCAAAGTTTTGTTCGGTACGTGCTATACCACCCTTGATGTCGTTTAGTGGCAGGTTAAAGCGCGAGTTGTACCAGGTACCATCCAACTGCAATTGCTTGATTTCGGAATCGCCTGGCGAGTGAATAAATTGACCGAAGTTAGAATCTATTTCGCCAGGTTGCAATACGTTGGTGCCATTGCGCCACAAGATACCCATCTGCGGAATATCACCGCTGCGATAGTCATATGTTTTGGTGATCAACTTATCGGAACCAAGAATCACCTGACCTGAGTTGCCACTGCCTTTATCGGCACCATTATCGGTTTTGTTGTTGGAGTCGTGATAATCCAGCGCTAAACGAAAATCGTCGTGGATAAACCAGTCAGCATTAAAACCAATAGAGCGTGCTTTCACTTCCGTGGTATTTTTACTGGCTGTAAATGAACCATCGTTACCGCCAATATCAGCAAAAATCGCCGTGCCACGCTCATCCAACTCATAGGCATTGATGTTGCCACCAAACTCATTCCAGATCCCCCAACCCAAGACCTCTAAGCCAGTTATTGCCCGGCTAGCGGTGTAGTCTAAGGTCAGTGTCAGAGTATCGGTTGGCGCATACTGCAACGTCAGCTGACCGTTAGTGCGCTCGCGTTGCAAATCTTCAATACTGTAGTTCATATCCTTCGGGAAGAAATGGTTGCCGATGCGGTTGCCGTCAGCATCAAGCGGGCGGGGGTCGATAGCCAGACCGTCAGCCAGCTCAGGCAGTGGTACATTGGCCTGCCAACCTTGAATGTTGGCTTGCTGACGCTGGAAATCGCGCCGGTGATGCGAAAATGTAAAGGCTGCGCCGAAGCGATCTTCAAAGAAGGTATTGCTGTAAATCGCTGAGAACTCAGGGGTGATGTTATCACCCTTTTCATTGGAGCTGTCGTGCAATGCCTTACCCATGATGGCAAATTGCTGGCCGGGTCGTGCCAGCGGTTTGGCGGTCACGATGTTGACGGTAGCCCCTAAACCGCCACTGGGGTTTTCAGCGCGCGCTGTTTTGTAGACCTCCAGCGCACTCACACCTTCTGCTGACAGGTTTTCCAAATTGTAAGAACGGGTGAAACCAGTACCAGGCATTTGACGGCCGTTCAAGGTAATCAGGTTAAACTCCGGGCCAAAACCCCGCACCGTGATCTGGCTGCCTTCTCCATTGGCCCGGCTGACAGAGACGCCGGAGATACGTTGCAACGATTCAGCCAGGTTGGTATCTGGGAATTTACCCATTTCTTCAGCAGAAATAGCATCCACAACCCCTGAGCTTTCGCGTTTAAAGTCCATCGAGCGGGCTAAACTGCCGCGAATACCACGAACCTCAATGATCTCAATAGCATCGGCCTGAGTAGTGGCATCATCGTCATCAGCCAACACCGGCTGAAAGATGGCGGTTGACAGCACAACAGAGACTGCGGCTGCGATCCGGCTTTTTGAAAAAACTTGTGATTTCATAATCATCCTACTCTTGTCGTAGTATTCTAGTTATTGGAAATTTCGACGTTTGCCATGCGGTATACGGCACCTTCACCGTCGCCCCAGGCTGGAAATACCATGATTACATTGATGGCGCTGATATCGAGGCCTGCATCAAATAAGCTTTGCAAAGAGAAGCTATAGTGTTGCCATTCACCAGCAACAGGAGCATCCCCACCAGCTGCCAGTGGCAGCTCGACCTCGGTCGATGCCTCGACAGATTCGATTTTAAACAGCCAGGCCGCATCCGGGTTGTTCGGCATATCGACGATTTTCATGTCGAAGCTAACAGCACCATTCGAGAGTATGGCGGTCGCATCAAAGGACACATCTTCATTGGCTAAAAAGCCCATAACGGTGGGTTGGCTGCCAATCACAAACTGTGCGGCCGGGCCTTTGTCGTCGTCCATTTCAACGGTTGGCGTAGAGCCGCCACAGCAGTCCCATATCGTCCAGTCGGCATTCACGTCGTTGCTGAACAGGATAAGGTTGGAGCTATCTCCGGCATTTGGGTTGTAAATACGAACATTGTTCATTCGATAAACAGCACCGTTGCCAGTATCCCAGGCTGGAAACACCATCAGTACGTCGATGGCACTGATATCCAAACCAGCATCCGATAAGCTTTGCAGGCTAAAGGTATAGGTCTGCCATTGTCCAGTGACTGGATCTTGACCAGCGTTACCAGCACTCAGAGGCAGCTCTGCATCTGATGAGGCATTATCCGCTTCAATTTTAAATAGCCAGGTTGAATCGGGGTTGGCTGGTGCATCAACCACTTTTAAATCAAACTGTACCACCCCTTCACTTAGCAAGGCGCTGGCATCAAAAGGCACCCCACTACCCAAAGGTGAGCGGTTGTTAAAGCCCATTACGGTCGGTTCTGCACCGATTGCAAATTCAGCAACAATACCTTGTTCATCATCCATCACTTCAATGGGCACGGAGCCACCACAGCAATCCCACATCGGCCAATCTAAGTTTTGTGCGTTATCGAAGATCACCAGCTCAGGGAAGCTTTGCTCTGGATCTGCAATTTGAACTTGATCCATCAGGTAAACAGCACCATCGCCTGTATCCCAGGCAGGGAAGATCATGATGACATCAATGGCAGACAGATCGAGCCCGGCATCAGCCAGCATCTGCAGAGGGAAGGTGTAGGTTTGCCATACGCCAATGGTCGGTGCTTCACCATTCATGCCCTCGGCCAACGGCAATTCAACTTCAGTCGATCCTTCGTTACTTTCCACCTTAAACAACCAGGTTGAATCCGGGTTTCTTGGTGCAGAAACTATCTTTAAATCAAAACTAATGCTGCCATTGTCGATAATCGGAGAGGCATCAAAAGGCGAAGCACTACCTTCAGGATCATCAATAAACTCTGAACGACTGACAAAGCCATTCACTGTAGGGGCTGGGCCGACGACAAACTCATAGACATTACCACGGTCTGCATCCTCAACCAGTTGCGGAGTGGAGCCACCACAGCAATCCCAGGCTGGCCAGTTTGGATTCGGCGTACCGGCGAAAATAGTTAGGTTTTGTGGCACACCGGTCGATGGTGGTGAAGGAATAGGGGCCTTGCCCTCAACCAGCGTTTCTGCATCTTTGTAACCTGCCCGTACGGTTTCGCAGCCCTTACCGGTTAATGGGTTGGAGGCACACTCATACACACGAACATAGTCAATTTCGAAGACCTGACCATCAACAAAGGCTTCCGCATCAATGCCCAGGTTATTGACATTTTCTGGCCAATTACCACCCACAGCCAGATTCAGCAATAAGTGAAAGCGCTGATCAAAAGGTGCATTGTTGTATTGAATCTCAAGATCACCGGTGATTTGGTTGAAGTACTCTGCAAACCAGCCACGGTGGCGCAGACCGATGACTTCGTCACGGCTGTTTGTGCGAACTTCAGATGCCATTTGGGTTTGATACAGGTAGTCGTCGACGTACCAGCGGATCTCTCCTTCCTGCCATTCAATGGCGTAGGTATGGAAGTCATCTGCAGGGTTCATATCATTCGGTAAGGTATACGCCTTGCCAGAGCTTTCATTGTTGGGCCAATCACGGCCATAGTGCAAGGTACCATGCACCTGAGCTTCAACGTTGCCTTCGCTGTCAACGGTTTTTAAATTGACCGCTTCAACAATATCTATCTCGCCAGACTTAGGCCAGCCACCATAGACGTTGTCGGTTGGCAGCATCCAAATGGCAGGCCAGCTGCCCTGGCCTGAAGGCATTTTGGCGCGTACTTCGATACGGCCATAGGTCCAGTCACCCTGATACTTGGTATTCAGGCGAGCGGAGGTGTACGGCTTGGCTGCCCCTTCTTCTGCCGGCAACGCGACAATTTTTAAGGTCCCATCGGATACAAAAGCATTCTCTGAGCTGTCGGTGTAACATTGTTGCTCATTATTACCGCCGCCACGACAATCGACCTCGAAGGTCCATTTACGGCTATCAATGCTGTTGCCTTCAAACTCATCGCTCCAAACCAGCTCCCAGTCACTGACTGGGGCGGTTGGGTCGACTGCAGTAAAATCGGAATTGGTGTTTACGTCCCCGCCACAACTGACTAAACCGCACACAAAGAGTGCGGCTGACAGTTGTTTCAATCTTATCGTTGTTGTGGTCATAACTTGAGTTCCTGGTTTTTTTGTTGCTTTACCTGTCATAAGCAAAATTGACACAAGTCAAAATGTAAGCGCTTACATTGAGGGTAGTGCAAATTTTATACATCGTCAATGCAGCGCCGGTGAAAAATTTAAAACTAAGCTGCCTTACTGGCAGCTTGCATTTCCAGCAGCCGGATCTCCAGCCACGATCCGCACATCGGCCACACTCAGAGTCAGGGCGCCCTCTGTTTCCAGATACATGGCAGAAAAGACTTGCTGCAGCGATGAGCCCTGTTGCTGAAGACAGTGCAAAGGAACGTCTAAATGAACCCATTCCTCATCGGCCTGAGCTTGCAACTGAGGAGCAATATTCACGGCGCCCTCGCAAGCGTCATTGCAATGCATGCCCAGCCACACTTCATCCGGCACTGTACCTTGTCGTTTTAGCTCGACTACCAAACGGCTATTCGCTTCGCCGTAACCGCGTAAATCGCGTGGAAAGGCACTGATGAAACTAAAGCGAGCCATCTGACCACCAGCAAACACAAAGCGGCGGGCATCTTCTTGCACTAAGCGATCGAAGGTGCGGCTGCTTAAGCCCGGTAGCTCTTGCACGCTACTGGTCACCGCTGTACTTTGTTCGCCACTGTGTAAGAACAGCTGCCATGGGCTACGTGGTGCTCGTTCAAACACCACCATATCGCTAAGTGTTTCATCTTGTGTCATGACGACTGGCAATTCCGCATCAAGCACGTTGGTATCACCATAGCGCAGGCCAAAACCGTACGGCAGCAGCGGCTGGTAGTCACGATCAAACCGGTTGACCACCGCTTGTTGCGGTGTTGCAGGCCACGAGAATGTCAGACTTCCCCGGAAATCGTATTGTATTGTGCCATCCGCATCACGAAGAATGACATCAGCAACGCCTTCACCTTCGCTGCCTGGCAGCCAGATGGCAGCAAAGGCATCGGAGGCATTTAACTCTGGATTGACCCACATCGGCCGGCCACTAATGAAGAGGGACACAACCGGAATGCCCTCGGCTTGCAGTTGTTGCAGCAGCGCTAAATCGGTTTTATTGCCCCGTTGGTACTCCAGATTATCAATATCACCGTTTCCTTCGGCATAAGGTTCTTCGCCAAAGACCACGATGGCAACATCAGGCCGTTGTTGGTAGCTGCCATCTTCGCTCAGCTCCACACTGCCTCCAGCGGCAGCAACTTGGCGCGCAATACCACCGTAGATTGAGGTTCCACCCGGAAAGTCATCATTGGTATTGCCAGTGCCTTGCCAACTGATGGTCCAGCCACCGGATTGCTGACCGATATTATCGGCACCAGGGCCTGTGACTAAAAGATGCTGCGTTGGATCCAGCGGTAACAATTGATCGTTGTTTTTTAATAATACTAAGGATTGGCGAACGGCTTCACGGGCAACTTCTCTGTGTTCAGCAGCACCAATCAGTTCGAGGCGACCTGCTAACGGGCGATTAGCAGGGCTTGGTTTGTCAAATAAACCCGCTCTTTTTTTCACACGCAAAATACGACGCACGGCATCATCAATACGGCTTTCAGGGATCACGCCGCTCTGAACCTGCTCTATAAGATTGTAATACAGTGGTTTCCAGGCATCGGTCGGTACCATGTAGATATCCAAACCGGCTAAGGCCGCTTGTGGACAATCGGCATTGGTACAACCCGGGATCTGGCCGTGACCATTCCAATCACCCACGATAAAACCATCAAAGCCCATCCGCTCTTTGAGTACTTCGGTCATCAGATAATGATCACCATGGATCTTCTTGCCATTCCAGCTGTTAAAGGTCGCCATCACCGTCTGCGCCCCAGCGTTTAATCCGCCAACATAGCCTTGGGCATGGATATCAAACAGTTCTTGCTCGGATACCTGGGCATCGCCTTGATCAATACCGTCGGTGGTGCCGCCATCGCCGACAAAGTGCTTAACTGTACTGATAACACGACGGTCACTCAGGAAATCAGCATCCGCAGCCCCTTGCAAACCAGTGACAATGGCTGCGGCGTATTCACGCACAATTTCTGGGTCTTCTGAATAGCTTTCGTAGGTGCGGCCCCAACGTGGATCGCGCGCCACGGCTACTGTTGGTGCAAATACCCAGTCGATGCCAGTCGCCATTACTTCGCGGGCTGTGACTTCGGCGATGCGTTCAATCAAATCTGGGTTATTGGCGGCGCCAAGTCCGATGTTGTGTGGAAAAATAGTGGCGCCAATCACATTGTTATGGCCATGTACCGCATCGGTTCCCCACATGGTTGGAATGCTAATACCGTTGATAGAGTCATCCATCGACGCCTGATACATCGACTCGGCTAAGGCAATCCAATCAGCGGGTGTGGCGTATTTATCATCGTTTGGGAAAGCGCCGCCACCATTGAGATAAGAACCAAAGCCATAGGTGCGCATGTCTTCCACGGTGATATCACGGATCTCTGGTTGAATCATCTGGGCAATCTTTTGCTCCAGCGTCATTTTGGCCAGCAATTCATCAATCGCTTGCTCCATGGCAGGATCCGCCTGCACCGGGTTATTGAGCACGGGCCAAATGGTCGGATCATTCTGACTCGTTGTGGCCGTATGACTGTCCGATTGGCTACAGCCAGCGATCATCATCAAGCTGGCTGTTGCCGCTAAGGGCAAGCGCCATAAAGAGTGAGAAAATTGGGTGTGTTTAACGATCATGGTTGCTCCTTATACCTGTGCGTTATTGGGCAGAGATGCTGGCTTATGGCCTTTCAGGCCATAAAAGGCAATGTAGACATAGCACAGCAATGGCAGGATAAATGCATTCTGCACACCGAAGTTATCGGCCAGCACGCCTTGCATCAGCGGTATTAATGCACCACCAACGATAGCCAGACATAAAATGCCAGAGCCTTGCCCGGTGAGATGTTTTAAGCCATGAATAGCCAGACTAAAAATGGTAGGGAACATAATAGAATTACACAAACCAACCAAAAGCAACGACCACATGGCCAGTTTACCTTCAGACAGGATAGTCAATGCAATCAGCAACACTGCGCAGATGGCATTAAAAGCCAATGCCTTGCCTGCATCGACTTTCTGCATGGCTGCAGCGCCAATAAAGCGACCCAGCATAGCGCCACCAAAATACCAGGCAATGTAATGAGCTGCTTCGGCTTCTGGCATACCACCAATGTGTGCCATCGATAAGTAGCTGACTAAAAAGCTGCCAATGCCAACTTCAGCGCCAACATAGACAAAAATACCTACCGCACCCAGTACCAGATGACGATGTTGCCAGGCGGAACCTTGCAGCTGTGTTGGGATGCTTTGATCTTTCTTGCCAAGCTTAGGCAATTTAATCCACGCAAAAATAATGGCGAGCAGCACCAGACTGGCGGCAAGAATTAAATAGGGTAGTTGTACGGTTGATTCGGTGACTTCGCCAGGCGCTGGCGCCTCCATGCCAGAGAATATCAACCAAGCGCCAAAAAATGGTGCAACCGTAGTGCCTAAAGAGTTAAACGCTTGCGTCATGGTCAGGCGGGATGATGCCGTTTCAGGTTTGCCAAGCACACTAACATAGGGGTTAGCGGCAACTTGTAAAATCGTAATGCCAGAGGCCAACACAAATAGCGCAAATAAGAACATACCGTACACATGCATGGCAGCCGCCGGGTAAAACAGCAAACAGCCAGCACCAGCAATCAGTAGCCCCGTGACGATACCCGATTGATAACCAATACGGCTGACCAGCATCCCTGCAGGGATAGAGACCACAAAGTAAGCGCCAAAAAAGCAAAACTGGATCAGCATGGCTTGGGTGTAGCTGAGCTCAAACAGCATCTGCAGGTAGGGGATTAGAATGTCATTCAGGCAGGTAATAAAGCCCCAAATGAAGAATAATGATGTAAGTGATGTCAGCGCAAACCGGTAATTTCCCGGCTTTGCTGGCTGAGCCACGTCTTGGACTGGTGCAATAGGTGCTGTCGCCATAGGATCCCCCCTGTATCGTTATTGTAGTTAGTGGCCGCGAGCTTATGACTCATTGATGAAACTATTTGACGCCTTACTCGCTGCATACTAGTATAAATGTAAGCGCTTTCATTTATAGCATAACTCAGACTGATGGCAATGCTTTTATTCAAATTTTAGCCGTTTCAGCAGACAACAAAGACTGAATAACTATGAAAATTAACGTACCAAAGACGTCACAACTGCTTGATAATGAATTTATTTTTGGTGTCGCCACCGCTGCTTTTCAAATCGAAGGGGGCGCTGAAAGTCGTTTACCTTGTATTTGGGATGAGTTTTGTGAACAGCCGGGCCGCATTAAGGATGGCTCCAATGGGCTGGTGGCATGTGACCACATGAATCGTTGGCAAGACGATATTGAATTGATAGCCAGCCTGAATGTTGATGCTTATCGATTTTCAGTGGCTTGGGGGCGGGTGATCAATGCAGATGGCAGTGTCAATCAGGCAGGAATGGACTTTTATGGTGGCTTATTGGATGCGCTAAATGCGAAAGGCATCAAAGCGTTTGTCACACTGTATCACTGGGACCTGCCATGCTACCTACAACAACAAGGTGGCTGGTTAAACCGAAGCATAGTCGATAAGTTTCGTGATTATGCCGATAAAGTCAGTAAGGCGTTTGGGGATCGGGTGTACTCCTATGCCACGTTAAACGAACCCTTTTGCAGTGCCTATCTTGGCTATGAAGCGGGTATTCATGCGCCCGGTGTGCAAGACAGACAAGCGGGCCGTCAGGTGGCTCACCATTTATTACTGGCGCATGGCGCTGCCATGCAGGTGCTGCAACAAAACTGCCCAACGGCTTTAAATGGTATCGTCGTAAACGTCAGCCCTTGCTATGCAGCCTCCGATACGGAAGCCGATAAAAAGGCTGCGCAAATGGCAGATTGCTATCATAATCAATGGTATATTCAACCTTTACTGGACGGACGTTACCCCGATTTATTGCAGCAGCTGCCTGACGCTGAACGACCGGTGATTGAAGAAGGAGACATGGCGCTCATTGCTCAGCCGCTGGATTATCTGGGCATTAACTATTACACCCGTACGGTGTTTGCCGCGACGCCGCAGGGCTGGTTTCGGGATGTCAAACCAACCGTACCGCCACTGACTGAGATGGGCTGGGAAATTTATCCCCAAGGCTTAACGGAAATACTGCTGAGTCTGCATCAGCGGTATCGCTTACCTCCGGTGTATATTACTGAGAATGGCGCAGCGATGCCGGATGAGTGTCTGCACGGACAGGTGGACGATCCCCGTCGAGTGGCTTACTTTGAACAGCATCTATTGGCGGTTCACGCTGCGATTGAGCAAGGTGTGCAGATCGGTGGCTACTTTGCCTGGAGCCTGATGGATAACTTTGAGTGGGCAGAAGGCTATCTAAAACGATTTGGTATTGTCTATGTCGATTATCAGACGCAGCAACGTACCTTGAAAACCAGTGGTTTGGCTCTGCAGCACTTGTTTGCGCAGAAAAAAGCCCATGCATTAAACCCGAGCAGCTGAGGTAGCGATGCCAGCGAACACGATGTCAACTTCAGGCAGGTTGAGCAAAAAAGAAAAAATAGCCTATGGTTTGGGAGATACCGCCAGTAACATCGTGTTCCAGACGGTGATGCTGTTCCTCACTTTTTTTTATACTGATATTTTTGGCATTTCACCGGCCGTGGTCGGCACCATGTTTTTAGTGGTACGTATCATCGATGCAGTGACTGATCCGCTGATGGGTGTGCTGGCCGATAAAACACAAACTCGTTATGGTCAGTACCGACCCTATCTGTTGTGGCTCGCCATTCCTTTTGCTTTTTTCAGCGTGTTGGCTTTCACTACCCCGGATTTATCAGAGCAAGGCAAAGTGATTTATGCCTTTATCAGCTATACCTTTTTGATGCTGGCTTACACCGCTATTAATATCCCGTACTCAGCTTTAGGCGGGGTGCTAACGGCCAACCCGGCCGAGCGGGTGTCGGTGCAATCCTATCGCTTTGTATTTGGCATGTTAGGCGGCTTGCTGGTAACCGCTTTGACCATTCCATTGGTCAGTTTTTTTGGTCAGGGCGATCAAGCCAAGGGCTATCAGTTGACCATTGCAGCCATGAGTGTGCTGGGCATGGTGCTGTTTTTTCTGTGTTTCTTAGGAACCAAAGAGCGCATCAGTACGCCGGTTGATCAGCGTATAAGCTTTGGTAGTAGCCTCCGACAGCTCTGGCTTAATGAGCCATGGCGTATTCTTTGTCTGGCGGCTTTGTTCCTGCTGACAGGCATGGTATTGCGAACTACCTTGGCAATTTATTACGTGAAGTACTACCTGATGCAAGAGGACCTTATTACCTGGTTTGTCACTATCGGTATGATTGGCAACATTCTCGGTTGCGCCTGCGCTCAGTTTGTCAGCAATCGATTGGATAAGGTTCATGCTTACATTGCGCTACAGTGCATCGCCGCGGCTATCTGCGCAGTCAGCTTCTTTATTGGCCCTGAGCAATGGTTGCTGGCCTGTGTGTTGTATTTTTTCTGGGGCTTTTTCTTGCAAATGGCAACGCCGATGCTGTGGGCAAAAATGGCTGATACCGTTGATTATGGACACTGGAAAACCGGTGTGCGCATTACCGGTTTGGTGTATTCATCGATTATTTTCTTTATTAAGCTGGGGCTTGCGTTGGGCGGTGCTTTAGCTGGTTGGCTGCTGGCTTTTTATCAGTATCAACCTGCTGTTGAGCAAACGGCTGAGGCGAAGCAGGGTATTTTGTTGTCTTTCACACTGTACCCGGCAATAGGTTCCGTGTTGGTGGCGATAGTGATGAGCCGTTATATCCTGACACAAAGCCGGGTGCAGTCGATTGCCAATGAACTGGCGGAGCGTGCAGAGGCGACTGGTCGCTAAGCGATGACACATGCTAATCTGGTATCATTAGCTGCCTGACGATACAATCTACTTGATTTTAACAAGCCGCTTGGATTGATTAAAAGGAATAAACGCACTTAGCCATGGCAACCATTTATGAAGTATCTAAATTAGCGGGTGTCTCGTTAGCCACCGTGTCGCGGGTGATGAACAACAACACACCGGTGCGTGAAGCCACCCGATTAAAGGTTTTGGCCGCGATGGAAGAACTTGGTTATCGCCCTAATTCCATCGCACAGTCATTGGCATCGAATCGTTCCAACAGCATCGGTATTTTGGTGTCTGAATTGTACGGCCCTTTTTATGGTGCCATGATCAGCAGCATTGAGGCTGAATTCAGAGCCGCTGGTAAGCATGTTATTATTGCGGCCGGTCACAGTGAAGAGAGTACCGAACAAGATGGTATCGAGTTTTTAATCAATCGAAGCTGTGATGCGTTAATTCTGCATGTCGAAGCGGTCAGCGACGACTACTTGATCAAGTTAAGTCAAAGTGACACACCCATCGTGTTGATCAACCGGCAAATCCCGGCCATTCAATCGCAATGCATCAGTTTGAACAACAAGCTCGGTGGATATCTGGCGAGTCGTTTGTTGTTGGAGAAAGGCCATCGCCAGTTGGCCTATATCTCAGGCCCTTTATGGAAAACCGATGCCAAAGAGCGGTATCGCGGCCACCAGCTCGCTTTGCAAGAGTACGGCCTTCAGCCGGATGAGCGATTGTTTTTTGAAGGCGATTTCCATGAAAGTGGGGGCAGCGATGGCGTCGCCCAGTTTCTGCAACAAGGGCTGCACTTTACCGGCTTGATCTGCGGCAATGACGAGATGGCCTCAGGTGCGATGACCGAAGCCCGCGAGTGCGGTTTAGATATCCCCGGGGACTTGTCGATCGTCGGCTACGATAACGTTATGCTCAGTCACTACACCTACCCGAAACTCAGCACCATCGATTACCCAATCGCTGCTATGGGGCAAATGGCCGCCCGCTGGGTGCTCAAACACATTTATCAGCAAGACAAACTGGATGTGCAGTTGGTGTTTGAACCGAAAGTAATTGAGCGGGATTCCTGTATCAGTCTGGCCCCCACGTTAGGCTAAAGCCAGCCTTTGTCGCATGGTTAGGTACATTAACAGAGTCACTAAGCGGTCTGGATTTATCACGGTTAGAGCTCTTGACTGTACTTGTTAACTGGTGCTATTGATGGTGCTAAATTATTGGCTAGGTCATCGCTATGTACGTCAAGTCTTCCGAAGATGTTATTCCTCTGTCAGACCTTAAAATCAATCCTGGCAAGGTGGTTGGCCGTGCGCAGGACACGCATCGCCCAATCCTGATTACTAGTCGTGGACGCGGCATAGCCGTTGTGCAGGGGCTGGAGGATTATGAGAGAACCGCAGAGGAGTTGCGGTTTGTAAAGGCGGTAGCGCACGGGCTTATGGATGTTCGCGAGGGCAACACTGTATCGTTGGAAGATGCCAAGAAAGCCTTGGGCATCAAGTAAATGCAATTACGCATCGCACAGTCCGCTCTTGAAGATTTACAGGCTATTCAGAGGTATTACAAAGAGCAGGATGTGCCACATATCGGTGATGATTTCGTGACTGCTATTCTAGAGCACAGTCAAATGCTTCAACTCCCCCCTGATGCTGGCCGGGTTGTTCCTGAATTCAACCTGGATCTTATGCGTGAATTGATACATGCGCCATTTCGGGTTGTCTACCTCAGGCAGGCTCAAGAGGTTGTGCTCATTCGAGTCTGGCGAAGTGAAAGGCGGCTCGCGTTACCAGATAACGAAACATAACCCGCCATGCACCGGGTGCCAAATCTTAATTTCTCTTACATCTGGGTAAAAAAGCCGCTTATTTTGCACACATTGCAACTTGCTATCTATTAAAAAGTCTTTTAGTTTAGTGGCTTAGTTAGGTAAAAATCGACAAAATAAGAATCACATCCCGACAAAACAAGCCAGCTCGTTTTGTAGGCACCACAGTCGGAACTTGTTTTCACAAAGCAAGGCTAAACAATAATTTACCAAGTCATGTTTCGAATATGTGGAAATGAGTTTTCGAGCTGGCGCATGAATATAATGTTAAATGGTAGACAGGAGCAAGCCTTGGAAAGTATTGAAAAAATATTGGGATTTCTCGTTGAAGCTGAAAAACTGAAGTCGGTGCTTCGTAAAACCCGTCCGGTTGGGCTTGACCGATACGAAAACTCAGGAGAACACAGCTGGCATGTTTGTCTTGCCGCGTTAATGCTAAAAGATCACGCGAACGATCCAATTGATATTGATCGCGTGATTAAAATGCTTTTGATTCACGATCTGGGGGAAATCGACGCTGGAGATACCATTGTTTATGCTAGTAACTCGGCTGGCGTAAAGGAGAAGGAAGAAGCCGGAGTCAAACGGCTTTTCAGTATGCTTCCTGAGAGGCAGGCGGAGCAATACAAGAGCCTCTGGGACGAATTTGAAGAAGGAATGACAGCTGATGCCGTTTACGCTAGAGCTATCGATCGGCTTCCTCCTTTGCTACACAACCTTCATGGCGGTGGGCATAGTTGGCGTGAACACGATATTCCTTTGGAAAAGATACTAGCCGTGAATAGCAGGATAGGGAAGGGCAGCGACAGGTTGTGGGAGATCATGAGGGGAAAAATCGAATCGGCAGTAAGTGATGGTCTTCTGGAATAATGAATTTAACACATATGAGCCTTCTCGGAGTCAATAGGTAAAACCGCTCTTCTGGCCGCGTTAGCGGCCAGTCTGTTTTTCCATCAGCAAGATAGACTGCTTCATCTGTCATCATGGTTGCCAGGCGATAGCCTGCAACAAACACATATCGGGGCTCTCTTATCTCATGCTCAATGAGCGCCTGCTGATTTCAGCATCCTTGCTGACAGCAGGGGCACCAGACATTCATCGGTTAACCTGTTGCTGGCACTATTCAAGGCGTCGGGCTTAAAGCCAGTTAGTTTCAGGCTCAGCACAGGTGCAAACCATCTTGCTGATGGGTAATGCGCGGCGACAAGGTGTCTAATCAAAGCGCTCTGGCTACGGCAGTGTGCCAGAAGACGGGTGTTCAGCTATTGCTACGGGCTACCCAGCCTTCATTTGAGCATCAGCCATGGTGTTCCAGTTAGACGTTCAGCTCACCTTGTCCCGCGGCTTAACTGGCTAAGAAACGTTTTTCATCGAACACCTTCTGATTCTTCAGCATGTAATAGACACAGCGCCCAATTTTATGCGCCAAGGCAGAGAGTGCCTTGGCTTTGCTCATGCGCTTTTGTAGTTTGAGTAAGTAAGCTTTTGCTTTGTCGTTACCGCGCAGGTAGAGCACGGCAATTTCACCGAAGGCCCACTTCAAATGGGCATTGCCAATTTTATTGCCCTGAGTACCGTAAGTTTTACCGGCTGACTCGGCTTTGCATTTAATCAAGCGGCTGTATGAAGCAAAGTCCTGCACCGTATTAAAACGAGCAATGTCGCCGACTTCATAGAGGATCGTCAGTGCCAGAATTCGGCCAATACCGGGGAAGCTGGTCAATATGTGGTAATCGCTACCGTTATGATGCTTGGCATGCTTTTCAATAAACCATTCGATGGCACTGAGTTCATGGCGGTAAAACGCGATGATGTTTAAATCCAGATCGACATTGCGCTGCACGAACTGATCATCAAAACAATCCCGCATCGCTTCGCGGGCGCAAGGGTATTTCAGATCCAGATTATTGGGGGGTAAGTTGTATTGGCTTACAGTGTTTTTGACGTGTGCTTTTAGATCCGCACCATGGCGAACAATACGGGTTCGACGGCGCAGTAAATCACGGGCAGCGCGCATTGCAGGTGGATAAACATAGGCCATGGGAAAATTGCCACCACGGATCAGGTGCGCGATTTTATAGGAATCAATGCGATCGTTTTTGGCTTTGCCGCCATGAATAGCCTTCATATACAGCGCATGGCCGAGAATAAAATCAATACCGTGTTCAGCGCAAAAATCGCTGACCCAGTACCAGCAGTGCATGCATTCAACACCAACAACAATATTGCCGATGTAAGGTGCTAATAAATCGAGCAAAGGTTCTGGTAATGCTTTGATTTCACGGTGTATGATGGTGTCACCGGCAGCATTCAGAATGCAGACGTACAAAGAGCGGGCATGCAAATCAATTCCACAATAGTACGGATGTTGTGTAGTATAAAATTTCATTGGGTCTTCTCCTTTTTGGTTTGGTCGCCTTCCAGCTTAGCCAATCTGGCTGGGCTGGGGGGAGAAGGCTCAATGATTATCAAAGCAATGCACGCGACGAGCGCGTGATTGCGACGTTATGTGCTGATGGAGCCCCATGATTAGAGAGGCAAAAGTTGACGACTGCTTTAATCTAGCAGCCTTGTCTATTCAAGTATGGCTTGAGACTTACGCGGTTGAAGGTATCCGTTCAGAATATTCTCGATATGCTCTAACAACCTTTACCGTGTCACATTTTGAAGCGCTGCTGCGTTGTCCAGACCATAGGTTGCTGGTTTGCGAGATTGATGGAGTTTTGCAAGGTTTTGCTGTGGTGAATTTGAGTTCACGTTATGACGGCAATTTAACAGCGTATGAAGTAGAAAAGTTATATGTCCATGCTAAGTTCCAAGGACAGGGAATTGGTCGGAGTCTAATTGCCGAGCTTCAAAAAAGATACGGCAGTAATATTTGGCTTTACACATGGGTAGAGAACAAATCAAACCTATTTTATAAACAGCTAGGCTTTCAACATATTGGCAGACTTGACTTCGAGTTTAATGGTCAAGCTATAAAAAACAACGTGTTTGTATTAAATTGCACATAACAAAAAAATTTTATCGCCAGCAAAAAGCGCTGGCTGCGACGTCAATCGATACTTCCCCCAATAAAGTAGACGCCTATCATTACGATGAGGTAGGCAAAAAATGGCAAGAATACTTTGTGACCAGCGGGTTGTGGAATACAGCGTTGAGTTTAAATTAAAGGTTATCGATTTAACTGAAAAGCTTAGTGTTACTACAATACAGATAGCGGATGCTTTAGGGTTACATCCGATAATGGTTTATCGCTGGCGGCAAGAGTACCGGGAGGGTAGATTTGTTGCCCATCCTACGAGAAGGATCAGCATGGCGAAAGAGCCGGCGGATAAGCCCATTAGTGAGAAAGAAAAGTCAGAGCTTAAACGGTTGCGCCAGGAGCTGGCTAAGTTAAAGAAGGAA